>NZ_FCNZ02000018.1 GCF_001544495.1 Caballeronia telluris
TCCCAGCTGTCCACGTGGACAGGTAGCATCAGAGAATCACTCGTCCATTGCTAGGGCGTCCCTGAAGGACCGCATACGTTCAACTGCTTGACGTTCACTGCGTCGGTGTCGGCCGTGCCCGTTGCCACGTTCACGATCTTGCGCTCGGAACCCTTCGCGCCAACCGAAACCACGTTGTCCATCGAGCTATCGCTGCCCGAACCGAGCACGACGCTGTTCTTACCCGTCGGCTTCGTGACGCTGTTACCGATCACGAAAGTACCGTCGCCGGATGCAGTGCTGTCGTTACCCAGCACGACCGACTTCAGGCCGTTGACCAGATTGTCCCGGCCGATGCCGATTGCGCTGTCGTTGTTGACTTGCGTACGCGTACCGATCGCAATCGCGTCCGGCGAAGAATCGTTGATCTGCGCCAGGTTGCCCATTGCCAGGCCGCGGTCGGAGATCGAGTTCGCCTTGTAACCGAATGCCGCGGACTGCACACCGGAAACAAACGTGCCGTAACCCACCGAGACTGCCGAATCCGCACCCGCGATAGCATTCGAGCCGACTGCCACCGAGCGCACGCCATTCGCGCGCGTCAACAGACCGATTGCGATCGAATCCGTACCCAGTGCCTGAATCGAGTTAGTGACGTTGGTCGTCGGACCTGCTGCGATCAGATCGTCCGGCGTCAGGCTGGACGTGGCAGCAAGCGACACAACCGCGGCACGGCTCGTCGGAATGGCTTGCGAAAGCGATGCCAGTTGCGTGGTCACCGCCGAGTGCTGGGTAGCCAGCAACGACTGCACCTGACCCAGATTCACTGCGTCGGTGTCGCCCGTACCGGCCGCCACGTTGACGATCCGGCGAGTCAGCTTCGAGTTACCGATCGAAACCGTGTTGTCCGCCGAGGCGACCGAGTTCGCACCAATAGCTACTGCGTTCTTGCCGTTAGCCGAAGAGCCGTAGCCGATGACTACCGAATTCAGACCATAGGCACGCGAGTTCGTACCGAGAGCGAAGGAGTTGTCTTCACCGGCCGATGCATCGCCGCCAATTGCCACCGAGTTCTGACCGGTCGCGAGTGCAGCAGGAATCGGATTGCCGGCGTTGTCCAGCGACGTACCGAAGGCGATGTACTGAAGGCTTGCCGAAACGCCGGACAAACCATTCAACGCGCTGCCGACATCGGCATACGTCTTGTTGCCGATCTTGTAAGCCGGTGCGCTGATCTTTCCGTCCGCACCGACCGTTGCGCCAGCACCCAGCGCTGCTGCCGTCGACACCGCCTCGTTGTACAACTGCGAGCCGTTGATCGCGTCCTTGCTCGACGCGCTGATCGTGCCCGCCATCAGGTTCGTGATCTTCGTGCCCGAGGCGCCAGCCAGCGTGACCAGGTCCTTCGCCGCGCTGTCGTATGCAACGAATGCGTTCGTCACGTTGCCGCTCGAATCGGTCGTCAGGCCTGCATCCGTCAATTGCTTGACGTTCACTGCGTCGGTGTCGGCCTTGCCCGCTGCCACGTTCGAAAGCGTTACCGGCGTCGTCGAGCCCTTGCCGCCGAACGTAACCTTGCCCTTCGTCGTGTCGTCATAGGCGACAAACGAGTTCGTCACATTGCCCAGCGAATCGACCGTTGCGCCCAGCGCATTCAACTGTGCCAGATTGACCGCGTCTTTCGCCGCCGTGCCTGCCGTGACGTTATGAATCTGCGTGCCGCTCGAACCGCCCAGCGAGATCGCTGCCTTCGTTGTGTTGTCGTATGCAACGAATGCGTTCGTCAGGTTGCCGCTCGAATCGGTCGTCAGGCCTGCATCCGTCAATTGCTTGACGTTCACTGCGTCGGTGTCGGCCTTGCCCGCTGCCACGTTCGAAAGCGTTACCGGCGTCGTCGAGCCCTTGCCGCCCAGCGTGAGCTTGTCGTGCGCCGACGTGTCGTACTTCACTGCGTCGGGTGAACTCGGGATCGCTGCAATTTGGGCGTTCAACTGCGCAACGTTCACTGCGTCCGTGCCGGCCGTGCCCGTTGCCACGTTCACGATCTTGCGCTCGGAACCCTTCGCGCCAACCGAAACCACGTTGTCCATTGAGCCATCGCTGCCCGAACCAAGCACGACGCTGTTCTTACCCGTCGACTTCGTGACGCTGTTACCGATCACGAAAGTGCCGTCGCCGTCCGCAGTGCTGTCGTTACCCAGCACGACCGACTTCAGCCCGTTCACCAGATTGTCCCGGCCGATGCCGATCGCGCTGTCGTTGTTGACTTGCGTACGCGTACCGATCGCAATCGCGTCCGGCGAAGAATCGTTGATCTGCGCCAGGTTGCCCATTGCCAGGCCGCGATCAGAGATCGTGTTGGCGTTATAGCCGAATGCTGCGGACTGCACGCCCGAAGCGAACGTGCCATAGCCGACCGACACCGCCTGGTCCGCACCCGCGATAGCGTTCGCGCCGACTGCCACCGAGCGGTTACCGTTTGCGCGCGTCAACAGACCGATTGCGATCGAATCCGTACCCAGTGCCTGAATCGAGTTCGTCTGGTTCGCCGTCGGACCCGATGCAATTAGTTGGTCCGGTGTCAGGCTGGATACGACGGGGGCGGCGAGCGGAACCAGCAAAGCGCGGCTCGTCGGAACGGCTTGCGAGAGGGACGTGAGTTGCCGAGCTGAACGTCGTGGTTTGCGCAGCCAGCAACGACTGCACCTGACCCAGGTTGACCGCGTCGGTGGTTGCCGTGCCTGCCGTTACGTTGACGATCCTACGGGTGTTCTTCGAGCTACCGACCGAGAACGTGCCCGATACCGTCGCCGACGAGCCGTAACCAACGGCAACCGAGTTGTCTGCCGTTGCGCGGGCGCCAGCACCGAATGCCAGTGCCTGATTGCCCGTCGCAGCCGAGTTGCCGCCGACGGCAACCGAGTCGTTACCGCTTGCGTTAGCGGCGCCGCCCGAGTTGTTCGAGAAGCTCATGTAGCGCAGTTGGCTGCTCGCCGCCGACGCATCTTGCGCAACCGACTGGAGCTGCTTGTAGTTGACCGCATCGCTACCGCTCGTGCCATCCGCCACGTTCGTCAGCTTGACCGGCGCCGCGCCCGAGCCTCCGAGGGTAACCGTGGCCTTGGTCGACGCGTCGTCGTAGTGAACGGCATTGGCGTCGGTGCCACCGCCGCCGGCAGCGGCTGCCTTGTCCAGTGCATCCTGCAGGCTACTGGTGTTCTTACCGTCGATCGTGTAGACCGGCGCAGTGACCGAGCCATCAGGGTTCATCTTCGAACCAGCGCCGAGGGCCGCCGCAGTGCTCGACGCAAGGGCAAACAGTTGCGAACCGTTGACCGCGTCCTTGCTCGATGCGCCGATCGCGCCCGCTGCCAGATTCGTGATCGTCGTGCCGGCCGTGCCACCTGCGAGGGTGACCTTTCCGTTCGACGAACCCGCGTCATACGCGACGAACGAGTTGGTCGGATTGCCGTTCGAATCCGTCTGCAGGCCGAGCGCCTTGATCTGAGCCAGGTTGACCGCGTCGTTGTCCTGCGTGCCTGCCGCGACGTTGGTGATCTGGCGCTTGATCAGCGCGCTGCCGACCGAAATCGTGTTTGCGCGGTTGGCGACCGAGTTTGCACCAAGCGCGACTGCGCCCGTGGCGCTGGCGCTGGCATTGGCACCGAGCGCGAGCGCTTGAGCAGCCCCGGACACGGCACCGTCGCCGATTGCAACGGCCGACGTGTTGTACGAACGCGCGTTGTTACCGATTGCCACGCTTTGCAGCGACGCAGTCGCGTTGGCACCGAGTGCCAAGCTGTCGGAGCCTGCGTTCGTATTCACGCCGATCGCTACACCCGAGCCGTCGCCTTCGGCACCGCTGCCGATAGCGATCGCACCCGTCTTCGAAGCGCTCGGGCCCGTATCGAGAGTCGCCAGGGCGCCCGTCCCGATTGCGACGCCGTCCGTGACGTCTGCAATCGAGCTCGTACCGATGGCCGTCGCGTTCGTGCCCGTTGCCGAGCCGTCCGTCACGGCGAACACCGACGACGCGCTGACGAGACCGAGACCGCCCACCGCAACCTGCGCCAGGATCGCCTTCGAGATCGCAGTCTTCGCACGCTTGCTCTTGCTACGCCCCTTTTCCAACTCGGAAACGGCGACCCACGAGCCTGTCGTTTCGTTCCATACGGACTTGTATGTCTTATTCATACTATCGCTAACCCCAACAAAAAATAAAAAGAATCGCCATTGCAGCGCGGCACGGTGGTTGGTCGGCATCCTTTTCTAAGGATGACCAAGTGATTGAAAAATTTTGTCAATCGACTTGACCTTCCAGCCTCTTCCAGCGCGTTCGCACTGGGTTCGTAGAGAAACGGGCCGATGGCCAATCCCGCCCATTTGAGAACGCTGGCGAACTATAGGGATTGCAAGCATTGCGCTTAACACGAAAACTCTTAATTTCGCATCCCAGATTAAATGCGGAAGATTCGGCATGCCCCGAAGCCGCGCAAGCTGCGACCGACTCGTTCATCGCATGTCCGAAAACCCATACCGCATAAAGGGTTTCCGGCTTCCTCCGCTCGATCGCCCTCGAATTTGAGACACTGCAAGGAGAATCTCGGAATATCCGACGTTGCTTGGGAACAACTCTTTTTCATCGTCAATTCAGCGTGTGGTCCGCCAATAAAAAAAAGCCGTCGATGCAAAGCATCGACGGCTTTTTGATTTGACGCGCCAGCTCCTTCAGCCGAGGCGTAATCGCGGCTTCACCCCTGCTGCAACCACTGCAACAACGTCCCGCTGTTCAAGCGCATCTTCAGCACTGCCTGATATGCGTCGAACTGCGTCGTCACCTCGGCGACACGATTGTTGTAGAAATCGCTCTCGGCCAGCAGCACGTCCAGCAACGTCCGCCTGTTCAGGTGATACCACTGCTCGAAGAACTGCTTGCGCACGAGTTCGGACTCGGCCGTCACCTCGTCATACAGCCGCGCCCGGTCGGAGAGCGCGAGCGCGTCGTGATGCGCCTGACGCACGTTGTACTCGGCGTCGAGGCGCAGCTGGTCTTTCTTCTCGCCACTCGACGTTGCACGCGCCCGCGCCGCACGCTCGTTTGACGTCTGGGTGCCGCCCGAGAACGGCGTCCACGAGAGCTGCAACATCGTGGTCCACGGCTGGCGCTGGCCGAACTCGTCGCGTCCCGTCGACTTCGTCACGACCCAGTTCACCTGCGGCAGCCCCGACGCGCGGACCGCCTTCGCATACGCATCGGCGGCTTCCTGCTCGGCCGCCGCCTGCGCGACCGCCGGGTTCTGGTCGATCGCCGCGACGGCGTCGTCGACGCTCATCGCGTGCATCTGCCAGCGCGTGCTGCGCGGCATCGACACCGGTTCGTCGCCGACGAGCTTCTTCACTGCCAGTTCGAGTTCGCGCATGCGCGTGGTGACCTGGTCCTGCGACGTCTGCGCCTGGAGGAACCGCGCCTTCGCCTGCGTCAGTTCGCTGGAGCGGCCCGGGTCGACCTTGACGATCTCCGCGAGCATGTCGACGAGCGCGCCCATCCGTTTGACATAAGTCACGCCGATTTCGAAGGACGCGCGGTTTTTCGCCAGCTCGACGAGGTTCGACGAGACGTCGAAGGCGTTCTGCTGCGCGGTCGCGACGTACTTGAACTCCGCCGCGGCCGCCGTCTTGCTGCGGCTCTCGATGGTCTTGCTGTTCTTGCCCCAGTCGTACACGGTCGTCGACAGGTTGACGTTCGCGTAGGCGCGGTTGTAGTCGTTGAACTGCGTTTTCGAATCCCTGATCGATGGCGAGTAGCCGCCGATCTGCAATTGCGGCCAGCGCGCACCCTTGGCGGCATCGGTGTCGAATCCTGCCGCCTCCCAGTCGGCGCGAGCCTGCCGGACGTCCGCGCTGCGGTCGCCCGCGATCTCCGCCGCATGACGCAAGGCACCGCGGACCACTTGCTCGGGCACCGTTGCACGCTGGGTGGCGTCGCGCGCGTCGGCGGAGCCGTCGTCGAGCCACTGCGAGTACGCTTCGTCCACGGCACGCGCACCGCGATCGGCGCGCTTTTTCGCATGCGGCGCCGCGTCGGGGAAATCGATCACCACGTCGTTCGCGTGCGACATGGGAGCCGCCGTCATCGCGCTGATCGGCTCTTGCGCGGCGCTCACGAGGTCGGCCTTCGGGATCGGTGCGGTCGCGGACGCGTGCGCGGGCTCCGGCACGAGTACAGGCATCGGCGGCTGGCCGAAAGTCTGGGCTTGCGCCTGCGTCGGTTGAACGTTCAGGGCTGCCGCGTGCAGGTCCGGCGCATGCACTCGCAAAGGCTCCGGCGCCATCGCGGCAGCGGAGACAACCGGCGGCGGATTCCCGCGTATCGTCGTCTCGACAGCCGAAGCGCCGGAACTCGACGCGTACTGAAGCTGCTCGCGCACGACCGGTTGGGGCGCGACATTGGCGCTCTGTGCACGAACCGGCGTAACGTCGGCGGATCGCAGGCGCCAACTGGACACGGGCCGCGTCGCCATGCCGATCGGCGCGCGAGGCGCCTCGGCGACGACGGCCGCCGGCTTCGTGCTCACCTGCGGCGCCGCGATAGCCGGCTCCGGCGCCATCCTGGTCAGCCCGAAGTCTGCTCCGGCCACGCGCACGGGCTCGTCGCTCATCGCCGGGCCTGCTTCGGGATTCGCCGCCAGCCTGGGCGCCGGAGCCATCACGTTCGACGCGACGTAAGCCGGAGCCGGAGCCGGCGCCGCCGGGACGAACGCGCCCGGTTGCGTGACCGGAACCTGCGTGGGCAACCACGGCATCGCGTCGAGCGCCGAGGCCGCTTCGGATCGCGACGGTGCGAACGCGAGCGCCATCATCCCGGCACCGACGACCGCGCCCGAAGCGCTCCACAACGGCCGGGGCAACGCTGCCGCCCCTTCCTGGCCCGGACGTCGCCGAGCCTTCTTCATCTTCTGCGAGATGGAATTTCCCTTATGCATGACAGCTCATCTCTCGCGGAAGGCTTCGCGCGCCTTGAAAATTGGCTTCAACAAATAGGACAGGACGGTCTTCTCGCCAGTCCGGATCTCGACGTGGCCCGTCATGCCAGGAATGATCGGCAGATGCTTGCCGTGCACGACGAGTTCACTCTTGTCGGTCAGCACCTGTACGCGGTAATAGATCGCATCGGGCTTGCCGGGTGCGGCGTGGTCGTCCTGCAGCGTGTCGGGACTGATGTCCTTGACGGTGCCCTTCAGGCCGCCGTAAATGCCGAAGTCGTAGGCGGAGATTTTCACCGTCGCGGGCAGGCCGGGATGCAGGAACGCGACGTCCTGCGGCTTGATCCGCGCCTCGACGATCAACTGGTCCGCGTAGGGCACGATGCTCATGATCTGCGCGCCCGGCTGGATCACGCCGCCGATCGTCGTCACCTTGATGTCCTTCACCGTGCCCTTGACCGGGGCGAGCATCGTCGTGCGCTTGAGCACATCGGCGCGGCCGGTGAGGTTTTCCTTCGTCTGCGCGAGTTCCAGTTCGAGCCGCGACAATTGTTCGTTTGCGTCGGCCAGATACTTGTTGCGACGCTCGACGATCTGCGCCTGCAGATCGTTGGCGCTGCGCTTCATGCGCAAGACTTCGGTCTCGGAGATCAGGCCGCGCTTGGACAGCGGCTCGGTCATGTTGAGCTCGTTCATCGCGAGGTCGTAGCTGTGCTGCAACGACACGACACTGTCCTGCAACGCGCGGCGCCGCGCCTGATACGCGAGCGTCTCGGCTTCGACGACGCTCTTGTCCTTCTGCACGTCGTCCGGAAACGAAAGCGGCTGGCCGTACGCTTCGGCGCGCAGCCGGGCGACCGTGCCGCGCAGGCCGATCAGCTTTGAATAGCCTTCCGCATAGGATGAATCGGCGCGCTTCGGGTCGATGTTGAGGAGCAGTTGTCCCTTCTCGACGACATCGCCTTCGTGCACGTGCAGGTCGGCCAGGATGCCGCCTTCGAGGCTCTGAATGATCTGCTCGCGGCTGACCGGAATGACCTTGCCCTCGCCTTGCGTCACTTCCTCGACGCGCGCGAATTTCGCCCACACGAGACCCGCGACGATGATCGCCACCAGCAGATAGAGCACGGCGGTCGTGCCGGGAATCGATTGCGCGAGCTGCGACTCGCGCAAGTCGTTCATGTAGGCGAGATCGGCCGGATGAATGCGCTTCTTGGCCGGCGCCGGCGCGCCGAGGCTACTGCGGAATTTCTGAATCAGGTTCATTGCGTGTGCTCCGTTGCCGGGGCGGACTGCGGTGGCCGTGGAGGCGACGGCGGCAGCGGGGTGACGGGTTGAGCGGCTCGCACAGGCGAGGGCTCATCGGTTGCCGCAGCCGTCTGTACCTTCTTGCTGGCCGGGTTCAGCGCGGCGAGCACTTTTTCCTTCGGACCATCGGCGACGATCTTCCCGCTATCGACGACGACGATCCGGTCCACCAGCGCCAGCAGCGACGGCCGATGCGTGACCACGACGAGCGTCTGCCCGACGGTTGCCTTCGCCAGGTCGGCGATGAACGCGGCTTCGGTCTGCGTGTCCATCGCGCTCGTCGGTTCGTCCATGAGAAGCAGCGAGGGCCGCGCGAGCAAGGTCCGCGCGAGCGCCACGAGTTGGCGCTGTCCGCCGGAGAGCCCGTCACCGTTCTCGCCGATCGGCATGTTGTAGCCCATCGGGCTGCCGGCCGCGATCGCGTCGACGCCCGTCAGTTGCGCCACGCGCAGCAGTTCATGCACCGACGCATCGGGCCGGCCGATCATCACGTTCTGACGCAGCGAACCGTAGAACAGCCGGCTGTCCTGCGCGACATAGCCGACGGACGCGCGCCAGTCGGCGGGATCGATTTGCGCGACGTCGATGCCCGCGCTGAACATCTGCCCTTTGGTCGGGCGGTAGAGGTTCGCCATCACGCGCAGAAGCGACGACTTGCCGCTACCGACGCGCCCGAGAATCGCGATGCGTTCGCCCGCTTCGATTTTCAGGTTGATGTCCTTGAGGAAGTCCGGCACCGGCATGCCGTTCGGCGACGGATAGTGAAACCCGACGCCCTTCAATTCCAGCGCGCCCGTGATCGCCGGATCGTGCAGGTAATCGACTTTGGGATCGCGTTCGGAAGGTCTTTCCACCAGTTTGTTGAGCGAGTCGAGCGCGGCTTTCGCCTGCTGGAAGCGCACGGCGAGCCCCGCCACCTGGCCGAGCGGCGCGAGCGCACGCCCGCCGAGAATCACCGAACCGATCAGCGAACCCTGCGTGAGCTTGCCATCGGCGATCAAATACACGCCCGTCACGACGAGCAGCACGGTTTCGAACTGCGTCATCCAGCTCACGAAGTTGATCGCGAGCGTGGAAAGGCGTTTCGACTTCATCGACGTCGCCGATGCGAGCGCGCTGAACTGCTCCCAGCGCTCCTGCATGTAGCGTTCCCCGCTCGTCGCCTTGAGCGTCTCGATGCCTTCCACCGCCTCGATCAAAAGACCCTGCTTCAGCGACGATTCGCGCAAGTTCTCCTTCATCGTCTTCGCAAGCGGCCACTGGATGGCAATACTTACGCCGACAATGATTGGAATAAGAATCAGTGGGACGAATCCGAGCACGCCGCCGATCATGAAGATCACCGCAACGAAGAGCAGCGTGAACGGCAAGTCGGAGATGGTGGCGAGCGTCGCCGAGGCCACGAAATCGCGCACCGATTCGAATTCGCGCAACTGATTCGCGAAGGAACCCGCCGAGGCCGGCTTGTGCTCCATGCGGATCGCCATGGCCTTGCGAAACAGCAGTGCGCCCATCACGAGATCGGCCTTCTTGCCGGCGACGTCGAGCACGTGCGCGCGGACGTTGCGCGCGATGAATTCGAACAGCATCGCGATCGACACGCCGATCGCGAGCGACCAGAGCGTCACGAATGCATGATTCGGCACCACGCGGTCGTAGACGTTCATCGTGAAGAACGTGCCGGCGAGCGCGAGCACGTTGATGATGAGCGCGCCGAGCGCGGCGCTCCAGTAATAGCGTCGATAACGCCAGAGCGTCGAGAGCAGCCAGTGGCCGTTGCTGTCGGTGGCGGGCGCGCCAGCGCGGGCGTCGACCTTGGCAAGCGGCTTCACGAGCATCGCGAAACCGGCGTAGAACTCCTTGACCTTCGATACGCCCATCTTGACGACCTGCGGCCCGACTTCGGGCAGGATCACCAGATAGGCCGTCTCGTATTCGTCGTCCTTCTTGTCCTTCTGGTCGGCGGGGCTCTTCTGCACCTTGACCTTGTCCGGCGCGGTGCCGAGCAGAATGCAGCCGCCGTGGTCCTTGCGAAAGAGGATCACCGGAAGAAGCATCGGCGAGATTTCGTGCACGAATCGCTCGACCACGCCCGCCGCGAATCCGGCCTGCTCCATCGCGATCTGCGCCTGCTTCGGCGACATGAAGCGGCCGGCGGGCAGACCCGCGACCAGAGCGGCCTCGCTGACCGGCTTGCCGTGGTGAGCCGTCATCCAGATGAGGCTCTTGAGCAAGGTATCGTCGACTTTCCTGGCAGGCGCGAGCGCCTGTTCGTTCAAAGCCGGTTGGACGGACGCGTCGGCGTCTGGGGCATCGTTTTTCATGACGTGTTGCTACGCGGTTGTGCACGTCGGCCGGGGTGATGCCACGGTCTGCGTGCGGTGGGTGCGTCGATCGAAAACGGACATACCGATTGCTGTGTTATCCGAATCGTTTGTCTTTAAGTTCGATTGCTTTCGCATCTTCCTCATTCTCGCGACGACGGGTCACAAGTAGGCAGCGAATTATCCGCAGCGCCTGGTCGATGACGTATAAGAAGCCTCTTAATCGCGATTAATCGGGTTATCGAAGTACTTTTATTTGACGACTTATGCCAATTTCAAACAAAAGTTATCTTTTCGACCTCCCGAATAATGCGGGGTCGCGTATCAAAAATTTTTTGTGCTGGGTTCGAGCGGGAAGCCAGTCGGACTTCGCAGCCAGGATCTGCTCCGGTGCGCGACGGGATTGTCCACGTTTGGCATCGGATGACTATGAGGTTCGTCCGATTTTTGAATCGCGTTGCGCGATCCGCCACACAGGGAGTTGGATAGAAGCGTGCTGGACGGCGGGCCGCGCGATTCGCGCCGCCCGCCGTCGATGAACCGCCTAGAAAGGCTTGATGACCACCAGCAGCGTCGCGCCGAGCAGTCCGAGCACCGGCAGTTCGTTGAACATGCGGTACCACTTGTCCGAGCGCTTGTTCTCGCCGCGCTGGAACGTATGCAGCAGCCGGCCGCAATACGCGTGATAAACGACGAGCAACGCGACGATCGCCAGCTTCGCGTGCAGCCAGCCCTGCCCCTGGCCGATGCCGACCATGAGCCACAGCCACAGCCCGCACGCGAGCGCGGGTATCGCGATGAACGTCATGAAGCGAAACAGCTTGCGCGCCATCAGCAAGAGCCGCGCGGTGGCGGCCGCGTCGTTCTCCATCGCGAGATTCACGAAGATGCGCGGCAGATAGAACAGCCCCGCGAACCACGAGGCCACCAGCACGATATGCAGCGATTTGATCCAGAGCATCGGTGCGCGCCTTCTTATTGGCGCACTTCGCCGTGGCCGAGGACCACGTACTTGAGCGATGTCAGTCCTTCGAGGCCCACCGGTCCGCGCGCGTGCAGCTTGTCGTTCGAAATGCCGATTTCGGCGCCGAGACCGAACTCGAAGCCGTCGGCGAAACGGGTCGATGCGTTCACCATCACGCTCGCCGAATCTACTTCGCGCAGGAAGCGCATCGCGCGGTCGTGGTCTTCGGTGAGAATCGCGTCGGTGTGATGCGAGCCGTATTCGTTGATGTGGTCGATGGCTTCGTCGAGATGGCCAACGATCTTCACCGCCAGCACCGGCGCGAGATATTCGGTGCGCCAGTCTTCCTCCGTCGCATCGACGAGACCGCCGATCTTCGCCGCTTCCAGCACGGCGCGCGCGCCCGGATCGACGCGCAGTTCGACTTCCTTCGCCTGGAACATGCGCGCGAGCGCGGGCAGCGCCTCGTTCGCGATGCCGCGCGCGACAAGCAGCGTCTCCATCGTGTTGCAGGTGCCGTAGCGATGCGTCTTCGCGTTCTCGCAGACGGCGAGCGTTTTCGCGAGATCGGCGCGGTCGTCGACATAGACGTGGCAGATGCCGTCGAGATGCTTGATCATCGGCACGCGCGACTCTTCCATCAGCCGCGCGATCAGGCTCTTGCCGCCGCGCGGCACGATCACGTCGACGTAATCGGTCATCGTGATGAGCTTGCCGACCGCCGCGCGATCCGCCGTCTCGACGACCTGCACGGCGTCCTGCGGCAATCCGGCGGCCGCGAGGCCCTCGCCGATCAGTTTCGCGAGCGCGGTGTTGCATTCGAGCGCCTCGGAGCCGCCGCGCAGGATCGCCGCGTTGCCGGACTTCAGGCACAGCGCGGCGGCGTCGATGGTCACGTTCGGCCGCGATTCGTAGATGATGCCGATCACGCCGAGCGGCACGCGCATCTGGCCGACCTGAATGCCCGTCGGGCGGAACTTGAGGCCGCTGATCTCGCCGATCGGGTCCGCGAGCGACGCCACCTGACGCAGCCCTTCGACCATCGTGTCGAGCGCACGGTCGGAAAGCGTGAGGCGGTCGATGAACGCGGCGTCGTGGCCCTTGTCGCGCGCGCGGGCCAGATCGCGGGCGTTCGCTTCTTTCAGCGCGGCGCGTTCGCGTTCGATCGCCTTCGCGACCGCTTCGAGCGCCGCATTGCGCGCGGATGTCGTGGCGCGCGCCATCGCGCGGGACGCGGCGCGCGCGCGGCGGCCGAGGTCGGTCATGTATTCGTCGATGTTCATCGTGGTCTCTTGCAGTGCTCCCGCTGGCTCGAAGGCGACGCGGCCTGCGCGTTCCAGTGCAACGGGAACCGAATGCGTCCGCGGAAAACGGGACGCCCAATAACCTGATTCTAAGCCGATGCGCGTTTCAGCGACGAGGTCGGCCGGGCGCGGGCGTCGGGTTTCCCGAATGCGCGACCGTCATCGCGAGTTCGAACATGCCGTCCCACGGATTCGGCGGCGGCTCGCTGCCGCGCTTGCCGGTGCTGCCGGACAGGCCTTTGACCTGGCGGTCGAGCTGCGCCGCGAGCGCGAGCGCCTTTTCCAGCGCGCTTTCCGTCACCCGCGAAAGCGCCGGTCCGATCAGCCGTTCGCGCGGACCCCACACGCGGTTTTCGCGCAGGAGCGTGGCGAGCGGCTTGCCCGCCGCGACGCCGCGCTTGATGCGCAACAGCGTGCGCACTTCCTCGACGAGCGCCCACAGCACCAGCACGGCCGCTTCGCCCTCGCCCTTCAGACCGTCGAGCATGCGCGCGAGACGGCCGACGTCGCCCGTCAGCATCGCCTCGTTCAGCTTGAAGACGTCGTAGCGCGCGACGTTGAGCACGGCATCGTGAATCTGCTCGAAGGTCAGCACGCCCTCGGGATAGAGCAGCCCGAGCTTCTGGATTTCCTGATGCGCCGCGAGCAGATTGCCCTCCACCCGTTCCGCGATGAACGTCAGCGCGCGCCGCCCTTCCTCGCCAGGCGCGACGCGCTGTCCCTGCTGCGAGAGGCGCTGGTTGACCCACATCGGCAGTTGGGCGCGCTCGACCGGATCGATCTTCAGCGCGACGCCCGTGCCGCTGATCGCGGTGAACCACGCGGCCTTCTGCGTCGCGGAGTCGAGGCGCGGCAGCGTGATCAACGTGAGGACGTCGGGGTTGTCGGCGGCGGCGATGGCCTTGAGCGCTTCCGCGCCTTCCTTGCCGGGCTTGCCAGTGGGAATGCGCAACTCGACCAGTTGACGGTCGCCGAACAGCGACATCGACTGACTCGCGCCCAGGAGGCTGCTCCAGTCGAAATAGCGCTCGACCGTGAACACCGAGCGATCGGTGAACCCGCCCGCGCGCGCGGCCGCGCGGATGCGGTCGCACGCTTCCTGCGCGAGCAGGTGCTCGTCGCCGTAGACGACGTACAGGCCCTTGAGACCCTTGGCGAGATGCGCATCGAGCGCGTCGAGTTTGATTTGCATGCCAGGCGCGCTTCGCTCAGAGCGGCGGCGTCGGCAGCGGCGCGCGCGGTGCGATGCCAGGCAACTGCTCGCTCGGCGCGGGATGCAGCGAACGCACGACGGCGAGCCGGCGCGTCAACTGATCGACCGCGTCGTTCTGCATGTCGCGATAGAGCAGATCCGCTTCCTGCTGTTTCGCGAGCGCGTATTGCGTGCTGTAGGTCATCGCCCGGTTGAGCGCGATCACGCTCGGCGGAATCAGCACGGTGCCGTCCGCGCCGGTCAACGAATAGTTGAGCGAATACACCAGCTCGTATTCCTGCACGACGCCCTGCGAATTCAGGCTCAGCGTGCGCTGCCCGCGTCCCTCGCCGAGCGACAGGATCGCCTCCGGCTTTTCCGACGGCCTGACGACCACGGTGTCGCTGCCGCCCTGCACCATGCGTTCGAGGCGCGCGACCATCTGCGGCGCGCCGCCGCTGATCGCGAGGCGCTTGAAGACGTAGTCCTGCTGCCCGCGCAACTGGAAGCCGCACGCGGACAACGCGAGCGCGCCGCCCACGAGCGACAGGAACGCGCGCCTGCTGACACCGGACTGCGCGTGCGTCCCGGACAAACGATCGCACGCCTTCCCTTCGACGACTTTCCGGCTCACATACACTCCCATGTTTTTCGTTGCGGCTCAGACGACCACGTTGACGAGGCGCCCCGGCACCACGACGACCTTCTTCGGCGCGCGGCCTTCCGAGAACTTCGCGAACATTTCGTGCTCGACGGCCGCCTTTTCGATGGCTTCGCGCGGCGCGTCCTTCGCGACCGTGAGCGAACCGCGGACCTTGCCGTTCACCTGCAGCACGAGTTCGATTTCGGCCTGTTCGAGCGCGGCTTCGTCGACTTTCGGCCAGGGCGCGTCGAGCAGACCGCCGAATTCCCTGGCGTAACCGAGTTCCGACCACAACTGGAACGTGAGGTGCGGCACGACCGGATACAACACGCGCAAGAGCACGCCGAACGCCTCGTTGAGCACGCCCGCGCTCGCGCCCTTCGCGCCTTCGACGGCGTTCAGCATCTTCATCGCCGCCGACACGACCGTGTTGTATTGCAACCGGCCGTAGTCGAAGTCGGCCTGCTTGAGCACGCTGTAGATTTCGCGGCGCAACGCGCGCTCGGCGTCGGTGAGCTCCGACGCATCGAGCTTGGCGTGCTGCCTGAGCGCATCCGCCTGCGCGTGCGCGTATTGCCACACGCGACGCAGGAAGCGGCTCGCGCCCTCGACGCCCGTGCCCGACCATTCGAGCGACTGCTCCGGCGGCGCGGCGAACATCACGAAGAGACGCGCGGTATCGGCGCCGTATTGATCGATCAGCGTTTGCGGATCGACACCGTTGTTCTTCGACTTCGACATCTTCTCGACGCCGCCGAGCACGACCGGCTGGCCGTCCGCGATCAGCACGGCGCCGGTCGGCCGGCCCTTGTCGTCGTGCGAGACTGTGACGTCGAGCGGGTTGTACCAGGTCTTCTTGCCCGCCGCGTCTTCGCGATAGTACGTTTCGTTCAGCACCATGCCTTGCGTGAGCAGGTTTTTCGCGGGTTCGCCGAACTTGACGAGGCCCATGTCGCGCATGACCTTGGTCCAGAAACGCGAATACAAGAGGTGAAGAATCGCGTGCTCGATCCCGCCGATGTACTGGTCCATCGGCATCCAGTAATCGGTGCGCTCGTCGACCATCGACGTCGCGTCGGGCGCGGCGTAGCGCGAGAAGTACCACGACGAATCGACGAAGGTGTCCATCGTGTCGGTTTCGCGCTTCGCCGCCGCGCCGCACTTGGGGCACGCGCAGTTCACGAACGCTTCGGACTTCGCGAGCGGATTGCCCGTGCCGTCCGGCACGAGGTCTTCCGGCAGCACAACGGGCAGGTCCTTCTCCGGCACCGGCACGTCGCCGCAGCTCGGGCAATGGATGATCGGGATCGGCGTGCCCCAGTAGCGCTGGCGCGAAATGCCCCAGTCGCGCAGACGCCACGTCACCTGCTTGTCGCCGAAACCGGCCGACTTCAGGTCCGCGGCGATCGCGTCGATGGCTTCTTCCGACGTGAGGCCGTCGTACTTGCCGCTATTCACGAGACGGCCGCCGGTCTTGTCGGCGTACCACTCTTGCCACGCGTCGGTCGAGTACTCCTTGCCTTCCATCGCGACAACCTGCTTGATCGGCAGGCCGTATTTCTTCGCGAAAGCGAAGTCGCGTTCGTCGTGCGCCGGCACGCCCATCACCGCGCCTTCGCCGTAGCTCATCAACACGTAGTTGCCGATCCACACTTCGATCTTTTGCTGCGTCAGCGGATGCGTGACGAAAAAGCCGGTCGCCATGCCCTTCTTTTCCATCGTCGCCATGTCGGCTTCGGCGACGCCGCCGCGCTTGCATTCGTCGATGAACGGTTGCAACGCGGGATTGTCGCGCGCGAGACGCGTGGCGAGCGGATGCTCGGCGGCGATCGCGGCGAAGGTGACGCCCATGATCGTGTCGGCGCGCGTGGTGAACACGCGCAGGAGCTTCGCTTCGCCGTCGATTTCATACGGGAAGCCGAAGTTCACGCCGTAGCTCTTGCCGATCCAGTTCTGCTGCATCACCTTCACGCGCTCGGGCCAGCCGAGGCCTTCGAGGTCGTCGAGCAGTTGATCCGCGTAATCGGTGATGCGCATGTAGTACATCGGGATTTCGCGCTTTTCGACGAGCGCGCCCGAGCGCCAGCCGCGCCCGTCGATGACCTGCTCGTTCGCGAGCACGGTCTGGTCGACCGGGTCCCAGTTCACCGTGCCGGTTTTCTTGTACGCGATGCCCTTTTCCAGCATCTTCAGGAACAGCCACTGGTTCCACTTGTAGTAATCGGGCGAACAGGTGGCGATTTCGCGCGACCAGTCGATCGCGAGGCCCATCGACTGCATCTGCTTTTTCATGTACGCGATGTTGTCGTACGTCCACTTGGCGGGCGGCACGCCGTTCGCCATCGCGGCGTTCTCGGCGGGCATGCCGAACGCGTCCCAGCCCATCGGCATCAGCGTGTTGTGACCGTTCATCCGCAGATAGCGGTACATCACGTCGTTGATCGTGTAATTGCGCACGTGGCCCATGTGCAGCTTGCCCGACGGATACGGCAGCATCGAGACGCAGTAGAACTTGGGCTTGGTCGTGGATTCAGTCGACCGGTAGACGTCCTTCGCGCGCCAGTCGCTTTGTGCGGCGGATTCGACGTCGGCGGGTACGTATTTATCGTGCATGGTGTGGTTGGCTGTTCGGCTGATGCTGGAATCTGGCCCGGCCCCGCTCGCTGTGGCGCGTGACAGGGGAATCGGCTTGTTGGCTTGAGTCTACGGTCGTGACGGACGCGCCGATCAGGCAAAGGGCGATTATACCGTTCGGCGACGCGCCCTTGGCGGCGGGCCCGGCGGCCCGGCCGGCGCGGTTTGACGGGCCTTCGGGGGCCGCCCGCGCTTCATTTAGCGAGCCGGCGTGCCCTTCGGCTGCGTGACGAAGCCGATCTTGTCGAGCCCCGCCTGCTGCGCGGCGCCCATCACCTGCGCGATGACGTCGTAGCGCGTTGCCGCCGACGCCCGCAGATGGATCGCAGGCGGCGTCGCGCGCTTGCCTTCGGTCGCGAAGCGCGTGCGCATCTGGTCGAGCGTCACCGGCTGGTCGTTCCAGTAGAGCTTGCCGGCATCGTCGATGGAAAGGGTGATGGTGTCCGGTGTCTCGCGCACCGCTTGCGACGAGACCTTCGGCAGTTCGAGCCGGATCGCGTGCGTGAAAAGCGGCGCCGTGATGATGAAGATCACGAGCAGAACGAGCATGACGTCGATGAGCGGCGTCATGTTGATGTCGGCCATCGGCGAGCCGTTCGGTTTTTTTTCGAGTCCGCCGAAGGCCATCGCCGTTACGCCTGGTCGGCGCCGAGGCTGCCGCAGAGATAGGCGTGCAGGTCGTGCGCGAAGCCGTCGAGTTCCTCCGAGACCTGCCGCACGTAGCGCCCGAGCACGTTGTACGCGAGCACCGCCGGAATCGCGACGACGAGGCCGAACGCCGTCATGATGAGCGCCTCGCCGACCGGCCCGGCGACGTTTTCGATCATCGCCTGCCCGCTCGCCGCGATGCTGTTGAGCGCGTGATAGATGCCCCAGACCGTGCCGAGCAGTCCGACGAACGGCGCCGTGCTGCCGACCGACGCCAGCAGCACCTGCCCGAATTCGAGCCGCCGCTGGGAATTGAGCAGCGCCTGACGCAGCGCCCGCAGCACGCGCTCGCTGCGCTCGACGCGCGCGAGCAGCGCGCCCGGCACTTCCGCCTCGGACGCATGCCACGCCGCTTCCGCGAGCGGCAGATAGACGCGCTCGCGGTCGGTCGCGCGCAACGCGTCGATGCCGTCCGCGAGCGTCGCGGCCTGCCAGAAGCGTTTCAAAGCGCGCGGGCCCTGACGCTTCGCGCGCGAGAGCACCCACGCCTTGACGATCAGAAAGCACCAGCTCGCCACCGACATCGCGAGCAGCACCAGCGCGACGCCGCGCGTGATGCCGTCGCCGCTTTGCAGATAGTGGATAACGCCCGTGGCCGCCATCGTCAGCTAGGGGCTCGCTCAGCGCAGGCCGAGCACGTCCTGCATGTCGAAGAAACCGGCGTCGCGGCCAGCAAGGAAGCGCGCGGCGCGCAGCGCGCCCTGCGCGTACGAGAGGCGGCTCGCCGATTTGTGCGTGATCTCGATGCGCTCGCCGATGCCCGCGAACAGCACCGTATGGTCGCCGACGATATCGCCGCCGCGGATCGCGGAAAAACCGATGGTCGACGGATCGCGTTCGCCCGTCACGCCTTCGCGGCCGTAGACCGCGCAGTCCTTCAGGTCGCGCCCGAGCGCGCCCGCGATCACTTCGCCCATCGCGAGCGCCGTGCCGGACGGCGCGTCGACCTTGTGGCGGTGATGCGCCTCGATGATCTCGATGTCGTAGCCTTCGGCGAACTGCTTGGCGGCGAATTCGAGCAGCTTCATCGTCACGTTCACGCCGACGCTCATGTTCGGCGCGAACACGATGCCGATCTTCTCGCCCGCCGCGCGCAGTTGCGCTTTTTGCGCGTCGTCGAAGCCGGTCGTGCCGACGATCATCTTGACGCCGTGCCGCAGCGCCGCTTCCAGATGCGCGATCGTGCCTTCGGGGCGCGTGAAGTCGATCAGGAACTCGGCGTCGGCGAACACGCGCTCGATGTCGTCGGTGAGCACGACGCCTGTCGTCTTGCCGAGGAACGCGCCCGCGTCCTGGCCGAGCTGCGGCGCGCCGGTACGGTCGAGGGCGCCGGCCAGTTTGGCGTCGGCATCGTTGAGAACGGTTTCGATCAGCATCCGGCCCATGCGGCCCGATGCGCCGGCGATGGCGATTTTCATGGCGTGTCTGCGGTGACTGGGTTAAGACGTGCGTCCGGACCCGGGTGAAACGTGCGACGAAACCCGTCTGGCCTGTCGCGCGCCGGGTCCAGACGAGAGACAGCAGGACCACGCCCGCCGTTCCCGAACGACCTGCTAATTGAAGCTGAAGCGCTTGATGACGTGTCCTGCGACCGGCATCAGTTGCTCGGCGCGCCCTGCTGCGGCACGTAGAACTGCGTCTGCCCGGCAGCGTTCGCGGACGCGGGCGCCGGCGACGAACTCTGCGGACCGACCGCGCTGCTGTCCGGAATGTTGACCGGCTGCGGCTGGCGTTTCAGCTGGATTTGCGAATTGCCGGCCGTGGTAGCCGCCGCGCCCGGCGCGCCGCCTGCCGTCTGCGGCACGCTCGCCCGCGCCGACGACTGCCCGCGGCCGGCCGGCGTCTGCACCTGGCTCGTCGCACGGTTGGCGGCCTGCGCGGCCTGCTGGTTCGCGTCGCCCGCAAATGCCGCCGACGCGTCCGGCTGGATCGACGGCTGCTCGGCCGGCGGCGCCGTGACGGCGGCCGTCGTGCCCGACGCCGCGGAAGCCGCGGCCACGGGCGCGGCCGACGCCTTCGCCAGCTTGACGCCCTTGTCGCCGTCGATTTCGGCGAGCAATTCGAGGTTCGAAGGCAGATTCTCGCCGCCCGACCAGCTCACGACGCGATCGCTCGCGAAGTTGACGATGAAGTCGCGCTGCTGCACGACGGAAGTCGACCCGCGCTTGAAATAGAACACGTAGTCCCAGCGGTCCGAGTGGAACATGTCGGTGAGCAGCGGCGTGCCGAGCAGCGTCTTCACCTGATCGCGCGACATGCCGACCTGCATCTGGCTCGCCGCTTCCTGCGAAACGAAATTGCCCTGCACGACAGTGATTCGATACGGCGTGATGCTTTGCGCAATCCGCTGCGTGACGCTGTCGTAGGTGGAACATCCGGCCAGCGCGGTGGCCAATACGGCAGCGATCAAGGTTCCCCGCATACGACGGCTCTCCAGGCAATTCGACAAAGATTTTGGCAACATTTCACCTTTCATTTCACCCTGCGTGCGAGGCGTTTTCAGACCACGCTGATTGCTTCCACCGCGGCTCGACTTCGCACGAAGATGACCGAAACGGTAAAAACGCATTACTATGAGAACCTTGAATTGTACTCTAGGGATGCCTAGCTATGACCAATCCCGCCGATCTCAAAAACATCGGGCTCAAGGCGACCCTGCCCCGCCTCAAGATTCTGGAAATTTTTCAGCATAGTCCGGTGCGCCACCTGACGGCCGAAGACGTGTATCGCAACCTGATTCATGAGGAACTCGACATCGGGCTCGCGACGGTTTATCGCGTGCTCACGCAGTTCGAGCAGGCCGGGTTGCTTTCGCGCAGCAATTTCGAATCGGGCAAGGCCGTCTTTGAACTGAACGAAGGGACGCATCACGATCATCTCGTGTGTATCGACTGCGGACGCGTCGAGGAATTTTTCGACGGCGAAATCGAAGCGCGCCAGCAGGCGATCGCGAAGGACCGCGGCTTCAAGCTGCACGAGCACGCACTCGCGCTCTATGGCGCGTGCACGAAGGAAAATTGCCCGCATCGCAAGCACTGACGCGCTTTCGATGCAAAAACCGCCGCCCATCGGCAACGATGGGCGGCGGTTTTTTTGCGCCTCGGCTTGTCAGGCGGCTTGTCAGGCGGCTTGTCAGGCGGCGTGCCGGGCGGACGCCGCGCGAACCAGCACATGCCGTTCTGCCAGATCGATTTCGTCGCAATTCGGCTGGCTGCCGCCACGGTCGACGACGATGAAATCGCCTTCGCGATCCAGCACGATCAGCGGATGGTGCCAGACGCCGCGCGCGTAGTTCACGCCCTGCCAGCCCCGCGTGTGGAACGCGCGCAACCCCGCGGGATCGAACTCGCCCGCGGCCGCCACGACAATCAGATACGCCACGTCGCGCATCGGCAGGAACGCCTGGCTGCCGAGCGGATGGCGCTCCATCATCGAAATCTCGACCGGCTGCGGCCGCGGCTGGCCGCGAAACACGCTGATGAGCGGCCGCCCGCCCTCGTCCGCGCCGATATCGACGTGGGCGAGATCGTGAAAGCGCTCGGTCGTGCCGCCGTTGATCGGAAAATGGCGCGCGCCTTCCAGTTCGATGACGTCGCCGAAAGGCGCGAACGCCTCGCGCGTCAGGGGTTCCAGCGTCAGCGTTTTCATGGCCGTTACTCGATGTCGCCGAAGACGCGCAGCCGCGACACGCCGCCGTCCGGGAAAATATTGAAACGCACGTGCGTCACCGGTCCGAGCGCCGCGACTTCGCTCTCGAAGCGATGCACGTTGTCCATCGACAGCTTCTGCTCGGGCAAAAGCACCGGCCAGAACATCGCCTGCGTGACGAGCGACTCGTCCGTGCCGCCCGCCACGCGCGCCGCCTGCAACGAGCAGCGGTCGGGGAAATTGCCCTTGAAGTGCGCCGTGTCGACTTCGATCGCGCGGATCACGCCCGGATGCGCCAGCGCGACGATCGCCCAGTCGTTGCCCGGCTCCCGGCGACGCCGCGTCTCCCAGCCGTCGCCCATGTTGACGCCGCGCCCCGGCATCAGCATCTGCGAGGCCGGCCCGAAATGCTGGTTGTTCGCCGCGACCAGATACGCGCCGTTTTCGATCGCCGCGAGATCGAGCAGCGTGCCGCGCGCGACCCGCGAAAAGTCCGTCTTCGGCTGGCCGTAGACGCGCAGCCGCGCGATCCCGCCGTCCGGATAGATATTGACGCGCAGATGCGTGTAGGCGCGCGCGTCGGCGATTTCGACGTAATGATGGCGATTGCCCTGCAACGTCGTCGCGGGGACGATCTCGCGCCAGTCGCCGTTTTCCTGCGGGTTCGGGCTGTCAGTGCAGCACGCTTCGATCGACGCCGCCGGCGGGAAGTTGCCGGTGAAATGGCTCGTGTCGATGTCGATGCCGTGGATCGTGCCCGGCCGCGCGAGCTTGACGATGCAGAAGTCGTAGCCGGTCGTGCGCTTGCGGCGCGTTTCCCAGCCGTCCATCCACTTGCCGTGGCCGTCGTACTTGCCGGGAATGAACTGCGCCGGCTGCGGGTCGAGCATGCGCTCCTTCGGCGCGAAGAATTCGTCGCTGGCGAAGAGCGCTTCGGCGCCCAGCCGCGGATCGGCGAGATTCATGTAGCGGCGGGTGAATGCGGGAGCGTCGGCGTCGAGGATCGGGTTTGCCATGATGATCGTTTCCTTTGGAGTTGAGCGTTACAGCGCGTGCGCGGTTTCGTGCGGGTGTCCGTTCGTGTTCGCGGGCGCCGGCACGAACAGGAAGTCGGCGTCCTGGTCGAGCACGCGTTTGGCGCGCGCCCGGTCGATGTCCTTCTCCCACACGGCGACGACCACCGTCGCCACGCAGTTGCCGATCAGGTTGGTCACGGCCCGCGCGATGCCGACGAACCAGTCGACCGGCAGGATCAGCACGAGGCCGAGCACGGGGATCGCGGGAATCGCGGAGAGCGTCGCGGCAAGAATGACGATGGCCGAGCCGGGAATGCCGTGGGCGCCCTTCGACGTCACGAGCGACACCAGCACCACGACGATCAGATCGTGCAGCGAGAGCGGCGTGTTGGTCGCCTGCGCGATGAAGATGACGGCGAGCGTCAGATAGATCGAGAAGCCGTCGAGGTTGAACGAGTAGCCGGTCGGGATCACGAGGCCGACGGTCGAATCCTTCACGCCCATCCATTCGAGCTTGCGCATGATCTGCGGCAGCACGGCGTCCGACGAAGCGGTGCCGAGCACGATCGACAGTTCTTCGCGCAAGTAGCGCACGAGCTTGAAGATCGAGAAGCCCGCGAGGCGCATCACGACGCCGAGCACGACGAACACGAACAGGAAGCAGCTCGCGTAGAACACGACGACGAGCAAACCCAGTTGCTTGAGCGACGCCACGCCATACTGGCCGGTCGTGAACGCGATCGCGCCGAGCACGCCGAGCGGCGCGAGCTTGATGACGAACGCCATGATGCGGAAGAACACGTGCGACAGTTCGTCGATCAGGCTCGTCACGCGCTGCGCCTTGTCGCCGAGGAGCGACAGCGCCGCGCCGAACAGCACGGAGAACACGAGCACTTGCAGGATGTCGCCCTTCGCGAAGGCGTCCATCGCGGTGTCGGGGATGATCTTCAGCAGGAAGCCGGCGGTGTCCTTCAGGCTTTTCGCGTGCTCCGTGTAGGTGGTGAGCGACGCGGCATCGAGCGAATGCAGGTCGATGTTCATGCCGACGCCCGGACGCGTGAACCACGCGAGCAGCGCGCCGATCACGAGCGCGAGCGTCGTCATGATCTCGAAGTAGACGACCGCCTTCAGGCCGACGCGTCCGACCTTCTTCAGATCGCCCGCGCTCGCCATGCCGCTCACGACGACGCAGAACACGATCGGGCCGATCACCATCTTGATGAGCTTGAGAAAGCCGTCGCCGAGCGGCTTCAGCGACTGTCCGAAGTGCGGGAACAGCGCCCCGACCACGATGCCTATGATCAACGCGATCATTACCCTGCCAAACAGCGAATTCAGGAATCTCGACACGACCGTTCTCCTTCGTCGTCAATCTCAATCAGAGGATCAATTCAGCAACTGTTCGGACTGGTCGGACCAGTGCTGCGATGATGAATATTAGAAAGCCGATATGGTCCAGTCAAGGTCGGCCTGATACCCGTTTACCCGTGTTATCAGTGGCTTGCGTTGATAGGTAAAAATGCTTGTGGGACGGAACCGCGCGCTGCGCCTACAATGGCGGTCAGACCGGCCTAATCCGATTGATTCTATGAAAAACGTTCCGCATACCGTGACCGATGCCGCGATCGCGACCATTCGCGACCGCATCGAGGCAAGCGTTTATCCCGTGGGCAGCCTGCTGCCGGCGCAGCGGCAGCTATCAGAGGAACTGGCAATCAGCCGCGCTTCGCTGCGCGAGGCGCTCACGACGCTCGAAGCGCTCGGCATGCTGCATATCCGGCCGGGCAAGGGCGTGTATGTGAGCAGCGCGCAGGCATCGGCGTCGCATGCGTGGCGTTTCGCCGATCAGGCGTCGCTGCCCGACACGTACCAGATGCGTTTTGCGCTGGAAGGCTTCGTCGCGCGGCTGGCGGCGCATTCGATCGGCGACGCGGACATC
The DNA here is from genome assembly GCF_001544495.1 of Caballeronia telluris. Taxonomy (GTDB): domain Bacteria; phylum Pseudomonadota; class Gammaproteobacteria; order Burkholderiales; family Burkholderiaceae; genus Caballeronia; species Caballeronia telluris. The sequence goes on from NZ_FCNZ02000018.1 coordinate 24,643, forward strand.
GACTGGCTGCAGGACAATCTCGATTCGCTGCAAGGCGCGCTCATCAGCGCCGAGCTGGAAGAAGCGGCGCAACTCGACTTCGCGTTCCACATGCGCATCGTGAGTCTCGCGGGGAACGCGGCGATCGAATCGATCCTGCGCGGCAGCGCCGACATCATGAAGGAAAGCCAGCGCCTGCCGTTCTACCGGCGCGAACTGGTGCTGTCGACCTTTCACGAGCACGCGGCGATCGTCGAGGCGCTCAAGGCGCGCGACAGCGAAGGCGCGGGCCGCGCCATCGAGATGCATATCGTCAACGCCGCGCAGCGCGCGGGCGTGCATTTCCCGCTGCCGCTGAAGGCGTAAACGAAAAAAGCCGCTCCGAGGAGCGGCTTCCTGACAGCAGTCGCGTTGCTTACTTCGCGTTCGCGAGCGCCACGGCCGTATCCAGCATGCGGTTCGAGAAGCCCCACTCGTTGTCGTACCAGCTCGACACCTTCACCAGCCGGCCCGACACCTTCGTCAGCGTGGCATCGAACGTCGACGATGCCGGGTTGTGGTTGAAGTCGATCGAGACGAGCGGCGCATCGTTGTAGCCGAGGATGCCTTTCAGCGCGCCTTCCGACGCTTCCTTCATGATCTTGTTGACTTCATCGACCGTCGTGTCGCGCGCGGCGATGAACGACAGGTCGACCACCGACACGTTGATCGTCGGAACGCGAATCGCGTAGCCGTCGAGCTTGCCGTTCAGTTCCGGCAGCACGAGACCGACCGCCGATGCCGCGCCCGTCTTGGTCGGGATCTGGCTGTGCGTGGCCGAGCGCGCGCGGCGCAGGTCTTCGTGATACACGTCGGTCAGCACCTGGTCGTTCGTGTACGCGTGGATGGTCGTCATCAGGCCGTTCACGAGGCCGATCTTGTCGTTCAGCGGCTTGACGAGCGGCGCGAGGCAGTTCGTCGTGCACGACGCGTTCGAGATGACCGTGTCCGACGCCTTCAGCACATGGTGGTTCACGCCGTAGACGATGGTCGCGTCGACGTCCTTGCCGCCCGGCGCCGAAATGATGACCTTCTTCGCGCCGCCCTTGATGTGCGCGCTCGCCTTTTCCTTCGTCGTGAAGAAACCGGTGCACTCCATCACGACGTCGACGTTCAGCTCGCCCCACGGCAGTTCGGCCGGGTTGCGGTTCGCCAGCACGCGGATCCGGTCGCCGTTGACGACGAGATAGTCGCCGTCCACCTTCACTTCGCCCGGGAACTTGCCGTGCGCCGTGTCGTACTGCGTCAGGTGCGCGTTCGTCTTGGCATCGCCGAGATCGTTGATTGCGACAATCTCGATGTCGTGCTTCTTGCCGTTTTCATAGAGGGCGCGCAACGTGTTGCGGCCGATCCGGCCGTAGCCGTTGATTGCAACGCGAATCGTCATGGTCTATCTCCTTGGCTTAAAAAATACTTCGGGGCGCCGGCGAACACGAACTCACACGCCGGCGAGCGCGGCCTTGGCCGTCTCCACGACATGCTCGACGGTAAAGCCGAAATGCTTGAAGAGGACGCCGGCCGGCGCGGATTCGCCGAACGAATCGATGCCGACCACGCCGCCTTCGAGACCCACATACTTGCGCCAGAAATCCGTCACGCCCGCTTCGATCGCCACGCGCACGACGCCCTTCGGCAACACGCGCTCGCGATACTCGGCGTCCTGGCGGTCGAACACATTGGCCGACGGCATCGACACCACGCGCGCGCCGATGCCTTCCTGCGCGAGCTTGTCGACGGCTTCCATCGCCAGTTGCACTTCGGAGCCCGTCGCGATGAGGATGATCTTGCGCGCGGGGATGTCGTCGTTCCAGTCGCGCAGCACGTAGCCGCCCTTCGCGATGTTCGCAATCTGGACGTCGTTGCGCGGCGAGAACTGCAGGTTCTGGCGGCTGAAGATCAGCGCCGACGGACCTTGATGCCCGATGGCCTGCGTCCACGCCACGGCGGTTTCGACCGTATCGGCCGGGCGCCAGGTGGTGAGTTGCGGGATCAGGCGCAGGCTCGACACATGTTCGATCGACTGGTGCGTCGGGCCGTCTTCGCCGAGACCGATCGAATCGTGCGTGAACACGAAGATCGAACGCGACTTCATCAGCGCGGCGACGCGCAGCGCATTGCGGCTGTAGTCCGAGAACGTCAGGAACGTACCGCCGAACGGGCGATAACCGCCATGCAGCGCGATGCCGTTGATCGCGGCGCTCATGCCGAATTCACGCACGCCGTAGTTGATGTGGTTGCCCCACTGGATGCCCTTGCCTTCCGGGTTGGCGTTATCCGCGTCGCCGGCGGCGCGGACCGGCTTCGACGCCTTCCAGTTCGTGAGGTTCGAGCCGGTCAGGTCGGCCGAACCGCCGAGCAGTTCCGGCAGCGCGGCGGCGAGCCCTTCGATGGCCTGTTGCGACGCCTTGCGCGTCGCGACCGTTTCGGCGCGCTGATTCGCCCCTTCGACGATATTCTTCGCCTGCTCGGCCCAGTTGGCCGGCAGTTCGCCGTTCATGCGGCGCACGAACTCGGCGGCTTGCTGCGGATTTTTTGCGCGATAGGCGTCGAACGCCTTGTTCCACTCGGCTTCGGCGCGCGCGCCTTCTTCCTTCGCGTCCCACGCCGCATAGACCTCCTGCGGAATCACGAACGGCTCCCACGACCAGCCGAGCGCCGCACGCGTGTCGGCGATTTCCTTCGGCCCGAGCGGCGCGCCGTGCGCGTCGTGGCCGCCCCCCTTCGTCGGCGCGCCCTTGCCGATCACCGTGCGGCAGCAGATCAGCGTCGGCTTGTCGGATTGCTTCGCCTGCGCGATGGCGGCATCGACCGCATCGACGTTATGGCCGTCCACCGCGCGGATCACGTTCCAGCCATAGGCTTCGAAACGCTTCGGGGTGTCGTCGTGGAACCAGTGCTCGACGTCGCCGTCGATGGAGATGCCGTTGTCGTCGTAGAGCGCGATCAGCTTGTTCAGCTTGAGCGTGCCGGCGAACGAGCAGGCTTCGTGCGAGATGCCTTCCATCAGGCAGCCGTCGCCGAGGAACACGTACGTGTGGTGATCGACGATCGACGCGCCGTCCTGGTTGAACTCGGCGGCGAGCAGCGCCTCGGCGAGCGCCATGCCGACCGCGTTCGCGAGACCCTGGCCGAGCGGGCCGGTGGTCGTCTCGACGCCCGCCGTCATGCCGACTTCCGGATGGCCCGGCGTCTTCGAATGCAACTGGCGGAAATTCTTCAGTTCCGAGATCGGCAGGTCGTAACCCGTCAGATGCAGGAGCGAATACAGCAGCATCGAGCCGTGTCCGTTCGACAGCACGAAGCGGTCGCGGTCGGCCCAGTGCGGGTTCGTCGGATTGTGCTTCAGGTGGCGCGACCACAGCGCGACGCCGATTTCCGCCATGCCCATCGGCATGCCCGGATGGCCGGAATTGGCCTGTTGAACGGCGTCCATCGACAGCGCGCGAATCGCGTTGGCCATCAGGGCGGTTTGGCTGGAGGTCGGGGTCGTCATGTCGGAGAGTCGGGGGTAAGTCCTGAAAGAATCCTGGGTGTTTCCGGATGACGCGCCGGGCGGCTGCGAACGACACTTTCAGGCCCCGGAACGACGAGAAACGAGGAGGATCGGAGAGCGTGATTCTAACAGACAGGTCCGATCGACATTGCGCGACAGGCCGCGCTCGGCGGCGCGGGCGCGTGCCTCGACGGCCGGGCACGCGCCTTTGCATCGGACGCGCGGGAACGTCCGGCGAAAGCGCGTATCGAAGGAGGCGAAGTGCCGCCGCGCGCTGTTTTCTGCGGGCCGTGCGCCCGTCCGACTGTCGAATGCCACGCGCCGCGGGCCTGCGAGCCAGGCTCCGCAAGCCTTCGTGGCACAATGCGCCTCACGGCCAAGCTGCAAGGAGCTTTTCGATGACCGATCCCCGCCCAGCCGATGTGCCCTGGCTGACGCCCTATCTCACCGTGCGCGACGCGCACGTCGCCACCGGCTTCTACGAGCAGGCGCTAAGTTTCGCGGTGCGCGACAGCGTCAACGACGACGGCGCGATCATCCACGTCGAGATGACGTATCGCGGGCAGTTGATCCTGATGTTCGCGCCCGAGGGCGCCTACGGCTCGCAGGCGCGCACGCCGAAGAGCGCCGGGCTGATGGCGCCGCAGTCGTTCTATCTGTATGTCGACGACGTCGATGCGACTTATGCGCGCGCGCTCGCGGTCGGCGCGAAGGGGCTGATCGAACCGCAGGACCAGTTCTGGGGCGACCGTTTCGCGCAGTTCGAAGACCCGGACGGCTATCGCTGGGCGATCGCGCGGCATATCGGCTGACCGGCCAGTTCGTCCGCGCGTTTCGAGGCGCATTGTTCACGACGGGCTCAACTTATCCGCCGGCGCCGCCTTCGGGCGCGCGCCGGCGATCAACGACATGCCACGCTTTTTCGTAGACCGCCCGCTCGCTGCGGGCACCACCCTTCCGCTGCCTGACGACGTCGTGCGCCACGTTCACGTGCTGCGCCTGCAAAGCGGCGACTCCGTCACGCTGTTCGATGGCGCGGGCGGCGAGTACGCCGCCGAACTCGTCGAGATCGGCAAGCGCGCCGCCGTCGCACGCATCGACCGGCACAACGATCGCGAAGCGGAGCCGCCGTATCGCGTGACGCTCGCGCAGGGCGTCGCGGGCGGCGACAAGATGGACTGGCTGATCGAGAAAGCGGTCGAACTCGGCGTCGCGGGCGTCGTGCCGCTGACGGCGGAGCGCGGCGTCGTGCGTCTCGCGGGCGACCGCGCGTTGCGGCGTCAGGCGCACTGGCAGGCGCTTGTGCGCGCGGCGTGCGAGCAATGCGGACGCAACCGGATTCCGGAGGTCGCCCCGCCGCGCGATCTCGACGCATGGCTCGGCCAGCTCGCGCCCGCAGTCGACGGCGAGTTGCGGCTTCTGCTCTCGCCGCGCGCCGAGGTGAGCTTCGCGTCGTTGCCGCAGACGCCGCCCGCCGCGCCGATCACCTTGCTGATCGGGCCGGAAGCGGGTTTTTCGCCTGGCGAGGAGAAATCTATCGTAAATACGGGATTTTCGACGCTCACGCTCGGCCCACGCGTGTTGCGCACGGAGACTGCGGGAATCGCCGTGCTGGCGGCGCTGGCCGCACGCTGGGGCGGCTGGTAAATAAAAAGCCGGTCATTCGACCGGCCCTTTTCAACCAAGCGCGCGAAAAAGCAAAAATCAGGCGAACGAGTAGAACACCCGGAACGCCACGCGCCGCTCGGCCCAGAACTCGGACGCTTCGCGGAACACATCGAGCAGCGTTTCACGGCCTTCCTTGTCGAATTTCTGCGCGATCGGCAGCGCTTCGAGCACGATCACGAAACCGGGCTGCGATCCCGCCTTGTGGACGAGATCAGTCAGGCAGTCGTAAAGCGCGTCGTAGTTCTTGCCGAAGTGCTTGGGAAACAGGAACGACGTGGCGATCGTCTCAAGCACTTCCTGCTTGCTCTGGGCCGCGCCGCAATATGCAAACAGAAAATGCTGACCGAGCCGGGTCGCTTCGTCGGCGAGTTCCTGCACGCGAAACGCGCGAATCGACTGCACGATGTTCGGCCGCACCGTCCTGAAAAGACTCATGGACCCCTCGTCCGTTGATGACAGCGTCGGGCTCGGTTCGTCGTCGGGTCGGTTGTCGTGTTCAGTCGTGCGCAGCCGCAGTACTCGCTGGAACAGGTTGCCATCGCCGGTGGCGAAAAGATCACCCGCCGCACCGTTGCCGTGCGCGTAGATGTTGTCGCTCATGCCGTTCATCCCGAAGTTATCCCGCAATGCGTTGAAAACTGGCGTAGTGGTCGTCGGAGTAGTAACAGTCGCCGATCTGCCGGCGCGGCCCACCGCACACGATCCGGCGCGCACCGCGATCGCGGGCCCGCGGCGTGGGGACGGTGTATTCGTGGTAATAGCCGCGCCGATGCGGCGGAAGCAAACGCTCGCGATTGCCGAACACGACGCCGTCCTTCTCGAACGGAAACGGCCCGCCTGACTCGATCAGCCGCAATGTGGCGACGGCCTGCTTCGGCAATTGCGCGATGTCGACGGTGCCCAGTCCGTCCGCTGCTTCGTGCCTGACCTCCTGCCCGTTCGCTTTTCCGGACGACCCGCCCGAGGCGGCCGATTCCGGCGACTTCGGCACGGCCACGGCGCTCGCGCCGGCCGCGTCCTCACGCGTGTGATCTGCGTGATCGCCTTTGCCACAGCCGCTCAGGGCCACTAAAAGCGCGACGATGCAGTGATGAAACCACGTCCGCTTCACGTAGCGATGTCCCCGCGATGAACCCTGAAATCGACGACCATTAAAGACGTAAGGGTATCGCTAATGACACCCGGAATCAACGTTCGGTCGGGAATCGGCGTTTTCCGAATGACTGGCGCGACGATCCGGCGACGCACGATTTCCGTCGTCCGAGCGCACATTTCGTCCAAATCTGAGAGATTTTTATCTCTAACAGGATAAAAATTCAACCCTGGAATGGCTAAGAAACGGTGCGGCACGTTCGCCTCGCTTGCCGCACGTTTCACGGTTTGCACCGTCGCCATCGCCTATTCGAGAAGACGCAAATCCCCTTGCATGCCTCGGGCGTGCCGGTCATCCGGCACGCTTTTTTTTGTTCTCGATGCAAGGCGATGTCAGGTGATGCAAGCGACGCGGCGCTCGTTGCGAGCCCCGCGCCTTCCGCCCGTTCAGCCCGCGCTTTTCAGCGACGCCGAGGCGTCCGCCACCAGCAACGCCGTCATGTTGACGATGCGCCGAACCGTCGCCGATGCCGTCAACACGTGAACCGGCTTCGCCGCGCCGAGCAGCATCGGCCCGATCGCGATGTTGTTGCCGGCCGCCACTTTCAGCAGGTTGTACGAGATGTTCGCCGAATCGATGTTCGGCAGGATCAGCAGGTTCGCGTCGCCTTCGAGCGTCGATTCCGGCAGCACTTCCTTACGCAGACGCGAGTCCAGCGCCACATCGCCGTGCATTTCGCCGTCCACGTCCAGATCTGGCGCGCGTTCCTTCAGGAGCGCCAGCACGTCGCGCATCTTCTGCGCGGTCGGCGCGTTGCTCGTGCCGAAATTCGAATGCGACAGGAGCGCGATCTTCGGCTCGATGCCGAAGCGGCGCACTTCCTCGGCGGCCATGATCGTGATCTCGCACAGTTCTTCCGGCGTCGGATCGACGTTCACGTGCGTATCGACGATAAAAATCTGGCGCCCCGGCAGCACCAGCGCGTTCATCGCGGCGTAGACGCTGCAGCCCGCCTTCTTGCCGATCACCTGATCGATGAAGTGCAGATGGCGATGCGTCGTGCTGACCATGCCGCAAATCATGCCGTCCGCCTCGCCGCGTTCAACCAGCATCGAGCCGATCAACGTCGTGCGGCGGCGCATTTCGAGCTTCGCCATCTGCTGGCTGATGCCCTTCCTCGCCATCATCGAGTAATAGGTCTGCCAGAAATCGCGATAACGCTCGTCGTGATCGGTGTCGACGACGGTGAAATCGACGCCCGGCGTGAGCCGCAGGCCGAACTTCGCCATGCGCTGCTGAATGACCGCCGGACGGCCGATCAAAATCGGCTTGGCGATTTTCTCGTCGACCGCGATCTGCACCGCGCGCAGCACGCGCTCTTCTTCGCCTTCCGCGAACACGATGCGCTTCTTCTCCGGCTCGACGCTGCGCGCGAGCTGGAACACCGGCTTCATCGTGGTGCCGCTGTGGTAGACGAACTGCTGCAGATGCTGCTCGTACGCTTCCATGTCCTCGATCGGACGCGTCGCGACGCCGGAATCCATCGCGGCCTTGGCAACCGCCGGCGCGATCTTCACGATCAGACGCGGATCGAAGGGCTTCGGAATCAGATATTCCGGACCGAACGACAGGTCCTGAATGCCATACGCCGTCGCGACGATGTCGCTTTGTTCCTGGCGCGCGAGTTCGGCAATCGCGTTCACGGCGGCGATTTCCATCTCGCGCGTGACGGTGGTCGCGCCCGCATCGAGCGCCCCGCGGAAGATGAACGGGAAGCACAGGACGTTGTTGACCTGGTTCGGATAGTCGGTGCGGCCGGTGGCGAGCACCGCGTCCGGACGCACTTCGAGCGCGACTTCCGGCAGGATTTCGGGCGTCGGATTGGCGAGCGCCAGAATCAGCGGCTTCGCGGCCATGCCTTTCACCATGTCCGCCTTCAGCACGCCGCCCGCCGACAGACCGAGGAACACATCCGCGCCTTCGATCACGTCCGCGAGCGTGCGGGCGTCGGTCTGACGGGCGAAGCGTTCCTTGTCCGGGTCCATCAGTTCCACGCGGCCCTGATAAACGACGCCGGCCAGATCCGTCACATAGATGTTCTCGAGCTTCATGCCGAGATCGACGAGCAGGTCCAGGCACGCGAGCGCCGCCGCGCCCGCGCCGGAAGCGACCAGCTTCACCTCGCCGATCTCCTTGCCGACCACCTTCAGACCATTGGTGAGCGCCGCCGCGACGACGATCGCCGTGCCGTGCTGGTCGTCGTGGAAGACGGGAATCTTCATGCGCTTCTTGCACTCGCGCTCGACGATGAAGCAGTCCGGCGCCTTGATGTCTTCCAGATTGATGCCGCCGAACGTGGGTTCGAGCGCGGCGATCACATCCACGAGCTTGTGCGGGTCCGACTCGTTCAGCTCGATGTCGAATACGTCGATGCCGGCGAACTTCTTGAACAGCACCGCCTTGCCTTCCATCACCGGCTTCGACGCGAGCGGCCCGATGTTGCCGAGCCCGAGCACCGCCGTGCCGTTCGTCACGACGCCGACCAGGTTGCTGCGCGCGGTGAAGCGCGCGGCGTTTAGCGGGTCCTCGACGATGGCCTCGCACGCAAACGCGACGCCCGGCGAATACGCCAGCGCGAGATCGCGCTGGTTGATCATCTGCTTGGTCGGCGCGATCGCGATTTTGCCGGGGGTCGGGAATTCGTGGTAATCGAGCGCAGCTTCGCGCAATTTCGTATTGGCGGTCGTGGTCATGAGGCGGGTAGCAGTGCGAGATTAGAATAGAAGTTCGAACGCATTGTAGCGCCATTCAGGCACCCAATCGGGTTGCAATCCGCGCAATTCGGGTGCAACTGCCTGAACCTGAACGGGCTGAAAACGCTTGGGGCAGAAGGCGCCGCGCGCGTTAAAGTCGCTCATGGCCGTCGAACGCGATTCAACCCGCCGGGAACTGGCTGCATTTGCGCGAGGCGCTGTCAATTCCAATAATCCTAATTTGCCTTCCAGGTTCACCATGCTTTCCGAGTTTTCCCTAATCGAGCGTTTTTTCGCCCGCCGTGCGAGAAGCGGGTCGCCGCCCGGCGAAGCGGCGAAGGTCTCGCGCGCGGCGCTCGGCATCGGCGACGATTGCGCGCTGATCGTCCCGCCGGCCGGCCAGCAGCTCGCGATCTCGACGGACATGCTGGTCGAAGGCCGTCACTTCTTCGCCGATGTCGATCCGCACGCGCTCGGCCACAAGGCGCTCGCGGTCAACCTGTCCGATCTCGCCGCGATGGGCGCCGCGCCGCACGCGTTCACGCTCGCGCTCGCGCTGCCCGCCGCCGACGAACAATGGCTCGCCGCCTTCAGCGACGGCCTCTTCGCGCTCGCCGAACGCTTCGACTGCGAACTGATCGGCGGCGACACGACGAGCGGTCCGCTCAACATCTGCATCACCGTATTCGGCGACGTGCCGGGGGGCGCCGCGCTGCGCCGCGACGCCGCCCGGCCCGGCGACGACATCTGGGTGTCCGGCACGCTCGGCGACGCCCGCGCGGGGCTCGGCCTCCTGCGCGGCGAATGGGACGTCGACGACGAAGCCGCCGCCGCGCAACTAAAGTGCGCGCTGGAGCGCCCCGAGCCGCGCGTCGCGCTCGGGCTCGCGTTGCGCGGCGTGGCGCGCGCGGCGCTCGACATCTCCGACGGGCTCGCCGGCGACCTCGCGCATATATTGAAGCGCTCGCACGCGCGCGCCGTCGTCGACGCCGACGCCGTGCCGGTCTCCGATGCGCTCGCGGCGCTACCCGCGCCGGTGCGGCGCACCTGCGCGCTCGCGGGCGGCGACGACTACGAACTGTGCTTCACCGCGTCCGCCGAGGCGCGCGCGACGATCGCGGCCATCGGCGAGCGCGAGCGCGTGCGTCTCACCCGCATCGGTACAATCGAGCCCATCGCCGATGCTTCCGCCCGCGCGCCGTCCATCGCCTGGCACGACCGCAGCGGCGCACCGCTTCCCCTGACGTTGCAAGGCTTCGATCATTTTCATGCAGACTGACCCCCCGATCGCGGGCGACTCGCCCGCTCCCGCTCCCAAGCCGCGCAAGGCGAGCGCGCGCTTCATGCTGACGCATCCGCTGCACATCCTCTCGCTCGGCTTCGGCAGCGGCCTCTCGCCGATCGCGCCGGGCACCGTCGGCACGCTCTTCGCGTGGGTGTCGTTCGTCGCATTCAACCCGTATCTGACCGTCGCCGAATGGGGCGCGCTGATCGTCGCGGGCTTTGTCGCGGGCTGCTGGTTCTGCGGCTTCACCGCGACGAAGATGGGCACAGCCGATCCGTCGCCGGTCGTGTGGGACGAGATCGTCGCGTTCTGGCTCGTGCTGCTCTTCGTCACGCCGGTCACGTTCACCGGGCAGCTGTGGGCGTTCATCGTGTTCCGCTTCTTCGACATGGTGAAACCGCCGCCCATCCGCTATTTCGACCGCCATCTGAAGGGCGGCTTCGGCATCATGTTCGACGACCTCGTCGCGGCTTTCTTTACCCTGCTCGTGATCGCGCTCTGGCGCATGACGGTCTGACGCTCCCTCTTCCGGCTCCTTCGAGACACATCATGGCTACCGATAACGTCGTTCACCAACTTGCGATCCGCGTCGGCAACAAGCTGCGCGACGAACGGCTCACGCTCGCCACGGCCGAATCGTGCACGGGCGGCATGGTCGCGGCCGCGATTACGGACATCTCCGGCAGCAGCAACTGGTTCGAGCGCGGTTTTGTCACCTATTCGAATCTCGCGAAGACGGAGATGATCGGCGTGCCGGCCGCGCTCATCGAGCAGCATGGCGCGGTCAGCGAGCCCGTCGCGAAAGCGATGGCCGAGGGCGCGCTGCGCAACAGCCGCGCGCAGGTGTCGGTGTCGATCACGGGCGTCGCCGGCCCGGCGGGCGGCAGCGACGCGAAGCCGGTCGGCACGGTATCGTTCGCGTGGAGCAACCGGCTGCATACCGCCGTCGAGACGCAGCATTTCAAGGGCGACCGCGAGCAGGTGCGCGCGCAGGCCGCCGCGCACGCGTTGCGCGGGCTGCTGCTGCTCCTTGAGCGCCGGGAAAAGTAAACGAAGAGCGCACGCCCACCGCGGCTCTCGGCGGGAAGACGGCCGCCGGCCGCGCCGCATCGAACGAACTAGTCTGAATGAACGATACGACCACACCGATTACCTACGACCGATCCCAGATCACTCATTGGCTCGACGCCAGAACGGTGGCAAAGGCGGTCCAGTGTGTCGGCGCCGTGTCGGGAATGCGCTGGCTGGGCAGCGAATGCCTGACCGCCCACGTGCAGGGCACGCAGCGCGCGCCGTATGCGGTCAATCTGGTGTTCGTCCGCGCGCGCAACGGCGTCGAGCTTCACGATGCGTGCACGTGCCCCGTCGGATTCCGATGCAAGCACATCGGCGCCGTGTTGCTCGCGAACCTGCAATCCGCGAGCGACGTCGAATCCGATCCCGCGAAACCCGGCGGGATGCGTCCCGAACTCGCCGAATGGCTCAGGATGTTCCGCTCGCATGTCGGCTCGACGCGGCGCGCCACGGCAGCGTCGTCCGAATCCAAATCGCAGGCGACGTACGCGCTCGTTTACCTGTTCGCCGCCGACGAAGGGAACCAGCCCGAACTGAAAATCTTCAAGGTGCGCCTGGCCGTCGACGGCTCGATCCGCGACATCGACCGGTGGAACGCGAGCCCGGCGGCGTTGGCGAATCCGGCGAAGTTCATCACCGACGACGACCTGACGATCCTGCGCGCGCTCGCCCCGAGCCGTCTCGCGAGCGACGTGATGGGCCGTTTCTTCCTGAGCGGCCCGGACGGCGCGGCGATCGTCTCGAAACTGCTCGCGACGGGGCGGCTCCTCTCGCGGCTCGACAAGCGCGAGGCGGGCCGCGTCGAAGCAGGCGCTGCGATGCACGAGGGCGCGGCGCGCCCGGGCCGCATCGACTGGATGCCGGAAACGAACAATCGCCTGCGGCCGGTGCTGCACGCCGAACCCGGCGCCACCGCCATCCTGCCCACCGACCCGCCGTGGTATCTCGACGCAGAGACGGGCGAAGCGGGCGTCGTCGAAGCGCCGATGCCCGCGCGGCAACTCGCCGACTACCTCCGCATGCCGCCGATCTCGCTCGCGGAAGCGCCCTTCGTCGCCGAGGTGCTGCTCGAATGCGCCAGCGCGCTGCCGCAGCCGCTGCCCCTGCCGCCGCTGCGCGATTCCGGCGCGATCCGCGTGATCGACGTCGCGCCCGTGCCGGTGCTGACGCTCGACACGCTGCCCGTGCATGTCGCGCGTTTCGGCAAGTACGACCACCGCGCGACCTCGCTCGATTTCGCGATGGTGGGCTTCGACTACGACGGCCTGACCGTCGACGCCGAAAGCGCCACGACGCAACTGCAGCGCCGCGGCCATGAACTCGTCGAAGTGAGGCGCCGCGCCGACGCCGAAAGCGAACGGCTGCAGCAACTCGCCGACGCCGGGCTGCAAAAGCTTTCGCTGCAGAACGTGTACGGGCCGAAGCCGTTTCCCGTGGGCCTGCGCGTGCTGAACGACCCGAAGGCGTGGGAGCGCTTCGTCGCCGACGTCTTGCCGGTGCTGCGCCGCGACGGCTGGCGCGTGACGATGACGCGCGATTTCACCTTCAACGTGATCGAAATCGACGACATCGACGGCAGCGCACACAGCTCGGGCGAGGGCTGGTTCGACGTCGAGATGGGCATCACGGCGGGCGAGCGCAAGCTGCGCCTGGAGCCGCTTCTCGCGGACCTGTTCCGGCGCGACCGCCGCTGGCTAGGCGGCATGCTCGATTCGATCGCCGACGACGAAGGCGTCGAACTGCGCACGGACAGCGGCGAGCGGCTACGCCTCATGGCGAGCCGGCTGAAGCCGGTCGTGCGCGTCCTGATCGACCTCTTCAGCGGGATGCGCGAAGGCGAGACGCTGCGCATTCCCGCGCTCGACGCCGGCCGCCTCGCCGCGCTCGACGACACGCATCGCTGGCAGTTTCGCGGCGACACCGCGGTGATCGAACTCGCGCGGCGGCTGCAGGGCGCGAGCGGCCCGCGCGAGACGGCGCCGCCTGCGGGCCTGAACGCCGAGCTGCGCGCGTATCAGCGCGAAGGCCTCGCGTGGATGCAGTTCCTGCGCGAGCACGGTCTGTCAGGCGTCCTCGCCGACGACATGGGCCTCGGCAAGACCGTGCAGACGCTCGCGCACATCCTCGCGGAGAAGGAAGCAGGACGCCTCGACCGCCCCGCGCTGATCGTCCTGCCGACGACGCTCGTGCACAACTGGTGCGAGGAAGCGAGCCGCTTCGCGCCGGGCCTCAGGGTGCTGAATCTGCACGGGCCCGAACGCCACGACCGCTTCGCGCAGATCGGCGAACACGACCTGATCCTCACGACCTACGCGCTCCTCTGGCGCGATCACGAAGCGCTCGTGCAGCACGATTACCACCTCCTGATCCTCGACGAAGCGCAGTACGTCAAGAACGCGACGACCAAGTCGGCGGCGAGCATCCGCAGCCTGCGCGCGCGGCATCGGCTGTGTCTCACCGGCACGCCGCTCGAAAATCACCTCGGCGAGCTGTGGGCGCAGTTCGATTTCCTGCTGCCGGGTTTTCTCGGCACCCAGCGCGATTTCACCAAACGCTGGCGCACGCCGATCGAAAAAGAAGGCGACAGCGTGCGGCGCGAGTTGCTCGCGCGGCGCATCCGGCCTTTCATGCTGCGCCGGCGCAAGGACGAAGTGGCGAAGGAACTGCCGCCGAAGACGACGATCGTGCGCACCGTCGATCTGGAAGGTGCGCAGCGCGATCTCTACGAAACCGTGCGCGCGGCGATGCAGGAAAAAGTGCGCGCCGCGATTTCCGAGCAAGGCTTCGCGCGCAGCCACATCGTCGTGCTCGACGCGCTGCTGAAGCTGCGGCAGGTGTGCTGCGATCCGTCGCTCGTCAAGCTGAAGCAGGCGAAGCGCGTGGAGGAATCCGCGAAACTCGACTTGCTGCTCGCGATGCTGCCGGAACTGATCGAGGAAGGCCGGCGCGTGCTCGTCTTCTCGCAGTTCACGGGGATGCTCGCGATCATCGCCGCCGCGCTCGACAAGGCGGGCATCGCCTACGCGATGCTCACGGGCGATACGGCCGACCGCAGGGCGCCGGTGCGGCGCTTTCAGGAAGGCGAGGTGCCGCTTTTCCTGATCAGCCTGAAGGCGGGCGGCGTCGGGCTGAACCTGACCGCCGCCGATACGGTGATCCACTATGACCCGTGGTGGAATCCGGCCGCCGAGAACCAGGCGACCGACCGCGCGCACCGGCTCGGTCAGGACAAGCCAGTGTTCGTGTACAAGCTGATCGCGGCGGGCAGCATCGAGGAGAAGATCGTCGCGATGCAGGAGAAGAAGGCGGCGCTCGCCGCGAGCATCCTGTCGGACGACGCGGCGGGCGCGGTGAAGTTTTCCGCCGAAGACCTCGACGCGTTGTTCGCGCCGATACCTTCGGCTTGACTCCAGTTCAGCGATAGAGATTGATCGTGTCGCGGGTCTTTTTCGCGGCTTGTGCGGCGGCGCTGGCGAAATCGTCGTCACGGCCGGCGTAGATGATCGCGCGCGACGAGTTGATCAGCATCCCCGCGCCGCCTGCCGTGCGTCCGGCGCGCACGGTCGCTTCGACGTCGCCGCCCTGCGCGCCGATGCCCGGAATCAAAAGCGGCATCTCGCCGACGATCCCCCGCACCACTTCGATTTCCTTCGGAAACGTCGCGCCGACGACGAGCCCCAGTTGCCCGGCCGCGTTCCACTTTTCGGCGGCCAGTTGCGCGACGACCTGATAGAGCGGGCGGCCTTGCGTCTCCAGGAATTGCAGGTCCGAGCCGCCCGGATTCGACGTGCGGCACAGCACGATCACGCCGCGTCCTTCGTGCGCGAGATACGGCTCGATGGAGTCGAAACCCATGTAGGGATTCACGGTGACGGCGTCGGCGTCGTAGCGCTCGAAGGCTTCACGCGCGTACTGCTCGGCGGTGCTGCCGATGTCCCCGCGCTTGGCGTCGAGGATGACGGGCAGGCCGGGATGCGTCTCGTGGATGTGCGCGATCAACTGCTCGAGCTGGTCTTCGGCGCGATGGGCGGCGAAGTAGGCGATCTGCGGCTTGAACGAGGAGGCATAAGGCCCGGTGGCATCGACGATCGCACGGCAGAAATCGAAGATCGCGTCGGAGCGGTTTTTGAGCGAGCCGGGGAATTTCGACGGCTCGGGGTCGAGGCCGACGCACAGGAGCGATTGGGTACGCGCCCAGGCGGTGGTGAGGGATTCGATGAAGGACATAAAAGCGTGCGATCCGGATGAGATGACCCGCATTTTAACGTGCGGGCAGACAGAGGCCCGCACGCACGATGCGGCATCAGCCGTTCGAGGCGGCCGCTCGTCGGGAAGCCGACCGCGTTATCGCGCGACGGCCCGTCCCCGCGCCTTCGCCCCCGCCGCCGCTCTCGGCCGCCCGCGCCTGACCGCGTCCCCCGTCCGCTCGACGGTGAACCGGAACTCCCGCGCGAGCTTCTCCCCCGGCGCAAGCACGGTCATCCCGTGCGCTTCGCCGCCGCCCGGCAGGTTCACCGCGTTGATCGGATGATCGACCGGTTCGAAGCAAAAGTAATCGGCCCCCGGCGGCGCATACAGCACGTAGTAATCCGTATTGGCGGAAATCGTCAGCGACAGACGCCGCTTCGGCCATAACACGCTCGTCCGCCCGCTCCATCCGGTGAACGCGTTGTTGACCATCGTCGACGGCATCGGATACGCGACGCCGAACTGCCACGCCGGCGGCGCCGGCACATGCCGCACCGGCAGCCAGTCGTCGCCGCAAAGCCACAGGCCGCCCGCCGCCGCCGACAGTTCCGTATCCGCCTCGCGCATCAGAAACGGATGCAGTCCGAGCCCGAATGGCAGCGCATCGCGCCCGGTGTTCTCGACATCCAGCGCCACGACGAGCGTCGCGCCATCCAGCCGATACGTCTGCGCCGCGCGATACGAATAGGGCTCGCCGCCGCGACGGTCGAGCGTCAGACGCACCCGCGACGCCTCCTCTTCCTCGACTTCCCACGCGCCGAGCCAGCCGTCGCCGTGCAGCGGCAGCGGTTCGTCGTCGCGATTGCGCGGCACGTCGATCGCGCGCCCGGAGAAATTGAAATGCCCGTTGCCGATCCGGTTCGAATATGGCAGCAGTGGATAGCACGCAAGCTGGTTCGGATCGGTGTCCGCGCTCGGATGCGCGCACGGCCGGAAGATCGGCACGAGCGCGCCTTCATGACGCCAGTCGAAACGCGTGATGCCGCCGCCGAGCGCGGGCGCCACGTCGAGCCGCAGATTGGAATTGGCGAGCGTGATGCAGCCTTCGATGCCCGCCCCGCCCATCGCAACCACCGACGTGCCGGGACCCGGACGGATCGGCGGCTCGGTAGCGGCGGCGAGCTTCGAGCGCCGCGCGTTGGCGGCCGCCGTGGAGGACGTCGATGCAGGATTCACACTTTGCGCTGAACGAGCAACAGTCATGGCTCACGCTCCATCGAGAGGCGACAGCCCGGCATCGCCGGGTCGGGTGGGCGGCGCGTCATCTGCGCGCCGCCTCGGATGCTTCATGCCTTGCCTGCGAACACCGGTTCCGCGATCCCGCTTGCATCGGGCGTCGCGATGAACACGCCGCCCGCGTGCGGATCGCATTGCAGCGCCGCTTCGTCGAGGCCGACGCGCGCGCTCGTCACGAAGAGCGTGTCGAGCGCCGCGCCGCCGAACGCGACGCAACTCGGCTGCGCGCTCGGCACATCGATGCGCGCCGTCTCGCGGCCGTCGGGCGCATACCGTACGACGCGCGCGCCGCCCCACTGCGCGTTCCACAGGCCCCCGTCGCGATCGACGGTCGAGCCGTCGGGCACGCCGGCAGTGTCGCTCAGTTTGACGAACAGTCGATCGTTCGCGAAGGTCGGGTAGTCGCATGCGCGAATGTGCCGCGTCGGCGAATCGCAGTAGTACATCGTCGCGCCGTCCGGGCTGAACGCGATGCTGTTCGAAATGGCGCAGTCCGCGAGCGGCAGCCGTTCCAGCGACAGATCCGCGTTCAGCCGATAAAAGCCGCCGATCGCCTCGGCGCGTTCCACGTCGTGCTTCGTGCCGAACACGAAGCGGCCCTGCCGGTCGCAGCGGCCGTCGTTCAGGCGCGTCGGCAGCCCCGCTTCCACTTCGACGATCGTTTCGATCGCGCCCGTCGCGAGATCGAAGAACGCGAGCCGCGACGCGAGTCCGAGCAACAGCACGCGCGGATCGGCGCAGGTCGCAAAGCAGCACAGGCGCTCGGGCATCGCGAACGACACGCTCGTCTGGTCGCGCGGATCGTAGCGCCACAAACGGGCGCCTTCGATGTCGGTCCAGTAGAACCGGCCGCTCGCCGCGCACCACGTCGCGCCCTCGCCGAGCGCGCACTGGCTGTCGATCAGAAGCTTCGCGGCCACGTTCATCACGCCCAGCCTCCGTCGACGATCACGTCCTGCGCCGTCATCATGCGGCTGTCGTCGGAGGCGAGGAAGAGCGCCGCGCGCGCGAGATGCTCGGGCATCAGTTCGGCGTCGATGCACTGCCCTTCCTTGATCGCGCGGCGGCCGGCGTCGTCGAGCCAGAGACGCTTTTGCTTGTCCGTCATTACCCAGCCGGGCACGAGCGTGTTGACGCGGATATTGAACGGCCCGAGATCGCGCGCGAGGCCGCGCGTCATGCCCTGCACGCCCGATTTCGCTGTCACGTAGACCGGATAGTTGCCGTTCTTGAGCATCCAGCTGACCGAGCCGAGGTTGATGATCGAGCCGCTGCCGAGCTGCTTCATGTCGTCGATCACGGCCTGCGCCGCGAAAAACTGGTGACGGATGTTCACGGCGATGCCCGCGTCGTAGGACTCGGGCGTCACGTCCTCGATCTTGTGGCGCTTGTCGTTCGCCGCGTTGTTCACGAGCACGCCGATCGGGCCGAGCGCGCTGCGCACATCGGCGATGCCCTTCTTGAGCGCGTCGATGTCGGTCAGGTCCACGCGCAGGAACATCGGCCGGTAGCGGCCTTCTGCGAGATCGGCGCCCAATTGATCGGCGAGCGCTTCGCCCGCGTCGGTGTCGATGTCGAAGAACGCGACCTTCGCGCCCTGATCGAAGAAATGCTCGACGAAAGCCGCGCCGATGCCGGTCGCGCCGCCCGTGATCAGCACCGTCTTGCCGGCGAGGCTGGGAAAGCGCGCGTAGGCGCTGTCGATCGAAGATGCCATGATTTGTCCCTCTGATGAATTAGTCGCGTGAGCCGCGGTTCTTCAACTGGTCGAGCAGCACGGCGGCGAGCAGAATCGCGCCGCGCACGAGGTACTGATAGAACGCGTCGATGTTGAGCAGGTTCATCACGTTCTCGACCGTGCCCATGATGAGCACGCCGATCACGACGCCCGAGATCGTCGCGCGGCCGCCCAGGAGCGACACGCCGCCCAGCACGCACGCGGAAATCACATTCAGCTCGAAGCCCTGCGCGGCGTTCGGCTGGCCCGAGGTGATGCGCGAGGCGAGGATCACGCCCGCGAGCGCGGTCACGGCGCCCTGGATCATGAAGATCCAGACGCGCGTGCGCTCCACGTTGATCCCCGCGAGCCGCGACGCTTCCGGATTGCCGCCGATCGCCAGAGTATTGCGACCATACACCGTTTGGTTGAGCATGACGCCAAAAACGATGAAGCACGCGAGCGTCACCCAGATCGGCAGCGAGATGCCCGCGAACGCGAGGCTGCCGAGCGCGATGAAGGTATCCGACGACACGCCCACGGCCTGTCCGTGCGACACGATGAAGCCGAGTCCGCGCACGATTTCCATCGTCGCGAGCGTCGTGATCAGCGCGTTGATCCGCAGGTAGGCGATCACCGCGCCGTTCACGAAGCCGATCACCGCGCCCGCCGCGACGGCCGCGACGATCGCGATGGCGGTGTTGTCGGTGGCGTTGAGCACCATCGCGCAGAGCACGCCGGCAAAAGCGATCGTCGAGCCGACCGAGAGGTCGAAGTCGCGCGACGCGAGGCAGAACATCATCGTGCACGCGACCATGCCGATCTGCGAAATCGACAGCGCGAGGCCGAGCATGTTCTCGATCGAGAAGAAGTGATCGACCGTCGCGGACATCGTGACGAACATCACGATGAAGATGACGATCAGGCTGTATTCGGTGATCTGCTGCCACCACTTCTGCTTGTCAGATTTCTGCGGGATCAGCGCGTTCGCGACCGATTCGCTCGCCTGGCTGACGATGTTTTCTCTTGCTTCCATGATTCGCTCCGTGTTCCTTTGAACCTGTTCAGGCTGCTATTGCCGTCGTATCCGACTGCGGCAGCGCGAGAGTCAGCACCGACTGTTCATTCGCCTTCGCACGCGACAGTTCGCCCGCGATCCGCCCCTGCCGCATCACGACGATCCGGTCCGACACGCCGAGCACTTCCGGCAGTTCCGACGAGATCATCACGATCGCGCAGCCGCGCTCGGCCAGCTGATAGATGACGTTGTAGATTTCATGCTTCGCGCCGACGTCGATGCCGCGCGTCGGCTCGTCGAGGATCACGACTTTCAGATCCGGTTCGGCGAGCCAGCGCGAGAGAATCGCCTTCTGCTGGTTGCCGCCCGACAGGAAGCGGATTTTCTGCTTGCGGCTCGGCGTCTTGATCTTCAGGAGTTTGATGAAACGCTCGGCCGTCTGCGCTTCCTTCTTGCGGTCGAGGAAAAATCCCGCGCGCAGGTAATGGCGGCGGCACGAGATGTTGATGTTCTCGGCCACCGTCGCCATCGCGATCACGCCTTCTTCCTTGCGATCCTCCGGACACAGCACGATGCCGTTCCGGATCGCCTCGCCGGTGCTGCGCACCTTGATCGGACGGCCGTCGAGTTCGATCGTGCCGGCCTTCTTCTTGTCCGCGCCGTAGACGAGGTGCATCAGTTCGCTGCGTCCCGCGCCGACCAGCCCGAAGAAGCCGACGATCTCGCCGCGCCGCACGTCGAAGCTCGCCGGACTCTTGATCGCGTGGCCTTCCACGTTCGCGACCGCGAAGCGAACCGGGCCGAGTTCGCGCGGCTTGTAGTCGTAGATGTCGCTGATTTCCCGGCCGACCATCTCCGCGACGAGCGTGTCGCGCGGCACTTCCGCGATCTTCGGATGCGAGCCGATCAGGCGGCCGTCGCGGAAGATCGTGCAGGTGTTGCACAGCTCGTAGATCTCGTCCATGCGGTGCGAGATGTAGATGAGCGCGCGCTGGTCCGCCTGCAGGTCGCGCACGAGCTTGAAGAGCACCTCGGTCTCGCGGTGCGAGAGCGAACTGGTCGGCTCGTCGAGCGCGATCACGCGCGCGTTGCGCAGCAGCGCCTTGCAGATTTCGACCATCTGCCGTTGCGCGATGGAAAGCTTCCTCAGCTTCGCGTTCGGATCGAGATCGACGCCCATCGCGACGAGCCGCTCCTTCACGTGCTTTTTCGCCTCGCGCTTGTTCACCCAGCCGAACGTGCTCGGCAGCGCGCCGAGCAGCAGGTTTTCCGCGACGGTGAGATCGGGCACGTATTGCAGTTCCTGATGAATCACCGCGATGCCAGCCGCAATCGACGCGGCCGCGCTCGGGAAATGCACTTCGTTGCCGTCGATGAGCACGCGGCCCGAATCGGGCTGGTACTCACCGCCGAGAATCTTGAGCAAGGTCGATTTACCCGCGCCGTTCTCGCCCATCAGGCCGTGAACTTCGCCGGCGTGGACGTCGAAGGACACGCCGTCGAGCGCGCGCACGCCTGGAAACACCTTGCCGATATTGTCAAAACGCAGCGTCGCTGACACATCGCCTCCTGTTTGCAGAGGCCGCCTGCCGAATCGCCGGGCGGCCTCCTTTCAACCAACCAGAAATTACTTCGCCGAAGCGAGGCCCATCTTTTCACGCACTTCCGCGACGTTGTCGCGCGTCGCGAGCATGCCGCTCGTGAGCGTGAGTTTCGGCGGTTCCTTGCCGTCCTTGATCCAGTCGTACATCAGCGCGGTGGTTTCCTCGCCGTGGCGCTTCGGGCTGATGATGACGGTGCCGAAGAAGCCGGTCGGGTTCGGTTTCTTGAACTCGTTCAACGCCGAATCCGATCCGCCGATGCCCACGCCGATCATGTTGTCCGCCTTGAAGCCGCGGCCTTCCGCGGCGCGCACGGCGCCGAGCACGCCTTCGTCGTTGAGCGCGAAGGCCACCCAGTGCTTGAACTTGGTGTTCTTCGTGAGCGCGATGTTGGCGGCGTTGAACGCGTTCTCCGTGTCGGTCTTCGCCTGCGGCGCCATGATGATGTTCGCCTTCGGGAAGCCCGCGGCGACCAGCGCGTCGGCGGCACCCGTCGTGCGGTCATGAGCGGTCGGCAGCTGTTCGTAGGTCACGTCGATCGCGCCGACGTCGGCCATGTTCCAGCCGCGCTTCTTGATCTCGGCGGCGATGCCCTCGCCCACCTGCTTGCCGATGTTGTACGCCGAGATGCCCATGTGCGGCACCGACTCGATCGGCTTGCCCGCGCCGTCGACGAGGCGGTCGTCGACAGTCATCATCTTGAGCTTGTCGGCCTTCGCCTTCGCGACGATGCCCGGCCCGAGCTTCACGTCCGGCGTGCAGATCACGAAGCCCTGCGCCTTTTGGGCGGCGAGATTGTCGATCGCGCTCATCACCTTCTCACCCGACGGCGCGCCGATCTTCACGAGCGTGAAGCCCTTTTCCTTCGCGGCGATTTCGGCGAACTTCCACTCGTCCTGGAACCACGGCTCCTCGGGCTGCTTCACGAGGAAGCCGATTTTGATCTGCTCGTCGGCGGCCTGCGCGACCGGTGCGGCAAGCATGGTGGCGCTCGCGGCGGTGGTCGCGGCAACCAGCGTGAGGAAAATTCTGCGTTTCATCTTGGTGTCTCCTGACGTATGTCTCAAGTCCATGCGCTGTTTTGACGAGCGCTACGAAGGTGTGTGGCCGTGTCTTGTTGTGTCGACCAGAGTTGGCGGTTTAGCGCTTACTCTGGTCCCATGCCGCACCACGGCCCGTGCGTCGTGCATTCTTCGAATCAATCGTGATACAGCGCCGAGCGCCCGCCATCCACGGTGATGCAGCTCGCGTTGATGAACGGCGCCTCGTCCGATGCGAGGAACACCGCCGTCATCGCGACTTCCTCCGGCCGGCCGATGCGCTTCATCGGCTGGAGATCGAGCGTCGCCTGCTTCGCGACGGCCGGATCGGCCTGCTCGTTCCACCAGTCGTGCGTCAGTTGAGTTTCGATGTAACCCGGCGCGATTGCATTGACGCGCACGTTGTTCGGCGCGTATTCGATGCCGAGCGCGCGCGTTAAGCCGATGACGCCGTGTTTCGCGACCGGATACGGAAAGCAGCCGGGAATGATCTTGAAACTGTGCGTCGACGCGATGTTCACGATGCTCCCCGCGCCGCGCCCGACCATGCCGGGCAGCACCGCGCGGCAGCCGTTCCAGACCCCGTCGAGATCGACGGCGAAGCAGCGTCGCCAGTCGTCGTCGGTCATCGTGAGCGGGTCGCGGAACACGTTGATGCCCGCGTTGTTCACGAGCGTGTCGACGGGGCCGAACGCCTGCTCCGCCCGCGCAACCGCCTGCTGTACCGAAGCGCTTTGCGTCACGTCGGTCGCGACGGCGAGCACGTTGTGCGAGCCGGTTGCGCCCGAGATACGCGCGGCCGTCTCGCGCGCGGTCTCGATATCGAGTTCCGCCAGCACCACCGACGCGCCTTCGCGCGCGAACGCGAGCGCAATCGCCGCGCCGATCCCGCGACCAGCGCCGGTGACAATCGCGACCTTGCCGGCAAGCCGCGTCATTTCTTCTCGCCCCGCGCGATCCGCAGACCGCCGATGAACGCCTTCGCATGCGACCCGGTGACGGCGGCGCTCTGCCCCGGCTTGTAGAGCGCCGAGCCGAGGCCGAAACCGTTCGCGCCCGCCGTCAGGAACGGCCCCATGTTGTCCGGCGCGATCCCGCCGACCGGCACGAGCGGCACGGCCGGCGCGATCACCGCGCGCCACGCCTTCACCACTTCCGGGCCGAGCTGCTCGGCGGGGAACATCTTCAGCACGTCGGCGCCGTTCTTCAGCGCGAGAAACGCCTCGTTCGGCGTCGCGACGCCCGGCGCGCACGCCATGCCGAGCGCCTTCGCGGCGCGCACGACATCGGCGTCGCTGTGCGGCATCACGATCAGCTCGCCGCCGGCCGCCTTCACCTGAGCGACGAAACTGGAATGCAGCACCGTCCCCGCGCCGACGATCGCATCGGCGGGCAGCGCCTGGCGGATCGCCGCGATGCTGTCGAACGGCTGCGGCGAGTTGAGCGGCACCTCGACGATGCGAAAGCCCGCTTCGTAGAGCGCGCGGCCGTGGTCGGCCGCGTCCGCGGGCGTGATGCCGCGCAGGATCGCGATCAGCGGACAGGCGCTGAACGCTGCGTCGAGTCCGGCGTGCGGCGCGTAGGGCGCGGGCAGGTTGATGTGAGGCTGCATGGCGTTGCTCCTTTCAACTCGCGCGGGCGGCGGACGCGACGAGTCCCGCCTGCGCTGCAATACGGAAGAGACCGCGCTCGGTCGCTTCTGCGACGGTCTTGGTGTCGTGGCAGCCGAAGCGCGCGAGTGCCACGCGATAACGCTCGCACAGCGCATCGTTGCCGATCAGGCGCAGCGTCTTGCCCGCGAGCGTCGAATGCTCGCGCACCAGCACTTCGTTCAGGCCGCGCAATTCGTGGCCGATCAAGAGGCCGGAGAGATAGTCCGGCTGCTGTTCCGGCGCGAGCTGTCCGGTAAGCCCGAGCGTGCGCGTGCTGAAGATCGTCGCGAGGAGGCCCGCGTGACCGGCGTCCTTCGCGGTGTCGACGCCGCGCACGAACGCCTGCGCGTCTTGCTGGTCGCTCGCGCGCATCGTGCGGCCGAGGATCGTGTGATCGCGCAGCGCGCCGAAAGTCTCGCCCGTCATGAACGTGTAGAAGCGCTCGATGCGCCCGCCGAACACGAACGCCCACTTCGCATGCGTGCCCGGCAGGCCGATCAGCGCGCCGTGCGGCTCGCTTTCGAGCGCGGCGTCGCCGGCGAGCGCGCCGAAAATCTGCGTTTCCTCGCCGCGCATCACGTTCGGCATCGCGCCCGCTTGCAGCACGCCGGGCACGATATGCACCGTCACGCCGTTCGCCGCCTTCACCTTCACGATGCCGTTCACGAGCGCTGGCGCATCGGCGGGCGTCTCGATGTACGGCGCTTCGAGCCAGCCCTGCGCGCTGCCGACCATGCCTGCCGCCATCACCGGCAAGTTCGCGTTGCCCGCGAGCCACGCGCCGCAGGTTGCGTCGAACGCTTCGTCGAAGCCGCCGGCCGGCAGGTTCATGATCCCCGCCGACGACGCCCGCGTGTCCAGCACCGCGCCGTCGCCGCCTAGCAGGTAGGCGCGCAGCGCGGTCGTGCCCCAGTCGAGCGCGACCAGCGCGGCGCCTGCGTTCGAGTCGGGTTTTGTGTCGGCGCCGCTCATCGCTTGATCCTGCGCGTGGTCGGCTGCGGCACGCGCCAGCCGAGTTCTTCCGAGATCGCGCGCGCTTCGCGCTGCACGACCGGAATCAGTTCTTCCATCCGCTCGTGCGGCATGTACGGAATCGTGCTCGCAACAGACAGCGCCGCCACGATCGCCCCCGACGCATCCCGCACCGGCGCCGCGACACAGCGGATCGACGCCTCGTTTTCTTCGAGGTCGAACGTGAATCCGCCCTGCGCGTAACGCGTCATGCGCTGCGTGAAGATGTCGATGTCGGGGCGGTTGTCCGGCTTGAAGCTCGCGCCCGCGAGCGCCCGATGCGACGCATCCAGCAGCCGGGTCCACGCGTCGTGCGGCAGGTCGAGCATCATCGCCTTGCCGATGCCGGTCGACGCGAGCGGCATCCGGTGCCCGACGCGCGAGCGCATTTCCAGACCGCGGGTGCCCGGAATCTTGTCGATGTAGAGGACGTCGTCGCCGTCGCGCACGCCGAGGTGGATCGTGTCGTGCGTGTGCTCGGCGAGCGCTTCCAGGTGCGGGCGCGCCACCGCCGTGAGCGGCATCTGTTCCAGCGCGATCGTGCCGAGTTCGATCAGCTTCGGCCCGAGCAGATAGCCGCCCTGCACCTGGCGCAGATAGCGCGCCTGCACGAGCGAACTGACGAGGCGATGGGTCGTGCTGCGCGTCGTGCCGAGCGCCGCGCCGAACGCGCGCAGATCGCGCGCGCCGTTCGCGGCCGCTTCGAGAATCGCGAGTCCGCGCAAGAGCGTCTGCGTGCCCGCCTGTTGCGGCGTGATGTCGACGAGCGCGCTCGGCAGCGCGAGCGCGTCGGGATCGCGGCCGGCCGGCTTCGCGGCGGCCTTCGGCTGCTGCGCGCGGTCCGGCGTGGCCGTGCCGCCAGCGACGTCGATATCGGTATTCGGTGATTTGTTCATGGCGCTCGATGCTCGTTGGACCGTGCCGCCGCGGCGTCAGGCGAGACGTTGCGCAATCGCGCGGGATGCTCGATGGGAAGTGGCCGAATGAGCCGAAGCGACCTGCGGACGCAGGCGGACGATCGATTGCATGGTGTGTCTCCGTGCTTTTTGTCGCGCGGGCGGGTGAAACATCGCGCCGCGTCGCAGGTGCCGTTCAGGCTGTGGACGGATTCTAGTTCCGACTGTCTCGAAAATTCAATATGTGATTGCGGCGTTCAGATAATGGGAGTTTGAGCGTAAGCCAATCGCGGGATAAAACAAAAAAGCCCTGATGAATCAGGGCCTTATGCGTTTAGCGACGATCGACTAAAAAGCTTATGGCGGCAATTCCGCCGCGCCCATGCGTCGCGCGATCACGCCCGTGCGTTGCGCGAGGTACGCCGAATTGCGATGCTCGTCGAAGTAGCGCGGACGCGGCAGCATGACCGCGAGCCGCGCGCTTTGCCACGCCGTCAGTTTCGCCGCCGAACTCCTGTAGTAATAGTGCGCGGCCGCTTCGGCGCCATAGACGCCGTTGCCCCATTCGACCGAGTTCAGATAGATCTCGAAGATGCGTTCCTTGTCCATCCAGAACTCGAGCATCGCGGTGATGACGAGTTCCTGCGCCTTGCGGATGTAGCTCTTCTCCCGCGACAGGAACAGATTGCGCGCGAGCTGCTGCGAAATCGTCGAGCCGCCCGCGACGATGCGTCCGCGCGCCTTGTTCTTCTCCCACGCCTGGAGGATGGCGTCGGTTTCGTAGCCGTTGTTGCTCGCGAAGTTCGCATCCTCCGACGCGATGATCGCGCGCTTCAGATTGCGCGAAATCTGGTCGTAGGGCACCCAGGTGCGCTGCACCGACAAGTCCGGCCGCTCCGCCTTGAGCCTCCACGCGTCGGAACGCATGAACGCGGTCGACGACGGATTCACGACCGTCCAGATGCCGATCTGCACGAAGTAGAAGAGCTGCGTCGCGATGAGCGCGATGCC
This sequence comes from Caballeronia telluris, assembly GCF_001544495.1. Taxonomy (GTDB): domain Bacteria; phylum Pseudomonadota; class Gammaproteobacteria; order Burkholderiales; family Burkholderiaceae; genus Caballeronia; species Caballeronia telluris. The sequence goes on from NZ_FCNZ02000018.1 coordinate 51,457, forward strand.
GAGCACCGCGACGCCATAGGCAATCCAGCGCGCCGGGCCGAGACGGGCCGCGGATTTCGCTCGTGTCGTCGTCGGGGAGGCCATGCGCGCGGTCCGGTGAATGAGGGGCTCGTCACGCCTTGGCGGTCAGCGCCTGGCGCAACTCGCGCAGCACCGCGCCGCCGTCCGGCCGCACGCCGCGCCACACGAAGAACGATTCCGCCGCCTGCTCGACCAGCATGCCGAGCCCGTCCGACGCCCGCGCGCCGAGCGACGCCGCGTGCTGCATGAACACGGTCGGCTTGGGGCTGTACATCATGTCGTAGGCGAGCGTGCCGGGGCCGAAGGCGTGGTCGTCGCAATCGGGGAGCGCGGCGTCGAGACTGCCCGCCGTCGCGTTCACGATGACGTCGTAAGGCCCGGCTTCGACGATCTCCGCGCCGCCGCCCGAAAAGCGCACGGAAGCGGCGCTCGCGGCATCGGCGAAACGGTCGGCCAGTTGATGCGCCTTCGCCGCCGTGCGATTGACGATGGTGAGCGCGGCCGGCTTCTTCTCGAACATCGGCAGCACGACGCCGCGCGCCGCGCCGCCCGCGCCGAGCAGCAGGATGCGCGCGCCTTGCAGCGACACGCCGAGGTTCTGCTCGATGTCGCGCACGATGCCGACGCCGTCGGTGTTGTCGCCGCGCGCGCCTTCTGCGGTGAACGCGAGCGTGTTCACCGCGCCCGCCGCCGCTGCGCGCGGCGTGAGCGAATCGGCGAACGCGTGGGCGTCGAGCTTGAACGGCACGGTCACGTTCATGCCGCGGCCGCCCGCTTCGATGAACGCGCGCACGTCGTTTTCAAAGCCGCCGATCGTGCCGAGAATGCGCCCGTAGTCGACCGGCTCGCCCGTCTGCTCGGCAAAGCGCGCGTGGATCCACGGCGATTTGCTGTGTTCGACCGGATTGCCGATGACGGCGTAACGTTCCTTGATCATCGCGTCGGCTCCGTGGCGTCGGACGAGGGTTGTTCGGGGTTTTCCGTCGGAGCGTCCGGCGATGCTTCCGGCGAGCCTTCCGGCGTGGCTTCAGCTTGCGCTTCCGCTTCGCTTTGCGCGCTCAGGTCGTCCGCTTCGATGATTTCTTCTTCCGGCTCTTCCTCCTCGGCCGCCGCCGACGACGGCGCGTCGATCACGTGCAGCAGCCGGCACGATGCTTCGACCGTCAATTCGTCGATCGACATCACGTCGAGCATCACCTTCGTTCCGCGAGCGTGCACGCCGAGCGCCGGCACATGCAGGATCAGCGGTATTTCATCGAGGCGCACGAGGTCGTCCTTCACCACCGCGCCCTGCACCTGCTTGCGGTTTTCCTGCTTGATCCAGCGCAGACACCAGAAATACTCCATGCGGCGCTGGTAATCGGCGTAGGCGGAATAAGTGTCGTCGAAGCCCTGCACGACGGCGAAGAGATCCGCGTCTTTCGGCTTGAACGGCGCGGCGAGCTTCGCCATCACGCCGTGCTGCACGCACGCGAGCAGTTGCCACTGATTCACCAGATCGACGTAGCGGCGCAGCGGCGACGTGCTCCACGCATATTGCGCGACGCCCAAACCTTCGTGCGGCGCGGGCGTCGTCTGCATGCGCGTGCGCTTTGGGCCCGGTCCGCCGAAACCGCGCTGCGAGCGATAGATGCCCGGCACGCCGTGATCGTTGAGGAACGCGCCCCACGACGAATTCGCGAGAATCGCCAGTTCCGCGACGATCAGATCGAGCGGCGAGCCGCGTCGGCGCGGCGTGATCGTGATGTGCTCGCCTTCCACGTAGAAGTTGAAGTCGTTGTTGCGCTGCACTTCGCGCTTGAGACCGTAGGTGGCGCGCGCTTCCTGACGCTTTTCGAAGAGCGCCTGCGCGAGCGGCCACAGCACGGCGATGTCGTCCTTGTGCGGATAGTCGCCGCTGCCGTTCGCGAGCGTTTCCTCGGTGACGAATTCATCGAGATGGTTGTGGCGCAGGTTGTTCTTCACGAACACGCGTTCGGCGCGCGTTTCGGTCGCGACGATCTCCTGCGTCTCGCGATTCACGATGATGTAGAGCGAGAGCGCCGGACGCAGGCCACCCTCGGCGAGCGTGAACGCCTCGACCACGCTGTCGGGCAGCATGGTGATCTTGTCGCCGGGCATGTAGACCGTCGAGAGGCGCGTGCGCGCGATCGCGTCGACCATGTCGCCGCGCGTGATGCCGAGCGCCGGCGCCGCGATATGGATGCCGATGCGCACGCGGCCATCGGCGAGATGCTCGACGGAGAAGGCGTCGTCGATTTCGGTGGTCGTGACGTCGTCGATGGAGAAGGCTTCGACGTCCGCTTGCGGCAGATCGTCGGGCAGCGGCGGCACCTGAACCGCCGGGAAGCCGACGCCGTGCGGGAAGAATTCGGAGAGAAAGCGCGCCTCGTGCAGCGCGCGCGCCGACGGAATGCCGCCGCATTCGAGCATGAGCCGCGCCTGCGAGATGCCACGCGCGGCGGCGGCGGCTTCGAGCGCCTTGTATTCGATCGAATTCTTGTCGGGTTTCGTGAGCAGGCCGATCGCTTTTCCGGCGAGCGCCTCGGGCAGCTTGCCCGCCTTCAGTTCCTCTTCGTAGCCCGCCTGGACGAGCGCCTGCTGGCGCTTTTTCTCCAGCGACGCGAGCGCCATCTGCAACTGTTCCTGCGGCGCGCGCTGATACTGCCCGCGTCCCTTGCGGCGGAAATATACCGGCGCGCCGTGCATCCGCAGGACGAGCGCGGCGCGCTCCACGGCGCCGAACTTGTCGCCGAAATAATCGGCGCCGAGCGTCGCGAACGGGAATTCCTCGTCGGGCGCGCATTCCCACAGAAAATCGAGATCGATTTCCTGCGCAACGCTGTCCGCTTCCTTCATCAGGTCGCCGGCAGCGGGCTTCTCGAATTCGAGCAGCACGTCTTTCGCGCGCACCTTCGCCCGCCGCCCGCCCGGCAATTCGACCTGGAACGCGTCGCCCTGTCTGGACAGCACCGCGCCGGCCTTGAAACTACCCGATTCCTCGAAGAAGACGTTCACTCAATACTCTCGTAAGACGGTGGAGCCGCGAGCCGACAGGCTCACTGGCAATGGATTTAGCTTAGGGCAATGCACACGGCGCATGGAAGTTCGACGCCGGTTTCGCCCGGCCGGCGGCGTCTGGCCGCCATTGTTGCCGTCGCCGAATTCAGGCCGCCGCGGACGCCACCGCCGCAGGCGGCCGGGGCGCGCAAAACGCGATCACCCGATCCAGATACGTCGGAAAATCGCTGATCGCGTGATCGCCGCCCTGGATCAGCGTCGTTCGCACATTCGGGTAGTGGTCCAGCATCGTGCGGTAGTCGAGCACTTCGTCGCCGGTCGCGGCGATCAGATAGTAGCGCTCGGGCCGCGTGACCGGTTCGACGGACAGCGCGCGCAGTTCATCGAGATGGCGCGGCGTGACGACGACGCTGCCGCCGCCGTGCCACAGCGGCTGCTCGCCGAGGTAATGACTCAGGTCGCGCTGCGGGACGACCGCCGGGTTGAGCAGCACCGCGCGCCAGCCGTGCTTTTCGGCGAGATACGTCGCGTAATAGCCGCCGAGCGAGCTGCCGATTACGGTGACATCGCCGGCCGCGACGCCCTGGGTCAGCGTTTCGGCCAGTTCGATCGCTTCACGCGGCGACACCGGCAGCGTCGGGCATTGCCATTCGTCGAGCCGCCCGAGTTCCGTGAGGCGAGCGCGCATCGCGCGCGCCTTGAACGACTGCGGCGACGAACGAAAGCCGTGCAGGTAGAGGATCACGCGTGGCCCCTGGCTGGGCGCGCCGACAGCGCGTCCAACAGTTTCTGATGCACGCCGCCGAATCCGCCGTTGCTCATCACGAGGACGTGATCGCCCGGCTGTGCGGCGGCGACGACCGCCTTGACCAACTGATCGATTTCGTTGAACGCCTGCGCCTTCGCGCCGAGCGGCGCGAGCGCGCCGGCGAGATCCCAGCCGAGCTTGTCGCGGCCTTCGCGCGCGCCGTAGCCGAAGACGAGATCGGCATCGGCGAGACTCGACGGCAATTGCGCCTTCATCGTGCCGAGCTTCATCGTGTTCGAGCGCGGTTCCAGCACGGCGAGAATGCGCGCCGTCTTCCCCTCGCCGCCGATGCGCGTGCGCAGTCCGGCGACGGTCGTCTCGATCGCGGTCGGATGATGAGCGAAGTCGTCGTAGACGGTGATGCCGTCGACGCTGCCCTTCACTTCCATGCGCCGCTTCACGTTGCGAAAACTCCCGAGCGACTTCACCGCCTGCGACGGCGGCACGCCGACCGAGCGCGCCGCCGCGATGGCCGCGAGCGCGTTCATGCGGTTGTGCTCGCCCTGCACCTGCCAGTCGACGACCCCGAGCCGCTCGCCTTCCCAGTAGACGGCGAACTGCTCGTCGACGGGCGCGCCGTCGGTGGCGGGCAGCGCTTGCCAGCCGCCTTCGACGCCAAAGCGCTCGACGCCCGACCAGCAGCCGCGCGTCAGCACGCGTTCGAGCGCCGCTTCACGCCCGTTCGTCACGATGCGCCCGACGCCTGGCACGGTGCGCACGAGATGGTGGAATTGCGTTTCGATCGCGGCGAGATCGGGGAAGATGTCGGCGTGATCGAATTCCAGGTTGTTCAGCACCGCCGTGCGCGGCCGGTAGTGGACGAACTTCGAGCGCTTGTCGAAGAACGCGGTGTCGTACTCGTCGGCTTCGATCACGAAGAAGCTGGAATCGGTGAGCCGCGCCGAAATGCCGAAATTCAGCGGCACGCCGCCGATCAGAAAGCCCGGATTCAGCCCGCCTTCTTCCAGGAGCCACGCGAGCATCGAACTCGTCGTGGTCTTGCCGTGCGTGCCGGCGACGGCCAGCACCCATTTGCCCGCCAGCACATGTTCGCCGAGCCACTGCGGCCCGGAGGTATACGGCAGACCGCGATCGAGGATCGCCTCCATCAGCGGATTGCCGCGCGTCACGACGTTGCCGATCACGAACAGGTCCGGTTCGAGCGAAAGCTGCTCGACGCCGTAGCCTTCGATCAATTCGATGCCTTGCGCTTCGAGTTGCGTGCTCATCGGCGGATAGACGCCGGCATCGCAGCCGGTGACCTTGTGACCCGCCTCGCGGGCGAGGACGGCGAGACCGCCCATGAAGGTGCCGCAGATGCCGAGGATGTGGATGTGCATAAAGCGTGTCGGCGCTAGCGCGCCAGTCCCGGAAAACGTTGGACGGGCGGCTTTCGGATGCCCGTCGGCGAAGATGCAAGAAGGCGCTCATTGTAACCGAGGCGCCCGGCGCACCGGCTTTGCGGCCGTCCCGCGGGAGCATTGGCGCGGCGCCCTGCCTCGGCGGGCCGTGCCTGAATCTCTAGTATTATTCCGAGATGGTGCGCAAATCTCATTTCGATCCGCAGCGCGTTCGCGAGGAAATCGCCATCGCGGCTGCACGGATGATCGCCGAAGACGGGCTCGACTACGCCACCGCGAAGCGCAAGGCGGCGCGGCAGGTCGTGGGCGAATCGAAGGTCGGCGGCGAATGGCTGCCGGATAACGACCAGATCGAAGAAGAAATCCGCGAATACCAGGCGATCTTCCAGAGCGACAGCCAGCCCGCCGTGCTGCGCCGGATGCGCGAAGTCGCGCTCGACTGGATGCTGCGGCTCGAACCGTACAATCCGTACCTGACGGGCGCGGTACTCAACGGCACAGCCGGCGAACATTCCGACGTCCATCTGCAATGTTTCTGCGACAACCCGAAGGAAGTCGCGATCTATCTGCTCAATGCGAACATCCAGTACGACGTCTCCGAGACGCGGCATTTCGCCGGGCGCGGTTACGTTGAAACCTTAAGCTTCCTGAATCGGCCGACGCGCGCAGAGGAGCCGATCGGCATCCACATCGCGCTCTACGACACCAACGACCTGCGCGGCGCGGTTCGCGCGGACGGCCGCGGGCGGCTTGCGCGCGCGAACGCGGCCGCCGTGCGGGCGCTGCTGGACAACGCAGACGGCGCTGGCGGCCCGGGCACGCCGCCGCTCGGCATCGCCGGCTGAGCGGCCAACGACTGAACGTTCACTCACTCGCCATCCAATGAATTCCAAACGCATTCTTGCGGCGCTCGTCGTCGCGATCGCCGCCACCGGCGGCGGCTTCTACGCGGGCCATCTGATGACGGGCGGCACGACCGAGGCCGCGCCGTCGACCGATGCCGTTGGCCAGTTGTGGGCCGCGTCGCTGCAAAACGCGGCGGGCACCCAGCCATCGCTCGCGGCGTTCAAGGGCAAGCCGGTCGTCGTGAACTTCTGGGCGTCGTGGTGCGGCCCGTGCGTGAAGGAAATGCCCGCGCTTTCCGCGATGCACCGCGACTACGAGAAGAAAGGGATCACGTTCATCGGACTGGGCGTCGACACCGAAAAGAACGTGAACGACTTCCTGCAAAAGGTGAAGGTGGACTATCCGGTGTATATCGCGGGATTCGGCGGCGCCGACCTCGCGCGCCGCTTCGGCGACGACGCCGGCGGGTTGCCATTTACCGTCGTAATCGATGCAAAAGGTGTCGTTCGTTCGACAAAACTCGGCGAAGTCGATCTTTCGGAGTTGAAAAAGACGCTCGACGCACTGTAATAGTTCGACGCGACTTGATCTCAAAAAGCGCCAATTTGCCGCTTGTTCGGGGGATTTTAAAAGAACATAGTGCCGCACGGAGCATGCGTCAGGTAATTTGTTCCGGACCGGAATTCATCCGATTCCTGTAAAACTAGACAAAATTCTCTAAACGGCGCTAAAGTGCGCCCAATTCGCATCAACCCAGGCGCGCGGCGATGCGTACCAACCGAAGCGACTATGACACCACCGCTGGCGCTGCACGGCTTCGAAACGATTTGCCCGGCATCGTGAAGCGGCTGACCGGCCGGCAACGTATCACCCAAATATCAAGTTAAGCACCGGATGCGTTTCCGGTCTCCAAGTATTGAAAGGGGATTTTTCGATGGACCTTCGTAAACTCAAAACGCTGATCGACCTCGTCTCGGAATCGGGTATCTCGGAACTCGAAGTGACGGAAGGCGAAGGAAAGGTTCGCATCGTCAAGAACGCCGCGCCCGTCTACATGCAGGCGCCGCCGCAGTACATGCCGCAAGGCCAGGTCCAGGCCGCGCCGCAATTCGGCGCGCCGGGCGAAGCGAACGCCGCCGGTGCAGGCGCGCCCGCCGCCACGCCGGCCGCCGTCGCGCCGCAAGGCCATATCGTGACCTCGCCGATGGTCGGCTCGTTCTACCGCGCGCCGTCGCCGGGCGCCGATCCGTTCGTGCAGGTCGGCGACACGGTGAAGGAAGGCCAGACCATCTGCATCATCGAAGCGATGAAGCTCTTGAACGAAATCGAAGCGGACAAGTCGGGCGTCGTCAAGGAAATCCTCGTCGATAACGGTCAGGCAGTCGAGTACGGCCAGCCGCTGTTCCTGATCGGCGACTGAGCAAACGACACCATGCCGCGCCGGACGCGCCGCGCTTTTTCGACAGCGTGCCTCCGGCGTCAGGCCAGCACTCCGTGTCGCGTTGGCGTCGCCGCATCGAGTCCGGCAGAACGCGCCGCCGATCCTCCAGGGCTGCACACGCCGCCCGTTGACGAGTCGAATAATTGCTATGTTTGAAAAAATCCTCATTGCGAACCGTGGCGAAATCGCGCTTCGCATCCAGCGCGCGTGCCGCGAACTGGGCGTCAAGACGGTCATCGTCTATTCGGAAGCCGACAAGGAAGCGAAGTACGTGAAGCTCGCCGACGAAGCCGTCTGCATCGGACCGGCGCCGTCGAACCTGTCGTACCTGAACATGCCGGCGCTCATCAGCGCGGCCGAAGTCACCGACGCCGAAGCGATCCATCCCGGCTACGGCTTCCTCTCGGAGAACGCGGACTTCGCGGAGCGCGTCGAGCAGTCCGGCTTCACGTTCATCGGCCCGCGCCCGGAAACGATCCGCATGATGGGCGACAAGGTCACCGCCAAGCAGACGATGATCAAGACCGGCGTGCCGTGCGTGCCGGGTTCGGAAGGCGCGTTGCCCGACGATCCGAAGGAGATCGTGAAGATTGCGCGCGCCGTCGGCTATCCGGTGATCATCAAGGCGGCGGGCGGCGGCGGCGGGCGCGGCATGCGCGTGGTGCACACCGAAGCGGCGCTCGTGAACGCGGTCAACATGACGCGCGAAGAAGCGGGCCGCGCGTTCGGCAATCCGCAGGTCTACATGGAGAAGTTCCTCGAAAATCCGCGCCACATCGAAATCCAGATTCTGTCGGATTCGTTTCGCAACGCGATCTGGCTCGGCGAGCGCGACTGCTCGATGCAGCGCCGTCACCAGAAGGTGATCGAGGAAGCGCCGGCGCCGGGCGTTCCGCGTCGGCTGATCGACCGCATCGGCGACCGTTGCGCCGAGGCGTGCAAGAAGATGGGCTATCTCGGCGCGGGCACGTTCGAATTCCTGTACGAAAACAACGAGTTCTATTTCATCGAAATGAACACGCGCGTACAGGTCGAGCATCCGGTGACGGAACTCATCACGGGCGTCGACATCGTGCAGGAGCAGATTCGCATCGCCGCCGGCGAGAAGCTGATGTTCCGGCAGAAGGACATCCAGTTCCGCGGCCACGCGATCGAATGTCGCATCAACGCGGAAGATCCGTTCAAGTTCACGCCGTCGCCGGGACGTTTGACGTCGTGGCATTCGCCGGGCGGCCCCGGCATCCGCGTCGATTCGCACGCGTACAACGGCTATTTCGTCCCGCCGAACTACGATTCGATGATCGGCAAGCTGATTTCCTACGGCGCGACCCGCGAGCAGGCGATCAACCGCATGCGCATCGCGCTGTCGGAGATGGTCGTCGAGGGCATTTCGACCAACATCCCGCTGCATCGCGAGATGATGATCGACGCGAAGTTCGTCGAGGGCGGCACGAGCATCCACTATCTCGAGAACAAGCTGGCCGCGCGCCAGGCGGCCGTGGCCGCGGAAGAGGCGTAAAGACGATGAGTTACCGGGAATTGATCGCCGAACTGGATCGCGAGCACGCGGAAGCGCTGTCGGACGCGCTGCTCGACATCGGCGCGCTGTCGGTTTCGGTGGAAGACGCCGACGCCGACACGCCCGACGAGCAGCCGCTCTTCGGCGAGCCCGGTCTCACGCCCGATCGCCGCGCCTGGAACCGCTCGCGCGTCGTCGCGCTGCTTGCCGAAGACGCCGATCCGGCCGTGCTGCTCGCGGCGGCGTCGAACGAAATCGGTCTTGGGCAGACGCCCGCTTTCACCGTGCGCGACGTCGAGGAACAGGACTGGGTGCGGCTCACGCAGTCGCAATTCGATCCGATCTCGATCGGCGAGCGCATCTGGGTCGTGCCGTCCTGGCACGACGCGCCCGATCCGAACGCGCTCATTCTCGAACTCGATCCGGGTCTCGCGTTCGGCACGGGCAGCCATCCGACCACGCGTCTTTGCATGGAATGGCTGGAGCAGTCGGTTAAAAAAGATCAGTCCGTGCTCGACTACGGGTGCGGTTCCGGCATCCTCGCGATACTCGCGAAGAAATGCGGCGCGAATCCGGTGTTCGGCATCGACATTGATCCGCAAGCGGTCGAGTCCGCGCGCCAGAACAGCGAGCGCAACCGCGCGGAAGTCGCCTACGCCCTGCCGGACGATTGCCCCGAAGGCGAGTTCGATATCGTCGTCGCGAATATTCTTTCGAATCCGCTGAAGCTGATGGCGTCGATGCTAGCGTCGAAGGTGAAACCGGGCGGGCGCATCGCGCTGTCGGGCATTCTCGCGCGGCAGGCCGACGAAGTGGCGGCCGTCTATGCGCAATGGATCGACATCGGCGTCTGGCGCGAACACGAAGGCTGGGTATGCCTCGCCGGAACTCGACGCTAAAGCATTTAGAATAGCGCCATCGTCCACGAACCGGCCCTCGGGCCTTCGGCTCAAACATGGCGCTGGCAACCCGCTGTCCACACTGCGACACCGTTTTCCGACTCGATCCGCATCTGCTCGCGCCTCACGACGGCCGCGTGCGCTGCGGCTATTGCCAGGAAGTCTTCGACGCCGCGCATCATCAGTTCGAACTCGCGCCTGACGAGCCGGCGACGCCGGCCGAAGTCGGACACGCGAGCGCAGGCGACGAAGTCGCTTCGGCTTCTGCTCCTGTTCCTGCTGCCGCGTCCGCCGGCTTGTTCGCGGACGTGCATCGCGAAGACGACACGCGTTCGCCCGTAGCCGAAACACCCTTGACGAGCGGCTCGCACGCCGGTGAAGCCATCACGGCCGATACGCCTGCGGAAGCTCCCGCCGCCGATACTCCGCGCGAAGCCGCGCTCGAAACCTTCAGCAAACCGCATACGAAGTCGTTCGTCGCAGACGATGCCGCTTCGGGCGAAGAGACGGTCTTCGCGCCGTTCGCCGACGATCTCGCTCGCCGCGAAACGGGCGCGGAACCCGCGGCTCGGCATGAACGCGAAGCGAAACCGGCGCCTTCGACGCGCGATCGCGTGGAACCGTCGCTCGATGAGCGGCCCGAACCATTCGTCGCGCCGCCCGACGAGACAAGCGGAAAGCGCTTTGTCCGCGCGCGCACGGGACCGTTGGTCGAGCCTCCCGACGAAGCGCGGACGCAAACGCCGGCCGGCGCGCCTCTCGACGCCGGCGCGGAACGCTTCGCCGAGCGCCGCGAAGAACCCTTCGTCGACCCATCGCGGCGCGGCGCGCACGAAACCGAACGCCCTGCGCCAGGTCACGCATGGCCGTCCGATCCCGAACCGCGCTTCAACGCGCCGCCTGCGGGCGCCGACGGATTCTCCGCGCGCAACAACGGCGAGGCCGCGCCCTATCCCGGCATGCGCGAGACGGTCCCGCCGTGGCGCTCACCGAAGTTCTGGAGGGTGAGCGGACGCGTGGCCGCCGTCGTGCTCGCCATCACGCTGGTGCTGCAACTGGCATGGTGGCAACGCGAAACTGTGATCGTCTACTTTCCGCACGCGCAGTCGATCTATGCCACGGCTTGCGAGCAGATCGGCTGCATCGTGACGCCGCCCCGCGACATCGACGGATTGCAGATCGAGAACTCCGGCTTGAGGCAAGTCGACGGACCGCACAAGCTCGAACTGAAGCTGTCGCTGCGCAACCGGTACGACGTCGCGCTCGCCTATCCGGCGCTCGAACTCACCTTGCTCGACGAGAAGAACAACATCGCGATTCGCCGCGTGCTCTGGCCGCAGGATTACGCGCGCCCGGGTACGATATTCGCCACGGGCCTGGCCGCCCGCAGTTCGCAGCCGGTGATCGTGCGGCTCGATACCGGCGACGCGGTCGCCGCGAACTATCGCGTGCAGGTTTTTTATCCGTGATGCCCAGCAGCAGGACGCCCCGCTTTTCCCTGACGCGCGCCCGCGCCGGACGCGCGCTTTCCTCTGAACATCTGATGCAATCCAGGAGCGCAACATGAGTCAAGTTACCCTCGGCGGCAACCCGATCGACGTGGCCGGCAGCTTCCCGTCGGCAGGACAGCAGGCCCCCGATTTCACGCTCGTCGGCGCGGACCTCGGCGACGTCAAACTCGCGAACTTCGCGGGCAAGCGCAAAGTCTTGAACATCGTCCCGAGTCTCGATACGCCCACCTGCGCCACCTCCACGCGCAAGTTCAACGAAGCGGCCGGCAAGCTCGACAACACGGCCGTCGTCGTCGTCTCGGGCGACCTGCCCTTCGCGGCCAAGCGCTTTTGCGTGACCGAAGGGCTGCAGAACGTCGTCACCGCATCGACGTTCCGGGGCACGGAATTCGCACAGGCTTATGGCGTCGACGTCACGAGCGGACCGCTCAAGGGCCTGACGGCGCGCGCGGTCGTCGTGATCGATGCGAACGACAAGGTCGTGTATTCCGAACTCGTGTCCGAAATCAAGAACGAGCCGAATTACGACGCGGCGCTCGCAGCGCTGAAGTAAAAACAATGTTCGCGCGGACCGTTCGCGGTCCGCGCATTCGTGAGGCTGCGCGTGCAGTCTGACGAATGCGTCTTTCCCTTCACCGATTCGTTTCAAAGGACGTTCGCCTTGGCTACGCTTATCTGCGGCTCGCTCGCCTACGACAACATCATGACCTTCCAGGGCCGCTTCGGCGACCACATCCTGCCGGACCAGGTGCACATGCTGAACATCAGCTTCCTGGTGCCGACGATGCGCCGCAACTTCGGCGGCTGCGCGGGCAACATCGCGTACGCGCTGAAGCTGCTCGGCGGCGACGCGAAGATCATGGCGACGCTCGGCGAAGCCGACGCGCAGCTCTACCTCGACCGGCTCGACGCGCTCGGCCTCTCGAAGGACTACGTGCGCGTGCTGCCCGATCAGCACTCGGCGCAATGCTTCATCACGACCGATCTCGCGAATAATCAGATCACCGCGTTCCACCCGGGCGCGATGATGGAATCGCACCAGAATCGCGCCGACGAGGCACGCGGGATCACGCTCGGCATCGTCGCGCCCGACGGCGCCGACGGCATGCGTCAGCACGCCGACCAGTTCGCGAAGGCGGGCGTGCCGTTCGTCTTCGATCCGGGGCAGGGCCTGCCTATCCTCGAAGGTGTAGAGCTTCGTCACATGATTGAACTTGCCACTTACGTGGCGGTCAACGATTACGAAGCCAAGCTGTTGAGCAACAAGACCGGCTGGTCGATCGAAGACATCGCAAGCCGCGTCGAGGCGCTGGTGGTCACGCGCGGCGAATTCGGCGCGCAGATCCACCACAAAGAGGGCGTCGAGGAGATTCCGGTCGTGAAGGCACGGCAGGTGGTCGACCCGACAGGCTGCGGCGACGCGTTCCGCGGCGGTCTCCTGTACGGCATCGAAAACAAGCTTGGCTGGGAGAAGACCGGGCGTCTTGCCAGCCTGATGGGCGCGCTTAAAATCGAACATCAGGGGCCGCAGACTTACGCGCCGACGCGCGCCGAAATCGAAGAACGTTTCAAGCAGGCATTCGGAACCAGCCTGTCGTAATTTGTGGAGCAAGGGAATGAAAAGCATGAGTCGTGTTGCGCTGGCCGTGGCGCTGGTCAGCTCCGTGGCAATGTCCGGCTGCGCCTATAACAGCAGTTCGCCCGATGTTTACACGGCATCGCAGGCGCAGCGCGAAGAGACGGTCCGCATGGCGACCGTCGAGAGCGTGCGCGGGGTGAAGATCAGTTCGAACAACGGACAGCCGAGCGGCCTCGGCGCGATCGGTGGCGGCGCGCTCGGCGCGGTGGCCGGCAGCACGATCGGCGGCGGCACCGGGTCGATCCTGACGGGCATCATCGGCGGTCTGGCGGGCGCAGTCGCGGGTAACGCGGTGGAGAACAACGTCGCGGTGAAGAACGGCCTCGAGATCACCGTGCGTCTGGATAACGGCGACATGCGTGCCATCACGCAGACCTCGTCCGGCGAAGTCTTCCAGGCGGGCGAACGGGTTCGCCTGTTGTCGAGCGGCGGCGTGACGCGCGTCACGCACTGAGCAGGCCAGGAACGAAGGCATCGGCCGTCAGGCTTGATCGCCGACGGCCTGGAACACGCTTACGAGCGCATGTGCCGAAGGGCACGTGCGCTTTTTTGCGTCCGTCCGATGCGAACGAGCCTGCGGGAATCGTTCAAGCCGATAAAAAACCCGCCGTCGGATTGCTCCGGCGACGGGTTTTGACCGGGTAGCCCTACCCGGCCGAGAGACACATCGAGTGTGTCGCGATGCTGCGTGCTGCCCGGTACTTACGGACGGCTGCCCGTCGGGAACGGCCATGCCGCAGCCGGGTTCAACGCCGTCTTGACCGCCGAAGCCGGAGCCGGAGCTGCCGGAGTCGTGGCGGTGGTTGCCGGAGCTGCAGGGGCGCTCTTCTTTGCGGCGGCGGCCTTCTTGACCGGAGCCTTCTTCGCAACCGGTGCGGCCGTTTTCGCTGCTGCCTCGGGAGCACTTTTGGTGGCGGCAGGGGCTGCCGCCTTCTTTGCAGCAGGAGCCTTCTTTGCAGCAGGAGCCTTCTTTGCAGCAGGAGCCTTCTTGGCAGCAGGCGCCTTCTTCGCGGCAGGAGCCTTCTTGGCAGCAGGCGCCTTCTTCGCGGCAGGCGCCTTCTTGGCAGCGGGCGCCTTCTTCGCCGCAGCCTTTTTCGCGGGGGCCTTTTTCGCGGCAGCCTTTTTCGCAGGCGCCTTCTTCGCCGCGGCCTTCTTCGCCGGCGCTTTCTTGGCTGCTGCCTTCTTCGCCGGCGCCTTCTTCGCCGCTACCTTCTTCGCCGCTACCTTCTTCGCCGCGACTTTCTTGGCTGCTACCTTCTTCGCCGGCGCTTTCTTGGCGGCTACTTTCTTCGCTGCGACCTTCTTGGCCGCGACCTTCTTGGCGGCAACCTTCTTCACCGCGACTTTCTTCGCCGCGACCTTCTTGGCCGGCGCTGCCTTCTTGGCGGCGACCTTCTTCACGGCGACCTTCTTCGCGGCGGTCGCCTTCTTGGCGGCCGTCTTCTTCACGGCCGGCTTTGCTGCAGCCTTCTTGGCGGCGGGTTTTTTCTTGGCAAGTGCCATCATTTTCTCCTTCAGGTTTCAGATGAGAGTCAGTTCAAACAACACCCTTCGTCAAAACCCGCTTCCCGCGAGCGCGTCTCACGGCGCACGCTGCGAAGCGGATTATTCATCGGCGTACGCTGATCCCACCTGCTTACGCTAATGAATACGGCAAGGCGCGCCGTGCCCCGCGGCACCGCGCGCCAAATTGAGTCGACACCGAACTCCGGTGCCGGCAATCGCTTGATCGAACCGGCGGCGAGGCCGCCGGCATTCTCCGGGGGGAAGTTTGCCCGTCCCATTGAAGGGACCGCAAAACGCCTGTCTTCTAGTCGGGCCATTGGCCCTCGAGGCGCACTTTGCATCAGGCGACCGTTCTCCTAAAACCTTGACTGCAGATGCTTCGCGTTGGTCGCGGCGGCACCTGCATCCCATCGATTTCCGTCTGCAACACGTCCTGGGCTTGTTGTTATTCCCAGGTCAGCGCGCCGCCCGTTTGATAGTCAATCACGCGTGTCTCGAAGAAGTTGCGTTCCTTCTTCAAGTCGATCATCTCGCTCATCCACGGGAACGGGTTTTCCTCGTTCGGATAGAGCGGGTCGAGACCAATCTGCTGACAACGTCGATTGCAGATGAAGCGCAGGTAGCTCTTGAACATCGACGCATTCAGGCCGAGCACCCCGCGCGGCATGGTGTCTTCAGCGTAGCGATATTCGAGTTCGACCGCCTGCTTGAAAATTTCGCGAATCTCCGCGCGGAACGCCGGCGTCCACAGTTGCGGCTCTTCCAGCTTGATCTGGTTGATGAGGTCGATACCGAAGTTGCAGTGCATCGACTCGTCGCGCAGGATGTACTGGTACTGCTCCGCCGCGCCCGTCATCTTGTTCTGACGACCCAGCGCCAGAATTTGCGTGAAGCCGACGTAGAAGAAGAGCCCTTCCATCACGCAGGCGAACACGATGAGCGACTTCAGCAATTTCTGGTCCGCTTCGAGCGTGCCAGTGGTGAAGGCGGGATCGGTGAGCGTCTGGATGAACGGAATCAGGAACTCGTCCTTCGCGCGGATCGAGTCGACTTCGTGATACGCGTTGAAGATTTCGCTCTCGTCGAGACCGAGCGACTCGACGATGTACTGGTAAGCGTGCGTGTGGATCGCCTCTTCGAACGCCTGGCGCAGCAGGAACTGGCGGCACTCCGGCGCGGTGATGTGGCGGTACGTGCCGAGCACGATGTTGTTCGCGGCAAGCGAATCGGCCGTCACGAAGAAGCCGAGGTTGCGCTTGATGATGCGACGCTCGTCGTCGGACAGGCCGTCGGGGTCCTTCCACAGGGCGATGTCGCGCGACATGTTCACTTCCTGCGGCATCCAGTGGTTGGCACAACCCGCCAGATATTTTTCCCACGCCCACTTGTACTTGAACGGCACGAGCTGATTGACATCGGTCTTGCCGTTGATGATGCGCTTGTCCGCGACGTTGACGCGCGCTTCGCTGACTGCGGCGATGGCGCCTGCGGTTGCCGCTGCGGGAGCGACGAAGTCGTCGGAGAAGATGTTGGTCGCCGAGTCGGCGTGGCGTGCTGCCTGATGTGCTGCTTGAGGAGCAACTTGATGACCGGCGCTCGATGCTTGCTGCATGCCGGCAGCCGTACCCGCGGCGTTGCGCAACGTGTTCTGTTGCGAAGCGCTCGACGGAGCTACGGCAGTGGTCTCGTCATCCCAGTTGAGCATAGATTCTCACCATCAATTTAGATCGGTTTGTACCATCTTTTCATGAGCGATAAAAGAGCTTGCTCATGAAAATTCCTGTTTTGTGTTCGCGTTGCTACCTGCATACAACACTTTGCTCAACGCATCGTGTGTGAAGCCTCTCGCGACGTGCGTTGCTGTTCGATCGACATGCTCATCATCGAGCGTTGCTTCGTGCTTGATGCTTCGACTTGCGCGCTTGCGTGACTGCGTTTGAAGTGAGCGTCGAAGCGAATGCGAAGTGAGCCTCGACGATGCCAGTGACCCGCGCTTTCGCATCGCCTGCTCTGCCCTTCTCGAGGAGCGACGCTTCATCGAAATCGCACGGCTCGATGCTGCTTCGAGCGGCCGCCCTATGCGGCCAGAACGCTTCGATGAACCGACAACGCGTTGCCGAAGTGTAGCATCCGAGGTCTCAAAATTCCACTAAATGTTGGGCTTCGAACACTTCAAACCACAAGCTATTGTGGAACGCAAGACGCCGCCGGATCTCGCCTCGGGTGCGCTTGTCAAGGCCTTGCATACGTCAGCGTTGCCTCAACGGGTCGAGCAGCGAGCGCAGATTGTTGTGATCGATCTCGTGCATGAGCGCGAGCAGCCGGCCGAGCTGACCTTGCGGAAAACCCTCACGCGCGAACCACGCGAGGTAGTGAGCGGGCAGGTCCGCGAGCAACCTTCCCTTGAACTTTCCATAGGGCATCGTCTGCGTGACGAGCCGCTGCAAATCTTCCGGGTCCATGTCCTTCCATCCTGTCAGTCGATGCCGATCGAGAAGCGCACCATATCATCGCGCGCCATCGACGGCCCGATGCCTCGGCAGCGGCCTCTCTTCGATGCCATAATCGCCGCTGCCCCGCGAAGAGACGTTCGATCGATTCTCCATGCCGCTCGCCATCAAAGCCTTCGTTGCCCCTCTCATCGTCGCGTGCGCGATGTTCATGGAAAGCGTGGATGCGAACGTCATCGTGACGGCCATTCCCGAGATGGCACGCGCGTTCGGCCGCGATCCCGTCACGCTGAAGATCGCCGTTACCAGTTACGTGCTCGGCCTCGGCGTCTTCATCCCGATCTGCGGCTGGGTCGCCGACCGCTTCGGCGCGCGCACCGTCTTTCGTACCGCCATCGGCATCTTCGTGGTCGGCTCGCTCTTGTGCGCAGCCTCCGACTCCCTCGCCACCTTCACCGTCGCGCGCTTCGTGCAGGGCGTCGGCGGCGCGATGATGGTGCCGGTCGGGCGCATCATCATCTTCCGCTCGGTGCGCCGCTCGGAGTTCATCCGCGCGATGAACTACCTGAGCGTCCCGGCGATGCTCGGGCCCGCCGTCGGGCCCCTGCTCGGCGGCTTTATCACCACCTACCTGCACTGGCGCCTGATCTTCTTCATCAACATCCCGATCGGCATCGCGGGCATCTATCTGACGAACCGCTATATCGCCAACTCGCGCGAGGAGCATCCCGGACGGCTCGACTGGTTCGGCTTCTTCCTCTCGGCAAGCGGCGGCACGCTGCTCCTGCTCGGACTGTCGCTCGTCGGCGGCGAGCTGGTGCCGAATAGCGTCGCGGGCGCGATGTGCGCAGTGGGCGCGCTGATGGTCGCGCTCTACCTGCTGCACGCGCGACGCGCCGAGCGACCGCTCCTCGACCTGCGCTTCTTCCGCGTGCCGACCTTCCAGGCGAGCGTGCTCGGCGGTTCGCTCTTCCGGATCGGGCTCGGCGCGGTGCCGTTCCTGTTGCCGCTCGCGTTGCAGGAAGGGCTGCACATGACCGCGTTCAAGTCGGGGTCGATTACGTGCGCGTCGGCGTTCGGCGGCATGTTCATGCGCTCGCTCGCGGCGCGCGTGCTGCATCGCTTCGGTTTCCGCCACACGCTGATGGTGAACGCGGCGCTCTCGGGCATCGCGATCGCGGCGTGCGGCCTCTTCTTCCCGGGCACGCCGACGTGGGTCATCTGGGCCGTCGTACTGCTTGGCGGCTTCTTCCCGGCGTTGCAATTCACGAGCCTGAACTCGCTCGCGTATGCAGAGATCGAAACGCGCGACGTCGGCCGCGCGACGAGTCTCGCGAGTTTCATCCAGCAAGTTTCGCTCGGACTCGGCGTGACGATCGCCGGCATCACGCTCGACATCTCGCAGAGCGTGCAGGGTCACGCGACGATCGTCTGGCCGGATTTCTGGCCGGCGTTCTTCGTGGTCGGCGCGTTTTCGTTCCTGTCGATTCCGGTGACGGCGCGGCTCTCGCGCGAGGCGGGGTCGGAGATTTCGCGCGGAACGCGCGGCTGAGCCGCTTCGTCTCGTTCGCCTGAGATCGCCTTCCAGCGTTGCTCGCGGCCCTTCGCGCCGCACCAAACGAATCGGGCCGGTAGCGGAACCGTTCCTCGCGACGTCGATTGTTTCGACATCCGAGCATGGTTCCGCTACCGGCCCGACTCTTCACTCAGGAACGCCGGCCGGGAATCACCCGCCCGGCGCTTGCACCACGCCGACGCTTACTGGCAAGCCTCGCACTCGTCGAAGCCCGGATCGCCCGGACGCATCATGCAGACCGGACCATCCGCTTCCGGCGCTGCCGCGACTGCCGGCGCCGCTGCTGCTGCGGCTGCCGCGTTGAAGCCGCCAGCCGACGAACCGCCCATGCTCATGCCGCCGCCAAAGCCCGCACCCGACGCGCCACCCGCGCCATTGCCCGACTCGCCCGACGGCACCGAGTTCAGCGCGCCGTGCGCGACCGTCGACTTCTCGACGCTCGTCGCCGACATCGTGCGCAGGTAGTACGTCGTCTTGAGACCGCGCAGCCACGCGAGCTTGTAGACCTCGTCGAGCTTCTTGCCCGACGCGCCGCCCATGTAGATATTCAGCGACTGCGCCTGATCGATCCACTTCTGCCGGCGCGCCGCCGCTTCCACGACCCACTTCGCGTCCAGTTCGAACGCCGTCGCGTAGATCGCGCGCAGATCGGCCGGAATGCGGTCGATGCGCGAGAGCGTGCCGTCGAAGTACTTCAGGTCGGAGACCATCACTTCGTCCCACAGGCCGCGCGCCTTCAGGTCGCGAACGAGGTAGTCGTTCACCACCGTGAATTCGCCCGACAGATTCGACTTCACGTACAGGTTCTGGAACGTCGGCTCGATACACGCCGAGACGCCGATGATGTTCGAAATCGTCGCCGTCGGCGCGATCGCGACGCAGTTCGAGTTGCGCATGCCGTGCGTGGCGATGCGCGAACGCAGCGAGGTCCAATCCATCGATTCGCTTTCGTCCACTTCGACGTAACCGCCGCGCTCTTCGGCCAGGAGCTTCAGCGAATCCTGCGGAAGAATGCCGCGATCCCACAGCGACCCGCGGTAGCTCGAATAACGGCCGCGCTCTTCGGCCAGTTCCGTCGAGGCGTAGTACGCGTAGTAGCAAACCGCTTCCATCGACGTATCGGCGAATTTGACGGCCTCATCCGACGCGTACGGCGTGCGCAGCAGGTGCAGGCAGTCCTGGAAGCCCATGATGCCCATGCCGACCGGGCGATGCTTCAGGTTCGAGTTACGCGCCTTCGCCACCGCGTAGTAATTGATGTCGATCACGTTGTCGAGCATGCGCATCGCGACGCTGATCGTGCGCTTGAGCTTGTCGTGGTCGAGCGCCAGCGTGCCGTCGGCCTGTTTCGCCAGGTGCGCGACGAGGTTCACCGAACCCAGGTTGCAGACGGCGATTTCCGTGTCGCTGGTGTTCAGCGTGATTTCCGTGCACAGATTCGACGAATGCACGACGCCGACGTGTTGCTGCGGCGAACGGATGTTGCACGGGTCCTTGAACGTGATCCACGGATGGCCGGTTTCGAACAGCATGCCGAGCATCTTGCGCCAGAGTTGCGCCGCCGGAATCTTCTTGAACAGCTTGATTTCGCCGCGCGCCGCCTTGTCTTCGTAAGCCGTGTACGCCTTCTCGAACGCCGCGCCGAACAGGTCGTGCAGGTCCGGGCAGGTCGCCGGCGAGAAGAGCGTCCAGTCGCCGCCTTCGTGGACGCGCTTCATGAACAGGTCGGGAATCCAGTTCGCCGTGTTCATGTCGTGCGTGCGGCGGCGGTCGTCGCCGGTGTTCTTGCGCAGTTCCAGGAACTCTTCGATGTCCAGGTGCCACGTCTCCAGGTACGCGCACACCGCGCCCTTGCGCTTGCCGCCCTGGTTCACCGCGACGGCCGTGTCGTTCACGACCTTCAGGAACGGCACCACGCCTTGCGACTTGCCGTTCGTGCCCTTGATATGCGAGCCGAGCGCCCGCACGCGCGTCCAGTCGTTGCCGAGACCGCCCGCGAACTTCGAGAGCAGCGCGTTTTCCTTCAGCGCTTCGTAGATGCCGTCGAGGTCGTCGGCGACCGTCGTCAGGTAGCACGACGACAGTTGCGAGCGGCGCGTGCCGGAATTGAACAGCGTCGGCGTCGACGACATGAAGTCGAAGCTTGACAGCACGTTGTAGAACTCGATGGCGCGTGCTTCGCGGTCGATTTCGTTCAGCGACAGCCCCATCGCGACGCGCATGAAGAACGCCTGCGGCAGTTCGATGCGCTTGCCTTCCGTGTGCAGGAAGTAGCGGTCATACAGCGTCTGGAGGCCGAGATAGCCGAATTGCAGGTCGCGGTTCGCGTCGAGCGCGGCGCCGAGACGCTTCAGGTCGAATTGCTGGAGCTTGTCGTCGAGCAGTTCCGCTTCCACGCCCTGCTTGATGAAGAGCGGGAAATAGTCGGCGTAGCGCTCGCTCATGTCGGCTTGCGTGACTTCGTCTTCCAGGATTTCGCGGCGGATCGTGTGCAGCAGGATGCGCGCCGTGACCTGGCTGTACGCCGGGTCCTTTTCGATCATCGTGCGCGCAGCGAGGATGGCCGAGTCGTAGACCTGGCTCATCGGCACGCCGTCGTACAGGTTCTTCACCGTTTCCGCGACGATCGGATCGGCGCTGACGGCGTCGCCGAGGTTCTCGCATGCCGAGACGATCAGCGCCTTCAGCGCGTTCAGGTCGAGCGGACGCGAGATGCCGCCGTCGATCACGTTGATGCCGAGCGCGTTCGCCTGCACTTCCGGCGCGTGCGCGCGTTCCTGCGTGCGCTTCTCGCGATACAGCACGTAGGCGCGCGCGACGTTGTGCTCGCCGCCGCGCATCAGCGCGAGTTCGACCTGATCCTGAATGTCTTCGATATGAAACGTGCCGCCGTTCGGACGGCTGCGCACGAGCGCGCGCACGACGCTCTGCGTGAGTTGCTCGACCAGCTCGCGCACGCGCGCGGACGCCGCGCCCTGCCCGCCGTTCACGGCGAGGAACGCCTTCGTCACCGCGATGGCGATCTTCGACGGCTCGAACGACACCACGGTCCCGTTGCGACGGATGACCTTGTAGTCGGCAAGCGTCGTGTTCGGCGCGAGCGTCTGCGCGCCCGGCTGCTGCGCGGCGGCGGCGGGACGTGCGGAGGCGCCGTCAAAGGAGGTCGTGGTGTTGTCGGTGGTTTGCATGTGCAAATCTCCTGGTGTTCGATGGTGCGGAACGTCCGCGGTTGGTTGGTTCAAGTTCGCGCCGGGTGCGTCGCCGGTGCGGACATCTGGAAACTGAAAACGGTCAGCCGGAGAGACGTGTTTCGTTCGGGCTGTGCCGTTCTTCCCCGACGCTTTTCTGCGATGGGTGGCTTTCATCGACTGTGTGGCCTTCTCGGTGCTACGTGCATGCGGTTGCCGGCGTGCTGCCGACGGATTGCAGACGCGTTTGCTGCTCACATCGCGGCGGCTCGACGCGGTTCTGGTCTTTGTTTCATGACCGCGCGGCCGCCTTCTGCTTCACCTACCCCGTAAAGCCGACGGCGCCGGCTCTCAGAGCGGGCGCCGCCTCGACAACACAAGATGTAGTGCAATTTGCGTCTATGGGCACCAAGTATAGTGAACTTCCGCACAGTCTCAAAAAGATTTATTTGCCTGTCGAATGCCTGCGAGGGATTGACTTTTGCTTGGCCGAAGCACGGCAAGGCCGCGGGCGTTCCCCGTGCTGCGACGCAACGAGAATGCCCTTACGCCTGATTCAGGTACGGGAAGAACCGCGAGGAGAGACCGGTGGCGCGCACGAATCGCGGCCAGTCGAAGTGAGGGCCGGGATCGGTCTTGCGGCCCGGCGCGATGTCCGAATGGCCGGCGAGCGCATCGATCGGATAACGCTTCGCGAGTACGCCGACGAGCGTTTGCAGCGCTTCGTATTGCGCGTGTTCGAAGGCGAAGCGGTCGCTGCCTTCCAGCTCGATGCCGATCGAAAAATCGTTGCAGCGCTCACGTCCGAAGAACTCCGACACGCCCGCGTGCCACGCGCGATCGTTGCAGGAAACGTACTGCTCGATCGCGCCATCGCGACGAATCACGAAATGCGCCGACACGCGCATGCCGCGCAACTGCTCAAAGTACGGATGCGCGTCGTGGTCGAGGCGATTCTGGAAGAAGTCGCGGATCGCGTCGCCGCCGAAGTCGTCGGGCGGCAGGCTGATGTTATGCACGACGATGAGCGTCGGCTCGATCGCGCCCGGCCGCGCCTCGTAATTCGGCGAGGGCAGCCGCGTCGCGGTGGAGAGCCAGCCGTCGGCGTCGACCGTAGCGATGGCTTCGGCGCGCGGAGACTGCGTCATCGCGCGTCGCGGCCCGTGGGGCGCGCGGCGTGGCGATGCGCGTGATCGGAGCAGCAAAAGCGCTGCCCCGCGACGACGAGCGTTTCACTGCGCGGCGTATGCACGCCACACTCGGCGCAGCGCACGAGCGAATCGGGCAGTTGCGGCGCGCCGCTCGCACCGTTGCCGCTGCGCGCACCGGTGCCGCTCGCGCTGTCGGTGTCGGCGCGCGTGCCCTGCGAGGCGGTCTGCGCGCGCGCGTTCGCGCGTCGCAGCTTGCGGAACAGCCACTGGCTCGCGAAGAACACGAGGATCAGGAGGAGAATTTGTCGCATGGCGTGACTAATAGAAGAAGGCTGCCCGGCTCAGACGACCGCGCGGTGCAGCAGCACTTCGAACACGAAGCGGCTGCCGACATAAGCGAGCAGGAGCGCGACGAACGAAGCGAGCACCCAGCGCAACGCGGCACGACCGCGCCAGCCGGAGACGCGGCGCGCGGTCAGGAGCGCGCCGAACATGAGCCATGAAAGGAACGCGAACACCGTCTTGTGATCGAGCTTGAACGCGCGGTCGACGAGTTGTTCGTTGAAGGCGATGCCCGAGACCAGCGTGAGCGTCAGCAGCACAAAGCCTGCCGCGATCAATCGGAACAGCAGCTTTTCGAGCGTGAGAAGCGGCGGCAGCGTATCGAGCCAGCTTGTCAGCCAGCCGTTCGACGTGTGACGCGCCGCCGAGCCGCGCATGTTCTGCAGGCGCTTTTCGACCATCAGCATCAGGATCGCGTGCAGCGCCGCAATCGCGAAGAGGCCATACGCGATGTTCGCGATCAGGAAATGCAGCTTGAACATCGGCGCGGCAGAATACGGCAGCACGCGCACGCCGCCAAAGAGAAGCGGCAACAGCGACGCCACGCAGGCGAGCGGCAACACGAGCAGCCGCAAACCGTCGAGCGGAAAGAAAAAGCTCTCGATCCAGTAGATGCCCGCGCCGAGCCAGAACATCGCCGACAGCGCGAACGCGAAGCCGAAGATCATCGCGTTCTGCGGGAAGATGGTGGTGTGCAGCAACACCCCGTGCACGACGAGCGCGACAAATAACAGCGCGCGCCCGATGCCGCTCATGCCCGACGCCTTCGATGCCCGCGCGGGCGGCAGCGGCGCGCCCGCGGGAATGCCCGCCAGCGCGGGCTCGACGGCCGTGTGGCGATGCGCGCGCCAGCCCGCTACGGCAAGACCGCCGTACAGAAGCGCAGTGAGGGCATACAGTACAATATCCATGTTCGAAGTTTACACTAGGCCCCGAACTCACGACGTCTTCCCTCCCGCCGACACGGCGTGACCGGGCGCCACGTCGAGGCCGCACTCTCTACCGCTCCCCATGCTCGACAATCTCACTCAACGGATGGCGCGCGTCGTCAAGACGCTGCGCGGCGAGGCCCGGCTCACCGAGGCTAACACGCAGGAAATGCTGCGCGAAGTGCGTCTCGCCTTGCTGGAGGCGGACGTCGCGCTGCCGGTCGTGCGCGAATTCATCGCCAAGGTGAAGGAGAAGGCGCTCGGCGAGGAAGTCATTTCGAGCCTGTCGCCGGGACAGGCGCTCGTCGGCGTGGTGCAGCGCGAGCTGACGGCCGTGATCGGCGGCGACTACGAAGGCAAGGCCGCCGAGCTGAATCTCGCGGTCACGCCGCCCGCCGTGATCCTGATGGCCGGCCTTCAGGGCGCGGGCAAGACCACGACCACCGGCAAGCTCGCGAAGCTGCTGCGCGAGAAGCACAAGAAGAAAGTGCTCACGGTCTCCGTCGACGTTTACCGCCCCGCCGCCATCGCGCAGTTGAAGACGGTGACCGAGCAGGTCGGCGCGGACTTCTTCCCGTCCGAGCCGAACCAGAAGCCCGCCGACATCGCGCGCGCCGCCGTCGACTGGGCGAAGCGTCACTACCACGATGTGCTGATCGTCGATACGGCGGGCCGTCTCGGCATCGACGAAGCGATGATGAACGAAATCAGCGAGCTTCACGGCCTGCTGAAACCCGCCGAAACGCTCTTCGTCGTCGATGCGATGCTCGGTCAGGACGCCGTGAACACCGCCAAGGCGTTCAACGACGCGCTGCCGCTCACCGGCGTCGTGCTCACCAAGCTCGACGGCGACTCGCGCGGCGGCGCGGCGCTGTCCGTACGTCACGTGACCGGCAAGCCGGTGAAGTTCGTCGGCGTCGCGGAAAAGCTCGACGGGCTCGAAGTCTTCCATCCGGACCGCATGGCGAACCGGATCCTCGGCATGGGCGACATCATGGCGCTCGTCGAGGAAGCGCAGCGCGGCGTCGACCAGAAGGAAGCGCAAAAGCTCGCCGACAAGGTCAAGAAAGGCGGCGACTTCGACCTGAACGACTTCAAGGCGCAGCTCGCGCAGATGAAGAACATGGGCGGTCTGTCGTCGCTGATGGACAAACTGCCCGCGCAGTTCCAGCAGGCCGCGCAGGGCGCGGACATGGGCGTCGCGGAAAAGCAGATGCGCCGCATGGAAGGCATCATCAATTCGATGACCATCAAGGAGCGCGCAAAGCCCGAACTGATCAAGGCCGCGAGAAAGCGCCGGATCGCCGCGGGCGCGGGCGTGCACGTCCAGGAAGTCAACCGGATGCTGAATCAGTACGAGCAGATGCGCGGCATGATGAAGAAGCTCAAGGGCGGCAACCTGCAGAAGATGATGCGCGGCATGAAGGGCATGATGCCCGGCATGCGCTAACTGACGCGCCGTCGAACCCGCGCCCGCCCGCGAAGCCGCGGCGTGCGCGGGTTTATCATATGGCGCTCGTCGCTGTTTTTTCCCACACTAGGTATTCACGCCACCGCGCCGCTTTCCTTATGAATCGCGAAGAAGCTCTCCACATTTTCAGCCACTCCGAAGAAATCGTGTCGGCGGCCGATGTCAATGCGTCGATCGAACGCATGGCGCAGGCCATCCGCGCGGCGACCAGCGAGGATTTCCCGCTCGTCCTCTCCGTGATGGGCGGCGCGGCGGTGTTCACGGGCATGCTGCTGCCGCATCTCGACTTCCCGCTCGAGTTCGACTACATCCACCTCACGCGCTACCGCAACGCGATCAAGGGCGGCAGCGAAATGCAATGGCGCGTCGCGCCGGCAGAATCGGTAAAGGATCGCGTGGTGCTCGTGCTCGACGACATCCTCGACGAGGGCGAGACGATGGCCGCCATCCGCGACCGCATCATGATGATGGGCGCGAAGCAGTTTCTGTCGGCGGTGCTGTGCGAAAAAACCATTCCGAAGGCGAAGCCGCTGCGTCCCGATTTCTGCGGATTCGAGGTGCCGGACCGCTATGTGTTCGGCTGCGGCATGGACGCGAAAGGCTACTGGCGTAACCTGCCGGCCATCCGCGCGCTCACTGAAGGCGCGTGAAGTTCGGATCAGCGTAAAAAAAGCGGCCTCGGCCGCTTTTTTTACAGCTGATGCACGAAAGTGCGTATCCCGGTCAGGATCATCTCGACCGAAATCGCGACCAGCACGAGTCCCATCAACCGCTCGAACGCGGTGACGGCCCGCTCGCCGAGCCAGTGCTGGATCTTCTCGGCAAGAATCAGCACGATCGCGCAGACGATCATCGTGACCGTCAGCGCGCCGACCCATTCCAGCATCTTTCCCGGCGCCTGCGACGTCAGCAGCATCACGGTCGCCAGCGCCGACGGGCCCGCGATCGCGGGAATCGCGAGCGGCACGATCAGCGGCTCGCCGCCGCGCGAATCGCCGCCCATCGGGCCGTCGGGATGCGGGAAGATCATCCGGAGCGCGATCAGGAACAGCACGATCCCGCCGCCGATCCGAAGCGACAAGTCGGTGAGACTCATCGCGCGCAGGAAGCGGTCGCCGACCAGCATGAACACGAGCAGAATGCCGAACGCGATCGCGATTTCCCGCAGGATCACGATACGCCGCCGCTCGGCCGCCACCCCGCGCAGCGCATTGATGAAGATCGGTATGTTGCCGAGCGGATCGGTGATCAGAATGAGCAGGACGGTCGCCGAGAGGAAGTTGTACTGCACGTTACTTCGACAGCGCCGCTTTGACCTTCTCGATTACGACGCGCCCCGCCTCTTCAACCGGCAGGAGCGTGGCTTCGGTGTCGCGGCGCGCCTGGTATTCGAGCTTGCCTTCCTTCAGCCCGCGGTCGCCGATCACGAGCCGGTGCGGCACGCCGATCAGTTCCCAGTCGGCGAACATCACGCCCGGGCGCTCGCCGCGGTCGTCGAGGATCACGTCGATGCCCGCTTCCTGCAACTGCGCGTAGAGCTTGTCGGCCTGCTCGCGCACGGCGTCGCTGCGGTCGTAGCCCATCGGGCACAACACGACTTCGAACGGCGCGATCGATTCCGGCCAGATGATGCCCTTGTCGTCGAAATTCTGTTCGATCGCGGCGCCGAGCACGCGCGTCACGCCGATGCCGTAGCAGCCCATCAGCATCGAAGCGGGCTTGCCGGTCTCGTCGAGATAGGTCGCGCCCATCGCATCCGAGTACTTCGTGCCGAGCTGGAACACGTGGCCGACTTCGATGCCGCGGCACATCGAGAGCGCGCCCCGCCCGTCCGGCGACGGATCGCCCTCGACGACATTGCGGATATCGGCGACGACCGGCTCCGGCAGATCGCGGCCCCAGTTCACGCCGGTCGTGTGATAGTCGACCTCGTTCGAGCCGACGACGAAGTCGCTCATGTTCGCGACCGTGCGGTCCGCGACCACTTTCACCGGTTTTTTCGTGCCGAGCGGGCCGAGATAGCCCGGCGGCGTGCCGAACCACTCGACGATTTCCTGCTCGGTCGCGAAGCGATAGCCCGCGAGGCCCGGCAGCTTGTTCGCCTTGATGTCGTTGAGCGAGTGATCGCCGCGCAGCATCAGGAGCCAGATGGTCGGCTCGGCGCCTTCGTTCTCGGTGGCGAGCACGATGGACTTGATCGTGCGCTCGAGCGGAATGTTCAGATATTCCGCGACCGCCTCGCACTTCGCCTTGCCCGGCGTCGGCGTCTTCTTCATCTCCTCGGCGGGCGCGGCGCGCTCGGCGATAAGCGGCAGCGCGTCGGCCGCTTCGACGTTCGCCGCGTAGTCCGAATCCGGGCAATACGCGATGGCGTCCTCGCCCGTGTCGGCGATCACGTGGAACTCGTGCGAGCCGCTGCCGCCGATGGAGCCGTTGTCGGCCGCGACTGCGCGGAATTCCAGCCCGATACGCGAGAAGATGCGCACGTAGGCGTCGAACATCTTGCGATACGACTCGGCGAGGCCCGCCTGATCCTTATCGAACGAATACGCGTCCTTCATGATGAATTCGCGACCGCGCATCACGCCGAAACGCGGACGGATCTCGTCGCGGAACTTCGCCTGGATCTGGTAGAAATTGACCGGCAACTGGCGATAGCTCTTGATGTCGCGGCGCGCGATGTCGGTCACGACTTCCTCGTGCGTCGGTCCCACCACGAAATCGCGATCGTGACGGTCCTTGAAGCGCAGCAGTTCCGGGCCGTATTGCACCCAGCGGCCGGATTCCTGCCACAACTCCGCGGGCTGCACGGCCGGCATCAGAATTTCGAGCGCGCCCGCCCGGTTCATCTCCTCACGCACGATGGCTTCGACCTTGCGGATCGAACGCAGCCCGATCGGCATGTAGTCGTAGATACCGCCCGCGACGCGGCGAATCATGCCGGCGCGCATCATCAGCTTGTGGCTGACGATTTCGGCGTCGGCGGGGGCTTCTTTCAGGGTGCCGATGAAGAAACGTGATGCTTTCATTGAAAAATATCCAAAAGCGAAGCGCGCCGGAGTGCCGCTGGCGGCGTAATGGCGTGCAGAACGAGTGAACGACGGGATGGCTGGCGGAAGGAAGAATCTGCCGCCGGCCGGAATATCCGGCGAATGGCGTACCCGGATTCGGGTTCGTGCCGGTGCGCCAGGCCCGTTATCTGTTTATAATCAAAGCAATTTTAAAGGATTCGAAGGTGGTTGTATGCTGGATCGTGAAGGCTTTCGCCCGAACGTCGGCATCATCCTCTTGAACGCGCGCAACGAAGTGTTTTGGGGTAAGCGACTGCGTGAACATTCCTGGCAGTTTCCGCAAGGGGGCATCAAGTACGGCGAGACCCCCGTGCAAGCGATGTATCGGGAGTTACACGAAGAAACCGGCTTGCTACCGGAACACGTCAAAGTCGTGGGGCGTACCCGCGACTGGCTGCGTTATGAGGTGCCGGACAAATTCATCAAGCGCGAGGTGCGCGGCCATTATCGTGGCCAGAAACAGATCTGGTTTCTGCTGCGAATGGTAGGCCGCGATTGCGACATCTGCCTGCGTGCGACGGATCATCCGGAATTCGATGCCTGGCGCTGGAACGAGTATTGGGTCCCGCTCGACGCGGTGATCGAGTTCAAGCGTGACGTTTATCAACTGGCGCTCACCGAGCTGTCGCGCTTTTTACGGCGGACGGCCGCGAGAAGCGAGCGCGGCGAGCGCGCCGCACATCATGGACCGCGCTACCCGCGCGTCATCCAGACGATGACAATCGAAGCACCCTCGGTTTCCGCGGCGGGTGCCGCGATTGAGGCAGAATGCTCGGTCGAGGAAGTGCATGTTTTCGCGCGACGTCCGTTGCACGAGTAACGCCGCCCTTCCTTGCAAACTTTTCCACTCCGCATGACTCAAAAGCGGCGACACGGCAACGTGTCCCGCTTTTTTTCCGCTCGGCACGCTTCGCTCGCTTGGTTCCGTCGGGCGCGCTGCGCGGATGTTTTCGGGAATATCCAATTGAAAGCCATCGCCTCATTTGCGGCATGCGCGGCAGCGCTTGCCGTGCTCGCCGGTTGTTCCAGTAACAAGGGCCCGTCCAATCAGGACGACGGCGTGTTCACCTACCTGCTCGACCGCAAGACCGAGTGGACCGAGAACAAGGTCGACAACCTGCCGCCGCTGCCGCAGTCGTCGAGCTTGCTGCCGTTCACGGTTTCTCAGAACACGCCGCTCACGTTCTCCGTCGACAAGAATTCGGTTTCCGTCGGCACCGATGGTGTCGTGCGCTACACGGTGGTCGTGACGAGTCCGGCGGGCGCGCGCAACGTGAACTACGAAGGAATTCGCTGCGACAACTACGAGTGGCGCCTCTACGCCAGCATCGACGACAGCCAGAGTGCCTGGGACCGCACGGTGGCGAACGACTTCCGGCGCATCGAGAACGGAGAACTGAACGCGTATCACGCGGCGCTGTATCAGGATTACTTCTGCGCGAACAAGCTGCCGATGGGCGATGCCAAGCAGATCGTCAACGCCATCCAGTACAAGCGGACGGCGGCGTCGCAGTATCGGTGAAGTGCCGGATTCGATTGAAAAAAGCCCGCTGAATCCTGAGATTCAGCGGGCTTTTTTGCTAAACGAGCACCAGATTGTCGCGATGGATCAGCTCGGGCTCCAGCATATAGCCGAGCACGGTTTCGATCTCCGCGCTCGGCCGCCGATGAATCAGCCGCGCCTCCGAACTGCTGTAATTCGTGATGCCGCGCGCGACTTCCTGACCGTCCGGATTCACGCAAGCGATCACTTCGCCGCGCGCGAACGCGCCTTTCACGTCGATCACGCCGATCGGCAAAAGGCTCTTGCCGCCGGCAGTCAGCTTTTCGACAGCGCCGTTGTCGATCACGACGTGACCGCGCACCTGCAGGTGATCGGCCATCCACTGCTTGCGGGCCGCGATGCGCGCCGTACGCGCGACGAGCTGCGTGCCGATCATTTCCCCCGACGCGAGCCGCGTGAGGACATCGGACTCCCGGCCGCTCGCGATCACCGTATTCGCGCCGCTATGCGCGGCGCGTTTCGCGGCAAGGATCTTGGTCAGCATGCCGCCGCGGCCGAGACTCGAGCCCGCGCCGCCTGCCATCGCCTCGAGTTCGGGCGTACCGGCGTCGGCCTGTTCGACGAGCGTGGCGCCCGGGTCCTTGCGCGGATCGGCGGTGAAGAGGCCGCGCTGGTCGGTGAGGATGATGAGCGCGTCGCCTTCGATCAGGTTCGCCACCAGCGCGCCGAGCGTGTCGTTGTCGCCGAACTTGATTTCGTCGGTGATGACCGTGTCGTTTTCGTTGATGATCGGCACCGCGCCGAGACGCAGCAGCGTGAGGAGCGTCGAGCGCGCGTTCAGGTAACGCTCGCGGTCGGCGAGGTCGGCGTGCGTGAGCAGAATCTGCGCGGTGCGGATGCCGTGCGCGCCGAAACTGCTCTCGTAGACCTGCGCGAGCCCCATCTGACCAACCGCTGCGGCGGCCTGCAATTCGTCGATTTCACGCGGGCGCTTCGTCCAGCCGAGCCGGTGAATGCCTTCCGCGATCGCGCCCGAACTGACCAGCACGACTTCCTTTCCCTGCTCGCGCAGAGCCGCGATCTGCGATGCCCAACGGGCGATCGCCGCGTGGTCGAGTCCACGGCCGTCGTTGGTGACGAGGCTCGACCCGACTTTCACTACCAGACGCTTCGAAGCAGCGATGACGGAACGCATCGTGCGCATTCTCCTGGGATTGGGTAAGCCCGCGCCCGGAGCGCGGGCCCCGGTTTATTCCTGCTGCGCGGGCTTGGGGGCTGCTGCGGCCTCGTCGCGGAACCGCACGTCGGCGGCGAGATCTTCCGCTTCCGCCGCACGCGACGCGTCCGAGTTCTGCGAGATGTAATCGAAGATTGCGTAGGTCAGCGCTTCGCAACCCTGCCCGGTCAGGGCGGAGATTTCGAAGACCGGACCGCTCCACTCGTAGCGGTCGAGGAAGTCCGCCACGCGTGCTTCGCGCTCGTCGTCCGGCACCATGTCGAGCTTGTTCAGCACCAGCCAGCGCGGCTTCTGATACAGCGCCTCGTCGTATTTGCGCAATTCGTTGACGATTGCCTTCGCCTCGACGACCGGGTCGACGTTCTCGTCGAACGGCGCCAGATCGACCAGGTGCAGCAGCACGCCGGTACGCTGCAAATGGCGCAGGAAGCGATGCCCGAGGCCCGCGCCTTCCGCCGCGCCTTCGATTAAACCGGGGATGTCGGCGATCACGAAACTCTTGCTCGGCCCGACGCGCACCACGCCGAGATTCGGCGCGAGCGTCGTGAACGGATAGTCGGCGATCTTCGGCCGCGCGTTCGACACCGACGATATGAACGTGGATTTTCCCGCGTTCGGCATGCCGAGCAGGCCGACATCGGCGAGCACCTTCAATTCGAGCCTGAGCATGCGCCGTTCGCCCGGCTTGCCTTCCGTCTTCTGGCGGGGCGCGCGATTCGTGCTCGACTTGAAGTGCAGGTTGCCGAGGCCGCCCGCACCGCCGTTCGCGATCAGGACTTCCTGATTGTGCTCGGTCAGGTCGGCGATCAGTTCGCCCGTTTCCATGTCGGCAATGACGGTGCCGACTGGCATGCGCAGCGTGATGTCGTCGCCGCCCTTGCCGTAACAGTCCGCGCCGCGGCCGTTTTCGCCGTTGCGCGCCTGGTGTTTCTTCGCGTACCGGTAGTCGATCAGCGTGTTGATATTGCGGTCCGCGACCGCGTAGACGCTGCCGCCCCGGCCGCCGTCGCCGCCGTCCGGCCCGCCGAACGGGACGAACTTCTCGCGGCGCATCGACGCGCTGCCATCCCCTCCGTCGCCGGCGATGACTTCAATTCTCGCTTCGTCAATGAACTTCATGCGTTGCTCCGTCCCGTGTTTCCACCATTTTGCCGCGACCGGCGGGTGCCGGCCATCGTGCAAAAGATATAAGCCAAAGTGTCTTTCGAATAGGGTCCGTCAAACCGGACGCCCAATGAAAAAGGCCCCGCGAACTTCGCGGGGCCTTTTTCGGTCCTGAAGCCCGTGCCTGTAAACCTTAGGCTGCCGGGACGACGTTGACCAGATGCTTCTTCGCTGCGCCCTTCGTCGTGAACGTGACGTGGCCGTCGGTCAGCGCGAACAAGGTGTGGTCCTTGCCGATGCCGACGTTCTCGCCCGGGTGCATGCGCGTGCCGCGCTGGCGAACGATGATGCCGCCCGCGTTGATTGCCTGGCCGCCGTAAACCTTCACGCCGAGGCGCTTCGATTCGGAATCGCGGCCGTTGCGGGAAGACCCGCCTGCTTTTTTGTGTGCCATGTGATTACTCCTTGACCGTTAGCTGGATCGACGACGCGCTTTAAGCGTTGATCGCGTCGATACGCAGTTCGGTATAGTTCTGGCGATGGCCAGCGTGCTTTTGGTAGTGCTTCCGGCGACGCATCTTGAAGATCGTGACCTTCTTGTGACGACCCTGAGACACGACGGTAGCCTTGACGGAAGCCCCACTGACCAGCGGCGTACCGAACTGAATCGATTCACCTTCGCCTACTGCGAGAACCTGGTCGAGCGTGATTTCAGCGTCAATGTCTGCCGGTATCTGTTCTACTTTCAATTTTTCGCCGACGGCAACCTTATACTGCTTGCCACCGGTTTTTATGACCGCGTACATTGAGAACCTCACTCTAAATTCGTTTTTCCGCACACCGTGCGCGAAAACGCGTGATTATACATAGAGTTAGGATCGCCGTCAAAGGCCAGTCGACTTTCCCGGCGAGCCCGTCGGCCTGCCGCGAATTTCCGTTTGCGCCGTAATTGGCGGTGAAACGCGAAAAATTCGGCCTAATTCGGCTCCATCAAGGCGCGGACGACGGCGCACCGGGCGCCGCACCGCCGTCGTCAAGCAGATTCGCCTTATAATTCGCGGCACTACCCTAATTGCCGATCATGTCGTCCACCGCCACTTCATCCCCCAACGCCGCCACCCTGCTCGCCCCGATCGCCGAGGACATGCAGCAGGTCAATCGCGTCATTCGGCAGCGCCTGGCATCCGAAGTGATGCTGATCAACCAGATCTCCGAATACATCATCGGCGCCGGTGGCAAGCGTCTGCGGCCCGCGCTGCTCTTGCTCGTCGCGGGCGCGCTCGGCGACACGACCGGACACCGGCACGAACTCGCGGCCGTGGTCGAATTCATTCACACGGCGACGCTCCTGCATGACGACGTCGTCGATGAATCCGATCTCCGGCGCGGCCGCAAGACGGCGAACGCGCTGTTCGGCAACGCGGCGAGCGTGCTGGTCGGCGATTTTCTGTACTCGCGCTCGTTCGAGATGATGGTCGGCGTCGGCAAGATGCGCGTGATGGAAATTCTGTCGGTCGCGACCAACGTGATTTCCGAAGGCGAGGTCCTGCAGCTTCTGAACATGCACGACCCGGACGTCGATCAGGCGCGCTACATGCAGGTCATCCGCTACAAGACAGCGAAGCTTTTCGAGGCCGCCGCGCAACTGGGCGCCGTGCTGTCGGGCTCGGATGCCAAGACGGAAGCCGCCGCGGCGGAGTTCGGGCGACGCATCGGCACCGCGTTCCAGATCATGGACGACTGGCTCGACTACACCGGCACGGCGGAATCGATGGGCAAGAACGCCGGCGACGACCTGCGCGAAGGCAAGCCGACGATGCCGCTCATCTACCTGATGGAACACGGCACGCAAGAGCAGGCGGCGCTCGCGCGCGAAGCGATCGAACAGGGCGGCACGGATCGATTCGAGACCATTTTCGAGGCGATCACCCGTTCCGGCGCACTCGATCACACGCTGGAATGCGCGCGAAGCGAAGCGCAGGCAGCGGCGAACGCGATTTCTTCGTTTCCGGATTCCATTTACAAAGAAAGCCTGCTAGAATTATGTTCTTACTCGACGGCGAGACAGTCTTGAACGAGACTGAAATGCCGTAAGAGTCCAGCAGTATTCAAGTCGTACCAATTCGGGGTGTAGCTTAGCCTGGTAGAGCGCTACGTTCGGGACGTAGAGGCCGGAGGTTCGAATCCTCTCACCCCGACCAGAATTTTCTTGATGAGTTGCTACGCACCGTTAAGACCGAAACCGCCCAGCTTGCTGGGCGGTTTTTTGTTTTGGCGACCATAATCGAATAAAGCGCGACGCCAGTCGCACATGGAAACGCGCCTTCACCGGACAAACCGGCGAAGGCGCGTTTCGCGTCAATCACTCACTCCGCGCCGACCTCATCAGCCGCTTGCGCCTCGCGCAGCCCCCTTCCGGCTACCGCCACCGGCGCCGCTTCATACCGATGCACGTCATGCGTGACGAACCCCAGATCGTGGCTCGGAATCTCGAACCACTCCGGATGACCGAACGAACGCCGGATATCTTCGAGCCCGCTCGCCCAGTGCTCGCCCATCGTGTCGTTGCTGAACTCGTAGTCCTTGTAATGGCCTTCGAAGAACTTGTTCTTGTAGATCAGATGCACGACATTGACCGCGCCGCCGTCGGCCACTTCCTGCGCCTGCTTCATCAGCGGATGCGTGCGTCGCACCTTTTCCGGCACATGCTCCAGCAGTTCCTTGATCATCCGCGCGTGCTTCTGGTTCTGCGCAACGAAGTCCGTGATCGCGCGCGTGCGGCTCGAATACTGAATGTCCTTGGTGCGCTCCGAGATATCGAGGAAATCGCCCGGTAGCGTGCCCTTCGAACTCCACAGATCGACCTGAAAAACCAGCGCGTCCTTGTGCTGCATTTCACCGATGATCTCGGTCAGCGGCGTATTCGAAACCAGCCCGCCGTCCCAGTAATACTCGCCGTCGATCTCGACCGCCGGAAAGCCCGGCGGCAACGCGCCCGACGCCATGAAGTGCTCCGGTTCGAGACGCATCTTCGTGTTGTCGAAGTAGACGAGATTGCCGGTGCGCACGTTCACCGCGCCCACCGACACGCGCACGTTGCCGTCGTTGATGCGCTCGAAGTTCGCGTACTTCAGGAGCGTCGCGCGCAGCGCCGCCGTGTCGTAGAAGCTGACTTCGTTCGGCAGCTTCCGCGCGGCGTTCGCGAGCGGCATCGGCACGGCCACGCGCGGGGCGAAGAAGCCCTTCTGCCCTTCGGTCAGCGTGCGCGTGGCCGACCACATGCTCGACCACTTGCGGCCGATGTTCGGAAAGCCGAAGACCGTCGGAATCAGCGCGCCGAAATGCCCGAGCAAATCCGCCGGCTGGCAGATCGTGTTCCAGAAGCCGCGCAACGCCTCGACGCGATGTTCCGGCGCATTGCCCGCGATAATCGCGGTGTTCAGCGCGCCGATCGAGATGCCGGAGATCCAGCTCGGTTCGATGCCCGCCTCCGCGAGCCCTTCGTAGACGCCGGCCTGGTAGGAGCCCAACGCGCCGCCGCCTTGCAGCACGAGGCCGATTTCATCGTAGGCGGGCAGCGTAATGCGGCCCGGCTGCTTTAGTTTGTTGCGTGGACTGCGGCGCATGGTCGTCGGCTCCTTACTGCATGAACCAGCCGTGACTCACGACCACCGACTGCCCCGTCAGCGCCGCCGATCCGAAGCCCGCCAGGAACGCCACCGTGTTCGCGACGTCCTCGACGGTCGTGAATTCGCCGTCGACGGTTTCCTTCAGCATCACGTCCTTGATGACCTGCGCTTCGGTGATGCCGAGCGCCTTCGCCTGCTCGGGAATCTGCTTGTCGACGAGCGGCGTGCGCACGAAACCCGGACACACGACGTTCGCCCGCACGCCGCGCGAGCCGCCTTCCTTCGCGACCACGCGCGCGAGTCCGAGCAGCCCGTGCTTCGCCGCGACATACGCCGACTTCAGCTTCGACGCCTCGTGCGAATGCACCGATCCCATATAGATGATCGAGCCGCCCTTGCCCGCCGCGTACATGTGCTTGATGGCGGCCTTCGTCGTGAGGAACGCGCCGTCGAGGTGGATCGCGAGCATCTTCTTCCAGTCGGCGAACGCGTACTCTTCAATCGGGTTGACGATTTGGATGCCCGCGTTCGATACCAGCACGTCGATTGAGCCGAGCTTCGCGACGGTTTCCTCGATGCCCGCGTTGACTTCGTCTTCGCTCGTCACGTCCATCGATACGGCGATCGCGCGGCCGCCGCCCGCGACGATGTCGTCGGCGACCTTCTGTGCGCTGGCGAGATTCAGGTCGGCGATCACGACGGCCGCGCCGTCCGCGGCGAGCTTGCGCGCGCATTGTTCACCGATACCGCTTGCTGCGCCCGTTACGTGCGCGACTTTTCCTTGCAACGACATTTGCATGTTCCTTTTGAGTTATTGATTGACGGCGAGCTTCAGCGCATCGGCGGGAGCGAGATAGTCGTAAGCGACTTCGCCGATATCCAGCGTGAGATTCGCAATGACATGCCGCGCGCCGACGATCCGCTTCACCGGCAGATCGGCGACCGGCGCGAGCGCGTGCGCGTGGAGTTCGAGCGCGGCCGGGCCTTCCCACGCGCCAAGCACGGTGACATCGCGCAAGAAGAAGCGCACGAGTTCGCAGACGCGCGCCGAGCCGTCGACGTGCGGAATCACCTTCAGCAGATAGTTCGGCGTATCGGCGAGCTTGCGGCGCTCGGCTTCGAGGTCGAGCGGGGAATATTTGTAGCCCATCGTGCCGGTCGCGACGCGTTGCGTGCCGTAGTCGAGCGTGCCGAGCAGCGTGTCCTTGCCGTCGACGCAAAGGCGCGGCGATGCGAGCTTCTTCGGGAATCCCCAGATTTCGCGGCCGCCGGCGATCGGGCCTTCGTCGTCGAGATACATCGCGTGGGTGTAGCTCGCCTTGCGGCCTTCTTCGTCGATGACGGAAATGACCTGCCCGCTTTCGGTGTAGTCTCCGAAGCCCGACGAATCCGGCATGCGGATGAACTCGTAATGCACGAGCCCGTTGTCGACCGTCAGCGGTTCCGGCACGACGGCGCGCAGGGAGTCGAGGTCCGTTTCATACGAGATGATGAAGTATTCGCGATTGAGAAAGCGAAACGGCGGGCGAGGATAGGCGGGACGGTGCACGGGCATCGCATAGGCGTTCTTGCGGATTTCATCTTCTGTCACTGCGGCGCTTCCTGTGGATGACGAAGGCACGATGGTAGCGGCATTCGTCGGCCCAAGCGGATTACGCCGACCTGACGATCGACGCCATGCGCCCCTCGTCGCCCCGGTGAAACGCCCGCCCCGTCTGGCTTTGCCGTTCGTCGGCGCACGCGCCCGGCGCATCGTCATCGGTTTCGCAAAATATTGTTGCGCTGGTGAGTCCTATGCCGAAGCGAGGCGCGTTCGAGACTCGAACGCGCCATTTACAGAGACATCCTGAACAAATTTGGATTCCACTAGGAATCGAACAGGGCGCGCCGGTTCATCGAACGACCGTGCGCCCCAGA
Organism: Caballeronia telluris; assembly: GCF_001544495.1. GTDB lineage: Bacteria > Pseudomonadota > Gammaproteobacteria > Burkholderiales > Burkholderiaceae > Caballeronia > Caballeronia telluris. The sequence goes on from NZ_FCNZ02000018.1 coordinate 89,598, forward strand.
CCTCGCCCGATGCCGCGCGCCGGCGATGCGAAAAATCCCCGCGAGCCCCGTCCAACGGTCAATCCGCCGGTCGCGCAAGCTTTCGCAGACGGTCTGTTATAGTCCATTCCATCCCTCCCCTTCTCTCAACGGTCGCGTGGACAACCTTCCCTTATGGGCGCAAATTTGCGCCATCTTTCTGCTTCTCTTTTTATCCGGCTTTTTCTCGATCTCTGAAACGTCGATGATGGCGCTCAATCGCCATCGTCTGAAGTACCTCGCGAGCCAGGGGTCGCTGCGCGCGCGCACGACGCAGGGCCTGCTCGCTAAAACCGATCAGTTGCTGAGCGTAATCCTGATCGGCAACAACCTGATCAATACGATCATTCCGGTCCTCGTCACGTCGATCGCGCTGCGCACGTTCGGTCACGACAACTTCGTGCTGTCGATCGCGACGGGCATCGTCGCGTTCCTCATCATCGTGTTCGCGGAGATCGCGCCGAAGATCGTCGGCGCGACGTATCCGGAGAAGGTCGCGCTGCCCGCGAGCCTGATTCTCGCGCCGCTGATGCGCGTTCTGCGGCCGGTCGTGTGGTTCGTCAACCTGTTCGCGAACGCTTTGCTCGCCGCGCTGCACATCAATACGAAGGGCGGTCGCGACCAGCGCATGTCGCCCGAGGAACTGCGCACTGTCGTGCTGGAGTCGGGCAGTTTCATGCCGACCAAGCACCGCAGCATCCTGCTGAATTTGTTCGATCTGGAGAACATCACCGTCGACGACGTGATGATCCCGCGCCGCCGGATCGAAGCGCTCGACTTCGAGGCGCCGTTCGAGCAGATCATGCACCAGCTCGAAACCTGCTATCACAACAAGCTCGTCGTCTATCAGGGCGACATCGACCGCGTGCTCGGCATCCTGCACGTGAGAAAGACGCTGTCGGCGCTGCACAACCAGGAATTGGAGCGCGAGACGCTGCGCGAACTGCTTACCGAGCCGTATTTCGTGCCGGCCGGCACGCCGGTGTTCCAGCAGTTGCAGTACTTCCAGGAGAGTCGCCACCGCATCGCGATCGTCGTCGACGAATACGGCGAGTTGCAGGGGCTCGTCACGCCGGAAGACATCATCGAGGAACTGATCGGCGAGTTCACGACGACGATTCCGCGCGGCACCGGTTCGCGCGGCGGCTGGGACGAACACGGCGAATGCATCGTGGCGGGCAGCATGCCGCTGCGCGAACTGAACCGCTGGCTGCACCTGAAGCTGCCGACCGACGGCCCGAAGACGCTCAACGGGCTGATCCTCGAAACGCTGGAGGACATTCCGGACGGCGACGTGTCGGTGGAAATCGCGGGCGTGCATTTCGAGGTGATGCGCAGCGACGATCAGGCGATCCGCACCGTGAAAATCTTCCGTCCCGCGACGGCAGCGACGAACCGGCTGCAGCGTTAGCCATCCGGCCGAGTATGAAGGCGTGCGTGGCGGCGCGATGATGGGCCATCCCGAACCCGGACGGCCCACGCCGATCAACGCATGCCAACGCCTTCCCGCGACACTTTCACGCGCCTCGCGCCGCGCCCGCCCGACCCGCTTCCCGCCGACGACGCCCCGGCCGTCGCGCTCCTGACCGAGACGCTGCGCATCGCGGCGGCGCGCGGCGCGTCCGATATCCATGTCGAGCCTGCGGAACACGAATGGCGCATCCGGCTGCGCATCGACGGCGCGCTGCACGTCCTGCACAAGCCGCCGCTGCATCTGCGCGATGCGGTCGTCACGCGCATCAAGGTGCTCGCGCGGATGGACATCGCGGAGCGGCGCGTGCCGCAGGACGGCCGGCTGCGACTTCCGCTCCCGAACGGCCAGATCGAGGACTATCGCGTGAACTCGCTGCCGACGCTCTTCGGCGAAAAGCTCGTGCTGCGACGCCTCGAAGCGCTGCCCGCCGACCTCTCGCTCGGCGCGCTCGGGCTCGATGCGCGACAGAGTAAAGCCGTCGAATCCGCGATTCACGCGCCGCACGGGCTCGTCCTCGTCACCGGCCCGACCGGCAGCGGCAAGACGCTTTCACTCTACTGCTTCCTGCAGATGCTCAACGCCGAGGCGCGCAACGTCTGTTCGGTCGAAGACCCGGCCGAAATCCAGTTGAGCGGCATCAATCAGGTGAGCGTGCGCGACAAGGCCGGGCTCACGTTCGCCGTCGCGTTGCGCGCGTTCATGCGCCAGGACCCCGATGTGATCATGGTCGGCGAGATCCGCGACGCCGAAACCGCCGATGTCGCCGTGAAGGCGGCCCAGACCGGCCATCTCGTGCTCTCGACGCTTCACACGAACGATGCGCCCGCCGCCATCGCGCGGCTGATCGACATCGGCGTGGCGCCGTACAACCTCGCGTCGGCGCTACGGCTCGTCACGGCGCAGCGGCTCGTGCGAAAGCTCTGCGAGGCGTGTCGCGTGCCTTCCGAACTCCCGCTCGACGACGGCATCCGCCCCTTCGAGCCGCGCGGCTGCGCGAAGTGCCACGGGATCGGCTATCGGGGACGCGTGGGCGTGCACCAGTTGATGCCCGTCACCGACGCGCTGCGCGAACTGATCGTCGCGCGCGCCGCCACGCACGCGGTCACGCGCCAGGCGCAGTCCGAAGGCATGCCGGCGTTGCGCGACGCGGCCTTCCAGCGCGTGCGCGAAGGCGTGACGAGCGTCGCCGAGGCGCTCGAAGCCACGGAGATCGCGTAATGGGCGGCGATCTTCGTTTTGCATGGCGCGGCGTCGATGCAAACGGCGCGAGGAAACGCGGCAGGACGATCGGGGCCGACGCTGCATCGGCGCGCGCCGCGTTGAGGCGCGAAGGCTGGACGGTGCTGGAACTCGACGCACTCGGCGACGCGCCGCCGCCGAAGGCGAGCGGCGCCGACGTGACGCTCTTCACGCGCCAGCTGGCGGGCCTGCTGCGCGCCGGGCTGCCGCTCGCGCCTTCGCTCGAACTGATCGCGCAAACGCCGATGCGCGGCGGTTTGCCGCGCATCGTGCGAAGCGTCGCGCGCGACATCACGCAGGGCGTGCCGTTCTCCGATGCGCTCGCGCGTCATCCGGCGTGTTTCGGGCCGCTCTACTGCCAGCTCGTATCGGTCGGCGAACTGGCCGGCGCCTTGCCGACGGTGCTCGCGCGCCTCGCCGACGACCGCGAGCGCGCCGCCGCGCAGCGCGCGAAGCTCAAGGGCGCGCTGACCTATCCGGTCATGGTGCTGCTGCTGTCGCTCTCGATCACGGCGGGCTTGCTGGTCGGCGTCGTGCCGACCTTCAAGACGATCTTCGACGGCTTCGGCGCCGCGCTGCCCGCACCGACGCGCTTCGTGCTGGCGTTGTCGGATGGTGTCGCGCGCTGGAGCGTGCCGTTCGCGATCGCGGGCTTCGTTGCAGGCGCGGCGTGCGCGCGCGTGCTCAGGCGCTCGCCACCGGCCCGCGACGCCGTCGATCGCGCGTTGCTGAGGCTGCCGCTCGTCGGCCCGTTGCTGCGCTCGCTCGCCGTGGCGCGTTGGAGCCGCGCGCTCGGCACGCTGCTCGCGGCGGGCACACCGCTCTCCGATGCGTTCGGTTCGCTCGCGAACGCCACCGGCAACCGCATCTTCGACCACGCGACCGTCGACATCGCGGCGCGCCTGCATCGCGGCGAACGGCTCGCGGCGGCCATGCGCGCGCAGGGCTGCTTCCCGCCCGAAGTCGTGCAGCCCGTCGCGGTCGCCGAGGAATCCGGCTCGCTCGACTCGATGCTGATGGATCTCGCCACCCTGGGCGACCGGCAGGTCGACGACAGGATCGGCACCTTCGCGAGTTTGTGCGAGCCGGTCGTGATCGTCGTGCTCGGCGCGCCCGTGGGCGGACTCGTCATCGCGATGTATCTTCCCATCATTCAACTCGGTAACGTGGTGTAGTGGTGTAGCATCGCTGCCGAATTCATTCCGTCACCCTCCATGCTGCCTTCGTTCGAACCCCATCTCGCGGATCATTCCGGCGCCTACCTGCACGCCTTTGCGGCGCTGCCCGTCGCGGCGCAGTACGGCTTCGCCGTAGTGTTCGGCCTCGTGATCGGCAGCTTTCTGACGGTCGTCGTGCACCGCCTGCCGATCATGCTGGAACGCGCATGGCGAGCCGAGCTCGAAGCGGCGGATGCGAAGCATGCCGAGGCCGAAGACGCGTTAAAGCCCGTCCGCTACAACCTCGCCGTGCCGCGCAGCGGGTGCCCGCACTGCGGACACACGCTGCGTGCATGGGAGAACATTCCCGTCGTGAGCTACGTGCTGTTGCGCGGACGATGCGCGAAGTGCGGCGCATCCGTCAGCCCGCGCTATCCGCTGACCGAACTGGCCACGGCGCTCCTCGCGGCCGTTTCGCTCTACGCGTTCGGCCCGGACTGGCTCGCGCTCGCCGCCTTCGGTCTGTGCGCAACACTGCTCGCAATGAGTCTCATCGACTTCGACACGAAATACCTGCCCGACTCGCTCACGCTGCCGCTCCTGTGGGCGGGCCTGATCGTCAATCTCGGCGACGGCGGCTTTGCCTCGTTGCGCGATGCGGTCATTGGCGCGATCGCGGGTTATCTGTTCCTGTGGTGCGTCTACTGGATCTTCCGGCTGGTGCGCGGCGTCGAAGGCATGGGTTACGGCGACTTCAAGCTGCTCGCCGCGCTCGGCGCATGGCTCGGCTGGATGGCGCTGCCGCAGATCCTGATGGTCTCGGCGATCGCAGGCGCGCTCGTCGGACTGATCGCGACGTGGCGCAAACGCATGCGCTTTGAAGAACCGCTGCCGTTCGGGCCGTTCCTCGCGATCGGCGGCGCACTGACACTCTTCTTCGGCACGCCGCTCTACGCGCTGTTCGGTTGAATTTACGGATGAATACGAGGAGCCAGGGATGTTCAGCATCGGCTTGACGGGCGGTATCGGCAGCGGCAAGACGACCGTCGCCGACCTTTTCGCGGCGCACGGCGTAACCGTGATCGACACCGATCTCATCGCGCACGGCATCACGGCACCGGGCGGCGTGGCGATGCCGCTGATCGAAAGTGAGTTCGGGCGCGAGTTCGTCGCGCAGGATGGCTCGCTCGATCGCGCGAAGATGCGCGAGCGCGTGTTCGCCGACGACGCGGCCAAAGCGCGGCTCGAAGCCATCACGCATCCGCTGATCCGTGCGGAAACCGAACGTCAACGAGGCCTGGCGCGTGGCGCGTATCACATCGTGGCCGTGCCGCTCCTCGTGGAATCGGGGAACTGGTCGTCGCGTGCCAATCGCATTCTGGTGGTCGACTGCCCGGTCGAGACGCAGATCGAACGCGTGATGCGGCGCAATGGCTTTTCGCGCGAACAGGTGCTCGCCATCATCGCGCGCCAAGCCACTCGCGAAGCACGCCTCGCAGTGGCCGACGACATCGTCGTCAACGATGCGAATGCGACGCTCGACACGCTCAAGCGCGATGTCGATGCATTGCATGCGCGCTATCTGTTGCTGGCGAATGAGTGAGCCGCGACTCGAGCATTCGCACGACCTCAAAGTTCACACTTAACGATTGGAAACTGTTGCGATCAGCGACGAAAATGCGTCCCGACAAGCTCATTGTGCGTCGATTTGCTAGGGTGGGGTTGCGGCATTAGAATGTCCTGACTTTCCGTCCCACGTAGCACCGACTTACGCCGAGGCGAGCGCGCTTGATCCTTTACGAGTATCCCTTCAACGAGCGAATTCGAACGCTGCTGCGCCTCGAAGACCTGTTCGAGCGCTTCACCTTCTTCTTGACCCAGGAAGACCCCCGCGAGCATCACGTCGCGCTGACGACGCTCTTCGAAATCGCCGAAGTCGCGGGCCGCACCGATCTGAAAGCCGATCTGATGAAGGAACTGGAACGCCAGCGTCAAACGCTCGCGCCGTTCCGCGGCAATCCCGGCATAGAACAAGACGCGCTCGAAGCCGTGCTCGGAGAGATCGAACAGACGCTCGCCGGGCTCGCGCAGATGCAGGGCAAGACCGGTCAGCACCTGATCGACAACGAATGGCTCGCGAGCATCCGCAGCCGCACGATCATTCCCGGCGGCACCTGCAAATTCGACTTGCCGTCGTACTTTGCGTGGCAGCAATTGCCGGTCGAGCAGCGTCGCCAGGACATCGCGAAGTGGGTCATGCCGATGCTCGCGCTACGCGATGCAGCCACTATCGTGCTGCGTCTCGCGCGCGAATCGGGGCAGGCGTCAAAGGTGATGGCGATGCAGGGCAGCTATCAGCAGATGCTCTCGGGGCGGACCTATCAACTCATGCAGGTGCGTGTGTCGCAGGAAGTGCGGGTGATCCCCGAGGCGAGCGCCAACAAGTACATGCTGTGGGTACGCTTCACGGTGCAGGATGGCGATCTGCGGCCGCGCCCTGTCGATGTCGATGTGCCTTTCCACCTCACGCTGTGCAGTCTTTGATCCGGCATTGAAATGCGGCCGGACGGCCTCATGGTTTAAGCTTGGTATTTTCGATAACGTTCGATCCGTATGACCACCGTCGTCAAATGTCCGACCTGCGCCAAGGAAGTCCGCTGGGTTCCGGAAAACCGCTTTCGCCCGTTTTGCTCCGAGCGCTGCAAGCAGATCGATCTCGGCGCCTGGGCCACCGGGAAATATCGCATCGGCGGCAACTCGCAGGAAACGCCGCCCGATGACGATTCGCACGGCGGCCTGAACTGAAGCGCGTCCTAAGGCGCGTCTTAAGGCGCGTCTAGTTCGCTTCCGCGGCGAGCCATTCCAGCACCGGGATGGCGGCGGGAAGCAGCGGCGCGACCTCCACGGGCAAGTGCTGCCAGGCGAGCGCCTGACCTTCGCGGCCGACAGGCGCGCCGGACCACTGTGTCACCTTGCAGAAATGGAGCCGCACGTACGCGTGCGGATAGTCGTGTTCAAGCGTGCGCCAGCGTTCGCACGCGGTGACGTCGATACCCAGTTCCTCGTGCAGTTCGCGTCCGAGCGCCTTCTCGACGCTCTCACCCGCCTCGATCTTGCCGCCCGGAAACTCCCAGTAGCCCTCATAGGGCTTGCCCTCCGGGCGTTGCGCGAGGAGATACTGGCCGTCCGCCTGCACCATCACGCCGACCGCCACCTCGGTCACCTTGCGTCCGTTCGCGGCGAACTCCGTCATGCCTTGCGCCCCGACCAGTCGCGTGCGAACTGCCATGCGACGCGTCCCGACCGCGAACCGCGCTCCAGCGCCCACACGAGCGCATCGCCGCGCGCGCTCTCGATTTCGCCCTGATCGCAGCCGAAATGCTTGAGCCAATGGCCGACGATCGAAAGATAGTCGTCCTGCTTGAACGGATAGAAGCTCACCCATAGGCCGAAGCGCTCGGAGAGCGAAATCTTCTCCTCGACCACTTCGCCGGGGTGGATCTCGCCATCGGACGTATGCTTGTACGTCTCGTTGTCGCTCATGTACTCGGGCATCAAGTGGCGCCGGTTCGACGTCGCGTAGATCAGCACGTTGTCCGACTGCGCAGCGACCGAGCCGTCGAGCGCCACCTTCAGCGCCTTGTAGCCCGACTCGCCTTCCTCGAACGAAAGATCGTCGCAGAACACGATGAAGCGCTCGGGCCGCGCCGAGATCAGGTCGACGATGTCGCCGAGGTCGTGCAGATCGTCCTTGTCGACTTCGATCAGGCGCAGACCGTCCTTCGAATACGCGTTCAGGCAGGCCTTGATGAGCGACGACTTGCCGGTGCCGCGCGCGCCCGTCAGCAGCACGTTGTTCGCGGGCGCCTTCGCGACGAACTGGCGCGTGTTCTGCTCGATCAGCGCCTTCTGCCGGTCGATGTTTTGCAGGTCGTCGAACGAAATGAGGGAAATCGCCGGCACGGGTTGCAGAAAGCCGCGCCCCTGACGCTTGCGCCAGCGAAACGCGACGGCCGCGTCCCAGTCGATCTGCGGCGCCGCCGGCGGCAGCATGCCTTCGATGCGCGCCAGAACCGCTTCGGCGCGAGTCAGAAATTGTTCGAGTTTGTCCATGACGTGCCTGAGTGTTGTCGAGCTTTACGAGCGGTAGTCGGCGTTGATGCTCACGTAGTCGTGAGACAGATCGCAGGTCCAGATGGTCGCGCGCGCGTCGCCGCGGCCGAGCAGCACGCGGATCGCGATCTCGCTCTTCTTCATCACGCGCTGGCCGTCTTCCTCGCGATATTCCGGGTTGCGCCCGCCCGCCTTCGCGACAAGCACGTCGTCCAGATAGAGGTCGATGCGTTCGACGTCGAGATCCGTCACGCCCGCATAACCGATCGCCGCGAGAATGCGGCCGAGGTTAGGATCGGATGCGTAGAACGCGGTTTTCACGAGCGGCGAATGGCCGATCGCATAGCCGATCTGACGGCACTCCGCTTCGTTCTTGCCGCCTTCCACCGTGATCGTCATGAATTTGGTCGCGCCTTCGCCGTCGCGCACGATCAGTTGCGCGAGTTCCTGCGCGACCGCCGTCACGGCGTCACGCAAAGCGGCGTAAGCGGGCGAATCCGTCGACGTGATCGCCGGCAGGCTCGACTTGCCCGATGCGATCAGGATGAACGAATCGTTCGTCGAGGTATCGCCGTCGATCGTGATGCAGTTGAACGAGCGATCCGCGACGTGCTTCGCCAATTGATCGAGCACCGGCTGCGCGACGGCGGCATCGAACGCGAGGAAGCCGAGCATCGTCGCCATGTTCGGCTTGATCATGCCCGCGCCCTTGCTGATGCCCGACAGCGTGACCGTGTGGCCGTCGATCTGCACCTTGCGCGACGACGCCTTCGGCAGCGTATCCGTAGTCATGATGGTTTGCGCGGCGTCGAACCAGTGCGCGAGCTGCTGGTTCGCGAGCGCCGCGGGCAAGCCCGCCTTCAGCCGGTCGACCGGCAGCGGCTCCAGGATCACGCCGGTCGAAAACGGCAGGATTTGCTGCGCATCGAAGCCCGTCAGGCGCGCGAGTTCGTCGCAGGTCGCGCGGGTCGCGGCCATGCCCGGCTCGCCCGTTCCCGCGTTCGCGTTGCCCGTGTTCACGACGAGCGCGCGAATACCCTTGCCGCCTTGGCGAACCGCGTCGAGATGCTCGCGGCACACCGTCACCGGCGCCGCGCAGAAGCGGTTCAGCGTGAACACGCCCGCGACGGTCGCGCCCTCTTCGAGCTGGATGACGAGCAGATCCTTGCGATTCGGCTTGCGAATATTGGCTTCGGCCCAGCCTAGCGTGACGCCGGCGACGGGATGAAGCGCTGCGGGATCGATCGAGGGGAAATTGACGGCCATGTTCGCGACTCGCTGAATGTGGCGCGCGCCGGCGGGTGTCGTTGCACACGATGCGCCAACGCGGGATGAATGAACGGGCGCCGCTCACGCAGACTGCAACAGCGCCAAGGAAAAACCGGACCTGCAAAGACAAACGACGCATCGCTGCGTCGCTTGTTTCCAACCGTAACGGATTCGCCGATTACACCAGCTTGCCGTGGCAGTTCTTGTACTTCTTGCCGCTGCCGCACGGGCACGGATCGTTGCGGCCGACCTTCGGCACGTCGTCGGCGGGGCGCGTGGCGACGGTGGTGTCGTCGCCGAACGCCATCGCCTGATTGACCATCTGCGCGGTGGCATCGGCCGGTGCGGGCGCCGCGGCGGCTTCCGCGAAATCCATGTGCGTGAACGCGACGTTCTCGAGATGGCTGCCCTTTTCCTCGTACTGCTCGGCGGCTTCCTCGAGCTGTTCCGGCGACTGGATCTGCACGTTCATCACGACGCGCGTCACTTCCTCCTTCACCGAATCGAGCATCGCGGCAAAGAGTTCGAACGCCTCGCGCTTGTATTCCTGCTTCGGGTTCTTCTGCGCGTAACCGCGCAGGTGGATGCCCTGACGCAAATGGTCGAGCGCGGCGAGATGCTCGCGCCAGCGGCTGTCGAGCGTCTGCAGCATGATCGAGCGCTCGAACGCGCTGAACGACTCGCGGCCCACCAGCGCGACCTTCGCTTCATAGGCTTCGTCGGCGGCGGCGAGCACGGCTTCCAGGATTTCTTCGGCGTCGATCGAATTCGACTCGTTGATCATCTCCTGGATCGCGAGATCGAGCGACCAGTCGTTGCGCAGCACTTCTTCGAGCTCCGGCGCCTGCCATTGCTCTTCGATGCTGCCCGCCGGCACGAACGTGCGCACCACGTCGCCGATCACGCTCTGGCGCATCGCGGCGATGGTTTCCTGCACGTCATTGGCTTCGAGCAACTCGTTGCGCTGCTGGTAGATCACCTTGCGCTGATCGTTCGACACATCGTCGTATTCGAGCAGTTGCTTGCGGATATCGAAGTTGCGCGCTTCGACCTTGCGCTGCGCGCCTTCAATGGAACGCGTGACGATGCCCGCCTCGATCGGCTCGCCTTCCGGCATCTTCAGGCGGTCCATGATCGAGCGGACGCGGTCGCCGGCGAAGATGCGCAGAAGCGGATCGTCGAGCGACAGATAGAAGCGCGACGATCCCGGATCGCCCTGACGGCCCGCGCGGCCACGCAATTGATTGTCGATCCGGCGCGATTCGTGACGCTCCGTGCCGATGATGTGCAGGCCGCCAGCGGCCTTCACCTGATCGTGCAGCGCCTGCCATTCGTCGTGCAGCTTCTGGATGCGCGGCTGCTTTTCGTCTTCGGGGATCGAGAGATCGGCTTCGATGAACGACGCCTGTTTCTCGACGTTGCCGCCGAGCACGATGTCCGTGCCTCGCCCGGCCATGTTCGTCGCGATGGTGACGACGCCCGGACGGCCCGCTTCGGCGACGATCGCCGCTTCCCGCGCGTGCTGTTTCGCGTTCAGCACTTCATGCTTGACGCCCGCCTGCGTGAGCAGCGTGGAGAGCAGTTCCGACGCCTCGATCGACGTCGTGCCGACGAGCGTCGGCTGGCCGCGCTCGACGCAATCGTGGATGTCGCGGATCACCGCGTCGTAGCGTTCCTGCGCGGTCTTGTAGATCTGGTCCTGCTTGTCGATCCGCTTCGGCGGCCGATTGGTCGGGATCACGACCGTTTCCAGGCCGTAGATCTCGTTGAATTCGTACGCTTCGGTGTCGGCCGTGCCGGTCATGCCGGACAGCTTCGAATACATGCGGAAGTAGTTCTGGAACGTGATCGACGCGAGCGTCTGGTTCTCGTTCTGAATCTTGACCTGTTCCTTCGCTTCGACGGCCTGATGCAAGCCGTCCGACCAGCGGCGCCCGGTCATCATGCGGCCCGTGAATTCGTCGACGATCACGACTTCGCCGCCCTGCACCACGTAATGCTGATCGCGATGGAAGAGCGTATGCGCGCGCAACGCGGCGTAGACGTGGTGCATCAGCGTGATGTTCTGCGCGGCATACAGGCTCTCGCCCTCGCCGATCAGACCCCACTCGGCGAGCAGCCGTTCCGCCTTTTCGTGGCCTTCCTCGGTGAGGAAAACCTGACGCGCTTTTTCGTCGAGCGTGTAGTCGCCCGGCTTCTCGACGCCGGTGCCGTCCGCCTTCTCTTCGCCGATCTGCTGTTCGAGCAGCGGCGGCAGCGCGTTCATGCGCACGTAGAGATCGGTGTGATCTTCGGCCTGCCCGGAGATGATGAGCGGCGTACGCGCTTCGTCGATCAGGATCGAGTCCACTTCGTCGACGATCGCGAAATTGAGCGGCCGCTGCACGCGCGCGTCGGTCTCGTAGACCATGTTGTCGCGCAGATAGTCGAAGCCGAACTCGTTGTTCGTGCCGTAGGTGATATCGGCGGCGTAGGCTTCCTGCTTCAGATCGTGTTCCATCTGCGACAGGTTGATGCCCCACGACAACCCGAGGAAGTTGTAGAGCCGCCCCATCCATTCGGCGTCGCGCTGCGCGAGGTAATCGTTCACCGTCACGACGTGTACGCCGCGGCCCGACAGCGCGTTCAGGTACGCAGCCAGCGTGGCGACGAGCGTCTTGCCCTCGCCCGTGCGCATTTCCGCGATCTTGCCGTAATGCAGGACCATGCCGCCGACCAGCTGGACGTCGAAGTGACGCATGTGCAGCACGCGCTTGCTCGCCTCGCGGCAGACGGCGAACGCTTCGGGCAGCAGAACGTCGAGCGACTCGCCGCTCGCGACGCGCTGACGGAATTCGTCGGTCTTCGCGCGCAGTTGCTGGTCCGTGTACTTTTCGATCGTCGGCTCGAGCGCATTGATCGCCGCAACGGTCTTTTGATATTGCTTGACCAGCCGCTGGTTGCGACTGCCAAAAATCTTTTGAAGGAAACCGGTGGTCATCGGATCAGTGTCTGCGTCGCGGTGTCGGACAGGTGCACGGTGCATGCGCCCGCGTTCGGAGAACCTCGGCGGCTTAAGTCCATGGGTGAAATTTAATCGGGGGATTTTAGCACGCGGGCCCGGCGCGGCCTGTGTCCGCGTCGGGCCGCCCGCGTCGCCGCGCCACGACAGTCAGACGCCTGAAAGCTTCGGACGGCCGAGCGCATCGGCGTGGTCTCGCGCGGGTACAATCGGCGCATCGCCCTCGCGCCTATTGATTAAAAATGAGCCGTTTTCCGACGAATTCAAGGCCGCCGCAGCGATTCAATCCGCGCAAACCTCAGTCGATTTCCGAACTGCTCGGCCGCGCCGATGCATTGCGCGCGCTGCGTGCCGGTGTCGACCAGATGGCGGCGATGCAGCGCGATCTGTCGGCGCTCCTGCCCGATTACCTGGCGTCCAGCGTCGAACCGGGATTCATCAAGGACGGCGTACTGTCGCTTTTTGCGGGACACAATGCGCTCGCGGCACGGCTGCGGCATATCGAGCCGCGTCTGCTCGCCGATTTGCAGCAGCGCGGCTGGGCTGTGAATTCGCTGCGGATTCGCGTGCGTCCGCAGGCGATGAAGGAAGCGGCGCCGCCCAAGCAGGCGCGCATGTCGCCGGCCGGCGCCGACGCGCTGAAGGAACTCGCCGATACGCTCGAACCGTCGCCGCTGCGCGAGGCGCTCGCCAAGATGGCGGCGCGCCATCAGGCGAAAGCGCGCAAATAAAGCGCAAAAAAAATGAGCGGCGCTTTCGCTGCCGCTCATTGCATCGTTCGAGCTTGATGGATTCAGGCAAACGCCGTCTGCGTATCGAAGCCGAAGCCGCGTGGCGCCTTTTGCGTGTCGTCGAACGTGACGATTTCATACGCGTCTTCATGCGCCAGCAGTTCGCGCAGCAGCATGTTGTTCAGCGCGTGACCGCCCTTGTACGCCGTGTACGACGCGAGCAGCGGATGACCGACCACGTACAGGTCGCCGATTGCGTCGAGCATCTTGTGCTTCACGAATTCGTCGTCGTAGCGCAGGCCGTCGTTGTTCAGGATGCGGTATTCGTCGAGCACGATGGCGTTGTCCATGCTGCCGCCGCGCGCCAAGCCCAGCTCGCGCATCATCTCGACTTCATGCGCGAATCCGAACGTGCGCGCGCGCGCGATTTCGCGGACATACGATGTATTCGCAAAATCGACTTCCAGCGCCTGGCCGGTTTTATCGACGGCCGGATGGCGGAAATCGATGGTAAAGCTCAGCTTGAAACCAAAATAAGGTTCGAGGCGCGCGAATTTGTCGCCCTCACGAATTTCGACGGGTTTCGTTACCTTGATGAATTTCTTCGGAGCATTTTGCTCTTCGATTCCCGCCGATTGAATCAGAAACACGAACGAAGCGGCGCTGCCGTCCATGATCGGGATTTCTTCAGCCGTTACGTCCACATACAAATTGTCGATGCCCAAACCGGCGCACGCCGACATCAGATGCTCGATCGTGGAGACGCGCGCGCCATCCTTCTGCAGCACGGATGCGAGCCGCGTGTCGCCGATAGCCATGGCGTTCGCAGGAATATCAACCGGCGTCGCGAGGTCGACACGCGAAAACACGATGCCCGTACCCGCCGGGGCGGGCTTGAGCGTCAATTGGACCTTGCGCCCGGAATGCAATCCGATACCCACGGTCTTGACGACAGTTTTGATTGTTCGCTGCTTCAACATGATTTTTCCGCTTCGATTTAAATTCCCTATAAAGAGAATTAATCGTGAATATCGATTCAATAGCACGAATTATACTCCATCCGCTGCGCGCCGTCCCAAACGGGAAGTATCAATCTGTTTCCCTGTGTTACGCGAGAAATTGCGCGGATGAGGAAGCGGAACGGGCCGATGGCCGGAATGGAGGCATTTCCGGTCATCGGCCCCAAGTCGCTGCCGATTTCGCGGCGTCTTCGCTCGTTGCGTCACTGCAACGCAACGCCTGAAAACGCCGCGAGAATCAGCGCAACGTCGCCAGGATGCTTTCGGCGTCGCTGACTTCGAACTTGCCGGGTGCTTCGACATTGAGCGTCTTGACCACGCCGTTGTCGACCACCATCGCGTAGCGCTGGGAACGAATCCCCATGCCGCGCTCGGACAAATCCTGCTCCAGACCGAGTGCCTGGGTAAAACGCGCGGCTCCGTCGGCGATCATCTTCACCTTGCCCGAGGTTTAAAGATCGCGTCCCCACGCGTTCATGACGAACGCGTCGTTGACGGAAACGCACCAGATCTCGTCGATGCCAGCGTCGTTCAGGCGCTGTGCCGCATCAACATAACCAGGTACGTGTTTCGCGGAACACGTCGGCGTGAAGGCGCCCGGCAATCCGAAGACCACCACGCGTTTTCCCGCCGTCCGCTCGCGCACCGGGAACCCGTTCGGTCCCACGGCACAGCCCTCGCCCGCCACTTCGACGAACTCGAAGAGGCGTGCATCCGGCAACGTGTCACCCACTTTGATCATGCTCGGTCCTTTGCTCGTCAGTGCTGATTGCAGTCCTGGCGATACAGCTTATGTCGCACGGCGCGACGCGATCGGCTTCGGATTTTGTCATTGAAAACCGCGCAAACTTCGCACGAATCCGTGGAGGTCGGCTGACCACGGCCTGGCGTCCCAGCGAAAGACGCGGCCTTGGACAGTCGCCCCAGCAGCCCGACCGGTCACGCTTTTGCATTCCGCTTCGCGGGTGCCATGCACCGCACCTGCTCCGCAAGAAGCGTGCGCCGGTCTTAGTCGGCTTGCTTGCGCAGGAACGCCGGGATGTCGTAGGTATCGACGCCCTTTTCCTGCAGCGCCTGCACATGCGAAGCCGCCGTTTCACGCGACGAACGCCACACAGCCGGCGTGTCGAGCGCGCCGTAATCGGTCGCGTGCGACTGCTGCGGTGCGTACGTGTGCTGCGCCGCGTGTGCGATCGGCTGGTTGTCGGTGCCGGTGCGCAGGAGCGTCATCGGAGCGGCCTGCTTGTTCTTCGCCGCACGGCCGAGACCCGTTGCCACCACCGTCACGCGCAGCGCATCGCCCATCGCGTCGTCGTACACCGCGCCGAAGATCACGGTTGCGTCGTCGGCAGCGTAGCTCTTGATCGTGTTCATCACTTCGCGCGTTTCCGACAGACGCAGCGAACGGCTCGACGTGATGTTCACCAGCACGCCACGCGCACCCGACAGATCGACGCCTTCCAGGAGCGGACTTGCCACCGCCTGCTCGGCCGCGAGACGCGCGCGATCGACGCCGGCAACCGTCGCCGTGCCCATCATCGCCTTGCCCTGCTCGCCCATGACCGTCTTCACGTCCTCGAAGTCGACGTTCACGAGACCGTCGACGTTGATGATTTCCGCGATACCGGCCACTGCGTTGTTCAGGACGTCGTCGGCGCACTGGAAGCACTTGTCCATTTCGGCGTCGTCGCCCATGACTTCAAACAGCTTGTCGTTCAGCACGACGATCAGCGAATCGACGTGATCTTCCAGTTGCTGCGAACCTGCTTCGGCCACGCGCATGCGGCGGCCGCCTTCGAACTCGAACGGCTTGCTGACGACACCGACCGTCAGAATGCCCATTTCCTTCGCGATCTGCGCGACCACCGGCGCCGCGCCCGTGCCCGTACCGCCGCCCATGCCGGCGGTGATGAACACCATGTGCGCGCCGCGCAGTGCGTCGGCGATGCGCTCGCGTGCGTCTTCGGCCGCGGCCTTGCCCATGTCGGGCTTCGCGCCGGCTCCGAGGCCCGTGTTGCCGAGCTGGATCACCGTGCTCGCGCGCGAACGGGCGAGCGCCTGCGCGTCCGTGTTCATCACGATGAAGTCGACGCCCTGCACGCCGCGGTTGATCATGTGCTGCACGGCATTGCCGCCAGCGCCACCCACACCGACGACCTTGATGATCGTTCCGTTGGTTTCCGTTTCCAGCATTTCGAAATCCATGTTGCCTCCGTCAAGATGAAAAGCGGCGTTATTCGACAAACGATCGGGCAACCGCTTGTCGCGCGCCAGCCGCCGGCACCGGCGCGAATTTTCTTTTGCAGCGAGCTTTTTGAAAAGCTCTTGTTGTAACTCTCGTCAAACCTGTGTCAGAAATTGCCGAGGAACCAGTCCTTCATCCTCGTGAATACCTGTCCCATCGATCCCGACTGCACCGCGACCTTGCGGCCGCGCATGCGTTGCGAGCGTCCTTCGACGAGCAGACCCATCGCCGTCGAATAGCGCGGATTGCGCACGACATCCGCGAGTCCGCCCGCATATTCCGGCACGCCGATGCGCACCGGCTTCAGGAAAATGTCTTCGCCCAGCTCGACCATGCCGGGCATCATCGACGCGCCGCCGGTCAGCACGACGCCGCTCGACAGCAGTTCCTCGTAGCCCGACTCGCGCACGACCTGCTGCACGAGCGAGAACAGTTCTTCGACGCGCGGCTCGACCACCGCCGCTAGCGCCTGGCGCGACAGCGTGCGCGGACCGCGCTCGCCCAAGCCCGGCACTTCGATCATCTCGTCCGGATCGGCGAGCGCCTGCTTCGCGATGCCGTAGGTCACCTTGATGTCCTCGGCGTCGGGCGTCGGCGTGCGCAGCGCCATCGCGACGTCGCTCGTGATCTGGTCGCCCGCGATCGGGATCACGGCCGTGTGGCGGATCGCGCCTTCGCTGAAGATCGCGATGTCGGTCGTGCCGCCGCCGATGTCGACGAGCACCACGCCCAGTTCCTTTTCGTCTTCCGTCAGCACCGCGAGCGACGACGCGAGCGGCTGCAGGATCAGGTCGTTCACTTCGAGCCCGCAGCGGCGCACGCACTTCACGATGTTCTGCGCCGCGCTCACCGCGCCCGTCACGATATGCACCTTCACTTCGAGGCGGATGCCGCTCATGCCGATCGGCTCGCGCACGTCTTCCTGGCCGTCGATGATGAATTCCTGCGTCAGGATATGCAGCACCTGCTGATCGGTCGGGATGTTGATGGCCTTGGCCGTTTCGATCACGCGCGCGACGTCCGTCTGCGTGACTTCCTTGTCCTTGATCGCGACCATGCCGCTCGAATTGAAGCTGCGGATATGGCTGCCCGCGATCCCCGTGAATACGTTGGTGATCTTGCAGTCGGCCATCAGTTCCGCTTCTTCGAGCGCGCGCTGGATCGACTGCACCGTGGCCTCGATGTTGACCACGACGCCCTTCTTCAAGCCCTTCGAGTCGTTCTGACCGAGTCCGATCACCTCGTAGTGGCCCTCGCCCTTCAATTCGGCGACGATCGCCACCACCTTCGACGTCCCGATGTCGAGGGCGACCAGCAGGTCTTTGTAGTCTTTGCTCATAGCGTGCTCATTGCCTGTTAAGTCTGCTTACTTCTTGGCCTTGTCGGTGTCGTTGATGAAGCGCATGCCGGCGGCCCGTATGGCAAAGCCGTTCGGATAGCGCAAATCCGCGTACTCGATGTCATTTCCCCACCGCCCCGTCACCGACGACCACGCCGCCACGAACCGGCGGCTGCGGTCGAACAAAGTGTCCTGATTGCGCTCGCGTCCGAGTTCGATCTGCGTGCCGTTCGAGAGCTTCACCGTCCACGCGAAACGCGGCGACAGGATCACTTCGTCCGGATGCGCGTCGAGCGGCGCGAACCACTTCGCGAAATCGCGATACCGCGCGACCACTTCCTTCGCCGTGCCTTCCGGACCGTCGAACGCGGGCAGGTCGTCGTCGAGTTCGCCCTGGTTCGCGGTGAAGAGTTCGCCGTCCACGCTCACGAGCTGGTCGCTGCCCCACGTCCCGAGCGGCTTGTATTCCTCGAGCGTCACGGCGAGCGCGTTCGGCCATACGCGGCGCACGCTTGCATGACGCACCCACGGCATCTGTTCGAACGCGGTGCGCGCGATGTCGAGGTCGACGGTGAAGAAGTTGCCCTTCAGCCGCCCCACGACGCCTGCGCGCACCGTCGGCGAATTGATGTGCTGCGTGTCGCCGTCGATCTGGATCTCGTGCAACCGGAACTCCGGACGCTGGATCGCCCAGTAACCGGCCGCGCCGAGCAGCACGAACACGAGCACGACGTGCAGCGCGTTGGCAGCGAGGTTCAGTTGGCGGGCGTTGTTCCACATGGCGTCGAATCAGTCCTTGAGCGTCAGCGATAAAACTTTCACGACCAGATCCTGGTAGCTGATGCCGACCGCGCGCGCGGCCTTTGGCGGCAGCGAGTGATCCGTCATGCCGGGCGCCGTGTTCACTTCCAGGAAATACGGATTGCCGTCCGAATCGAGCATGAAATCGGCGCGGCCCCAGTCGGTGCAGCCGAGCATGTCGAAGGCACGCTGCGTCAGCTGCTTCATGCGCGTTTCTTCGGCGGGCGTGAGGCCGCACGGGATCAGGTACTGCGTGTCGTTGGCGATGTACTTCGCGTGGTAGTCGTAGAACTCGCCGGCCGGCACAATCTTGATGACCGGCAAATCCAGATCGCCCGCGATGCAGCACGTGAACTCGCCGCCGCCTTCGATGCTCTTCTCGACGATCACGATCTTGTCGAACTTCGCCGCTTCGACGAGCGCCGGCACCAGCGTCTCTGCGCTCTTCACCTTGATGACCGCGACGCTCGATCCTTCGCTCGCCGGCTTCACGAAGAGCGGCAGGCCGAGCTTCGCGACGATCTCGTGCGCACGCGCGTCGAAGTCGTCGCCGCGCAGGACGGTTTCGAACGGCGGCGTCGGCACGCCGGTCTGCTGCCACACGAGCTTGGTGCGCAGCTTGTCCATGCCGAGCGCCGAGCCGAGCACGCCGCTGCCCGTGTAGCGGATGCCGTAGAAATCGAGCGCGCCCTGCAACTGCCCGTTCTCGCCGTAGCCGCCATGCAGCGCGATGAACGCGCGCACGAAGCCTTCGTCCTTCAGTTCCGACAGCGGACGCTCGGCCGGATCGAACGGATGGGCGTCGATGCCCGCATCGCGCAGTCCTTGCAGCACGAGGCGCCCGGAATTGAGCGATACCTCGCGCTCGGCCGAATTGCCGCCGAGGAGCACTGCCACTTTGCCGAATGCTTTCGGATCGATCTCGTTCACGGTTTTGCCTGTTACGTCGTTCATTTCTGTTCTTGCGATGGCTGGTCTTGCGTGATGCGCCCGCACACGCCGCCGATCGAACCGGCGCCCATCGTGATCACCACGTCGCCGTTCTTCGCGACGGTCGCGAGCGCGTCCGGCATTTCATCGACCGTCTCGACAAACACCGGCTCGACCTTGCCCGCGACGCGGATCGCCCGCGCGAGCGCACGGCCGTCGGCGGCGACGATCGGTGCTTCGCCCGCCGAATAGACTTCGGTCAACACGAGCGCATCGACTGTGGAAAGCACCTTCACGAAGTCTTCGAAGCAGTCGCGCGTGCGCGTGAAGCGATGCGGCTGGAACGCCAGCACGAGCCGGCGATCCGGAAACGCGCCGCGCGCCGCCGCGATCGTCGCGGCCATTTCGACCGGGTGATGACCGTAGTCGTCGATCAGCGTGTACGCGCCGTCGTTCACCTTCACTTCGCCGTAACGCTGAAAGCGCCGGCCCACGCCGTTGAATTCGGCAAGCGCCCTCTGGATATCGGCATCGGCGACTTCAAGTTCAGTCGCAATCGCGATGGCGGCCAAGGCGTTCTGCACGTTGTGCGTGCCCGGCAGGTTCAGCACGATGTCGAGCGGCGGCGCGTCTTCGCGCAGCGTCGTGAAGTGCATGCGGCCGTCGCGCGCTTCGACGTTCACCGCGCGCACCTGCGCCTCGGCGCCGAGGCCGTAGCGAATGATCGGCTTCGACACGAACGGCAGGATCTCGCGCACGTTCGGATCGTCGACGCACAGCACCGCGATACCGTAGAACGGCAGCCGGTGCGTGAACTCGATGAACGCCTGCTTGAGCCGCGCGAAGTCGTGGCCGTAGGTGTCCATGTGATCGGCGTCGATGTTCGTGATGACTTCGATCACCGGGAAAAGATTCAGGAACGACGCGTCCGACTCGTCCGCTTCCGCGACGATGAAGTCGCCCGTGCCGAGCCGCGCGTTCGCGCCCGCGCTGATGAGGCGGCCGCCGATCACGAAAGTCGGATCGAGCCCGCCCGCGGCGAGCACGCTCGCGACGAGCGACGTGGTCGTGGTCTTGCCGTGCGTGCCCGCGATCGCGATGCCCTGCTTCAGACGCATGAGTTCGGCGAGCATCACGGCGCGCGGCACGATCGGAATGCGACGATGGCGCGCGGCGAGCACTTCGGGGTTATCGGAGCGCACGGCGGTCGACACGACCACGGCATTCGCCCCTTCGATGTTCTCGGCGTGATGCCCGATCGCGACGCGCGCGCCGAGCTTCATCAACCGTTCGGTGACGGCGTTCTTCGACAGGTCCGAGCCGCTTACCTGATAGCCGAGATTGAGCAGCACTTCGGCGATGCCGCTCATGCCCGCGCCGCCGATCCCGACGAAGTGAATATGTTTGACGATGTGTTTCATTTCGAATCCTTCAGCGCTTGCGCGCTTTCGCGTTCGGGCTCGCGTTCGCCTTCGTCCTCGCCGAGCCCCAGGCCGGCCACGTCGGCGCACACGCGGGCGACGCGCTCGGTGGCGTGGGGCTTGGCGAATTCGTACGAGTGCATCGCCATTTCCGCTAGCGACTCGCGTGTCTGGCCGCGCAACCAGCCGGCAAGTTTTTCCGCCGACAGGTCGCGCTGCTGTATCAATTGCGCCGCGCCGTTCTTTTCGAGGAACGCGGCGTTGGTCGTCTGGTGGTCGTCGACGGCGAACGGGAACGGCACGAAAAGCGCCGCCACGCCGACCGCCGCGATCTCCGACACGGTCATCGCGCCCGAACGGCAGATCACGAGATCGGCGGCCGCGTAGGCGCTCGCCATGTCCTCGATGAACGGCACGAGTTGCAGGTCGTCGCCGCGTTGCAGGCCGGCTGCCGCGTAGTTCGCCTCCAGCGCCTCGATGTGCTTCGCGCCCGCCTGATGCACGATGCGCGGACGCGATGCGGCGTCGATGAGCGCCATCGCCTTCGGCACCGTTTCGTTGAGCGCCGCCGCGCCGAGACTGCCGCCGACGACGAGCACGTTCAGCCGCCCCGTGCGAGCGGCGTAGCGTTCTTTGGGTGGCAATGCGCGCGCAAGTTCCGCACGAATCGGATTGCCGGTCCATTCGGCGTTCGGCAACGCGTTCGGGAACGCGACCAGCACGCGCTTCGCGAGATGCGCGAGGACCTTGTTCGCGAGCCCGGCGATCGAATTCTGTTCATGCAGCACGAGCGGATAGCCGCCGAGCTTCGTCATGAGACCCGCCGGAAACGTGATGTAGCCGCCCATGCCGAGCACGACGTCCGGCTTCACGCGACGCAGCGCGCCAAGGCTTTGCGAACACGCGCGCAGCAGGTTCATCGGCAGCATCAGCTTCGTCTTGATGCCCTTGCCGCGCACGCCGCCGAAGCGCACGTATTCCATCGGAATGCCGTGCTTCGGGACGAGCGTCGCTTCCATGCCCGCCGCGTTGCCGAGCCACACCACGCGCCAGCCGCGCGCCTGCATCCAGTGTGCGACCGCGAGCCCCGGGAACACGTGTCCGCCGGTGCCGCCCGCCATCACCATCAGCGTGCGCGAGCCGCGTGCGCTCGATGCGGTCATACCTTCCCTCCGCGCATCAGCACACGATTCTCGTAGTCCACGCGCATCAGCACCGCGAGTGCGACGCAGTTCAGCAAGATGCCCGAACCGCCGTAGCTCACGAGCGGCAGCGTGAGACCTTTGGTCGGCAGGAGGCCGAGGTTCACGCCCATGTTGATGAAGGTCTGCGCGCCGAACCAGATGCCGACGCCCTTCGCCATCAGTCCCGCGAACGTGCGGTCGAGCGCGAGCGCCTGACGGCCGATCTCGAACGCGCGACGCACGATCCAGTAGAACAGCAGAATCACGACGATCACGCCGACGAACCCGAGCTCCTCGCCGATCACCGCGAGGATGAAGTCGGTATGCGCTTCGGGCAGGTAATTGAGTTTCTCGACACTGCCGCCGAGTCCGACGCCGAACCATTCGCCGCGACCGAACGCGATCAGCGAGTGCGTCAACTGATACGCCTTGCCCTGCGCGTAGCGGTCGTCCCACGGATCGAGATACGCGAAGATCCGCTCGCGACGCCACGGCGACAACCACACGAGCATCGTGAACGTGCCCACGGCGGTGAGCACGAGGCCGCCGAACAGCTTGCCGTTCACGCCGCCGAGAAACAGCACGCCCATCGCGATCGCGGCGATCACCATGAACGCGCCCATGTCGGGTTCGAGCAGCAACAGCGCGCCGACCGCGCCGACCGCCACCGCCATCGGCAAAAAGCCGCGGCCGAAGCTCTGCATGAACTCCTGCTTTCGCACCGTGTAGTTGGCGGCGTAGATGGTCACCGCGAGCTTCATGATTTCCGACGGCTGCATGTTCGTGATGCCGAGCGGAATCCAGCGGCGCGCGCCGTTCACGCCCTTGCCGAGGTGCGGGATCAGCACGACGATCAGCATCATGAGCGCGATCAGGAAGAGCTTCGGCGCGTACTTGTCCCACGCCGACACCGGAATCTTGAACGCGATGATCGCGCCGACGAGCGCCGTCGTCACCGAAATCAGGTGGCGCACGAGGAAGTGATAGTCGCGGTATTGCGCGTACTTCGGCGAATCCGGCATGGCGATGGACGCCGAATACACCATCACGATGCCGAGTCCGAGCAGCGCGATCGTCACCCACAGCAGCGAATGATCGTAGTCGAGCATGCGCGAGCGGATCGGACGCACGCCGTTCACCGCGCTCGAAATGCCGCCCAGGCGCTCCACCGCCCGCTCGGCCGTGCGACTCGTGCGACCGCCGAGCGCGGCGCTGTCGTTCGCGACCGCGCTGCGTTGGCCCGTGAGTTTCGATCCAAAGCGTTCGGACCAGCTCATAGCATCACTCCCCGCACGGCGGCGATTTCTTCGACCTCGCGGCGAAACACGTCCGCGCGATGTGCGTAGTTCCTGAACATGTCGAGGCTCGCGCACGCGGGCGAGAGCAACACGGCGTCGCCGGCCTGCGCCAGTTGCGACGCGGCCTGCGTCGCGGCTTCGAGCGTCGCGTGATCCTGCAGTTCGATGCCGGTCTCGGCGAGCACTTCGCGGATGCGCGGCGCATCGCGGCCGATCAGCATCACCGCGCGGCACCAGCGCGCGACGGGTGCCACGAGCGGCGAAAAGTCCTGGCCCTTGCCGTCGCCGCCGGCGATCAGCACGACGCGTTGCGCGAGTCCGTCGAGCGCGGCGACCGTCGCGCCGACATTCGTGCCCTTGCTGTCGTCGACGTAATCGATGCTTTCGATCTGCGCGATCACTTCCACGCGATGCGGCTCGCCGCGGTATTCGCGCAAGCCGTGCAGGAGCGCCGCGAGCGGCAGGTCGATCGCGCGGGCGAGCGCGAGCGCCGCCAGCGCATTCGCCGCGTTGTGCAGACCACGGATGCGCAGCGCGTCGGCGGGCATCAGGCGCTTCGAATACAGATTGGGCGCGGCGGCTTCCTGCTTGCGACGGCGCGTCGGCGCGGGTTCGTCGGCTGCGTCGCGGTCGTGGGCTTGCGCGAGCCACGCGATGCCGTTATCGCGCAGAAGGCCGTAGTCGCCCAGACGGATCGGCTCGTCGAGGCCGAACGTCACCACGCTCGACGACCCTTGAGCGAGCGCCATCGTGCGGGCGTCGTCGCGGTTCAGCACGCGCACGGTCTTCGCACCGAAGATGCGGCCCTTCGCGGCGGCGTAGGCATCGAGCCCGCCGTGCCAGTCGAGATGATCCTGCGTGATGTTCAGCACCGCGGCGGCGTCCGGCGCGAACGAGTGCGCCGTCTCCAGCTGGAAGCTCGACAGTTCGAGCACCCAGACGTCGGGCAGCGCGGTGTGGTCGATGGCGTCGATCAGTTTGTCGAGCATGGCCGGGCTGATGTTGCCCGCGACCGCCACCGACTTGCCCGCGCGTTCGCACAATAGGCCGGTGAGCGCGGTCGTCGTGGTCTTGCCGTTCGTGCCGGTGATCGCGAGCACCTTCGGCGCGTAGCCGTTCACATAGAGCGCGCGCAGCGCCTGCGCGAACAGTTCGAGTTCGCCCCAGACCGGGATGCCGCGTTCGTTCGCGGCCTCGATCAGCGGCTTCAGGTCTTCGGCGAGCGGCGACAAGCCCGGACTGATCGCGACGATGTCGATTCCGCCGTCGAGCAGCGCGGGCGTGAACGCGCCGCCGGCGAACTCCGCGTCGATCTTGAGCGCTTCGAGTTGCGACAGATTGGCCGGCGCCTCGCGCGTATCGGCGATCCGCAGGCGGCAACCGTGCCTGGCGCACCAACGCGCCATCGCGAGGCCGGATTCACCGAGCCCCAGCACGAGCACCATCGGACTTTGCCGATCGAGAAACTTCTCGCCAAACATCGCTTTAACCTTTCTCTGACAACGATTTAACGCAACTTGAGCGTCGACAGCCCGAAGAGACACAACATCAGCGTGATGATCCAGAAACGCACGACGACCTGCGTCTCGGTCCAGCCGGACAATTCATAGTGGTGATGCAGCGGCGCCATCTTGAAGACGCGCCGCCCTTCGCCGTATCGGCGCTTGGTGTACTTGAACCAGAACACCTGGAGCATCACGGAGAGCGTTTCCGCGACGAAAATGCCGCCCATGATGAAGAGCACGATTTCCTGCCGCACGATCACGGCGATCGTGCCGAGCGCGCCGCCCAACGCGAGCGCGCCGACGTCGCCCATGAAGACCTGCGCGGGGTGCGTGTTGTACCAGAGGAACGCGAGTCCCGCGCCGCCCATCGCCGAGCAGAAGATCAGCAGTTCGCCCGCGCCGGGAATGTGCGGGAACAGCAGGTACTTCGAGTACACCGAGCTGCCCATCACGTAGGCGAACGCGCCGAGCGACGCGCCCACGAGCACGACCGGCATGATGACGAGCCCGTCGAGGCCGTCGGTCAGATTCACGGCGTTGCTCGCGCCGACGATCACGAAATACGTCAACGCGATGAAGCCCCACACGCCGAGCGGATAGCTGATCGCCTTGACGAACGGTAGCATCAGGTCGGCGCGCGCGGGCAGGCCCATCGAAAGGCCGCTGCGCACCCACGCCATGAAGAGATCGAACACGCGCGCGTTGTTCGCTTCCGACACGCTGAACGCCAGATAAACGGCCGCGAACAAGCCGATCACCGATTGCCAGAAATACTTTTCGCGCGACGACATGCCGCGCGGGTCCTTGTGCACCACCTTGCGGTAATCGTCGACCCAGCCGATCACGCCGTAGCCGAACGTGACGAGCATCACGATCCACACGAAGCGGTTCGTGAGATCGGCCCAGAGCAGCGTCGAGACCGCGATGCCGAGCAGGATCAGCACGCCGCCCATCGTCGGCGTGCCGGATTTCACGAGATGCGACTGCGGGCCGTCCTTGCGCACGGCCTGGCCGACTTTCATCGCCGTCAGTTTGCGGATGACCCACGGTCCGCAGACGAGACCGATCAATAGCGCCGTCGCCGTGGCACCCACGGCGCGGAACGTGATGTAAATGAACACGCGCATGAAGCTGGCGTCATTCTGGAGCCATTGCGCGAGTGCGAGTAGCATGCTGGACCTTCTCTTCTTTCAATGTGCCGCGGGCTTCTCGCCCGCAGCGGGTTGGTGTGGACTCGTCACGGCGTCCACCACGCGTTCCATTTGCATGAAGCGCGAGCCTTTCACGAGAAACGTGGCGCCGGGCCCGAAGCCGGCGGTTTTCAATGCTGCGATGAGCGCGGCGACATCGCTGAAATGCTTCGCCGTCTTGTTCGATGCAGCCGAATGGAACGATTTCGCCGAATCGGCGCTGGCGTTGCCCAAAGCGAACAGCGCGTCGATGCCGCGCTCGGCCGCATACGCGCCCACTTCACGATGAAACGCCGGTCCCTGGTCGCCGACTTCGCCCATATCGCCGATTACGAGCACGCGCGGCGACGGCTGCGAAGCGAGCACGTCGATGGCTGCGCGCATCGAATCGGGGTTCGAGTTGTAGGTGTCGTCGATGACGGTTGCGCCTGCGATCGGCGCCACGGCCGCGCGCTTCACCTGCAGGCGGCCCTTCACCGGCTCGAACGCTTCGAGACCGCGCTTGATTGCATCGGGCGAGACGCTTGCGGCGAGCGCCGCCGCCGTCGCGGCGAGCGCGTTGCGCGCGTTGTGCTCGCCGAGCACGCGCAGTGCGACCGTCAACGGTCCTTGCGGCGTGACCATCTCGACCGTCGTGCCGGCGAGACGCCCCGTCACCGCCGCCTTCGAGGGATCGTCGGAGAGCGCGAAGTCGATGATCGGATTGCCGGTTGCCGCGACGCGCCAGATGCTGGCGTAGGCGTCGTCGGCGGGGAAGACGGCCGTGCCGGTTTCGCCCAGCGCGTGAATCACCGACGCGTGTTCGAGCGCGACCGCTTCGACCGTCGCCATGAATTCCTGATGCTCGCGCTGCGCGTTGTTGACCACCGCGACCGTCGGCGCCGCGATTTTACCCAGCGCGTCGGTCTCGCCCGGATGGTTCATCCCGAGTTCGACGACTGCGAGTCGATGCGTCGCGTTCAGGCGAAACAGCGTGAGCGGCAAGCCGATGTCGTTGTTGAAATTGCCCACGGTCGCCAAGCGCGCTTCTTCGCCGACCGCCGCCGCGAAGATCGACGCGATCATTTCCTTGACCGTCGTCTTGCCGTTGCTGCCGGTGACGGCGACGAGCGGCATCGTGAAGCGCTTGCGCCATCCGTGCGCGAGCGCACCGAGGGCCGCGCGCGCGTCCTTTACCTTGATGACTGGAAGGGACAGATCGGCGGGCTCGCGCGACACCAGCGCCGCCGACGTCCCGCGTTCGGCAACCTGCGTCAGGAAATCATGCGCATCGAAACGATCGCCCTTCACCGCGACGAACAGATCTCCGGCCTGCGCCGTGCGGCTGTCCGTGGACACGCGTTCGATCGCGACGTTTTCGTCGCCGATGACGATCGCGCCCGGAATCAGCGCGGCGGCGTCAAGCAAAGTGAACATCGTCATTCGCCGCCTCCGCGTGTGTGCGTGGCGCGTGCGGCAAGCGCGAGGCGCGCGTGATCCTGATCGGAGAAGGCGCGTTTCTTTCCCATGATTTCCTGTGTTGCCTCGTGCCCCTTGCCGGCCAGCACGACCACGTCTTCGCGCGCCGCCGTGCGGATCGCCTGGAGGATCGCGCTCGCGCGGTCTTCGATGCGGCGCGCGTTTTGCGCGTCGCTCATGCCGGCCGCGATCTGGTCGATGATGGCTTGCGGGTCTTCGCTGCGCGGGTTGTCGCTCGTGATCACCACCTGATCCGCGCGTTTTTCAGCGATCGCGCCCATCAGCGGACGCTTGGTCGCGTCGCGGTCGCCGCCGCAGCCGAACATGCAGACGAGTTCGCCGCCGCGCGCCTGCGCGATCGGCCGCAAAGCGGCCAGCGTCTTGTCGAGCGCGTCGGGCGTGTGCGCGTAGTCGATCACGACGAGCGGCTCGTCGTTCTGCAAGCGGCCGCCGAGACGCTGCATGCGTCCGTTGACCGGTTCGAGCTTCGCGATCTGAGCGAGCGCGGCGTCGAACGGAATGCCGCTTTCGAGCAGCGCGCCGAGGACCGCGAGCAGGTTGCTCACGTTGAAGGTGCCGAGCGTGCCGACTTCGACGTCCGCCTCGCCCCAGTCCGACGCCAGATGAAACGCCGTGCCGTTCGCCGTCGCGAGCACGTTGGTCGCGAGCAGCATGGCGTCGGCGCGCGGCGCGGCTTCGGCCGGAATCTCGACGCCGTAGGCGATCGTGCGCAGCTTGCCGCGCAACGATTCGATCAGGCGCTGGCCGGCGGCGTCGTCGCGATTGACGATGGCGGCCGTCAGCGACGGCCACGCGAAAAGTCGCGCCTTGGCGGCTTCGTAGGCGTCGAACGTGCCGTGATAGTCGAGATGGTCTTGCGTGAGATTCGTGAAGATGGCGAGGTCGAAGTCGGTGCCGTTCACGCGCCCCTGATGCAGCGCATGCGACGACACTTCCATCACGACACCCTGCGCGCCCCCGGCCTTCAGTTGCGCGAGATTGCGCTGCAACTGCGGCGCGTCGGGCGTGGTGAAGCCGCTATGCACGAGCTTGCCCGGCATGCCGATCCCGAGCGTGCCGACGATCGCGCAGGGCTTGCCCGCCGCCGTCAGCGCGGTGGCGAGCCACTGGCTGCACGAGGTCTTGCCGTTCGTGCCGGTCACGCCGACAGTCAGCATCGATTCGGTCGGCTCGCCGTACCACGCGGCGGCAATCGAACCGGCCAGTTCGTTCAGCCCTTTGACCGCGAGCGTCTTCGCGGCGTCGGGCTTGCCGTCGAAATTTTCCGGCTGGTACAGCGCGGCGGCGGCGCCGCTCGCGAGCGCGGCGTCGATGTACGGGCGGTTGTCCGCGCCATCGACCGCATACGCGAAAAACACGTCGCCGCTCTTCAGCGAACGCGTGTCGGCGTGAAGCTGGGCGTCGGCGGACGCGTGCGCGCGCAGCCATTGCACGGCCTGCGCGACGTCCTTGCGCGCCTTCGATTGCTTCTGCGCGCTCATCTCACGACTCCCGGATGACTCTTGTTATTGCTCGATACGGCGAGCTTCTTCGCTGTGTTCTGCCCGGGTGCCGTGGCGGCGGCAGGCTGCGAAGCCGCCTGCGATTCGTCGTTCACGACCATCTGCTTGACCGGCATGTCGGGCGGGAGATTGAGCGCGCGGAACGTGTCGCCGGCGATCGCCGAGAACACCGGACCGGACACCTGTCCGCCGAAGTGGCTGCCGACCGTCGGTTCGTCGACGGAAACCGCCACGACGATGCGCGGATTCGGCATCGGCCCCATGCCGACGAACGACGCGCGGTACTTCGACTTGTCGTAGCCGCGGCCGGCGTGCTTGTACGCCGTGCCGCTCTTGCCGCCGACGCGATAGCCCGGCACCGCGGCATCCGGCGACGTGCCGCCCTTCGCCGTCACGGTTTCGAGCATCGCGCGCACTTCGCGCGCGGTGGTCGGCGCGAAAACCTGCGTGGTTTGCACCGGCTGATCGCCCGGCGTGCGGAAAATCGACACCGGCAGGACCCGGCCGTCGTTCGCGATCGCCGTGTACGCGCGCGCGAGTTGAAACAGCGACGCCGACAAACCGTAGCCATACGACATCGTCGCCTGCTCGATGCGGCGCCAGCTTTTCCACGGCCGCAGGCGCCCGGTCACCGCGCCCGGGAAGCCGACTTTCGGCGCCTGCCCCAGACCGATGCTCGTATACATGTTCCACATTTCCTCGGGGCGCAATTGCATCGCGATCTTGGTCGCGCCGATATTGCTCGACTTCTGAATCACGCCGCCGACTGTCAGCGTGCCGAAACCGGCGTCGTCGGTGATGCGCGCGCCGTCCAGGACGAACACGCCGCCGCCCGTTTCCACGAGCGTATTCGGCGTCACGCGATGCAGGTCGAGCGCGAGCGACACCGTGAACGGCTTCATGATCGAACCGGGTTCGAAGGTGTCGGTGAGGATGCGGTTGCGCAACTGCTCGCCGGTCATCCGCGAGCGGTCGTTCGGGTTGTACGTTGGGTAGTTGACGAGCGCGAGCACTTCGCCCGTCTTCACGTCGATCACGATTGCCGCGCCTGCCTTCGCCTTCGATTTCTCGACCGCCGCCTTCAGGTTCGTGTACGCGATGTACTGGATCTTGCTGTCGATCGAGAGATCGACGTCGGTGCCGTTATGGGGCACGACCTGCTCGTCGACGTCCTCGATGATGTGACCCATCCGGTCCTTGATGACGCGCCGCATGCCCGGCGTGCCGGCGAGCACGTGCTGGTCGCCGAGTTCGACGCCTTCCTGGCCCTTGTCTTCAATATTAGTAAAGCCGATCAGGTGCGCGGTGATTTCGCCTTCCGGATAGAAGCGCTTGTATTCGCCGCGCGAATAAATGCCGGGAACGTCGAGCGCCGCGACTTTCTGCGCGGTTTCGAGGGGAACCTGGCGCTTCACGTAGACAAACGTCTTGTCCACCGACAGCTTGGTGCGCAGTTCCTTCTCCGTCATGTCGAGGAGTTTCGCGAGCTGGGTCAGCTTGTCCGCGCCGAGGTCGTTCGGCACGGTCTCGGGAATCGCCCAGATCGCCTTGACGGGCAGGCTCGTCGCGAGCACGAGGCCGTTGCGGTCGCGAATCTGGCCGCGCGTCGCCGGCAATTCGAGCGTGCGCTGATAGCGGCTCTCGCCCTGCTTCTTGAAGAACGCGTTGCCCGGACCCTGAATCCAGAACGCGCGCGCGGCGAGCGCGACGAACGCCATGAACAGCATGAACACGACGAGCTTCGAGCGCCACATCGGCAGGCGCAGCGACAGGATCGGATTCGGCGTGTAGGCCACGTCCTTCTGCTTCGCGGATTTCTTCATCGCTTCGCTCCGCGCGCAGGAGGTGCCGACGCCGGCAGGGGCGGCGGCATCGGGGCGTCGGCGGCCCTGGAGGTCGCCGGATCGTAGGTGAGATATTGCGTGCGGCCGGTCGTCACGGGCTGCATCTTCAAAGAGTTAGTAGCCAACTGCTCGATGCGCGAGGTTTTCGACAACGCGCTCTGCTGGTACTGCAATTGCGAATAGTCCTGCTGAAGCTGACGCTCTTGCGACTGCGCCCGCTGCAGTTCGATGAAAATCTGGCGCTGCTGATTCGTCGCGCTGACGACGGAAAGCGCGCACCCGAGCACTACGATCAACAGGAAAATGTTGAGGCGGTTCATGGCGCGATCCGCTCCGCGACGCGCATCACGGCGGAACGGGCGCGCGGATTGGCCGCGACCTCGCCTTCGCTCGCGAACACGCGGCCGACGATACGCATCGGCGGGCTCGGCAGATCGACGGCGCGGATCGGCAGGCGGCGATCGATTGCGGGCGCGCTCGCGTGCGCTTGCATGAACCGCTTGACGATCCGATCCTCGAGCGAATGAAAGCTGATCACGACCAGCCGCCCCCCTTGCTCCAACAGCGCCAATGCCGCTTCAAGAACTACCTGCAGCTCCGCAAGCTCTTGATTGATGTGAATCCGTATAGCCTGAAAGGTGCGAGTTGCCGGGTCCTTGCCCTTCTCACGGGTTTTGACGACGTGACCCACGATTTCGGCAAGCTCGCTCGTGCTGACGAGAGGCCCAAGACGGTCGGACTCTGCCCGGCGAGCAACAAGCGCCTTTGCAATCTGAAAAGCAAACCGTTCTTCCCCATAATCTCTGATCACCTCCGTCAATTCCTGCACCGTTGCCCGCGCGAGCCACTCGGCCGCCGACTCGCCTCGAGTCGGGTCCATCCGCATATCGAGCGGGCCTTCCGCCCGGAAGCTGAAGCCGCGACCCGGATCGTCCACTTGCGGCGACGACACCCCGAGGTCCAGCAACACACCCGATACCCGCGCTACTCCTCGTTCGCTTGCCGCGTCGCGCAAGGCAGCAAAGCTGTCGTGCACGATCGAAAAGCGTGAGTCCTGAATCTGTTGCGCCGTGGCGATTGCAAGCGGATCCTTGTCGAAAGCGATCAGTCGCCCTGCATCCGCAAGCTTCGCCAGAACCGCCCGGCTATGGCCGCCGCGACCGAACGTGCCATCTATATAGATACCGTCCGTGCGCGTGACCAACGCATCTACCGCTTCATCCAGCAGCACCGTGCGATGCTGCAATTCGTTTCCCATCGCAGGTGCCATATGTTCAGCGCCGCGTCAGAAGGTGAAATTCTTCAGCGCTTCGGGCATGCCCTGCGCCATCGCCGCCGCTTCCTTCGCGGCGTACGTGTCTGCATCCCACAGCTCGAAGCGATTTCCCATACCGAGCAGCGTCACGTTTTTCTCGAGCGACGCCGCCGAGCGCAATTCCGGCGACACGAGCACACGCCCGGCGGTGTCGAGTTCGACGTCCATTGCATTGCCAAGGAAAATGCGCTGCCACCAGGCGGCTTCCATCGGAAGCGCGGCGACCTTTGCGCGAAAGACTTCCCACTCGGGGCGGGGAAACAGCAACAGGCATCCATCCGGGCTCTTCGTGAGCGTCACCCGGCCTTCTGCCTGTGCTTGCAGCGCTTCCCGATAGCGAGACGGAACCGACATCCGTCCTTTCGCATCGAGCGTCAGCGCCGACGCCCCCTGGAACACTCGCCTCTCCTTTTTTTGCGACGCCCCGCTGGCGTCTCGCTCTGTTGGAATATGCCGGAAAGTGCTATCGGAATCACACGAAAATACACTTTCTCACACGTTCTCCCACTTTAGAGGAACGTATTTCGAGGGTCAAGGCTCCGCCCTTTTATTTGATTAATTTTGTTTTCCAGAACAAGGACTTAGCGCTGGACGTTGAAGTCGCTCAAAAGGCGAAAAGCGTTACGAATGAATGAGCTAGTGCGAGATGTGAAGGTAGTACGTGAAATGAAGCGGGGAAGCGCGCGAATCGTAAAGCATCTGCAAGCCGGATTCGCGGCATGCGCGCTTGCCTCGGGCGTGCCGTGCGCGGTGGGAGGCGATCCCACCGCGCAGGAGACATTGAGTTGCTCAAATGCGATAAGCGGTGGTGGTCATGACCTTCGACGCCGCCCGCATCAGCGCGCGAACCGGGAAAGGCAATTCAGCGCCGCCCGCCGCGATGGCCGAGGCCGCATGCGCGCTTTCGTCGACGCGCATCTGCTCCACGATCGCGCGCGATGCCAGATCGTTCGCCGGCAGCGTCTTCAAATGGCCGTCGAGATGATGCTCGACCTGGCGCTCGGTCTCCGCCATGAAGCCGAGACTCGTGCGGTCGCCAAAACGCCCGGCGAGAAGCCCGATCGCGAGCGAGCCCGCGTACCAGAGCGGATTCAGCAAGCTCGGGCGCGAATCCAGGTCCCTCAGCCGCTGGGCCGTCCACGCGAGGTGGTCTTCTTCCTCGCGCGCCGCGCGCTCGAAATCGTCCTTGAGCGCGGGCGAGGCCGTCGCGAACTTCTGCGCCTGATACAGCGCCTGCGCACACACTTCGCCGACATGGTTCACGCGCATCAGACCGGCCGCATGCGCCTTCTCTTCCGCGTTCAACTCCGGCGCCTCGACGGGCATACCGTACTCATCGACACCGCCCGCGGTTTTCGAAACCGGAACCGGACGCGTCATGCGACTTACGCCCGCCATCGACCGCAGTCCGCGATCGAACTCCGTAATCAGTTCATCTAGCGTCATTTATTCCTCCCCTCAACGTGCCATCGCCGCCCTGTCGTTCGCGATCCTTAGCAATCGCCATGCTTGACCAACTGTCTTGAAAAAGCGTGAAAAATGCGTCGCGCTTTGGAATTAGGGCAAACACGGGTCGCAAAAAAGCGGCGAAACGGGATTTTATCGCATGTTGCGTAAACGTCACAGGACATCGCCGAGCGGCCGGCTTTTCCTTTGTGCTCAAAAGCCTCTTTGTTACATTACGGTCAACTTCTTTGGAAGTACCCGGCGGGGACGTCAACACACTGGCGTTAGAACAGTGACCTTGCCAAACAGTCTCAACATCCTTGGAGATCATTTCAATGAAAAAGTCGCTTCTCGCTCTGGCAGCACTGGGCACGTTTGCGGGTGCCGCTCAAGCACAAAGCAGCGTGACGCTGTACGGCATCATCGACGCTGGCTTCGTCTACAACAACAACCAAGCCGGCCAAAAGCTGTACTCGCTGAACAGCGGCAACCTGCAAGGCAGCCGTTGGGGCCTGCGTGGTACGGAAGATCTGGGCGGCGGCCTGAAGGCCGTGTTCGTGTTGGAAAACGGCTTCAACGTGATGAACGGCCGTCTGGGCCAGGGCGGCGACGAGTTCGGCCGTCAGGCATACGTCGGTCTGTCGACGAGCCAGTTCGGTACGGTCACGCTGGGTCGTCAGTACGACTCCGTCGTCGACTTCACCGGCGCATTGGAAGTCGGTAGCCAGTGGGCGACGTACTTCGGCGCGCACCCGGGCGACCTGGACAACATGAACAACTCGAATCGCGTGAACAACGCGGTCAAGTACACGAGCGCAAACTACGCCGGCTTCACGTTCGGCGGCCTGTACAGCCTGGGCGGCAACGCCGGCCAGTTCAACCGCAACCAGATCTGGTCGCTGGGTGTTGGCTATAACCGCGGCCCGCTGCAATTGGGCGCCGGCTACTTGAACGTCAAGGACCCGAACTACTCGTTCTTCGGCAACAACGCGACGTCGAACACCACGACGACCGCAACGGGATCGTCGAACATGGCCGGCAGCCGCGTGTACTCGGGCTACGCTTCGGCGCATACGCAAGAAGTGATCTCGGCTGGCGCCGCTTACACGTTCGGCGCAGCAACGGTCGGCGCGACGTACAGCAACACGCAGTTCAAGGATGTCGGCACGGAAGGCGGTGCTGGCCTGAACCAGTTCGGAAACTTCGGCACCGCCAAGTTCCACAACGCCGAAATCAACTTCAAGTATCAGTTGACGCCGGCGCTCTTGCTGGGCGCGGCTTACGACTACACGAAGGGTTACGGCATCAACGACGCGAAGTACCACCAAGCCATGCTTGGCACGGACTACTTCCTGTCGAAGCGCACGGACTTCTACGTTGCAGGCGTCTACCAGCACGCAATCGGCACGGATTCGACCAGGACCGCAGCAGTTGCGAACATCAACGGCCTGTCGCCGTCGACGACGTCGAACCAGGTTGCCGCGATCGTCGGTATCCGCCACAAGTTCTAATAAGTCTGAATAAAGCAGTACCCGCTTGGAAAGGCGCCTTCGGGCGCCTTTTTTTATGCGCTTTCGTTGCGACAACGCAACAAAAAAGCCTCCGCGTCTCACGACGCGAAGGCTTTTTACTCGCACTCGATGCAGCTTCTACGCCTTGCCGTCGCGCAGTTCCCGCCTCAGGATCTTGCCGACATTGCTCTTCGGCAGATCGCCGCGGAATTCGATGATGCGCGGCCGCTTGTAACCCGTCAGCTGGTCTTTGCAAAACGCCATCACGTCGGCTTCTGTCAGGCTCTGGTCCTTCTTGACGATGAAGAGCTTCACCGCCTCGCCCGAGTTCTGATCCTTCACGCCGACCGCCGCGACTTCGAACACGCCCGGCAGTTTCGCCACCACATCCTCGATCTCGTTCGGATACACGTTGAAGCCCGATACGAGAATCATGTCCTTCTTCCGGTCGACGATCTTCACGTAGCCGCGCTCGTCCATCACGCCGACATCGCCCGATTTGAAGAAGCCATCCGGCGTCATGACCTTGGCCGTTTCATCCGGCCGGTTCCAATAGCCCGCCATGACTTGCGGTCCGCGAATGCAGATTTCACCGGCGGCGCCGGGCGGGAGTTCGTTGTCGTCGTCGTCGCGGATCGAAATGTCCGTCGACGGGAACGGCAGGCCGATCGTCCCCGTGTATTCGGTCGCGGTCACCGGATTGCAGGTCACGCAAGGCGACGTCTCCGACAACCCGTAGCCCTCGATGATCGGCGCGCCCGTGGTCTCGAACCAGCGCTTCGCCACCGCTTCCTGCACGGCCATGCCGCCGCCGTTCGCCGCGATCAGCTTCGAGAAGTCGAGACTCGCAAAATCCGGATGATTCAACAACGCGTTATAGAGCGTGTTGACAGCGGGGAACGTGTTGATCGGAATGCCCTTCAGCTCCTTGATCGTGCCCGCGATGTCCCGCGGATTCGGGATCAGCACGCCGAGGCCGCCGGTGCGGATCGTGAGCAGTCCGCAGACCGTCAGCGCGAAGATGTGATAAAGCGGCAGCGCGACGACGCACACGAACTGGTCGATATCCGGCCGCTTCTTGCGCGCCGGATCGAGCCACACTTCCGACTGCAACACGTTCGCGATGAGGTTTCGGTGCAGGAGCGTCGCGCCTTTCGCGACGCCGGTGGTGCCGCCCGTGTACTGGAGGAACGCGACGTCGTCGGGATTCTGCTCGACCGGCTGCAGCGTCGCGCGCGCGCCTTGTGCGAGCGCGTCGTTGAAGGGGATGTGGCCCGGCAGATGCCACTGCGGCACCATTTTCTTCACGCGACGCACGACGAAATTGACGACGAGACCCTTGATTCCCATCAGGTCGCCCATCGCCGCCACGACGACGTGCTTGATCGACGTGTTCTGCACCACCGCCTGCAGGGTCTTCGCGAAGTTTTCCAGCAGCACGATGGCTTCGGCGCCGCAGTCCTTCAACTGATGTTCGAGCTCGCGCGGCGTATAGAGCGGATTCACGTTCACGACGATATACCCGGCGCGCAAGACGGCTGCGATCGCGACCGGATATTGCAGCACGTTCGGCATCATCAATGCGATGCGCGCGCCGGGCTTCAGCCCGCGCGACTGGAACCACGCTGCGAGCTTTCGCGACATCGCGTCGAGCTCGGCGTAGGTGATCGACTGGCCCATGCAGAGGAACGCGCGCCGATCGCGATTCTTGCGAAAACTGTCCTCGAGCAGTTGCGAAACCGAGCGGTACGCCGAAGCGTCGATCTCCGCGGGCACGCCAGCCGGATAGGACTTCAGCCAGATTTTTTCCATTCGGCGTCTCCTTTATATATTTTTGAATGGTCGTGCGGAAATCGAATGCTAACGGCTCGACTTCGTTATCACAACCGGGTTAGACGCCACCTTCCACTTCTTGCAGATACGTCTTCGATTCATGCCGTTCAGTGCGCCGCCTCGACCTCGACGAGGCAATCGTAGAACGTCGCGGAACCGCCCAGATCGGTCAGTGCCTGGCTCGTCACCTGATTGGCGTTGCGCCCGTCCGGCGCGAGCTTCTTCCACCAGATCGACAACCCGACGACCAAGCCTTCCCGCGCGCGATCGGTCACGCGAGCCCGCGCCTGCATCGAGCCGCGATCGTTGTAGATACGCACGATTTCGCCGTCCGCGATCTGGCGCGCATGCGCGTCGGCCGGATGGATGTCGACATGCGGCTCTCCCTCCGTCGAACGCAGGCTCTCCACGTTCACGAAACTGCTGTTCAGGAAATTGCGCGCCGGCGGCGAAATCATCGCGAGCGGAAAGCGCGCGGCGAGTTCCGGAGCGCCATCGGCGGATTCGTATGGCGGCAGATAATCCGGCAGCGGGTCGCGCCCCTCTTTCTCCAGCCGCTCGCTGTAGAACTCGCATTTGCCCGACGGCGTGCGAAATCCGCCATTCGCAAACGGCGCCTCGGGCAGCTTCAGTTGCGCCCAGCCATTTGCCTTCAGCGTTTCCCAGCTCTGGCCCGCGAGCGCCGGGTCGTCCCAGCGGAGCGCGTTCGCGGCAATCTGCTCATCCGTTTCGAAGAGGGCGGGATGGGTCAGGCCCATCGCCCGCGCGAGTCCGCGGAAAATGTCGGTGTTCGCTCGCGAGTCGCCGACCGGCGCGATCGCGGGGATGTTTGCCATCACGTGCGTGTGTCCGTACGACTTGTGGACGTCCAGGTGTTCGAGTTGCGTCGTCGCGGGCAGGACCAGGTCGGCGTAGTCGGCGGTGTCGGTCTGGAAGTGTTCGAGCACGATGGTGAACAGGTCCTCGCGCGCAAAGCCCGCCGCGACCTTCTCGGAATCCGGCGCGACCGCGACCGGATTCGAGTTGTAGACGATCAGCGCCTCGACCTTCGGGCCGAAAGCGGCGTCGCCGGGATGCAGCAGCGCATCGCCGATCGCGTTCATGTTGATCAGGCGCGGCAGTTTCGACGGCCAGCCCGGCAGCAAGTCCTGCCGCTCGAGCGCGCCGGAATTGACAGGCGCCCACCCCGACGACGACAGCAGAACGCCGCCCGAGCGCTCGCGCCATGCGCCCGTCAGCGAAGGCAGGCTCGCGATTGCGCGGACCGCGTTGCCGCCGCCGCGCACGCGTTGCATG
This sequence comes from Caballeronia telluris, assembly GCF_001544495.1. Classification (GTDB taxonomy): domain Bacteria; phylum Pseudomonadota; class Gammaproteobacteria; order Burkholderiales; family Burkholderiaceae; genus Caballeronia; species Caballeronia telluris. The sequence continues at coordinate 127,758 of NZ_FCNZ02000018.1, forward strand.
CCGTAGTTGAGCCGGATCGACGCCTTTCTGGTCGCGCCGAACGCGCGGGCCAGATCGACGACCACCTGTTCCTCGATGCCGCAGATCTGCGCGGCGCGCGCCGGCGGATACTCGGCGGCACGCGCTTTCAACGGCTCGAACCCGAGTGTGTGGGCATCGATGTAGTCGCGATCGATCAGGTTTTCGCGAATCAGCACGTGGATCATCGCGAGCGCAAGCGCGGCGTCAGTGCCGGGCCTGAGCGCGATGTGCTGATGACACTTGTCCGCGGTGAGCGAGCGATAAGGGTCGATCGCGATGAGTTTGGCGCCGCGGCGCTTCGCTTCCTGCGCGCGCGTCCAGAAATGAAGATTCGACGCGATCGGGTTCGAGCCCCAGATCAGGATCAGCTCACTTTCCTCGAAGTACTCGGTATGCATGCCGAGGCTCGCGCCGTACGTGTATCGGAGGCCCGCCGCGCCGGCTGCGGCGCAGATCGTGCGATCGAGTCGCGACGCGCCGAGCGCATTGAAAAACCGCGCGGCGATGCTTTCGCCCTGCACGAGACCCATCGTGCCCGCGTAGCTGTAGGGCAGGATCGCTTCGGGCGCCCGGGCCGCGATTGGCTTCAGGCGCTCGGCGGCGTAGCGCAGTGCTTCATCCCAGCCGATCGCTTCGAACCGGCCTTCGCCTTTGCATCCGATGCGTCGAAGCGGCGTCAGCAGCCGATCGCGATGATGCGTGCGCTCCGCATAGCGCGAGACTTTCGTGCAGAGCACGCCTTGCGTGGGCGGGTGATCGGGGTCGCCCGTCACCTTCACGGCCTTGCCGTCCTTCACGGTGACGCGCATCGCGCAGGTGTCGGGACAGTCGTGCGGACAAACGGCACGGGCGAATTCGGCGGGAGCAGTGGGGGCATTCATGCGGACGTCCGGTAGAAAACACACAGATCTAGGCTAGTTCGCCGATTTTATTACGGCTGGCCGTGGGGTAGCGGTCCGATCGATTAAATTGTCGCGGCGTAAAATGGTCTTAAGCGCGCGCCGCATTCAGCGCATTCCTTCTGTTCAGCGAGACCCGTTCCATGAACCTGATTCCAGAAATCGAAGCAGCGCACGACGAGATCAAGGCACTCCGACGAACGATCCACGCGCATCCGGAACTCCGCTACGAAGAAGTCGGCACCGCGCAGCTGGTCGCCGAAAACCTGGAGCGCTGGGGCGTGACCGTTCATCGCGGAATTGGCAAGACCGGCGTTGTCGGTGTGCTCAAGCGCGGTTCCAGCAAGGCGGCCATCGGCCTTCGGGCCGATATGGACGCGCTGCCCATCCAGGAACTCAACACCTTCGATCATCGCTCGACCAATCCCGGCCGGATGCATGCTTGCGGGCACGATGGTCACACTGCCATGCTGCTCGGCGCGGCGAAGCATCTGGCGCAGCACGGCAGATTCGACGGCACAGTGGTGTTCATATTCCAGCCTGCGGAGGAAGGCGGCGCGGGCGCGCGGGCGATGATCGAAGACGGACTCTTTCAACGCTTTCCCGTCGATGCGGTCTTCGGAATTCATAACTGGCCTGGCATTCCGGCCGGCCAGTTCGGCGTGACCGAGGGGCCGATCATGGCCTCCAGCAACGAATTTCGCATCAAGATCCGCGGCACGGGTTCGCACGCCGCGCTTCCGCATAACGGACACGACCCCGTCTTCACGGCCGTGCAGATTGCAAACGGACTGCAAGGCATCATTACGCGCAACAAGAAGCCCATCGACACAGCCGTTCTTTCGATCACGCAAATTCACGCTGGCGATGCGATGAATGTCGTCCCGGACGAAGCGTGGCTGGGGGGCACTGTGCGAACGTTCTCCGTGGAGACGCTCGATCTGATCGAAGATCGCATGCGCAAGATCGTCGCATCGACGGCGGCTGCGTACGACTGCGAAGTCGAGACGTACTTCCACCGCAACTATCCGCCGACGATCAATGATTCGGAGCAGGCTCGATTTGCCGCGTCGGTGATGGCAGAGGTGGTGGGCACGGAAAACGTGGACGCATCAGTTGAACCGACCATGGGCGCCGAGGACTTTTCGTTCATGCTTCTGGAAAAGCCAGGGTGTTACGCGTTTTTGGGCAACGGCGAGGGAGGACATCGCGAGTCAGGACATGGCGCGGGGCCTTGCATGCTGCATAACGCGAGTTATGACTTCAATGATGGACTGCTATCCGTCGGGTCGACGTATTGGGTCCGACTGGCTGAGCGTTTTCTGGCTCAATAGGCGCGAATAAGGTTCCTTGAGCGAACTGGACTGGCGTTAGATGCGCCGATCTGCTCGATATTTCGGCCGTACGGATCTTCGTAGACGTATAGTCATTGCACAAAGCAAAAAACCCCACCTTTGCGGGGTGGGGTCTTTGCTTGTCGCATAAGGAGCCTGACGATTACCTACTTTCACACGGGAGATCCGCACTATCATCGGCGTGGAGTCGTTTCACGGTCCTGTTC
>NZ_FCNZ02000019.1 GCF_001544495.1 Caballeronia telluris
CCAGACCTGATTCGCCCAGGACCGACTTAGCATCCTTGCCCTGCACTTGGGCATAAATTGGTCGATCAACTCATCGGGAAACAGCTTCGGTGCCTTCGGGTTCTTGCTCTTCTTTGTCACGGTTGCTTCGGTCATAGAATGTTATTTCCGTTATCGTCTCATGACCTCTGCACACAGAAAATCTGACAGGCTCACGCCCGGTTCGGCCCGCGATGGTTCACGTCCCCGCCTGACAGCGCCGCCGACACAGCCAGATGACGAACGTCGTTATGTGGCTCTCTCGCTTCTTGCCACTGCGCGCAGAGGTTGCCGTGGTTTGGTTCTCGCTGTTTGCCATTCCGCTGCTGAGCTCCTTGCTACCGAACCGGCACGCAATGACGCTCGGGGCGCTTCTCTTGCGAGACAGACTGTCCGCCGCTTAGGTACTCGAACGCTTCAAGTACTTCGGACTCGCATTGCTCTTCGTGAACGTGTCAATCGGCGGCGTCATGACGGCGTAAGCCCCCGGACGCTACTGGTAGTTTGTCACCTCAAGCGACCATCCCGCAGTCCGCTGCGGAAATTGAACCGAACGACGGGATAGTTTTGCCGTGAGCTTCAATGTCGATCTACGAGGCAAGCTCGTTGTCGCAGGGCCACAGGTGCGACGGATGAACGAGAAGACAAGCACCGCTGCATAGCCAGACGGGTACGCATTCGATGTAGTACGCAGCATAGCCTTAAGCACCGAACTGGTTGAATTGGCGGAGGGCGCAGTCTTGAGATCGCACGATTGGACAGTCAATCGCCGCAGGAAAAAGGCGCAACTGACGATGAGCAAACGGGGCGGTGAGCGGGCTGAAAGACCGTTCACCACCCTGATGATGTCGCGCCGTCGAGCTTAGTGCTGTGCGATCGTTGCCTTGTTCGCGACGCCGACTTGCGTCACGGCCGCCGAGTTGCCATAGCCGGCTTGCGTCAGCGACGCGGTGTTACCGAGGCCAGCCTGTGCGATCAGCCCGACATTGCCCGCGCCGCTTTGCGAAGCGGTGGCGATGTTGCCGAGGCCGCCCTGAACGAGCGTCAGCTCTTCACGCGAACCCGTCTGCGATGCGCTCACCGAGTTCAGTTCGCCGATTTGCGTCGACAGCAGCGACGACTCCACCGCGGCCTGTTGCGACAGGTCTGCGTTGTTGTTGTTGCCGATCTGCAGTGCGTTCACGGTGTTGTAGCCACCGAAGCGTTGCGCGACCGAAGCGGTGTTTTCGCTGCCGCTCTGGATCACCGTCGTGTGGTCGTTGGCTTCATACAGTTGGTCGACATAGACCTTGTTGAACGCCGCGCCGCTCTGAACGACGTTGGTCGTTTCGTTTTGCGCGTTGATCTGGTGGACGCTCACGAGGTTCGGCAGGCTCGCGCCGCTCTGGTCGATGCTTGTGTGATTGCCGCCGCCGTTGGTCGACGAGACGTTCGCGATCTCGGCGCCGTCCTGCTTGATCGACACCGTGTCGGCGAGTTCGCTGCTTTGCTGCACCGAAGCGTCCGTGCCGCCGCCCGTCTGCGTGATGGTCGTCTTGTTGAAGCCGCCGCCGTTGGTATTGACCACGGCCTTGTCGTTGCCACGGTCTTGCGAGATTTGCACGTTGTTGCCGATCGTGCTGGTCTGCGTCACCGTGGCGTCGCCTCCATTGATCTTGCCGTAGGCCTTGTTCATGCCCTGATCGATGTTGACGATGTTGCTCGACGCGCCGGTCTGGGTGATCTTCGCCTTGCTGTTCGAACCGTTCTGGTTGATCGAGTCGTTGTCGAACGAGGACGTGGTTTGCGACACGCTGGCCGTCGAATTGCTGCCCGACTGCGAGATGCGGGTTTGCTCGGCATAGGCACCGTCTTGCGTCACCGTCGCGTTCAGGTTCGAATTGTTGCCGACGCCGTTCTGCTTGATGTCGGTCTTGTTGAACGCGCCGGTCGTCGACGTGACCGTGGCGGTCGCGCCATTGGCCGTTTGCTGCACCTTCACGTCGTCATAGCTGGACGCTTGCTGGTCGACCTTCGCCGTGTTGCCGTTGCCGAACTGCGCGACGCTCGCGCGCTCGCCCACCGAGTAGCTGTCCGCTGCGAATGCCGACGTCGATGCCAGTGCTGCCAGACCCATAGCGATGATGATTGCCTTGACTTTCATTTTTGTACGCCTCGTTGATTTGATATTGGAATACTTCGATTGATTACCGCTTACGGATGACAGCCCCCGCTGCCATGCCGGCCCACTCCACTGCGAACTGCCCCGCACCTGCGGTCTCGAAACTTTGCTGCCCTGGTCTCCTCCCACCTACTTCATCAATACCGAAGCTCGCGCGCCGTTGCCGGTCTGCGTGACCGACAGGCCGGCGCCGTTGCGGCTCTGCAGGATGGTGACCGAGTCGTTGGTGCCGAGCTGCGTCACCCGCGATGACATCGACGAACCGATCTGCGTGACCGTTGCTGCGTTGCCGCTGCCGCTCTGCACGGTGACCGAGCGATTGCTCGTGCCCGCCTGGTAGCCGCCGTACTGGTTGCCGCTGCCGCTTTGCGAAAGCGCCATCCAGTTGTCCGTTCCTGTTTGCGCCATGACGGCCGCGTTGGCGACGCCCGCCTGATTCGCCATCAGCCCGTTGTGCCCGGATTGCACGGCGGTCAGGCGGTTTTCCGCGCCGGCCTGCTTGACTCTCGCGACTTGCGTCGCGCCGCCGAAGCCCGGCTCCGACGGACCGAAGTCCGAAACCGGCGACAGGTCCGCGGCGAACACCGCGAGCGACACGCTCACGACCGCGCCGAGCGCCGCGCCAAGCGCGAGCTTCGGGATACGCGGAGTTTTCATGCTGGTCTCCTCCTGTTCGATTGGCTCAACCGCTCACGCCGCTGCCAACGGCCTTGGGCGGATCGACCTTGGCCGGGTCGTAGGGCGGATTCACCGCTTCCATCGTCTGCGCGTAGCCCTGGTTTTCCTGCAGATAGCGCTGCATCGTCGGGTCGTACCAGTCCTTCATGTCCTTGAGCGACCAGGTCTGGTTAGCCACACCCTGCACGATCAGGTGCACGAGCGCGGATTCGATCGCCTCGTTCACGCACAACTGCTGCGGCTCGTTGCGCGTCATTCCGATCTCGGCCTGCAGCAAATCCTTGAAGCCGATGAAGCGGTACACGCCGGTGTCGATCTGGATCGAATAGATGGTCTTGGTCGTCGAGACGCTGTTGAGGATCGTGCCGTTGCGGATATCCACGGCGCGCAGGTTCACCGTCACCTGATCGACGCGATACTGCTGCGACGCCGAGATCCCCAGATACGCGATGCCCGCTCCGCCCGTGCGGATATTTGAGTCGTAGCCGACGATGCCGCCTTCGAGCACGATGCTCGCGGGCGCCAGCGCGCCGATCTGCGGGATCACGCGGTTCTTGTCGTCGGGCGTCTCCAGTGCGCGCATGATCTTGCGTTCGGTCAGCAGGTCCTGAAGGTTCTCGCGTTCGACCGGCGTGAACCAGCCGGAATCGCGCATCGCCTTGACAAGGAACGAGGCGCCGCCCTGCGTCACCTGCGACGAGAACGAACTGTCTGGCGACGGCTTGTACTGGCCGGTCAGGTCGCGAAAGCCGTACACGGCGGCGGTGATCCTGCCCTTGGGCGGCGGCAGGTGCGTGAGGTCCCGCGTGACGCGCGTCGGCGGCGTGAGCGTCGCGTTGCCGGCCGAGGCCATCGGCTGGGTCACGCAACCCGTGAGCAGCATCGTCGAGAAGACCATTGCAGCCAGAGTCGTGCGCATGGCGGTGGTTTTCGCGGCATTCTTGTTCATTTCGTATTGCTCTCGCGTTACTGGCCGTTGCCGACGATGAAAGTGGTCGATGCGCCCGTGGTCTTGTCGGTCGTCGTGACTTGCAGGTTGTTGCCCGAGACCTGCGTGATCGAAATCGAGAAGTTGCCCGTGTTGATCGTGCCCGGATGCAGCGTGCCGTCGGTGCCGACGATCGAACTCGAAATCGACGACGCGACGCGCGAGAGGATCGCCTGCTGCAACTGCGTGTTGAACTGGTCGAGCGTGGACTGGCCGCTCGTGCCGAGTCCGCTCGTCGCCGGGTCCTTGTACTTGTTCTGCGCGTTCGCCTCGTTAAGCAGGTTCGGCCCGTTCAGCGGGTTGCCGCCGAAGTTCGGATTGATCGGCTCGTAAACGAGCGCGGTGGAGTGAGCGGCGACAATCTGAATCGAGAGCGCGCAGGCGAGCGCCGCGCGTTTGACAAGCGCATTCATTTTCATCGTGATTCCCCGTAGCTGGCCGTGTTGCGTTTTATTAGAGTTCGTCCGTCGCCATGTCGGCGTCGCGGAACAGCAGGCGCGTCAGGTCCGCCTGCATGACGTTCTGGAACGCCACCTGCGCCGCGCCTTCCGCGACGGGCCGCACGTTGGAACGGGCGATCGGCAGGAACGCCTGAAACACGCGGCGCTGGCCGTATTCCACCCAGACCAGACTGCCGTAGCGCGCGGAAGGCCGCTCGTGCACCGAGACGATGTAGCGCTCGGAGAGCGGAATCGCGCTCCAGGCCTGCGCGAACCAGTTATAGAAATCCTGGCCCGCGAGCGTGACGGTGTCGGTGGTGACGACACCGCCGAGCGTGGCGTCGAGCGGCTGCTGATTGTTGACGTCCGCGGCGCGGGCGCGCGGCGCGCCGGCGAGCGTTTCGCTCTTGTCAAGCGAGGACGCCGCGTTCAGCGTGCCGCGCGGCGTGAGCGGCGCGCCATTGGCAGCGGGTAGCGGTCCGGTCTTGTTGACCGGGCTTGGGGTCGGCGTGCTCGGCAGCGAGATGAGCGGCTGAGCCTGGTTGGCGACATCGACATGAATGGCCGGCGGCGTCTCCGCGTCTTGCGCCCATGCACTCGTGACGACGGTCGATGCTGCGATGCACACCGCGATGGCCGGCCCTTTGAAGGGCTGATTGTTTTTTTCCCGCTGCATGACTTCCCCGTATGCCCGTGGTCGCTTTGGTGCTGCCTTTGGGCTTGTTCTATTTGTATGACGGGACGAATTTTGCGTAATAAACTGTAACTGTTATGTTGTATGTCCCACATAAAACTGAGGAAGTGCCGAACTTCGAGATGGCGTTCGCCAGGTAACGTCCGAGCAAGGATGCAGGCGAATGACGCTTCTTGGCCGGTTGCCGAAGTTCGCAGTTTGACCGCCGGACATTAGAGGCCACCGCGGAACGGCAAACCACAATGCGCTGCGCACCATCGGCAGGCACCGGTCCGAACGCTAGCCCAGCTATTTCTTTGGCGACGCGATTTCGCCCAAAACCCCAAGCAGCGATTTGAAGTCAAGTGGCTTGACAAAGTGATGATCGAAGCCAGCAGCCAGTGCTTTCTCTTTATCTTGCGGCAAGCCATATCCGGTGACTGCAACCAGGACCACCTTCGCCGTTTCAGCTCTGTTGCGAAGCATGCCGGCCAACTCATAGCCGTCAATATCCGGCAGGCCAACATCGAGCAGGCAGACGTCCGGGCGCCAACGTTCGACTACCTCAAGAGCCGTTGTCGCGTCGGAAGCGTACTGTACGTCGTTGCCCGCGGTTTCGACCAGCATCCCTAGCGCCTCCGCCGCGTCCGCATTATCGTCAACGATCAGCATCTTCAATTCGGCGAGCGAAGACGACTCGCCGGCCGTTGGGTGCTCGGCCCGATAAAGGCCCGCATGCGTGACTTCGAGGTAGGGCAGGCAGACGACGAACGTGCTGCCAAGCCCAGGGCCCGCGCTCCACGCATAGACAGAACCGCCATGTGCCGTTACAAGACTTCGCACCAGCGCCAAACCGATTCCCAGTCCGCCCTGTGACCGGTCGGCGCTGCGCTCTGCCTGTGAAAACAATTCAAACGCATGAGCGGTGACGTCGGGGGTCATGCCAATCCCGTTGTCTGACACGACCAGCTTAACGTTCCCGCTCTCGATGCGCACTGTGAAATCGATCGTTCCTCCCTCCGGCGTGTATTTTGCGGCGTTGATAAGCAGATTGGCCAGCACTTGAATCAAGCGCTTCTCGTCTCCGCGCACCAGCGCGGCGCCGGGTGAAGTATGGAGCGAAAAGCGGTGCTTTTTCCGCTCAATGATGGGTCGCACCTGCTCAATGGCATCCGCTGCCGCTCGATTCAGGTCCAACACCTCGAATTCATATTGCACTAAGCCTTGCGTGACGCGTGAAACATCAAGAAGATCCTCGATCAGGCTCGCCATGTGTTTCGCCTGACGGGCGATGATGGCGCTCGCCTTGCTCACCCGCGGTTCGTCGTTGGGGAACACCCTGATTAGATCGGCCGCCGATGCAATGGGAGCAAGCGGGTTGCGTAGCTCGTGAGAAAGCATCGCCAGGAATTCGTCCTTGCGTTTTGCGGCAACCAGCAATTCCTCCTCGGCCGCTATCCGTTCGGTGATGTCCAACTGGGCGACGACCGCGCCCGTGATCTCGCCGTTTTCGTCCCGGATCGGTGCACCGCTGCTTAAGAGAACTCGCCGGACCGGCGGTTCGTCGAAACTCTCGATCTCGAGTAAATCACCGACTGCCTCTTCCCCGCGAAGGGCTCTTGCTGTCGTCCAATCGGCAAGCTCCAGGGCGTGTCCGTGCCGCGTCGAGTGGTCCGCCCAGCGAGCCCTCCAACTACCGAGATCAGCGAGAGTCGTTCGGGTCGGGTGATGTTGGCCCCACAACTGCGCAAACATTCGGTTCTCGCGCTCGATCGCACCGTTGCGGTCGCTGACGACAATCCCGACGGGCACCACCTCGAGAAGTGCATCGAGACGGCGAGTGGCGGCCTCTGCCAGCAGCGCCGCCGCCCGGGCGCCGCGTTCGCTTCGTTTGCGTCGCTGATCAGCGTTTCGCTGCTCGGTGATATCCGAAAACAGGATGGCCACTTGGTTCGGTCTAGACGGGTCCAGGCGAAATGCGTGCACGTTGTACCAACGGTCGAGCATCGCCGCTTCGTTCTGGAAATGCGCCGGCATGCCCGTTCGCGCGACTTCGCCGTAGGTCTCGAACCAGTGCTTTTCATGATGAGGCGCCAGTTCCAGCATGGTTCGTCCGGTTGCTTTGACCAAGCCGGTTTGCGCCTCGAACGCCGGATTCACGGTGAGAAACCGATAGTCAGCAGCCGTTCCGTCCTCGTGGAATAGCATCTCAATGATGCAAAAGCCTTGATTGATTTGCTCAAACAACGTGCGATACCGAAGTTCGCTGTCAGGAAGCGTCGCGGAAGACGCGATTTCTGCAGCCGCCTTGCACGCGGTGACGGTCTGGCGGACGCAGACGAGTTCACCGCTTTCATCATGCACCGGCGCATGCTCCACTCTCCAACTGCACTTTGCCTCGGTCAGCGCGGCGTGTTCGCCATACTCGGCGGTCAGAATGACGCAGTCCGGTGTTCCGCTCGCCACGACGAGTGCAATTGAGCCTCGTAACGCTTCCCGCGTCGATTCGCATCCAACAAGCGCTAGCTCAGAAAGATCATAGAGACTGACGCCGACGACCGGTCTCGCCTCGACGGAAAACGCATGCGAGAAAGCGTCACTGACTGCAAGCACGATTGCATCGGGACCAGTCGATAGAAGCATGCATGCAGCGGGGGAGGCACGAAACGCGTTCTTGTAGACAGATAGAGATGGCACTTCGTCAGCTTCGCTCATGTCATTGGGGGAAAGACCGTTGGTGGTTGGCTGATGCAATCGCGCTGAAATCTTGCAGCGTCGATACCGGCCCGTTTTTCAGCAATATGCGATCCTCGAACGCAGCCGATAACTGGCTCGAAACGTCGTCGCAAGCGAGGGGAGATTACTCCGCTTCATCTGCGTAAGCGCGCCGCCGCGTCGAGCATGCGTCGGCGTTCAGCGCGAACATAGATGGAGGTCGTTTGCAAGGATGCATGGCCAAGAATGGCCTGCACGACATCGGTTGGCATCTCACGCGCCGCCGCACGCGTGCCGAACGTACGTCGGAAAGCATGCGCCGAGACGTGTCAGGAATCTTGTGTGCTGAGGCCGGTTAGAATCTAAGTGATGGCGCTGGTGAAGCGCTCGCTATTGGTGCTGTCGGCGCCTCCCGGAGGCGGACTTCCGAGCCTCCTCTCTGCTCTGCTGACGCCCCGACGGCATTCGATCGAGGCGCCTTGACGCAAGACTCGCCTACGCCGGCTTGATGTTCGACGCTTGCTTGCCCTTGGGACCCATCTTCTCTTCGTAGCTCACCTTTTGCCCTTCTGCGAGCGTCTTGAACCCCTCCGAACGGATCTCCGAGAAGTGCGCAAACAAGTCATCGCCGCCCGCGTCCGGCGTGATGAAACCAAAACCCTTTGCATCGTTGAACCACTTGACCGTACCGGTTGCCATTTTGATTGACCCTGAAAGTTAAAGACGGCGCCGCCCTCGCGAACGCCCGGCCCTATCTTGACTGGCCGCAGCCGGCAACGCAATTGATTGGTTTTCGGTGGCTCCCGTCACGTGGGTCGTCTGTTGCGCCTTCTTAACGCAGTCAAGCCTGATGAAGGACCCACGACTGCCGCCCCTTCCCTCTCGCTCGAAAACGTGCGACAGACGCCGCAACGCGGGGATCAGACTGGAATCCGGCAACGAAATCGGCGTGCTGGGTAGGGAAACGAGGATAGGCAGAGCATTGCTCTCTGTCCCGCTTAGCGAATGCTTCAGAAAAGTGAGCTCGCGAGCGCGCGTACCCCGGGACCGGAAAGGTCGCCTGCCGAAAGCTCGCATCGGATTCAAGCTTGATCGAGGCGCCATTTTTCCTCACCCGCCGCGCCATCGAGCGCGATAGCGTTCTGATGCAGCGCGCAGAAGAGGAGCGTGCCGTCGATGGCGAGCGGCGTGACTTCATCGGTCGTTTCGACCCCGGATCATTCTGGCCTTTTATTCGACGGTGCGAAAACGCCACGCTTCACCCAGGTCGTGGATACCGCCCTTGCCGATCTCACGAGCGTTACGTAGCGAGTGGCGGCCTGCGTGTTGCGTTATGCGCGCTAGTCGAAGGTGAATTAAGAAACCGCTTCATCCATCGCAAGCCGAGACTTGCCGAGCTGTTCCAACAGACGCAGGTACGGACGCGGCACATTCGTTGCGTAAGAGCCTGTGCCGCGTCGGCGCCCTATCGACCAACCTGGAGAAATCATGCCCACTAAAACACTGAATGACCTTTTCATCCACGCGCTTTCCGACGTCTATAGCGCGGAAAAGCAGTTGACTAAGGCGTTGCCGAAACTGGCGAGAGCGGCGACCAGCCCAGAGCTAGCTGCGGCATTCACTACCCACCTCGAGGAAACGCAAGGCCAGATCGAACGGATCGACCAAGTTGTCGAAGCTTCTCAAATCAGACTGAAACGCGTGAAGTGCGTTGCAATGGAGGGCCTCGTCGAGGAGGGGCAGGAGCAAATTGAAGAGATTGAAAAAGGTCCCATTTTGGACGCGGCGCTGATTGCCGCCGCTCAAAAGGTCGAACACTATGAAATTGCGACCTATGGGACGTTAGCCACCTTAGCGAAGAAGCTCGGATACACGGAGGGCATGAAGTTGCTGCTCGAGACGCTACAGGAAGAAAAGGCGACCGACGAGAAGCTCACCATGCTCGCCAAGCAAGAGCTTTCTCAGGAAGAGGTAGGCAAGTAAGGGCATCGGCGCCGCACGGCCCTCAGGCCGGAGAAGCGACGCATTGCGCACGTAGAGACTTGACGATGGGAGTATGACCATGACTGATCCGAAGGAGCACCTCCTTGACTGGCTGCGGGATGCCCATGCGATGGAGCAGCAAGCAGAGCAGATGTTGCGCGCACAGTCCGGGCGGCTCGAACACTATCCGGAACTCAAGGCGCGAATTGATCAGCACCTGGAAGAGACGCTTGGTCAGCAAAAACTTGTGGCCCAGTGTATCGAGCGGTTGGGCGGCAGCACATCGACTATCAAGGATTTGGCTGCAAAAGCTATGGCGTTTGGACAGGCTGCCGGTGGAATGACAATGTCGGACGAGGTTGTTAAGGGCGCAATATCCAGCTATGTTTTTGAAAATCTCGAGATTGCTTCGTACACGTCGCTGATCGCGGCGGCAGAGGCAAACGGGGACTACGAGACAAAGTCAGCCTGCGAGCAGATCTTGCCTCAAGAAGTTGCGATGGCGCAGTGGCTCCTGGAGCATCTTCCCCAGGTAACGCAAAGGTATCTTGCGCTCGCCGCGACGCCCGGCGCGGAAGCAAAAAAATAGCGGGCTAGAAACTCGCGTCCACGATGTCGTCGCAACGAGTCGTAGTTCAGCAGGGGCAAACGTCTTACGCCGTCCCGTCTACGGGGCGGCGCTCTTCTGGGCCCAGTAGCAATGTAAGCACGGTGTCGCATCGGAGAGGAGGCGGAGCTAGTTGATCGGCACGCATTCGATTCTCACCGACTGGACCCCTTGGACGCTTAGCATAATTTCAGCGAATGTGCGGACGGCCGAGGCTTCCGCCTTTCCAACAAAGGTTAGCCTGTTGGTCGTTTCAGTGAGACATGTCAGGAAGCGCAAACTGCAGTACGCCGCAATCTGTCTGACTGTGTCTTGAGGCAACGCCTCGGATGAACGACATACGATCGTGATTTCGAAAGTCCGCATCGCAGCTCCGCTCAAATCGCCTCGACTATGGCGGGAATAAGTTCAGTGCAATCCGCGGGCCGTGAGCGCATTTTGTCAAGTGCGCGGCTGCAAGGACAAGGTTAGACGTGGGCGGTTTCAAACTGAAGTGCAACACGAGGTTCAGTGTTTAGCGCTTTGTGATTGGCTGGCTGAGGAAAGTGTCGCAGCGAAGACCACGAATGGCGAATGGAATGCGTGAGTTGCGCGCGGCCGGCTGTTCAAGCTGTCGGCGATAGCATCGAGTTCGTCCTGACTTAGACTGAGAGGTCAGAGTCTTTGGGGAGGTACTGGCGCAGCAATCGGTTGGTGTTCTCGCAAGTGCCGCTACCGCGGGCTGTCCGGGTCGCAGAAATACAGGCGCACGCCAGTGGCTGCAGTGAGTTCTTGATGCCGCGACATTTCTTTGCCCTGGTCGTAGGTAAAGGTTTGTCGCAAGGGCGCAGCAATCGAGTTGAGTTTGGCAGGGAAACCCGCCAGCGCTGAAGTGGCGGTGGCGTCTTCCATCTTGGCGAGCAACATCAGGCGGCTGGTCCGTTCGACCAGAACACCAACGGACGATTGATTGCCGGCGCCTTTGATGAAGTCGCTTTCCCAGTGGCTGCAGCAGGCGGTCGTCGATTTCGGGGTGGGCGCACGTGAATACTGACCATGTAGGGAACCTGCCCGCTCCGGTCCGTGCCGCGCGCGCGGGACATGCGGGTGCTATGGCCGTGGCGCAGGCAGGCAATCAACTGGCGGCGTAGTTCGCCGCGTGGCTGCGCGTAAATGGCCGTGTAGATGGTTTCGTGTGAAACCTGCTGGGTCGGGTCAGTCGGGTACATACGCTTGTATGTGCCCGATATCTGCTGGCGCGACCATTTCCTATCGAGCGGGGTGGGACGATGCGCCCGCAGACGTGCCGACGAATGGACGCGCGGCTGCCACGAGCACGTTGCGCTTGCTGCTTTGCCATTCGCCCGCATCTGAGAGCGATTAAGGTTCACGGGAGACTCCCAGTCAATGCACATCGCTCGTAGGATCGACGATGCCCGCCAAGCGCATTCCAGTCACGACGCACCTTTGCCTTTCAGTGCTTCTATCGGTATGCCGGGAGACCGCCCCGCGAGACGCTCGAATTCGCTCGGATCGTGACTGGAAAAGACCGCGACATCGCGGGCGGAAACGTCGTTGCACAGTGCACGCAGCCGTACCTGATTGCGTCGGCGCGCATCGCCGTCCTTGTCCCCCCCGTCATGAGAATAGCAGCGACGCGCAATCGACGCGCCTGCACTCGTAAGATACGGCACAGTCTCTGCATACGCATTCGCCGGCTATTTTACCGACGGAGATATCATGGCTTTCCAGCTTTAAAACCTGCGTGAAACCGCAGCGCCGACGGCAAACCTGGTCTTCGCGTCGTGGATTTTCTTACAATACTCGGCCAGAAGTTCGTTAGCGCATTCGACCGATATCGAGCGCCGGTCGCGGAATACCGGCGCCTTTGTGCCACGAACGCTATGCAACAAGAACTGAAGATTACGTAGCAGCTTTGAGATAGATTCACTGGCATCAGCTATTTCGAGACTTTGCCGCATGACGTATGTAAATGGGGTTGCCCGATAATACAAGTTGAGCCGTCGCAGTGGTAGCTTCTTTCCGATCCCTCTGAAGCATCGATGCCTGCCGCGGATCAAAGGAGGCACGATACAGTTCATAAGCCGCGAGTAAAAGCGGTGGTAGGCCACAAATAGCGTAAAGAATCTCATGGTCCGCAGGTCGACGTCGAGGCGCATCAGCACCGGCGTGGCCGCCGCCGCGATCAGGCCGACCGCGATGGCGTCGCCGTACCTCACAACGTCCTAGAGATCAAGCATGTCGAGTGGGATGCGGACATTCTCGAGTTCGTCGCCATTGGCACGGTCGTGGTCCATAACATGACACCAAGGGCTTCAGGGCCCACGACGGCGGTCCTTCCACCTCGGACCTACCAGGTCAGGATTTCTACACGCTGCTGAATTCCGGCTACCGGCCCATCGAACTGGTGATGGGCAGTTGCGTGTACCACGTCGCACACCGCGGCATGAAGGCGTTTAATCAGGCCGGTCGCAACGCGGAACTGGAGCAGTTCACCCAAGCGATTTACAGCGCGCGCGAACTGGCAATCGAGCGCATGCAGATCGAAGCGCAGACCGCCAAGGCCGGAGGCGTGATCGGCACGATGATCCATGAAAAGTCGCACCGCTGGGAAAGTCACGCGATCGAATTCTTCGCAATTGGCACGGCGGTTGCGCCGCTGAATGTCGAAATCGAGGCCAAGGAAATTCCGGCGCCGACCCTTGTGCTATCCGTGAACGACTGATCCAGCGAGTGGCATAACCGTGAACAAAAGGCAAAAGAATGGGATCACCTCTGATTAAGACTACGCTGAACAAGTATCGAATTTCGGACGCGGCCACATTGCCATAAGGCTTTGGGGGCACGAAAAAGACCTACTGTAAGCGTGAAACCCCGGCCGCACCAATCACGTCGAGACACTTTGAAGACATCGGTGGTTCCCGTCTTTCGATCGCGCGCCGCTTCAGTCGATCAGCGCCGGTTCGTGAATCGCGCGCGTGAGCAGCGACAAAAACGCTTCCACCGCCTGCGGCAAGGTGCGACCGGCCATCGTCTGGACCTGGAGGGTGCGCTGATGCAGTTCGACGTTGCTGATCGGAATGGCGGCAAGCCCGTCCGATTCCAGCCGCCCGCGCACCGTCAGATAACCCGTGAGCGTCACCGCGTCTGTGCGCTGCACGAAGCTCTGCAACGCGGCGTGATAGTTGCTCGTGAACGCGGGTTCGAAGATGAGACCTTCGAGGCTGCACGCGATATCGAATAACTGCCGGATCGTGACGCCCTCGCCGGACATCGCCAGCGGCCACGCGGTGAGATCGGCGAGCGTCACGGACTCGCGCGCGGCAAGCGGATGCCCGCGCCGCATCAGCGCGAAGATCGGCGCGCGCTGCGAATGAACCACCGTCACGTCCTTCTCCGGCGCGAGGCTGAAGCACACCGCGATATCGGACGCGCCCTCGCGCACCCGCTGCGTCGCGACCGACGGCGCCATCACGTCGAGCTGAAAATGCGCGGCCGGATGCGTGTCCAGAAAGCGCGCGAACACCTGTGGCAGGAAATCGCGCGCGACGCCCTCCGAACTCGCAACGCGTATCGTCGCGCGCCCGTCCGCCGTCAGCCCGCGAATCTCGCCGGTCACGCGCTCGTTTTCGAGCAGGCTGCGCCGCGCATGCGCGGCAAGCAGGCGCCCCGCTTCGCTCAATACCATCCCGCGCGGACGCCGCTCGAAAAGCGGCGTACCCAGTTCGTCCTCCAGCTTTGCGATCTGCCGGCTCAACGCCGACACCGCCACAAAAAGCTTCTCGGATGCCCGCGACAGCGACCCGCTCTGAGCCACTTCGAGGAAATAACGCAGCGCGGTGCTTTGCATGTTGATGGCTTCTCCGGTTTGCCTTTTCGGCAACGATATCTGCCAAATATTGTGATTGTCCACAAATATCGGCGACAGCAAGATCGGCGCAACGCTTTTGATTCGAACCCTGCGCGCCACCGCGCGCGCCGCACCGGAGAACGATGTGACACGTGAGTCGGCCATTCAAAACGCGGCGAATCGCTATGATTCCGGCCGCTTTCTCGAAGACCTCGCGCGGCGCGTCGCGTTGCGCACGGAGAGTCAGGAGGCGGACAGCGGCGCGCTGCTGCGCGCCTATCTCGACGACGAAATCGCGCCCGCGCTCGTGCGTCTCGGCTTTCGATGCCGCGTCGTCGAGAATCCGCAGGCGGGCGCGGGGCCGTTCCTGGTCGCGCATCGCCATGAATCCGACGATCTGCCGACCGTGCTGACCTACGGTCACGGCGACGTCGTGCGCGGCTACGACGCGCAGTGGAACGACGGACTCTCGCCGTGGCGCGTGACGGTCGACGGCGACCGCTGGTACGGACGCGGCACCGCCGACAACAAGGGCCAGCACGGCATCAACCTCGCCGCGCTCGCCGCCGTGCTCGAAGCGCGCGGCGGCCGGCTCGGCTTCAATCTCAAGATGCTGTTCGAGACCGGCGAGGAAGTCGGCTCGCCGGGGCTGCACGCGCTCGGCGCGCAACTGCGCGACGAGCTCGCCGCCGATGTGCTGATCGCCTCCGACGGCCCGCGGCTCGCCGCCAAGCGCCCGACGCTCTTTCTCGGCTCGCGCGGCGTCGTGAACTTCCGGCTCGACGTGCGGCTGCGCGAAGGCGGCCATCATTCGGGCAACTGGGGCGGTCTGCTGCGCAATCCGGGCGTGGTGCTCGCGAACGCGATCGCGTCGATGGTGGATGCGAACGGCCGCATTCTCGTCGACGGGCTGCGTCCGCCGCCCGTGCCCCCGGCCGTGCGCCGCGCGCTCGCGGATATCGAAGTGGGCGGCAACCCGGGCGAACCTGCGATCGACACGGATTACGGCGAACCCGGCCTCACGCCGACCGAGCGCGTATTCGGCTGGAACAATCTCGAAGTGCTGGCGTTTCGCACGGGCAATCCGGAGAAGCCCGTCAACGCGATTCCGCCGCATGCGTACGCGCACATGCAGATCCGCTTTGTCGTCGGCACGGACTGGGAAGCGCTCGAAGCGCTCGTGCGGCGCCATCTCGATGCGCACGGTTTTCACATGATCGAAGTCGATGTCGAGCGCGGCAGTCCCGCGACGCGCGTCGATCCCGAGAACGCGTGGGTGCAATGGGCGCGGCAGTCCTTGCGGGAGACCACCGGCCAGGAGCCCGTGCTGCTGCCGAATCTCGGCGGCACGCTGCCGAACGACGTCTTCGCCGACATCCTCGGCATGCCGACGCTCTGGGTGCCGCACTCCTACCCCGGCTGCTCGCAGCACGCGCCGAACGAGCATCTGCTCGGTTCCGTCGCGCGCGAAGGGCTCTGCATGATGGCGGGCCTCTTCTGGGATCTCGGCGACGCCCGCGGCTTGCCGACCAAAGCCATCGCGACGATCGCGAAGGAGCACAGCCATGAGCACTGACTTCGCCGCCGAAGGGCGCTCAGGCGCAACCAGCGCGGGTCATACAAGCATGTCGCGGCTGATTCTCGCGACTTCGATCGGCAATGCGCTCGAGTTTTACGACCTGGTCGTCTACGGCTATTTCGCCTCGACGCTCTCGCACCTGTTCTTCCCGACGAGCGACCGCACCGTCTCGCTGCTGCTCACGCTCGGCACGTTCGCGCTGTCGTATCTCGCGCGGCCGGTGGGCGCCTTCGTGCTCGGCTCATACAGCGACCGCCGCGGCCGCAAGGCATCGCTTACGCTCTCGATCGCGATGATGACGATCGGCACCGGCATGGTCGCGCTGATGCCGACCTACGCGACCATCGGCATCCTCGCGCCGATCGGCATCTTTTTGTCGCGGCTGTTGCAGGGCTTCTCGGCGGGCGGCGAGTTCGGCAGTTCGACGGCGTTTTTGATCGAACATGCGCCCAAGCGCAG
This sequence comes from Caballeronia telluris, assembly GCF_001544495.1. Taxonomy (GTDB): domain Bacteria; phylum Pseudomonadota; class Gammaproteobacteria; order Burkholderiales; family Burkholderiaceae; genus Caballeronia; species Caballeronia telluris. The sequence goes on from NZ_FCNZ02000019.1 coordinate 16,152, forward strand.
CGGGTTCATGTCGAGCTGGCAGTTCGCGAGCCAGGGCGCGAGCACGCTGCTCGCCTCCGCGTTCGGCGCGGTGCTGACCGGCATGCTCACGCAGCCGCAACTCGAAAGCTGGGGCTGGCGCATTCCGTTCCTGTTCGGCATGCTGATCGGGCCGATCGGGCTCTACATCCGCCGTCATATCGACGAGACGCCCGAGTTCGAACGCACCGAACGCTCCGCTTCGCCGATCCGCGAAGTGCTCGCGACGCAAAAGGAGCGCCTGTTGGTGTCGATCGGCTCGCTCGTGCTGACCACGACCGCGAACTACATGCTGCTCTACATGCCGACTTACGCCGCGCGCCAGCTCGGGCTCGCCCCTTCATATGGCTTCATCGCGACGCTCGTCGCGGGCTTCATCGTGATGGTGCTGACGCCGTTCGTCGGCCACTGGTCGGACAAGGTCGGCAGGACGCGCATCATGCTCGGCGCGGGCACGCTTTTCTTCCTCACGATCTATCCGGCGTTCATGTTCATGAACGCGCATCCCTCGCTCGCGACGCTGCTCGCCGCCGTGATCTGGGTGGCCGTGCTGAAGGCGACCTACTTCGCGCCGATTCCCGCGCTGATGTCGGACCTGTTCCCGACGCGCACGCGCACGACCGGCATGGCGGTCGGCTACAACATCGGCACGACGGTGTTCGGCGGCTTCACGCCGCTCGCGGTGGCGTCGCTGATCGCCGCGACGGGCAACAATCTGGCGCCGGGCTTTTATCTGATGCTCGCGGCGGTTATCAGTCTCTTCACGCTCGTGTGGGCGCGCCGGCGCCTGAACGCGCACTGAATTTCGCACTGGATTTAAAAGGAATCGCAAGACATGCAACACGACGATCTGCAACGCGCGGTGCAATTCGCAATCGATCATGAAACGACGTGGGATCGCAGTGTCGACGGCGTGTTCGGCGTGCATCCGAACGACCCGCCGCCGTGGAACCGCCTGCTCGGCCCGGTGCACGACCGCGGACCGGTGTCGGGGACGATCGCGGTCGACGGACGCGTGCTCGCGTCATGGGGTGAGCCGGATCGCGCGGACCTGACCTTCAGCATCGCGAAGACTTATCTTGCGCTGCTCGCAGGCGTCGCGCACGATCGCGGCTTGCTGCCCGACGTCGACGAACCGATTTGCCGGCGCGTGCCCGGCATCGGTTTCGACGACGAACACAACGCAAGCGTGACGTGGGCGCAGATACTTCAGCAGACGAGCGAATGGCAAGGCGCGTGCTTCGGCCTGCCGGATCAGGCCGACCACTATCGCGCGGTCACGTTCGGCGAGCCGCCCGCCGGCAGGAAGGGCGACTTGCGCAAGCTGCGCACGCCCGGCACGTACTGGGAATACAACGACGTGCGGATCAATCAGTTGTCGCTGGCGCTCTTGCATTTGTTCCGCCGGCCGCTGCCCGAGGTGTTTCGCGAGGCGATTATGCGTCCGGTGGGCGCGAGCGAAGACTGGCAGTGGGTGGGATATGACCATGCGTGGGTCGAGATCGACGGACGGCGCGTGCAGTCCGTGCCGGGTGGGACGCATTGGGGCGGCGGTCTTTCGATCAGCGCGAACGATCAGGCGAAGGTCGCGCAGATGCTGCTCGACGATGGCATGGCGAACGGCCGGCGGGTTCTGTCGAGCGAGTGGCTCGCGCGCATGCGCACGCCCTGCGCGATCGCGCCGTTCTACGGCTACCTCGTCTGGCTCAATCACGAGCGACGCGTGTTTCCGAGCGTGCCCGCTTCGAGCTGGTTCGCGATCGGCGCGGGCGGTTCGTTCATGTGGATCGAGCCCGAGCGGCGGATGACGCTCATCGTTCGGTGGCTCAATCCTGAGCATGCCGATGCGTTCTTTGGGCTCGTGTTGGATGCGGCTGACGCTCGTGGTCGGGAGGCGGTCGGGTACGCCGCCTGATGTTTCTCTGCTTCTATGGAACTTGTATTCGCCCGGACAGCGCATTGCTAATAGACCGACGCGAAAGCAAGTTCCACAGAAGCGCAAGCGCATCGGTCCAATCCTGCCGAAAGCGCCAGGCCTCCCCTCACCCTTCCAGAATCGCCCCCTCTTCCTTCAACGCCCGAATGCGCGCTTCGCTGAACCCATACTCGGCGAGCACTTCCGACGTATGCTGCCCCAAGAGCGGCGCAGGCCGCGACGACTCCGCGCGTCCCTCGGAGAAATGAATCGGCAGCCCGATCCCGCGCATGCGCCCCGCGAGCGGATGCTCCGTCTGAACGATCATCCCGCGCGCGATCGCCTGCTCGTGCGCGGCGGCTTCCGGCACTTCGAGCACCGGTCCCGAAGGCAAGCCGATCGCATCGAACGACGCGAGCCACTCCGCCGTCGTGCGCTCGACGAGCCGTGCCGTCAGGATATCGACCAGCGCGCCGCGGTGCTTCAGGCGCCCCGCGTTGGTCTGGAAGCGCTCATCGTCGGCAAGCCCCGGAATCTCCAGCACGCCGACGAGCCGCTCGTAGTTGCTCTGGTTCGCAGCACCAATGTTCACCCAGCCGTCGCGCGTGCGAAACGCCTGATACGGCGCGCTCGTCGGGTTCGCGGAACCGGCCTTCGGCAGCACCGTGCCATCGGCGAAGTAGTTGGCGAACGCCCAGTACATCTGCTGCAGACCCGCTTCGAAGAGCGACGTGTCGACCATCTGCCCGAGCCCCGTCTTCTGCTTGCCCGCGTAGGCCGCGCAGATACCAAGCGCGGCAAGGATGCCCGCGTTGATGTCGGTGACGGGCGAGCCTGCCTTGATCGGCGCCTGTCCCGGTTCGCCGGTCATGCTCATGAGTCCGCTCATCCCCTGCGCGATCAAATCGAAGCCGCCCTTGTCGGCCATCGGTCCGCTGCGCCCGAACCCCGAGATCGCGCAATAGATGAGGCCGGGGTTGTCGCGCCTGAGCGCCTCGTAGCCCATGCCGAGCTTTTCCATCGTGCCGCGACGGTAGTTCTCGGTGACGACATCCGCGGTCGCGAGCATCTTGCGCAGCACTTCGCGCCCGCCCTCGGTCTTGAGATTGAGCGCGATACCGCGCTTGTTGCGATTGACGATCAGGAACGACGCCGATTCGCCGCCTTCGAGGATCGGCGCAAAGCGGCGGCAGTCGTCGCCGCCGGGGACCTTCTCGACCTTGATGACGTCGGCGCCCATGTCGGCGAGCATCATGCCGCAGATGGGCCCCGACATGATGTGCGCCAGCTCGACGACCTTCATGCCGGCAAGCGGTCCTTGTGCGTGGTGGGTCATGTCAGCGTCCCTTGAATTGCGGCTTCACCTTGTCGAGGAAAGCCTGATAGCCTGCGCGAAAATCCTCGGTGCCATAGCAGGCAAAGCCTTCGTCGCGTTCCTCGGGCGAGAGCGGCGCCGGGTCCATCACGCGTCTGACGAACTGCTTGTGCCAGCGCGCGACGAGCGGCGCGCCATCCGCGATGCGGCGTGCGGTCTCGTAGGTCTCGGCGGTGACCTGATCGTCGGGCACGATGCGCGTGACGAGCCGCTTCTCGAACGCTTCGCGCGCATCGAACACGCGGCCTTCCAGCAGAATCTCCAGCGCGACCGCCGGTCCCGCAAGACGCACGAGTCCTTCGATCTCCGCATGCGCCATCACGAGCCCGAGGTTCTTGATGGGCACGCCGAAGCGGCTCGATTCGCCGCAGATGCGCAAATCGCACATCGCCGCGATCTCGAGCCCGCCGCCCACGCAGATGCCGTGAATCATCGCGACGAGCGGATGCCGGCAGTCCTTCAGCGCGCTGAGCGTGCGGTGCATGATCGCGCCGTACTCGCGCGCCTGCTCGACATTCGCGCGGTCGGTGCGGAATTCGGCGATGTCGTTGCCCGGCGAAAACGCTTTCTCGCCTGCGCCGCGCAGCACGATGCAGCGCAGCGAGTCGTCGGCGGAGAGCGTTTCGATGGCATCGCCGAGTGCGCGCCACAGGGGTTTCGTCATCGCGTTCAGCTTCTCCGGCCGGTCGATGACGACGGTCGCGATGGTCTCCTCGCGTTCTATCGTGATGGATGCGTCAGCCACGTTCACTCTCCGTTCAAACAAACTTGCGCGCGTCGCGGGCCGCCGCTTCGCCGCCCTCGACTTCGAGCGCGCGATCCGGGCGCATCGTGAACGAGAGCACGATGCCCGCCGCCATCAGCACCATCGAGACGGTGAACGGCAGGTTCCAGTTGCCCGTGCGGTCGATGAGAAAGCCGCCCATCACCGGGCTGATGATCGCCGCGAGCGCGGAGCCCGAATTCATGATGCCGCTCGCGGTGCCCGCGTGCTTCGGCGCGATGTCCATCGGCACGGCCCACATCGGTCCGATCGTCATCTCGTTGAAGAAGAACCCGCCGGACAGGCACAGCGCCGCCATCGTGATCGAGATGTCGGACACGAGCATGATCGGTGCGAGCGAGAGCAGCGTGAGCAGCATGCACACGCCGACCATCACGTTGCGCGCGAGACGCAGGTTGCCGCTCTTGCGCAGGATGCGGTCGGTGATCGAGCCGCCGAGCCAGTCGCCAAGCACGCCCGCGAAGAACACGCCCGACGCGAAGAGCGCCGACTTGCCGAGCTGCATGTGATAGTTGTGCAGGAAGTACTGCGGAATCCAGCCGAGGAAAAGCCACAACACCCAGCCATAGCAGAAGTACACGGCGGTGACGGGCGCCATGCGTCCGAGCAGCGCGCGCCACGGCACGGGCAGCCGCTCCTTGATGCCGGAATAGTTCGAGAGCGTCGCGCACTCTGGCTCGGTGATCTTCGGATGCTCGCGCGGATTGTCGCGGAAGTACCAGATCCAGGCCACTGCCCACAGGAAGCTCACGATGCCCGTGATGATGAACGCGCCGCGCCAGCTCGTCGCGACCATCAGCCAGACGATGAGCGGCGGCGCCACCGCATTGCCGATGCGCGATGCCGCGTGCGTCGTGCCTTGCGCGAAGCCGCGCTGGTCGGCGGGAACCCAGTTGGACATGGCGCGCGTCGCGGTCGGGAACGTGGCGCCTTCGCCGAGGCCGAGCAAGAGGCGCGCGACGATCAGCGAGACGAAGCCGCCCGCCATGCCCGTCATGACCGTGGCGCCGGCCCAGATGACCGCGCAGACGGCGAGCGTGCGGTGCGGACCGAAGCGGTCGCCGACCCAGCCGCCGATGATCTGGAACACGAGATACGGATAGGCGAACGCGGAGAACACGAAGCCGATCTCCGTGTGCGACAGGTGCAGCTCCGAGGCGAATGCGCTCGCAGCGGTACTGACATTGACTCGATCGACATACGTGATGAAATACATCGCGCATAGCAGCAACAGAACGCGCGTCGTGGCTCGACGGAACATCATCGTCTCCTTGGGGCTGCGTGTTTCGCAGGCGCATGCGTGCGCCCGAAGCGGACTGCTCGTGTTGTGTTGTCTTTAACCGGATGCGGTCATTGCATCCGGCGTGCGATGGTCCGGATTCTCGGTTTGCGCGGTCGTGTCATGGCTTGTCTCCTGTCTTCTGTGCTGCTGGTTTTGGTCGATTCAATCTGCCAGCGCCGCGGCCAGCACCTGCGCCACATGCAGCGCATGCTTTTGCGTACCGTCGGCGATCTGATGCCTGCAACTCGTGCCATCGGCGACGATCACCGCGTCGCCCGCTGCGCGAACCGCCGGCAGCAGGGACAGTTCCGCCATCGCCTTCGATGCCTCGACATGCTCCGCCTCGTAGCCGAAGCTGCCCGCCATCCCGCAACACGACGATTCGACCACCGACACGTCGAGCCCCGGAATCCAGCCGAGCACCGTCTGCACGGGATGAAACGCGTCCAACGCTTTCTGATGGCAATGTCCGTGGACGAGCGCCTTCGGCGTGTCGAGCGGCTTAAGCGAGAGACGCATACGGGCCGCCGCCGTCTCGCGCACGAGGAATTCCTCGAAGAGAAACGACGACTTCGACAGGCGCACGGCTTCATCGCCATAACCGAAGCCTAAGAATTCGTCGCGCAGCGTCAGCAGGCACGACGGCTCCAGCCCGACGATCGGCACGCCGCGCTCGACGAACGGCATGAGCGCGTCGAGCGTGCGGCGTGCTTCCGCCTTCGCTTCGTCGACGAGTCCTGCGGCCAGAAACGTGCGCCCGCAGCAGAGCGGCTGTTCGTTCGGCATCCTATTGAAATGCACCGCGTAGCCGGCCGCTTCGAGCACGCGTTTAGCCGCGCGCGCGTTGTCCGGTTCGATGCAGTTGTTGAACGTATCGACGAAGAGCAGCACTTCCTTCGTGCCGGCGGGCGGCGTCTCCGGCTGTACCGCGCGTTCGAGGAACGACCGTGTGAAGCGCGGAAACGAGCGCTCCGCGGCGAGACCGAGCCGCTTCTTGAGCCACGGCATCTTGTCGATCGCGCCGAAGAGCGACGGCATGCGGCTCGCATACGGCGCATAGCGCGGCAGGAACGCGATGAGCCGCTCGCGCACGCGCAGACCGTGGCGGGCCGTCCAGGCCGCGCGCGCTTCGATCTTGATGCGCGCCATGTCGACGCCCGTCGGACAGTCGCGCTTGCAGCCCTTGCACGACACGCACAGGTCGAGCACGTCCTTGACGTCCTGGCTCGCGAGTCCGTCTTCGCTGAGCTGGCCGGACAACGCGAGCCGCAGCGTGTTCGCGCGGCCGCGCGTCACGTGCTGTTCGTCCTTCGTGATGCGATAGCTCGGGCACATCGTGCCGGCGTCGAACTTGCGGCAATGGCCGTTGTTGTTGCACATCTCGACAGCCTTCGCGAGCCCGCTGCTCAGGTCGCCACCGGAACCGGGGCCGCCTTCTTGGCCCGTCAGCGGATCGCGCGTGACGTTCCATGCCGACCAGTCGAGTTGCGTCTTCAATGCGCGCTCGCGATACGTCGGCGGGAAACGGAAGTACGCTGCGTCGTCCATCTTCGGCGGATTCACGATGCGATCCGGGCTCATGCGATTGTCCGGATCGAAGAGCGCCTTGATGTCGCGAAACGCTTCGTTGATGCGCGGACCGTATTGCCACGCAACCCATTCGCCGCGGCACAGGCCGTCGCCGTGTTCGCCCGAATACGCGCCCTTGTATTCGCGCACCATCGCCGCCGCTTCTTCCGCGATCGCGCGCATCTTCTGCGCGCCGTCGCGGCGCATGTCGAGAATCGGCCGCACGTGCAGCGTGCCGACGCTCGCGTGCGCATACCACGTCCCTTCCGTGCGATGCCTGCGAAACACCTCGGTCAGCCGCCCCGTGTATTCCGCGAGATGTTCGAGCGGCACGGCGCAGTCTTCGATGAAGGACACCGGCTTGCCGTCGCCCTTCATGCTCATCATGATGTTCAGACCCGCCTTGCGCACTTCCCAGAGCGCCTTCTGCGGCGCCGCGTCGGGCATCTCGACCACCGATCCGGGCAGGCCGAGATCGCCCATCAATTCGACGAGCTGCGCGAGCTTCGCCGCCTGCGTGGTCTTGTCCGCGCCCGCGAACTCCACGAGCAGCACCGCCTGCGGCTCGCCGACCAGCGCCTTCTCGATGACCGGACGAAACGCGGGATTGCCCATCGACAGGTCGATCATCGTGCGATCGACCAGTTCGACCGCGACCGGCCCGAGCTTCACGATGTGCTGCGTCATGTCCATCGCGTCGTGGAAGGTCGGGAAGTTCACGACGCCGAGCGTCTTGTGCGCGGGCAGCGGCGCGAGCTTGAGCGTGAGCTGCCGGCTGAACGCGAGCGTGCCTTCCGATCCGACCAGCAAGTTCGCGAGGTTCGGCTCGTCGCCGGCGCTGAATGGCAGCGGGCTCTGGCAATCGAAGAGGTCGATGTTGTAGCCCGCCACGCGCCGCAAGACTTTTGGCACGCGCTCGCGAATCTCGTCGCGCTCGCGCTGTGCAATCCGCGCGACGCCTTCGACGAGCGCGCGCGTGCGGGCATCGGCGGCCATCTGCGAGAGCGCGGCGAAGCGCGCCTCGTGACCGTCGGCGAGCACGGCGTCGATCGCCTCGACGTTGTGCACCATGATCCCGTATTCCATCGAGCGCGAGCCGCACGAATTGTTGCCCGCCATCCCGCCGATCGTGCATTGCGCGCTCGTCGACACATCGACCGGGAACCACAGCCCATGCGGCTTCAGCCACGCATTGAGGTGATCGAGCACGACGCCCGGTTCGACCGTCACCGTCTGCGCGTCCTTGTCGAAGTGGACGATGTTGTTGAGCCACTTGCTCGTATCGACGACGAGCGCCTCGCCGACCGTCTGTCCGCACTGGCTCGTGCCCGCGCCGCGTGCGAGCACGGCGGTCCGGCTGTCGCGGGCGATGTCGAGCGCGAGCTTGAGATCGTCCTGGTCCTTCGGCACCACGACGCCGAGCGGCATGATCTGATAGATCGACGCATCGGTGGCGTAGCGGCCGCGCGCGGCGCGCTCGAACAGCACGTCGCCCTTCAACTCCTTGTGCAGGCGCGCGGCGAGCGGCGTGAGCGCGGCACGCGCGGACGCGGGCAGCAAGTGAATCGGCTTGACGAGCGCTTCGGAGGTTCGGGTCAGCATGGCGTCAGGCGGCGGCCTTCAACTGAGGCTTGGCGGCGTGGCTCGTCAGATAGTCCATCGCGGCGGCCACGCCGCTGCCTTCGAGCTTCACGCCCGCGAGCTTCAGGCCCATCTCGCAGCCGGCGAGCGTCGCCATCAGCGTGAGGTCGTTGCAGTCGCCGAGATGCCCGATCCGGAACATGCGCCCTTTCAGCTTGCCGAGCCCGGTGCCGAGCGACATGTCGAAATGTTCGTAGATCAGCTTGCGCACCGCATCGGCATCGACGCCTTCGGGCGTCATCACGCCCGTCAGCACCGGCGAATACACCGACGGGTCCGCGCACTGGATCGGCAGGCCCCACGCGTTCACCGCCGCGCGGCAGGCCGCCGCGAGCCGCTGATGGCGCGCGAAGACTTGTTCGAGCCCTTCGTCGAGGATCATGTCGAGCGCTTCGGAAAGGCCATACAGCAGGTTCGTGCTCGGCGTGTACGGCCAGTAGCCCTGCTTGTTCATCTCGATGATCTCGTCCCAGCCCCAGAACGCGCGCGGCAGCGTGGCGGTTTCGCTCGCCTTGATCGCCTTCTGCGACACCGCGTTGAAGCTGATCCCCGGCGGCAGCATCAGGCCTTTCTGCGAGCCGGACACGGTCACGTCGACGCCCCATTCGTCATGGCGGTAGTCAGCGGAAGCGAGGCCGGAAATCGTATCGACGAGCAAGAGCGCCGGATGCCCCGCCGCATCGATCGCGCGGCGCACGGCGGCGATCTCCGAGGTGACGCCCGTCGACGTCTCGTTGTGCACGACGCACACGGCCTTGATCGCGTAACCGCGGTCTTCGCGCAAACGTGCTTCGATCATGTCCGGCTGCACCCCGCGCCGCCATCCTTCGATGCCGGGCAACCCGAGGAATTCGGGCTTCAGGCCGAGGTTCTCGGCCATTTTCTTCCAGAGCGTCGCGAAGTGGCCGGTCTCGTACATCAAAACCGTATCGCCCGGCGAAAGCGTGTTGGCGAGCGCCGCTTCCCACGCGCCCGTGCCCGACGCAGGATAGATCACGACCGGCTGCGTCGTCTTGAAGATCTTTTTGATGCCGTCCAGCACCTTCAGCCCGAGCGCGCCGAACTCCGGACCGCGATGGTCGATTGTCGGATAGCTCATCGCGCGCAGGATGCGGTCGGGCACCGGGCTCGGCCCGGGAATCTGCAGGAAATGGCGTCCGGCGGGATGGAAATCGAGCTTGAGCATGGCGCGCGTCCTTTTGGAATTTTGCATGCAAAATACTCTAACGCACCGATGGTCGCGCGCAAAGCCGTTTTGCTTAGGGGAAAACCCCGCCGCAGCAATCGCCGATGTACGCGTGCGGCAGTGCGGTAAAATTGCGAAAAAGAAGCCTGGAGTATTGAATGCAAAATGCTGACCTGCCCGAAGCGCAGTTCGAACTGGCCTTGCCGAAAGTCGAACGCCAGCGGCTGCACGACACGGTCGTCGACCATCTGCGCACGTTCATCGTCGAGGGACGGCTCGCCCCCGGCGTGAAGCTCAACGAGCGCAAGCTGTGCGAAACGCTTGGCATCTCGCGCACGCCGCTGCGCGAGGCGCTGAAGGTGCTGGCCGCCGAAGGGCTGATCGACATCTCGCCGAACAAGGGCGCGTCGGTCTCGCAGATGAGCGAAGCCGAGATTCGCGAAACCTTCGAATTGATGAGCGGACTGGAAGCGTTTTCTGGCGAACTCGCCTGCGAGCGGATCACGGCCACGGAGATCGCCGAGATCAAGGCGCTGCACTACGCGATGCTCGCGTGCCGCCAGCAGAACGACCTGTCCGGCTACTACGCGCGCAATCAGGCGATCCACGACAAGATCAACGAAGCCGCGCGCAATTCGGCCTTGCGGCAAACATACGTGTCGATCAACCGGCGGCTGCAGGCGCTGCGTTTTCGCTCGAACTTCCAGACGCCGAAGTGGGACAGCGCGATCCGCGATCACGAAGAGATGATCCAGGCGCTCGATTCGCGCGACGGCCGCCGCATGGCGACGATCCTGCGCGCGCATCTGCTTTCCAAGCGCGATGCGGTGCTGGCCGAGCGCACCTTGACGACGGTGCGTCCGGCGCCCAATGTCAACGAGCCGTGAATCGAACGCGCGCCGTCGCGGGTGTTACGCTTGACGGATGACGCTGCCCTTCCCCGAACCCGGCTCGCTGTGGCCCGCGATCCTGCGGCAGTCGCGCCGCGCGCTCGACTGCGGCGCGCTGCGCCCGATTGACACGGTCCAGGCGACGATCGACGACGCAGGCATGACGTTTCTCGTGCGACAGGTGTCGAGCGTCGCGCGCAAGGACGAGGACCGCGCGCGGCGCGAGTCCGCGCCGCCGGGCACGGTGCGCGTGAATCCTTTCTTGCCGTGCGACGATGATCTGGTCGTCGCGGATATCGGCGACAGTCACATTCTTCTGCTCAACAAGTTCAACGTGATCGACCAGCATTTGCTCGTCGTCACGCGCCGCTTCGAGCCGCAATCCGCGCTGATCGATCTTGCGGACTTCACGGCGTTGTTCGCGTGCCTCGATCAATTCGACGGACTCGGTTTCTACAACGGCGGCCCCGAAGCGGGCGCGAGCCAGCCGCACAAGCATTTGCAGATCGTGCCGCTGCCGCTCGGGCGGCCCGGTCCAGCGCTGCCGGTCGAACCGCTCGTCGCGGCTGCGCGTCTGCGCGATGGAACCGGTGTCGTGCCGGGCCTGCCGTTCGCCCACGCGTTCGGCCGCTTCGACGTGTCGCGCGGCATGAATGCGCCCGCGACGGCGCACAGTGCGTGGGCGTGCTATCGCGCGCTGCTGGACGCGGCGGGCGTGCCGCCCGTGGACGTCGACGGCAAGGCGCATCAGTCGGCGCCGTACAACCTGCTCGTCGCGCGCGACTGGATGCTGCTCGTGCCGCGCTCCGTCGCGACGGTCGACGGCATCGCGGTCAACGCGCTCGGCTATGCGGGCTCGCTCTTCGTGCGCGACGAAGCGCAGATGCGCACCGCCGAGCGGCTCGGACCGATGAAAGTGCTCGCTCGCGCGGGGCGATGAACCGTCGCCGCTATCTTGAAAACAACTCGTCCGCCCCGCATGTCGGTGTCCAATTATTCCGGAGCCCCACCATGGGAAGCCGTCCCCGTTTCATCGACGATCTGTCGCGGGGCGCGCCGGACGCAGCCGAACCGCTTGCGCTTGGCGACCACGCACTCCTCGACGCCTACTCCCGCACGGTCATCGGCGCGCTGGCACGCGTGCAGCAGGCGGTGGCCTTCATCTCCGTCGAACGACGCCTGCCCGGCGACGCGAACGGCCGCGGCGCGCGCGGCGGCACGGGCTCCGGCTTCATCTTCACGCCGGACGGCTATCTGCTGACCAACAGCCACGTCGTGCACGGCGCGACGCATATCCGCGTGACGCTCGCGGACGGCGCCACGTTCGATGCCGATCTCGTCGGCGAAGACCCCGACAGCGATCTCGCCGTGCTGCGCATCGGCTCGCCGGAGCCGCTGCCGCATGTGGAACTCGGCGATTCGTCGCGGCTTTCGGTCGGCCAGATCGCGATTGCCGTCGGCAATCCGCTCGGGCTCGCGCAGACGGTCACGACGGGCGTCGTCTCCGCGCTCGGGCGGTCTTTGCGTTCGACCTCGGGCCGCATGATTCCCGACGTGATCCAGACCGACGCCGCGCTCAACCCGGGCAACTCGGGCGGGCCGCTCATCAATTCCGCCGGCCAGGTGATCGGCGTGAACACGGCGGTGATCCAGGGCGCGCAGGCGATCTGCTTCGCCATCGCGATCGATACGGCCAAGTGGGTCATCATGCAGATCTTCGCGCATGGCCGCGTGCGGCGCGCGTACATCGGCGTGGCGGGCACGACCGTGCCGGTCTCACGGCGCGTGCAGCGCTATTTCGAACTGAACTCGACGAGCGGCGTGCACGTGATGGAACTCGTCAAAGGCAGTCCGGCCGCACTCGGCGGGCTGCGCAACGACGACCGCATCGTCGCCATCGACGGCCTCACGGTCGACAGCGTCGATGCGTTGCAGCGTGCGCTCGACGGATCGCGGATCGGCCGCGCGGTGAACATCACCGTGCTGCGCGGCGCGCAAAAGCTCGACCTCGTCGTGACGCCCGTCGAGCAAAACGCCTAGCCGCGCGGCCGGTCGGACGGTTCGGCCAGCTTCGCGAGCAACGCGGCCGCGTGACGGACCACGGTCTCGGTTGCATCGGGCGACTTCATCAGCGCATGGATGCGCTTTCGCCAGTATTCGGGCTGCATGACGGGACTGTGCGCCGCCACGCCACGGCGACGCCTCGGCATGCGCTCGAGTTCCGCGATCATCCGTTCGATATGCACGAGTTCCTGCTGCTGAAACGCTTCCGAACTCACGGTCTCCTCCTCGCCGCTTGCGTTCAACGGTCACGCGCATCGGTTTCGGTTTCTTGTTGGTAGTCGCGCCGGGCCGTTCCGCATGATTGCGATGCGCGAATGCCGGCCCATGCATTAAACGGACGAGGCATCGGTTTTATTCCCTGATCGCGGCGCATCCGCGTACGGTGTCACGCCGAAGACGACGCGTTCCCGTGGGCAGCCGCATCCGTATGATCGTTTTGTGTGCGCTAACAGCCGGTTGCGCCCGCGATGCTGCGGCTTAATCCAGTGCAAGCACACCGCGACTGCGTGCCATCGGTCGACGGTGCAGAAGGCCCTGGAAAAAGGATCGCCATGCCGAATCAGACAGACTGCCCGTCGTCGACGCGTGAAGCGTTTCGCTGCACCGGCCCGCAATTCGATGCGATCGTTCGGTTTGCCGAGGAACGCGGACTGGAACATCAGCCATTGCAGTTCGTGGTCGCGCAGTGGTGCCGCCTGCAGCGGTCTTCGTCGTGGACGCCTCATTCATTGCCCTGACAGCACGCGCTGTTTAAGCACCCAGATGGCGGTCGGCACCGCGTAGTAGCCGCTCACGTTTCCGGTGACGAGCTTGCCGGTCAGTTGAATGCGCGAGTTCTCGGCAGGCGTCGTATCGACGATCTGCACGACGTCGATCGAGCTTTGCTGCTTCTGGCCTGCCGCGGTGCCGGGCGAATTCACGCAGATGGGACTCGCGAGCGAGAGTACCCAGACGGATTTGGCCGAGGCTTCGGCGGCGCGCGCGGCCTGGCGCGTGGCGGTGCCCTCGAGCGTGACGACGTCGCCATCGGAATAACAGGGGGCCGCTGAAGCAGAAGCCGTCAGCAGCAAGAGTGCATAAGCGCAGGCCTTCGCTGTCATTCCAACCTCGCGTCGATGCGATGGGGGCTGAGGACGTCTTCATGCAGCTTAAGTGATCGGGCCCTCCCCCGCAACCCGGCGCAGCCCTTGCCCGCTCCGCAACTCACATCCACGACATCGACGATTGTCCGCCCTCGGGAATGCCGGTTGCTTTCGTTCCTCTGACGAAAGACGGCGCATGAGCGCAAGAGACACCGACGCGCCGTATCGGACCGGCCACCGACAGGCCCGGCCGCGCCGTCGCAATCGACGTGGGAGGTCGATGATGAATCAGGTCATAGTGGGTGTATTTGCATCGTATCGGGATGGACACGAGGCTTTACGCGCGTTGCAACTGGCGGGACTCAGGCGCGACGACGCCCAGCTGTATCGCGCGGGACAGCCAGGCGCGCCGCAGATCGACGAGGAGTGCCTGCCGACGACGGATGCGCATCGCGAGGATGAAGCGGAATACGCCGCTCATGGCGAGCACCAGGGCGTGGTCGGCGGCCGGAACCGCTTTACGGCGGCGAGTGCCAGGCTACCCGAGCCGCTGCCGGGAAACGACGATACCGCGCCTGTGGAATACCGCGGACGCACGCTGCTCGTGATCCGCCTGAGTGATGAAATCAAGCCCGGCGCGGTGGGCGAAATGCTGCACGAACACGGCGCCATCGCCGTGAAGGACGCCTCGGGCCACTGGCGCTTCTCGCCCTATCGCGGCGGATCAAGAACGCCGCGATAACCGGCGTGGCCCGCACGATCAGTGATAGCCGGGGCCGCGCTTGACGGCTTCGAGCGGGCGCGCGTCGCTGCTCGTGTCCGGCGCCTCGTGCGTTTTTTCCTGCGACCCGGCGTCTGCTTCGGCTTCCGCCGCGGCGAGGCGCATCGCCTCGTGGGTCGCGACGGCACGCAATGCCCTGCAATGCGCTGCATGCCTCATGTCCGCCAGCATGCGCACCACCTGACGCGTCCTCGTTCTCATCGCTGCCTCCTGCAACAAGCGTCCGACATCCTGAGAAATCACTTTAAGTGTAGGTCGCAAATAGCCGAACGCAAAGCCTCTTCGCGAAATAGCAACGGCTTGCGAATCGCGCTGGTCAATGTACTTCCGATCCCGACCACCCTGGTCTGACGATAGCGGCGCGCGACAGCGGCCGTCGGTGCGCGGGTTCACGCTGCGGTCCGCGCGTGTGTTCGCTGCGGCACACCGGAGCGCATGCCGCTTTGCGCCACCGCCCGCCGCGCCTTGCCTCGCGCACTGGATCACCGGAGAATCGCGTTGACGATGCGCCGCTCGTCCGTAAAATGAACCATTTGGTTAAATCGGACGCGCGGGGCGCGTCCATGCCGGCGATCGGTAGTCGCCATGCAGGATGCTTCGCGGGGAGAAAGCAGAGTGACGGACACGACATGGCAGCACTAGGAGAAGGCCGCGCGCGATATCGCATCGATTCGCAAGGGCCCGGCGCCGGCATCGCCATCATGATTCTGACCACGGCGGCGTTCGCGGCGAGCGATTCCACCGTGAAGCTGATCGGCGTCGCAGTGCCGCTTCTCGCGCTGCTCTGGGTGCGCTATCTGTTCCAGATGATCGTGCTCGGCGTGTGGCTCACGAAGCGCGGCGCCTTCGGGCTCTTTCGCACGGCGAACGTGAAGCTGCAATGCCTGCGCGCGGTCCTGCTGCTCACGAATTCCGCCTGCACGTTCGCGGGGCTGAGGCATCTTCCGCTGCCGGTGACCACCTCGCTCGCGATGCTCGCGCCGCTCATCTCCACCCTGCTCGCCGCGACGCTCCTGAAGGACAACGTGCCGCGTAGCAAATGGGCGATGGTCGTGCTCGGTTTCATCGGCATGCTGCTCGTCGTGCGGCCGGGCGGCAGCGCGTTTAGCTGGACGGTGATTTTTCCGATCGCGGCGGCGACGACCTTTGCGTGCTTCCAGGTGTTGTCGAGCCATCTGTCGCGCACCGAGGATGCGATCACGACGAACTTCCTGACCGCGCTGGTCGCGACCATCGTGCTGTGCGTGCTCGTCTGGATGGACCAGGCCGAGACGCTGCCCGCGCTCGGGCAAGTGCGCATCGGAAGCTGGGCGCTCGTCGTCCTGATGGCGTCGATGGCGACGCTCGGTCAACTGCTGATGCTGCAGGCGCTGCGCCGCACGCCGCTTTCCGTGCTGACGCCGTTCGGTTATGCGCAGCTCGCGTTCGCGTCACTGTTCAGTTGGGCGTTCTTCGGCCAGGCGCCCGACCTCTGGATGTCGATCGGCATGGCCGTGATCGCCGCGAGCGGCATCGGCACGGTGCTGCTGCACGGACGCACGCCGGCGCCCTAGCCGCGCGCGTTTCTCTCGAAGGAGCGTCACATGGACACGCGTTCGATACTCGGCATGCTGCACGCGCAAGAAGCCCTGTTGGTTTCCATCGTCCGGTCGATGCCGCCGGACGTGCGCGACCGCATCGTCGGCGACTTCCACGAGCAGGCCGCGATCGCCGAAACGTCGCATCTGGCGACGAGCGAGCGCGAAACGAGCGACGCCTTCAAGGCGCATGTGAGACGGCTGTCGAACGTGCTCGCGTCGCTGTCCTAGCGAAACGTTACGGCGTTACGGCGCCGCCTGCGATGCTGTCGATTGGCCGGTACAAAGCCAGTGCACGTCGACGTCGAGCGTGCGCGCGATGCGCGTGAAGGCGGCGAGCGGTGGAACCGTGATGCCGCGCCGCCAGAACTGCACGTCGTGTTCGCTCACGTCGAGCCAGTTCGCCGCTTTCGCGGAACTGACGCCGGCCTTCTGAAGGGTTCTGTCGAGGCGCGCGGCAATGGCGCGCCGGAGTGCGTTGTCCTCGTGACTGCGTTCGAGGTGTCCAATGGTTTGGGTATATCGCCCCATGTGCTTCAAGTCTCTCGATTTATATTTTTCACATTGAGCGCTGCGTTTTGCAGCGTCAATGAAATGCTAACTGCCGACGATGACTTCGTCGTGACACAGATTAAATCCTACTAATTACACTTTCTGCGCGTTTTTACGTGCCTTTCTGCGCTTGCTGCAATGCATGAATTTTCGAGATCCGAGCTGTAGCTGTCAACTGTAAAAATAATTTCTAACGATTTTGGCGGTAGGTGTTTACTCGCATTCTTATCGGTTTGCCGACGCACGCCGAATGGCTATCCGGGGAATCCCTGAAATCAGCGCCAAAGACCGTCCAGCAAGGGAAATATGACGAACGACCGTTAATTAATAATCGGCTTCATTCATTTCTGGCGTTCCCTATCAAACTGCCCCGATGCCGGTCAAGCGGGAAAAACGCAGTTGACACACATCGATTAATCCCTAGAATTGATTCCTTCGTTGCGTCGCAACAAACGGCGTGGCAGATCACACTACAAATAGGCCGATATTTTTAACTGGAGAGTTCACAGATGAGCAGTCTTGCCCCGGAACAAATTGTTGCCTCTCAGAAAGCGGGCTTCGACACGCTGTACGGTCTCGCCGCCAAAACGTTCGAAGGTTTTGAAAAGCTGGTCGGACTGAATGTGCAGGCCGTTCATACGTCGCTTGCAGAAAGCCAGGAACTGGTGGGCAAGGCGCTGTCGGTTCGCGATCCGCAGGAATTCCTCGCGTTGCAGACGGGCCAGTCGCAGGCGAGCGTCGAGCGCGTGCAGGCTTACTGGCGCGATGTGTATGCCGTCGTGAACGAAACGCGCAGCGCCTTCGCGTCCGCGGCCGAAGCGCAACTGAAGAAGTCGCAGGACGACGCGCAGTCGTACGTCGAAAACCTCGCGAAGAATGCGCCGGCTGGCAGCGAAGCGGTCGTGACGGCGTGGAAGTCGGCGTTCGGCGCGGCAACGGAATCGGCGAACACGGCTTACGAGGCCGCCAAGAAGGCCGCGAAGCAAGTGGTCGAAGCCGCCGAAACCAATGCGAACGCCAGCGCCGAAGCAGCCAGCAAGGGTGCGACGCAAGTGGTCGCAGCGGGCAAGGCCGCCAGCGCGAAGAAGTAAGCGCGGGCAGTCGCCAGTCGTGAAAAGAGCGAGCCGCCTGGCTCGCTTTTTTCTTTGGCGCGGCCGTTCACGGACCGAGGTTCTTCAGCACGAGTTCGTGCGAGCGCCCGATCCACACCGCGGCATCGCGATGATCGCGCAAGGCATCGCCGGTATTGGGGTGCAGGAAAACATCGAGCAGACCGTGATTGAGCGTCAGCCATTCGACGATCTCTGCGAAGCGCGCGGGCTCGAACGCCATCTGATACGACCACATCGGATGCGGGCCGACCGGCCGCTCGTGAAAGCGCCCCATCGTGAGCCTGCCCGCAAAGCGTGCTTCGATCGTTTCGCGAAGCCGCCACGCGGCATCGCGGCTTGCGGCATCGAAGTAGACATGCGCGTGCCAGCTGCTGATCGCCGATGTGTCTGTCGGGGTCATCGTGAGTCCTCTTTGCGTGCGATGTCAGGCCGCGTGCTGCGTCCCCGAACCGATTCTAACGACGCGCGCCCGCACATCGCCCGGTTTTTTTCGGCGCCGCGTTTCGTGAGATAGTCGGAGCCTGCCGGACCGTCCGGCGGACACAAATCCTCTCCTCCCTCACGTTCAGACGACGCATGAAACCATCGAAGCTCTCGTTGCGATCCAGTGCAGTTGCGTTGAGCCTGTGCAGTGCACTCGGCACACTCGGCGCGCTCTCGTACGCGCCGGCGGCGCACGCCGACACCATCGACGACATCGAAAAGCGCGGCGTGCTGCGCGTGGCCGTCCCGCAGGATTTCGCGCCGTTCGGCTCGGTCGGTCCGAGCATGCAGGTCGAAGGGCTCGACATCGACGTCGCCGCGCTGCTCGCGAAGAAGATGGGCGCGAAGCTCGAACTCGTGCCCGTCACGAGCGCGAACCGCATTCCGTATCTGCAAACGAAGAAGGTCGATCTCGTGATCTCGACGCTCGGCAAGGACGCCGAGCGCGACAAGGTGATCGACTTCTCGCAGCCCTACTCGCCGTATAACAACAGCGTGTTCGGCCCGGCGAGCCTCAAGGTGAACGGCCCAGCGGATCTCGCGGGCAAGACGGTCGGCGTGGCGCGCGGCACGTTCCAGGACCTGCTGCTCACGAAGAGCGTGCCTCCGACCGCGGTCGTCAAGCGTTACGACGACAACAACGGCATGATCGCCGCCTACGTGTCGGGACAGGTGCCGCTCATCGGCACCGGCGACTTCGTCGCGACCAAGCTCGCCACGCTGATGCCCGCCGACGCGCCGAACAAGCCGGTGCTCAAGTACGTGATCCATGAATCGTCGTGCCGCGTCGGGCTCAACAAGAGCGAGCCGAAGCTCATGACGCGCGTGAACGGCATCCTGACCGACGCCAAGAAGAACGGAGAGCTGAACGCCATCGTGCAAAAGTGGCTGCATGTGCCGCTGCCGCAGCAGATGGCGCAGACCTTCGACTGACCTCGAGCGCTGAATATTCCCGGATATTCGATTACGCGCGCGGTTTGAGGTCGATCGGCATCCTGCTCGGCACCATCGTGAAGGCGGAGACTTCCTTGATCGTCGCGGGATCGACGGCCAGCGCGATCTCGAAGTTCGCGGCCAGCATCGACAGCACCAGCCTCATTTCGACGTTCGCAAGATGACGGCCCGGACAGACGCGCGGGCCGCCGCCGAACGTCAGGAACGCGCGCGGCTCGTGCGCGCCCCGCGATTCGTCGTGACGATGCATCCAGCGGTCGGGATCGAACGCCTGCGGCTTGGCGAAGTTCGACGCATCGAGCATCGCCGGCCGCGTGAGAAAAAAGAGCCGCATGCCCGCCGGAATCGCGACGCCGCCGAGGCACACGTCCTCGAGCGGCTCGAACGTCTGGATCGCGGCGACCGGGCGCAGCCGGTTCGCTTCGTTACAGACGGCCTCGCAGAGATCGAGACCCTTGAGCGCGCCGTAGTCCGGACAGACCGCCGACGCCCCGAGCACCGCGCGCGCATGGTCCGCGAGGCGCTGCTGCAGGGCCGCGTCGCCGCTGAGGTACATGAGCGCCCAGTTGATCGTGTTGGCGGTGGTGTCCTCGCCGGCCACGAGCAGCGTAAGCACGTTGGCGGCAATCTGCTGGTCGGTGGTGGCCGAGCCGGGCGCATCGCGTGCCATGAGCATCGCTTCGAGCAGATCGTGCGGTTCGTCCCCCGGCGCCTGCTGCATGCGCTCGCGCGCGCGTCCGATCATCGCGTGGATGTAGCGGTGCACTTCGGTCATCGTGCGATCGAAGCGGCGGTCGCGCGGCAAGCGGACGTATCGCCAGTACGGGAATGGCGCGCTCACGCGACGCATGATCTCGGGCAGGATCAGCGCGAGGTGCTCCTGGATGACGCCGTGTTCCTGTTCGAGCGTGTTCGGATCTTCGCCAAATGCGAGCGCGCTCGTCACGTCGACGGTGTAGCGCTTGAGTTCCTCGGTCATCTCAAGCGTGCGCCCTTCCGATGCCGCGCGTGTCAAACGCCGCTGCAAGCGCTCCGTGATCGCGGCGAGCGCGGGATAAAACGCCTTGATGTTCGGAATCGACAGCGCCTGCATCACGAGCCTGCGCTGCGGCTCCCACGCGGCGCCCTCGGCGGAAAAGAGGCCGTTCCCGCCGATTTCGGCCATCACGGATTCGATCGGCGAAAAGCGGCGATACAGATGCGGCCGTTCGCGCATGACGGTCTGAAAGAGGTCGGCCTGCGTCCAGACCGTGACCACCATCGGACCGAGCCGATAGCGATACGGCGAACCGTACTCGACCGCCCATCGCTCGAGCACGGTGTGCATCGTGCTCGGCGAAACCTGGAGCGAATTGCCGAGGAGCGGCAGCCCCGGCGGCCCGGGCAAATCGCTCACGTGCTTTAGGCAGGCATCGCCGAATCGCTGAACGTCCATCGTCCTTTCCTCACGTGCTGTACGCGTCCGCCGCGTACGCTCGCGCGGAGCGGCCGGCCTTCAACCAGCATAGAACATGCGGCCGAGGGGCGGCCCCGTCCTGTGTTCGGACGCGCGCATCGTGAACATTTTTGCAATTGAATATTCCACCCGACCACGCGTTTGCGCGGCATTCCACCACAGGTTGTTGCATCCCATGCTGCCTATTATCTAAGCAGTTCAAGCGAATCCGAAGCAAGAGCGGCGTCAGGTTCATTCGCACATGGGAGCAAGACATGAGCAACATCACCAACGACGAACGTTTCGAGTTACTGGAAATGATCGCGAGCGACGCACTCGGCATCACGAGTCTGGAAGCGACCGGCAAACTCACTGCCGACTTTTGCGTGATCGGCGTCGAACAGCTCGCGCGTGCGCTCGAGAGCGCGTATGACCTCGGACTCGTGACGGGTTATCGACTGGGCTCGCGGTCCGCATCGAACGACGCAGGTCTCGCGGCCTGACAGGCTCTCCAACGAAATCGAATTTAATTCGTCATCCGAACCTTCGAACCTCCTTGAGACGCATTCGACGCCTCTCCGTCTCCTGATTTAAGCACTTCTTGAAGCGCTGCCGAATCGATCCAGCCGGTCGCATCGATCATCCGTACACCCAAAAGAACATGGGCTTCATGGGGGATCAAATCTTATGGATCGGCACGTACACTGCCTTCACATTTCAGCTGGTCGAAAGCTCACCCCCGTCAGGCAAGGCCGATGAAGTGCATATTGAAACCCGATCAGATCAGGAGAAGCAACATGATGAAGAAGGTATGGATCTCCGTTAGTGCCGCACTCGTCACGGTGTTCGCGTCGTCCGTCTTTGCGAGCGGTTATGGACCGGCGCCGTTCTATGGTCCGTCGCAAGGCGCGCCGAGTTCTCAACGCGGGATGAGCGAGCAAACGATTGCGGCCGAGCAAGCCGGTCAGGGCAATGCGAGCGATGCGCGACTCGCGAAAGCCCAGCAAGCCGACGTGACCGCCGAAGCCCAGCAGTAAGCCGTTGCAGGAACGATGCGTCTGGCGGCAAGCGTCATCGCTGCCGGACGCGTCCTTAGCGCCCGATGCTAAACTACTGTACATGCATACAGTAGCCACACAACCGGATCCGCCCGTCTCGGACAACGCGCCGCGCTACGTCGTCGCGGTCCGCGCGCTGTGCGAATTCACAGCCAAGCGCGGCGACCTCGATCTGCGCTTCACTCCGTCGCCCACGGCACTCGAAGGTATCGCCGGACACGCGACGGTGACCGCCCGGCGGCCGGCGGATTATCAGACGGAGATTGCGCTCGGCGAGGTCTTCGGGCCGCTTCAGGTGCGCGGCCGTGCCGACGGCTACGATCCCGCCTCGAATCAGCTCGAAGAGATCAAGACCCATCGCGGCAAGCTCGATGCGATGCCCGACAATCACCGGCATCTGCACTGGGCGCAGGCGCGCGTCTATGGCTGGCTGCTGTGCAGCAAGCTGGGCCTCATGCAGATGCGCATCGCCCTCGTGTATTTCGACATCGCGAGCCAGAAGGAAACGGTCATCGTCGAGACGCACTCAGCCGACGCGTTGCGCGCGCATTTCGTCGAACAGTGCGAGCGTTTCATCGCGCGGGCCACGCAGGAAGTGCGGCATCGCGAGGCGCGCAACGCGGCGCTCGCCGCGCTCGCGTTTCCGCACGCGTCGTTCAGGCCGGGACAGCGCGCACTCGCTGAAGCCGTCTATCGCTGCGCGGTGAATCAGCGCTGCCTGATGGCGCAGGCGCCAACGGGCATCGGCAAGACCGTCGGTACGCTCTTTCCGCTGCTCAAGGCGTGGCCCGCGCAGCAGTTCGACAAGATTTTCTTCCTCACCGCGAAAAGCGCCGGGCGGCAACTCGCGCTGGACGCTTTGAAAACGCTGACGGAAGCGCCGGACCGCGCGCCGCTTCGCGTGCTCGAACTCACCGCGCGCGAGAAAGCCTGCGAGCATCCGGACCGTGCGTGCCACGGCGAATCGTGTCCGCTCGCGCGCGGCTTCTACGACCGCCTGCCCGACGCGCGCGCCGCCGCGCTGCAAGTCGCGAGCCTCGACAAGGCCGCGCTCCGCGAAGTCGCGCTCGCGCACGAAGTCTGCCCCTATTACCTGGGGCAGGAAATGTCGCGCTGGAGCGACGTGATCGTCGGCGACTACAACTACTATTTCGACACGAGCGCCATGCTGTACGCGCTCGCCGAAGCGAACCGCTGGCGCGTGAGCGTGCTCGTCGACGAGGCGCACAATCTCGTCGAACGCGCGCGCGGCATGTATTCGGCGACGCTCGATCAGGCTGTCTTCGACGCGATGCGCCGCACCGCGCCGCCCCCGCTCAAGCGCGCGCTCACGCGCGTCGCGCGAAGCTGGAAAGATTTGGCCGCGGGACAGACGGCCGATTACCTCGCGTTCACGGCGTTGCCGGCGGACTTCGTCGACACGCTGCAACGCGCGATCTCGCAGATGACCGACTTCCTCACCGAGCATCCCGACGCCTTCGCGCCCGAGACCCTGCGCTTCTATTTCGACGCGATGCATTTCGTGCGTATCGCCGAGCGCTTCGACACGCATTCGCTTTTCGACATCACGCTCGCTCCGCGCTTTCGCTTGACGACGCCGAACGCCGTGCTCTGCCTGCGCAACGTGATCCCGGCGCCGCATCTGAAGCCGCGCTTTGCGCGCGCGCATTCGGTCGCCCTCTTCTCCGCGACGCTCACGCCGGCGCACTTCTACAGCGACACGCTCGGCCTGCCGGAAACGAGCGCGCGCGTGGACGTCGATTCGCCGTTCGTCGCGGAGCAGTTGCAGGTGCGCGCCATCGCCGACGTCTCCACGCGTTATCGCGACCGCGCGCAATCGGTCGCGCAGGTGGTCGACCTGATCGCCGCGCAATATGCGCGCGCGCCCGGCAACTATCTGAGCTTCTTCAGCAGCTTCGACTATCTGGCGCAGGTGGCGGCCGCTTTCGCCGCGCGCCATCCGCACGTTCCGGTGTGGGAGCAGGCGCGCGCGATGAGCGAAGCCGACCAGCACGCGTTCCTCGCGCGCTTCGCGCCGGACGGCTGCGGCATCGGTTTCGCGGTGCTGGGCGGTGCGTTCGGCGAGGCCATCGACTTACCGGGGACGCGGCTCGTCGGCGCGTTCGTCGCGACGCTCGGGCTGCCGCAGCTCAATCCGGTCAACCAGCAGATGAAAGCGCGCATGCACGAGGCATTCGGCGCGGGCTACGACTACACGTATCTTTTCCCTGGCTTGCAAAAAGTCGTTCAGGCGGCGGGGCGCGTGATTCGCGGACCCGACGATCGCGGCGTGCTTTATCTGATCGACGATCGCTTTGCGCGGCCCGACGTACAAAGGCTCTTGCCGGCCTGGTGGCGCGTAGACGTGATGCGGCATTGCGACGCCTGAAACGCCGGGCCGCCGTACTGCCGGTCTCAAGCGCTGGCACCCGTATTGCTAGAGCTGTGCACCCACAACCGAGGTGCCATCATGACCACAGCAAAAGCCTCCGCGCAGGACGCACTCGCGATACTCGAAGCCGACCACCGCGCCATCGAACAACTTCTCGACGCCTTCGAGCGCGCACCGAAAGACGACCTCGAACGCAAGACGACGCTCGTTCAGCGCACCTGCGAACTTCTCACGATCCACGCGATGGTCGAGGAAGAACTGCTCTATCCCGGCGCGCGCGGCGTCCTGAAAGACGACGAAAAAGACGGGGTCGACGAGGCTTATGTCGAGCACTTTCTCGTCAAGACGCTGATCGACAAGTTCACCGAGCTTAAGGCCGGCGACGAGGGCTTCGATGCGACCTACAAGGTGCTCTCCGAGAACGTGAAGCATCACGTCGAGGAAGAAGAATCGACGCTCTTTCCGGAATTGCGCAGCGCCGGGATCGACTTGATGGCGCTCGGTGCGAAGATCGCGGCGCGTAAAGAAGCGCTGCAGAACAAGATCACCGAAGTCGCGACCGCTCACTGAGCGGGGCCGCGCGGGCCGCGAGGCCGAACCGGAGGAGCGCGATCGATGGCGTACATCGTGTACATGAACACCGGCGACGACGATACCGTGCGCGAGCGCGATCTCTTCGACATCGACGCCGCCGGTTTTCTCGTGGACATGAGCGGCGTGGTGGCCGACGCCTGCGGCATCGCCGCACCCGCCGCGGCCCGGCCCGCGTTGCAGCGCGTGCTGCGCCGCGTGACGGCCGGCGACACGATGCTGATCGCGCGGCTGCACTACCTCGGCAACAGTATCGGCGACGTCGTGAGCACGCTCAAGATGCTCGCGCATCGCGGCGTCGATGTCGTTTGTCTGGAGTACGGCCGCACCAGCCTGACCGCGAGCGGCAGCGACTCGCCGATGCGCGCGCTCGAAATCGCGGTCGAAGTGGAGCGTCTTGCGAAGCGGGCACGGGCGCTGGAGGCGGCGGCTGCGGCCAAGCGCCTGGGATTGCCGCAAGGCCGGCCCGCCTCGCTCACCGACAGCCAGCGCAACCAGGCGTTGCGCGCGCTCGCGGCTGGCAAGACCGTGACGGCGGTTGCGCAGACCTTCAACACATCGCGCCAGACGATCATCCGTTTGCGCAATGCGCACGCGCGCGAGCAATCCGACGCACCCGCCGGCCCCTGATCGGCCCGCGCGTCGAATGTCAGAGCAAGACACGGATGGTTCTCCCTGCGCGCCCGGATGCACACTGCATGCTTCGGAAGGCGATCAAGCCTCATGGGATCGACAGGAGCCATCGATGAAGGTGTGGGAAAACGCGGCGAAAGCCGCATCGGCGGCCGAGCGCGTGGCGGCGGTGGACTGGTCGCGTGTCGAGGACGAACTCGACCGGTTCGGCTGCGCGGTGGTCGAGCAACTGCTGACGCCGCAGGAATGCAAGGCGCTCGCCGCAAACTACGCACGCGACGACCTCTACCGCAGCCGCGTCGTGATGGAGCGACACGGCTTCGGGCGCGGCGAGTACAAGTATTTCGACTATCCGCTGCCGGAGACGGTCGAAGCGCTTCGCGGTGCCGCTTATCCGCATCTCGCGCCGGTCGCGAACCGCTGGAACGAAATCATGAAGATTGACGCGCGCTATCCGGCGCGGCACGGCGAATTCATCGAGCGTTGCCACCGCGCCGGTCAGACACGACCGACGCCGCTGATCCTGCAATACGAGGCAGGCGACTACAACTGCCTGCATCAGGACCTGTACGGCGAACACGTCTTTCCGATCCAGTTGGCGATCCTGCTCTCGCAACCCGGACGCGATTTCACCGGCGGCGAGTTCGTGCTGACCGAGCAGCGTCCGCGGATGCAGTCACGCGCGGAAGTCGTGCCGCTCTCGCAGGGCGACGCCGTGGTGTTCGCGGTGCATCATCGGCCCGTGACGGGCACGCGCGGCGCGTATCGCGTGAACATGCGGCATGGCGTGAGCCGGCTGCGCTCGGGGCACCGGCATACGCTTGGCATCATCTTTCATGATGCGCAGTGACGCGCGTTATTCGTTTTCGTCGAAGTAGTGACCGAAGCGCGCCTGCTTCGTCTTGATGTAGCGCTCGTTTTCCTCGCGCATCGGAATGGCGAGCGCGACGCGTTCGCACACCGGAATGTCGTGCTTGAGCAGCGTGTCGAACTTCGACGGATTGTTGCTCATCAGCCGCACCGACTTCACGTTCAGCGCCCGCAGGATCGCGGCGGCCGAGTCGTATTCGCGGGCGTCGTCGGGCAGACCCAGGTGCAGGTTCGCATCGACGGTATCGAGCCCCTGCTCCTGCAGCGCATACGCGCGGATCTTGTTCGCGAGGCCGATGCCCCGCCCTTCGTGGCCGCGCAGGTACAGCAGGATGCCGCGGTCTTCCGCCGCGATGTAGCGCAGCGCGAGGTCCAGTTGTTCGCCGCAGTCGCAGCGGTACGAGCCGAACACGTCGCCCGTGACGCATTCCGAATGCAGGCGCGTCAGCACCGATTCGCCGCCCCGCACGTCGCCCATCACGAACACGATGTGCTCGATGTCGGTGCGCTTCACGCGATAGACGTACGACGCGAACGTGCCGTAGCGCGTCGGAATCGTCGCGGTGGCGGCGAGTTCGACGTCTTCGTTGGGGGCGCACTGGCCGAAGCCCGCGTGGTCGGCCTGCGTGGGCTGCGCGTCTTGCACGGCTTGTGAATCGGAAGCGGTTTTCATAGTTGTTTCGGCGAGTCTCTGGCGGCAATTTGCGGCTGCCCGGGACGTCATGTTAAAGCCCCTCGGGAAAGTTTGCAGCTTTTCGCCCCGGTATGCAGGGTTTTTGCCGTTGTTTGGGGACAGGGTGCCGCGCGTCGGGGATCTAAAGCAGAAAGCATCGCTTCGTCCGAAATTCATCGCTTGGTAGAGTACGGGGCACCTTTTCAAACGACTCCAGCGAAGAAGAAAAATGATCCGTTCACGTTCCGTATCGCGGTTGAAGGCGCTCGGCGCCATTGCCCTGGCGTTCGCCGCCGCGCCTCATATGGCATCGGCCGCGAGCAAAACGCTCGTGTTCTGCTCCGAAGGCAGCCCCGCGGGCTTCGACTCCGCGCAATACACGACCAGCACCGATTTTGATGCGGGCGCCCATGCCGTCTACGATACGCTCGTCGAGTTCAGGCGCGGCTCGCTCGACCTCGTGCCGGGACTCGCCGAAAAGTGGGACGAAGCGCCCGACGCGAAGAGCTTCACGTTCCACTTGCGACACGGCGTCAAGTTCCAGTCGACACCGTATTTCAAGCCGACGCGCGATTTCAACGCCGACGACGTCGTCTTCACGTTCAAGCGCATGGTCGACCCGAACGAGCCGTTCCAGAAGGCGCATCCGGTCGGCTTCCCTTACCTGACCGACCTCGGCTACGACAAGAACATCGCATCGGTCGAAAAACTCGACGACTACACCGTGCGCTTCACGCTCAAGACGGCGGACGTCGTGTTCGTGCGCAACATCGCGATGGAATTCGCCTCGATCGTTTCCGCCGAATACGCGGCGCAACTGCTGAAGACCGGCAAGCCCGAGGACATCAATCAGAAGCCGGTCGGCACGGGCGCGTTCGTGTTCCGCGACTATCAGAAGGACGCGACGATCCGCTACGACGCGAACCCGACCTACTGGAACAAAAAGGACGTGCACATCGACAAGCTCGTCTTCTCGATCACGCCCGATGCCGCCGTGCGCATGCAGAAACTCGCGAGCGGCGAGTGCCAGTTGACGTCGTTCGCGCGTCCCGCCGACATCGCCGCCGCGAAAAAGGATCCGAAGCTCGCGGTGCTGTCGGGCGTCGGCTTCAACGTCGCGTATGTCGGCTACAACACGACGCACAAGCCGCTCGACAACGTGCTCGTGCGCCGGGCGCTCGACATGGCCGTCGACAAACAGGCGATCATCAAGAACGTCTACGAGGGCGCGGCGACGGTCGCGACGAATCCGATGCCGCCGTCGCAATGGTCGTACAACAAGGCGCTGAAGGACGCGCCCTACGACCCCGCGAAGGCGCGCGACCTGTTGAAGCAGGCCGGCTTCCCGGACGGCTTCTCGATCACGCTCTGGGCGATGCCGGTCCAGCGCGGCTACAACCCGAACGCGCGGCTGATGGCGCAGCTGATCCAGTCGGACTGGGCGAAGATCGGCGTGAAGGCGAAGATCGTCAGCTACGAATGGGCCGAGTACAACAAGCGCGCGAAGCAGGACGGCGAGCACGACGCGATCCTCTACGGCTGGCTCGGCGACAACGGCGACCCCGACAACTGGCTCGGCACGACGCTCGGCTGCGACGCCGTGCACGGCAGCAACATGGCGAAATGGTGCAACAAGCAGTTCGACGACCTGCTCGCGAAGGCGCGTCTCGTCACGGACCAGAGCGCGCGCACGAAGCTCTACGAGGAAGCGCAGGTCGTCTTCAAGGACCAGGTGCCGTACACGCCGATCGCGCACGCGAACGCCTATCAGCCGATTTCGAAGCGCGTGCACGGCTATCTGATCAGCCCGCTCGGCGGCCACCGTTTCGACGGCATCACGCTCGACTAGGTCACGCGGGGTTGTCGAAGTCGCCGGGGCTCCGGTCGGTTGCGCGCCACTCGGGCTTCCTGACCGGATCGGCCTGTTGCAGCGCGGCGCGCACGCCTTCGGCGTCGCGATCGGCGGTGTAGACGGGCGTCGCGGGCTGCTGGCGCCAGGAATCGTCGAGCGTGCCGGCGTCGACGGCATCGAACCCCACTTCGTCGACGAGCTTCATCACCACGGCCTTCGCCTTCGCGTCGTCGCCCGCCACCGGCAGCGCGATGCGCTTCGGCGTGCCGGCCGGCGTGCCCTTGTTGCGCAGGTGATCCGCGTAGATATTGTTGAACGCCTTCACGACTGGCCGCCCGATCTGCTCCTCGACCCAGCGGCTTTCCGTCGAACCCTTCTCGATGCCCGCGATGCGCCCGTCGCGCTGGCGCGGATAGTAATTGCCGGTGTCGATCACGACCGTGCTCGCCGGAACGCCCGCGAACAGGTCCTTCGGCAGGTTGGGCACCTTCGCCTCCGGAATCGTCACGACGATGACGTCCGCGTCCTTCACCACCTCTTTCAGTTCGGCCGACGTGGCGCCGGTTTCGCGCTCGACTTCGCCGAGCGTGCCCGGTCCGCGCGAGTTGCCGATCTTCACCTGATGCCCGCGTTCGACGAAACGCAGCGCCAGCACGCTGCCGATATTGCCCGCTCCGATGATGCCTATTTTCATTGCGACTCTCCGTTGGATTGCTCGGCGTCGCCGCGCGCGATGCGCGGCACCGGTGCGACTGATCTTACTGCCGGTGCCGTTTTCGAGCAGAACCCGGACCACGCCAAATCGGGGCCATCGTCATAGGTCGAGTTGCTCGCGTTTTTATATCGGAGTGGGCGGCTTGCAGCGCACTGTCATGCGGATGCGGACAGCGCACCGGATGCGGCATGATCGCGCGGTTCGTCGGTCACATAGCGGACAAAGGCCTGTTCCGCGCTGTCTGCGTGATTGAAGCGAATGAAGTCTGCGATGTTTTCAAATCGCTGCGCCACGCCGTCGTGAAGAAAATAGAAGAAGTCACAGTTCCGATTTATCTCCGCGATGTTATGGGTCGAAAATAGAATCGACCTCCCGCTTTTTGCGACATGCCGGAGCGTTCGCTGCATATAGATGCTGAACTCCGGATCGACGCCTGCAGTCGGTTCATCCAGGAGATACATCTCCGCGCGTAGCGCCATGAGCGTCAAAAAAACAAACCATTTCTTCTCGCCGTAACTGCAACCTGTCGCTTTCCGCTCGTAGAGGTCGGCAAATTTGTTCTGCTCTTTTAAACTCAAACTCGGCACGAGTTGCGTGAGATTTTGCGGATCATCACGTGAAAAATCTTGAACCAATTCGGCCATCTCACCGAGCTTCAATGCATTCGGTATGGTAATGACTTGCGTGAGATAGGCAAGGTCGCGCCGATTCGACCTCGACCATATGATTCCACTGTCTTGCTTCTTCAATCCGCAGACGACATCGAACAGCGTCGTTTTTCCCGCCCCGTTAGAACCCAGCAGCCCGACGATGCTCGATGGAGGTATGTCGAGATTCAAGCTTCTCAAGACGGGCCGTTCCTTATAAGAAAAATGCAAATCTTCTATTTTGATTGCCGGCACGTAGGCGCTCATCGGTTACTCCATTGCGGGTTAAGTCGCTGATGCGCCATACCCAAAAATCCGCACGCCATTAACAACAGTGCGTGAACTGAGACGGCGGGCAGCCACGCTAACGACATGGTCCCGGAAATCAATTGTCCTGCTAGCGCAAAGGGATTGATCATTTCCGCAGCGAGCCCAAAGTACTGGACGTCGCGCGAGGACAACCCCGCGACAACGCATATCGTGACGAAAATCGACAGTGAACTGCTTGCTGCTTGAAATGTGAGCGGCAGGGCCGCAACTACAATCGCGCCGAACATGAAAAGCACACAAACGCAAGCGTACAGCGAATAAAAACCGAGCAACTGAGTGAACGGCATCGGCATTAGGATAGCCGACGTCAAGGTTAGAAACGCAGCGCCATAGCCCAATGCCATGACTAACGAGGCCAGAAACTGAGCCAGGAGAAAACGATGTCGGCGATTCGGCTCGGTGAGAAAAGTTCGAACGAAACCGCTTTCTCGTCGTCCGACCAGGTAAAGACCAAAATTAAATACGGACGTTGTCAATGCGATATAGGCCAGACAGAGTCCGACGAGACGATGGAAGATTGTCTGGTCGACTTGGGTGTGCGGCGAGTTAGCAAACATCGCTATATAAGCTAACGGCGCGCCGAACGCCCAAAATACGCCGATAGGTTCACGCACCTGTTCCTTGATGAAAATCGTCGCGCTTTTTATCAGACTCATTAGATCGTCTTGGGCGGTTGATTGGGCAATTCAAGGTACACGCTGTAAGGATGATTAGTGTCACAATTTGTCTTCAAGGCAAGGGATTTCTAATTCGAAATAAACACTGAAATTATTGATTAACGAGCCGAGGGTATTTCGTGGCTTGGACCGAAGTTCCCGCCAAGACTCCGATATGAGAGCGTCCCTCTTACCGTTGGAATGACCTAAACCTCGGGAAAACGAAACCACGCGGTGCGCTCGAATCGCTTCGATCGAACGAGGCATCGCCCGTCCGCGACCGGGAGCGCGATAGATCTCTGGCTGCGATGATCCGCCCCAACGCCACGCCAAATCGGGGCCATAGCGATTTCGTATGACAACAATAAAATTAATTGATTTCCTCAAGTCGATAGTTAAAAGCATAATTCATTCACTTCTTCACCACCCCCACAAGGACCCACCGAATGCCGATCATCAACAGCCAAGTCAAGCCCTTCAAGGCCACCGCATACCACCACGGCGAGTTCGTGCCCGTCACGGATGAGAACTTCAAGGGCAAGTGGTCCGTCGTCGTGTTCTATCCGGCCGACTTCACGTTCGTCTGCCCGACCGAACTCGGCGATCTGGCCGACCGCTACGCTGAATTCCAGAAACTTGGCGTCGAGATTTACGGCGTGTCGACCGACACGCACTTCACCCACAAGGCGTGGCACGACACGTCGGACACGATCGGCAAGATCAAGTACCCGATGATCGGCGACCCGACGCTCACGATCTCGCGCAACTTCGACGTTCTGATCGAGGAAGAAGGCATGGCGCTGCGCGGCACCTTCGTGATCAACCCGGAAGGCGAGATCAAGCTGTGCGAAATCCACGACAACGGCATCGGCCGCGATGCGGGCGAGCTGCTGCGCAAGGTGCAGGCCGCGCAATACGTCGCGGCGCATCCGGGCGAAGTCTGCCCCGCGAAGTGGACGCCGGGCGCGGAAACGCTGACCCCGTCGCTCGATTTGATCGGCAAGATCTGAGCGCCACGCTGTAGCTAGTCATCGCACGACGCGGACCGGTTTCACGAGAGCCGGTCCGCTCATCTCACGCCAGGTCAGGAACGCCATGCTCGACGCCAATCTCAAGACTCAGTTGAAAGCCTATCTGCAAAAGGTCAGCCGGCCGATCGAAATCGTCGCGTCGCTCGACGACGGCGACAAGTCGCGCGAATTGCAGGCGCTGCTCGAAGAAATCGCCGCGTTGTCGGACCGTATCACGGTGATCGAAACGCATAGCGACGACGAGCGCAAACCGTCGTTTTCCATCGGCGAACCGGGCAAGGACGCGGGCATCCGCTTCGCCGGCATTCCGATGGGCCACGAATTCACGTCGCTCGTGCTGGCGCTGCTGCAAGTCGGCGGCCACCCGGTCAAGCTCGACGATGCCGTGATCGAACAGATCCGCAATCTCGACGGCGACTACACATTCGAAACCTACATCTCGCTCTCATGCCAGAACTGCCCGGAAGTCGTGCAGGCGCTGAACGTGATGAGCATCATCAATCCGCGTATCCGTCAGGTGACGATCGACGGCGCGCTCTTTCAGAGCGAAGTCGAAGCGCGCCAGATCATGGCCGTGCCGACCGTCTACATGAACGGCGAAGTGTTCGGCCAGGGCCGCACCGGCGTGAAGGAAATCCTCGCGAAGCTCGACAGCAACGCCGGCGCGCGCGCCGCGAAGGCACTCGAAACGAAGCCGGTGTTCGACATGCTGATCGTCGGCGGCGGGCCGGCGGGCGCAGCCGCGGCGATCTACGCGGCGCGCAAGGGCATCGCGACGGGCGTCGTCGCGGAACGCTTCGGCGGACAGGTGCTCGACACGCTTGCGATCGAGAACTTCGTCTCCGTGCAGGAAACCGAAGGACCGAAGTTCGCGACGGCGCTCGAACAGCACGTGACGAGCTACGACGTCGACATCATGGACGTGCAGCGCGCCGAAGCGCTGATCCCCGGCCGCATCAACGAAGTGCGTCTCGCGAACGGCGCGGTGCTCAAGGCGAAGACGGTCGTGCTCGCGACCGGCGCGCGCTGGCGCGAGATCAACGTGCCGGGTGAGCGCGAGTATCGCAATCGTGGCGTCGCGTATTGTCCGCACTGCGATGGGCCGCTCTTCAAGGGCAAGCGCGTCGCGGTGATCGGCGGCGGCAATTCGGGCGTGGAGGCCGCGATCGATCTGGCCGGCATCGTGAGCGCGGTGACGCTGATCGAGTTCGGCGCGGAACTGCGTGCCGACGCGGTGTTGCAGAAGAAGCTGAAGAGCCTCGCGAACGTGACGATCGTGACGCAAGCGCAGACCACCGAAATCACCGGCGACGGGAACAAAGTGAACGGGCTCGTGTACAAGGATCTGCGTTCGGGCGACACGAAGCGCGTCGATCTCGAAGGCGTGTTCGTGCAGATCGGACTCGTGCCGAATACGGAATGGCTCAAGGGCACGGTGGAACTGTCGCGCCACGGCGAGATCGTCGTCGACGCGAAGGGCGCGACGTCCGTGCCCGGCGTGTTCGCTGCCGGCGACGTCACGACCGTGCCGTTCAAGCAGATCGTGATCGCGGTGGGCGAAGGCGCGAAGGCGTCGCTTGGCGCGTTCGATCATCTGATCCGGCAGTCGGTCGAGGAAGAGGACCGGGTGGAGGAAGTGGTCGGTTGAAGGGTGACTGCTTTCGCCTGAGAGGCCGCGAACCTTTGGTTCGCGGCCTTTTTCTCGTTCCCCCCATCACGCGCCCTCCTCAAGAGGACTATGCGCATCCCGCCCGCCAACTTAAATTTCACCCACGCGCCTTAAGGTGCGTGCGGACCCAAAAAAGCAGATGGCAGGACGGCTTCATCAATCCTCGTCATCGCACGCACGGCACCGAATCGCGCAAGGCACACACAACCAACGCCGGCACGGCGCGCCACATCGCGCCAGGAACCGGCGTCCGACCGCTTTACGTCGATGCGCGCGGATAACCGGCAGCGGGATGTCTGCCGGCTATCACCGGGGCCGCCATCGAAACAGCGCGATATCCAGCCGGGCGAGGTCGCGGGCGACTGCCGTCGTATGACCGCGCACACGAAGGAGCTTCACATGAAAGCAAGACTGATGATCGCCGCAGCGGCCGCGCTGACGTTTGCCACGATGAACGCGAGCTACGCGCAGGAAGCACAGGACGACGCCATCGCCGCCGCTTTGCGCGAAGCCGCAGAAGCCGCGATGCCAGCCAGCGACGCCACGTCCTACGGGGCGACTCGACAGGGCGACGTCGTCTCGGCCGCGCGCCGGCAGCAGACGTGCGGCGTCGTCCCGCAATGCGACGTGCCCTTCGGACAATGAGCGTCGGTCACGCTTCGGGATTGAGCGTGACTTCCCAGAGCGACTTGCCGTCGAGATCGTGCAGCGACACGGTCATCGCGCGGCTCGCCGGATCGATTTTCGCGCGGCCGTAGTATTGCTGGCGCGCAGCCGGCGACTGGTTCTGCGGATTGTCCTTCGGCACGCTCACGTAGCGAAGCTCGGGGCCGAACGTGGTGTCGAGGTCATTCGGTCCGAACGTGCCCGCATTGATCGGCCCGCCGACGAATTCCCAGAACGGCTTGAACTCGGTGAACTTCGCCCGCGACGGATCGTAGTGCGTCGCCTGCGCGTAGTGGACGTCGGCCGTCACCCACACGACGTTCTCGATGTTCTCGCGCTTGATGAAGCGCAGGATTTCCGCGAGTTCCAGTTCGCGTCCCGACGGCGCGCCGTCGTCGGCATTCGCCCACGCTTCGTACGTGCCTTTCGGCACATCGGGATTCGCGTCGGGCACGACGAGCGAAATCGGCATGTCGCTCGCGATCACCTTCCAGGTCGCCCGCGAATTTTTCAGCGATGCCTTCAGCCACGCGGTCTGCTGCGGCCCGAGAAACGCAGACTCGTCATCGAGCCGCGTCTGCCGGTTCGGCGAATTCGGCCCGCGATACGAGCGCTCGTCGAGCATGAAGACGTCGAGCAGCGGCCCGAACTGGAAGCCGCGATACACCTGCTCGGGATCGAGCTGGTTGATGCGAAACGGGTTGTATTCGAACATCGCCTGCTTCGCGCGCGCCGCGAGCAGCGACGCCGCGCGCGTCGTGTAACGCTTCTCCGCCGCGCCGATTTGCTGGCCCGGATACCAGTTGTTGCGCACTTCGTGATCGTCCCATTGCACGAGGAACGGCACTTCCGCCATCAAGCGGCGCTTGTTCGCATCGAGCTGGTTGTAGGCGAACGCGCCGCGATAGTCGTCGAGCGTCTGTGCGACGTGCGACTTCGCTTCCGTCACGAGATTGGTCCACAGCGTGCCGTCGGGCAGCTTCACTTCGGACTGGATCGGGCCGTCGGCGTAAATCTGGTCGCCGGAATGGATGAAGAAATCGGGCGACTCGCGGCGCATCGCTTCGTACACCCGATAGCCGCCGAAGCGTTCGTTGATGCCCCAGCCCTGCCCCGCTTCGTCGCCGGAAAAGACGAACGTGACCGGCTTGGCCGGGCTCACGGCGGCGGTGCGCAGGCGGCCCGTCACCGGCTCGCTCAGCGCTTTTTCGTTGGCGAGGTCCTGAAAGCGCACGCGATAGTACAGATCGGCGCCCGGCGGAAGTCCGGTCAGATCGATCCGCGCGGTGAAGTCGCTGCTTTCGAGCGCGGCCGGGCCGATGCGCCGCTCGAAGGTCTGGAAGCGCTCGCTCGTCGAATACTCGACGATCATCCGCGACGGACGGTCCGCGCGGCTCCAGACGATGCCGCTCGTCGCGGTGACGTCGCCGCTCATGACGCCGCCCGGCAATTGCGGACGCAGCTTGTCGGCCGTCACGACCGCCGGCGCGACGCCCTGCGCAAGCACCTCGCCGATACGCGATCCGGCAAGCGCGAGGCCCGCGCCGCCAGCAAGGGTTTTGAGAAGAATACGGCGCGACGGCCTTTCGACACACTCTGACATGAGACGATTCCTCGGAAGATGGGGGATGTCACGAGGTTGTCGATGGTAGAGGCAAACAATGTCGGTTTTATTTCACGCCGCGCGGCGGGATGGGTCGGGGGGATTCGCGTCGCCGGCCACGTCGAGCGTCACCGGAAACACCACTTCGAACACGCTGCCGCTGCCCTTGAACGACTGGAAACGCAAGTCGCCCTTGAGCGCGCGCGACAGTTCCTTGACGATCGCGAGCCCGAGGCCGGTGCCGGGGATGTCGTCGGAGGCGGCGCGCTCGAACTCTTCGAAGACGCGCTCCTGATCGTCCGCGCCGATGCCGACGCCCGTGTCCGCTACCCGCAGCCGCCATCGTCCTTCGGCGACGGCGCTCATCGTCAGCGAGACTTCGCCCGACGACGTGTACTTGATCGCGTTCGACAGCAGGTTGTACGCGACCTGCTTGAGCTTCAGCCGGTTCGACGTGACCACGGAAAGGCCCGGGTCGATATGTCCGCTGAGCTTGAGACCCTTCGACTCGGTGGCGCTCCGGCTCGCCTGCATCAGTTCGTCGAAGAGGCCGGTGAGGTCTACCGGCTCGACGGTCAGGACCGCGTCGTCGTTGAGCACCTTCGAATACTCGACCATTTCGTCGACGAGCAGCGTCATGTCGGCGACCTGGCGGTTCGCGAGCGCGAGCGCCGCGTCCCTCTTCGCGGGCGCGCGGCCGGCCAGCTGCAGTGCGGTGGAGAACACGTTCAGGAAGTTGCGCAGGTCGTGGGCGACGCGCCGCGTCACCTGCATGCGCGATTCGTACAGATCGCCGATGAGCCGCTGGCGCAGCGTCAGTTCGTGATTCGCGCGTTCGAGCATGCCGGTGTATTCGTCGATCTTGCGATCGCGCTCGCCGACCGCCTCGCGGATCGACGCCAGCGTGACGAAGCTCACCACCTCGTCGGTCATCAGCCGCGCGCGTTCTTCGGCGTCGCGGGCGAACGCCGGATGCGCGTTCGCGTATTCGCCGATGGCCGCGAGCAGCACCTGGCGAAAGAGATCGAGCTCGCGCACCAGTTCGTCGATGCGGTAGCCCTGCTGCCAGCGCCACTGGCCGTGCTGCCGCGCATTGCGCTCGATCGCGCCTTCCTGTTCGCGCAGGTTGCGCCGTTCGAGCACGATGCAGATTTCCTCGAAGATGCTGGGCAGATGGTCCGCAAGCTGGCGATAGGTGAGCTGGTCCGAGTGTTCGACTTCCGCGTCGCCGAAGACGAGCTTCATCCACCGTTCGGTGAGCGCCGTCTGTTGTGCGCGCAGCGTGGCGACAAGTCCTTCCAGTTCATCGGCAGATGTGTCGCTCATGGCCGCTTCCGCTCGCTGTGGCGCCGCTGGCGCCTGTGGACGTTCGTCGATGTTCGCGCAGCGAATGCTGCCGCCGATCGCAATGGCCGAAGGCAGAAACTTCGGTCGCAGCACGTGTCGAAAGTATAGGCGCGTGCAGCGCACGGCCGGCCTAAAGTCGACTAATCCGGCTTAAACAGCTCCTTAATTGCCCGCAAGCTGTCTCGGCGCGCGGCTTTGCTCGCGAAGCAACTGCACGAACTGCTTCGCGGGCGGCGAGAGCACGCCGCCCTTGCGCGTCACGATCCCGAACGTCTGCGACTTCGACCTCAACCTGACTGGCAGGATGCGCAGCATCCCGTGGCGGGCGAACAGTGCCGCGACATCCGTCGGCAGGATCGAGACGAGATCCGCGCCCTCTTGCAGCAGCGCGACGGTGGCAAACGTGGACGCCGTGGAGATGCGGCTCGCGGGCGGGGCCACGCCCGCGAGGTCCATCTCGCGCGCGAGCAGCGCGTTCATCGGCATGGAACCCGGATACGTGACCCAGCGATGCCCCGCCAGATCCGCCAGCGTCACGACGTCTTCCGACAGCGGCGGATGATGCGGCGCCACGACCACCGAAAGCGGCTCGTCGTCGAGCGCCTGATAGTGATACTTCGACGGCTCCGCAGCCACGCTCGCGCGCCCGATCACGAGATCGAGGTGACCGTCGTCGAGCAGCGTGAGCATGCGCACGCTCGTGTCCTCGACGATCTCGATCGACAGTTCGGGATGGCTCGCATTGAGCGCGTTGACG
Source organism: Caballeronia telluris (assembly GCF_001544495.1). Lineage (GTDB taxonomy): Bacteria > Pseudomonadota > Gammaproteobacteria > Burkholderiales > Burkholderiaceae > Caballeronia > Caballeronia telluris. The sequence goes on from NZ_FCNZ02000019.1 coordinate 54,342, forward strand.
ATCGGCGCGACCACCTTAGGCACCGCGCCCATGATCGCGCCGACCGCGAGCCGCCCGCCCGTGCCCGAGCGGATCTGCGCGACTTCCTGGCAAAGCGACGCGAGGTCGGTCGCGAGCACGCGCGCGTGGCGGATCACGCAGCGGCCGAACTGGTTCGGGATCAGCCCGGTCTTCGCGCGCTCGAAGAGCGGCGCCTCCAGCATCGATTCCAGTTCCGCGAGCGCCTTGCTGGCCGCGGACTGCGTCATCGCCATCGCGCCCGCGGCCTTGTGCAGCGATTTGTGGTCGTCGAGCGCGATCAGCAACTGGAGCTGCTTCATCCGCAGGCGCGACATCAGCACGTCGGGCGTGTTTTTCATGAGGCGGGGTGAGTCGCAAAAGCGATCATGCGATGGAAAGGTTTCACTATACAGCCGCGCTTTTGCAGCCGTATAGTCGGCGCAGTACAACCCACAAGGAGACAGTCTCATGGCACAGCAGCCCTATCGCGGCGTGTTCCCGGTCGCGCCGACCATCTTCGACGACGCCGGCCGCCTCGACCTCGAAGGCCAGAAGCGCGCGATCGATTTCATGATCGACGCCGGATCGGACGGTCTGTGCATTCTCGCCAATTTCTCGGAGCAGTTCGCCCTCACCGACGACGAACGCAGCGCCGTCCAGAAGACCGTGCTGGAACACGTCGCGGGCCGCGTGCCGGTGATCGTCACGACGACGCACTTCAGCACCCACATCTGCGCCGCGCGCAGCCGCGTCGCGCAGGACGCGGGCGCCGCGATGGTGATGATCATGCCGCCGTACCACGGCGCGACGATCCGCGTCGGCGAGCGCGGCATCCGCGAGTTCTACGGCCAGGTGTCGGATGCGATCGACATCCCGATCATGATCCAGGACGCGCCCGTCGCCGGCACGCCGCTCTCGGCGCCGTTTCTCGCGAAGCTGGCGAAGGAAGTCGAGCATGTGTCGTATTTCAAGATCGAGACGGCGCAGGCGGCCTCGAAGCTGCGCGAGCTGATCGAACTGGGCGGCGACGCGATCGTCGGTCCGTGGGACGGCGAGGAAGCGATCACGCTGATCCCCGATTTCGATGCGGGCGCAACCGGTGCGATGACGGGCGGCGGGTATCCGGACGGCATCCGCCAGATCGTCGATGCGTACTTCGCCGGCGACGCCGAAAAAGCCGCCGACCTCTATCAGCAATGGCTGCCGCTCATCAACTACGAAAACCGCCAGTGCGGGCTCGCCGCGTGCAAGACGCTGATGAAGGAAGGCGGCGTCATCGGCTCCGACGCCGTGCGCCATCCGTTCGCGCCGATGCATCCCGCCGTGCGCGATGGCCTCTTGAAGGTCGCGCGCCGGCTCGATCCGCTGGTGCTGCGCTGGGGCAAATAAGCGGCGCCGGGCGGCGAAGGCGCCGCTCAGGCAAGCAGCGCGGGAGGCCGGCGAGGCGTGGCGCGTCTTCGACGTTCCTTGCGAACCCGGCAGCCCGTCACGCCACCTGAACGCCGAACACGCGATTGCGGCCCGTCTGCTTCGCGCGATACAGCGCCTCGTCGGCGGCGCGCAGGACGGCGGCGAGCGTCCGTCCGGGCTGGGCCGGCGCGTGTTCCCGCGCGTGCTCCGCGTGCCCGTCGGCCTGCCATGTCGCCACGCCGATGCTCACCGTGACCTTGTGCAATTCGCTTCCCGCATGCGCGATGCCGAGCGCCGCCACCGCGTGGCGCATCGTCTCCGCCTGCTGCAGCGCGCCTTCGCGGCCCGTGTGCGGCAGCACCACGACGAACTCTTCGCCGCCATAGCGCGCGGCCACATCGCCCGCACGCGAAAGGCGCCCCGCGATGCACTTCGCCACCACCGCGAGCACGTCGTCGCCGGCCTGATGGCCGTAGGTATCGTTGTAGTTCTTGAAGCGGTCGATATCGACAAAGAGGATGGAAAGCGGCTGGCCGCTGCGGTTCGCGCGGCGCCATTCGCGCTCCAGCAGTTCGTCGAGCGTGCGGCGGTTGGAAAGGCCCGTCAGGCTGTCGAGACGCGCGAGCATCATCAGCGCCGATTCGGCCCGCGCGCGCTGGCGCAGCGAATACGCGAACATCAGGTTCAGCACCGCGAACGCGAGCCCGAACGCGCCCATCACGATGCCGATGTGCCACGCGCGCGTGCGCCAGTTCGCGTAGATGTCGGTCTCGGCCGTCGCGATCTCCACGATCAGCGGCAGGCCCGGCAGATGCCGGTATGAATAGATGCGCTTCACGCCGTCGATCGACGCCACGTCCGGAAACTGCCCTTCCGCTGCCTGCGACATCTTCGTGAACGGCCCCGTGCCGCGCAGGTCGCGGCCGATCACCTGTTCGCTGTACGGCGAGCGCATCAGGAGCGTGCCGTCCTCGCGGATCAGCGCCATCGTGCCGTGCGGTCCGAGCGCGAGCCCGGCCATCAGGTGATGGAAATATTCCAGCTGCACGGCGATCACGACGATCCCGCTGAACGAGCCGTCCGGATTGTCGATGCGCCGCGAGAGCGCGATGCTCGGATCGAGCTGGCGCATGCGCGAGCGATACGGATGGCTGACATAGAGCCCGGCGTTGCGCGTCGCGACATGAGCCTGGAAGTAGTCGCGATCGGCGAAGTTGGCGGGCTCGGGCTCGCTCACGCGCGAATCCATGACGATGTCGCCGCGCGCATCGAGCACGAACACGGCGCCCAGATACTCGGCGTCCGCGGCACGGTCGAACAGATAGCCGCGCCGGATGTCCGGCGGCAAGGAAGCGAGCCGCGGATCGTGCACGCCGTCGACCACCGCCTGCAGCGACAGGTCATACAACTGGATGTTGCGGGCGATGTCGCGCTCGATGACGAGCATCGTGTTGCGCGCGGCGTCCTGCGCGCGGTCGAACGCGTCCTGGCGGGCGTCCCACAGGATCGCCCCGCAAATGGAAAACATCGCGATCAACAGCAGCGCGCCGCCTGCCAGCACCCAGCGAGGCGACACGAACAGGTGCGTTACGCGCTCGAACGGCTTGGGCATGGTGAATCGTCTGGGTTGGCGCTGACTTGCAATGTGGCCTTGTCTTTTTTTAGCTGGAAATTGGCGGTTCAAAGCCGCCCGTGGACGCTCAATATGTCAGAAACTGCGCACCGGAAGCAAGCGACCCGCTTTTCGATGCATCGGCAGCAATCGTTTCACGCGCCGCGCACGGCCGGACGCCGGTTTCGAATGCGGTGTCAAGTATCTGATTTGATGGTGTTCCTTAACCCGCGCCAGCCGGCTTGTAGGGGCGAACGGCGATTGACGCGCTTGATGAGTTGACACATATTTGACCTGTCGCTTCCCTATATCTGAGCATTCCCCGCATAGGGAGAACGAAGGATTGCTGCTCGCGAGACCTCGCCGCGTTGCGCGCGAAGTCCGCATGAATGGCGGCATGGAAACACGCACATGTCCTTCGAGGGATTCAGCATGACTACCCGTCTGACCTTTCCTGCATCGATGTTCTCCGTGGTTTGCCAGCGCTGCGGCAGCACGCTGCGCAAGAGCGCGGACAGTTGCCCGAACTGCGGCGCCGACCGCGCTGCCGCATTCGGCGAAGGGCGCGCCAAGGCACGCGGCGCGGAACAGGCGAAAGAGCGCGGCGGGCTGTTCAAGCCGGCAGGCGCGGCCGCAGCGGGAGCGGCCGCAGGACCGGCGCTCGCAGCGGCGGCGCCCGTCGCCGGCGCCGTGCCGCCATCGGTCGCGCGCACTCCCGAACCCGTTGCGCCCGCGTCTTCAAACGCGGCCTCCGGCGCGGCGTCGCCATCGCTGTCGAATTCCGCGCCGGGCTCACTTGAAGCCGATCCGGACGTTCTCCCCGACTCCGAAGGATGGAACCGCCGCAAGACGATGATCGCCAGCGTGTGCGCGCTGGCGCTGCTCGCGGGCGGCACCGCCTACCTGCTGCACGACGGCAGCGCCGTCGACGAGGATGCGCCGCCGAGCACCCAGCACAGCGCTTCCGGCGCGATCGACGCGAAGCCGGGCGGCCGCACGCAAACCGGCGCTCTGCCCGCGACGACGGCTACACCGGCGGTATCGGCGGCGATCGAGAGACGGCCTTCAGCCGACGACCGGCCGATGTCCATCGGCGATACCGTGCTGGCCGCGCGCCGCGCGATGGAGCAGCACGATCTGAGCGCCGCGCGCAACCGGCTGAAGAGCATTGCAACGGCGCAACAATCGAGGCCCGACGTGCAGCGCCTGAAAGACGATCTGGCGCAACGCGAACTGGAACGCGACGCCGCGCTGCAACTCGCGCGGGCATGCGAGAAGACATCGGCGTGGGCGTGCGTCCAGCAGAACGCGGGCGAGGCGCTCGCGCTCGACGGCAGCAATACCGAATCGCAGGCGATGCTCGAACGCGTCATCACGCACGCGGGCTGGCTCGCGGGAACGCCGCCGCTCGCCAAGAAGAAAGCGGCGCCGGACAACGCGGGCGCCGTGCCGCCCGCCGCGATTGTTCCGCCGGCCACGGCCGTCGCCGTGCAGCCCGCGACGCCGCCTGCCCATGTCGCCGCAGCGAAGCCGGCGGCCGCGACGACCCCGACGCCAGCGCAGACACCGCCGACCGCGACACCGCAGAAACAGGCGGTCGCCGCTGCGCGCGCACCCGCAGCGCCGCCAGCCGAGACGCACGCGACCACCACGCCGTCGCCCGCGCGCGAAAGCCGGCGTTCGTCCAGCTATGCGCGCAGCGCGCCGTCGTCGGCGATGGCCGATGTCACCGTGATTCCGGCGCCCGCCATCTCGCCGCCGCTCCTGCCGACCACGCCCGCCACGTCGACGACGACGGCCACGCGAAACACGCCGACCACGGCCGCGCACAACACGGCAATCGCCGCGACGACGACGCCGCCCACGACCGCGGAGCACGCCACGCCGGCCACGCCCGCGACGACGCGCAGTACCGTCCCCCCGACGACCGCGACCGCGACGACCACAGCCCCGAGCGCCGCGCCCTCATACGCCGCGCCTGCGCCCGCGCCTGCCGCGCGAGTCGCGACGGCGATTCCCTCGACCGCCGCCGTCGTGACGACGACCGCGCCGGCCAACACGATGACAACGACAGCGCCCGCCCCCGCGCCGATGCCCGCGACCGCCACCCGCACGGCCGCCGTCACGGGCAACACACCGGGCAGCACGGGCGCGACGGAGACCCGGCCCGCCCCGCGCGCGCCCCTTCCCGATGGCGAGAACGCCGACGAACTCGAACGTGCGATCAAGCAGTTCGGCTGGAGCGGCGGCGACTCGATGCCCAAGCCATCGCGCTGAGTCCAGCACACGGTCCCGATCGGTCCACGATCGCCGGACGCGCGGCCCGCCAGCGGCGCCGGTCCGGCAAGACGCGACTTCCCGCGCGGCGCGGCCGCCAGCGCGCGAGGTCGCCTGAGATTCGCAGCACCCGTCCAACTCCGATACAAAGGGTAAAACATGCACTCGTCGAAATTCATGCGCTGGGGATTCGCCTTCCTTGTCCTGTGCGGGCTTTACGGTGTCGAGACCCGCGCGCTCGCCGCCGACGTCCCGTACAAGATCGTGACCGGCCCCGAGCGCGGCACCTATATCCAGATCGGGCAGGATCTCTCGAAGATCGTCGCCGATCCTGTCGGCATCGACCTCGAAGTGCTCGCGTCGAAGGGGTCGGCGGAGAACGTCCAGCGCATGCGCTACGAGCCCAACGTGAAGTTCGCGCTGGTGCAGTCGGACGTGTATCAGGCGTATGTGGACATGGCGACCTCGGGCAACGCCGATGCCGGCAAGATCATCCAGCCGCTCAGGCTCATCATGCCGCTCTATGACGAGGAGATCTATTTCGTGGTGCGCGCGGACTCGCCGCTCAAGTACATCCACGAAATCAAGGACAAGAACATCAGCGTGGGGCTGATCGGCAGCGGCACGGCGCAGTCGTCGGCGACGCTCTATCGCCTGATGTTCGGCGAGCCGATTCCCGACCAGAACGCGCAGCACTACAGCAACGAAGATGCGCTCGCGAAGCTGATCGTGCGCAAGATCGACGTGGCGATCATCGTCGCGGGGCAGCCTGCGAAGCTCTTTCAGGACATGAATCCCGAATTGCTGCAACAGATCAAGCTGCTGCGCCTCGACCCGAGCGCGCCCGAAACCGCGCGCGCCAAGCAGACCTATTTCCCCGCGACGATCCGCACGTCGAGCTATCCGAACTGGATCCAGGAAGAAACGCCGACGCTCACGGTCAAGGCCTTCCTCGTCACCTACGATTACGGTCTGAAGGGCACGGTCGGCACGATGACGAAGTTCGCGGATTCGCTGTGCACGAACTTCGACAATCTCCAGGCGAACGGCCATCCGAAGTGGAAGCAGGTTCACCTCGAACTGCCGCCGCTCAGCCGCGGCTGGAAATACTATCCGCCGATCGAGAAGCACTTGCGCGCGTGCATCGCACGAAGGACGGCCGCCGCCGATGCGCCGCCCAAGCCCGAGCGCACCACGACACGCCGCGAGCCGGCGGCGCAGGCGGCGAGAAAGCCTGCCTGCACGGCGCAGGAAAAGGTGCTGATGCTCTGCGAGTGAGGCCGCTTGCGGCGCGAGCCCAACCTCAGCGTCTGAGGCCCGGCATCAGCGTCGCGAGACGGCGAAAACCGCCTTCGATCGCCTCGACGCTCGCGCCGCCGTAGCCGATCAGCACGCCCTGCTCGCGTCGTTCGCCCGCGTAGAAGGGGCCGATGCCGTACACGCCGATCGACGCATCGAGCGCGGCCTTCATCACGTCGTCTTCGTCCCACCCGGGCGCGAGCTGCGCGACGAGATGGATGCCGGCCGTCGCGGGCATCGGCTCGAACGCGTCGCCGAGTTCGTCAGTGAGGAGACCGATCAGCGCCGCGCGCCGCTTCGCGTACGCCTTGTGCATGCGCCGCAGATGTTTCGCGAATTCGCCGTTCAGCATGAAGGTGCCGAGCGCCGTCTGCGTGAGCATGCAGCTGTGCCAGTCGCCGGCGCGCTTGGCTGTCCAGAGCGGCTCGCGCAGCGACTCGGGCGGCACCACGTAGCCCATCCGCAAGTCCGGAAAGAGCGTCTTCGAAAACGTGCCGACATACGCGACGAGCCCCGCGCGGTCCAGGCTCTTCAGCGACTCCACGGGACGCCCCTCGAAGCGGAATTCGCCGTCGTAGTCGTCCTCGACGATCACCGCGCCGTGGCGCTTCGCCCACTCCAGCAACTCGACGCGGCGCGCCAGACTCATCGGCATGCCGAGCGGGAACTGGTGCGAAGGCGTCACGTAGACGAGCCGCGCGTGCTTCGGCAGCCGATCGACGATCAAGCCCTCGCGATCCACCGGCACATGCGCGAGTTTCGCGCCGAGCGCGGCGAAGAGCGCGCGCGCGGGCGGATAGCCCGGCTCCTCGACCGCGACGACATCGCCCGGCTGGATCACGACGCGCCCGACGAGATCGAGCGCCTGCTGCGCGCCCTGCGTCACGACGACGTCCTGCCAGTTGCACACCACCGCGCGGCTGAACGCCAGATAGCGCGAGACGCCGAGCCGCAGCTCCTGCTCGCCGCCCGGATCGCGATAGGCCGCCACGCCGCCGCCCGCGCGCTGCTGCGTCCTGAGCGCCTGATTGACGCAGCGGCGCCAGACGTCCCACGGAAAAAGGCGCTTGTCGGTCACGCCGCCCTTGAAATCGAAGTCGAGGCGGGCGTCGGCGGGCAGCATCGGGATTGCCATGCCGGCCGGCATGGCAATCCCGATGCTGCCCGCCGACGCCCGCCTCGACTTCGATTTCAAGGGCGGCGTGACCGACAAGCGCCTTTTTCCGTGGGACGTCTGGCGCCGCTGCGTCAATCAGGCGCTCAGGACGCAGCAGCGCGCGGGCGGCGGCGTGGCGGCCTATCGCGATCCGGGCGGCGAGCAGGAGCTGCGGCTCGGCGTCTCGCGCTATCTGGCGTTCAGCCGCGCGGTGGTGTGCAACTGGCAGGACGTCGTCGTGACGCAGGGCGCGCAGCAGGCGCTCGATCTCGTCGGGCGCGTCGTGATCCAGCCGGGCGATGTCGTCGCGGTCGAGGAGCCGGGCTATCCGCCCGCGCGCGCGCTCTTCGCCGCGCTCGGCGCGAAACTCGCGCATGTGCCGGTGGATCGCGAGGGCTTGATCGTCGATCGGCTGCCGAAGCACGCGCGGCTCGTCTACGTGACGCCTTCGCACCAGTTCCCGCTCGGCATGCCGATGAGTCTGGCGCGCCGCGTCGAGTTGCTGGAGTGGGCGAAGCGCCACGGCGCGGTGATCGTCGAGGACGACTACGACGGCGAATTCCGCTTCGAGGGGCGTCCCGTGGAGTCGCTGAAGAGCCTGGACCGCGCGGGGCTCGTCGCGTATGTCGGCACGTTTTCGAAGACGCTCTTTCCGGACTTGCGGATGGGCTACGTGGTGCCGCCCGAGTCGCTGCGCGAGCCGCTCTGGACAGCCAAGCGCGCCGGCGACTGGCACAGCTGCATGCTCACGCAGACGGCGCTCGGCACCTTCATGCTGAACGGCGAATTCGCGAAACATCTGCGGCGCATGCACAAGGCGTACGCGAAGCGGCGCGCGGCGCTGATCGGTCTCCTCACTGACGAACTCGGCGACGCGTTCGAGCCGATGCCCGCGACGGCCGGCATCCATCTCGTCGCGCAGCTCGCGCCCGGGTGGGACGAAGACGACGTGATGAAGGCCGCGCTCGATGCGTCGATCGGCGTGTACGGCATCGGCCCCTTCTACGCGGGCGAACGACGCGAGCAGGGCGTGCTGATCGGCTACGGCGGCGCGAGCGTCGAGGCGATCGAAGGCGGTTTTCGCCGTCTCGCGACGCTGATGCCGGGCCTCAGACGCTGAGGTTGGGCTCGCGCCGCAAGCGGCCTCACTCGCAGAGCATCAGCACCTTTTCCTGCGCCGTGCAGGCAGGCTTTCTCGCCGCCTGCGCCGCCGGCTCGCGGCGTGTCGTGGTGCGCTCGGGCTTGGGCGGCGCATCGGCGGCGGCCGTCCTTCGTGCGATGCACGCGCGCAAGTGCTTCTCGATCGGCGGATAGTATTTCCAGCCGCGGCTGAGCGGCGGCAGTTCGAGGTGAACCTGCTTCCACTTCGGATGGCCGTTCGCCTGGAGATTGTCGAAGTTCGTGCACAGCGAATCCGCGAACTTCGTCATCGTGCCGACCGTGCCCTTCAGACCGTAATCGTAGGTGACGAGGAAGGCCTTGACCGTGAGCGTCGGCGTTTCTTCCTGGATCCAGTTCGGATAGCTCGACGTGCGGATCGTCGCGGGGAAATAGGTCTGCTTGGCGCGCGCGGTTTCGGGCGCGCTCGGGTCGAGGCGCAGCAGCTTGATCTGTTGCAGCAATTCGGGATTCATGTCCTGAAAGAGCTTCGCAGGCTGCCCCGCGACGATGATCGCCACGTCGATCTTGCGCACGATCAGCTTCGCGAGCGCATCTTCGTTGCTGTAGTGCTGCGCGTTCTGGTCGGGAATCGGCTCGCCGAACATCAGGCGATAGAGCGTCGCCGACGACTGCGCCGTGCCGCTGCCGATCAGCCCCACGCTGATGTTCTTGTCCTTGATTTCGTGGATGTACTTGAGCGGCGAGTCCGCGCGCACCACGAAATAGATCTCCTCGTCATAGAGCGGCATGATGAGCCTGAGCGGCTGGATGATCTTGCCGGCATCGGCGTTGCCCGAGGTCGCCATGTCCACATACGCCTGATACACGTCCGACTGCACCAGCGCGAACTTCACGTTGGGCTCGTAGCGCATGCGCTGGACGTTCTCCGCCGACCCCTTCGACGCGAGCACTTCGAGGTCGATGCCGACAGGATCGGCGACGATCTTCGAGAGATCCTGCCCGATCTGGATATAGGTGCCGCGCTCGGGGCCGGTCACGATCTTGTACGGGACGTCGGCGGCGAGCGCGCGGGTCTCGACACCGTAAAGCCCGCACAGGACAAGGAAGGCGAATCCCCAGCGCATGAATTTCGACGAGTGCATGTTTTACCCTTTGTATCGGAGTTGGACGGGTGCTGCGAATCTCAGGCGACCTCGCGCGCTGGCGGCCGCGCCGCGCGGGAAGTCGCGTCTTGCCGGACCGGCGCCGCTGGCGGGCCGCGCGTCCGGCGATCGTGGACCGATCGGGACCGTGTGCTGGACTCAGCGCGATGGCTTGGGCATCGAGTCGCCGCCGCTCCAGCCGAACTGCTTGATCGCACGTTCGAGTTCGTCGGCGTTCTCGCCATCGGGAAGGGGCGCGCGCGGGGCGGGCCGGGTCTCCGTCGCGCCCGTGCTGCCCGGTGTGTTGCCCGTGACGGCGGCCGTGCGGGTGGCGGTCGCGGGCATCGGCGCGGGGGCGGGCGCTGTCGTTGTCATCGTGTTGGCCGGCGCGGTCGTCGTCACGACGGCGGCGGTCGAGGGAATCGCCGTCGCGACTCGCGCGGCAGGCGCGGGCGCAGGCGCGGCGTATGAGGGCGCGGCGCTCGGGGCTGTGGTCGTCGCGGTCGCGGTCGTCGGGGGGACGGTACTGCGCGTCGTCGCGGGCGTGGCCGGCGTGGCGTGCTCCGCGGTCGTGGGCGGCGTCGTCGTCGCGGCGATTGCCGTGTTGTGCGCGGCCGTGGTCGGCGTGTTTCGCGTGGCCGTCGTCGTCGACGTGGCGGGCGTGGTCGGCAGGAGCGGCGGCGAGATGGCGGGCGCCGGAATCACGGTGACATCGGCCATCGCCGACGACGGCGCGCTGCGCGCATAGCTGGACGAACGCCGGCTTTCGCGCGCGGGCGACGGCGTGGTGGTCGCGTGCGTCTCGGCTGGCGGCGCTGCGGGTGCGCGCGCAGCGGCGACCGCCTGTTTCTGCGGTGTCGCGGTCGGCGGTGTCTGCGCTGGCGTCGGGGTCGTCGCGGCCGCCGGCTTCGCTGCGGCGACATGGGCAGGCGGCGTCGCGGGCTGCACGGCGACGGCCGTGGCCGGCGGAACAATCGCGGCGGGCGGCACGGCGCCCGCGTTGTCCGGCGCCGCTTTCTTCTTGGCGAGCGGCGGCGTTCCCGCGAGCCAGCCCGCGTGCGTGATGACGCGTTCGAGCATCGCCTGCGATTCGGTATTGCTGCCGTCGAGCGCGAGCGCCTCGCCCGCGTTCTGCTGGACGCACGCCCACGCCGATGTCTTCTCGCATGCCCGCGCGAGTTGCAGCGCGGCGTCGCGTTCCAGTTCGCGTTGCGCCAGATCGTCTTTCAGGCGCTGCACGTCGGGCCTCGATTGTTGCGCCGTTGCAATGCTCTTCAGCCGGTTGCGCGCGGCGCTCAGATCGTGCTGCTCCATCGCGCGGCGCGCGGCCAGCACGGTATCGCCGATGGACATCGGCCGGTCGTCGGCTGAAGGCCGTCTCTCGATCGCCGCCGATACCGCCGGTGTAGCCGTCGTCGCGGGCAGAGCGCCGGTTTGCGTGCGGCCGCCCGGCTTCGCGTCGATCGCGCCGGAAGCGCTGTGCTGGGTGCTCGGCGGCGCATCCTCGTCGACGGCGCTGCCGTCGTGCAGCAGGTAGGCGGTGCCGCCCGCGAGCAGCGCCAGCGCGCACACGCTGGCGATCATCGTCTTGCGGCGGTTCCATCCTTCGGAGTCGGGGAGAACGTCCGGATCGGCTTCAAGTGAGCCCGGCGCGGAATTCGACAGCGATGGCGACGCCGCGCCGGAGGCCGCGTTTGAAGACGCGGGCGCAACGGGTTCGGGAGTGCGCGCGACCGATGGCGGCACGGCGCCGGCGACGGGCGCCGCCGCTGCGAGCGCCGGTCCTGCGGCCGCTCCCGCTGCGGCCGCGCCTGCCGGCTTGAACAGCCCGCCGCGCTCTTTCGCCTGTTCCGCGCCGCGTGCCTTGGCGCGCCCTTCGCCGAATGCGGCAGCGCGGTCGGCGCCGCAGTTCGGGCAACTGTCCGCGCTCTTGCGCAGCGTGCTGCCGCAGCGCTGGCAAACCACGGAGAACATCGATGCAGGAAAGGTCAGACGGGTAGTCATGCTGAATCCCTCGAAGGACATGTGCGTGTTTCCATGCCGCCATTCATGCGGACTTCGCGCGCAACGCGGCGAGGTCTCGCGAGCAGCAATCCTTCGTTCTCCCTATGCGGGGAATGCTCAGATATAGGGAAGCGACAGGTCAAATATGTGTCAACTCATCAAGCGCGTCAATCGCCGTTCGCCCCTACAAGCCGGCTGGCGCGGGTTAAGGAACACCATCAAATCAGATACTTGACACCGCATTCGAAACCGGCGTCCGGCCGTGCGCGGCGCGTGAAACGATTGCTGCCGATGCATCGAAAAGCGGGTCGCTTGCTTCCGGTGCGCAGTTTCTGACATATTGAGCGTCCACGGGCGGCTTTGAACCGCCAATTTCCAGCTAAAAAAAGACAAGGCCACATTGCAAGTCAGCGCCAACCCAGACGATTCACCATGCCCAAGCCGTTCGAGCGCGTAACGCACCTGTTCGTGTCGCCTCGCTGGGTGCTGGCAGGCGGCGCGCTGCTGTTGATCGCGATGTTTTCCATTTGCGGGGCGATCCTGTGGGACGCCCGCCAGGACGCGTTCGACCGCGCGCAGGACGCCGCGCGCAACACGATGCTCGTCATCGAGCGCGACATCGCCCGCAACATCCAGTTGTATGACCTGTCGCTGCAGGCGGTGGTCGACGGCGTGCACGATCCGCGGCTCGCTTCCTTGCCGCCGGACATCCGGCGCGGCTATCTGTTCGACCGTGCCGCGGACGCCGAGTATCTGGGCGCCGTGTTCGTGCTCGATGCGCGCGGCGACATCGTCATGGATTCGCGCGTGAGCGAGCCCGAGCCCGCCAACTTCGCCGATCGCGACTACTTCCAGGCTCATGTCGCGACGCGCAACGCCGGGCTCTATGTCAGCCATCCGTATCGCTCGCGCATGCGCCAGCTCGATCCGAGCATCGCGCTCTCGCGGCGCATCGACAATCCGGACGGCTCGTTCAGCGGGATCGTCGTGATCGCCGTGCAGCTGGAATATTTCCATCACCTGATGGCCGGGCTCGCGCTCGGACCGCACGGCACGATGGCGCTGATCCGCGAGGACGGCACGCTCCTGATGCGCTCGCCGTACAGCGAACAGGTGATCGGCCGCGACCTGCGCGGCACGGGGCCGTTCACGAAGATGTCGCAGGCAGCGGAAGGGCAGTTTCCGGACGTGGCGTCGATCGACGGCGTGAAGCGCATCTATTCATACCGGCATCTGCCGGGCCTGCCGCTGATCGTGGAGATCGCGACGGCCGAGACCGACATCTACGCGAACTGGCGCACGCGCGCGTGGCACATCGGCATCGTGATGGGCGCGTTCGGGCTCGCGTTCGCGGTGCTGAACCTGATGTTCGCGTATTCGCTGCGCCAGCGCGCGCGGGCCGAATCGGCGCTGATGATGCTCGCGCGTCTCGACAGCCTGACGGGCCTTTCCAACCGCCGCACGCTCGACGAACTGCTGGAGCGCGAATGGCGCCGCGCGAACCGCAGCGGCCAGCCGCTTTCCATCCTCTTTGTCGATATCGACCGCTTCAAGAACTACAACGATACCTACGGCCATCAGGCCGGCGACGACGTGCTCGCGGTGGTGGCGAAGTGCATCGCGGGGCGCCTTTCGCGTGCGGGCGATGTGGCCGCGCGCTATGGCGGCGAAGAGTTCGTCGTGGTGCTGCCGCACACGGGCCGCGAAGGCGCGCTGCAGCAGGCGGAGACGATGCGCCACGCGGTGGCGGCGCTCGGCATCGCGCATGCGGGAAGCGAATTGCACAAGGTCACGGTGAGCATCGGCGTGGCGACATGGCAGGCCGACGGGCACGCGGAGCACGCGCGGGAACACGCGCCGGCCCAGCCCGGACGGACGCTCGCCGCCGTCCTGCGCGCCGCCGACGAGGCGCTGTATCGCGCGAAGCAGACGGGCCGCAATCGCGTGTTCGGCGTTCAGGTGGCGTGACGGGCTGCCGGGTTCGCAAGGAACGTCGAAGACGCGCCACGCCTCGCCGGCCTCCCGCGCTGCTTGCCTGAGCGGCGCCTTCGCCGCCCGGCGCCGCTTATTTGCCCCAGCGCAGCACCAGCGGATCGAGCCGGCGCGCGACCTTCAAGAGGCCATCGCGCACGGCGGGATGCATCGGCGCGAACGGATGGCGCACGGCGTCGGAGCCGATGACGCCGCCTTCCTTCATCAGCGTCTTGCACGCGGCGAGCCCGCACTGGCGGTTTTCGTAGTTGATGAGCGGCAGCCATTGCTGATAGAGGTCGGCGGCTTTTTCGGCGTCGCCGGCGAAGTACGCATCGACGATCTGGCGGATGCCGTCCGGATACCCGCCGCCCGTCATCGCACCGGTTGCGCCCGCATCGAAATCGGGGATCAGCGTGATCGCTTCCTCGCCGTCCCACGGACCGACGATCGCGTCGCCGCCCAGTTCGATCAGCTCGCGCAGCTTCGAGGCCGCCTGCGCCGTCTCGATCTTGAAATACGACACATGCTCGACTTCCTTCGCCAGCTTCGCGAGAAACGGCGCCGAGAGCGGCGTGCCGGCGACGGGCGCGTCCTGGATCATGATCGGGATGTCGATCGCATCCGACACCTGGCCGTAGAACTCGCGGATGCCGCGCTCGCCGACGCGGATCGTCGCGCCGTGGTACGGCGGCATGATCATCACCATCGCGGCGCCCGCGTCCTGCGCGACGCGGCTGCGCGCGGCGCAGATGTGGGTGCTGAAGTGCGTCGTCGTGACGATCACCGGCACGCGGCCCGCGACGTGTTCCAGCACGGTCTTCTGGACGGCGCTGCGTTCGTCGTCGGTGAGGGCGAACTGCTCCGAGAAATTGGCGAGAATGCACAGACCGTCCGATCCGGCGTCGATCATGAAATCGATCGCGCGCTTCTGGCCTTCGAGGTCGAGGCGGCCGGCGTCGTCGAAGATGGTCGGCGCGACCGGGAACACGCCGCGATAGGGCTGCTGTGCCATGAGACTGTCTCCTTGTGGGTTGTACTGCGCCGACTATACGGCTGCAAAAGCGCGGCTGTATAGTGAAACCTTTCCATCGCATGATCGCTTTTGCGACTCACCCCGCCTCATGAAAAACACGCCCGACGTGCTGATGTCGCGCCTGCGGATGAAGCAGCTCCAGTTGCTGATCGCGCTCGACGACCACAAATCGCTGCACAAGGCCGCGGGCGCGATGGCGATGACGCAGTCCGCGGCCAGCAAGGCGCTCGCGGAACTGGAATCGATGCTGGAGGCGCCGCTCTTCGAGCGCGCGAAGACCGGGCTGATCCCGAACCAGTTCGGCCGCTGCGTGATCCGCCACGCGCGCGTGCTCGCGACCGACCTCGCGTCGCTTTGCCAGGAAGTCGCGCAGATCCGCTCGGGCACGGGCGGGCGGCTCGCGGTCGGCGCGATCATGGGCGCGGTGCCTAAGGTGGTCGCGCCGATCGTCAACGCGCTCAATGCGAGCCATCCCGAACTGTCGATCGAGATCGTCGAGGACACGAGCGTGCGCATGCTCACGCTGCTCGACGACGGTCACCTCGATCTCGTGATCGGGCGCGCGAGCGTGGCTGCGGAGCCGTCGAAGTATCACTATCAGGCGCTCGACGACGAGCCGCTTTCGGTGGTCGTGGCGCCGCATCATCCGCCGCTGTCGGAAGACGTCGTGACGCTGGCGGATCTGGCGGGGCATCGCTGGGTCACGTATCCGGGTTCCATGCCGATGAACGCGCTGCTCGCGCGCGAGATGGACCTCGCGGGCGTGGCCCCGCCCGCGAGCCGCATCTCCACGGCGTCCACGTTTGCCACCGTCGCGCTGCTGCAAGAGGGCGCGGATCTCGTCTCGATCCTGCCGACGGATGTCGCGGCACTGTTCGCCCGCCACGGGATGCTGCGCATCCTGCCAGTCAGGTTGAGGTCGAAGTCGCAGACGTTCGGGATCGTGACGCGCAAGGGCGGCGTGCTCTCGCCGCCCGCGAAGCAGTTCGTGCAGTTGCTTCGCGAGCAAAGCCGCGCGCCGAGACAGCTTGCGGGCAATTAAGGAGCTGTTTAAGCCGGATTAGTCGACTTTAGGCCGGCCGTGCGCTGCACGCGCCTATACTTTCGACACGTGCTGCGACCGAAGTTTCTGCCTTCGGCCATTGCGATCGGCGGCAGCATTCGCTGCGCGAACATCGACGAACGTCCACAGGCGCCAGCGGCGCCACAGCGAGCGGAAGCGGCCATGAGCGACACATCTGCCGATGAACTGGAAGGACTTGTCGCCACGCTGCGCGCACAACAGACGGCGCTCACCGAACGGTGGATGAAGCTCGTCTTCGGCGACGCGGAAGTCGAACACTCGGACCAGCTCACCTATCGCCAGCTTGCGGACCATCTGCCCAGCATCTTCGAGGAAATCTGCATCGTGCTCGAACGGCGCAACCTGCGCGAACAGGAAGGCGCGATCGAGCGCAATGCGCGGCAGCACGGCCAGTGGCGCTGGCAGCAGGGCTACCGCATCGACGAACTGGTGCGCGAGCTCGATCTCTTTCGCCAGGTGCTGCTCGCGGCCATCGGCGAATACGCGAACGCGCATCCGGCGTTCGCCCGCGACGCCGAAGAACGCGCGCGGCTGATGACCGACGAGGTGGTGAGCTTCGTCACGCTGGCGTCGATCCGCGAGGCGGTCGGCGAGCGCGATCGCAAGATCGACGAATACACCGGCATGCTCGAACGCGCGAATCACGAACTGACGCTGCGCCAGCGGCTCATCGGCGATCTGTACGAATCGCGCATGCAGGTGACGCGGCGCGTCGCCCACGACCTGCGCAACTTCCTGAACGTGTTCTCCACCGCACTGCAGCTGGCCGGCCGCGCGCCCGCGAAGAGGGACGCGGCGCTCGCGCTCGCGAACCGCCAGGTCGCCGACATGACGCTGCTCGTCGACGAAATGGTCGAGTATTCGAAGGTGCTCAACGACGACGCGGTCCTGACCGTCGAGCCGGTAGACCTCACCGGCCTCTTCGACGAACTGATGCAGGCGAGCCGGAGCGCCACCGAGTCGAAGGGTCTCAAGCTCAGCGGACATATCGACCCGGGCCTTTCCGTGGTCACGTCGAACCGGCTGAAGCTCAAGCAGGTCGCGTACAACCTGCTGTCGAACGCGATCAAGTACACGTCGTCGGGCGAAGTCTCGCTGACGATGAGCGCCGTCGCCGAAGGACGATGGCGGCTGCGGGTAGCGGACACGGGCGTCGGCATCGGCGCGGACGATCAGGAGCGCGTCTTCGAAGAGTTCGAGCGCGCCGCCTCCGACGACATCCCCGGCACCGGCCTCGGGCTCGCGATCGTCAAGGAACTGTCGCGCGCGCTCAAGGGCGACTTGCGTTTCCAGTCGTTCAAGGGCAGCGGCAGCGTGTTCGAAGTGGTGTTTCCGGTGACGCTCGACGTGGCCGGCGACGCGAATCCCCCCGACCCATCCCGCCGCGCGGCGTGAAATAAAACCGACATTGTTTGCCTCTACCATCGACAACCTCGTGACATCCCCCATCTTCCGAGGAATCGTCTCATGTCAGAGTGTGTCGAAAGGCCGTCGCGCCGTATTCTTCTCAAAACCCTTGCTGGCGGCGCGGGCCTCGCGCTTGCCGGATCGCGTATCGGCGAGGTGCTTGCGCAGGGCGTCGCGCCGGCGGTCGTGACGGCCGACAAGCTGCGTCCGCAATTGCCGGGCGGCGTCATGAGCGGCGACGTCACCGCGACGAGCGGCATCGTCTGGAGCCGCGCGGACCGTCCGTCGCGGATGATCGTCGAGTATTCGACGAGCGAGCGCTTCCAGACCTTCGAGCGGCGCATCGGCCCGGCCGCGCTCGAAAGCAGCGACTTCACCGCGCGGATCGATCTGACCGGACTTCCGCCGGGCGCCGATCTGTACTATCGCGTGCGCTTTCAGGACCTCGCCAACGAAAAAGCGCTGAGCGAGCCGGTGACGGGCCGCCTGCGCACCGCCGCCGTGAGCCCGGCCAAGCCGGTCACGTTCGTCTTTTCCGGCGACGAAGCGGGGCAGGGCTGGGGCATCAACGAACGCTTCGGCGGCTATCGGGTGTACGAAGCGATGCGCCGCGAGTCGCCCGATTTCTTCATCCATTCCGGCGACCAGATTTACGCCGACGGCCCGATCCAGTCCGAAGTGAAGCTGCCCGACGGCACGCTGTGGACCAATCTCGTGACGGAAGCGAAGTCGCACGTCGCACAGACGCTCGACGACTATCGCGGCGCGTTCGCCTACAACCAGCTCGATGCGAACAAGCGCCGCTTGATGGCGGAAGTGCCGTTCCTCGTGCAATGGGACGATCACGAAGTGCGCAACAACTGGTATCCGGGCCAGCAAATCGGCGCGGCGGAGAAGCGTTACACGACGCGCGCGGCGTCGCTGCTCGCGGCGCGCGCGAAGCAGGCGATGTTCGAATACAACCCGTTTCGCATCAACCAGCTCGATCCCGAGCAGGTGTATCGCGGCTTCCAGTTCGGGCCGCTGCTCGACGTCTTCATGCTCGACGAGCGCTCGTATCGCGGGCCGAATTCGCCGAACCGGCAGACGCGGCTCGATGACGAGTCTGCGTTTCTCGGGCCGCAGCAGACCGCGTGGCTGAAGGCATCGCTGAAAAATTCGCGGGCGACCTGGAAGGTGATCGCGAGCGACATGCCGATTTCGCTCGTCGTGCCCGACGCGAATCCCGATGTGCCGAAAGGCACGTACGAAGCGTGGGCGAATGCCGACGACGGCGCGCCGTCGGGACGCGAACTGGAACTCGCGGAAATCCTGCGCTTCATCAAGCGCGAGAACATCGAGAACGTCGTGTGGGTGACGGCCGACGTCCACTACGCGCAGGCGACGCACTACGATCCGTCGCGGGCGAAGTTCACCGAGTTCAAGCCGTTCTGGGAATTCGTCGGCGGGCCGATCAATGCGGGCACGTTCGGACCGAATGACCTCGACACCACGTTCGGCCCCGAGCTTCGCTACGTGAGCGTGCCGAAGGACAATCCGCAGAACCAGTCGCCGGCTGCGCGCCAGCAATACTACGGCCGCGCGAAAATCGATCCGGCGAGCCGCGCGATGACCGTGTCGCTGCACGATCTCGACGGCAAGTCGCTCTGGGAAGTCACGCTCAATCCCGAAGCGTGACCGACGCTCATTGTCCGAAGGGCACGTCGCATTGCGGGACGACGCCGCACGTCTGCTGCCGGCGCGCGGCCGAGACGACGTCGCCCTGTCGAGTCGCCCCGTAGGACGTGGCGTCGCTGGCTGGCATCGCGGCTTCTGCGGCTTCGCGCAAAGCGGCGGCGATGGCGTCGTCCTGTGCTTCCTGCGCGTAGCTCGCGTTCATCGTGGCAAACGTCAGCGCGGCCGCTGCGGCGATCATCAGTCTTGCTTTCATGTGAAGCTCCTTCGTGTGCGCGGTCATACGACGGCAGTCGCCCGCGACCTCGCCCGGCTGGATATCGCGCTGTTTCGATGGCGGCCCCGGTGATAGCCGGCAGACATCCCGCTGCCGGTTATCCGCGCGCATCGACGTAAAGCGGTCGGACGCCGGTTCCTGGCGCGATGTGGCGCGCCGTGCCGGCGTTGGTTGTGTGTGCCTTGCGCGATTCGGTGCCGTGCGTGCGATGACGAGGATTGATGAAGCCGTCCTGCCATCTGCTTTTTTGGGTCCGCACGCACCTTAAGGCGCGTGGGTGAAATTTAAGTTGGCGGGCGGGATGCGCATAGTCCTCTTGAGGAGGGCGCGTGATGGGGGGAACGAGAAAAAGGCCGCGAACCAAAGGTTCGCGGCCTCTCAGGCGAAAGCAGTCACCCTTCAACCGACCACTTCCTCCACCCGGTCCTCTTCCTCGACCGACTGCCGGATCAGATGATCGAACGCGCCAAGCGACGCCTTCGCGCCTTCGCCCACCGCGATCACGATCTGCTTGAACGGCACGGTCGTGACGTCGCCGGCAGCGAACACGCCGGGCACGGACGTCGCGCCCTTCGCGTCGACGACGATCTCGCCGTGGCGCGACAGTTCCACCGTGCCCTTGAGCCATTCCGTATTCGGCACGAGTCCGATCTGCACGAACACGCCTTCGAGATCGACGCGCTTCGTGTCGCCCGAACGCAGATCCTTGTACACGAGCCCGTTCACTTTGTTCCCGTCGCCGGTGATTTCGGTGGTCTGCGCTTGCGTCACGATCGTCACGTTCGCGAGGCTCTTCAGCTTCTTCTGCAACACCGCGTCGGCACGCAGTTCCGCGCCGAACTCGATCAGCGTCACCGCGCTCACGATGCCGGCCAGATCGATCGCGGCCTCCACGCCCGAATTGCCGCCGCCGATCACCGCGACGCGCTTGCCCTTGAAGAGCGGCCCATCGCAGTGCGGACAATACGCGACGCCACGATTGCGATACTCGCGCTCACCCGGCACGTTGATCTCGCGCCAGCGCGCGCCGGTCGCGAGCACGACCGTCTTCGCCTTGAGCACCGCGCCGTTCGCGAGACGCACTTCGTTGATGCGGCCGGGGATCAGCGCTTCGGCGCGCTGCACGTCCATGATGTCGACGTCGTAGCTCGTCACGTGCTGTTCGAGCGCCGTCGCGAACTTCGGTCCTTCGGTTTCCTGCACGGAGACGAAGTTCTCGATCGCAAGCGTGTCGAGCACCTGTCCGCCGAAGCGTTCCGCGACGACGCCCGTCGCGATGCCCTTGCGCGCCGCGTAGATCGCCGCGGCTGCGCCCGCCGGCCCGCCGCCGACGATCAGCATGTCGAACACCGGCTTCGTTTCGAGTGCCTTCGCGGCGCGCGCGCCGGCGTTGCTGTCGAGCTTCGCGAGGATTTCCTTCACGCCGGTGCGGCCCTGGCCGAACACTTCGCCGTTCATGTAGACGGTCGGCACGGCCATGATCTGGCGCGCTTCGACTTCGCTCTGAAAGAGCGCGCCGTCGATCGTCACCTGACGGATACGCGGATTGATGATGCTCATCACGTTCAGCGCCTGCACGACTTCCGGGCAGTTCTGGCATGAGAGCGAGATGTAGGTTTCGAATGTGTAGTCGCCGTCGAGATTGCGGATCTGTTCGATCACGGCATCGTCGAGCTTGACCGGGTGGCCGCCGACTTGCAGCAGCGCCAGCACGAGCGACGTGAATTCGTGGCCCATCGGAATGCCGGCGAAGCGGATGCCCGCGTCCTTGCCCGGTTCGCCGATGGAAAACGACGGTTTGCGCTCGTCGTCGCTATGCGTTTCGATCACCGTGATACGGTCCGACAACGCGGCGATTTCTTCGAGCAGCGCCTGCAATTCGCGCGACTTGTCGCCGTCGTCGAGCGACGCGACGATTTCGATCGGCCGGCTGACCTTTTGCAGATAGGCTTTCAACTGAGTCTTGAGATTGGCGTCGAGCATGGCGTTCCTGACCTGGCGTGAGATGAGCGGACCGGCTCTCGTGAAACCGGTCCGCGTCGTGCGATGACTAGCTACAGCGTGGCGCTCAGATCTTGCCGATCAAATCGAGCGACGGGGTCAGCGTTTCCGCGCCCGGCGTCCACTTCGCGGGGCAGACTTCGCCCGGATGCGCCGCGACGTATTGCGCGGCCTGCACCTTGCGCAGCAGCTCGCCCGCATCGCGGCCGATGCCGTTGTCGTGGATTTCGCACAGCTTGATCTCGCCTTCCGGGTTGATCACGAAGGTGCCGCGCAGCGCCATGCCTTCTTCCTCGATCAGAACGTCGAAGTTGCGCGAGATCGTGAGCGTCGGGTCGCCGATCATCGGGTACTTGATCTTGCCGATCGTGTCCGACGTGTCGTGCCACGCCTTGTGGGTGAAGTGCGTGTCGGTCGACACGCCGTAAATCTCGACGCCAAGTTTCTGGAATTCAGCGTAGCGGTCGGCCAGATCGCCGAGTTCGGTCGGGCAGACGAACGTGAAGTCGGCCGGATAGAACACGACGACGGACCACTTGCCCTTGAAGTTCTCATCCGTGACGGGCACGAACTCGCCGTGGTGGTATGCGGTGGCCTTGAAGGGCTTGACTTGGCTGTTGATGATCGGCATTCGGTGGGTCCTTGTGGGGGTGGTGAAGAAGTGAATGAATTATGCTTTTAACTATCGACTTGAGGAAATCAATTAATTTTATTGTTGTCATACGAAATCGCTATGGCCCCGATTTGGCGTGGCGTTGGGGCGGATCATCGCAGCCAGAGATCTATCGCGCTCCCGGTCGCGGACGGGCGATGCCTCGTTCGATCGAAGCGATTCGAGCGCACCGCGTGGTTTCGTTTTCCCGAGGTTTAGGTCATTCCAACGGTAAGAGGGACGCTCTCATATCGGAGTCTTGGCGGGAACTTCGGTCCAAGCCACGAAATACCCTCGGCTCGTTAATCAATAATTTCAGTGTTTATTTCGAATTAGAAATCCCTTGCCTTGAAGACAAATTGTGACACTAATCATCCTTACAGCGTGTACCTTGAATTGCCCAATCAACCGCCCAAGACGATCTAATGAGTCTGATAAAAAGCGCGACGATTTTCATCAAGGAACAGGTGCGTGAACCTATCGGCGTATTTTGGGCGTTCGGCGCGCCGTTAGCTTATATAGCGATGTTTGCTAACTCGCCGCACACCCAAGTCGACCAGACAATCTTCCATCGTCTCGTCGGACTCTGTCTGGCCTATATCGCATTGACAACGTCCGTATTTAATTTTGGTCTTTACCTGGTCGGACGACGAGAAAGCGGTTTCGTTCGAACTTTTCTCACCGAGCCGAATCGCCGACATCGTTTTCTCCTGGCTCAGTTTCTGGCCTCGTTAGTCATGGCATTGGGCTATGGCGCTGCGTTTCTAACCTTGACGTCGGCTATCCTAATGCCGATGCCGTTCACTCAGTTGCTCGGTTTTTATTCGCTGTACGCTTGCGTTTGTGTGCTTTTCATGTTCGGCGCGATTGTAGTTGCGGCCCTGCCGCTCACATTTCAAGCAGCAAGCAGTTCACTGTCGATTTTCGTCACGATATGCGTTGTCGCGGGGTTGTCCTCGCGCGACGTCCAGTACTTTGGGCTCGCTGCGGAAATGATCAATCCCTTTGCGCTAGCAGGACAATTGATTTCCGGGACCATGTCGTTAGCGTGGCTGCCCGCCGTCTCAGTTCACGCACTGTTGTTAATGGCGTGCGGATTTTTGGGTATGGCGCATCAGCGACTTAACCCGCAATGGAGTAACCGATGAGCGCCTACGTGCCGGCAATCAAAATAGAAGATTTGCATTTTTCTTATAAGGAACGGCCCGTCTTGAGAAGCTTGAATCTCGACATACCTCCATCGAGCATCGTCGGGCTGCTGGGTTCTAACGGGGCGGGAAAAACGACGCTGTTCGATGTCGTCTGCGGATTGAAGAAGCAAGACAGTGGAATCATATGGTCGAGGTCGAATCGGCGCGACCTTGCCTATCTCACGCAAGTCATTACCATACCGAATGCATTGAAGCTCGGTGAGATGGCCGAATTGGTTCAAGATTTTTCACGTGATGATCCGCAAAATCTCACGCAACTCGTGCCGAGTTTGAGTTTAAAAGAGCAGAACAAATTTGCCGACCTCTACGAGCGGAAAGCGACAGGTTGCAGTTACGGCGAGAAGAAATGGTTTGTTTTTTTGACGCTCATGGCGCTACGCGCGGAGATGTATCTCCTGGATGAACCGACTGCAGGCGTCGATCCGGAGTTCAGCATCTATATGCAGCGAACGCTCCGGCATGTCGCAAAAAGCGGGAGGTCGATTCTATTTTCGACCCATAACATCGCGGAGATAAATCGGAACTGTGACTTCTTCTATTTTCTTCACGACGGCGTGGCGCAGCGATTTGAAAACATCGCAGACTTCATTCGCTTCAATCACGCAGACAGCGCGGAACAGGCCTTTGTCCGCTATGTGACCGACGAACCGCGCGATCATGCCGCATCCGGTGCGCTGTCCGCATCCGCATGACAGTGCGCTGCAAGCCGCCCACTCCGATATAAAAACGCGAGCAACTCGACCTATGACGATGGCCCCGATTTGGCGTGGTCCGGGTTCTGCTCGAAAACGGCACCGGCAGTAAGATCAGTCGCACCGGTGCCGCGCATCGCGCGCGGCGACGCCGAGCAATCCAACGGAGAGTCGCAATGAAAATAGGCATCATCGGAGCGGGCAATATCGGCAGCGTGCTGGCGCTGCGTTTCGTCGAACGCGGGCATCAGGTGAAGATCGGCAACTCGCGCGGACCGGGCACGCTCGGCGAAGTCGAGCGCGAAACCGGCGCCACGTCGGCCGAACTGAAAGAGGTGGTGAAGGACGCGGACGTCATCGTCGTGACGATTCCGGAGGCGAAGGTGCCCAACCTGCCGAAGGACCTGTTCGCGGGCGTTCCGGCGAGCACGGTCGTGATCGACACCGGCAATTACTATCCGCGCCAGCGCGACGGGCGCATCGCGGGCATCGAGAAGGGTTCGACGGAAAGCCGCTGGGTCGAGGAGCAGATCGGGCGGCCAGTCGTGAAGGCGTTCAACAATATCTACGCGGATCACCTGCGCAACAAGGGCACGCCGGCCGGCACGCCGAAGCGCATCGCGCTGCCGGTGGCGGGCGACGACGCGAAGGCGAAGGCCGTGGTGATGAAGCTCGTCGACGAAGTGGGGTTCGATGCCGTCGACGCCGGCACGCTCGACGATTCCTGGCGCCAGCAGCCCGCGACGCCCGTCTACACCGCCGATCGCGACGCCGAAGGCGTGCGCGCCGCGCTGCAACAGGCCGATCCGGTCAGGAAGCCCGAGTGGCGCGCAACCGACCGGAGCCCCGGCGACTTCGACAACCCCGCGTGACCTAGTCGAGCGTGATGCCGTCGAAACGGTGGCCGCCGAGCGGGCTGATCAGATAGCCGTGCACGCGCTTCGAAATCGGCTGATAGGCGTTCGCGTGCGCGATCGGCGTGTACGGCACCTGGTCCTTGAAGACGACCTGCGCTTCCTCGTAGAGCTTCGTGCGCGCGCTCTGGTCCGTGACGAGACGCGCCTTCGCGAGCAGGTCGTCGAACTGCTTGTTGCACCATTTCGCCATGTTGCTGCCGTGCACGGCGTCGCAGCCGAGCGTCGTGCCGAGCCAGTTGTCGGGGTCGCCGTTGTCGCCGAGCCAGCCGTAGAGGATCGCGTCGTGCTCGCCGTCCTGCTTCGCGCGCTTGTTGTACTCGGCCCATTCGTAGCTGACGATCTTCGCCTTCACGCCGATCTTCGCCCAGTCCGACTGGATCAGCTGCGCCATCAGCCGCGCGTTCGGGTTGTAGCCGCGCTGGACCGGCATCGCCCAGAGCGTGATCGAGAAGCCGTCCGGGAAGCCGGCCTGCTTCAACAGGTCGCGCGCCTTCGCGGGGTCGTAGGGCGCGTCCTTCAGCGCCTTGTTGTACGACCATTGCGACGGCGGCATCGGATTCGTCGCGACCGTCGCCGCGCCCTCGTAGACGTTCTTGATGATCGCCTGTTTGTCGACGGCCATGTCGAGCGCCCGGCGCACGAGCACGTTGTCGAGCGGCTTGTGCGTCGTGTTGTAGCCGACATACGCGACGTTGAAGCCGACGCCCGACAGCACCGCGAGCTTCGGATCCTTTTTCGCGGCGGCGATGTCGGCGGGACGCGCGAACGACGTCAACTGGCACTCGCCGCTCGCGAGTTTCTGCATGCGCACGGCGGCATCGGGCGTGATCGAGAAGACGAGCTTGTCGATGTGCACGTCCTTTTTGTTCCAGTAGGTCGGGTTCGCGTCGTAGCGGATCGTCGCGTCCTTCTGATAGTCGCGGAACACGAACGCGCCCGTGCCGACCGGCTTCTGATTGATGTCCTCGGGCTTGCCGGTCTTCAGCAGTTGCGCCGCGTATTCGGCGGAAACGATCGAGGCGAATTCCATCGCGATGTTGCGCACGAACACGACGTCCGCCGTCTTGAGCGTGAAGCGCACGGTGTAGTCGTCGAGTTTTTCGACCGATGCGATGTTCTTGTCGTAGCCGAGGTCGGTCAGGTAAGGGAAGCCGACCGGATGCGCCTTCTGGAACGGCTCGTTCGGGTCGACCATGCGCTTGAACGTGAAGACGACGTCGTCGGCGTTGAAATCGCGCGTCGGCTTGAAATACGGTGTCGACTGGAACTTGACGCCGTGTCGCAAGTGGAACGTGAAGCTCTTCGCGTCGGGCGCTTCGTCCCACTTTTCGGCGAGTCCCGGCACGAGGTCGAGCGAGCCGCGCCTGAACTCGACGAGCGTATCGTAGACGGCATGGGCGCCCGCATCAAAATCGGTGCTGGTCGTGTATTGCGCGGAGTCGAAGCCCGCGGGGCTGCCTTCGGAGCAGAACACGAGCGTTTTGCTCGCGGCCGATGCCATATGAGGCGCGGCGGCGAACGCCAGGGCAATGGCGCCGAGCGCCTTCAACCGCGATACGGAACGTGAACGGATCATTTTTCTTCTTCGCTGGAGTCGTTTGAAAAGGTGCCCCGTACTCTACCAAGCGATGAATTTCGGACGAAGCGATGCTTTCTGCTTTAGATCCCCGACGCGCGGCACCCTGTCCCCAAACAACGGCAAAAACCCTGCATACCGGGGCGAAAAGCTGCAAACTTTCCCGAGGGGCTTTAACATGACGTCCCGGGCAGCCGCAAATTGCCGCCAGAGACTCGCCGAAACAACTATGAAAACCGCTTCCGATTCACAAGCCGTGCAAGACGCGCAGCCCACGCAGGCCGACCACGCGGGCTTCGGCCAGTGCGCCCCCAACGAAGACGTCGAACTCGCCGCCACCGCGACGATTCCGACGCGCTACGGCACGTTCGCGTCGTACGTCTATCGCGTGAAGCGCACCGACATCGAGCACATCGTGTTCGTGATGGGCGACGTGCGGGGCGGCGAATCGGTGCTGACGCGCCTGCATTCGGAATGCGTCACGGGCGACGTGTTCGGCTCGTACCGCTGCGACTGCGGCGAACAACTGGACCTCGCGCTGCGCTACATCGCGGCGGAAGACCGCGGCATCCTGCTGTACCTGCGCGGCCACGAAGGGCGGGGCATCGGCCTCGCGAACAAGATCCGCGCGTATGCGCTGCAGGAGCAGGGGCTCGATACCGTCGATGCGAACCTGCACCTGGGTCTGCCCGACGACGCCCGCGAATACGACTCGGCCGCCGCGATCCTGCGGGCGCTGAACGTGAAGTCGGTGCGGCTGATGAGCAACAATCCGTCGAAGTTCGACACGCTGCTCAAGCACGACATTCCGGTGTGCGAACGCGTCGCGCTCGCCATTCCGATGCGCGAGGAAAACGAGCGCTACATCAAGACGAAGCAGGCGCGCTTCGGTCACTACTTCGACGAAAACGAATAACGCGCGTCACTGCGCATCATGAAAGATGATGCCAAGCGTATGCCGGTGCCCCGAGCGCAGCCGGCTCACGCCATGCCGCATGTTCACGCGATACGCGCCGCGCGTGCCCGTCACGGGCCGATGATGCACCGCGAACACCACGGCGTCGCCCTGCGAGAGCGGCACGACTTCCGCGCGTGACTGCATCCGCGGACGCTGCTCGGTCAGCACGAACTCGCCGCCGGTGAAATCGCGTCCGGGTTGCGAGAGCAGGATCGCCAACTGGATCGGAAAGACGTGTTCGCCGTACAGGTCCTGATGCAGGCAGTTGTAGTCGCCTGCCTCGTATTGCAGGATCAGCGGCGTCGGTCGTGTCTGACCGGCGCGGTGGCAACGCTCGATGAATTCGCCGTGCCGCGCCGGATAGCGCGCGTCAATCTTCATGATTTCGTTCCAGCGGTTCGCGACCGGCGCGAGATGCGGATAAGCGGCACCGCGAAGCGCTTCGACCGTCTCCGGCAGCGGATAGTCGAAATACTTGTACTCGCCGCGCCCGAAGCCGTGTCGCTCCATCACGACGCGGCTGCGGTAGAGGTCGTCGCGTGCGTAGTTTGCGGCGAGCGCCTTGCATTCCTGCGGCGTCAGCAGTTGCTCGACCACCGCGCAGCCGAACCGGTCGAGTTCGTCCTCGACACGCGACCAGTCCACCGCCGCCACGCGCTCGGCCGCCGATGCGGCTTTCGCCGCGTTTTCCCACACCTTCATCGATGGCTCCTGTCGATCCCATGAGGCTTGATCGCCTTCCGAAGCATGCAGTGTGCATCCGGGCGCGCAGGGAGAACCATCCGTGTCTTGCTCTGACATTCGACGCGCGGGCCGATCAGGGGCCGGCGGGTGCGTCGGATTGCTCGCGCGCGTGCGCATTGCGCAAACGGATGATCGTCTGGCGCGATGTGTTGAAGGTCTGCGCAACCGCCGTCACGGTCTTGCCAGCCGCGAGCGCGCGCAACGCCTGGTTGCGCTGGCTGTCGGTGAGCGAGGCGGGCCGGCCTTGCGGCAATCCCAGGCGCTTGGCCGCAGCCGCCGCCTCCAGCGCCCGTGCCCGCTTCGCAAGACGCTCCACTTCGACCGCGATTTCGAGCGCGCGCATCGGCGAGTCGCTGCCGCTCGCGGTCAGGCTGGTGCGGCCGTACTCCAGACAAACGACATCGACGCCGCGATGCGCGAGCATCTTGAGCGTGCTCACGACGTCGCCGATACTGTTGCCGAGGTAGTGCAGCCGCGCGATCAGCATCGTGTCGCCGGCCGTCACGCGGCGCAGCACGCGCTGCAACGCGGGCCGGGCCGCGGCGGGTGCGGCGATGCCGCAGGCGTCGGCCACCACGCCGCTCATGTCCACGAGAAAACCGGCGGCGTCGATGTCGAAGAGATCGCGCTCGCGCACGGTATCGTCGTCGCCGGTGTTCATGTACACGATGTACGCCATCGATCGCGCTCCTCCGGTTCGGCCTCGCGGCCCGCGCGGCCCCGCTCAGTGAGCGGTCGCGACTTCGGTGATCTTGTTCTGCAGCGCTTCTTTACGCGCCGCGATCTTCGCACCGAGCGCCATCAAGTCGATCCCGGCGCTGCGCAATTCCGGAAAGAGCGTCGATTCTTCTTCCTCGACGTGATGCTTCACGTTCTCGGAGAGCACCTTGTAGGTCGCATCGAAGCCCTCGTCGCCGGCCTTAAGCTCGGTGAACTTGTCGATCAGCGTCTTGACGAGAAAGTGCTCGACATAAGCCTCGTCGACCCCGTCTTTTTCGTCGTCTTTCAGGACGCCGCGCGCGCCGGGATAGAGCAGTTCTTCCTCGACCATCGCGTGGATCGTGAGAAGTTCGCAGGTGCGCTGAACGAGCGTCGTCTTGCGTTCGAGGTCGTCTTTCGGTGCGCGCTCGAAGGCGTCGAGAAGTTGTTCGATGGCGCGGTGGTCGGCTTCGAGTATCGCGAGTGCGTCCTGCGCGGAGGCTTTTGCTGTGGTCATGATGGCACCTCGGTTGTGGGTGCACAGCTCTAGCAATACGGGTGCCAGCGCTTGAGACCGGCAGTACGGCGGCCCGGCGTTTCAGGCGTCGCAATGCCGCATCACGTCTACGCGCCACCAGGCCGGCAAGAGCCTTTGTACGTCGGGCCGCGCAAAGCGATCGTCGATCAGATAAAGCACGCCGCGATCGTCGGGTCCGCGAATCACGCGCCCCGCCGCCTGAACGACTTTTTGCAAGCCAGGGAAAAGATACGTGTAGTCGTAGCCCGCGCCGAATGCCTCGTGCATGCGCGCTTTCATCTGCTGGTTGACCGGATTGAGCTGCGGCAGCCCGAGCGTCGCGACGAACGCGCCGACGAGCCGCGTCCCCGGTAAGTCGATGGCCTCGCCGAACGCACCGCCCAGCACCGCGAAACCGATGCCGCAGCCGTCCGGCGCGAAGCGCGCGAGGAACGCGTGCTGGTCGGCTTCGCTCATCGCGCGCGCCTGCTCCCACACCGGAACGTGCGGATGGCGCGCGGCGAAAGCGGCCGCCACCTGCGCCAGATAGTCGAAGCTGCTGAAGAAGCTCAGATAGTTGCCGGGCGCGCGCGCATATTGCGCGGCGATCAGGTCGACCACCTGCGCGACCGATTGCGCGCGGTCGCGATAACGCGTGGAGACGTCGGCGATGGCGCGCACCTGCAACTGCTCCGCGACGAACGGCGAATCGACGTCCACGCGCGCGCTCGTTTCCGGCAGGCCGAGCGTGTCGCTGTAGAAGTGCGCCGGCGTGAGCGTCGCGGAGAAGAGGGCGACCGAATGCGCGCGCGCAAAGCGCGGCTTCAGATGCGGCGCCGGGATCACGTTGCGCAGGCAGAGCACGGCGTTCGGCGTCGTCAAGCGAAAGCGCGGAGCGAGCGTGATGTCGAAAAGCGAATGCGTGTCGAAGCGCTCGGCGATACGCACGAAATGCATCGCGTCGAAATAGAAGCGCAGGGTCTCGGGCGCGAAGGCGTCGGGATGCTCGGTGAGGAAGTCGGTCATCTGCGAGATCGCGCGTTGCAGCGTGTCGACGAAGTCCGCCGGCAACGCCGTGAACGCGAGGTAATCGGCCGTCTGTCCCGCGGCCAAATCTTTCCAGCTTCGCGCGACGCGCGTGAGCGCGCGCTTGAGCGGGGGCGGCGCGGTGCGGCGCATCGCGTCGAAGACAGCCTGATCGAGCGTCGCCGAATACATGCCGCGCGCGCGTTCGACGAGATTGTGCGCCTCGTCGACGAGCACGCTCACGCGCCAGCGGTTCGCTTCGGCGAGCGCGTACAGCATGGCGCTCGTGTCGAAATAGTAGTTGTAGTCGCCGACGATCACGTCGCTCCAGCGCGACATTTCCTGCCCCAGGTAATAGGGGCAGACTTCGTGCGCGAGCGCGACTTCGCGGAGCGCGGCCTTGTCGAGGCTCGCGACTTGCAGCGCGGCGGCGCGCGCGTCGGGCAGGCGGTCGTAGAAGCCGCGCGCGAGCGGACACGATTCGCCGTGGCACGCACGGTCCGGATGCTCGCAGGCTTTCTCGCGCGCGGTGAGTTCGAGCACGCGAAGCGGCGCGCGGTCCGGCGCTTCCGTCAGCGTTTTCAAAGCGTCCAGCGCGAGTTGCCGCCCGGCGCTTTTCGCGGTGAGGAAGAAAATCTTGTCGAACTGCTGCGCGGGCCACGCCTTGAGCAGCGGAAAGAGCGTACCGACGGTCTTGCCGATGCCCGTTGGCGCCTGCGCCATCAGGCAGCGCTGATTCACCGCGCAGCGATAGACGGCTTCAGCGAGTGCGCGCTGTCCCGGCCTGAACGACGCGTGCGGAAACGCGAGCGCGGCGAGCGCCGCGTTGCGCGCCTCGCGATGCCGCACTTCCTGCGTGGCCCGCGCGATGAAACGCTCGCACTGTTCGACGAAATGCGCGCGCAACGCGTCGGCTGAGTGCGTCTCGACGATGACCGTTTCCTTCTGGCTCGCGATGTCGAAATACACGAGGGCGATGCGCATCTGCATGAGGCCCAGCTTGCTGCACAGCAGCCAGCCATAGACGCGCGCCTGCGCCCAGTGCAGATGCCGGTGATTGTCGGGCATCGCATCGAGCTTGCCGCGATGGGTCTTGATCTCTTCGAGCTGATTCGAGGCGGGATCGTAGCCGTCGGCACGGCCGCGCACCTGAAGCGGCCCGAAGACCTCGCCGAGCGCAATCTCCGTCTGATAATCCGCCGGCCGCCGGGCGGTCACCGTCGCGTGTCCGGCGATACCTTCGAGTGCCGTGGGCGACGGAGTGAAGCGCAGATCGAGGTCGCCGCGCTTGGCTGTGAATTCGCACAGCGCGCGGACCGCGACGACGTAGCGCGGCGCGTTGTCCGAGACGGGCGGATCCGGTTGTGTGGCTACTGTATGCATGTACAGTAGTTTAGCATCGGGCGCTAAGGACGCGTCCGGCAGCGATGACGCTTGCCGCCAGACGCATCGTTCCTGCAACGGCTTACTGCTGGGCTTCGGCGGTCACGTCGGCTTGCTGGGCTTTCGCGAGTCGCGCATCGCTCGCATTGCCCTGACCGGCTTGCTCGGCCGCAATCGTTTGCTCGCTCATCCCGCGTTGAGAACTCGGCGCGCCTTGCGACGGACCATAGAACGGCGCCGGTCCATAACCGCTCGCAAAGACGGACGACGCGAACACCGTGACGAGTGCGGCACTAACGGAGATCCATACCTTCTTCATCATGTTGCTTCTCCTGATCTGATCGGGTTTCAATATGCACTTCATCGGCCTTGCCTGACGGGGGTGAGCTTTCGACCAGCTGAAATGTGAAGGCAGTGTACGTGCCGATCCATAAGATTTGATCCCCCATGAAGCCCATGTTCTTTTGGGTGTACGGATGATCGATGCGACCGGCTGGATCGATTCGGCAGCGCTTCAAGAAGTGCTTAAATCAGGAGACGGAGAGGCGTCGAATGCGTCTCAAGGAGGTTCGAAGGTTCGGATGACGAATTAAATTCGATTTCGTTGGAGAGCCTGTCAGGCCGCGAGACCTGCGTCGTTCGATGCGGACCGCGAGCCCAGTCGATAACCCGTCACGAGTCCGAGGTCATACGCGCTCTCGAGCGCACGCGCGAGCTGTTCGACGCCGATCACGCAAAAGTCGGCAGTGAGTTTGCCGGTCGCTTCCAGACTCGTGATGCCGAGTGCGTCGCTCGCGATCATTTCCAGTAACTCGAAACGTTCGTCGTTGGTGATGTTGCTCATGTCTTGCTCCCATGTGCGAATGAACCTGACGCCGCTCTTGCTTCGGATTCGCTTGAACTGCTTAGATAATAGGCAGCATGGGATGCAACAACCTGTGGTGGAATGCCGCGCAAACGCGTGGTCGGGTGGAATATTCAATTGCAAAAATGTTCACGATGCGCGCGTCCGAACACAGGACGGGGCCGCCCCTCGGCCGCATGTTCTATGCTGGTTGAAGGCCGGCCGCTCCGCGCGAGCGTACGCGGCGGACGCGTACAGCACGTGAGGAAAGGACGATGGACGTTCAGCGATTCGGCGATGCCTGCCTAAAGCACGTGAGCGATTTGCCCGGGCCGCCGGGGCTGCCGCTCCTCGGCAATTCGCTCCAGGTTTCGCCGAGCACGATGCACACCGTGCTCGAGCGATGGGCGGTCGAGTACGGTTCGCCGTATCGCTATCGGCTCGGTCCGATGGTGGTCACGGTCTGGACGCAGGCCGACCTCTTTCAGACCGTCATGCGCGAACGGCCGCATCTGTATCGCCGCTTTTCGCCGATCGAATCCGTGATGGCCGAAATCGGCGGGAACGGCCTCTTTTCCGCCGAGGGCGCCGCGTGGGAGCCGCAGCGCAGGCTCGTGATGCAGGCGCTGTCGATTCCGAACATCAAGGCGTTTTATCCCGCGCTCGCCGCGATCACGGAGCGCTTGCAGCGGCGTTTGACACGCGCGGCATCGGAAGGGCGCACGCTTGAGATGACCGAGGAACTCAAGCGCTACACCGTCGACGTGACGAGCGCGCTCGCATTTGGCGAAGATCCGAACACGCTCGAACAGGAACACGGCGTCATCCAGGAGCACCTCGCGCTGATCCTGCCCGAGATCATGCGTCGCGTGAGCGCGCCATTCCCGTACTGGCGATACGTCCGCTTGCCGCGCGACCGCCGCTTCGATCGCACGATGACCGAAGTGCACCGCTACATCCACGCGATGATCGGACGCGCGCGCGAGCGCATGCAGCAGGCGCCGGGGGACGAACCGCACGATCTGCTCGAAGCGATGCTCATGGCACGCGATGCGCCCGGCTCGGCCACCACCGACCAGCAGATTGCCGCCAACGTGCTTACGCTGCTCGTGGCCGGCGAGGACACCACCGCCAACACGATCAACTGGGCGCTCATGTACCTCAGCGGCGACGCGGCCCTGCAGCAGCGCCTCGCGGACCATGCGCGCGCGGTGCTCGGGGCGTCGGCGGTCTGTCCGGACTACGGCGCGCTCAAGGGTCTCGATCTCTGCGAGGCCGTCTGTAACGAAGCGAACCGGCTGCGCCCGGTCGCCGCGATCCAGACGTTC
The DNA here is from genome assembly GCF_001544495.1 of Caballeronia telluris. GTDB lineage: Bacteria > Pseudomonadota > Gammaproteobacteria > Burkholderiales > Burkholderiaceae > Caballeronia > Caballeronia telluris. The sequence continues at coordinate 88,361 of NZ_FCNZ02000019.1, forward strand.
GAGCCGCTCGAGGACGTGTGCCTCGGCGGCGTCGCGATTCCGGCGGGCATGCGGCTCTTTTTTCTCACGCGGCCGGCGATGCTCGATGCGTCGAACTTCGCCAAGCCGCAGGCGTTCGATCCCGACCGCTGGATGCATCGTCACGACGAATCGCGGGGCGCGCACGAGCCGCGCGCGTTCCTGACGTTCGGCGGCGGCCCGCGCGTCTGTCCGGGCCGTCATCTTGCGAACGTCGAAATGAGGCTGGTGCTGTCGATGCTGGCCGCGAACTTCGAGATCGCGCTGGCCGTCGATCCCGCGACGATCAAGGAAGTCTCCGCCTTCACGATGGTGCCGAGCAGGATGCCGATCGACCTCAAACCGCGCGCGTAATCGAATATCCGGGAATATTCAGCGCTCGAGGTCAGTCGAAGGTCTGCGCCATCTGCTGCGGCAGCGGCACATGCAGCCACTTTTGCACGATGGCGTTCAGCTCTCCGTTCTTCTTGGCGTCGGTCAGGATGCCGTTCACGCGCGTCATGAGCTTCGGCTCGCTCTTGTTGAGCCCGACGCGGCACGACGATTCATGGATCACGTACTTGAGCACCGGCTTGTTCGGCGCGTCGGCGGGCATCAGCGTGGCGAGCTTGGTCGCGACGAAGTCGCCGGTGCCGATGAGCGGCACCTGTCCCGACACGTAGGCGGCGATCATGCCGTTGTTGTCGTCGTAACGCTTGACGACCGCGGTCGGAGGCACGCTCTTCGTGAGCAGCAGGTCCTGGAACGTGCCGCGCGCCACGCCGACCGTCTTGCCCGCGAGATCCGCTGGGCCGTTCACCTTGAGGCTCGCCGGGCCGAACACGCTGTTGTTATACGGCGAGTAGGGCTGCGAGAAGTCGATCACCTTGTCGCGCTCGGCGTCCTTGCCGAGCGTCGAGATCACGAGATCGACCTTCTTCGTTTGCAGATACGGAATGCGGTTCGCGCTCGTGACGGGCACGAGTTCGAGCTTCGCGCCCATCTTCTTCGCGAGCAGCGCGGCGACGTCGATGTCGAGCCCTTCGACCTGCATGCTCGGACCGACCGAGCCGAACGGCGCGAAATCCTGCGGGACGGCCACGCGCAGCACGCCGCGCTTTTCGATGTCGTCGATGGTGTCGGCGTGCGCCGCCGGCGCGTACGAGAGCGCGCCGAGTGTGCCGAGTGCACTGCACAGGCTCAACGCAACTGCACTGGATCGCAACGAGAGCTTCGATGGTTTCATGCGTCGTCTGAACGTGAGGGAGGAGAGGATTTGTGTCCGCCGGACGGTCCGGCAGGCTCCGACTATCTCACGAAACGCGGCGCCGAAAAAAACCGGGCGATGTGCGGGCGCGCGTCGTTAGAATCGGTTCGGGGACGCAGCACGCGGCCTGACATCGCACGCAAAGAGGACTCACGATGACCCCGACAGACACATCGGCGATCAGCAGCTGGCACGCGCATGTCTACTTCGATGCCGCAAGCCGCGATGCCGCGTGGCGGCTTCGCGAAACGATCGAAGCACGCTTTGCGGGCAGGCTCACGATGGGGCGCTTTCACGAGCGGCCGGTCGGCCCGCATCCGATGTGGTCGTATCAGATGGCGTTCGAGCCCGCGCGCTTCGCAGAGATCGTCGAATGGCTGACGCTCAATCACGGTCTGCTCGATGTTTTCCTGCACCCCAATACCGGCGATGCCTTGCGCGATCATCGCGATGCCGCGGTGTGGATCGGGCGCTCGCACGAACTCGTGCTGAAGAACCTCGGTCCGTGAACGGCCGCGCCAAAGAAAAAAGCGAGCCAGGCGGCTCGCTCTTTTCACGACTGGCGACTGCCCGCGCTTACTTCTTCGCGCTGGCGGCCTTGCCCGCTGCGACCACTTGCGTCGCACCCTTGCTGGCTGCTTCGGCGCTGGCGTTCGCATTGGTTTCGGCGGCTTCGACCACTTGCTTCGCGGCCTTCTTGGCGGCCTCGTAAGCCGTGTTCGCCGATTCCGTTGCCGCGCCGAACGCCGACTTCCACGCCGTCACGACCGCTTCGCTGCCAGCCGGCGCATTCTTCGCGAGGTTTTCGACGTACGACTGCGCGTCGTCCTGCGACTTCTTCAGTTGCGCTTCGGCCGCGGACGCGAAGGCGCTGCGCGTTTCGTTCACGACGGCATACACATCGCGCCAGTAAGCCTGCACGCGCTCGACGCTCGCCTGCGACTGGCCCGTCTGCAACGCGAGGAATTCCTGCGGATCGCGAACCGACAGCGCCTTGCCCACCAGTTCCTGGCTTTCTGCAAGCGACGTATGAACGGCCTGCACATTCAGTCCGACCAGCTTTTCAAAACCTTCGAACGTTTTGGCGGCGAGACCGTACAGCGTGTCGAAGCCCGCTTTCTGAGAGGCAACAATTTGTTCCGGGGCAAGACTGCTCATCTGTGAACTCTCCAGTTAAAAATATCGGCCTATTTGTAGTGTGATCTGCCACGCCGTTTGTTGCGACGCAACGAAGGAATCAATTCTAGGGATTAATCGATGTGTGTCAACTGCGTTTTTCCCGCTTGACCGGCATCGGGGCAGTTTGATAGGGAACGCCAGAAATGAATGAAGCCGATTATTAATTAACGGTCGTTCGTCATATTTCCCTTGCTGGACGGTCTTTGGCGCTGATTTCAGGGATTCCCCGGATAGCCATTCGGCGTGCGTCGGCAAACCGATAAGAATGCGAGTAAACACCTACCGCCAAAATCGTTAGAAATTATTTTTACAGTTGACAGCTACAGCTCGGATCTCGAAAATTCATGCATTGCAGCAAGCGCAGAAAGGCACGTAAAAACGCGCAGAAAGTGTAATTAGTAGGATTTAATCTGTGTCACGACGAAGTCATCGTCGGCAGTTAGCATTTCATTGACGCTGCAAAACGCAGCGCTCAATGTGAAAAATATAAATCGAGAGACTTGAAGCACATGGGGCGATATACCCAAACCATTGGACACCTCGAACGCAGTCACGAGGACAACGCACTCCGGCGCGCCATTGCCGCGCGCCTCGACAGAACCCTTCAGAAGGCCGGCGTCAGTTCCGCGAAAGCGGCGAACTGGCTCGACGTGAGCGAACACGACGTGCAGTTCTGGCGGCGCGGCATCACGGTTCCACCGCTCGCCGCCTTCACGCGCATCGCGCGCACGCTCGACGTCGACGTGCACTGGCTTTGTACCGGCCAATCGACAGCATCGCAGGCGGCGCCGTAACGCCGTAACGTTTCGCTAGGACAGCGACGCGAGCACGTTCGACAGCCGTCTCACATGCGCCTTGAAGGCGTCGCTCGTTTCGCGCTCGCTCGTCGCCAGATGCGACGTTTCGGCGATCGCGGCCTGCTCGTGGAAGTCGCCGACGATGCGGTCGCGCACGTCCGGCGGCATCGACCGGACGATGGAAACCAACAGGGCTTCTTGCGCGTGCAGCATGCCGAGTATCGAACGCGTGTCCATGTGACGCTCCTTCGAGAGAAACGCGCGCGGCTAGGGCGCCGGCGTGCGTCCGTGCAGCAGCACCGTGCCGATGCCGCTCGCGGCGATCACGGCCATGCCGATCGACATCCAGAGGTCGGGCGCCTGGCCGAAGAACGCCCAACTGAACAGTGACGCGAACGCGAGCTGCGCATAACCGAACGGCGTCAGCACGGAAAGCGGCGTGCGGCGCAGCGCCTGCAGCATCAGCAGTTGACCGAGCGTCGCCATCGACGCCATCAGGACGACGAGCGCCCAGCTTCCGATGCGCACTTGCCCGAGCGCGGGCAGCGTCTCGGCCTGGTCCATCCAGACGAGCACGCACAGCACGATGGTCGCGACCAGCGCGGTCAGGAAGTTCGTCGTGATCGCATCCTCGGTGCGCGACAGATGGCTCGACAACACCTGGAAGCACGCAAAGGTCGTCGCCGCCGCGATCGGAAAAATCACCGTCCAGCTAAACGCGCTGCCGCCCGGCCGCACGACGAGCAGCATGCCGATGAAACCGAGCACGACCATCGCCCATTTGCTACGCGGCACGTTGTCCTTCAGGAGCGTCGCGGCGAGCAGGGTGGAGATGAGCGGCGCGAGCATCGCGAGCGAGGTGGTCACCGGCAGCGGAAGATGCCTCAGCCCCGCGAACGTGCAGGCGGAATTCGTGAGCAGCAGGACCGCGCGCAGGCATTGCAGCTTCACGTTCGCCGTGCGAAAGAGCCCGAAGGCGCCGCGCTTCGTGAGCCACACGCCGAGCACGATCATCTGGAACAGATAGCGCACCCAGAGCAGCGCGAGAAGCGGCACTGCGACGCCGATCAGCTTCACGGTGGAATCGCTCGCCGCGAACGCCGCCGTGGTCAGAATCATGATGGCGATGCCGGCGCCGGGCCCTTGCGAATCGATGCGATATCGCGCGCGGCCTTCTCCTAGTGCTGCCATGTCGTGTCCGTCACTCTGCTTTCTCCCCGCGAAGCATCCTGCATGGCGACTACCGATCGCCGGCATGGACGCGCCCCGCGCGTCCGATTTAACCAAATGGTTCATTTTACGGACGAGCGGCGCATCGTCAACGCGATTCTCCGGTGATCCAGTGCGCGAGGCAAGGCGCGGCGGGCGGTGGCGCAAAGCGGCATGCGCTCCGGTGTGCCGCAGCGAACACACGCGCGGACCGCAGCGTGAACCCGCGCACCGACGGCCGCTGTCGCGCGCCGCTATCGTCAGACCAGGGTGGTCGGGATCGGAAGTACATTGACCAGCGCGATTCGCAAGCCGTTGCTATTTCGCGAAGAGGCTTTGCGTTCGGCTATTTGCGACCTACACTTAAAGTGATTTCTCAGGATGTCGGACGCTTGTTGCAGGAGGCAGCGATGAGAACGAGGACGCGTCAGGTGGTGCGCATGCTGGCGGACATGAGGCATGCAGCGCATTGCAGGGCATTGCGTGCCGTCGCGACCCACGAGGCGATGCGCCTCGCCGCGGCGGAAGCCGAAGCAGACGCCGGGTCGCAGGAAAAAACGCACGAGGCGCCGGACACGAGCAGCGACGCGCGCCCGCTCGAAGCCGTCAAGCGCGGCCCCGGCTATCACTGATCGTGCGGGCCACGCCGGTTATCGCGGCGTTCTTGATCCGCCGCGATAGGGCGAGAAGCGCCAGTGGCCCGAGGCGTCCTTCACGGCGATGGCGCCGTGTTCGTGCAGCATTTCGCCCACCGCGCCGGGCTTGATTTCATCACTCAGGCGGATCACGAGCAGCGTGCGTCCGCGGTATTCCACAGGCGCGGTATCGTCGTTTCCCGGCAGCGGCTCGGGTAGCCTGGCACTCGCCGCCGTAAAGCGGTTCCGGCCGCCGACCACGCCCTGGTGCTCGCCATGAGCGGCGTATTCCGCTTCATCCTCGCGATGCGCATCCGTCGTCGGCAGGCACTCCTCGTCGATCTGCGGCGCGCCTGGCTGTCCCGCGCGATACAGCTGGGCGTCGTCGCGCCTGAGTCCCGCCAGTTGCAACGCGCGTAAAGCCTCGTGTCCATCCCGATACGATGCAAATACACCCACTATGACCTGATTCATCATCGACCTCCCACGTCGATTGCGACGGCGCGGCCGGGCCTGTCGGTGGCCGGTCCGATACGGCGCGTCGGTGTCTCTTGCGCTCATGCGCCGTCTTTCGTCAGAGGAACGAAAGCAACCGGCATTCCCGAGGGCGGACAATCGTCGATGTCGTGGATGTGAGTTGCGGAGCGGGCAAGGGCTGCGCCGGGTTGCGGGGGAGGGCCCGATCACTTAAGCTGCATGAAGACGTCCTCAGCCCCCATCGCATCGACGCGAGGTTGGAATGACAGCGAAGGCCTGCGCTTATGCACTCTTGCTGCTGACGGCTTCTGCTTCAGCGGCCCCCTGTTATTCCGATGGCGACGTCGTCACGCTCGAGGGCACCGCCACGCGCCAGGCCGCGCGCGCCGCCGAAGCCTCGGCCAAATCCGTCTGGGTACTCTCGCTCGCGAGTCCCATCTGCGTGAATTCGCCCGGCACCGCGGCAGGCCAGAAGCAGCAAAGCTCGATCGACGTCGTGCAGATCGTCGATACGACGCCTGCCGAGAACTCGCGCATTCAACTGACCGGCAAGCTCGTCACCGGAAACGTGAGCGGCTACTACGCGGTGCCGACCGCCATCTGGGTGCTTAAACAGCGCGTGCTGTCAGGGCAATGAATGAGGCGTCCACGACGAAGACCGCTGCAGGCGGCACCACTGCGCGACCACGAACTGCAATGGCTGATGTTCCAGTCCGCGTTCCTCGGCAAACCGAACGATCGCATCGAATTGCGGGCCGGTGCAGCGAAACGCTTCACGCGTCGACGACGGGCAGTCTGTCTGATTCGGCATGGCGATCCTTTTTCCAGGGCCTTCTGCACCGTCGACCGATGGCACGCAGTCGCGGTGTGCTTGCACTGGATTAAGCCGCAGCATCGCGGGCGCAACCGGCTGTTAGCGCACACAAAACGATCATACGGATGCGGCTGCCCACGGGAACGCGTCGTCTTCGGCGTGACACCGTACGCGGATGCGCCGCGATCAGGGAATAAAACCGATGCCTCGTCCGTTTAATGCATGGGCCGGCATTCGCGCATCGCAATCATGCGGAACGGCCCGGCGCGACTACCAACAAGAAACCGAAACCGATGCGCGTGACCGTTGAACGCAAGCGGCGAGGAGGAGACCGTGAGTTCGGAAGCGTTTCAGCAGCAGGAACTCGTGCATATCGAACGGATGATCGCGGAACTCGAGCGCATGCCGAGGCGTCGCCGTGGCGTGGCGGCGCACAGTCCCGTCATGCAGCCCGAATACTGGCGAAAGCGCATCCATGCGCTGATGAAGTCGCCCGATGCAACCGAGACCGTGGTCCGTCACGCGGCCGCGTTGCTCGCGAAGCTGGCCGAACCGTCCGACCGGCCGCGCGGCTAGGCGTTTTGCTCGACGGGCGTCACGACGAGGTCGAGCTTTTGCGCGCCGCGCAGCACGGTGATGTTCACCGCGCGGCCGATCCGCGATCCGTCGAGCGCACGCTGCAACGCATCGACGCTGTCGACCGTGAGGCCGTCGATGGCGACGATGCGGTCGTCGTTGCGCAGCCCGCCGAGTGCGGCCGGACTGCCTTTGACGAGTTCCATCACGTGCACGCCGCTCGTCGAGTTCAGTTCGAAATAGCGCTGCACGCGCCGTGAGACCGGCACGGTCGTGCCCGCCACGCCGATGTACGCGCGCCGCACGCGGCCATGCGCGAAGATCTGCATGATGACCCACTTGGCCGTATCGATCGCGATGGCGAAGCAGATCGCCTGCGCGCCCTGGATCACCGCCGTGTTCACGCCGATCACCTGGCCGGCGGAATTGATGAGCGGCCCGCCCGAGTTGCCCGGGTTGAGCGCGGCGTCGGTCTGGATCACGTCGGGAATCATGCGGCCCGAGGTCGAACGCAAAGACCGCCCGAGCGCGGAGACGACGCCCGTCGTGACCGTCTGCGCGAGCCCGAGCGGATTGCCGACGGCAATCGCGATCTGGCCGACCGAAAGCCGCGACGAATCGCCGAGTTCCACATGCGGCAGCGGCTCCGGCGAGCCGATGCGCAGCACGGCGAGATCGCTGTCGGGGTCTTCGCCGACGAGATCGGCATCGAACGTGGCGCCGTCCGCGAGCGTCACGCGGATATGCGTCGCGCCGTGCACGACGTGGCTGTTGGTCAGCAGATAGCCGTCCGGCGTGAAGATGAAGCCGGAGCCCGTGCCGCCGCGCGCGCCGCGGCCGTTCGCGTCGCCGGGCAGGCGTCGTTCGACGGAGATGAAGGCCACCGCCTGCTGCACGCGTGCCAGCGCGCCGATGACCGTGCGGGAGTAGGCGTCGAGGAGTGCGTGGTCGCCAAGCGCAAGCGGTTCGGCTGCGTCCGGCGCGCCCCGCGACAGATCGTCGATGAAACGGGGACGGCTTCCCATGGTGGGGCTCCGGAATAATTGGACACCGACATGCGGGGCGGACGAGTTGTTTTCAAGATAGCGGCGACGGTTCATCGCCCCGCGCGAGCGAGCACTTTCATCGGTCCGAGCCGCTCGGCGGTGCGCATCTGCGCTTCGTCGCGCACGAAGAGCGAGCCCGCATAGCCGAGCGCGTTGACCGCGATGCCGTCGACCGTCGCGACGGAGCGCGGCACGAGCAGCATCCAGTCGCGCGCGACGAGCAGGTTGTACGGCGCCGACTGATGCGCCTTGCCGTCGACGTCCACGGGCGGCACGCCCGCCGCGTCCAGCAGCGCGCGATAGCACGCCCACGCACTGTGCGCCGTCGCGGGCGCATTCATGCCGCGCGACACGTCGAAGCGGCCGAACGCGTGGGCGAACGGCAGGCCCGGCACGACACCGGTTCCATCGCGCAGACGCGCAGCCGCGACGAGCGGTTCGACCGGCAGCGCTGGACCGGGCCGCCCGAGCGGCAGCGGCACGATCTGCAAATGCTTGTGCGGCTGGCTCGCGCCCGCTTCGGGGCCGCCGTTGTAGAAACCGAGTCCGTCGAATTGATCGAGGCACGCGAACAACGCCGTGAAGTCCGCAAGATCGATCAGCGCGGATTGCGGCTCGAAGCGGCGCGTGACGACGAGCAAATGCTGGTCGATCACGTTGAACTTGTTGAGCAGAAGAATGTGACTGTCGCCGATATCCGCGACGACCAGATCATCGTCGCACGGCAAGAAAGGATTCACGCGCACCGTGCCCGGCGGCGCGGACTCGCGCCGCGCGCGGTCCTCGTCCTTGCGCGCGACGCTCGACACCTGTCGCACGAGAAACGTCATGCCTGCGTCGTCGATCGTCGCCTGGACCGTGTCAATCGGGCGCAGCGCGCCGCAGTCGAGCGCGCGGCGCGACTGCCGCAGGATCGCGGGCCACAGCGAGCCGGGTTCGGGGAAGGGCAGCGTCATCCGTCAAGCGTAACACCCGCGACGGCGCGCGTTCGATTCACGGCTCGTTGACATTGGGCGCCGGACGCACCGTCGTCAAGGTGCGCTCGGCCAGCACCGCATCGCGCTTGGAAAGCAGATGCGCGCGCAGGATCGTCGCCATGCGGCGGCCGTCGCGCGAATCGAGCGCCTGGATCATCTCTTCGTGATCGCGGATCGCGCTGTCCCACTTCGGCGTCTGGAAGTTCGAGCGAAAACGCAGCGCCTGCAGCCGCCGGTTGATCGACACGTATGTTTGCCGCAAGGCCGAATTGCGCGCGGCTTCGTTGATCTTGTCGTGGATCGCCTGATTGCGCGCGTAGTAGCCGGACAGGTCGTTCTGCTGGCGGCACGCGAGCATCGCGTAGTGCAGCGCCTTGATCTCGGCGATCTCCGTGGCCGTGATCCGCTCGCAGGCGAGTTCGCCAGAAAACGCTTCCAGTCCGCTCATCAATTCGAAGGTTTCGCGAATCTCGGCTTCGCTCATCTGCGAGACCGACGCGCCCTTGTTCGGCGAGATGTCGATCAGCCCTTCGGCGGCCAGCACCTTCAGCGCCTCGCGCAGCGGCGTGCGCGAGATGCCAAGCGTTTCGCACAGCTTGCGCTCGTTGAGCTTCACGCCGGGGGCGAGCCGTCCCTCGACGATGAACGTGCGCAGATGGTCGACGACCGTGTCGTGCAGCCGCTGGCGTTCGACTTTCGGCAAGGCCAGTTCGAACTGCGCTTCGGGCAGGTCAGCATTTTGCATTCAATACTCCAGGCTTCTTTTTCGCAATTTTACCGCACTGCCGCACGCGTACATCGGCGATTGCTGCGGCGGGGTTTTCCCCTAAGCAAAACGGCTTTGCGCGCGACCATCGGTGCGTTAGAGTATTTTGCATGCAAAATTCCAAAAGGACGCGCGCCATGCTCAAGCTCGATTTCCATCCCGCCGGACGCCATTTCCTGCAGATTCCCGGGCCGAGCCCGGTGCCCGACCGCATCCTGCGCGCGATGAGCTATCCGACAATCGACCATCGCGGTCCGGAGTTCGGCGCGCTCGGGCTGAAGGTGCTGGACGGCATCAAAAAGATCTTCAAGACGACGCAGCCGGTCGTGATCTATCCTGCGTCGGGCACGGGCGCGTGGGAAGCGGCGCTCGCCAACACGCTTTCGCCGGGCGATACGGTTTTGATGTACGAGACCGGCCACTTCGCGACGCTCTGGAAGAAAATGGCCGAGAACCTCGGCCTGAAGCCCGAATTCCTCGGGTTGCCCGGCATCGAAGGATGGCGGCGCGGGGTGCAGCCGGACATGATCGAAGCACGTTTGCGCGAAGACCGCGGTTACGCGATCAAGGCCGTGTGCGTCGTGCACAACGAGACGTCGACGGGCGTCACCTCGGAGATCGCCGCCGTGCGCCGCGCGATCGATGCGGCGGGGCATCCGGCGCTCTTGCTCGTCGATACGATTTCCGGCCTCGCTTCCGCTGACTACCGCCATGACGAATGGGGCGTCGACGTGACCGTGTCCGGCTCGCAGAAAGGCCTGATGCTGCCGCCGGGGATCAGCTTCAACGCGGTGTCGCAGAAGGCGATCAAGGCGAGCGAAACCGCCACGCTGCCGCGCGCGTTCTGGGGCTGGGACGAGATCATCGAGATGAACAAGCAGGGCTACTGGCCGTACACGCCGAGCACGAACCTGCTGTATGGCCTTTCCGAAGCGCTCGACATGATCCTCGACGAAGGGCTCGAACAAGTCTTCGCGCGCCATCAGCGGCTCGCGGCGGCCTGCCGCGCGGCGGTGAACGCGTGGGGCCTGCCGATCCAGTGCGCGGACCCGTCGGTGTATTCGCCGGTGCTGACGGGCGTGATGACGCCCGAAGGCGTCGATGCCGATGCGGTGCGCAAGCTGATCTACGAACATTTCGACATGTCGCTCGGCACCGGGCTCGGCAAGCTGAAAGGGCGCATGTTCCGGATCGGGCATCTCGGCGACTGCAACGACCTCACGCTGATGGCGACGCTCGCCGGCTGCGAGATGGGCCTGAAGCTCGCGGGCGTGAAGCTCGAAGGCAGCGGCGTGGCCGCCGCGATGGACTATCTGACGAGCCACGCCGCCAAGCCTCAGTTGAAGGCCGCCGCCTGACGCCATGCTGACCCGAACCTCCGAAGCGCTCGTCAAGCCGATTCACTTGCTGCCCGCGTCCGCGCGTGCCGCGCTCACGCCGCTCGCCGCGCGCCTGCACAAGGAGTTGAAGGGCGACGTGCTGTTCGAGCGCGCCGCGCGCGGCCGCTACGCCACCGATGCGTCGATCTATCAGATCATGCCGCTCGGCGTCGTGGTGCCGAAGGACCAGGACGATCTCAAGCTCGCGCTCGACATCGCCCGCGACAGCCGGACCGCCGTGCTCGCACGCGGCGCGGGCACGAGCCAGTGCGGACAGACGGTCGGCGAGGCGCTCGTCGTCGATACGAGCAAGTGGCTCAACAACATCGTCCACTTCGACAAGGACGCGCAGACGGTGACGGTCGAACCGGGCGTCGTGCTCGATCACCTCAATGCGTGGCTGAAGCCGCATGGGCTGTGGTTCCCGGTCGATGTGTCGACGAGCGCGCAATGCACGATCGGCGGGATGGCGGGCAACAATTCGTGCGGCTCGCGCTCGATGGAATACGGGATCATGGTGCACAACGTCGAGGCGATCGACGCCGTGCTCGCCGACGGTCACGAGGCGCGCTTCGCCGCGCTCTCGCAGATGGCCGCCGATGCCCGCACGCGCGCGCTCGTCGAAGGCGTCGCGCGGATTGCACAGCGCGAGCGCGACGAGATTCGCGAGCGCGTGCCAAAAGTCTTGCGGCGCGTGGCGGGCTACAACATCGACCTCTTCGATTGCCAGAGCCCGCTGCCATTCAGCGCCGGCGACGAGCCGAACCTCGCGAACTTGCTGGTCGGATCGGAAGGCACGCTCGCGTTCAGCCGGCAGCTCACGCTCAAGCTCGCGCCGCTGCCCGCGCACAAGACGCTCGGCGTCGTGAACTTCCCGACCTTCCACGACGCGATGGACATGACGCAGCACATCGTGAAGCTCGGGCCGGTCGCGGTCGAACTGGTCGATCGCACGATGATCGACCTGTCGATGGGCAATCCCGCGTTTCGTCCGGTCATCGAGAAGGCGCTGGTCGGCGAGCCGCAGGCGGTGCTGCTCGTGGAGTTCGCGGGCGCGGACAAGACCACGCAGGCGGCGAAGCTCGCGCAGCTCGTCGAATTGATGGGCGATCTCGGCCTGCCCGGATCGGTGGTCGAGATGCCCGACGCGGCGCCGCAGAAGGCGCTCTGGGAAGTGCGCAAGGCGGGTCTGAACATCATGATGAGCATGAAGGGCGACGGCAAGCCGGTGTCCTTCATCGAAGACTGCGCCGTGCCGCTCGAACATCTCGCGGAATACACGGGGCGGCTGACCGAGGTGTTTCGCAGGCATCGCACGGAAGGGACGTGGTATGCGCACGCGAGCGTCGGCACGCTGCACGTGCGGCCGATTCTCGACATGCGCCGCGACGGCGCGCAGAAGATGCGCGCGATCGCGGAAGAAGCGGCGGCGATGGTGCGCGAATACAAGGGCGCGTATTCGGGCGAACACGGCGACGGCCTGTGCCGCGGCGAATGGGTTGCGTGGCAATACGGTCCGCGCATCAACGAAGCGTTTCGCGACATCAAGGCGCTCTTCGATCCGGACAATCGCATGAGCCCGGATCGCATCGTGAATCCGCCGAAGATGGACGACGCAGCGTACTTCCGTTTCCCGCCGACGTATCGCGAGCGCGCATTGAAGACGCAACTCGACTGGTCGGCATGGAACGTCACGCGCGATCCGCTGACGGGCCAAGAAGGCGGCCCCGGTTCCGGTGGCGACCTGAGCAGCGGGCTCGCGAAGGCTGTCGAGATGTGCAACAACAACGGCCATTGCCGCAAGTTCGACGCCGGCACGATGTGCCCGAGCTATCGCATCACGAAGGACGAACAGCACGTGACGCGCGGCCGCGCGAACACGCTGCGGCTCGCGTTGTCCGGCCAGCTCAGCGAAGACGGACTCGCGAGCCAGGACGTCAAGGACGTGCTCGACCTGTGCGTGTCGTGCAAGGGCTGCAAGCGCGACTGTCCGACGGGCGTCGACATGGCGCGCATCAAGATCGAAGCGCGCGCGGCCTGGACGGCCCGCCACGGTCTGCGCGTGCGCGAGCGGCTCATCGCGTTCCTGCCGCGCTATGCGCCGTATGCGAGCCGCATGCCGTCGCTCTTCGGCGCGATCGACAAGATGCCGTGGCTCAAGAAGCGGCTCGGTCTCGCCGCGGAGCGCTCGTTTCCGCGCTTCACACGGTCGTTCCTCGAACGCGCGGTACAGCCGGAGACGCCGCCCGCCGGCACGAAGGAAGTGCTGCTCTTCGTCGATACGTTCAACAACTGCATCGAACCGGACAACGCGCGCGCGGCTAAACGCGTGCTCGAAGCGGCCGGCTACGCGGTGCATTTCAATAGGATGCCGAACGAACAGCCGCTCTGCTGCGGGCGCACGTTTCTGGCCGCAGGACTCGTCGACGAAGCGAAGGCGGAAGCACGCCGCACGCTCGACGCGCTCATGCCGTTCGTCGAGCGCGGCGTGCCGATCGTCGGGCTGGAGCCGTCGTGCCTGCTGACGCTGCGCGACGAATTCTTAGGCTTCGGTTATGGCGATGAAGCCGTGCGCCTGTCGAAGTCGTCGTTTCTCTTCGAGGAATTCCTCGTGCGCGAGACGGCGGCGGCCCGTATGCGTCTCTCGCTTAAGCCGCTCGACACGCCGAAGGCGCTCGTCCACGGACATTGCCATCAGAAAGCGTTGGACGCGTTTCATCCCGTGCAGACGGTGCTCGGCTGGATTCCGGGGCTCGACGTGTCGGTGGTCGAATCGTCGTGTTGCGGGATGGCGGGCAGCTTCGGCTACGAGGCGGAGCATGTCGAGGCATCGAAGGCGATGGCGGAACTGTCCCTGCTGCCGGCGGTTCGCGCAGCGGGCGACGCGGTGATCGTCGCCGATGGCACGAGTTGCAGGCATCAGATCGCCGACGGTACGCAAAAGCATGCGCTGCATGTGGCGCAGGTGCTGGCCGCGGCGCTGGCAGATTGAATCGACCAAAACCAGCAGCACAGAAGACAGGAGACAAGCCATGACACGACCGCGCAAACCGAGAATCCGGACCATCGCACGCCGGATGCAATGACCGCATCCGGTTAAAGACAACACAACACGAGCAGTCCGCTTCGGGCGCACGCATGCGCCTGCGAAACACGCAGCCCCAAGGAGACGATGATGTTCCGTCGAGCCACGACGCGCGTTCTGTTGCTGCTATGCGCGATGTATTTCATCACGTATGTCGATCGAGTCAATGTCAGTACCGCTGCGAGCGCATTCGCCTCGGAGCTGCACCTGTCGCACACGGAGATCGGCTTCGTGTTCTCCGCGTTCGCCTATCCGTATCTCGTGTTCCAGATCATCGGCGGCTGGGTCGGCGACCGCTTCGGTCCGCACCGCACGCTCGCCGTCTGCGCGGTCATCTGGGCCGGCGCCACGGTCATGACGGGCATGGCGGGCGGCTTCGTCTCGCTGATCGTCGCGCGCCTCTTGCTCGGCCTCGGCGAAGGCGCCACGTTCCCGACCGCGACGCGCGCCATGTCCAACTGGGTTCCCGCCGACCAGCGCGGCTTCGCGCAAGGCACGACGCACGCGGCATCGCGCATCGGCAATGCGGTGGCGCCGCCGCTCATCGTCTGGCTGATGGTCGCGACGAGCTGGCGCGGCGCGTTCATCATCACGGGCATCGTGAGCTTCCTGTGGGCAGTGGCCTGGATCTGGTACTTCCGCGACAATCCGCGCGAGCATCCGAAGATCACCGAGCCAGAGTGCGCGACGCTCTCGAACTATTCCGGCATCAAGGAGCGGCTGCCCGTGCCGTGGCGCGCGCTGCTCGGACGCATGGCGCCCGTCACCGCCGTGTACTTCTGCTATGGCTGGGTGTTGTGGCTTTTCCTCGGCTGGATTCCGCAGTACTTCCTGCACAACTATCACATGCAGCTCGGCAAGTCGGCGCTCTTCGCGTCGGGCGTGTTCTTCGCGGGCGTGCTTGGCGACTGGCTCGGCGGCTCGATCACCGACCGCATCCTGCGCAAGAGCGGCAACCTGCGTCTCGCGCGCAACGTGATGGTCGGCGTGTGCATGCTGCTCACGCTGCTCTCGCTCGCACCGATCATGCTCGTGTCCGACATCTCGATCACGATGGCGGCGCTGTGCCTGTCCGGCGGGTTCTTCTTCAACGAGATGACGATCGGACCGATGTGGGCCGTGCCGATGGACATCGCGCCGAAGCACGCGGGCACCGCGAGCGGCATCATGAATTCGGGCTCCGCGCTCGCGGCGATCATCAGCCCGGTGATGGGCGGCTTTCTCATCGACCGCACGGGCAACTGGAACCTGCCGTTCACCGTCTCGATGGTGCTGATGGCGGCGGGCATCGTGCTCTCGTTCACGATGCGCCCGGATCGCGCGCTCGAAGTCGAGGGCGGCGAAGCGGCGGCCCGCGACGCGCGCAAGTTTGTTTGAACGGAGAGTGAACGTGGCTGACGCATCCATCACGATAGAACGCGAGGAGACCATCGCGACCGTCGTCATCGACCGGCCGGAGAAGCTGAACGCGATGACGAAACCCCTGTGGCGCGCACTCGGCGATGCCATCGAAACGCTCTCCGCCGACGACTCGCTGCGCTGCATCGTGCTGCGCGGCGCAGGCGAGAAAGCGTTTTCGCCGGGCAACGACATCGCCGAATTCCGCACCGACCGCGCGAATGTCGAGCAGGCGCGCGAGTACGGCGCGATCATGCACCGCACGCTCAGCGCGCTGAAGGACTGCCGGCATCCGCTCGTCGCGATGATTCACGGCATCTGCGTGGGCGGCGGGCTCGAGATCGCGGCGATGTGCGATTTGCGCATCTGCGGCGAATCGAGCCGCTTCGGCGTGCCCATCAAGAACCTCGGGCTCGTGATGGCGCATGCGGAGATCGAAGGACTCGTGCGTCTTGCGGGACCGGCGGTCGCGCTGGAGATTCTGCTGGAAGGCCGCGTGTTCGATGCGCGCGAAGCGTTCGAGAAGCGGCTCGTCACGCGCATCGTGCCCGACGATCAGGTCACCGCCGAGACCTACGAGACCGCACGCCGCATCGCGGATGGCGCGCCGCTCGTCGCGCGCTGGCACAAGCAGTTCGTCAGACGCGTGATGGACCCGGCGCCGCTCTCGCCCGAGGAACGCGACGAAGGCTTTGCCTGCTATGGCACCGAGGATTTTCGCGCAGGCTATCAGGCTTTCCTCGACAAGGTGAAGCCGCAATTCAAGGGACGCTGACATGACCCACCACGCACAAGGACCGCTTGCCGGCATGAAGGTCGTCGAGCTGGCGCACATCATGTCGGGGCCCATCTGCGGCATGATGCTCGCCGACATGGGCGCCGACGTCATCAAGGTCGAGAAGGTCCCCGGCGGCGACGACTGCCGCCGCTTTGCGCCGATCCTCGAAGGCGGCGAATCGGCGTCGTTCCTGATCGTCAATCGCAACAAGCGCGGTATCGCGCTCAATCTCAAGACCGAGGGCGGGCGCGAAGTGCTGCGCAAGATGCTCGCGACCGCGGATGTCGTCACCGAGAACTACCGTCGCGGCACGATGGAAAAGCTCGGCATGGGCTACGAGGCGCTCAGGCGCGACAACCCCGGCCTCATCTATTGCGCGATCTCGGGGTTCGGGCGCAGCGGACCGATGGCCGACAAGGGCGGCTTCGATTTGATCGCGCAGGGGATGAGCGGACTCATGAGCATGACCGGCGAACCGGGACAGGCGCCGATCAAGGCAGGCTCGCCCGTCACCGACATCAACGCGGGCATCCTTGCCGCGCTTGGTATCTGCGCGGCCTACGCGGGCAAGCAGAAGACGGGGCTCGGGCAGATGGTCGACACGTCGCTCTTCGAAGCGGGTCTGCAGCAGATGTACTGGGCGTTCGCCAACTACTTCGCCGATGGCACGGTGCTGCCGAAGGCCGGTTCCGCGAACCCGACGAGCGCGCCGTATCAGGCGTTTCGCACGCGCGACGGCTGGGTGAACATTGGTGCTGCGAACCAGAGCAACTACGAGCGGCTCGTCGGCGTGCTGGAGATTCCGGGGCTTGCCGACGATGAGCGCTTCCAGACCAACGCGGGGCGCCTGAAGCACCGCGGCGCGCTGGTCGATATCCTGACGGCACGGCTCGTCGAGCGCACGACGGCGGAGTGGCTCGCGTCGTTCGATGCGATCGGCTTGCCTTCGGGACCGGTGCTCGAAGTGCCGGAAGCCGCCGCGCACGAGCAGGCGATCGCGCGCGGGATGATCGTTCAGACGGAGCATCCGCTCGCGGGGCGCATGCGCGGGATCGGGCTGCCGATTCATTTCTCCGAGGGACGCGCGGAGTCGTCGCGGCCTGCGCCGCTCTTGGGGCAGCATACGTCGGAAGTGCTCGCCGAGTATGGGTTCAGCGAAGCGCGCATTCGGGCGTTGAAGGAAGAGGGGGCGATTCTGGAAGGGTGAGGGGAGGCCTGGCGCTTTCGGCAGGATTGGACCGATGCGCTTGCGCTTCTGTGGAACTTGCTTTCGCGTCGGTCTATTAGCAATGCGCTGTCCGGGCGAATACAAGTTCCATAGAAGCAGAGAAACATCAGGCGGCGTACCCGACCGCCTCCCGACCACGAGCGTCAGCCGCATCCAACACGAGCCCAAAGAACGCATCGGCATGCTCAGGATTGAGCCACCGAACGATGAGCGTCATCCGCCGCTCGGGCTCGATCCACATGAACGAACCGCCCGCGCCGATCGCGAACCAGCTCGAAGCGGGCACGCTCGGAAACACGCGTCGCTCGTGATTGAGCCAGACGAGGTAGCCGTAGAACGGCGCGATCGCGCAGGGCGTGCGCATGCGCGCGAGCCACTCGCTCGACAGAACCCGCCGGCCGTTCGCCATGCCATCGTCGAGCAGCATCTGCGCGACCTTCGCCTGATCGTTCGCGCTGATCGAAAGACCGCCGCCCCAATGCGTCCCACCCGGCACGGACTGCACGCGCCGTCCGTCGATCTCGACCCACGCATGGTCATATCCCACCCACTGCCAGTCTTCGCTCGCGCCCACCGGACGCATAATCGCCTCGCGAAACACCTCGGGCAGCGGCCGGCGGAACAAATGCAAGAGCGCCAGCGACAACTGATTGATCCGCACGTCGTTGTATTCCCAGTACGTGCCGGGCGTGCGCAGCTTGCGCAAGTCGCCCTTCCTGCCGGCGGGCGGCTCGCCGAACGTGACCGCGCGATAGTGGTCGGCCTGATCCGGCAGGCCGAAGCACGCGCCTTGCCATTCGCTCGTCTGCTGAAGTATCTGCGCCCACGTCACGCTTGCGTTGTGTTCGTCGTCGAAACCGATGCCGGGCACGCGCCGGCAAATCGGTTCGTCGACGTCGGGCAGCAAGCCGCGATCGTGCGCGACGCCTGCGAGCAGCGCAAGATAAGTCTTCGCGATGCTGAAGGTCAGGTCCGCGCGATCCGGCTCACCCCATGACGCGAGCACGCGTCCGTCGACCGCGATCGTCCCCGACACCGGTCCGCGGTCGTGCACCGGGCCGAGCAGGCGGTTCCACGGCGGCGGGTCGTTCGGATGCACGCCGAACACGCCGTCGACACTGCGATCCCACGTCGTTTCATGATCGATTGCGAATTGCACCGCGCGTTGCAGATCGTCGTGTTGCATGTCTTGCGATTCCTTTTAAATCCAGTGCGAAATTCAGTGCGCGTTCAGGCGCCGGCGCGCCCACACGAGCGTGAAGAGACTGATAACCGCCGCGAGCATCAGATAAAAGCCCGGCGCCAGATTGTTGCCCGTCGCGGCGATCAGCGACGCCACCGCGAGCGGCGTGAAGCCGCCGAACACCGTCGTGCCGATGTTGTAGCCGACCGCCATGCCGGTCGTGCGCGTGCGCGTCGGGAACAGGTCCGACATCAGCGCGGGAATCGGCGCGAAGTAGGTCGCCTTCAGCACGGCCACCCAGATCACGGCGGCGAGCAGCGTCGCGAGCGAGGGATGCGCGTTCATGAACATGAACGCCGGATAGATCGTGAGGAAGAAAAGCGTGCCCGCGCCGAGCATGATGCGCGTCCTGCCGACCTTGTCCGACCAGTGGCCGACGAACGGCGTCAGCACCATCACGATGAAGCCCGCGACGAGCGTCGCGATGAAGCCATATGAAGGGGCGAGCCCGAGCTGGCGCGCGGCGTAAGTCGGCATGTAGAGCAGCATGTAGTTCGCGGTCGTGGTCAGCACGAGCGAGCCGATCGACACCAACAGGCGCTCCTTTTGCGTCGCGAGCACTTCGCGGATCGGCGAAGCGGAGCGTTCGGTGCGTTCGAACTCGGGCGTCTCGTCGATATGACGGCGGATGTAGAGCCCGATCGGCCCGATCAGCATGCCGAACAGGAACGGAATGCGCCAGCCCCAGCTTTCGAGTTGCGGCTGCGTGAGCATGCCGGTCAGCACCGCGCCGAACGCGGAGGCGAGCAGCGTGCTCGCGCCCTGGCTCGCGAACTGCCAGCTCGACATGAACCCGCTGCGCTTGGGCGCATGTTCGATCAAAAACGCCGTCGAACTGCCGAACTCGCCGCCCGCCGAGAAGCCCTGCAACAGCCGCGACAAAAAGATGCCGATCGGCGCGAGGATGCCGATGGTCGCGTAGGTCGGCATCAGCGCGACCATGCCGGTGCCGATCGTCATCATCGCGATCGAGAGCGTAAGCGATGCCTTGCGGCCGCGGCGGTCGCTGTATGAGCCGAGCACGAAGGCGCCCACCGGCCGCGCGAGATACGACAGCGCGAACGTGCCGAGCGTGAGCAGCAGCGAGACGGTGCGGTCGCTCGTCGGGAAGAACAGGTGCGAGAGCGTCGAGGCGAAATAGCCGTAGACGACCAGGTCGTAAAACTCGAGCGCATTGCCGATCGAAGTCGCGAGAATCAGCCGCGACATGCTTGTATGACCCGCGCTGGTTGCGCCTGAGCGCCCTTCGGCGGCGAAGTCAGTGCTCATGGCTGTGCTCCTTCGCGATCGTCGCGATGGCTTTGGTCGGCAAGCCGCGGGCGTCGCCGAGATCCCAGAAGAGGCCCGCCATCATGCAGAGCCCTTCGCGCGCGACGGAACCGAGCAGATGCTCGTTCGGCGCGTGCTGCGAGCAGCCGGGGTAGGAGTGCGGCACCCAGAGCGTCGGCATGCCGAGGATGTCGGCGAAGACGTCGTTCGGCAGCGTGCCGCCGAGATTCGGCAGCAGCACGGGCTCCTGGCCGGTGGTCTCCCGCAAGGACTGCCGCGCCCATTGCACCCACGCGTTCTCGGGATCGACGCGCGTCGCGGGACTGCCGCGCTCGACATCGACTTCGATCATGTGAAAACCGTGCGCATCGAGATGGCGCCGCACGAGCGCTTCGAGCGCTTCCCAGTCCGTGCCGACGACAAAGCGGATCTGCATGTGCGCGTACGCATGCGGCGGAATCGCGTTGACGGGCTTCTCCGGATTGCCCGTGCGAAACGCCAGCACTTCGAGATTGTTCCAGCCGAATACGCGCTCGGTCGGCGTGAGGCCGGGTTCGCCGTAATCCGTGTCGATCGCAGGTTCGCCCGGGTTGCCGCCCACTTCGATATCCGCGAGCGCGCGGCGCACGGCCGGGGGCACGGGCGGCGGACGCAGCCCGTCGACGAGAATGCGGCCGTTCGCATCCACCATCGACGCGATCGCGTTCGCGAGCACCACGCCCGGATTGCGCAGCAGACCGCCCCAGTTGCCCGAATGATGGCCGCCTTCGCGCAGCCGCACGTCGAGCCGGAAGTTCACGACGCCGCGCGAGCCGAGAAAGAGCGTCGGGCGCTTGGCGGCGAGCCGCGGGCCGTCGGAGGCGATCAGCACATCGGCGGCGAGCTCGTCGCGCAGTTGCGCGCCGAGCGCGTGCAGCCCCGGCGAGCCGACTTCCTCGCCGGTCTCGAACAGCATCTTGAGATTGAAGCCGAGCCGGCCGCCGCGCGCTTCGAGCACGGCGGCGAGCGCGGCGAGGTTGATGCCGTGCTGGCCCTTGTTGTCGGCGGTGCCGCGTCCGTACCAGCGGTCGCCGTCGACCGTCACGCGCCACGGCGAGAGTCCGTCGTTCCACTGCGCGTCGTAGCCGCGCACGACGTCGCCGTGACCGTAGGTCAGCACGGTCGGCAGATCGTCGGATTCATGGCGATGCGCGACCAGGAACGGCCCCGCGCCCGCCTGCGGATTCTCGACGACGCGGCATCGAAAGCCGAGACGCACGAGCGCGGGCGCGATTTCGTCGTCGAGATAGGCGCGCAGCAGCGCGCCGCTGTCCGCCTCCTGACTCTCCGTGCGCAACGCGACGCGCCGCGCGAGGTCTTCGAGAAAGCGGCCGGAATCATAGCGATTCGCCGCGTTTTGAATGGCCGACTCACGTGTCACATCGTTCTCCGGTGCGGCGCGCGCGGTGGCGCGCAGGGTTCGAATCAAAAGCGTTGCGCCGATCTTGCTGTCGCCGATATTTGTGGACAATCACAATATTTGGCAGATATCGTTGCCGAAAAGGCAAACCGGAGAAGCCATCAACATGCAAAGCACCGCGCTGCGTTATTTCCTCGAAGTGGCTCAGAGCGGGTCGCTGTCGCGGGCATCCGAGAAGCTTTTTGTGGCGGTGTCGGCGTTGAGCCGGCAGATCGCAAAGCTGGAGGACGAACTGGGTACGCCGCTTTTCGAGCGGCGTCCGCGCGGGATGGTATTGAGCGAAGCGGGGCGCCTGCTTGCCGCGCATGCGCGGCGCAGCCTGCTCGAAAACGAGCGCGTGACCGGCGAGATTCGCGGGCTGACGGCGGACGGGCGCGCGACGATACGCGTTGCGAGTTCGGAGGGCGTCGCGCGCGATTTCCTGCCACAGGTGTTCGCGCGCTTTCTGGACACGCATCCGGCCGCGCATTTTCAGCTCGACGTGATGGCGCCGTCGGTCGCGACGCAGCGGGTGCGCGAGGGCGCGTCCGATATCGCGGTGTGCTTCAGCCTCGCGCCGGAGAAGGACGTGACGGTGGTTCATTCGCAGCGCGCGCCGATCTTCGCGCTGATGCGGCGCGGGCATCCGCTTGCCGCGCGCGAGTCCGTGACGCTCGCCGATCTCACCGCGTGGCCGCTGGCGATGTCCGGCGAGGGCGTCACGATCCGGCAGTTATTCGATATCGCGTGCAGCCTCGAAGGTCTCATCTTCGAACCCGCGTTCACGAGCAACTATCACGCCGCGTTGCAGAGCTTCGTGCAGCGCACAGACGCGGTGACGCTCACGGGTTATCTGACGGTGCGCGGGCGGCTGGAATCGGACGGGCTTGCCGCCATTCCGATCAGCAACGTCGAACTGCATCAGCGCACCCTCCAGGTCCAGACGATGGCCGGTCGCACCTTGCCGCAGGCGGTGGAAGCGTTTTTGTCGCTGCTCACGCGCGCGATTCACGAACCGGCGCTGATCGACTGAAGCGGCGCGCGATCGAAAGACGGGAACCACCGATGTCTTCAAAGTGTCTCGACGTGATTGGTGCGGCCGGGGTTTCACGCTTACAGTAGGTCTTTTTCGTGCCCCCAAAGCCTTATGGCAATGTGGCCGCGTCCGAAATTCGATACTTGTTCAGCGTAGTCTTAATCAGAGGTGATCCCATTCTTTTGCCTTTTGTTCACGGTTATGCCACTCGCTGGATCAGTCGTTCACGGATAGCACAAGGGTCGGCGCCGGAATTTCCTTGGCCTCGATTTCGACATTCAGCGGCGCAACCGCCGTGCCAATTGCGAAGAATTCGATCGCGTGACTTTCCCAGCGGTGCGACTTTTCATGGATCATCGTGCCGATCACGCCTCCGGCCTTGGCGGTCTGCGCTTCGATCTGCATGCGCTCGATTGCCAGTTCGCGCGCGCTGTAAATCGCTTGGGTGAACTGCTCCAGTTCCGCGTTGCGACCGGCCTGATTAAACGCCTTCATGCCGCGGTGTGCGACGTGGTACACGCAACTGCCCATCACCAGTTCGATGGGCCGGTAGCCGGAATTCAGCAGCGTGTAGAAATCCTGACCTGGTAGGTCCGAGGTGGAAGGACCGCCGTCGTGGGCCCTGAAGCCCTTGGTGTCATGTTATGGACCACGACCGTGCCAATGGCGACGAACTCGAGAATGTCCGCATCCCACTCGACATGCTTGATCTCTAGGACGTTGTGAGGTACGGCGACGCCATCGCGGTCGGCCTGATCGCGGCGGCGGCCACGCCGGTGCTGATGCGCCTCGACGTCGACCTGCGGACCATGAGATTCTTTACGCTATTTGTGGCCTACCACCGCTTTTACTCGCGGCTTATGAACTGTATCGTGCCTCCTTTGATCCGCGGCAGGCATCGATGCTTCAGAGGGATCGGAAAGAAGCTACCACTGCGACGGCTCAACTTGTATTATCGGGCAACCCCATTTACATACGTCATGCGGCAAAGTCTCGAAATAGCTGATGCCAGTGAATCTATCTCAAAGCTGCTACGTAATCTTCAGTTCTTGTTGCATAGCGTTCGTGGCACAAAGGCGCCGGTATTCCGCGACCGGCGCTCGATATCGGTCGAATGCGCTAACGAACTTCTGGCCGAGTATTGTAAGAAAATCCACGACGCGAAGACCAGGTTTGCCGTCGGCGCTGCGGTTTCACGCAGGTTTTAAAGCTGGAAAGCCATGATATCTCCGTCGGTAAAATAGCCGGCGAATGCGTATGCAGAGACTGTGCCGTATCTTACGAGTGCAGGCGCGTCGATTGCGCGTCGCTGCTATTCTCATGACGGGGGGGACAAGGACGGCGATGCGCGCCGACGCAATCAGGTACGGCTGCGTGCACTGTGCAACGACGTTTCCGCCCGCGATGTCGCGGTCTTTTCCAGTCACGATCCGAGCGAATTCGAGCGTCTCGCGGGGCGGTCTCCCGGCATACCGATAGAAGCACTGAAAGGCAAAGGTGCGTCGTGACTGGAATGCGCTTGGCGGGCATCGTCGATCCTACGAGCGATGTGCATTGACTGGGAGTCTCCCGTGAACCTTAATCGCTCTCAGATGCGGGCGAATGGCAAAGCAGCAAGCGCAACGTGCTCGTGGCAGCCGCGCGTCCATTCGTCGGCACGTCTGCGGGCGCATCGTCCCACCCCGCTCGATAGGAAATGGTCGCGCCAGCAGATATCGGGCACATACAAGCGTATGTACCCGACTGACCCGACCCAGCAGGTTTCACACGAAACCATCTACACGGCCATTTACGCGCAGCCACGCGGCGAACTACGCCGCCAGTTGATTGCCTGCCTGCGCCACGGCCATAGCACCCGCATGTCCCGCGCGCGCGGCACGGACCGGAGCGGGCAGGTTCCCTACATGGTCAGTATTCACGTGCGCCCACCCCGAAATCGACGACCGCCTGCTGCAGCCACTGGGAAAGCGACTTCATCAAAGGCGCCGGCAATCAATCGTCCGTTGGTGTTCTGGTCGAACGGACCAGCCGCCTGATGTTGCTCGCCAAGATGGAAGACGCCACCGCCACTTCAGCGCTGGCGGGTTTCCCTGCCAAACTCAACTCGATTGCTGCGCCCTTGCGACAAACCTTTACCTACGACCAGGGCAAAGAAATGTCGCGGCATCAAGAACTCACTGCAGCCACTGGCGTGCGCCTGTATTTCTGCGACCCGGACAGCCCGCGGTAGCGGCACTTGCGAGAACACCAACCGATTGCTGCGCCAGTACCTCCCCAAAGACTCTGACCTCTCAGTCTAAGTCAGGACGAACTCGATGCTATCGCCGACAGCTTGAACAGCCGGCCGCGCGCAACTCACGCATTCCATTCGCCATTCGTGGTCTTCGCTGCGACACTTTCCTCAGCCAGCCAATCACAAAGCGCTAAACACTGAACCTCGTGTTGCACTTCAGTTTGAAACCGCCCACGTCTAACCTTGTCCTTGCAGCCGCGCACTTGACAAAATGCGCTCACGGCCCGCGGATTGCACTGAACTTATTCCCGCCATAGTCGAGGCGATTTGAGCGGAGCTGCGATGCGGACTTTCGAAATCACGATCGTATGTCGTTCATCCGAGGCGTTGCCTCAAGACACAGTCAGACAGATTGCGGCGTACTGCAGTTTGCGCTTCCTGACATGTCTCACTGAAACGACCAACAGGCTAACCTTTGTTGGAAAGGCGGAAGCCTCGGCCGTCCGCACATTCGCTGAAATTATGCTAAGCGTCCAAGGGGTCCAGTCGGTGAGAATCGAATGCGTGCCGATCAACTAGCTCCGCCTCCTCTCCGATGCGACACCGTGCTTACATTGCTACTGGGCCCAGAAGAGCGCCGCCCCGTAGACGGGACGGCGTAAGACGTTTGCCCCTGCTGAACTACGACTCGTTGCGACGACATCGTGGACGCGAGTTTCTAGCCCGCTATTTTTTTGCTTCCGCGCCGGGCGTCGCGGCGAGCGCAAGATACCTTTGCGTTACCTGGGGAAGATGCTCCAGGAGCCACTGCGCCATCGCAACTTCTTGAGGCAAGATCTGCTCGCAGGCTGACTTTGTCTCGTAGTCCCCGTTTGCCTCTGCCGCCGCGATCAGCGACGTGTACGAAGCAATCTCGAGATTTTCAAAAACATAGCTGGATATTGCGCCCTTAACAACCTCGTCCGACATTGTCATTCCACCGGCAGCCTGTCCAAACGCCATAGCTTTTGCAGCCAAATCCTTGATAGTCGATGTGCTGCCGCCCAACCGCTCGATACACTGGGCCACAAGTTTTTGCTGACCAAGCGTCTCTTCCAGGTGCTGATCAATTCGCGCCTTGAGTTCCGGATAGTGTTCGAGCCGCCCGGACTGTGCGCGCAACATCTGCTCTGCTTGCTGCTCCATCGCATGGGCATCCCGCAGCCAGTCAAGGAGGTGCTCCTTCGGATCAGTCATGGTCATACTCCCATCGTCAAGTCTCTACGTGCGCAATGCGTCGCTTCTCCGGCCTGAGGGCCGTGCGGCGCCGATGCCCTTACTTGCCTACCTCTTCCTGAGAAAGCTCTTGCTTGGCGAGCATGGTGAGCTTCTCGTCGGTCGCCTTTTCTTCCTGTAGCGTCTCGAGCAGCAACTTCATGCCCTCCGTGTATCCGAGCTTCTTCGCTAAGGTGGCTAACGTCCCATAGGTCGCAATTTCATAGTGTTCGACCTTTTGAGCGGCGGCAATCAGCGCCGCGTCCAAAATGGGACCTTTTTCAATCTCTTCAATTTGCTCCTGCCCCTCCTCGACGAGGCCCTCCATTGCAACGCACTTCACGCGTTTCAGTCTGATTTGAGAAGCTTCGACAACTTGGTCGATCCGTTCGATCTGGCCTTGCGTTTCCTCGAGGTGGGTAGTGAATGCCGCAGCTAGCTCTGGGCTGGTCGCCGCTCTCGCCAGTTTCGGCAACGCCTTAGTCAACTGCTTTTCCGCGCTATAGACGTCGGAAAGCGCGTGGATGAAAAGGTCATTCAGTGTTTTAGTGGGCATGATTTCTCCAGGTTGGTCGATAGGGCGCCGACGCGGCACAGGCTCTTACGCAACGAATGTGCCGCGTCCGTACCTGCGTCTGTTGGAACAGCTCGGCAAGTCTCGGCTTGCGATGGATGAAGCGGTTTCTTAATTCACCTTCGACTAGCGCGCATAACGCAACACGCAGGCCGCCACTCGCTACGTAACGCTCGTGAGATCGGCAAGGGCGGTATCCACGACCTGGGTGAAGCGTGGCGTTTTCGCACCGTCGAATAAAAGGCCAGAATGATCCGGGGTCGAAACGACCGATGAAGTCACGCCGCTCGCCATCGACGGCACGCTCCTCTTCTGCGCGCTGCATCAGAACGCTATCGCGCTCGATGGCGCGGCGGGTGAGGAAAAATGGCGCCTCGATCAAGCTTGAATCCGATGCGAGCTTTCGGCAGGCGACCTTTCCGGTCCCGGGGTACGCGCGCTCGCGAGCTCACTTTTCTGAAGCATTCGCTAAGCGGGACAGAGAGCAATGCTCTGCCTATCCTCGTTTCCCTACCCAGCACGCCGATTTCGTTGCCGGATTCCAGTCTGATCCCCGCGTTGCGGCGTCTGTCGCACGTTTTCGAGCGAGAGGGAAGGGGCGGCAGTCGTGGGTCCTTCATCAGGCTTGACTGCGTTAAGAAGGCGCAACAGACGACCCACGTGACGGGAGCCACCGAAAACCAATCAATTGCGTTGCCGGCTGCGGCCAGTCAAGATAGGGCCGGGCGTTCGCGAGGGCGGCGCCGTCTTTAACTTTCAGGGTCAATCAAAATGGCAACCGGTACGGTCAAGTGGTTCAACGATGCAAAGGGTTTTGGTTTCATCACGCCGGACGCGGGCGGCGATGACTTGTTTGCGCACTTCTCGGAGATCCGTTCGGAGGGGTTCAAGACGCTCGCAGAAGGGCAAAAGGTGAGCTACGAAGAGAAGATGGGTCCCAAGGGCAAGCAAGCGTCGAACATCAAGCCGGCGTAGGCGAGTCTTGCGTCAAGGCGCCTCGATCGAATGCCGTCGGGGCGTCAGCAGAGCAGAGAGGAGGCTCGGAAGTCCGCCTCCGGGAGGCGCCGACAGCACCAATAGCGAGCGCTTCACCAGCGCCATCACTTAGATTCTAACCGGCCTCAGCACACAAGATTCCTGACACGTCTCGGCGCATGCTTTCCGACGTACGTTCGGCACGCGTGCGGCGGCGCGTGAGATGCCAACCGATGTCGTGCAGGCCATTCTTGGCCATGCATCCTTGCAAACGACCTCCATCTATGTTCGCGCTGAACGCCGACGCATGCTCGACGCGGCGGCGCGCTTACGCAGATGAAGCGGAGTAATCTCCCCTCGCTTGCGACGACGTTTCGAGCCAGTTATCGGCTGCGTTCGAGGATCGCATATTGCTGAAAAACGGGCCGGTATCGACGCTGCAAGATTTCAGCGCGATTGCATCAGCCAACCACCAACGGTCTTTCCCCCAATGACATGAGCGAAGCTGACGAAGTGCCATCTCTATCTGTCTACAAGAACGCGTTTCGTGCCTCCCCCGCTGCATGCATGCTTCTATCGACTGGTCCCGATGCAATCGTGCTTGCAGTCAGTGACGCTTTCTCGCATGCGTTTTCCGTCGAGGCGAGACCGGTCGTCGGCGTCAGTCTCTATGATCTTTCTGAGCTAGCGCTTGTTGGATGCGAATCGACGCGGGAAGCGTTACGAGGCTCAATTGCACTCGTCGTGGCGAGCGGAACACCGGACTGCGTCATTCTGACCGCCGAGTATGGCGAACACGCCGCGCTGACCGAGGCAAAGTGCAGTTGGAGAGTGGAGCATGCGCCGGTGCATGATGAAAGCGGTGAACTCGTCTGCGTCCGCCAGACCGTCACCGCGTGCAAGGCGGCTGCAGAAATCGCGTCTTCCGCGACGCTTCCTGACAGCGAACTTCGGTATCGCACGTTGTTTGAGCAAATCAATCAAGGCTTTTGCATCATTGAGATGCTATTCCACGAGGACGGAACGGCTGCTGACTATCGGTTTCTCACCGTGAATCCGGCGTTCGAGGCGCAAACCGGCTTGGTCAAAGCAACCGGACGAACCATGCTGGAACTGGCGCCTCATCATGAAAAGCACTGGTTCGAGACCTACGGCGAAGTCGCGCGAACGGGCATGCCGGCGCATTTCCAGAACGAAGCGGCGATGCTCGACCGTTGGTACAACGTGCACGCATTTCGCCTGGACCCGTCTAGACCGAACCAAGTGGCCATCCTGTTTTCGGATATCACCGAGCAGCGAAACGCTGATCAGCGACGCAAACGAAGCGAACGCGGCGCCCGGGCGGCGGCGCTGCTGGCAGAGGCCGCCACTCGCCGTCTCGATGCACTTCTCGAGGTGGTGCCCGTCGGGATTGTCGTCAGCGACCGCAACGGTGCGATCGAGCGCGAGAACCGAATGTTTGCGCAGTTGTGGGGCCAACATCACCCGACCCGAACGACTCTCGCTGATCTCGGTAGTTGGAGGGCTCGCTGGGCGGACCACTCGACGCGGCACGGACACGCCCTGGAGCTTGCCGATTGGACGACAGCAAGAGCCCTTCGCGGGGAAGAGGCAGTCGGTGATTTACTCGAGATCGAGAGTTTCGACGAACCGCCGGTCCGGCGAGTTCTCTTAAGCAGCGGTGCACCGATCCGGGACGAAAACGGCGAGATCACGGGCGCGGTCGTCGCCCAGTTGGACATCACCGAACGGATAGCGGCCGAGGAGGAATTGCTGGTTGCCGCAAAACGCAAGGACGAATTCCTGGCGATGCTTTCTCACGAGCTACGCAACCCGCTTGCTCCCATTGCATCGGCGGCCGATCTAATCAGGGTGTTCCCC
Source organism: Caballeronia telluris (assembly GCF_001544495.1). Lineage (GTDB taxonomy): Bacteria > Pseudomonadota > Gammaproteobacteria > Burkholderiales > Burkholderiaceae > Caballeronia > Caballeronia telluris. The sequence goes on from NZ_FCNZ02000019.1 coordinate 117,872, forward strand.
AACGACGAACCGCGGGTGAGCAAGGCGAGCGCCATCATCGCCCGTCAGGCGAAACACATGGCGAGCCTGATCGAGGATCTTCTTGATGTTTCACGCGTCACGCAAGGCTTAGTGCAATATGAATTCGAGGTGTTGGACCTGAATCGAGCGGCAGCGGATGCCATTGAGCAGGTGCGACCCATCATTGAGCGGAAAAAGCACCGCTTTTCGCTCCATACTTCACCCGGCGCCGCGCTGGTGCGCGGAGACGAGAAGCGCTTGATTCAAGTGCTGGCCAATCTGCTTATCAACGCCGCAAAATACACGCCGGAGGGAGGAACGATCGATTTCACAGTGCGCATCGAGAGCGGGAACGTTAAGCTGGTCGTGTCAGACAACGGGATTGGCATGACCCCCGACGTCACCGCTCATGCGTTTGAATTGTTTTCACAGGCAGAGCGCAGCGCCGACCGGTCACAGGGCGGACTGGGAATCGGTTTGGCGCTGGTGCGAAGTCTTGTAACGGCACATGGCGGTTCTGTCTATGCGTGGAGCGCGGGCCCTGGGCTTGGCAGCACGTTCGTCGTCTGCCTGCCCTACCTCGAAGTCACGCATGCGGGCCTTTATCGGGCCGAGCACCCAACGGCCGGCGAGTCGTCTTCGCTCGCCGAATTGAAGATGCTGATCGTTGACGATAATGCGGACGCGGCGGAGGCGCTAGGGATGCTGGTCGAAACCGCGGGCAACGACGTACAGTACGCTTCCGACGCGACAACGGCTCTTGAGGTAGTCGAACGTTGGCGCCCGGACGTCTGCCTGCTCGATGTTGGCCTGCCGGATATTGACGGCTATGAGTTGGCCGGCATGCTTCGCAACAGAGCTGAAACGGCGAAGGTGGTCCTGGTTGCAGTCACCGGATATGGCTTGCCGCAAGATAAAGAGAAAGCACTGGCTGCTGGCTTCGATCATCACTTTGTCAAGCCACTTGACTTCAAATCGCTGCTTGGGGTTTTGGGCGAAATCGCGTCGCCAAAGAAATAGCTGGGCTAGCGTTCGGACCGGTGCCTGCCGATGGTGCGCAGCGCATTGTGGTTTGCCGTTCCGCGGTGGCCTCTAATGTCCGGCGGTCAAACTGCGAACTTCGGCAACCGGCCAAGAAGCGTCATTCGCCTGCATCCTTGCTCGGACGTTACCTGGCGAACGCCATCTCGAAGTTCGGCACTTCCTCAGTTTTATGTGGGACATACAACATAACAGTTACAGTTTATTACGCAAAATTCGTCCCGTCATACAAATAGAACAAGCCCAAAGGCAGCACCAAAGCGACCACGGGCATACGGGGAAGTCATGCAGCGGGAAAAAAACAATCAGCCCTTCAAAGGGCCGGCCATCGCGGTGTGCATCGCAGCATCGACCGTCGTCACGAGTGCATGGGCGCAAGACGCGGAGACGCCGCCGGCCATTCATGTCGATGTCGCCAACCAGGCTCAGCCGCTCATCTCGCTGCCGAGCACGCCGACCCCAAGCCCGGTCAACAAGACCGGACCGCTACCCGCTGCCAATGGCGCGCCGCTCACGCCGCGCGGCACGCTGAACGCGGCGTCCTCGCTTGACAAGAGCGAAACGCTCGCCGGCGCGCCGCGCGCCCGCGCCGCGGACGTCAACAATCAGCAGCCGCTCGACGCCACGCTCGGCGGTGTCGTCACCACCGACACCGTCACGCTCGCGGGCCAGGATTTCTATAACTGGTTCGCGCAGGCCTGGAGCGCGATTCCGCTCTCCGAGCGCTACATCGTCTCGGTGCACGAGCGGCCTTCCGCGCGCTACGGCAGTCTGGTCTGGGTGGAATACGGCCAGCGCCGCGTGTTTCAGGCGTTCCTGCCGATCGCCCGTTCCAACGTGCGGCCCGTCGCGGAAGGCGCGGCGCAGGTGGCGTTCCAGAACGTCATGCAGGCGGACCTGACGCGCCTGCTGTTCCGCGACGCCGACATGGCGACGGACGAACTCTAATAAAACGCAACACGGCCAGCTACGGGGAATCACGATGAAAATGAATGCGCTTGTCAAACGCGCGGCGCTCGCCTGCGCGCTCTCGATTCAGATTGTCGCCGCTCACTCCACCGCGCTCGTTTACGAGCCGATCAATCCGAACTTCGGCGGCAACCCGCTGAACGGGCCGAACCTGCTTAACGAGGCGAACGCGCAGAACAAGTACAAGGACCCGGCGACGAGCGGACTCGGCACGAGCGGCCAGTCCACGCTCGACCAGTTCAACACGCAGTTGCAGCAGGCGATCCTCTCGCGCGTCGCGTCGTCGATTTCGAGTTCGATCGTCGGCACCGACGGCACGCTGCATCCGGGCACGATCAACACGGGCAACTTCTCGATTTCGATCACGCAGGTCTCGGGCAACAACCTGCAAGTCACGACGACCGACAAGACCACGGGCGCATCGACCACTTTCATCGTCGGCAACGGCCAGTAACGCGAGAGCAATACGAAATGAACAAGAATGCCGCGAAAACCACCGCCATGCGCACGACTCTGGCTGCAATGGTCTTCTCGACGATGCTGCTCACGGGTTGCGTGACCCAGCCGATGGCCTCGGCCGGCAACGCGACGCTCACGCCGCCGACGCGCGTCACGCGGGACCTCACGCACCTGCCGCCGCCCAAGGGCAGGATCACCGCCGCCGTGTACGGCTTTCGCGACCTGACCGGCCAGTACAAGCCGTCGCCAGACAGTTCGTTCTCGTCGCAGGTGACGCAGGGCGGCGCCTCGTTCCTTGTCAAGGCGATGCGCGATTCCGGCTGGTTCACGCCGGTCGAACGCGAGAACCTTCAGGACCTGCTGACCGAACGCAAGATCATGCGCGCACTGGAGACGCCCGACGACAAGAACCGCGTGATCCCGCAGATCGGCGCGCTGGCGCCCGCGAGCATCGTGCTCGAAGGCGGCATCGTCGGCTACGACTCAAATATCCGCACGGGCGGAGCGGGCATCGCGTATCTGGGGATCTCGGCGTCGCAGCAGTATCGCGTCGATCAGGTGACGGTGAACCTGCGCGCCGTGGATATCCGCAACGGCACGATCCTCAACAGCGTCTCGACGACCAAGACCATCTATTCGATCCAGATCGACACCGGCGTGTACCGCTTCATCGGCTTCAAGGATTTGCTGCAGGCCGAGATCGGAATGACGCGCAACGAGCCGCAGCAGTTGTGCGTGAACGAGGCGATCGAATCCGCGCTCGTGCACCTGATCGTGCAGGGTGTGGCTAACCAGACCTGGTCGCTCAAGGACATGAAGGACTGGTACGACCCGACGATGCAGCGCTATCTGCAGGAAAACCAGGGCTACGCGCAGACGATGGAAGCGGTGAATCCGCCCTACGACCCGGCCAAGGTCGATCCGCCCAAGGCCGTTGGCAGCGGCGTGAGCGGTTGAGCCAATCGAACAGGAGGAGACCAGCATGAAAACTCCGCGTATCCCGAAGCTCGCGCTTGGCGCGGCGCTCGGCGCGGTCGTGAGCGTGTCGCTCGCGGTGTTCGCCGCGGACCTGTCGCCGGTTTCGGACTTCGGTCCGTCGGAGCCGGGCTTCGGCGGCGCGACGCAAGTCGCGAGAGTCAAGCAGGCCGGCGCGGAAAACCGCCTGACCGCCGTGCAATCCGGGCACAACGGGCTGATGGCGAATCAGGCGGGCGTCGCCAACGCGGCCGTCATGGCGCAAACAGGAACGGACAACTGGATGGCGCTTTCGCAAAGCGGCAGCGGCAACCAGTACGGCGGCTACCAGGCGGGCACGAGCAATCGCTCGGTCACCGTGCAGAGCGGCAGCGGCAACGCAGCAACGGTCACGCAGATCGGTTCGTCGATGTCATCGCGGGTGACGCAGCTCGGCACCAACGACTCGGTCACCATCCTGCAGAGCCGCAACGGCGCCGGCCTGTCGGTCACGCAGACCGGCAACGGCGCGCGAGCTTCGGTATTGATGAAGTAGGTGGGAGGAGACCAGGGCAGCAAAGTTTCGAGACCGCAGGTGCGGGGCAGTTCGCAGTGGAGTGGGCCGGCATGGCAGCGGGGGCTGTCATCCGTAAGCGGTAATCAATCGAAGTATTCCAATATCAAATCAACGAGGCGTACAAAAATGAAAGTCAAGGCAATCATCATCGCTATGGGTCTGGCAGCACTGGCATCGACGTCGGCATTCGCAGCGGACAGCTACTCGGTGGGCGAGCGCGCGAGCGTCGCGCAGTTCGGCAACGGCAACACGGCGAAGGTCGACCAGCAAGCGTCCAGCTATGACGACGTGAAGGTGCAGCAAACGGCCAATGGCGCGACCGCCACGGTCACGTCGACGACCGGCGCGTTCAACAAGACCGACATCAAGCAGAACGGCGTCGGCAACAATTCGAACCTGAACGCGACGGTGACGCAAGACGGTGCCTATGCCGAGCAAACCCGCATCTCGCAGTCGGGCAGCAATTCGACGGCCAGCGTGTCGCAAACCACGTCCTCGTTCGACAACGACTCGATCAACCAGAACGGTTCGAACAGCAAGGCGAAGATCACCCAGACCGGCGCGTCGAGCAACATCGTCAACATCGATCAGGGCATGAACAAGGCCTACGGCAAGATCAATGGAGGCGACGCCACGGTGACGCAGACCAGCACGATCGGCAACAACGTGCAAATCTCGCAAGACCGTGGCAACGACAAGGCCGTGGTCAATACCAACGGCGGCGGCTTCAACAAGACGACCATCACGCAGACGGGCGGCGGCACGGACGCTTCGGTGCAGCAAAGCAGCGAACTCGCCGACACGGTGTCGATCAAGCAGGACGGCGCCGAGATCGCGAACGTCTCGTCGACCAACGGCGGCGGCAATCACACAAGCATCGACCAGAGCGGCGCGAGCCTGCCGAACCTCGTGAGCGTCCACCAGATCAACGCGCAAAACGAAACGACCAACGTCGTTCAGAGCGGCGCGGCGTTCAACAAGGTCTATGTCGACCAACTGTATGAAGCCAACGACCACACGACGGTGATCCAGAGCGGCAGCGAAAACACCGCTTCGGTCGCGCAACGCTTCGGTGGCTACAACACCGTGAACGCACTGCAGATCGGCAACAACAACAACGCAGACCTGTCGCAACAGGCCGCGGTGGAGTCGTCGCTGCTGTCGACGCAAATCGGCGAACTGAACTCGGTGAGCGCATCGCAGACGGGTTCGCGTGAAGAGCTGACGCTCGTTCAGGGCGGCCTCGGCAACATCGCCACCGCTTCGCAAAGCGGCGCGGGCAATGTCGGGCTGATCGCACAGGCTGGCCTCGGTAACACCGCGTCGCTGACGCAAGCCGGCTATGGCAACTCGGCGGCCGTGACGCAAGTCGGCGTCGCGAACAAGGCAACGATCGCACAGCACTAAGCTCGACGGCGCGACATCATCAGGGTGGTGAACGGTCTTTCAGCCCGCTCACCGCCCCGTTTGCTCATCGTCAGTTGCGCCTTTTTCCTGCGGCGATTGACTGTCCAATCGTGCGATCTCAAGACTGCGCCCTCCGCCAATTCAACCAGTTCGGTGCTTAAGGCTATGCTGCGTACTACATCGAATGCGTACCCGTCTGGCTATGCAGCGGTGCTTGTCTTCTCGTTCATCCGTCGCACCTGTGGCCCTGCGACAACGAGCTTGCCTCGTAGATCGACATTGAAGCTCACGGCAAAACTATCCCGTCGTTCGGTTCAATTTCCGCAGCGGACTGCGGGATGGTCGCTTGAGGTGACAAACTACCAGTAGCGTCCGGGGGCTTACGCCGTCATGACGCCGCCGATTGACACGTTCACGAAGAGCAATGCGAGTCCGAAGTACTTGAAGCGTTCGAGTACCTAAGCGGCGGACAGTCTGTCTCGCAAGAGAAGCGCCCCGAGCGTCATTGCGTGCCGGTTCGGTAGCAAGGAGCTCAGCAGCGGAATGGCAAACAGCGAGAACCAAACCACGGCAACCTCTGCGCGCAGTGGCAAGAAGCGAGAGAGCCACATAACGACGTTCGTCATCTGGCTGTGTCGGCGGCGCTGTCAGGCGGGGACGTGAACCATCGCGGGCCGAACCGGGCGTGAGCCTGTCAGATTTTCTGTGTGCAGAGGTCATGAGACGATAACGGAAATAACATTCTATGACCGAAGCAACCGTGACAAAGAAGAGCAAGAACCCGAAGGCACCGAAGCTGTTTCCCGATGAGTTGATCGACCAATTTATGCCCAAGTGCAGGGCAAGGATGCTAAGTCGGTCCTGGGCGAATCAGGTCTGG
>NZ_FCNZ02000020.1 GCF_001544495.1 Caballeronia telluris
TCATCCGCGCGTTCCATACCATTCAGTACGAACTGACATGGGCAGCCGTGACCCGCTCGTACGGCAAACTGCCTGCGCTGCTCATCCGCTTGCGCGAGCGGCTCAAGCAGCTCCTCAATGAGAAACGGCCCGGGCGCAGTTGCGCTCGAGCCGTCAAATCGCGACCGTTTCGTTATACCGTTCGTGTCCTCAAACGAGACCTTAACTGAACGGCATTACGGCCGAAGCCGCTGTTTTCTCCCACTCCGCTTACTCTGCCGTTTCCAGCATCGGATAGTCGGTATAGCCTTCCGGGCCCGGCGCGTAGAACGTCGAGGCGTCCGGCGCGTTGAGCGACGCGTCCACCTCGAAGCGGCGCACGAGGTCCGGGTTCGCGATGAAGGTCTGGCCCCATGCCACCGCATCGGCGTCGCCGCGCGCGATGGCCGCCTGCGCGCTTTCCTTCGTGAACTTCTCGTTCGCGATGTACACGCCGCCGAATGCCTTCTTCAGTTGCGGTCCGAGGCTGTCGGCGGCTTCGTGCTCGCGCGCCGCGATGAACGCGATCTTGCGCCTGCCCAGCTCGCGCGCCACGTAGCCGAAGGTCGCCGCGCGGTCGCTGTCGCCCATCGTGTGCGAGTCCGCACGCGGCGCGAGATGCACGCCGACGCGATCCGCTCCCCACACGTCGATACACGCGTCAGTCACTTCGAGCAGCAAACGCGCACGATTTTCGATCGGGCCGCCGTAGATGTCGGTGCGCTTGTTCGTGCTGTCCTGCAGGAACTGGTCGAGCAGATAGCCGTTCGCGCCGTGCACTTCGACGCCGTCGAAGCCCGCGCGCTTCGCGTTCTCCGCGCCCTTGCGATAGGCCGCGACGATGCCCGGAATTTCGTCGAGTTCGAGTGCGCGCGGCGTCACGTATTCGCGCTTCGGACGCACGAGGCTCACGTGACCGCCCGCAGCGATCGCGCTCGGCGCGACGGGCAGTTCGCCGTCGAGGAAGACCGGGTCGGAGACGCGGCCGACGTGCCACAACTGCAGGAAGATCGTGCCGCCCGCGTCGTGCACGGCCTTCGTCACGAGCTTCCAGCCTTCAACTTGCTCGTCGGACCAGATGCCCGGCGTATCCGCGTAGCCGACGCCCTGCGGCGTGACCGACGTCGCCTCGCTCAGGATCAGGCCGGCTGCGGCGCGGTCGGCGTAGTACTTCGCCATCAGCGCGTTCGGCACACGCTCGACGCCCGCGCGCTGACGCGTGAGCGGAGCCATGACGATGCGGTTGCGCAGGGTGAGAGCGCCTACTTTGAGCGGGTCAAAAAGAGTTGCCATGAATAGTGATCCTTAATGAATTTGAAAGAACCTGGAAGGCTTCGACGACTTTCAGCGCCTGCACGAACGTCCTACAGACCCTTGTTGATGTGATCGAGGAACGCCTGGATCACGGCCTCGTCGCGTTTAAAAAAGACCCACTGGCCGATCCGCTTCGAGGTCACGAGCCCCGCCTTGTGGAGCGTGGCGAGATGCGCCGAAACGGTCGATTGGGACATCGCACAGCGCTCGTCGATCTGACCCGCGCAGACGCCATTAGACAGCGGCAGTTCCTGCTGGCTGAAATACACCTCCGGCTCCTTCAGCCAGGCGAGAATCTCCCGCCGGACCGGATTGGCCAGGGCTTTGTGAATCGCGTCGATGTCCATGTATTTGCCGATGGGACCTTATGAATCGTCTTGGATCGAACTATATATCGACAAAGTCCGATATGCAAGAATTGACACTGTTCGACGTAAGGGTATTCCCGGACCGAAAGCCATATTGGCCACTTGGTGGAGTGTCGCTGGAATGCTCACCGGAGGTATAAAAGAGGAAACGGATTTGTCGCACATCGGAGCGCCGTCTGCTGCAAATTTCCGAGTCTCGCGTGCTCGCGAATGAGACGTCGGCGGGACACGATACAGAGTTGAATCCGGGCGTCGGAAAGAGACAGCAGTCCGAACGAATATTGCGTCGAATCGCGTTGTGAGACGCCGCAAACTTGCTATGATGAGAAACGTTGAATGAGGTCGGAAATGGGAATGCTGCAAAGAATTAACGCTCGCGCTGTAGGCGCCTCGTTCGACGGATCATGGCAGGAGCAATCGAATATGAAACTGGTAGAACGCGTATCGCATCTCGAGTCGGATCTCACAGCAATGAGATCCGATGTGTCTGTCTTGAAAACGGATATGTCCGTCTTGAAGACCGGTGTGGCCGCCTTGACAATTGATATGGCCGTCGTGAAGTCCGACTACGCCACCAGGGCGGACGTACTCGAAGCCAAAAACTCGGTCATCGTCTGGGTCGTTTCCGCTGTTTTCATCGCGCAACTGCTCCCCGGCTTTCTCAAGAAATTCGGTCTTTGATGGATAGTCGGTGATGCTCCACCGTTGCCGCCAAGGTGGCGCATATCGGCTCGCCGACCGGCCCGGTCAATCCGCTTCCAGCACCGAAAGCACGTTTCCCGCCGGATCCTTGAACCACGCGATCACCGGGCCGCCGCTCGCGCGACAGATGCCGCTGGCGTCCGTCTTCAAACCGGGCTCGTCGTAGTGCTCGAACTGCACGCCGCGCTGCGTGAGCGTATCGACGGCATCGTCGACACTCTCCACCGGGAAGTTGAGCACTGTAAACGTCGCAGGCGTGTGGTTGGGCTTCGGGTAAAGCAGCACATTGTTGCCGCCCGCGAGCCTCAGCGTCAGCAGCCCGTTCGACTCGGAAACCGTCAGTCCGAGCGTATCGCCGTAGAAGGCCCGCGCCTTCGAAATGTCGTTCACCGAATAGCCACTGAAGGCACGGCTGGCTTTTAGAAGATCATGTTGCATGGTTTGTCTCCTGCACAAAAAGGTTTCCTTCGCCAAGGCGCCATTCCGCTCAAGCCGGTCCGCCCCAGCCGCTCAAGTCCCTGATTGGCCGCACTTCCACGCAACCGAGGCGCGCCGGCGGAATATCCGATGCCACGCGAATTGCGTCGTCCAGATCCTTCGCTTCGATCAATATGAAACCGCCGAGCTGCTCCTTCGTTTCGGCGAAAGGCCCATCCGTCACGGAAACGCGGCCGTCCCGCGCACGCAGCGACTTCGCCGTCTGAGCCGGCTGAAGCGCGTTCGACGTGACGTAATGGCCGCTTGCGCGCATCGTTTCGTCGTAGGCGACCGACTCCCTGACAAGCGCGTCGAATTCCGGCGGCGACATCGCGTCGAGCTTGCGTTCGTCGTAATAGATCAGACAAAGGTATCTCATCGGGGTCTCCGGGTCTCCAGGAAGGGGCTCACTGGATCGTCGTTTGAGGAGCGCGAAAATCGACACGCCGCGCAGAATAATTTCGGCGTGAACGTTCCGCACGCCGCCTGTGGCAACCCGCGCAATACAGAGCGGCGCGGCGTCTGGTAACCTGCGCGCTTCCTTCAGCCGCTTTTTCTCATTCGATGCAAACGGAACCTCCCTTCAACGAACGCGGCGTCACGCTCTCGCGCGCCGGTCTTTCCGCAGCCGGTCAGATGTTTCCACTGCGCGACCTGCGTTCGGCACGCGTCGTGCGCATTGCACGCAAAAAGCCGCTGCCGATCGTCATCGCGGCGATCGGATTCGCATCGCTCGTCGCCGGCGCGATCACGGGCTCGGGGCCCGCGCTCGTGCTCGGCGTGATGATTGCCGTGGTCGGTTATCTGTCGTGGATCACGCAGGACGTCATCTATCAGTTGCTCGTGACGACGCCCGATGGCGAGCGCGAAGTGCTCATCACGACCGACCAGGCGTTCGCCGAGCGCGTCGCCGCGCTCGTCCATCAGGCGATCGAGAAACACGCGCAGAGCGCAACGCCGTCTGCAAGCTGACGCGCGGGTTGGCCGCGCCGTGCGTCGTCAGCCGAGGTCGAGCGGCTCGACGTGCCAGATTTCATGCGCGTATTCCGCAATCGTCCGGTCCGACGAGAAAATGCCCATCCCGGCGACGTTCTCGATCGCACTTCTCGTCCACGCGTCCTTGTCGAGAAATTTCGCGTCGACTTCGGCCTGCGTCTTGTCGAAGCTGTCGAAATCGGCGAGCACCATGTAGTGGTCGCCCCAGTCCACGAGCGTGTGGAAGATGTCGTAGAAACGATGCGGCTCGTCGGGCGAAAAATGCCCGAGCCGGATCTGGTCGAGCGCGACCTTCAACTCCGGATTGCTCTCGTAGATCTGTCGTGGCCGATAACCCGCCGCGCGCAGCGACTCGATCTCGTCGGTCGAATGGCCGAACACGAACATGTTTTCGCGGCCGACGGCGTCGCAGATCTCGATGTTCGCGCCATCCAGCGTGCCGATGGTCAGCGCGCCGTTCAGCGCGAGCTTCATGTTGCCGGTGCCCGACGCTTCCGTGCCCGCCATCGAGATCTGCTCCGACAGATCGGCCGCCGGAATGATCAGTTCCGCGACGCTCACGCCGTAGTTCGGAATGAAGCCCACCTTCAGTCGGTCGCCGATGAGCGGGTCGGCGTTGATCTTCTTCGCGACGTCGTTGATGAGCTTGATGATGTTCTTCGCCATCTTGTACGCGGACGCCGCCTTGCCCGCGAACATCACGACGCGCGGCGTCCAGTCGCGCTCCGGCTCCTCGCGGATACGGTTGTAGCGCACGATCACATGCAGGATGTTGAGCAACTGCCGCTTGTATTCGTGGATGCGCTTGACCTGCAGATCGAAGAGCGCGTTCGGGTCGATGATCGCGCCGGTCTCGCGCTTCGCGCGCTCGACGAGCCGCAATTTGTTCGCAAACTTCGCTTCGTGGAAGGCGCGGCGGAAGTCGGGATCGTCGCGCCATTCGCGCAGGCGTCCAAGTTCGAAGAGATCGGTGCGCCAGCGCGGCCCGAGCCGCTGATCAATCAGCGACGACAGCGACGGACTCGCCTGCGCCAGCCAGCGGCGCGGCGTGATGCCGTTCGTCACGTTGGTGAAGCGCTCGGGATACATGCGCGCGAAGTCGGAGAAAATGTTCTGCGTCATCAACTGCGAATGCAGCTTCGACACGCCATTCACCTTATGGCTCGCGACGATGGCGAGATGCGCCATGCGCACGCGGCGCTGGCCGTATTCGTCGACGAGCGAGATGCGGCGGATCAGATCGACGTCGCGGCCGAATTTCTCGGTGACCTGCTTCAAGAACTGCGCGTTGATGTCGAAAATTATTTCGAGATGGCGCGGCAAGAGGCGCGCAAGCATCTCGACGTCCCACGTTTCGAGCGCCTCGGGCATCAGCGTGTGATTCGTGTACGAGAACATCTGCTGCACGAGCTTCCACGCCTTGTCCCACGGCACGTGATGCGTGTCGACCAGAAGCCGCATCAGCTCGGGGATCGCCAGCACCGGATGCGTGTCGTTCAGGTGCACGGCCACCTTCTCCGCGAGGCGCCCGAAGTGCGAATGCGTGCGCTGATAGCGGCGGATCAGGTCCTGCATCGTCGCCGAGACGAAGAAATATTCCTGACGCAGACGCAGTTCGCGGCCGGCCTGCGTGGAGTCGTCCGGATAGAGCAGGCGCGACACGTGCTCCGACGTGTTCTTCGCCTCCACCGCGCGCCGGTAGTCGCCCTGATTGAACGCGGAGAGATCGAATTCGTCGGTGGCGCGCGCCGACCAGAGCCGCAGCGTGTTGGTCGCGGTGGTCGCGAATCCGGGGATGACGGTGTCGTACGCCATCGCGTTCACATGCTCGGTCTCGATCCACTCGGTGCGGTCGTCGTACTGCACCGTGCGGCCGCCGAAATGAACCAGATAGACCACTTCGGGACGCGGAAACTCCCACGGATTGCCCGCGCGCAGCCAGTAATCGGGCGTCTCGACCTGATTGCCGTCGACGATCGTCTGCCGGAACATGCCGTATTCGTACCGGATTCCGTAGCCGAAGCCCGGAATGCCGACCGTCGCCATCGAATCGAGGAAACACGCCGCCAGCCGCCCGAGGCCGCCGTTGCCGAGCGCGGCATCGGGTTCCAGATCCTCCAGCGTGTTGATGTCGACGCCCAGACCCGAGAGCGCGTCGCGCACCTCGTCGTGGATGCCGAGCGCGAACAGCGCGTTCGTGAAGGTTCTGCCGATCAGGAACTCCATCGACAGGTAATAGACGCGCTTGACGTCCTGTTCGTATTGCTGGCGCGTGGTGCGCATCCAGCGCGCGACGAGCCGGTCGCGCACCGCCAGTTCGACCGCGTGCAGCCAGTCGCGCGGTTGCGCGGTCACCGCATCCTTGCCGACGCCGTACATCAGGCGGTTTGAAATGGAGCGCCGCAGCGCGTCGACAGTACTGTTGAGCTGGTCGAATTCCAGATCGACGGATGTCATCGAAGCCTCCGGTGTTTGCAGCGTATGCAACGGGGCAAGGCGCGTGCCGCGCATCCGAAACGAAAGGCAGCCGGTCGACGCCAGGCGCCCGTGGCATGGGTGAAGGTGCAGGTTACGCTAGTTTTATTTTTTTTGGTATGACCGCACGATTGATGATTTTCGGCACCGCTCACGCGATACGTGCTGGATTCTGTAACATTTTCAACGTCAAGCGAGCGCCCGTTGCCGCGTCAAAATGATTCGCTATCCTGATGTTCTTTCTTCCATGCACGATGCGCTCAGCCGCGTCGCCGTGGCACGCGCGCGGCGATCAACAGAAGCGCCGCCAGCGACACGGCCAGCAAAATCAGCGACAACGCCGAAGCCGGCAAGTAATACCCGCGATTCACCTGCCCGACCACGACGATCGGCACCGTCGCGAAACCCGGCGGATAGACGGTCAGCGTCGCGCCGAGTTCGCCGAGCGAGAGCGCGAAGCCGAGCGCGAGACTCGCGCGGATCGCGGGAACGAGTTGCGGCAAGACGATCCGCGCGAGCACCATGCGCGGCGGTGCGCCGAGGCTCGCCGCCGCTTCGCGCAGCACGGTCAGTTCGGGGCGCAGCGCGGCGGCGGCGCTTCGATAACAGAATGGCAGCACGAGCGCGAGTTGCACCAACACGACGATTGCCGCCGATCCCGACAAGTCCACCGGCTTCTTGTGATAGGCGATCAGCACCGACAGCCCGAGCACGACGCTCGGCACGCCGTTCGGCATCATCGCGACGGCATCGACGAGCGCGCCGAGACCGCGCCGGTCGCGGCCCTCCAGCGCGAGCGCGAGCCACAATCCGAGCAGCGTGCCGAGCACCGCGACGCCGAACCCGATTTCGAGGCTCGTCGTCAGCGCGTCGAAGTCGCTTGATCCGAGACGCTCGAACCAGCGCATGCTGAAACCGTCGGGCAGGATCGTGCCGGACCAGTGCGCCGCCACGCTCGACATCGCCACCACCAGCACCGGCAGCACGAAGAGCCAGAAACACAGCAGCGCGACGAAAATCGTGAACAATGCGCCCGCCAGCTTGCGCGGCTTCACTGCAACGAGCGGCCATTCAGCGGCCATTGCGGCCTCCCGTGCGACGATTCACCCGGCGATACAACGCATAGAGCGACAACGACATCGCCAGCATCACGACCGAGCCGGCGGCGGCCGTCGCGAGGTCGAGATCAACGGTGGCGGCGCTGTAGATCGCGATCGGCAGCGTGATCAGATGCGCGCTGCCGAGCACGAGCAGGATGCCAAACTCGTTGAGCGTCAAGAGGAAGCAGAGGATCGTGCCCGCCGCGATGCCCGGCCACGCGAGCGGCAGCACCACCTTGAACGCCACCCGCCAGCCGTTCGCGCCGAGACTTTTCGCGGCCTCGACGAGCCGCATGTCGAGCGTCGCGTAAGAGGCGAGCGTCGGCCGGACGACGAACGGCGCGTAGAACACGACTTCCGCGAGAATCACGCCGCCGATGCCGAACAGGAAGTCGAGCGGCGGCGCATCGAGATGAAAGATGCGCTGCAAGCCGATACTCACCGATCCCTGCGATCCATACAGAAAAATCAGCGTGAACGCGACCAGAAACGACGGAAACGCCACGAACAGTTCGAGAAAGCGCGTCAGGAGCCGGGTGCCGGGAAACGGCCGGAAGAACAGCATCGACGCGAGCGCGACGCCCAGCAGCGACGCGAGGCCCGCGCTCGCGAACAGAATGCCGAGCGTCGTGCCGATCACGCCGCGCGTCTCCGGATTCGCGAAGAACGCCGCGTACGCGTGCAGACTGAAGCCACCGGGCGCGCTCACGCTCAGGATCACGAGCCGCGCGAGCGGATACGCGACGAGCGGCCCCAGAATCACGATCAGGATGAAAAGCAGTTGCCACTGCGCGTAGCGCTCGCGGCGCTTTGCTTCGGACGCGTGCGCGGCGAACTGCGCGGCAAGACGCGGGTCGGCGGCGACGTCGTCAGGGACGAACAAGGACGACATCGTCTGCCTCGTAGCGAAGGGAAACCCGCGCGCCCTTTTCGGGCATCGCGGCGTGATTGCGCTGCATCGTGACGAGCACGGGCTCTTCGGGATAAGCGTCGAGCGCGACGGACACCGAAAGCACCGCGCCGTACCATTCGACCGACACAATCGCGCCATGCAGTGCCCCGGCGCCGAGCGGCACGATCGCGAGCCGCTCGGGCCGCACGCACGCGACGCGCTCGCGTTCCGCATGCCGCGCGTCGCCGACCGGGAACACCACGCGCGGCGGCAGCAAATTCGCCGCACCGAGATAGCGCGCGACGAAGCCGTCGACGGGCGCGTCGTACAACTCGCGCGGCGTGCCCAGTTGCGCGATGCGGCCGTCGCGCATCAGAAGCGTGCGGTCGGAGAGAACGAGCGCGTCGTCCTGATCGTGCGTCACGCAGACGATCGTCAGGTTCGGCAGACGTTCGTGCAGCGCCTTCAACTCGGAGCGCACTGAGGCGCGCAGGTTGGCATCGAGCGCGGAAAGCGGCTCGTCGAGCAGCAGCACGTCCGGCTCGATCACGAGCGCGCGCGCCAGCGCCACGCGCTGCTGCATGCCGCCCGACAGTTGCGCGGGCATCACGTGACCGGCGTCGCCGAGTTGCACGAGCTTGAGCGCATCGGCGACGCGCCGCGCGACCTCGCCCGCCTTCAGGCGCCGCGCGCGCAGTCCGAACGCGACGTTCTCGAACACGGACAGATGCGGAAAGAGCGCATAGCTCTGGAACAGCAGCCCGAGATTGCGCTGATGCGGCGCGACGTGCGTCAGATCGCGGCCCGCGACGGTCAGCGTGCCCGCGAGACCGTCGGCGGCGACGAAACCCGCGATGAAGCGCAAGAGCGTGGTCTTGCCGCAGCCGCTCTTGCCGAGCACGGTCAGCAGTTCGCCGCGCTGGATCGTGAGCGACAGGTCGTCGAGCACGGTGCGCGTATCGAAACGCACGGTCAGCCGGTCGATGTGCACGCCCGCGGCGCCGTGCGTGCGGCTCGCCGCGCCGTCCTCGCGGACGACCGGCGCAAGAGCGAGCGTGTTCACGACTTCGGCTTGACGACTTCGACCTGCTTGCCGGAATTGCCGATCACCTCGTTCTTCCAGCGCGCCGTCCAGCCCGCTTTCTTCTCCATCACCTGATTCCAGTCGACCGGAATCAGCTTCACGCCCGCGATCGCCTGCTTGACGGCCTCGCCGTTCTTGCCGGCGAGCGGCACGTCGTTACGGCCCGGAATGCCGTAGATGTCCGGCACCTTCGATTGCACGTCCGTCGACATCAGATAGTCGATCAGCTTCTTGCCCGCCGCCTGGTTCGGCCCGCTCTTGACGAGGCCGATGCCGTACGGCAACTGGAACGTGGTCGGCGCTTCGCCGGCCTTGTGCGAAAGGAACAGCGGCTTGATCGACAGACCGCCGTTGGCGGCATCGTCGAGGTCCATTTGCAGGTCGCCGTTCGCGAACGCGATCTCGTTGCGCGAAAGCAGCACGTCGAGGTAGCCCGTGCCCTTCGTGTGGAATTTGGCGCTCTGCTCCAGCGTCTTCAGGTAGTCGAACGCCTTCTCCTCGCCCATCAGCGCCGAGGTCAGGATGATGACCGCCATGCCGTCGCCGGCCGTCGCCGGATTCGAATACGCGATCTTGCCGCCGTAATCCGGATGCAGCAGATCGGCGAAGGTTTTCGGCGCCGTCTTCGTGACTTCGGGATTGATCGCAAACGAGAAATAGTTGTTGACGAAGGTCGCCCACGCGCCGTCGGGCGCCTTCGCGATCGCCGGCACGTTCTTGTAGTTCACGCTCTGATACGGCTGCAAAAGCCCCGACTGCGACGCCTGCTGGATGAACGGCGGCAGCGTGACGATCACATCGGCCTTCGGCGAATCCTTCTCGACCGTCGCGCGGTTCACGACTTCCCCGCTGCCCGCCGTGACGATGTTGACCTTGACGCCCTCCTTCTTCTCGAACGCGGGCAGCACGTTCTTGTACAGATTTTCGAGGCCGTCGGCGGTATACAGGACGACGGCGTCTGCGGCTTGAACGGGCATGGCGGCTGCCGACAGCGCAGTGACGGCGAGCGCCGGCAACAGGCCGCGCGCGAAGGATGGGATCCGGGTCATGGTCTCTCTGGTCGAAGCGGGGTCGATGAAAACGGACACCGGCGTGGCGCCGGATGTCGATCGACGGAAGCATCGCCGAACTTCGTGACATCGCCGTGACGTTCATCGGAACGCCGCGTCAACCCGCGCGCGTTCAACGCATTCTTTCCGGAGCGTGACCAATCGGTGCGCGTTCGGTTGCTAGACTGGACGCCTGACGTTCCACTTCCAGACAGGGCTTTAAGATGTATAAAAAAGGCGTCGTCATCGAGATTCAGTTTCCGCCCGGGCGTCTGAACGACGCGGCCGGCGACCCGTACTGGATCGACCTGACGCTCGACGAAGCGCGCAGGCTCCACGACCAGCTCGCCGCGCGCTTCGCCCGCGACGCGCGCGCGAACCAGCCGCTCGACACGTTCTCCATCGAGTGACGCGCGCGGCGCGTCAGTCTGCCGAGTCCGGGTGCCTTCCGTTCGGGTCGACCTGTCGCGCCTTTTTCGCGCGCGACGCGCGGTCACAAAAAAACCGGTGCATTCGACTGCACCGGTTTCCTGAAACGAAACGAATCGAAGAATCGGAGTGGTTCGACGCACGCACATCCGGTTCATCGGCCGTCGACGCGCGCTAATGCAGCCGCGTCGATGCGTCGCCGGATGCGGACGCCCGGGCGCGCAACGGCGTGTCGCGCAGACGCCGCCGGGACAGACGCTGCGCGATCACTTCGCCGATATACGGCAGGTCGGTCGTGAGCGTGGCATCGGCGTAGGCGTCGGGCGTACCCGCGCCGTAGACCTCGATCGCCGACACATAGTTGCCCAACTCGTTTTCCAGAAAGCGCCGGACCTCGGAAGCGGCGCACCGTGGCGGAAGATTCCAGATCAACAGATGCATGGCGCTCACCGTTCGCGGTACGCGCCCGAGCGCGGCGCGATGCGCACCGGCTGCAGGCGCGCGCGGCGGCTCATCGCGGCATGGAAAAGGCTCGCGCCAGCGAGCACGACGCAGAAGGACAGAACGATCATCGGGGCTCCACGGGACTATTTTCAAGACAAATACATGTTAGTCACGGGAACGCGTGTTGCCGTGCGACATTTCGACTTTTTAGTCGTCGGAAAGCCGCGTCAAGCGGACATCGCCGGTGCCGCCGGATTCAGCGCGCTTTCGCGAGGTCGCCCGCGCTGACCCAGTAGCTCATCCTGTCGCTCGGCGGGCGCACGAGAACGGCGCTCGGATCGTCGACGCCGTCGTCGCGGACCGTGCACACGCGCAGGCCGTCGCGCAGCAGTTTGACCTGCCCGCTGTCGGCGAACAGCGCGAGATGCTGCGCCGTCACCGGATGCAACTGACGGTAGACGTCGAAGCTGATCGCGCCGGGCGTATCGCCGACGATCGTCATCGCCTGTCCTTTTCCGCACTCGGACGACGCCGTGCCGTGTTTGACGCCGGGCTGCGCCGCCGCGCCGTGGCTCGCGATGGCGAGCGCCGCCACGCCGAGCGCGGTCAGCGTGAACCGGACGGCCGCGATGCGCTTGTGCGCGTGATCGAGCATTGCCTGCATGAAATTTCTCCGGGTTCGGTGGTTTCGTTCATGAGCCCGCACACGTCAGGCTCGAGAGATTCGGGTAGCGATTCGACCAGTCGCCCGCGATGGCCGCCTGCGCCACGGCGAGCGTGATGTCGCCGGTGCAGACGCAGCGTTTCAGGAACACCGCGAGCCGTTCCTTGCGGCGCTGGCCGCTGCGTCCTTCCCAGGGCCGCAGATCGAGATTCGCCGGCGCGCTCGCGAGGCCGCCGAGCAGCACCGGAATCCGGTGATCGAGCGCGTATTCGGACGCGAAAGCGTCGTCGATGCCGCGCTGCTTCAGGAGACGCTGCTTCTGGCGCATCTGCACGTCGAAGGACGGCGACACCCGGTCGGCATAGCCCGGCACACAAATCGTGTCGACGATGGTCGTCTGCGTGACGTGCGGATCGAGCCAGTCGCCCCGCTGCGCGAACGACGGCGCGGCGCCGAGCGCGGGCGCGAGGAGCGCGAGCGCCGCCGCCGCGCGCAACGCGCGGCCCGGGCGCTGCGAGCAAGCCAGGATATGCCTTCGATTCATGCGTCGGTTGGGGCGCGTGCGATGCGCGGCAAATGCGCGGACCTATTATTGAGACAAGTGAAAGGTCCATTAAAACACACGCTGATCGGCGGGCGCCGCGCCGTCGTCACGCAACGCGGAGCGCCAGCGCCGCGCCGAGCGCGTCGCCTGCGTCGACGAACGCGCGAAATGCCGCCGCGATGTCTTCGTCGTCCTCGCCATTGCGGTCCTCGTCGAGCGCGCGCTCGCAGGCGAGTTGCAGCGCGAGACAAGCCTCGGAGAAAGGCTTCGCGCCGACGATCACGGCCGCGCCCTTCATGCGGTGCGCCGTCTCGTAGAGGCGCGCGTAGTCGCAGGCTTCCATCGCCTCGCGGGCCAGGTCGAAGTCGAGCGCGTTCGCCTCCTGAAGCGCGTCGACGAGCGAGGCGGACTGCGCGCCGAAAGCGTCGATCGCTGCGCGGTCGTAGGCCTCCCGATGAGCCGGGGCGGGCGTCGGCGCGGGTTCCGCTGCCGGCTCCCGCCGCGACGCCTCGCTGCCTACGATCGATGCCAGCGCCGAGCGCAGGTCGTCCAGTCCGACGGGCTTGACCAGGCACAAGGTCATGCCCGACTCGATCGCCAGCGCGGCCGCCTCGGCCTGCGCGTCGGCCGTCACGCCGACGATCGGCACCGCGCCGCCCGCCTTCGTCTGCGCTTCCCGCGCGCGGATCCTGCGCGCGACTTCCTCGCCGCGCATCACCGGCATCGAACAGTCGAGCAGGATCAGGTCGAATGATGCGGGATTCGCCTGCCATAGCGACAGGCCCGCGCCGCCGTCGCTGGCGCATTCGACCGTGCAGCCCAGTTCCGCGAGCTGGCTGCCGAGGACGATGCGGTTCGCCAGGTGATCGTCGATGACGAGCACGTGCAGGCCCGCGAGCCGCGCGCGCTCCGCGTCCGCCTGCGAGCCCGCCGCCGCTGCACCCGCCGCGGCGCCGGGCTGCTCCGCGGGTTCGGCCGCGGGAAGGACGAGCCGCACCGTGAACCGGCTGCCGCGCCCCGGCTCGCTCGCGACCTCGATGGTTCCGCCCATCATCGTGACGAGGCGCCGGCAGATCGAGAGCCCGAGCCCCGTGCCGCCGAAGCGCTCTGTGCGGACGTCGTGCACCTGCACGAACGGCGCGAAGAGCTTCGCCTGCTGCTGCGGCGTCATGCCGATGCCGCTATCGGACACGGCCAGCACCACCTCGCGGCTGCCGTCCGCGATCTCGCCCGCACGGTAGGCGAGCGTCACGCGGCCTTGCGCGGTGAACTTGATCGCGTTCGACAGCAGGTTGCCGACGACCTGCCGCAGACGCAGCGCATCGGCCTCGACCCACGCGGAACCTGGCACGTCGCCGTTCTCGAGCGCGAGCGCCACGCCCTTGCTGCGCGCCGCCTGATCGTAGATCGCCGCGACGCTCGCCGCCCACGCGTTCAGTTCCAGCGGCGCGGGCGCGAGCACGAGCCGCTCCGCCTCCATCTTCGCGACATCGAGAATATCGTCGATCAGGCCGAGCAGGTCGCGCGCCGCCTGATGCGCCGTCGCGAGCGACCGTTCCCTCGACGCGCGGTCGCCCGGGTTGCGCAATTCGAGTTCGATCAGGCCGAGCACGGCGCTCATCGGCGTGCGGATTTCGTGGCTCATCGTCGCGAGGAACGTCGACTTGGCGCGATTCGCGGTCTCGGCCTCTTCCTTGGCCGCGCGCATCGCCGCCTCCGCCGCGATCCGGCGCGCGATCTGCGCGCGCAGCGACACCGCCCAGGCCCCGAGCAGCAGCAGTCCGCCCAGCCCGAGCGTCGCGCCGAGCGCAACCTGCGGGCGGCGCCGCTCCCAGACCGCCTCGGGATGTTCGCCGAGCGACCAGCGCCGGCGAATCGTGTCGAGTTCGGCGGGCTGCAGGTGATCGAGCGCGCGGCTCATGATGTCAGCGAGCTCCGGGTCGCGCGACGAAACGACGAAGCGGTACGGTACCGGCTCACTCGACAGCACGCCGGTGGTTTCGAGCCTGCCCCGATACGGGTTCGCGACCGCGTAATTCGCGAAGCCCATGTCGGCGACGGCCGCATCGGCGCGGCCGCTCGCGAGCATTTCGAAGAGCGCGTTGTAGTCGGCGACCTCGATCCGCCGCGCCGATGGCGCGTGCCTCTGCACGATCGAGCTGACGAAGTCGTTGGCCGTCACGGCGACGCGCGCGCCGGCCAGCGCCTCTGCGTTGCGGCGCGGCGCGGTGCCGACGCGGGTGACGATCACGAGGAGACCCTCGCCATAGGGCCGGCTGCGCAGGAAGCCGTCGCTTTTTTCCGGTGCGTGGCGGAACGGCGTCAGCGCCGCCGTGCCGCTGTGCAGGTCCCGGTCGATCTCGCCCATCGAATCGCGCACGCGCGCCTCGAAGCGCAGACCCGTGACGCGCGCGATAGCCGCGAGGATGTCGACCGCGAATCCTGCAAGATGTCCGTTCGCGTCGCGGAAAGCGAGCGGCGCGGCGCGGCCGAGCATCGAATAATGCACGACGGGATGCGTCGCGATCCAGGCGCGGTCGGCTTCGGTGAGCTCGATCGGCTCGTCGAAGCTGATCGAGTTGGTCGTCGCGCCCCAGCGCGCACGAACTTCGAGCAGGAAACCCGGCGGCAGCGCGGCCAGCGCCGCGTCGACGCGTTCGCGCAACTGCGCCGCGCCCGGGCGGGCGGCGGCGAACGCGAAGCTGTAACCGCCTTCGTCGAATGACGCGAAATTCGTGATCCCGAGTTGGGTCAGGTCGAGGTGATCGATCGTGTAGGCCGTGGAAACGAAGTCGCCGACAAAGGCATCGGCGTCGCCGAGCGACACGGCCACGAGCGCGGCGCAGGTGTCGCGATAACCGACCGGCGTGGCATGCGGGTAAGCCGACAGGATCCGGGCTGGCGCGGTCTGTGCCTCGACATACGCGATGCGGCCCGTGCTCGGGCGTGCCATGCGCAGCGCGACGTAGACCTGCTTGGTCGGTATGTATGGGCGGCTCAGCAGGAGCGGCGTGCCGGTGTCGTTGCCCGTGGCGCTGGTGGCGGCGTCGATCTCGCCGCGCGCGAGCGCCTGGATCATCGCGGCGCGGTCCGGATACACGCGCCATTGCAGCGCGCTACCCATTGCCCGCGCGACTTCGCGGGCGTAATCGGCCGAGACGCCCTGCACGACGCTCGGGAGGGTCGGATCCGGCAACGTCGTCGCCGGTCCGCTCAGTTCCAGCGGCGGAACGATTCCGAGTACCGCGCCCACGACGAACTGGCCGGGTTGGGCGGCGGCCGTCGCCGGGAGGGGAGTCGTCAGCAGCAGCGCGCAAAAAATGAAACGCGCCGTGCGCCATGCTTCTATTGTGAAACGAGACACGTCGTATACCCGGATAACAATCCGCGAGTGTCTCAAAAACGCGGGGCGTAGGGAATGGTCAGATGTGGACGCCGAAGGGTCAGTTATAGGACATCGTGAACGTGGCGAGCGCTTTGACCAGGCCGGAGGCGAGCGTACCGGTCGTACGTACGTAGCGCGCGGAGAGCGGAATGCTCAGTGCCCCATTTGGCGCCGCGCCGACGAGCCATTGACTGGTCGTGCCGGGCGCGGCCGAGTCCGGACCGTATGCGACTTTCGCGTCGTTCACGCGGCGCAGTTCGATGCCGACGCCCGTCGCCGTCGAACCGGCCGCGAGGCCGAGCACGGTGCTGGTGTTGGCGGGGTTGGTCGCGTCGGTGAAGGTGATCGAGACCTGTGCGCCGGCCGCGCACGACAGATCGACCGAAAATTCCTTCGATCCCGCGACCGTGCCCGCGCTGCCCGCGAGCGAGCGCGTGGTGACGGTCGGGAGTGTGATCGCCTGCGCGGAATTCACGACGGAGCAGGATTGCTGGCGGATCGTGCCGGTGGCAGTGCCGGAGTAGACGGGAGTCTGGCTCCATGTATTGCCCGGCTCCACAGATGTCTGATAATCGACATTGAGCTTGGGAATGGAAGTCAGCGCCAATACGCCGGCGGTGACGGCGCCGGTCACGACCAACTGTGTCGTGACCGTTGCGGGGATCGGCAGATCGACACCCTGCGCGCCGTTCATTGTGCAATGGAGGGTGCCGGTTCCATTGGTTACGATCACCGTTTTTTCATTGCATTGGTTCGCCGTTACGGTGTAGCGAACGCCGAGCCCCGAGATGTTCGTCGGATAGACATCGGTCATTCCTGCGACAGGCGTGCCGGCCTTGAATATTGAGATGAGGACGCCCGTGTTCGTCAGCGGCGCATAGCCGTTGAAATTGCAGTCCATCACAAACGACGCGGGAGGCAGCGTGGCGACGCCTTGTCCCGGGCTTGCATTCCTCGGTATCGAAATGTAACCCGCAGCGAACGTCTGGTTCCCGTTCGTAATATTGCACGCCAGAAGGGCGTGAGCGGATGTGCTGAAGCACGCGATGATCAATCCCGCGATCAACATGAAACCCGCCTTCAAAATGTGCGAGCCGCATGCAGCATGTCGCGGCCCTGCCGCGGCGGGACCAGTGGCTGGGTTTCGTAAGTCAATCGCGCCCAGCCGCAATGCAGATGAATCCATGTATCTCCTTCGTCGCGCATCTGGCGCGTAGCGTGCGTCGGTGGTTAAATAAGATTCGTCTTATGCACCGGAACGAGCGAGTCAGGCGCGTCGACAGACAGACAGAAGTCTAAGGTTGCGAGAATGAGACTCACATAAGACGCATCCGAGTCTCAAAAATAACTCGAAGGCCTTCACGATGGGCTTTGCGCGTCCCAAATGAAAAATCCCCCGGCGTGGCCAGGGGATTTCCGCACTACCAGCGCTCGACCTCAGCGCCGCATTCTCGGTCGATACATCAAGCCGGCACGCTCTCCGCCTTCTGCGCCCTCGCCCATACGCGATGCTTGCCGAGCGCCTCGATGAACGCCTTCATCACCGCCTTCGCGTCGCCGCCGACGGACACGCCGTCATCGCCCGTCGGCAGATGCGCGGCCGCGAGCACGTCCTCGCCGTCGCCGACCGCGCCGATCGCCTTCAGGTGCTTGAACGCCTCCAGCACGTAATGCCGCGCGTCGCCGGATTCCGAGAGCGCCTTCGCGCTCTCCTTGCCGCCCGCGACCACGACGCCGTCGAACATGATCGACGGCATCGCGAGGATCGTCGCGTCGACTTCGATGCCGCCGTCGAGCGTGCCGAGCACGGGCGCGATCACCTTCGCGTGCGCGCCCTCGGCGGCGAGCGCGTCCTTGACGGCCTTGATGCTCGCCGCGTCGGCGCCCTTGGCGACCAGAATCGCGACCTTGCGTGTTTTCACCGAAGGCGGCGTTTTCGCGATGATCGACAGCGCCGGCGATTCCGCCACGGACGGCTTGCCGAGTTCCTCCGCGCTCGCGCTCTTGTTCGGCACCGGCAAGCCGAGATTCGCGGCGACGCGCGAGGCCAGTTCGCCGTCGATATTCGCGAGAATGCCGAGTTGCCGCTCGCGGATCGGCTTCCTTTCCACCTTGCTCAGTTCGAACGAATACGCGCCGACGATGTGATCCTTTTCCGGCGGCGTCACGCTGTTCCAGAAGAGCGTCGCCTGCGAATAGTGGTCGATGAACGACGGGCTGCGCACGCGGATCTTCGAGCCCTCGACGCGCTCCGTGTAGCTCTCGAACCCGCCGCCCGCCGCGGCCGGCGGCGTTTCCTTCGGCCATCCGCCGTCGATGGAATTCGGCTCGTAGGACGCTTGACCCTTGTCGATCGTCTGACGATGCATCGCGTCACGCTGGCCGTTGTGCAGCGGCGCGAGCGGCCGGTTGATCGGAATCTCGTGGAAATTCGGGCCGCCGAGCCGGCTGATCTGCGTGTCGGTGTAGGAAAAGAGGCGTCCCTGCAACAGCGGATCGTTCGTGAAATCGAGGCCCGGCACGATATGTCCAGGACAAAACGCGACCTGCTCCGTTTCCGCGAAGAAGTTGTCCGGATTGCGATTGAGCGTGAGCTTGCCGATCATCTTCAGCGGCACGAGCTCCTCGGGAATGATCTTGGTCGGATCGAGCAGGTCGAACGGGAACTTGTGCTCATCCTCTTCCTCGACGATCTGCACGCCCAGTTCCCACTCCGGATAGTCGCCCATGTCGATTGCGTCCCACAGGTCGCGTCGATGGTAGTCGCTGTCCTTGCCCGCGAGCTTCTGCGCTTCGTCCCACAGGAGTGACGCCGAACCGATCGTCGGACGCCAGTGGAACTTCACGAAGCGCCCTTTGCCCTCGGCGTTGACGAAGCGGAACGTGTGGATGCCGAAGCCTTCCATCGTGCGCAGGCTTTTCGGGATCGCGCGGTCGGACATCGTCCAGAGTACCATATGCGCCGATTCCGGCACGAGCGAGACGAAGTCCCAGAAGGTGTCGTGCGCCGAACCGCCTTGCGGCATCTCGTTGTGCGGTTCGGGCTTCACGGCGTGGACGAAGTCGGGGAACTTGATCGCGTCCTGGATGAAGAAGACCGGCATGTTGTTGCCGACCAGGTCGAAATTGCCTTCCTCGGTGTAGAACTTGACGGCGAAGCCGCGCACGTCACGCACGGTGTCGGCGGAGCCGCGCGAGCCCTGCACGGTGGAGAAGCGCACGTAGACCGGCGTTTCCTTCGACGGATCTTGCAGGAACGCGGCCTTGGTCAGCGCGGCCTGCGATTCGTAGACCTTGAAGACGCCATGCGCGGCGGACCCGCGCGCATGCACGATCCGCTCCGGGATGCGCTCATGGTCGAAATGCGTGATCTTTTCACGCATGATGAAATCTTCGAGCAGCGACGGGCCGCGCGGGCCGGCGCTCAGCGTGTTCTGGTTGTCCGCGACCTTGACGCCCTGGTTGGTCGTCAACGCCTGATCGGTGGCGTCGGAGCGGAATTTCTCCAGGCTCTCGACTTTCTGGTTCGTGTTGCTTTGCGACGGGGTACGAGCGACGGCGCTTGCCGTCTTCTTCTGGGTCGGCATTGGGTGGACTCCGTTTGACAATTGGCCCGGCACTTTCGATAGCACCGGGCCTTTCCTGCTGCAAACGGCGTTCCCGGAAGAAGCTACGCGATCTTCGAGGCCGTCGTGCGCTGCAGCGTGATGATCCGGCTCATCGCCACATGGTTCGACGTTGCCGCGTCGTACATCGTCGCCAGATCTTTTTTCAACTGCGTGCGCGAACCGCCGTCGAGATAGACCATGTGTCCCGACGGATAGAACGTCGCCGAAAGATTCTGGCGCACGGTCTTGTCGATGAGCGGCATTTGCTGCAAGTCGATCACGGTCTGATAAAACGGCGTCACGAAATCGTACATGCCGTTCGCGGAGAGCACCTTCAGGTCGACGTTCAGCGCCATCACCGCCGCCAGATCGCCCGCCGTGTAAAGGATGATGTTGCCCTTGGAATCGACGCCTTTCTCCTCGCCGGTCGGGTCCGTGTGCTTGAAATCCCAGTTCAGAAACGCCTGGTCGTTGAGATCGGTGAACGAGGACGTCGAGGTAAATTTCAACTGCTCGTTGAGATAGCTGTTCCACATCGACGTGTAGACGCCGCTCACCGCCGTCATCGTCGGATCGTTGCCGCCGGAATTCGGATCGATCTTGCCCGCGATACCGCTCGACACGCCCGTCACGCGCCCGTCGTAGGAACCGAGCGACTGTCCCTTCGATTTCAACAGCGTCGTGAGAAAGAGCGAATTGCCGCGGCTGTCGTAGGCGGCGATGTCGAGGCTCCACGCGAGCAGCGTCACCTTGTCGATGCCGGTGTATTCGGCGAGCTTCTGCACGACTTCGTCGTCGGTTTGCGGGAATTTGCGCAACGCGTTCAGATAATCCGAGCGCGCGAATTCCGCGACTTCTTCCGCGAACGCCTCCAGATTGGTCGGCGTCGGATGCACGCCGAGCTTCTTGTGATACCAGGCATCGGCGGCGGCGGTCGGCAGCGCGCCCACTGGATTGCCCGCCTGCCGGTAATCGAGAATCGACGATTGCAGCGTGATCCCGTTCAAGTCGACGCCATCCTCGTGCAGCTTGTACGCGAGCACGCAGCTGCGCGCGGTGCCGTACGACTCGCCGAACAGGAATTTCGGCGAATTCCAGCGATTGTTCTTCGTCAGATAGCGCTTGATGAACTGCTTGATGGAATCCGCGTCCTGATCGACGCCCCAGAAATCGCGGTTCTTGTTCGGCGCGATGGCCGCCGAATAGCCCGTGCCGACCGGATTGATGAAGATGAGATCGCTCTTATCGATGAGGCTGTCCGGGTTGTCCTCTATCTGGTACGGCGCGGGCGGCGTGAAGCTCGGCATCGCGGTCTTGATGCGGCGCGGCGCGAACGAGCCGAGCAGCACGAACACCGACGACGACCCCGGCCCGCCGTTATAGAAGAACGTGAGCGGGCGCTGTTCCTCGGTCTGGTTGTCCTTCGTGAACGCGACGTAGAACATCTTTGCGTCCGGCTTCGAACTGCTCGGATCGACCGTGACGAGATGCCCGACCGTCGCCGTGTAGGCGATCTTCGCGCCGCCGATCGTGACCGTGTGATGCGTGACGGCGGCGTTCTCGTCGGCTTCGGTTGCGGCGACCGAATCGTCGGGACCGTTGCCGTAGGCAATCGGATCGAAGTACGGCTGATCGCGCTTCGCCGTTGGCTTTGCAGGTTTTTTCGGCGTCTTCGCGGCAGGCGTCTTCGCGGCGGGTGCCTGTGCGGCGGTTTCCGGCGCCCCGTCGGCGGGTTTCTCTATTGTTGGATCGGAGTTCATCGTCGTCGCTCCTGGTTCGTCGTCGTTGTTATTGCCGTGGATGAATCGTGCTCGTAACGCTGCCGTTAATCCAGCGTGGTCATTTCAGCGCGGCCGCCACTTTTGCCCCGTCCGGGCTGCCGAGTCCCGTGCAGGCATCCCAGCCCGCCGCAGCCGCGAAACTGCCGTTGTTGCCCTCCGTGATGTCGCGGCACGCCGTCTTCGCGCGATACAGCTTCGGATTGACGAAGCCGGCCGGTTTCCCGTTGATCGCGTTGATGCGCGCGAGGAGCGCGGCCCACAGCGGCGCGACGGCGCTGGTGCCGCCGACCACCGTCTCGTTGCCGCCGATCAGCACTTCGTAGCCGGTCTGCGGCGAGGCGTCGCCGGCGACATCGGGCACGCCGCGTTTCGCGAGCGCCGTGTGGCCGCCGCCCGTGCGCGCGACCGTGAGCCCTTTCTGCCAAACCGGCAGCGCGAACGCGCCGCTCACGCCGCCGCCGCCCGCGCCGCCCTGATCGCCGTCGTTCCAGACGACTTCCTGCTGGATGCCGCTCGCCGACGCCGACAGGCCCGTGCCGCCGCACGCGAGCGTGTACGGGCTCGACGCGGGGAAATCGACGTGATCCTGGCCGTCGCCGATGCCGTCGCTCGACCCGCTGTCGCCCGACGCCGCGCAGACGGTCACGCCGAGCGCGGCGGCCGTTTGCAGCACGTCGTTGAAGGCGCTGAGCGATTGCGAGGTCCACATCGACTCCGGGCCGCCCCAGCTGATCGAAACGACCGACGGCTTGTGCGTCGCATCGTGGATCGCGCGGTTCACGGCATCGACGAAACCGGAGTCGCTGTTCGGCGCGAAGTAGACGGCGATCACGGCGCCCGGCGCGACAGACCCGGCGATCTCGATGTCGAGCGTCACTTCGCTGTCCGGCCCGTTCGGATTGCCAGTGGGCGCGTTCTTCGCCTCGTCGACGCTGACCGCGACGACCTTCGGCGCCTTCAGGCCGAGCTTCGAGAAATACGCGGTGAGGTCGCTCGTGCGGTAGCCGCCGCCGAGTTCGATGATCGCGATGCACTGGCCGGCGCCGTCGCCGTCGGGGAAGTCGTAGAGGCGCGCGAGGTCGACTGGCGTGAACGACGCGGGCGCAAGGCCGCGCGCGGGCTTGAAAGGCGGGCGAAAGCGAAAGTGCGGACGCGCCTGCGGACGGCTGTCGAGCCCGAGCACGGCGGTGACGGCGTCGTGCATGTCCTCGGGCACGTTGACGGGCCCCGTGCGCCCGCGAAATTCGCCGATATTGTGATGTTCGAAGCGTTCGAGCT
Source organism: Caballeronia telluris (assembly GCF_001544495.1). Taxonomy (GTDB): domain Bacteria; phylum Pseudomonadota; class Gammaproteobacteria; order Burkholderiales; family Burkholderiaceae; genus Caballeronia; species Caballeronia telluris. The sequence continues at coordinate 22,609 of NZ_FCNZ02000020.1, forward strand.
TCACGTCGAACGCCTTCTGGAACTGCTCGATCGTGCCCTTGAGCACGACGCTGCGCGAGCCCGGATCGGAGCGCGCCACTTTCAGACCGTACTGCGCGGCGAATTTCTCGACCTTCTCGACGTCTTCCTTCGATGCGCCGAAGCGTTTTTCGAACGCATCGCGCGCGACGGGCTCGGCCTCGCCCGCGTCGATCTTCGCCATCAACTGTTTGAAGCCGTCTTCGTCCTGACGCCGCAGCATCACGACCACTTCGATTTCGTCGGCCGGATTGCACGCGCCCACGCAGGTCGCGCCTTCGGGATGGTTCTTGTCGCTGCCGCTCACCGGTTGCTTCGCCATAGTTCGATGCTCCTCGCTGGTACTGGAGTAGAAAGGCTGCCCGAGTTGCCATGCCACGCATTCAGATTGCCCGCGAAGGCAACGCGCTTAGCGACCGCGCGGATGTATCGTCGTATTTTCCCGCGCCGAATGCAATTCTTCGGACTCTTCACGACGAGGCCGGTTCCTGCGCGCCCGCCGCGGTTTCATCACGGGGCGTTACGGCCGCGCGCGATAAAGAACACGGCCCTTTCATACCGATGCCGGACGCGTCACGCTTGCAGCCGCTCGATCAGCCGGCGGGCGTCGAAAGGCGCCTGGACTTTCTTGTCGTTGTCGAAGTAGCAGAATACGTCGCGGCCCGCGCGGCGGCGAGGCGCCACCGACGAAATCAGCCGGGCGTCGGCGCGCTGGCCGCCGCTCGCCCAACATTCGATGCGCGACGCCCAGCCGTCGAGCGCGGCGTCGGTATAGGCGCCGCCGTAGAGCGTTTCGGTGCCGTGCAGCCGCACATAGACGAAGTCGGTAGTCAGATCTTCCGCGTAGGGCCAGTCGGCGACCGAATCCGAGACCACGAGCGCCGCCCGGTGCCGGCGCAAGAGGCGCACGAATGCTTCGCAGCAAAAGCTCGGATGGCGTATTTCGATGGCGTGACGCAGCGCGCGCTTCGTGCGGACGTCGAACCACGGCGCTTTCACGCGGGCATCGTGCCGAGCCGCGAATTGCGCGGCCGCCAGCGTGTCTTTCGGAAGCAGGTCGAGGAAGCGTGCGAACGCATCGGGCTCGAATGCGAAATTCGGCGGAAACTGCCAGAGAAACGGACCGAGCTTGCGTTCGAGCGCCAGCACGCCGGACGCGAGGAAGTTCGCTAGCGCGGGCGTCGCGGTTTCGTCGCGAAATCGCAGCATGTGGGTGAGATAGCGCGGCCCCTTGACGCTGAAGAGAAAGTCGTCCGGCGTCGCGTCGTGCCACGCGCGATAGCTCTTCACGCTTTGCAGCGAATAGTGCGAGCCGTTGATCTCCACGGTTTGCACCTGTCGCGACGCGAATTCCAGTTCTCGCGCCTGCGCAAGCTTCGGCGGATAGAACACGCCGCGCCAGCCATCGTAACGCCAGCCCGAGAGGCCGATCCGCACGCGCCCGGCGGTCATCGCGGACGGCACCGGGTCACGGCCGGTCCTCTTCGAATTCCGTGCGCACGCCTTGCGGCAGCCACGGCTCGCGACGGCGGCACCAGAGTTCGTAGCCGGGCTCGTAGAGACCGGTTTCATCGAAGGCGCCGAGCGGCAAGTCGATTTCCGGCGTCGCCAGATACTCCATGTACGCCACCGATCCGCAGACGGGGCAAAAATGCCGCCGCGCCTCGCCGGAACTTCGCCAGGCTTCGGTGCGGCCGAAAAACTCCACGTCGCCGCGCGCGAAAACCGCATAGACTCCAAACGCCGAGCCGTGAATCCGGCGGCACGTCATGCAGTGGCACATGCCGACGCGCCGCGGCGCCGCGCCGACGCGAAACCGTACCGCGCCGCAGGCGCACCCTCCTTCCTGAACCGTAGCCATGCCTCGTCCCCCATGCAGGATCGACTGTTCCGCCAGCAACCCGCGCGCCGCGACCCGCGACCGGGGCGCCTGAATGCCGCTGAACGTTGCGCGGCGGTCCGCCTGACGGTTTGTTACGATGTACACCCACGTCACGGAGATGGCCTACATGAGCAACCTGTCCTTGCTGAAGCTGCTTCCCGGCGTAGAGTCCGATTTCGGTCCGACGGCGTCTGACCTCGTCGCCCATGTGCTGTCGCACGACCGCTTCGATTCCGCGGCGAACGCGGTATCGCCGCGCGAAACCTTCCGCGCGGTCACCGTCGACGATGCGCTCTCCGATGAGTACGTCTTCCCTCTCGGCGACACCGGCCAGTCGATCGTGCTCGCGGGCTACCGCATCGCGGCGGGCTTTCTCGCCGAACGCGCCGCCGACGAATGGCTCGACCTCACGCGCCGGGCGCGCGCGGCGCAAGGACTGCCGGCGACGCCCGGGCCCGGCGAGCCGCATCCCGCACCCGATCCGGAAGAAGCCGACCAATTGCTCGACCGCGCGCTCGACTGCGTGCAAAAAATCGTCGATCCGGTGGCGGCCCAGCAGGTCATCGCGCTTTTCGAAACGCATTATCGCGGCGGCCGCGAGTTCCTGCGCCTCGCCTGGGAAGGCTTGCCGGAAGACCTCGTGCCGGAATCGCGGCGGCCGCTGGTGGCGCTGAAGTCGGGCGAGCCCGGCGAAAACCGCGAGAAGCGCGACTACGATCCCTACGGCCTCGAAGGCACGAGCGATTACGACGTCGATCGGCCGCTCGCGTACCGGGAGAAGATCGGCCCGTTCCTCTTCACGATGACCTATCGCCACGAATATCCGCAAGTCGACGACGAACGGCTCGGCACCGCGTTCGCCGTGTTCCACGAGGCGGGCACCGACATCGTCGCGGCGGCGGTCGAACTGAAGCTCGTGAAAGTGCCGCCGATCCACAGCAGCGCAGACCTCGTCTACGTGCTCGACACCTATTCCGGCGAGATGCTCTCGCTCGCGCTCGCCTCGGCCGAAGCGCTCGGGCCGGACCTGTGCCGCGTGTTCAACGAGCATCGTGTGGTCTATATCAGCATGTGGGAAGTGAGGAAGCCCTGGCGCGGCGAAGGGCTCGGCGTGGCGCTCTTGCATCAGGCGCTGGAGCGACTTCCCGTCGATGTCGACGGCCGGCCCAATGCGCTCTGCGTCGCGCCCGAGCCGTACCAGACGGAAATGAAGCACTTCGAAACGCTGCCCGCCGTGCTGCGCGAGGAACTGAAGGCGCCGGCGCGTCGGCTGAACGCGCATCTGACGGACTGGCTCGAACGCTCGAAGCTGCCGGTCGCGATGCATTTCTTCGTGCCGATGGCGAAGCACGCGGGCATCGGCTCGGCGGGCGAAAATGCGAGGCTCATCGACCGGATCATGGAAAGTGAAACCTGAAGCGATGCTCCTCGTGATCGATATGCAGCAGCGCCTGCTGCCGCATATCGACGCCGGCGAGACGCTGTCGCGCCATTGCCACGCGCTCGTGCGCGCCGCCGGCCTGCTCGGCGTGCCGGTGCTCGCGACCGAGCAGAATCCGCGCGGGCTCGGCGCGAGCGTCGAGGGACTCTTCGTGCCCAATCAGCGCGTGATCGAAAAACATACCTTCGACGCCACGCTCAACGACGCCTTCGTCGCCGCGTTGCCGTCGCCGGGCGACGGCGTGATCGTCGTCGCGGGCGCGGAGGCGCACGTCTGCGTGCTGCTCACGACGCTCGGCCTGCTGCGGCTCGACTACCGCGTGGAACTCGTCGCGGATGCCATCGGCTCGCGCGATCCGGCCAACCGCGCGATCGCGCTGACGCGCGCGGCGCAGGAAGGCGCGCGCCTGACGACGACCGAAACCGCGATCTTCAACTGGCTCGGCACCTGCCGGCGTCCGGAGTTCCGCGAGGCGCTCGGCCTCATCAAGTAAAGCCATGCGTGCGACGCATGGCTGGCATGCGCACAATTCGATTGTGACGCGATTTTTGCGTGCCTAGAGTGCATCGACCTTCCCCTCTCGCTCACACTTCAGGCCTTCACCATGACGAAACGCGTTTCCCGCCTCGCCGCCCAGTTGTGCGCGACGCTCGCCCTTGCCGCCTCGTTCGCCGCGTTCACGTCGCCCGCTCACGCCGACGCGCTCGATACGATCCAGAAGAACGGCGTCGTGCGGATCGGCGTGTTCATGGACTATCCGCCGTTCGGCTCGATCGGACCGGACATGAAGCCGCAAGGCTACGACATCGAAATGGCCGACTACCTCGGCCGCGCGCTGAAGGCGAAGGTCGAACTGGTGGCGATCACGGGCGAAAATCGTATGGCGTATCTCGCGACGCACAAGGCCGACATGCTGCTCTCCGTCGGCCAGACGCCCGAGCGCGAGAAGATCCTCGATTTTTCGCGGCCGTATGCGCCTTACTACCTCGCGGTGTTCGGGCCGAAGTCGCTGCCGGTCAAGAGCACGGCCGATCTCGCGGGCAAGACGATCGCGGTCGCGCGCGGCACGCTGGAGGACCTGAGCGTGAGCAAGGTCGCGCCGCCGAGCGCGACGATCAAGCGCTTCGACGATCCGAACGGCGCGATCTCCGCGTTCCTGTCGGGACAGGCGCAACTGATGGTGGTCGGCAACGACGTCGGCGCGACGATCATCGCGCGCAATCCGCCGATCCAGCCGGAGCAGAAGTTCTCGCTGTTCAGCTCGCCGGATCACGTCGGCCTGAACAAGAACGAGCCGCGCCTGCTGAAGGAAGTCGACGCGGCCATCGCGCAGGCGAAGAAGGACGGCACGCTGAACACGCTGTCGACGAAATGGCTGAAGGCGCCTTATCCGGCGGATCTTTGAGGTTTTCCGGCGCGTAGACGATTTATGACGGGGCGCAGGTCGCCCCGTTCTTCTGTAGCCCTCGCTGCTCGACCCGTTTCACCCCAAACGCTTTGCACCTCGACCCATTCGTGGATGCCAGCGCACATGACCGTTAGTTGCGATATTAGACACATCCGTTTGTCTTCCAGGCGCGTATAACGAAGGAGCGACGACCCCCGCCGCCATCGAAGGAGGACGATCATGAAGTTGACGACATGGCTCGCGGTCTGCGCGCTCGCCGCCGGTTCGACGACTGCGGCCGCGCAGAACCAGGACCCGAAGCGCTACGCCCAGATGACCACTTACGAAGACATGGTCGGCACACCGGCGACCGCCGACACGATGACCGCCAACGCGCCGGCCACTCGTGCGCAGGTTCGCGCAGACCTCGCGCGCGCCCGCTCCGACGGCACCATTCCGCGCTACGGCAATCCCGATCCATACGGACCGGCGCGCATGGCGCGCGGCGCGCCGGTGTACCGTCAGATGAACTAACCGACGAGAATGACGCGAATCTGACGCCTAGCAAACAGCCGCCCGGCAATAGAACAACAACAGCCGGTCGCGCCACTTTCGCCGCCGTCATGCAAATCGTTCGCCCGTTGTGCGAATCTACCGCTCGATGCAGCATTTACCTGCGAACAAATTGTCGCCGTCGAGGCGCGGGCTGCGTGTGTGCGCATGGCATCGGACTTGCTCGCTGCCGTAAGTCGCGGCGCACCCGTCTTCGAGGCGCGCCGCATCATCGCCGCCATCAGCCAGCGCGCCCGACGCACGCTCCGCATTCGCGCCCGACGAGCCAGCCAGCGCAGCGCCCATTCGACCGAGCGAGGAGCGCCGTATCGCCATGTCCGACAGCAAAGCGAAACATCCCCCACACGATGACGAACACGCGCAGAAGCCGTCCCGCCGACGCTTTCTGCAATCCGCGGCCGCGACGGTAGCGATCAGCGCCGCGCCGCTCGCGCGCGCGCAACAGCCGGCGGTCGCGACGTCGACGCCGGCTGTCGCGCCGCCGCCCGCCGCCGCGCCGCTGATGCCGGTGCATCTCACGATCAACGGCCGTCCTTACGCGTTGCAGCTCGAAGCGCGCACGACGCTCCTCGACGCCCTGCGCGAATACGCCGGCCTCACCGGCACGAAAAAAGGCTGCGACCGGGGCCAGTGCGGCGCGTGCACGGTGATCGCAAACGGCAAGCGGATCAACTCGTGCTTGACGCTCGCGGTGATGCACGGCGGCGAATCGGTGACGACGGTCGAAGGCCTCGCATCCGGCGAGAACCTGAGCGCCGTCCAGCGCGCCTTCATCGAACACGACGCGTTCCAGTGCGGCTTCTGTACGCCCGGGCAGTTGTGTTCAGCAACCGCTCTCCTCGACGAATACCGCGCGGGCGATGCAAGCGCGGTCACGGCGAACGTCCGGGCGCGTCCGCCGCAGCTTTCCGCCGACGAAATCCGCGAGCGCATGAGCGGCAACCTCTGCCGCTGCGGCGCGTACACCAATATCGTCGCGGCGGTCTCGGCCGTGGCGTCGAACAAAGCCTAGGAGACGACATGGACGCGATCTCCTACGAACGCGCGCCCGACGCGGCCGCGGCAATCCGCTCGGCGAGTCAGCCGGGCGTCGTGTTCATCGGCGGCGGCACCAACCTGCTCGACCTGATGAAAGGCGGCGTCGCGCGGCCGGTGAAGCTCGTCGACATCACGCATATCGACGGCCTGGACCGCGTCACGCCGCTGCCCGACGGCGGACTGCGCATCGGCGCGCTCGCCCGCAACAGCGACGCCGCCAACCACGCCTGGGTGCGCGAGCGCTATCCGCTCCTTTCGCAGGCGTTTCTGGCGGGCGCGTCGGCGCAACTGCGCAACATGGCGACGGTCGGCGGCAACCTGATGCAGCGCACGCGCTGCCATTACTTCTACGACACCGGTTTTCCCCAGTGCAACAAGCGCACGCCGGGCAGCGGCTGCGCGGCGCTGGAAGGCAACAACCGCATCCACGCGATCCTCGGCGCGAGCGCGCAGTGCATCGCGACGAATCCTTCCGACATGAGCGTCGCGCTCGCGGCGCTCGAAGCCGTCGTGCGCGTGTCCGGTCCGCGAGGCGAACGCGCGATTCCGATCGCCGAATTCCATCGTCTGCCGGGCGAGCGGCCCGATCTCGACACGACGCTGCAACCCGGCGAACTCATCACCGCCGTCGATTTGCCGCCGCCGCGCTTCGCGCAGCACGCGAAATACCTGAAATTACGCGACCGCGCGAGCTACGCGTTCGCGCTGGTTTCCGTCGCGGCCGCGCTCGACATGGACGGCGACACCGTGAAAACGGCGCGCATCGCGCTCGGCGGCGTCGCGCACAAGCCGTGGCGCGCGAGCGAGACGGAACAGATGCTCGCCGGCAAGCCGCTTTCGCGCGCGACGCTGCAAAGCGCGGCCGCGCTCGCGGTGCGCGAGGCGAAGCCGTATCGCGACAACGCGTTCAAGGTCGAACTCGCGCAGCGCGCGATCGTGCGCGCGGTCGAACAAGCCGCAGCGCAGGGAGGTGTGGCATGAGCGTCATCGGAAAACCGCTCGATCGCACCGACGGCGTGCTCAAGGTCACCGGCCAGGCACGCTATTCGGCCGACAATCCCGAGTCGATGCTCGCGCACGCCGTCATCGTGACGAGCACGATCGCGAAAGGCCGGATCGCGTCGATCCAGACCGCGGGCGCCGAGGCGCTGCCCGGCGTGCTGCTCGTCATGACCTACCAGACGGCGATGCGCCTGCCGAACGGCGGCAACCCCGACGCGCAACCGCCCGCCGTGCGCAAGCTCACGCTGTTGCAGACCAACGAGGTGCGCTACAGCGGCGAGCCCGTGGCGGTCGTGGTCGCGGATACGCTGGAACGCGCCGTCGATGCCGCGCGCCAGGTGCAGGTGCGCTACGAAGCCGCCGCGCCGAACGCGGACTTCCAGCGCGCGAAGGCGTCCGCCTATCCGCCGCAGAAGATGAACAACCGTCCGGTGAACACCGCGCGCGGCGACGCCGAAGCCGGTTTGCGGCAAGGTCCGACGCGGCTGGATGCCGTCTATACGACGCCCTACGAGCATCACAATCCGATGGAGCCGCACGCGACGCTCGCCCGCTGGGACGGCCCGAATCTCACGCTCTACGACGCCACGCAAGGCGTGTCGGGCGCGAAGGGCGCGGTGTCGAAGATCCTCGGCATTCCCGAGGCGAACGTGCGCGTGATCTGCCCGTTCGTCGGCGGCGGGTTCGGTTGCAAGGGCTCGGTGTGGTCGCACGTCGTGCTCGCCGCGATGGCCGCGAAGCAAACCGGGCGCCCCGTGCGGCTCGTGCTCGAACGTCCGCAGATGTGGGGCATCGTCGGCAACCGGCCGTTCACCGAGCAGCGCATCCAGGTGGCCGCGCGCGAGGACGGCACGCTCACCGGCATGCGCCACGACGTGATCTCGACCACCTCGACCTTCGAGGACTGGACCGAAACCTCGGCGATCGTCACGCGGATGATGTACGCGGTGCCGAACCAGTCGACCTCGCATAAGCTCGTCAAGCTCGACATCGGCACGCCGACCTTCACGCGCGCGCCCGGCGAGACGAGCGGTTCGTTCGCGCTCGAATCCGCGATGGACGAGATGGCGTATCAACTGCGCATGGACCCGCTCGCGTTTCGGCTGAAGAACTACGCGGAAAACGAGCCGCAGGAAAAGAAGCCGTGGTCGAGCAAGGCGCTGCGCGAGTGCTACGAGACGGGCGCCGGGAAATTCGGCTGGGCGCGGCGCAATCCGAAGCCGCGTTCGATGCGCGACGGCCACACGCTGATCGGCATGGGCGTCGCCAGCGCGACCTATCCGGCAAACCGCAGCGAGGCGTCCGCGATCGCGCGCATCCTGCCCGACGGCACCGCGATGGTCGCGTCCGGCACGCAGGATCTCGGCACCGGCACCTACACGATCATGACGCAGGTCGCCGCCGACTCGCTCGGCTTCGCGCCCGAGAACGTGCGCTTCGCGCTCGGCGATTCGTCGTTGCCGAAGGCGCCGGTGTCGGGCGGATCGCAGTCGGCCGCAAGCGTGTCGCCGGCGGTGCAGGCGGCGGCGACGCAGGCGCGCGACCAGTTGATCGCGATGGCGATCGCGGATGCCGGTTCGCCGCTCGCGGGCGTGCCGCGCGACGACGTGACGGTCGACAACGGCTGGGTCGTCAGCCGCTCGGCGCCTTCGAAGCGCGATCCGGCCGCGGCGGTCATCGCGCGCAACGGCGGCCGGCCGATCGAGGCGACGGCGACCGTCAAGCCGGGCAGCGAGAAACAGCAGTACTCGTTTCACTCGTTCGGCGCGGTGTTCGCGGAAGTGCACGTCGACGAAGACCTCGGCACGATCCGCGTGGCGCGCATCGTCGGCGTGTACGACGTCGGCACGCTGCTCAACGCGAAGACGGCGCACAGCCAGTTGATGGGCGGCATTGTGTGGGGCATCGGCTCGGCGCTGCTGGAAAAAAGCGATCTCGATGCGCGCTACGGCCGCTATACGAACGCGAACCTCGCCGAATATCACGTGCCGGTGAATGCCGATATCGGCGAGCTGGACATCTCGTTCGTCGGGCCGCCCGATCCGCACATCAATCCGCTCGGCGCGCGGGGGATCGGCGAGATCGGGATCACGGGCGTGTCTGGGGCGATCGCGAACGCGGTCTATCACGCGACCGGCGTGCGCGTGCGCGATCTGCCGGTGACGCTCGACAAGGTCCTGCGCAAGCCGATGGCGTAACCGCGAGGGGGCGCGCGCCCCCTTGCGAGGCCCTTCGACGCACTGCACAATCGACGCATCCCTCCACGCGGACGACCGGCCATGACTTATTCATCGAACGCGACCGGCATCCTGCTCGCCGCCGGTCTCGGCACGCGCTTCGATCCGTCCGGCGTCCAGAACAAGTTGCTCGCGCCGCTTCCCGACGGCACGCCGGTCGTGTTCCAGTCCGCGCGGCGCCTGCTTTCGGTGGTCGAACAGGTGGTCGCGGTGGTGCGGCCGGGCGCGGAAAAACTCGCCGATGTGCTCAACGATGCCGGCTGCGCCGTGATCTTCGTGATCGACGCCGAGCGCGGCATGGGCGCGACGCTCGCGGCCGGCGTCAGGGCGCGGTCCGACTCGGAAGGCTGGATTGTCGCGCTGGGCGACATGCCGTGGATCGCGCCGCAGACGATCGAAGCGGTCGCGCGCGCGCTCGATGGCGGGACAACGCTTGTCGCGCCGTATCATCGCGGCGAGCGCGGGCATCCGGTCGGTTTTGGCCGCGCGCACCGCGAGGCGCTGAGTACGCTCGACGGCGACGCGGGCGCGCGCTCGCTGCTTGCGCTCAACCCGGTGCGGCGGATCGATGTCGACGATCCGGACATTCTGCGGGACGTGGATGTGCCGGGCGATTTGTCGGCGGGATAAAGGCCCTAAGCCGCCAGCACCTCCGAATCATCCACAACCGGCGCGGGCGCCGCGCCAAAATATCGCCGGCCGACTTCCACCAGCGTCGCGCCAAAGCCCTTCTTCGCCCGGAAGTCCGTGCGCGCGCTCGTGACCACGCGCGGCGCGGCGCTCCATTCGATGCACGCCCCGCTCGCGATCAGCGCCTCCACCAGCGCGACATCCTCGCTGGATTCCAGCGGCGGAAATCCGCCCGCGCGCACATACGCATGCGCCGACACGCCGAGATTCGCGCCGTGAATATGCCGATGCCCGTCCGCGTCGGTATAGGTCTTGCCGAAATGCTCGCGCACCGCGGCGATATGCGGCGACCAGTCGCGCACGCCGATCACACCGCACACCGCGTCGGCGCAGCAATCGAGCTGCTGCACGAGCCAGTCGTCCGCGACGACGCTGTCGGCGTCGGTGAACGCGAGCCAGCGCGCGCCAAGCGCGAGCGCCCGCTCCGCCCCGTGCGCCCGCGCGATGCCGACGTTACGCGCCTCGATGTGCGTCACGTCCGCGCCGAGCGACCGGGCAATGGCGCCCGTGTCGTCGGTGCAGGTGTCGAGCACGACGATCACGCGCACTTCCTCCCCGAGCAGTTGATGGTGGTTCGCGGCCCGCCGTGCGCTTGTCACGCATTCCCCGATGTGCGCCGCCTCGTCGTGGGCGGGAATGATGATGCCGAGCATTGTTGACTCCGTTGTATGGTTCGGCGAGCCGCCCCGGCGGCCGCGATGCACGGCTTACAGCAAAGGCCATTCCCACCGTTTCCTGTCGCAAAATAGTCTGGACAGCGCGCGGACAAAAGCGTCAACGGGGCCGGATCATCTCAAAAAAGTTGCGGCGACGGGGCTGCCATCGCTAGAATCACTGTATGTATATACAGTATCTCGATCCGAACAACCCGCCTGTGACCCGCCGATGAACAGCGTCGTCATCGAACCTTCGTTTGCCTCCTGGCGCAGCGCCGCGCGCGATCTCCTCGCGCGCGGCGTGTCGCCGGAAGGGCTGCTGTGGCGGGAGGCGTCGGAATCGGCGACGGTGTTCGGCACGCTCGACGAGTCCGCCGAACCGGGCGCGCCGCCGCCCGTGAAAATCGCGCGCGGCTTTCTGGAGCGGCTGGAAACGGCCGCGTGCGCTCGCGTGCGCGACCGCTGGCCGTTTCTCTACAAGGTACTCTGGCGCTGGACGCAGGGCGATCGCGCGGTCATTTCCCCCGACGATCCCGACGGCCGCCGTCTCAACCGGATGATCGAAGACGTGCGCGCCGAAGAAGAGCGCATGCACAAGTTCCTGCGCTTCCGGCATCGCGATCCGTCGCTCGGGCCGCCCGAGTTCATCAGCTGGTTCGAGCCGGTGAACGACCTGCTGGAGCACGCCGCGCTCGGTTTCGCGACGCGCATGGGCAGCGCCACCTGGATGATCGCGACCCCGCACGGCGCCGCGTTCTGGGACGGCGCGCTCTTACGCGTCGACCGCACGAGCGAGCCGGAGCCGAAACCGACCGAGCTGGCGTCGCCGGGCGAGGCGGTCAGCGGCGACGCGATCGAAGCGCTCTGGCTCGCGTACTACGAGAGCACGTTCGCGCCGGCCGTCGCCCACGCAGCGGAAATGGCGTCGCACATGCCGGTGCGCTACTGGAAGAGCCGGCCGGACGCGAAGAGCGATCCCACGCTGATCGCGCGCGCCGATCCCGCCACGCGCCGCGATCGCCGCGCGCGCAACGTGCCGCCGGAGATGGAAGTCGCGATCGACATGGAGCCGCTCGACGGGCCGTCGCTGAAGACGAAACCCGCCTCGCTCGACGGCTGCAAGCGCTGCGCGCTCTGGCGCAACGCGACGCAGCCGGTGCCGGGCGCCGGTCCCGCCGACGCGCGCATCATGCTGGTCGGCGAGCAGCCGGGCGATCAGGAAGACCTGGCGGGCCGGCCGTTCGTCGGGCCGGCGGGCAAGCTGCTCGATCAGGCGATCGAGGAAGCGGGGCTTGCCCGCGAGTCGCTTTATCTGACCAACGCGCTCAAGCACTTCAAGTGGGAATCGCAGGGCAAGGAGCGCTTGCCGCAGCAGCCCGCCCAGCGCGAGCGCGAAGCCTGTCGCTACTGGCTCGACGAAGAACTGACGCGGATCGCGCCGAAGGTCGTCGTCGCGCTCGGGGCGACGGCGCTCAAGTCGCTGACGGGCCATCGCACGGCGCTCTCGGAGTATCTCGGCAAGACGATCGAGCATCGCGGACGGCTCATCGTGCCGACCTATCATCCGACCTACGCGCTGCGCGTGATGGACCCGAAGATGCGCGACGAAGTGATCGGGACGATCGTCGAGGCGCTCGTGTTCGCGAGCCAGATCGCCGAGGGCACGGCCAGCGTGCGCACGCCGTTCAAGGCGTGAGCTTGTCCGGATGCTTCAGGTGCAACAGGACGTAACCTGCGTCAACGTTCTTGTAAGCGAGGCGTTAATACGATCGTTACCGTCCGCTACCCGAGGCATACCGCTCACATGGCCGCCCTTCCGTTCTCCGAACTCCGTCAACAGAAACCCCGCGCCGCGCTCGTGCCGAAATCGGCCGGACAACTCCGTCTGGAACGCGAGCGCATCGTCGCGCGCACCGGTTTCCTGCTCAACGCGACGATCGCGCTGGCGCTCGTCGGCCTCGCCGTGATCCTGTGGCTGCCGTTCTCGCCGGTGCCGGGCGATTTCCGCTTCGGCGCGCAGGAAGTGCTGGGCGTCGCGGTGTTCGCCGGGTGCCTGTTCGTGCTCCACGAGCGCGCCGAACTGATGCTCAAGCTCTACAACTTCGAACCCGTCGAGCAGACGACGCAAGGCGAACTGCGCGCGCTGCTGCATCGCGTGCCGGAAGGCGCGTCGTACCAGAGCGCGCTCGCCGCCGACAACCGAACTTTCGTGACCGGCGAAATCGACGCGATCCGCGAGCGCGCCGAAGCGTTCGTGCCGAAGATGTTGCCGGTGGATGAGGGGAATGGGGAGACCTGAGCGCCGAATCGGACGCCGACCTTTCACCCACTGAAAGCCGCCGCCCCGCTCTCGCGGGCCGGCGGCTTTCGTTTTCCTGACCACGCCACTTGCCGCCCGGCGAGCCTGTTTATTGCTAATCCACGAATAACCCCGCATCCACGTGGAGAAAACCGCAATGAGCAAGCTCCCGCGCATCGAGAAATACAGTCATCCGGCCGGCGGCTGGGGCTCCGCGAAAGCGGTTGCGTCGATCCTGTTGAAGGAGCACGTCGCCGTGAACGGCTCGCGCATCCTGATGCATCAGAACAAGCCCGACGGCTTCGCGTGCGTCAGTTGCTCGTGGGCCAAGCCCGCCGATCCCCATCTCTTCGAGTTCTGCGAAAACGGCGCGAAGGCGACCGCCTGGGAAGTCACGAGCAAGCGGGTAACGCCGGAATTCTTCCAGCATCACACGCTCGCCGCACTCGAAGCCTGGACCGACTTCGAACTCGAATCGCAAGGGCGTCTCACCGAACCGATGCGCTACGACGCCGCCACCGACCGCTATCTGCCGATCCCCTGGCAGCAGGCCTTCGACGAAATCGGCGCGCAGTTGCGCGGCTTCGATCCGAAGCGCGTCGTGTTCTACGCGTCGGGTCGCGCGTCGCTCGAAACGTCGTACATGTACCAGCTCTTCGCGCGCATGTACGGTACCAACAACCTGCCGGACAGCTCGAACATGTGCCACGAGAGCACGTCGGTGGCGCTTCCGGAGACGATCGGCGTGCCGGTCGGCACCGTCACGCTCGACGACTTCCAGCATACCGACTGCTTTTTCTTCTTCGGCCACAACACCGGCACCAACGCGCCGCGCATGCTGCACCCGCTTCAGGAGGCGCGGCAACGCCACGCGCGCATCGTTACGTTCAATCCGATCAAGGAGCGCGGGCTCGTGTCGTTCGCGAATCCGCAGTCGCCCGGACAGATGCTCACGCCCGACGAAACCTGCATCAGCACGCAATACCATCAGGTGAAAATCGGCGGCGACATCGCGGCGGTCACCGGCATCTGCAAGGCGCTGATCGACGCCGACGACCGCGCGCAAAAAGAAGGCGCGCCGCGCGTGCTCGACGCCGCGTTCATCGCTGAGCACACGCACGGCTTCGACACGTTCGCCGACGCGATGCGCGCCGCGAACTGGCGCGACATCGAAGTGGAAAGCGGCCTCACGCGCTCCGCGCTCGAAGCGGCCGCCACGGACTACGCGAAGTCGAAAGCCGTCATGATCCTGTACGGCATGGGCATCACGCAGCATCGCGAAGGCGTGCTCGCCGTGCAGATGCTCACCAACCTGATGCTGCTTGGCGGCAACATCGGCAAGCCGGGCGCGGGCATCTGCCCGATTCGCGGACACTCGAACGTGCAGGGACAGCGCACGGTCGGCATCACGGAAAAGCCGTCGCTCGTGCCGCTCGACAAGCTCGCCGAGATGTACCGCTTCAACCCGCCGCGCGATGTCGGCATGACGACCGTCGATGCGTGCGAAGGCGTGCGCGACGGCACCGTCGACGCGTTCATCGGCCTCGGCGGCAACTTCGCGCGCGCGACGCCCGACCACGGCGTGCTCGAACCCGCGTGGAAAAAGCTGCCGCTCACGGTGCAGATCGCGACGCACCTTAACCGCAGCCATCTGCTGCACGGGCGCGCGGCCTATCTGCTGCCGTGTCTCGGGCGCATCGAAGTCGACCGGCAGGCGGGCGGCGCGCAGATCGTCACCGTCGAGGACAGCACCGCGTGCATCCACGCGTCGCGCGGTTTCGCGGCGCCCGCGAGCGAGCATTTGCTGTCGGAGCCGGCGATCGTCGCGGGCCTCGCGAAAGCGACGCTCACGCCGCAAAGCGGTTCCGTCGACTGGGACGCATGGGTCGGCGACTATTCGCTCGTGCGCGATGCCATCGAGCGCACTTATCCCGATCAGTTCAAGGACTTCAACCAGCGCATGTCGCAGCCGGGCGGCTTCCACCGGCCGCTCGCCGCGGCGAAGCGCGAATGGAAGACCAAGACCGGCAAGGCGAATTTCATCACGCCGCCGGACGCGAGCGAGGACCCCGACATGTCGTTCGAGGGCGAGCGCACGCTGCGCCTCATGACCACGCGCGGCGACAGCCAGTTCAACACGACGGTTTATTCCCTTGACGATCGCTTTCGCGGTGTCTTCAATACCCGACAGGTGTTGCTGATGAATCGCGCCGACATGACGCGCCTCGGCCTCACGGAAGACGAAGCCGTGACGGTCGCGACGGTCTCGAACGACGGCGTCGAGCGAAAGGTCGACGGTTTGCGGGTTCACGCATTCGACATCCCGGCGGGCTGTGCGATGAGCTATTACCCCGAGTGCAACCCGCTGATTCCGCTCGCGCATCACGCGAAGCGCGCCAAGGTGCCGGCGGGCAAGGCGGTTCCGGTGACCGTCCGGGCGATGGCGCGGTCGTCATCGTGAGCCGGACGCCGTGCGCGCCCGAAGCAGGCGGCGGGCACGACACGTGCTGAGGCAATCGGCTGCCCGAGGCGACGCGCGACGTCCCCGGGCGGTCCCAACCGTCACTCCAGAGCAGGAGCCACGATGCGATCCCGTTCCCTCAACGCGCTGTCCGACAATCTCGCCCTGATGCCCGACGCCCCCGCCGCCCCCCGCGCCCGCGCGCGCTCGCCCGCGCGGCCCGACGTCGATTACGACGAACTCGTGACGTTCCACGGCCTCGAACGAGAGCGGCTCGTGCTGATCCATCCCGGCAGCCACGGCGCCACGCCCGCGTGGCCCGTCGAGCGTTATGCGGAAGTTGCGGACCAGCTGGGCGCCGACGGCTGGCAGATCGCGATCGTCGGCGATACGCTCGAACCCGAGCGTACCGGCGCCGTGCTCGGCGCGATGCAGACGGCGGCGCTCTTTCTGGCCGGCACGATGTCCCCGCAAACGCTGACGCGGCTGATCGGCGATGCGCGCCTCGTTCTCTCCGACGACGCCGCGACGCCCTCGCCCGTGGCGGCGGCACGCGCGCTCGGCACGCCGCTGATCGCGCTGGAAGAACATCACGGCGAGGCGACGAGCGAAGCGGTCGCGATCGAAGCCCGCGCCGCGCTCGCGCGCGAGGACAGCGCGCACCCGGGCGACCCTTTCACGCTGCACACCCCGGCGCTGCACGACGCGGCCTAGCGCCGGCCAGCGCCTTTTCCACCCAACGAGTGCGAGACCATGACCTTCGAGATGCAGACTACTCCCGTTCCGGACCCGATCGCCGATCCGAACCGCGACCCTGAAGCCGACCCGCTCACGCCGTCTTCGCCCGGCCATCGCCCGGACGAGCCGCAGCACCCCGACGCCCCGCCCGACAAGGACCCGATCTAACCGCGCGATTTCGCGCCAAATCGGACGAAGATATCCCGCCGCAACGCCCGCTAGGGGTTTCCCCGCCCCTACATCCGCGCCGCCGTTTGCCGTAATGCCCTCATGCGCGGCGGCATTTCGCCGCGCCCCGGACAATGAGGCGGCTCGCGGAACATGAACAAACTGACGTTGAATCAAAAGCTCAGCTCGATGATCGCCGTGCTGTGGATCGGCCTGATCGCCATCGGGATCATCGGCGCGTGGCAGAACCGCGCGTCGATGATCGAAGACCGGCGCGACCAGCTGACGACACTGATCGGCCAGGCGCACAGCGTGGCCTCGCATTTCCAGACGCTCGCGGCGAACCGCGCGATCACCGAGGACGAAGCGAAGAAGAAGGCCCTCGAAGTGATCGCCTCGATGCGCTACGGCGCCGACGGCTACATCTCGATCAACGATTCGCATCCGACCATCGTGATGCATCCGATCAAATCGGCGATGAACGGCCAGGACGTCTCGAATTTCGCCGATCCGCAAGGCACGAAGCTCTTCGTCGAGATCGTGAAGGCGGGCAATCACGAGAAAGGCGGCTTCGTGAATTACCTCTGGCCGAAGCCGGGCTACGACCAACCGGTCGCGAAGATGAGCTACTCGCAGCGCTTCGCGCCGTGGGACTGGTATCTCGTCACCGGCATGTACATGGACGACGTGCAGGCCGCGTTCTACGCGAGCGCGCTGCGCTGGCTCGGGATCACGGCGCTGCTCGGCGTGCTCGCGACCGTCGCGATGCTGCTGGTGCTGAAGAGCATCAAGCGCAATCTCGGCGGCGATCTCGAACTCGCGGTGAGCGCGGCGCACCGCATCGCGCGCGGCGACCTGACGACGCCGGTTCATGTCCACGAGAAGGACACGTCGAGCCTGCTCTACGCGCTTTCGTCGATGCAAAGCGGTCTGGTCGAGACGGTTTCGCGCGTTCGCAACGGCACGGAGAACATCAACGTCGGCGCGTCGGAAATCGCGGCGGGCAACACGGACCTGTCGCAGCGCACCGAGCAGCAGGCCGCCGCGCTGGTCGAAACCGCGTCGAGCATGGACGAGATGACGGCGAACGTGAAGCAGAACGCCGACAGCGCCACGCAGGCCGCGCGCCTCGCCGAGCAGGCGGCGGACGTCGCAACGCGCGGCAGCAGCGTGGTCGCCGACGTGATCCACACGATGACGCGCATTACCGACAGTTCGAAACAGATCGGCGATATTATCGGCGTGATCGACGGCATTGCGTTCCAGACGAACATCCTGGCGCTCAACGCGGCGGTCGAAGCGGCGCGCGCCGGTGAACAAGGACGCGGCTTCGCGGTCGTCGCGGCGGAAGTGCGCAGCCTCGCGCAACGTTCGGCGACGGCGGCGAAGGAAATCAAGGCGTTGATCGAAACATCCACCCAGACGGTCGAAGAAGGCGCCTCGCTCGTGACGAACGCCGGATCGACGATGGGCGAAATCGTGCAGTCGGTGCGCCGCGTCAACGAAATCCTCGACGAGATCAGCCATGCGTCGCGCGAGCAGAGCGCCGGCATCGAGCAGGTGAACCGCGCGGTCGTCGAGATGGATCAGGTCACGCAGCAGAACGCCGCGCTCGTCGAAGAAGCGGCGGCCGCCGCCCATTCGCTGAAGGATCAGGTCGACGTGCTGCGCGACGCGATCGAAAGTTTCTCGCTGCCGGCCTGAGCGCTGCGCGGGACATGCGCATGACGCCTTCGAGCGTTATGCGCATAAAGTTTATAAAAGTTATTGCGCGAGAAACTTTTCGACGAGGCGCGTCCAGTAGGCCGCGCCGATCGGCAGGTTGGCATCGTTGAAATCGTAGTGCGGGTTGTGGACCATGCAGCCGTCCTCGCCCGCGCCGTTACCGATGCGCAGGAACGAGCCCGGACGCTCGTGCAGCATGAACGCGAAGTCTTCGCTGCCCATCAGGATGTCCGCGTTCGCGAGGACGTTCTCCTCCCCGACCAGTTCGCGCGCCACTTGCGTCGCGAACTCGGTTTCCGCGTCCGTGTTCACGACGACCGGATAGCCCTCTTCGTAAGCCACCACCGCCGTCGCGCCGTAGCTCGCGACCTGCGCCTGCACCAGTTCCGCGATGCGGCGCTTGAGCAGCGCGCGGACGTCCTCGCTGAACGAGCGCACACTCAGTTCCAGCTTCGCCGAATTCGAGATGACGTTGTTCGCCGTGCCCGCGTGCATCGAGCCGACCGTCACCACGGCCGGCTGCGACGGATCGACATTGCGCGCGACGATCGTCTGCAACGCCATCACGACGCTCGACGCCACCACGACCGGATCGACCGTCAGATGCGGACGCGCCGCATGGCCGCCGACGCCTTCGATCGTGATCGTCACCTTGTCGCCCGCGGCCATGAACGCGCCCTTGCGGAACAGGAACGTGCCCGGCGGCATGCCCGGATGGTTGTGCACGCCGAACACGGAGTCGCACGGGAAGCGGTCGAAGAGGCCGTCCGCGATCATCTTCTGCGCGCCGCTCGGCACGCCGTATTCCTCGGCGGGCTGGAAATACAGATGCACCGTGCCGCTGAAACGCCGCGTGCGCGCGAGGTGGCGGGCGGCGCCGAGCAGCATCGTCGTGTGGCCGTCGTGGCCGCACGCGTGCATCTTGCCGTGCGTCGCGCTGGCGTACGGCTTGCCCGTCTGCTCGACGATCGGCAGCGCGTCCATGTCCGCGCGCAGGCCGATGCTGCGCGTGCCCTCGCCCACTTTCAGCGTGCCGACGACGCCCGTCTCGCCGACGCCGCGCGTCACCTGCCAGCCCCATTGCTCGAGCTTTTCCGCGACGAGCGCGGCGGTTTGCAGTTCTTCGTAGGCGAGTTCGGGATGCTGGTGGATGTGGTGGCGGATGTCGCGCAGGGCGGGGACGTCGTCGGCGAGGTCGGCGATTTCGGTGAAGCGGGAAGCAAGAGTCATCGGGAGGAAACCTTTTTTGTCGGAGTCGGTGCGGCGGATTGTCGGCGCGAAGCGCACATGATCCAACAGACGGAATTTCCGCGCCAGTCGTCATACTCAGCCGATAAACCCGTCGATCACCCCCGCCAGCGTCTCGAACGCCCGCTCGATCTCTTCGTCCGGCACGCACGCATAGCCAATCAGAAGCCCCGATTGCGCATTGTCGCGCCGCGCGAAATACCCCGACAGCGGCCGCACGACGATGTTCTCCGCCAGCGCCCGGGCCGCGACCGCGCGGTCGTCGACGTGATCGGGCAAGCGCAGCACGAGATGCAGCCCCGCATCGCCGCCGACGATATCGAGCGTTCCGCCGTAACGCTTCGCGATCGTCGCGAGCATCAGTTCGCGACGCTGGCCGTAGAGCGCGCGCATGCGCCGGATATGCGAGGTGAAATGCCCTTCCGCGATGAACTCGGCGAGCACCGCCTGCTGTAGCAGTTGCCCTTCGCGATACAACTCGGCCGACGCCGTCGCGAAACTCGCCGCGAGCGCCTCCGGCACGACGATATAGCCGATCCGCAAGCCCGGAAACAGCGTCTTGCCGAAGCTGCCGACATAGATCACCTGCCCCGCCGTGTCGAGTCTTGCAGCGACGCGAGCGGCCGGCTGCCGTAGCGGAACTCGCTGTCGTAATCGTCTTCAATGATCCAGCAGCGGTGCTGGCGCGCGAATTCGAGCAGCATCCGGCGCCGCGCGAGGCTTATCACCATGCCGAGCGGATATTGATGCGACGGCGTCACGAGCATCAGCTTAGGCGGATTCGCAAGATCTTCCGGCGACGGGTCGATGCCTTCGGAATCCACGCGGATCGCTCTCAGATCGAGGCCGGACACCTGCAAGACGCTTCTCACGCCCCAGTAGCACGGGTCCTCGGTCCAGATGATGTCGCCGGCGTCGGACAGCAGGCGCACCGCGAGGTCGATCGACTGATGGATGCCCGTCGTCACGATGATTTGCTCGGGCGAGCATTGCACCGAGCGCGACGTGCGCAGGTAGTCCGCTAGCGCGTGGCGCAACGAAGCGAGCCCGCCGCCCGGCGCGTAAGTCAGCAGATCGGGGCGCGGCCGCCGCCAGTATTTCGCGTGCAGCCGGTTCCAGACGCGCGCCGGAAAGCGCGACACGTCGGGCACGCCCGGCATGAACGCGCCGCCCTGACGCTTCGAGACGCCCGCGCCCGCGATCAGCCGCTCGCCGCGCGTCGAGAGCACGGCCGGCGCGATCTCGATGCGCGACGGCCTTTCATCGAAGACGATCTCGTCGGGCGCGCTGTCGGCGACGAACGTGCCGCGCCCCGTCGCCGACGACACATAGCCTTCGAGCGCCAGTTGCTCGTACACCTGCGTAACCGTATTGCGCCCGACGCCCAATTCCGTCGCGAGCAATCGCGACGACGGCACCTTGGTCCCGGCCGGCAGTTCGCGCGACAGGATCGCCTGCTGCAACAGCCGGTGCAGTTGCCGATAAATCGGCTGACCGTTGCCTCGATCGAGCCGCTGCGCCAGCCAGTCGGACAGCACGCTCGCCCGCATCGAATTGGCTCCTATAGATTTATTGAAATGGCTCTGAACTTGAGAGCCAAATCTTACTATAGTCCACACATCGACTCGACTGACCACAACGCGCGCCGCGCGAAGGAGAACCACACCGTGAGCAACACTCTGAAAAACGCCGACCTGCAAGCCCGCAAGAACGCCGCGACGCCGCGCGGCGTCGGCGTGATGTGCGATTTCTACGCGGCGCGCGCCGAAAACGCCGAGCTGTGGGACGTCGAAGGCCGCCGTTTCATCGACTTCGCGGCCGGCATCGCGGTGTGTAACACGGGCCATCGTCATCCGAAGATCGTCGAGGCAATCCGCGCACAGCTCGACTGCTTCATGCACACGGCTTATCAGATTGTTCCGTACGAGTCTTACGTTTCTCTCGCCGAGAAAATCAGCGCCCGCGCGCCCGGCGATTATCCGAAAAAGACGGCGTTCTTCACGACGGGCGCCGAAGCCGTCGAAAACGCGGTCAAGATCGCGCGCGTCGCGACCGGCCGTCCGGGCGTGATCGCGTTCACGGGCGGCTTTCACGGCCGCACGCTGATGGGCATGGCGCTGACCGGCAAGGTCGCGCCGTACAAGATCGGCTTCGGGCCGTTCCCGTCGGACGTGTTCCATGTGCCGTTCCCGAATCCGCTGCACGGCGTCTCCGTCGCGGATTCGCTGCGCGCAATCGAGCATCTGTTCAAGGCCGATGTCGAAGCGAAGCGCGTCGCGGCGATCATCTTCGAACCGGTTCAGGGCGAAGGCGGTTTCTATCAGGCGCCGCTCGATTTCGTGCGCGCGTTGAGAAAAATCTGTAACGAGCACGGCATTCTTCTGATCGCGGACGAAGTTCAGACCGGCTTCGCGCGTACCGGGAAGCTGTTCGCGATGCAGCATTACGACGTCGTGCCCGATCTCATGACGATGGCGAAGAGCCTCGCGGGCGGCATGCCGCTGTCGGGCGTCGTCGGACGCGCGGACATCATGGACGCCGCCGCGCCCGGCGGACTCGGCGGCACGTATGCGGGCAATCCGCTCGCGGTGGCGTCGGCGCATGCGGTGCTCGACATCATCGACGATGAAAAGCTGTGCGAGCGCGCGACGGTTCTCGGCGACAAGCTGAAGGCGAAACTCAACGCGCTAAAGAAAGACGTGCCGCAGATCGCCGACGTGCGCGGCCCCGGCGGCATGATCGCCGTGGAGTTCTGCCAGCCCGGCTCGGACGAGCCCGATCAGGATTTCACGAAACGCGTCCAGACGCGCGCGCTCGAACGCGGCCTGCTGCTGCTCGTGTGCGGCGTGTACGGCAACGTCGTGCGCTTCCTGTTCCCGCTCACCATTCAGGATTCCGTGTTCGACGAAGCACTCGCCATCCTCGAAGACGTGCTGACCGAAACGATCGGTGCAACGGTTTGATCTCGGAGCATTCCTGATGAATCTGAAAGATCCGACACTGCTGCGCCACGAAGCCTATATCGACGGTGAATGGCAAGGCGCAGACAGCGGCGCGACCTTCGAAGTCGTCGATCCGTCGAACGGCGCGTCGCTCGGCCGCGTGCCGATGATGGGCGCGGCGGAAACGCGTCGCGCCATCGACGCCGCCAATGCCGCGTGGCCCGCCTGGCGCAAGAAGACGGCGAAGGAACGCGCGGCGATCATGCGCCGCTGGTACGACCTGATGCTCGCCCACGCCGACGACCTCGCGCTCATCCTCACGACCGAGCAAGGCAAGCCGCTTGCCGAGGCGAAGGGCGAGATCCTGTACGCGGCGTCGTTCATCGAATGGTTCGCGGAGGAAGGCAAGCGCGTCGCGGGCGACACGCTCGCCACGCCCGCCGCCGACAAGCGCATCGTCGTGACGAAGGAGCCGATCGGCGTGTGTGCCGCGATCACGCCGTGGAACTTCCCGGCCGCGATGATCACGCGCAAGGTCGGTCCGGCGCTCGCGGCGGGCTGTCCGATCGTCGTGAAGCCGGCGGAAGCGACGCCGTTCTCCGCGTTCGCGATGGCCGTGCTCGCCGAGCGCGCGGGCGTGCCGAAGGGCGTGCTGAACATCGTCACCGGCGACCCGAAAGCGATCGGCGGCGAGATGACGGCCAACCCGATCGTGAGGAAGCTCTCGTTCACGGGATCGACGGCGGTCGGCCGCTTGCTCGCGGCCCAAAGCGCGCCGACGATCAAGAAAGTCTCGCTGGAACTCGGCGGCAACGCGCCCTTCATCGTGTTCGACGATGCGGATATCGACGCCGCCGTGGAAGGCGCGATTGCGTCGAAGTATCGGAACAGCGGGCAGACTTGTGTCTGCACGAACCGGTTTTATGTGCACGAGCGCGTCTACGATGCGTTCGCCGCCAAGCTCGCCGACGCGGTCGGCAAGCTCAAGGTCGGACGCGGCACGGAAAGCGGCGTCGCGCTCGGGCCGCTGATCAACGAGGCGGCCGTGCTGAAGGTGGAATCGCACATCGAGGACGCGCTGACGAAAGGCGCGTCGATCGTCACCGGCGGCAAGCGTCATGCGCTCGGCCACGGCTTTTTCGAGCCGACCGTGCTGACCGGCGTCACGCCGGACATGAAGGTCGCGAAGGAAGAGACGTTCGGTCCGCTCGCGCCGATCTTCCGGTTTTCGTCCGACGAAGAAGTCGTGCGCATGGCAAACGACACCGAATTCGGCCTGGCGGCGTATTTCTACAGCCGCGATATCGGCCGGGTGTGGCGCGTCGCGGAAGCGCTGGAGTACGGCATGGTCGGCATCAATACGGGGCTGATTTCAAACGAAGTCGCGCCATTCGGCGGCGTGAAGCAATCGGGACTCGGCCGCGAAGGCTCGCATTACGGCATCGACGATTATGTCGTAATCAAGTATTTGTGCATCGCGGTTTGATTTATCGCTGAAGCGGTGAAAAAAGGCCTGGCGTTTTTGCCAGGCCTTTTTGTTATTTCGCGGCGTTTTTCGGTGTGACGTCCACCGCTGTGGCCGAAACGAAAACCGCATGCACGGAATCGCCGGGTTTAAGGTCTTTGGTATCCAGATCGTGCGGAATATC
The DNA here is from genome assembly GCF_001544495.1 of Caballeronia telluris. GTDB lineage: Bacteria > Pseudomonadota > Gammaproteobacteria > Burkholderiales > Burkholderiaceae > Caballeronia > Caballeronia telluris. The sequence goes on from NZ_FCNZ02000020.1 coordinate 46,763, forward strand.
GAAAGTATCCGTGCGCCACGGGCCGCGCAGCGTAATCGTTCCGTTTTTTCGATTGATGCTTTCGACCGTCGCGAGAATTTCCACTTGGCGCGATGACGCGAATCCGTTCGCACCGGACGCCGGCGCATAAACCGCGGTATCGACGCGCTTTCGAACACCTTTGTCCGCGCCCGTCGCCTTGGTGGCCGTGATGAGCAGCGCATTTTTATAAAGCACGTCGACCTGATCGCCGATTTTCAGCTGGTCGAAATTCTTGACCTGATCGCTCACGACCGCCGTGGTCGTCGCGCCTTTCGAGCCGCGCAATGTGAGCGTGCGCGTGGCGGCGTCGATGCCGATGATTTCCGCCTGCCTGTGACCCGGCTTTGCCGCGCTCACGACTTGTTGCGCGGCATTGGCAAGCGACGTGTCCTGCGCATAAGCCGGCGCGGCAATCGACGCGGCCGCGATAATCCAGGCCATATTCCATTTTGCATTCATTCGGCTTTCTCCATTGAAATGACGCGCATCGAAATATATCCGGCACGTTGAACGATCGGTATTTATACAGCGCGCGCCGTGCGAATGTCTATTGATACATGGAATTTCAAATTCCGAATAAATCGTTTCACGATGCGCGTTCAATGGATTGCAGTACGCGTTTCGAATGGGCGCACTCGCGGTGCCGCCAAGGTTTTGGGCGAACCGGTAGAATCGGTTCCATTCGGGGCACGACCGGCCGTCGCCCGTTTTCCTCCCCTTAGGCGCTCTATGCGACGCTCAGCGTTCTTTCTTCGCGTCATCGGTATCGGCATCCTGTTTCATCTCTATGTCGGCGTGCGGCTGATTCCGGCGGCGCCCGTCGGCGCGCCGTTGCGCTGGCTCGCGGCGCTCGTGCTCGTGGCTTCCGTGCTGCTGATTCCGCTCGGCATGGCCGCGCGCACGATCGAGCAGCAGCCACTTTCCGATCGCCTCGCGTGGATCGGTCTCATCACGATGGGATTTTTCTCGTCGCTGCTCGTGCTGACCTTTGCGCGCGACGTCGTGCTGCTCGCGATCCATCTCGTCGACTGGGCGCGCGGCGTGCCGATCGGCTCGCCCGCCTTCACCGCGGAGAGCGCGCTCGCCGTGCCCGCGCTGGCGGTGCTGTCGTCGGCGGTGGGGTTCTACAACGCGCGGCGGCGCGCGCCCATCGTCACGGTCGATGTCCCCATCGACGGCCTGCCGCCCGCGCTCAACGGCTTCACGATCGTGCAGATCAGCGACATCCACGTCGGGCCGACCATCAAGCGGCATTACGTCGAGCGGATCGTCGCGGCGGTCAACGGGCTCAAGCCGGACCTGATCGCGGTGACGGGCGATGTCGTCGATGGCGCCGTGTCGCATCTCGCCGACCACACGCGTCCGCTCGGCGAGTTGAGCGCGCGGCACGGGGCGTTTCTCGTCACTGGCAATCACGAGTACTACTCGGGCGCGGACAAATGGGTCGCCGAATTCCGCCGGCTCGGCCTGACCGTGCTGATGAACCAGCACGTCGTGCTGAACCACGACGGCGCGCGTGCGGTGGTGGCCGGCGTGACCGACTACAACGCGGGCAGTTTCGACCCGGCGCACAAGAGCGATCCGGCTGCGGCGTTGCGCGGTGCGCCAACGGACGCCACGGTGCGGCTACTGCTCGCGCACCAGCCGCGCAGCGCGCCGGCGGCCGCGGCGGCGGGCTATACGCTGCAGTTATCGGGACACACGCACGGCGGACAGTTTTTCCCATGGAATTTCTTCGTGCGCTTGCAGCAGCCGTTCGTTTCGGGTCTCGCCCGACTCGACGGACTGTGGGTCTACACGAGCCGCGGCACCGGCTACTGGGGACCGCCGAAGCGGCTGGGCGCGCCTTCGGAGATCACGCGTCTGCGGCTCGTCGCGGGCGTAGCGCGCGCGTAGGCCGGGAAGTACAAGGAGAAAAAAGAGTCCATCCGGCTCGCGCCGGATGGACGGAGAACGACGACGGGAAAGCGCCGAGGTACGACTTGCTCCCGCGTCTTTGCGCTCGAGGAGAGCGCCTCGCCGAGCGGCCCCGAGGCCTCGGGACTGAACGACGGCCGTCGGACGCCAAGCGGGGACTCGCCGTGCGACGGAACCGCTACGTTACCGACGCGCGATGCCGTTCGATACTGGAAAACTCCGACAAATCCGATTGAAGCGCAGCTTAGTTGACCGGCGCGGCGCCTTGCACGTCGACGGCCACGTGCGATCCGGCGGCAAACGACGCCGCGCGCGCCGGCTCGCGCGCCTGCACCGCCAGCTGCGCGCCCTGCGCGTCTTTCAGCACGACCACGCCCGAGTGGCTGTCGGCGCTCACGACCTGCGCCATGCGCGGCGCCTGCTCGCCGCTCGCGAGCGCCGTCAGCACGATGCGACGCGGCGTCGTGCCCGTGACGGGCGTACCGGCCTTGAGCGCGTCGAGGTTCTGCACGCCGGGCCCGACCTGCAACGCCGACGCGTTGCCTTGCGCATCGACGACGGTCACGACGCGCGTCGCCAGATTGACCGCCTTCACGTTGCCCGCGACCTGCATCGAAGCAACGCCGTCGAGCGTCGCGGCGCCGGGCGCCGCCACCGAGGCGACGGATGCGGAGGCGAGACAAGCGGCAGTAATAATCGAGGGGAGTGTGGGTTTCATGAATGGCTCCGTTGACTGGAAGATGGTTTGCATGGCGAATCCATTCGGCCAGCAAACGAAGGAAAGCGAAGAAAAGGCCACGAGTCTGTTTTTCGGGATGTTTCCTGTCAACGCGAGAAATCCGATTCACAGCGATTTTTAATTTCGAGATAAATCACCGCGCGGCGACGGCGAATTGAATGCCTTGATCCCGTGCCCCCGTGTTTTCCCCTAGCCCACGCGCATTGACTTGGCGACGCTGCCCGCTCAAACTTCGCAGAAGTGTGATCACAGGTCACATATCGCAGAACCTGGAGGCATTTTGGCAGTGGCAACCCGTTCCGTCCCGCAGTCCGTCCCGGCGCTCGAAGCCATCGCGCATGAAACGATGGCGGGCAAGGTGTATCAGCAACTCCGTGAAGCGATCATGAGCGGCCGCTTCGCGCCCGGCCAGCCGCTCAGCCTGCGCGGCGTCGCGGAAGCCGTCGGTTCGTCGACGATGCCGGTGCGCGGCGCGCTCACGCGGCTGCGGGCCGAAGGTGCGCTCGTCGACGGTCCCGGCCGCGCGATGACGGTCCCGCCGATGACCTTCGAGTTGATCGACGAATTGCGCGACGTGCGCATCGCGCTGGAAGGCTGCGTCGCCGAGCGCGCCGCTTCGCGCATGAACGACGCGCATCTCGCCGCCGTCCAGGCGATCTTCGACTCCATGGACGCACACGTCGAGGCCGGCGACGCCGCCGCGTACCTGCGCAGCAATTTCGCGTTCCATACGAGCATCTACCGGCATGGCGCGAGCGACATCACGCTCGCGACGATCCAGAACATGTGGATGCGCATCGGGCCGTTCCTGAACATGGTCGCGCCGGACATTGCGCACATGCGCCGTTCGATGGCCGCACACCGCCAGATCATCGAAGCGCTCTGGCAGCGCGACGGCGCGCTGGCGCGGGCGGGCATCGCGCGCGATATCGGCGATGCAGCCGACAACCTCAGCGAACGCCTGCGCGCGCAATCCGCCGACATGCCCCGGCACGCGGTCCGCTAGCCCAAAGCACGCGCCCCAAGGCGCCGTGCTTTTGAACACACGATTTGCATTGCTAATTATCCTAGGAAAGGAGAAACATCGATGGAAGCACTTCAACTGCTCACGCCGCGCGCCGGCTTGCGCGTGCTGATCACGGGCGGCGCGTCGGGTATCGGTCTCGCGATTGCAAAGGCGTTCGTGTCGACGGGTGCGCGCGTGCACGTCTGCGATATCGACGGCAAAGCTGTCGATGCTCTCGCGAGCGCCCTGCCCGCCGTCACCGGCACGCGGGCGAACGTCGCCGAAGCCGCCGATGTCGCGCGCGTCTTCGACGACGTGGAACGCGAACTCGGCGGCCTCGACGTGCTGATCAACAACGCGGGTATCGCGGGCCCGACGGGCGGCATCGACGAGATCGATCCGGCGGACTGGGAGAAGACCGTCGACGTCAATCTCAACAGCCATTTCCAGTTCGCCCGCCGTGCCGTGCCCCTGTTGCGTCAAGCGCCGGACGGCGGCGTGATGGTGTTCATGTCGTCGGTGGCGGGACGGCTCGGGTACGGCTTTCGCACGCCCTATTCCGCGACCAAATGGGCGCTCGTCGGCCTGGCGAAGAGCCTCGCGATCGAACTCGGTCCGGACAATATCCGCGTGAATGCCGTGCAGCCCGGCATCGTGAAGGGGCCGCGCATGGAAGGCGTGATCGCCGCGCGCGCGAAGCAACTTGGCCTGAGCTACGAAGAGATGGAAGCGCGCTATCTGGAGAAGATTTCGCTGCGCCGCATGGTGACGCAGGAAGAAATCGCGGCGAGCGTGCTCTTCCTCAGTTCTCCCGCCGGCAGCGCGATCTCGGGGCAGGCGCTGTCCGTCTGCCGCAACGTCGAAACACTCTGATCACCACTCGGAAACACGACATGGCTACCACTCGCAAAGTCATCATCACCTGCGCGCCGACGGGCGCGATCCATACGCCTTCTATGTCGCCGCATCTGCCCGTGACGCCCGACGAAATCGCGAACGCCGCGCTTGCGGCCGCCCGCGAAGGCGCGGCGATCCTGCACCTGCACGCGCGCGATCCCGAGGACGGCCGCCCGACGCAGGACCCCGCGGTCTTCGAGCGCTTCCTGCCGCGCGTGAAGGAACAAACCGACGCCGTCATCAACCTGACGACGGGCGGCAGCCCGCACATGACGGTCGCGGAGCGGCTAAAGCCCGCGCATCGCTTTCAGCCGGAAGTGGCGTCGCTCAACATGGGGTCGATGAACTTCGGTCTCTATCCGATGCTCGACCGCTTCAAGGACCTCAAGCACGACTGGGAACGTGAGCATCTCGCGAAGAGCCGCGATCTGGTCTTCAAGAACACGTTCGCCGACATCGAGTACATCCTGACTTCGTGCGGAGCGAACGGCACGCGCTTCGAATTCGAGTGCTACGACATCTCGCATCTGTACAACCTCGCGCATTTCGTCGATCGCGGGCTCGCCAAGGCGCCGTTCTTCGTGCAGAGCGTGTTCGGGCTGCTCGGCGGGATCGGGCCGCATCCCGAGGATCTCGCGCACATGAAGCGCACCGCCGACCGCCTGTTCGGCAACGACTATGTCTGGTCGATCCTCGGCGCCGGCCGCCACCAGATTCCGCTCGCGACGATGGGCGCCGCACAGGGTTCCAACGTGCGCGTCGGGCTCGAAGACTCGCTGTGGATTGCGCCGGGCCAGCTGGCGGAATCGAGCGCGGCGCAGGTCCGGAAGATCCGGCAGGTGATCGAAGGACTTTCGCTCGACGTCGCGACGCCGCAGGAAGCCCGCGCGATGCTGAAGTTGAAGGGCGGCGACAACGTCGCGTTCTGATCAGCCGCAGGCGCGATGAACCGCACGGGCGGGCCGCCGCGCCCGCCCTCGCCGACCGGCTGCCGGCCCATCGTTACGGCTTTCGCTCAAGAACCGCATCGCCGATCCAATTCGGGAGTATCCATGTCGAATCATCATTCATCCGCGCCACGCGCGTCGTCGCCGGCGCAGTCGTCGCTCAACAAGCTGCTGATCCGCAAGCTGATGCCGCTGCTCGTGATCGTCTACGTGATCAGCTTTCTCGACCGAACGAACATCGCGCTCGCGAAGCATTCGATGGGCATCGACCTCGGCATGTCCGCGGCGGCCTATGGCCTCGGCGCGGGCCTCTTCTTCCTGACCTACGCCGCCTTCGAGATTCCGAGCAACCTCGTGATGCACAAGGTGGGCGCGCGATTCTGGATCACGCGCATCATGATCACGTGGGGATTGTTGTCGATCGGCATGGCGTTCGTGCGCGGCGAGACCTCGTTCTACGTGATGCGGTTGCTGCTCGGCGCGGCCGAGGCGGGGCTCTTTCCGGGCGTGATGCTGTATCTCACGTACTGGTTCGGCCGTGAGGAGCGCGCGCGGGCGACGGGCTATTTCCTGCTCGGCGTGTGTATCGCGAATATCGTCGGCGGACCGCTCGGCGGCGCGCTGCTCGAACTCGACGGCGCGCTCGGCTTTCACGGCTGGCAGTGGCTCTTCGTGATCGAAGGACTGCCGGCGGTGCTGCTCGCGTGGGTCGTCTGGAAGAAGCTGCCCGACCGGCCGACCAAGGCGCCGTGGCTCGCGCGCGACGAAGCCGAGGCGCTCGAACGGCGTCTTGCCGCCGAACAGGACAGCCACGCGCCCGGCCGTGGTGCGCATTCGTTTGGCGCCTGCCTGCGCGACCGGCAGGTCTGGCTCGCGATCTTCGTGTACTTTTGCCACCAGCTCACGATCTACACGGTGATCTTCTTCTTGCCGGGGATCATCGGCGCGTCGGGGAAATTCTCGCCGTTCACGATCGGCCTGCTTTCCGCGACGCCCTGGCTCGCCGCAGCGGCCGGCGCCGCGACGCTGCCGCGCTTCGCGAGCAACTCGGCGCGAAGCCGGCGCATCCTGATCGGCGGACTGGTGGTGATGGCCTCGGGCCTTTTGCTCGCCGCCTATGCGACGCCCGCGATCGGATTGCTCGGCGTGTGCCTGTCGGCGTCGATGTTCTTCGTCGTGCAGTCGATCATCTTCACGTTTCCGTCGTCGCGGCTTTCGGGCAGCGCGCTCGCGGGCGGGCTCGGCCTCGTCAATTCGTGCGGGCTGCTCGGCGGATTCGTCGGACCGACGGTCATGGGCATGATCGAGCAGTCGACCGGCCGCGCGATGAACGGCCTGATCCTGCTCGCCGCCGCGCTGCTGGTCGCGGCGCTCGTCAGCGTGCGTTTGCGGCACGGCGCGGAAGAGCGCGCGCGGACCGTCGCGTCGCCGGCTCACAAGACGGTGTGAGCGCGGGCGGCGTCAGGCGAGCGCCGCCAGCACTTCTTCGGTCGAACGAATCCGCCCGATCCGCGGAAACACGTAACGGAAGGTGGATTCGTGCGTGTCGGCGTGCAGATCGCTCATCGCATCCTCGACGAAGATTTGCTGATAGCCGTGCTCGAACGCGGACCGCGCCGTCGACTCCACCCCGACGTGCGTCGCGATGCCGCCGAGCACGATCGTGTCGATACCGCGCCGGCGCAGTTGCAGATCGAGTTCGGTGCCGTAGAACGCGCCCCATTGCCGCTTCGTGATGACGATATCCGACGCCGCCACGCCGACCTCGGGACACAACTCGCTCCATCCGGCGGGTTCGGCGGCGGGCGCGGCCTGACCCGAATCGGTGATCGGGCGCAGACCGCCGGGCGCCGCCGGGAACGCGACCTTCACGAGCACCACGGGCGCGTCGAGCGCGCGAAAGCGATCGGCGAGCAGGCGCGCGTTGGCGAGCACGTCGGCGGCGCTGTTCGGCTGCACCGGCAGCGCGGCGATGCCCGCCTGCAAATCGATCAGCACGAGCGCGGTGGAATGACTTTGCAGCTTGAATTCGTCGATGGTCATTGGGAAACTGTCTCGCGTTTGAGCCGTGGCGGCGCCGCTCAGACCGCCGTCGGCGTAAAGACCAGCGCGACGCCGTTCATGCAGTAACGCAGTCCGGTGGGTTTGGGGCCGTCGTCGAAAACATGGCCTAGATGGCCGCCGCAGCGCCGGCAGTGCACCTCGTTGCGCTCCATGCCAAACGAGGTGTCCGTGCGCGTGGAAACGGCGCCGTCGAGCGGCTGCCAGAAGCTCGGCCAGCCGGTCCCGCTGTCGAATTTCGTCTTGGATGAAAAAAGATCGAGCCGGCAACCGGCGCAGGCAAACACGCCCGCACGATGCTCGTCGTTGAGCGCACTCGTGAACGGCCGCTCCGTGCTTTCCTGGCGCATCACCTTGAACTGCGCGGGCGTCAGCAGCTTGCGCCATTCGGCGTCGCTGCGGCTCACCTCGTAGACAGGCGGCGCGGCGTCCGCCGCCCGCGCGCTGCCTGCGCCGATCCCGCGCCACGCGTCGACGCCGCCCGCGACCGTCGCGGCCAGGGCGCCGAGAAAACTGCGTTTTGTGCCTTTCATGATGTCCACCCCGCTATGCCGGCCGGCTGCTGTCGTTCGTGCCGCTCGCACGATATCTGCCTGAGAGCGGCCGCGCCTACGTTTTGAGTCGATAGCCCGTGCGAAAGATCCACGCGACGATCACCGTGAATAATCCGAGGAATACGAGCGTCATCGCAAGGCTCACGCCGACGGAGACGTCCGCGAGTCCATAGAAGCTCCACCGGAAGCCGCTGATGAGATACACGACCGGATTGAACAGCGCGACTGCCTTCCAGAACGGCGGCAGGATCTCGATCGAATAGAAGCTGCCGCCGAGGAACGTGAGCGGCGTCACGATCAGAAGCGGAATCACCTGAAGTTTCTCGAAGCCGTCGGCCCAGATGCCGATGATGAACCCGAGCAGGCTGAACGTCACGGAAGTCAGCAGCAGGAACACGATCATCCAGACCGGATGATCTATCCTGAGCGGCACGAAAAGCCGCGCGGTCACGAGGATGATTAGACCGAGAATGACCGATTTGGTCGCCGCCGCGCCGACGTAGCTCACGACGATCTCCAGATAGGAAATGGGCGCGGACAACAGCTCGTAGATGGTCCCGGTGAATTTCGGGAAATAGATGCCGAACGACGCGTTCGAAATGCTCTGCGTGAGCAGCGACAGCATCACGAGCCCCGGCACGATGAACGCGCCGTAGCTGATGCCGTCGACCTGCGGAATGCGCGAGCCGATTGCGGCGCCGAAGACGACGAAGTAAAGCGATGTCGAAATGACCGGCGACACGATGCTTTGCATCAGCGTGCGCGCCGTGCGGGCCATTTCGAAGCGGTAGATCGCGCGCACTGCGTGGAGGTTCATCGTGTTTCCTTGACCAGGCTCACAAAAATATCTTCGAGCGAACTCTGCGTCGTCTGAAGGTCCTTGAACTTGACGCCCGCCTCGTCGATGTGGCGCAGGAGCGCGATGATGCGGCCGGGTTCGTCGTGCGCGTCGTAGGTATAGATCAGCTCCGACTTCTGCGCCGACAGTTCCATGCCATAACGTTCGAGCGCGTCGGGCACGCGGTCCAGCGGATGATCGAGTTGCAGCGTGAGCTTTTTCTTGCCGAGCTTCCTCATCAGTTCCGCTTTCTCCTCGACGAGAATGATCTCGCCACGGCTGATCACGCCGATGCGGTCGGCCATCTCCTCGGCTTCGTCGATATAGTGCGTCGTCAGGATGATGGTCACGCCGTTCGCCTTCAGCGAGCGCACGAGTTGCCACATGTCGCGCCGCAATTCGACGTCGACGCCGGCGGTGGGTTCGTCGAGAAAGAGGATGTCCGGCTCGTGCGAGAGCGCCTTCGCGATCAGCACGCGCCGCTTCATGCCGCCCGACAGCGTAATGATCTTGTTGTCCTTCTTGCTCCAGAGCGAGAGCGACTTCAGAACCTTTTCGATGCGCGCCGGATTCGGCGGCTTGCCGAAGAGGCCGCGGCTGAAGGAGACGGTCGCCCAGACGGTTTCGAAGGCGTCGGTGGTCAGCTCCTGCGGCACGAGCCCGATGCGCGAGCGTGCCGCGCGGTAATCGGTAATGATGTCGTGTCCGTCGACGTGGATGCTGCCCTCGCTCGGATTGACGATGCCGCAGATCGTGCTGATGAGCGTCGTCTTGCCCGCTCCGTTCGGGCCGAGCAGCGCGAAGATTTCGCCACGGCGGATTTCCAGATCAATCCCTTTCAGCGCCTGAAAGCCGCCCTCATAGGTCTTGCCGAGCTTCGATACGGTGATGATTGTTTGCATGGCGTGGACAATATCAGATACCGCCGAAACCGGCTCAAGCCACCCGTGCCTGTCGCACAATGACGCATTGCAACATCGCAAACCGGCCCTACAAGGAGTCAGAGCCATGCTGTTCGAACAGATCGAAACCGCCTGCATCAACGATGCCGACGTTCCCTGGGTGCCGTTCACGCCGTATAGCGAGAAGGTGCTCGTCAAGTATTTCAAGCTCGATCCGGTGCGCGGCGAGGTCATCGCGCTCCTGAAGGCGCCCGCCGCCGGACAGATGCCGATCCATCGCCACACGGGCACGGTGATCGTCTATACGGTTCAGGGGCGATGGAAATACCGCGAGCACGACTGGATCGCCGAGCGCGGAAGCGTCGTCTACGAGACGGCGGGATCGACGCATACGCCGCAGGCGCTTCCCGGCAACGAGGACATCGTGACGCTCAACATCATCCAGGGCGACCTGCTGTTCATGAACGAGCGCGCGCAGGTGATCGCCATCGAAAGCTGGAAAAGCGGCTGGGATCGCTATGCCGCGTATTGCGAGGCGAACGGCATCGGGCCGCGCGACCTGACGGCGTTTGCCTGAACGCGCGTTTCTCTCCCTGCGACTGTGACAAAATAGGCCACCTTCGGCCACCCTTGTCGCGCGCTTGAACCCGCTATCCGCCACTGTCCCGATCTCGGTCGTCAACGGCTTTTTGTCCGGCGCCGACCCCAACGCCATCGCGCGGCTCGCCGAGCGCTCGGGCATTGCGCACGAGTTGCTGCGCGAGCCGGCCGCGCGCGTGACGCAGGAGCAGTTCTCCACGCTCTATCGCCTGCTCGCGATGGAACTCGACGACGAAATGCCCGGCATCTTCAGCCGCCCTTTGCGCAACGGCACGCTGAAATATCTGTGCCTGAGCCTGCTCGACGCATCGAAGCTGGAGATCGCGCTGCACCGCTTCGGCCAGTTCTTCCATCTGATTCTCGACGACTTCCGGCTGCAGTCGGATCGCGACGGCGCGCTCGGCTACGTGGAGATGGCGGCGAATCCGCAGGGTCCGGCCGTCAGCGCGCTCGGGCACGAACTGATGCTCAAACTCGTGCATGGCGTCGCGTCGTGGCTCATCGGGCAGAAGATTCCGCTCGTCGAAGTGAACTTCCATTTCGCGCGGCCGGCGCAGGCGAGTGATCACCTCTATCTCTTTCCCGGGCCGATCCGCTTCGGCTGCGCGGCGACGCGCATCGGCTTCGACGCCGCCTGGCTCGACATGCCGATCCGGCAGCGCAAGCCCGATCTGAAGAAGTTCCTCGCGCGCGCGCCGGAGGACTGGATCTTCGTGTCGTTCGCGGAGCAGCTCGTCTGCCATCGCGTGCGGCAATATGTGGCGGACTGCCTGCCGGGGACGCCTGCCATCGACGACGTCGCGCAGCATCTGCACTTCTCGGTGCGCACGCTGTGCCGGCGGCTGGCTGCCGAAGCCACGACCTTTCAGGCGATCAAGGACGAAGTGCGGCGCGACATCGCGATCCAGCGGCTCACGCGCTCGGGCGACGCCATCGCGGAGATCGCCTACGACGTCGGGTTCGACAACCCGACTGCGTTTCATCGCGCGTTCCGGCACTGGACCGGAAGCACGCCGAATACGTATCGCCGGACGGCGTGAGCGCGGCGCGCCGGCCCATCACGCCGTGAAATGTCTGCCGAAGCGCTGTCGCAGCGCCATCTTTTGCAGCTTGCCGGTTGCGGTGAGCGGCAGGTCATCGACGAACACGACATCGTCCGGAATGCACCACTTCGCCACCTTCCCGGCATAGAAGTCGAGCAACTGCCGAACATCCACCGCGCTGCCCTCGCGGCGCACCGCGACGATCAGCGGCCGCTCGTCCCACTTCGGATGCGCGCACGCGATGCACGCCGCCTTCGCGATCTCCGGATGCGACATCGCGATGTTCTCCAGTTCGATCGACGAGATCCATTCGCCGCCCGACTTGATCACGTCCTTGCTGCGGTCCGTGATGTGCATGTAGCCGTCGGGGTCGATGGTGGCGACGTCGCCGGTCGGGAACCAGCCGTCCACGAGCGGCGACTCGTCGCGGCCGAAATAGCGCTCGGCGACCCAGTGGCCGCGCGCCATCAGATCGCCCGCCGACGTGCCGTCCCACGGCAACTCGGCGCCGTCGCCGCCGACGATCTTCAGGTCGATGCCGGGCACCGCGCGGCCCTGCTTGATGTCGATCGCCGCGCGCGCCGCCTCGCTCTTCGCGGCGTAGCCACGCGACGGCGAGCACACGGTGCCGAGCGGCGACAGTTCCGTCATGCCCCACGCATGCACCGCCTGGACGCCGACTTCGCGCAGCGCCCCCGCGAGATGCGGCGGACACGCCGCGCCGCCGACGACCGCGCGCCTGAACGTCGTGCTCGTCCTGCCCACGCGCCGCATGTAGTCGACGAAGCCGAGCCATACCGTCGGAACGCCCGCCGACATCGTCACGCCTTCCTCTTCGAAGAGCGTCGCCAGCGACTCGCCGTCGAGCTTCGCGCCGGGCAGCACGAGCTTCGCGCCGACGAGCGTCGCCGAGAACGGAATGCCCCACGCGTTCACATGGAACATCGGCACGACGGGCGAGATGGTTTCGATCGCCGAGAGCGCGAGCGAATCGGGCAGCGCCGACCCGTAGCACATCAGCGTGATCGAACGGTGCGAGTAGAGCACGCCTTTCGGCTCGCCCGTCGTGCCCGACGTGTAGCACAGGAGCGCAGCGCGATCTTCGCTGAAACGCGGCCACGCGAAGCCGTCCGCAGCGGGCGCGATCAGCGTCTCGTAGCTCGCGAGCGGCACGGCACCGTCGCGCGGCAGCGCCGTTTCGTCGCACAGCATGATCCACTTCTCGACATGCGGACAAAGCGCGGCGATCTGCTCGACGAGCGGCAGGAACGACGCATCGAAGAACACGAAGCGGTCGCGCGCATGATTGACGATGAAGACGATCTGCTCGGGAAAGAGCCGCGGGTTGATCGTGTGGCACACCGCGCCGATCCCGCTTGCGCCGTAGTACAGCTCCATGTGCCGATAGCCGTTCCAGGCCAGCGTGCCGATACGGTCGCCTGCGTCGATGCCGCTTGCGATCAGCGCCTGCGCGAGCTGCATCGAGCGCGCATGGCAGTCGCGGTACGTATAGCGGTGAATGTCGCCTTCGACACGCCGCGACACGATCTCCACGTCGGCGGAGTGGCGCGCCGCCTGTTCGAGTATCGACGACAGCAGCATCGGCGTGTTCATCATCTGGCCCAGCAGTTCCATGGCTCGTCTCCGTTCTCGGGCGGCGGTCGCCCTGGTGTGTATGGCATGTGCGTCCCGATTCTAAGGAACGCGAGCGCAAACCGAAGTTGCAGTCCCGGCCGATTGATTGACAAAACCAGCCAAGCGACGCCGCGCGCCGTTGGCACCTACGGGTGATCCCTTAGGGAAACGGTGCGCGGCAGGTTTTGTCAATCAATGGGCAGGTTCGGATATCGGCGATTGCGGCGTATGAAGCTAGGATGAGGCAACCGCATCGCATGGCATGGGTCAGAGTCGTGCGGGCAGCCCCCAATTGGAGACACAGGATGAGCTATACCGCACCGCTGAAAGAAATGTTGTTCGTCATGCGCGACCTCGCCGACATGACAAAAGTCGCCACGCTTCCCGGTTTCGAAGACGCAAACCTCGACACCGCCCAGGCCGTCCTCGACGAAGCCGCGAAGTTCAACGGCGAAGTGCTGGCACCGCTCAACATCGAAGGCGACAGGCATCCGAGCACCTGGGCGAACGGCGAAGTCACGACGACGCCCGGTTTCAAGGACGCGTTTCGCCAGTTCGGTGAAGGCGGCTGGCAAGGCGTGATGCATCCGGTCGAATACGACGGACAAGGCCTGCCGAAGCTGATCGCGACGCCTTGCATCGAGATGATGAATGCCGCGAACATGTCGTTTGCGCTGTGTCCGCTGCTGACCGATGGCGCGATCGAAGCGCTGCTGACGGCCGGCACGGATGCGCAAAAGCAGCTCTACGTGCCCAAGCTGATTTCAGGCGAATGGACCGGCACGATGAACCTCACCGAGCCGCAAGCAGGCTCCGATCTCGCGCTCGTGCGCACGCGCGCCGAGCCGCAGGGCGACGGCACGTTCAAGGTCTTCGGCACGAAGATCTTCATCACCTACGGCGAACACGACATGGCGGACAACATCGTCCATCTCGTGCTCGCGCGCACGCCGAGCGCGCCGGAAGGCGTCAAGGGCATTTCGCTCTTCCTCGTGCCGAAGTTCATGGTGAACGAAGACGGCTCGCTCGGCGAACGCAACGACGTGCGCTGCGTGTCGATCGAGCACAAGCTCGGCATCAAGGCGAGCCCGACCGCCGTGCTGCAATACGGCGATCACGGCGGCGCGATCGGCTACCTGATCGGCGAGGAGAATCGCGGCCTCGAATACATGTTCATCATGATGAACGCGGCGCGGTTCGCGGTCGGCATGCAGGGCGTCGCGATCGCGGATCAGGCGTATCAGAAGGCGGTCGCTTACGCGAAGGATCGCGTGCAGAGCCGCCCCGTTGATGGCTCCGCGAAGCAGTCGGTCGCGATCATCCAGCATCCGGACGTGCGCCGCATGCTCGCCACGATGCGCTCGCTGACCGAAGGCGCCCGCGCGCTCGCCTACGTCGCCGCCGCGCACAGCGACTTCGCCCACCATCATCCCGACGAGCAAGTTCGCGCGAGCCATCAGGCGATCTACGAATTCCTGGTGCCGATCGTGAAGGGCTGGAGCACGGAAATGTCGATCGACGTCGCGAGCCTCGGCGTGCAGGTGCACGGCGGCATGGGCTTCATCGAGGAAACGGGCGCCGCGCAGTACTACCGCGACGCGCGCATCCTGACAATCTACGAAGGCACGACGGCGATCCAGGCCAACGACCTGATCGGCCGCAAGACGGTTCGCGACGGCGGCGCGACCGCGCAGACGTTGCTCACGCAGGTCGATCAGACCATCGCGGCGCTCGAACACCACGACGGCGCAGCATTCGATGCGATGCACCGCCACCTGAAAGCGGGCCGCGAAGCGTTCGCGAACGTGGTCGAGTTCATGGTCCAGAATACGAAGCGCGATCCTAACGCCGTGTTCGCCGGCAGCGTGCCGTACCTGAAGCTCGCGGGCATCGTGCTGTCGGGCTGGCAGATGGCGCGTGCGTTGCTCGTCGCGAATGAAAAGCGCAGCGAGGACGAAGCCTTCTACGGCGCCAAGATCGCGACCGCGCATTTCTTCGCCGACCACATCCTGCCGCAAGCCGTCGCGCTCGAAGCGTCGATCGTCAGCGCGAAGGGCAATGAGGGCGTGCTCGCGCTCGACATCGACCAGTTCTGAAGCCGCGCTGCGTGATTTTCGCTGGGTACAATGACCAGCCACATTCACAGGCATCCGCAAAGGAGCAACGCATGAAAATCGAAACAGTCGGCATCGTCGGCGCCGGGACGATGGGCAACGGCATCGCGCAGATCGCGGCCGTCGCGGGCATGAAGACCATCATGATCGACGTCACCGATGCGGCGCTCGCCAAGGGTGTCGCCACGCTGACCGGCAGCCTCGATCGCCTCGTCTCGAAGGACAAGCTCGATGCCGCGACGCGCGACGCCGCGCTCGCGCGCATCGAAACGTCGACGGACTATCAGCGCCTCGCCGCCGCCGACATCGTGATCGAAGCGGCCACCGAAAACACCGATCTGAAGATCCGCATACTTCGCCAGATTCAGGACGTCGCCCGGCCCGGTGCGATCATTGCGTCGAACACGTCGTCGATTTCGATCACGACGCTCGGCGCGACGCTCGACCATCCCGAGCGCTTCATTGGCATGCACTTCTTCAATCCGGTGCCCCTTTTGCCGCTCGTCGAAGTGATTCGCGGCGTGCAGACGAGCGAAGCCACCGCCCATGCCGTGCGCGAACTGACCGAGCAACTCGGCAAGTCGCCCATCGGCGTGAAGAACGCGCCGGGCTTCGTCGTCAACCGCATTCTCGTGCCGATGATCAACGAAGCGTTCTTCGTGCTAGCCGAAGGCATCGCGACGCCCGAGGAAATCGACGCGGGCATGCGTCTCGGCGCCAATCATCCGATCGGGCCGCTCGCGCTAGCGGATCTGATCGGACTGGACGTGTGTCTCTCGGTGATGGACGTGTTCCTCAAGGACTTCGGCGATTCGAAATATCGCGCGTGTCCGTTGCTGCGCGAACTCGTCGCGGCGGGACATCTCGGACGCAAGACCAAGCGCGGCGTGTATCAGTACGACTAACGACCGATGCTCGCCGAGCCGCACAACTACTATCACGCCACCGCGCGCGACCGGACCGCGCGGCCGCCGCTTTCGGGCCATGCCGATGCGAAAGTGTGCATCGTCGGCGGCGGGTTCGCGGGCATCAACACGGCGCTCGGACTGGCCGAACGCGGCGTCGGCGATGTCGTGCTGCTGGAATCGCATGACATGGGACGCGGCGCGTCGGGCAGGAACGGCGGCTTCGTGTTCGGCGGCTTTTCGCTCGGCGAGGAGACGCTGATCGACGAACTCGGCGCTGACCAAGCGCGAGCGCTCTACGCGGGCACGGTGGCATCGGTCGAACTGATCCGCGAGCGGATCGCGCGCTACGGCATCGAATGCGGCGTGGAGGACAGCGGCGTGATCCTCGCGAACTGGTTTCGCGACGAATCCGCGATGCTGCGCCGTCAGCGCGTGCTGAAAGAACACTTCGGCGTCGAGTGGGACTATCTGAGCCGCGGCGAGATGCGCGAACGCATTCGCAGCGAACGCTATCACTCGGGCCTTTTCGAACCGAACGCGCTGCATTTTCATCCGCTCGATTATCTGCGCGGACTGGCGCGCGTCGCCGAAGCGCGCGGCGTGCGATTGCACGATACGTCGCCGGTCGTTTCGCTCGCGCGCGACGGCGCCGGCTGGATCGTGCGCACGGCGGGCGGCAGCGTCCGCGCGGAACACGTGGTGCTGTCGTGCGGCGGCTATCTCGCCGGACTGCGCCGCGAGATCGACGCGAGCATCCTGCCGATCGCCACCTACATCCTCGTCACGGAGCCGCTCGGCGACCGTCTGCATGACTGCTTCGGCACGCGCGCGGCGGTGTACGACACGCGCTTCGCCTTCGACTACTATCGCCCGCTCGCCGACACGCGCATTCTCTGGGGCGGACGCATCTCGGTGCGAGACCGCTCGCCGGCGCAGGTCAAATCGCTGCTGACGGCGGACCTGCTCAAGGTATTTCCGGCGCTACGCGACGTGCGCATCGACTACGCGTGGTCCGGCCTCATGAGCTACGCACGGCATCAGATGCCGCAGATCGGCCAGACCGACACGAACCTCTGGTTCGCTCAGGGCTTCGGCGGACACGGCGTCGCGCCGACGACCCTCGCGGGCGAAGCGCTCGCCTCGGCCATCGCACAAGGCGATGCCGGCTGGAAAGCGTTCAGCCGCTACGGCCTGGTATCCGCGTTCAAGCCGGCCGGATTGATCGCGGCGCAGTTGAGCTATACGCGCGCGCAACTGAAGGACCGCTACAGCGAGTTCATCGAAGCGATCTTTTGAGCGCAACGCGCGCGACTTCGTATTTGTCACATCGACGAAGCTCCGGCTTGCGATACGATCGCCGGGTTATCTCGTTCGATGGAGTCGAACATGTTGTCCGAGGACGAACTCGCGTTACTCGATGCCATCCGCGAAACCGGGAGCCTGTCGCGCGCGGCGGCGCGTCTCGGCAAGGCGCCCTCGACGATTTCCCATGCCGCGCGGCAACTGGAAACCCGCTTCGACGCGCTGCTCTTCGACCGTCGCCGCTACCGTCTGCAACTGACGCCAGCCGGGCAACTGCTCGCGGACGAGGCGTCGCGGCTGATGCTCGACGTGTCGCGGATGACGCAGCGCGTGCGCCAGATCGCGAGCGGCTGGGAAGACCGGCTGTGGATCGTCTCCGACGAAATTCTCGAATTCGACTCGCTGCTGCCCGTGATCCGCGCGTTCGACGCGCTCGATTCGGGCGTCACGCTGCGCTTCACGCACGAAGTCCTGAGCGGCACCTGGGAAGCGTTGCGCGACGGCCGCGCGGACCTGATCGTCGGCGCAACCAACGAGCCGCCCGCCATTCCCGGGCTGCGCTGGTTCGAACTCGGCGTGATGGAATGGGTGTTCGCGGTGTCGCCGCGTCATCCGCTCGCCAAGGCCGATGGCGCACTGAGGCGCGAGCAGATTTCGGCGCACCGGGCGGTCGTGGTCGCGGATTCGTCGCGTCTGTCGGCCGGGCGCGCCTACGGCCTGCTCGGCGGACAGGCGACGCTCGCCGTGCCGAGCATGCGCGCGAAGGCGCTTGCGCAGCGCAACGGACTTGGCGTCGGGTGGTTGCCGAGACAGCGCGTGGCGTCGCTTCTTGCAAGCGGCGAACTCGTCGAAAAAACGACGGCCGATCCGCGCGAGCCCAACGTGCTGTACGTCGCGTGGCGCGGCGACCACGAAGGCCGCGCGCTCCAATGGTGGCTTGAACAGTTGCGGCAGCCGCGGCTCGCGAAGCGGCTCGTGCAGGGCCTCGACATGTTTGCCTGAACCGCGCCGACGCTCACAGCAGACGCGGGTCCTGTGCCGGATGGGCCGGCGACACCGGCCAGCCCGGCAAATACAGGTCCTTGAAAAACGAGCCGCCCGGATAAGGCAGCGAGGACGACGGCGCGAGGCCCGGGAACGGCGAGTCGCCGGGCGTGTCCGGCCGGGTCAGATAAGCGATGCCGCCGCGCATGGCGGACATCGCATCGCGATCCATCGTTTCGACGACGGGCAAATCAGCGATCGTCAGCGTTTTCATGACAGGTCTCCTCGAGAGGGGTTGACTGGTGACGCACGGGCGCGCCGCCTGAGCGATCGTTTGCATGTCGCGTGCCATCCTGTCGAAAATGCGTTGCTTGCGGCGCTTCATCGAATTTTCGTGCGCGATGCACGCTTCATAAGGCGATTCCAACGTGCAGACGTCCCTTCGCCGCCGCCCGGCCAACGACAGTCCACCGGGCCGATGTCTGCGCGCACCAGACACGCGCTCGCCGTGGCCCTTATAGTAGACGTCCGTTCCTTTCCGCCGCCGACATGTCTCCGAGCACCGCGCCCGCCAGCGCCGCCCCGCCGTGGCTGAAGATCGCGCCCGCCCTGTTCCTGCTGCTGTGGTCGAGCGGGTTCGTCTTCCTCAAGCTCGGACTCGCCTACGCCGATCCGCTGACGTTTCTCGCGCTGCGCTACGCGTGCGTGGTCGCGATTCTCGTCGTGCCGTTCATCGCGATGAAGGCGCCGCTGCCCGCCACCCGCGCGGCGTGGCTGCATCTGGCGATGGTCGGACTGCTGATCCAGGCGGGCTATTTTGCGTTCACGTACCTGAGCCTGAAGGCAGGCAGTTCGGCCGCCGAAGCGGCGCTCATCACGTCGCAGCAGCCGATCCTGATCGGTCTGCTGGCGCCGGCGATCGCCGGCGAGCGCGTCGATGCGGTGCGCTGGACGGGGCTCGCGCTGGGCGTTGCGGGCGCGGCCATCGTGATTCTCTCGCGCTCGTCGGTGCATGCGAGCGCGCCGCTCGGCGTCCTGTTCGCCGTGCTGGCCCTGCTTTCGATGGCCGCCGGCACGCTCTACGAAAAGCGCTTCGGCCAGGCGACGCATCCGGTGACGGCCAACCTCGTGCAGTATTCGGTCGGGCTGGCGGTGTCGGCGCCGCTCGCCTTTTTGCTCGAACCGATGCGTATCGCGTGGAGCCCGGGACTGTTCGGCTCGCTGGCGTATCTCGTGCTGGCGAATTCGATCGTCGCGATCACGCTCTTTCTCGCGATGATCCGTCACGGCGAGGCGTCGCGCGTGTCGGCGCTGTTCTTTCTCGTGCCGCCTTCGACGGCTGTCATTGCGTTTCTCGTGCTCGGCGAGCCAATTCCTCCGCTCGCGTGGGCCGGCATGGCGCTCGCGGCGCTCGGGATTTTGCTCGTGATGCGAAGCGGCGTCAGGCGTAAGTGAGCGAGCATCATCTGTCGGACAGGACCACCGCCGCATGCGCCGATCCCGTCTGCACGGCGATGTCCTTCGCCGTCATCCCGCGATCGTCCCGCAGGTCGCGATTGGCACCGCGCGCGAGCAGCAGCGACACCGTCTGCGCCTGGTCGTAACCCGCGGCCCACATCAGCGCGGTCAGATGATTGTGATAGGCCGCGTTCACGTCGATGCCCGCATCGAGCAGTTGCTGCACCACCGCGGTATGCCCTTTCCCCGACGCATATTCGATCGCCGTCTTGCCGACCCGGTCAGTCGCGCTCACTTCCGCGTGACGCGCGAGCAGCAAGCCGACGATTTCCTCGTTGCCGTCGAAGGCGGCGGCCATCAGCGGCGTGATGCCCTGCACGTCGGCATGGTTCACGTTCGCGCCGCGTTCGATCAGCATCCGCGCCATCGGCGTGAGCCCCTTCTTGCACGCGCTGATGAGCGCCGTATCGCCGATGCGGTTACGCGAATCGATCGACGCGCCCTGCTCCAGCGTCCGCGCGACGCCCGTCTGGTCGCCCGCGCGGACCGCGCCGAGCAACTGCTCGTTCAGGCTGTACGCATCCTGCGCCGCCGACGCGCCGCTCGCGCTCCACGCCGCCAGCAGCAAAACAGCGACGCACCCGCTATGTCGAAGGCTCATGTCGAAGTCACTGGATATTGGCAATGTAGTTCGCCAGGTTTTCGATGTCGCTGTCCGAAAGCGTCTTGGTGACGCTCGTCATGCTGCCCGCGTCGTTGGTGCGCCGCCGCGCGCGGAAGTCCTCCAGTTGCTTCACGATGTACTGATAGTGCTGGCCTGCGATACGCGGAATCTCGTTCTGCCCCGAGAAGCCGCCGAGATGACACATCGTGCACAGCACTTCCTCCGACTTCTTGCGACCCGCGTCGACTTTCACCGAATCGGCCTTGAACGCGATCG
Source organism: Caballeronia telluris (assembly GCF_001544495.1). GTDB lineage: Bacteria > Pseudomonadota > Gammaproteobacteria > Burkholderiales > Burkholderiaceae > Caballeronia > Caballeronia telluris. Next base: position 67,629 of record NZ_FCNZ02000020.1, read on the forward strand.
TTGCGGGCGGTTGCGCGGCGAAGTAGTCGGCGAGATCGTGCATGTCGTCGGGCGAGAGGTTCGCGGCCATCGGGCTCATGCGCGGATCGCTGCGCCGTCCGGCCTTGAAGTCGCGCAATTCGAGGTAGAGATAGCGCGCGGTCTGCCCGGCGAGGACCGGATACTCGGGATTCGTCGAATGACCCTCGGGACCGTGGCACGCCGCGCAGACCACGGCCTTCGCCTTGCCCGCCTCGGCGTCGGCGCGCGCGGCGGCAGGCAGCGCGAGGCACGCGGCGGCGAGCACGCACGCAAACATGCACGCGAGCGCGCGCGCACCGGCAGAAGGCAATCGCTTCGGACGCAAGGTCAACGCTGGCTCAGGGCAGCGCAAACACGACGAGCGCGTTGCCGCGCTTGAAGTCGAGCTGGGTGTTGCCGCCCGCCGCCACCGCGATGTACTGCTTGCCGCGCACCGTGTAGGACACCGCTGGCGCATTCACGCCCGCGCCGCACTGGTACTCCCAGAGCGTCTTGCCGGTCGCGGCATCGAAGGCGCGAAAGAGGCCGTTGCCCTCGCCGTTGAACACGAGCCCGCCCGCGGTCGCGAGGACGCCGCCGATCAGCGGCTGTTCCGTCTTGACGCCCCACGCGATCTTGCCCGTATCGACGTTCACGGCGACGAGCCGGCCCCACTGCTCTTCGGACGGAATCGTCTTGAACGCGCCGCCGAGCCACAGCTTGCCGCCGGGATAGTCGACGCTTTCGACCTGATACGTCATCGGCTGATGCAGGTTCGCCGCATAGGCCATGCGCGTCTTCGGGCTGAACGCCATCGGCGACCATTCGACGCCGCCGTTCGCGCCCGGCAGCATCCGCGCGCCGTTCGCCGTCGGCAGGGTCCAGACGCCCTCCTGCGGGATCATCGCCTCCGACACGCGGATCAGCCGCCCGTCGCGGCGGTCGTGCACGTAGACGAAGCCCGTCTTGCCGCCGTGAATGATGCCGGGAATCGTCTGGCCGTTCTTGTCGCGCACGTCGACCAAGATCGGCGGGCTCACCGCGTCGAGATCCCACACGTCGTGCGCGACGTACTGGTAGTGCCACTTGTACTTGCCGCTGTCGAGATCGATGGCGACGAGCGAATCGGTATAGAGATTGTCGCCGGGACGAATCGCGCCATGCAGGTCCGGCGACGGATTGCCGACCACGAAGTACACGGTATGCGTCTGCCGGTCGACCGCGGGCGCCATCCATACGCCGCCGCCGAGCGTCTTGTAGAAGTCGCCGCCCTTCGAGGCGAGCTGCTGTTTCTCCGCCGCGATGTCGCGCTTCATGTTGCGGCCGGCGGCGTCGTTTTCGGCCCAGACGCCTTCGTGGCCCGTTTCGGGAATCGTGTAGAAGGTCCAGAGCAACTGGCCGGAGTTCGCATCGAACGCCTTCACGAAACCGCGAATGCCGTACTCGCCGCCGTTCGTGCCGATCAGCACCTTGTCGTCGACGACGACGGGCGCCATCGTCTCCGAGTAGCCGAGTTCGGGGTCCGCGATCTGCGTCTGCCAGAGGACCTTCCCCGTCTTCGCATCGAGCGCGACGAGCTTCGAATCGAGCGTGCCCATGTAGAGCCGGTCGCCGAGAATCGCGACGCCGCGGTTGTTCGGGCCGCAGCAGAAGGTCGTGACGGGCCCCATCTTGTGCTTGTAATGCCAGAATTCCTTGCCGGTGACGGCGTCGATCGCGTAGACGTGGTTGTACGACGTCGTCAGGAACATCACGCCATTCGAGACGATCGGCGCCGTCTCCATCGATTCCATCACCGCGGTCTGGAAGATGAACGCGGGCCGCAGCTTCGCGACGTTGGTTGTGTTGATCTGCGAGGCGGGCGCGTAGCGCGTCTCGGCGTAGGAGCCGTTCGAGTGCAGCCACGACGACGCGTCGCTCGCGGCGGCATCGAGTTGCCGCTGCGTGATCGGGCGTAGCATGTCGGGCATCGGCGCGGCTTGCGTGGTCGCCGTGTTCTGTATTTCGTCGGCGGCCCGCGCGGGCGTGGTCCAGATCAGGCTGCCGGCGCCGGCGCAGGCGCCGCAGAGGAACAGGGGGAAAAGTGTAGTGCGGAACCCGGCCATGACAGTCTCCCGATCGCTATTGTTTTACTTCGGTCTGACGACGGTATGCGACGGCGGTGCGGCGGTGCGGCGGTGTGTCGAGTGCGCGGCAATTTTCCAGGATCGCGCGAGACTCGCGTTAGAGAATAGGCAATTTGAACCAGCTTTTCCAGACGTAGTTAATACTCGGACCGATAGGCGCACAAAAACGCGCAAGCGTAAGGCACCTGTTGGTTGCCATGCATTTCCCCCGATTTTTAGTAGTATGGATTGGAAGCGCCGACGCCTGATTCGCCGCATTTCACGCAAAGCGCGCATCGGGTACGGCACAATGCAGCGCCGTCCTTGAAGGTATCCAAATTGAATCCCCGCCAGCCCGTCGACATCGCCCGCATCCTGCTCGTCATCGTGATTCTCTCCGCGCTGACGATCGGCAGCCTCTACGTCCTGCGGCCGTTCCTGCCGGGCCTCATCTGGGCGACCACCATCGTCGTCGCCACCTGGCCGATGATGAAAGCGATCCAGCGCCGCTGCGGCAACCGCCGCTGGATCGCCACCACGATCATGCTGCTCATGCTGCTGATCGTGATCGTGCTGCCGCTCTATCAGGCGATCTCGACGCTCGCGCTGCATGGCGGCGAGATCATGGCGGCCATCAAGGGCCTGCCCGCCTACGCGCTGCCGCCGCCGCCGGGCTGGATCCACGAAGTGCCGCTCGCCGGCGCGCGCATCGCGCACGAATGGCAGACGCTCTCCGACGCCGGCCCCGGCGGCCTGCTCGCCAAGATTGAACCCTACGTGACGATCGCCGCGCGCTGGATGCTGCAGCATGCGGCCGTCGTCGGCGTGTTCGTCATTCACATGTTCATTACCGTGATCATCGCGGGCATTCTGTATATGCAGGGCGAACACGCCGGCCACTTCATCACGCGTTTCGCCACGCGCATTGCCGCGCAGCGCGGCGCCGAAGCCGTCAAGCTCGCCGGGCTGTCGATCCGCGCGGTGGCGCTCGGCATCGTCGTGACGGCGGTGACGCAGTCGGCGCTCGGCGGCATCGGGCTGTGGATCGCGGGCGTGCCGGCGGCGGGCATTCTCACGGCCTTGATGCTGATGTTCTGCCTCGCGCAGATCGGGCCGCTCCTGCCGCTGCTCGGCAGCGTCGCGTGGCTCTTCTGGCACGACGCGCACGTGGCCGCGATCCTGCTGCTGATCTGGTCGATCATGATCGCGATGCTCGACAACGTGCTGCGCCCGCTGCTCATCAAGCGCGGCGTGAACCTCTCGATGCTGCTGATCCTCTCGGGCGTGCTCGGCGGCATGTTCGCGTTCGGCATCGTCGGGCTGTTCATCGGGCCGGTGATCCTCGCGGTCACCTCGACGATCCTCAACGCGTGGATCAACGAGCAGCCGCCGCTCCCGCAAGTCGAGCCGGCGATCGGCCAGCCGGTTTCTTCCCCGGCGGCGCTCGGGGCGAACGACGCCGCGAGTCCGCCCCGCCATCCGCGTGACGCATGAAGCGCCGATCCCTAACAGGCGAATCGGCTCGGAACAAGGGATCGAATCGCAAACTCGACGTCAAGTTTTGCAATCTACCGAGCGGATTTAAGAGTTATCCCATGGATCGTTTCCCGAATCGATTCAAGCGCTTAACGAGATGTTGCATTCACGCCCGCGCGGCATATTTAGGATGGCGTAGTCCATTACAATACGCGCCTTGCTTATTTGCCCGTTCGCGGGCGCGGGAGAATCGCCATGTCTTTGCACGACGTGGACTCCATCGATTACATCGGCGTCAATATTCTTTTCAGGCACGTCTACGTCGGGATCTTCGACGATCTTGACTGGGACGACGAAAGCACGCATTTCGCCTTGCTGACGAAGAAAATCGATCGGTACACACAGTACATTCGCTCCGGCCAGCTGCTGGCCGCCTACCCGGAGGTGCGCGGCTACGGCATCGTGTTCGAATACGTCGCGACGTGGCCCATGACGGCATCGGCCAGGCGGTTCTGGAAATCGCGCGAACAGATCATTCGCAGCGCCGGTTACGAGGTGCGCAGCCGCACCGTCGACGTCCGGCCGGTGCTGCGCGGCGAAGCGTCGCGCGACACGGCGGCGCAGCCGGACGCGGACGAGGAGACGGCCGAATCGCTTTATGTAGCCAAAGCCGACGCCGAAGTCACCGCGATGCCGCGCATTGCGCCGTTGCTGTCGTTGCCGGCGCCGGCGATTGGCGCGCCCACCGGGCTCGGCCGCGCGCCCATGTCGCTGCCTCTGCTGGCATCGATGCGTCGGTGAGCGTTTCCGGGACGCGAAGCACACGAAAAACGGCGAAACCCTGCGGGTTTCGCCGTTTTTTTACGTCCGCGCACAGTCGACGCCCCGCGTCGGGCGCTTATCGCACCATGCTAAGCGCCGAAGCCGCGCTGCCCGGCACCGCGATGCCATTCGCCTTCGCGTACTGCACGGCCTGCGACAGCGTCGCGACGAGCGACTGAAACTGCCCCGGCGCCGATTGCGCGATATAGGTCGCGGCCTGCGCCGTCGCCGGATTCGAACCCGCCTGCACGAGCGACGTCAGGCTCATCGTATTGCTCACCGCGCCGAGATCGGATTGCAGCCCCGCATACTGGCTCACGCCCTTGCCGAGCGACGCGAGGCCGTCGCTGAACGCCTGCTTGTTCACGCTGCCGGCCGCAGGCGCCGCCGATCCGCCCGCGAACGCCTGCATCAGCGACTGCGACACGGTCTGCTGCGTCCCGCCGAGTTGCGACAGCATGCTCGCGCTCGGCAGCGCGCCCGTCGCGCCTGAACCGCCCGCCGCGTTCGCGAGCATTCCCGCCGCCGATTGCGCCTGGCTCGCGACGCCCGTCATGCCCATCGACGAAGCAAGGCCCGACTGGCCCGCGAGCACCTGCTGGTTCGCGCCCAGATAGTTCTGCACGAGCGAATTGAGCGCGGACGGCTGCGCCGTCCCGTTCGCCCCGTTCGCTGCCGGCTCCGCCTTGTTGCCGCCGAAGCCGAACTGCTGGAGGTTGAGTTGCGCCTGCGAGGCCGCGGGCGCGATCAGCGCGCCCGCAATCAGCATTGCGATCCAGGATGAACGCTTCGCCATAGTAGGAATCTCCCTTGATTTGTCCGTTGAACGATCGAATGCCCGTTCGACCGGAGGACCAATCCGCGGTTCGTCCCGTTTACATTTGCTTGCGAATTTCTTCAGTCGATTGCGCCTAAGTCCGCGAGCGGATGCGTGTCGCGCCGCCACGGTGAAGCGAGGACGTGCTGCAAGCGTTCCGCGCGCACTTCCGCGAGCGTCGCGGGCGCCCAGCGCGGCCGCTGGTCACGGTCGACGATCAGCGCGCGCACGCCTTCGCAAAAATCGCCGTCGCGGATCGTGCGGTACACGATGCCGAGTTCCATCCGGAAGCAGTCGGCGAGCGTCATCTGGCGGCCGCGCAACAGCGCGTGATACGTGACTTCGAGCATCGTCGGCGAGTGACTCGTGAGCGCGCCGAGCGTAGCGTCTATCCATTCCGACGCGCTCGCCTGCCGCAACCCCTCGACGATGCGCTCGACGCCGCCCGCCGCGCCGAAATAGCGCCTGATCTGCGCGCGATGCGCTTCGAGCGGCGCGTCGCGTTCGACGTTCGCGGGCGGCACGAACACGCGGCGCAATCCGTCGAGCGCGCTTTCCGATGCGTCCCAGCGCAGCGCGTCGAGCCGCGCGGCGAAACCGTGCAGCCACGCCGACGGCACGCAGACATCCGCGAGACCGTACGCGAGCGCATCCGCGCCCGAGAGCATCGCGCCCGTCAGCCCCGCGTACAGTTCGACGTCGAGCGGCATCCGGCGCATGAAATGCGTCGCGCCGACGTCGGGCAGCATGCCGATGCGCGTCTCGGGCATCGCCATCTTCGTGCGCTCGGTGACGACGCGCAACGCAGCGCCCTGCGCGAGCCCCATGCCGCCGCCCATCACGATGCCGTCCATCAGCGCGACGACCGGCTTCGGAAAATGATGGATCGCGTAGTCGAGCCGGTATTCGTCGACGAAAAAGCGCAGCCACGGCGTCTCGCGCGCGGTGTCGTTGCGCGCCGAATCGTAGAGCGCGCGGATGTCGCCGCCCGCGCAAAACGCCTTTTCGCCCGCGCCGCGCAGCACGACGGCGGCGATCGCGTCGTCGCTCTGGCAGCGTTCGAAGGCTTCGGTCAGCAAACGGATCATGTCGTGCGACAGCGCGTTCAGCGCGCGCGGCCGGTTCAGCGTGACGACGGCCACGCGATTGACGATCTCGAAGCCGATTTCCGGCTCGTCCTGCACCACGTTCTGTGTGCTCATTCGTTCAAGATTCCTTATTCGGCTTTTGCGTTCTGACGCAGTTCGGGGAAGTCTTCTTCCCAGAATTCGAATTCGCCCCGCGCCGCGCCTTCGACGCGCGCCGCTTCCTGGCGCCGCAGTTCCACGCGGCGGATTTTCCCGGAAATCGTCTTGGGCAATTCCGCGAACTCGATGCGCCGGATGCGCTTGTAGGGCGCGAGCCGTTCGCGCGAAAACGCGAAGACGCTGCGCGCGACGTCCGGTCCGATCGTGAAGCCGTGCCGCACCGTGACGAACGCCTTCGGCACCGACAGCCGCAGCGCGTCGGGACTCGGCACGACCGCCGCTTCCGCGATCGCTTCATGCTCGATCAGCACGCTTTCGAGTTCGAACGGGCTCAACCGGTAGTCGGACGACTTGAACACGTCGTCCGCGCGGCCGATGTAGGTGAAATAGCCGTCCGGCGTGCGCGCGGCAACGTCCGACGTGCGGTAGTGGCCGTCGCGCATCGCGTTCGCGGTGGCGGCGGGATTGTCGGCGTAACCCGTCATCAGGCCGAGCGGCGGCTCGTCGACGGGCAGCGCGATCTCGCCCTCGTCGGCGGGATGGCCGTCGGGATCGAGCAGCGTCACGCGATAACCGGGCAGCGGCCGGCCCATCGATCCGGGCACGACGCGCTGTCCCGGCGTGTTCGCGATCTGCGCGGTGGTTTCGGTCTGGCCGTAGCCATCGCGGATCGGCACGCCCCACGCCGCCTGCACGCGCTCGACCACTTCGGGATTCAACGGCTCGCCCGCGCCGACGATCTCGCGCAGCTTCACCTCATACGACGCGAGCGGTTCCTGCACGAGCATGCGCCAGACGGTCGGCGGCGCGCAGAGCGTGCTGACTTCGTGGCGCACGAGGATGTCGAGCGTCTTCGCGGCGTCGAAGCGGCTGAAGTTGTAGATGAACACGCACGCGCGCGCGTTCCACGGCGCGAAAAAGCAGCTCCACGCGTGCTTCGCCCAGCCGGGCGAACTGATATTCCAGTGGACGTCGCCGGGTTGCAGGCCGATCCAGTACATCGTCGACAGGTGGCCGACCGGGTAGCTCTGATGCGTATGCGCGACGAGCTTCGGCTTCGACGTCGTGCCCGAGGTGAAGTACAGCAAGTACGGATCGACGGCGTTCGTTTCGGCATCCGCAACAAACGCCGGCGACGCTTTATACGCTGCATCGAAGTCGAGCCAGCCTCCGCGTATTCCGCCCACGGCGATGCGTAGCGACGGCACGTCGACGTCGTCGAACTTCGGCAATTCGTTGCCATCGACGATCACGTGCTGCACGCGTCCTAGTGCGATACGGTCACGCAGATCGGCGCTGGCGAGTTGCGTGGTCGCGGGCAGCACGACCGCGCCGAGCTTCATCGCGCCGAGCATCGTGTCCCACAGTTCGACGCGATTGGGCAGCATCAGCAGAATCCGGTCGCCGCGCGCGACGCCCAGACCGCGCAGATGATTCGCGACGCGCGCCGAGCGCTCGCTCATCTGCGCGAACGAATAGCGCGTCTCATCACCGCTTTCGTCGACGATCGCGAGCGCCGGCGCGTCGTTGCCTTCTGCCATCGGATCGAAATAATCGAGTGCCCAGTTGAATCGATCGAGCACCGGCCATCGGAAGTCGCGGTAGGCGGTGTCGTAGTCGGTGCGGTGGCGCAGCAGGAAGTCTCTTGCGTCGATAAAGGCGTCGGCCGAGGTCATCTTGTCTCCAGTTTTTTGTATAAATTCATGCCTACAGTTGCCGCGCGATCACCATCCTTTGCACTTCGCTCGTGCCCTCATAAATCTGCGTGATGCGCGCATCGCGATAATGCCGCGCGACCGGATAGTCCTCCAGGAACCCATAGCCGCCGTGGATCTGGATCGCGTCCGAACAGACGCGCTCGGCCATCTCCGACGCATAGAGCTTCGCCTGCGACGCCTCCGACAGACACGCAATGCCCTCGGTGCGCATGCGCGCCGCGTGCAGCACGAGCAAGCGCGCGGCGTTCAGTTGCGTGTGCATGTCGGCGAGCATGTTCGCGACAGACTGATGCTCGTGGATCGGCCGGCCGAACTGCACGCGCTCGTGCGAATAGGCGCGCGCCGCATCGAACGCCGCGCGCGCGATGCCGAGCGCCTGCGCCGCGATGCCGATGCGTCCGCCCTCCAGATTCGACAGCGCGATCTTTAAGCCCTCGCCGCGCGCGCCAAGCAGGTTCGCGGCGGGGATCGCGCAGTCGTCGAAGGTGATCGGGCACGTATCCGACGCGCGGATGCCGAGTTTGTGCTCCGGCGGACCGACGTTGAAGCCGGGCGTGCCGGTCGGCACGATGAACGCTGAAATGCCCTTCTTGCCGAGTTCCGGGTCCGTGACGGCGAACACGATTGCCAGCCCCGCGCGCGCGCCGTTCGTCACGAACTGCTTGCTGCCGGAGATGACCCACTTGCCGTCGCGCTCGATCGCGCGCGTGCGCAGGTTGTTCGCCTCCGATCCCGCCTGCGGCTCCGTCAGGCAGAACGCGCCGATCACCTCGCCGCTCGCGAGCGTCGGCAGATACTCGGCTTTTTGCGCGTCGGTGCCGAATTTGAGGATCGGCCCGCAGCCGACCGAGTTGTGCACGCTCATCAGCGTCGCGCACGAGGCGCAGCCCGCCGCGATCTCTTCCATCGCGAGCGCGTAGGCGGTGTAGTCGCTGTAGGTGCCGCCGAGTTCCGCCGGCACGATCATGCCGAGCAGGCCGAGTTCGCCCATCTGGCGGACGACCGAATCGGGAATCTTCTTGTCGCGGTCCCATTGAGCCGCGTTTGGCGCGAGCACTTCGCTTGCGAATTCGCGAGCGGCGTCGCGGATCATGCGCTGCTCTTCGGTGAGAAAACTGTCGATCATGGAGGGCTCGCTAAAGAGGTGAAGGCGCCGGAGGTCGATGGTTTACACTTTTGCCCCACTGTCGGCGGGACCGCGCGGCGACGCTCGTGCGAACGAGTCTAGGCAATCGCGGCGCGTTAGCCGATGCCCAAAACGATCATGCTATCTGAGCGCTTTCGCCACCCTTTCGCCACCTAGTGACAACCCCAACCCACAAGCCCGCGCGTGAACGCGGATCGATTTCGGTGCGCCTCGTCGCCGAGGCGTTGCGATGCGCCGAGGCGCGCGGTGTAGAGCGCGAGTCGCTGCTCGCCGCCGCCGACATTGCGCCGGCCACGCTGGCGTCGCCGCGCGCGCGCGTGTCGCCGGCACAATACGGCAAGCTGTGGAACGCCATCGCCGATGCGCTCGACGACGAATTCTTCGGCCAGGACCGCCACCCGATGCGGCGCGGCAGTTTCGTGCTGCTGAGCCACGCGTCGCTCAGTTCGCGCGACGGTGCGCAGGCGCTTTCGCGCATCGCGAACTTCCTGCGCCTCGTGCTCGACGACCTCGCCTTCGAACTCGACATCGACGCGACTCGCGTGCGCATTCGCCTGATCGACCGCGACGAGCCGAAAAGCATGTTCGCGTATGCGACCGCGTTCATCCTGATCTACGGTTTGTTGTGCTGGCTGGTCGGGCGGCGCATTCCGGTGCTTTCGGCGCATCTGCGCTGCCCGGAGCCGGCCGCGAGCGACGAATACCGCCTGATGTTCTGCGACGACCTCGTCTTCGACGAGCCGCGATCCTATGTCGACCTCGCGCCGGAATGCGCCCGGCTGCCGGTCGTGCAGACGGTGGCGTCGCTGAAGACGTTCCTGCGCGAAGCGCCCGCGAACTTCCTCGTCAAGTACCGCAATCCCGATTCGCTCGCGGCCCGCGTGCGGCGCCGCCTGCGCCAGCTTCCGCCAGCCGACTGGCCCGACAGCGACCGCGTCGCGGCCGCGCTGAACATGGCCGAGGCCACGCTCAGGCGTCATCTGAAGCAGGAAGGCGTGACCTATCAGGCGATCAAGGACGACTTGCGGCGGGACCTCGCGATCTCGCGTCTCGCGGATACGAGCGAAACCATCGCCGAGATCGCCGATGCGCTCGGCTTTGCCGAACCGAGCGCGTTTCGCCGCGCGTTTCGCAAGTGGACGGGCGTGCGGCCCGCCGACTACCGGCGCGCGGGATAGCGCCCGCACGTCGACTGCGGGCGCGAGAAGGCGCTGCTATAGTGAAAGTTCCGGATCTTCAGAGGAGCGCATCATGACGAAGCCGAATCACGCTGGTCCACCGAACGAGGCGCCCGCATCCGACGCGCCGCCCACCGACGACGATCTTCTGGACGAAGCGCTGGAAGAAACCTTTCCGGCAAGCGATCCGATCGCGGTTCATCCGGAGCGCAAAGACAAACCCGCCGAGCGATAAGCCGCTTTCAGCCGTCGTCGAGACCGGACAGCAGCGCCGCCAGTTTCTCGACGTGCTGAAGCAGCAGTTTCTTGTGCTTGTCGATCTGTTCGAGACGGCCGGAGAGATCGGCGCGGGCGGCATCGGAAAGGCGTTCGGAGGCGAGCAGTTCTTCCGCCTTGGGCGTCATGTTGTCGAGCTGGACGAGCGTCAGTTGCCGCTCCACGCGCCGCAAATCCTGCACGAGCAGTTCGCGGTTGCGCCGGAACACCAGATCCCTTCGATGCGTTTCCGCCTGTTGCAACGCCTGATCGGCGATACGGCGCGTCGCTTCCGTCTGCGACAGGAGCGGTTCCGGGCCGCGCAGCACCGGGCGCTTCGGCGCCGGGTGAGCGGTGCCGCGAAACACCGCGACGGGCGTTTCCTCGTCCATGGCGCGCTGGGCGGCGGCGGGAACGTCGGCGGGGCCGTGGCGCTGGTCCATCCAGTGCGGCGGCAGGCCCATCACCGTTTCCACGCCGCGCACGAATTCCTCGCTGAAATCGCGCCGGCCCGCCACGATCAGCTTCATGTGCGACGGCGAAAAGGTCATCATCCGCGCAAGCCGCGACGCACCGCCCGCCGATCCGGTCAGCATGTCCAGGTTCGCCTTCCACACGTGATACAGCGATTCGTCGAAATCTTCCATGGGCTAGTCTCCAAGCAGACGGACACTTGCAGGTGCAATCCGCGGGATCGCCCGATGGGCGAAGCCGCGCACATCCGTGTCCAGGTCGGGCCCGCGCGCCGCTGGCGTTTACAGCACAATCTTACCGTCATCGCGCACGCGCCCGCTCACGATGTTGCGGAGATCATCCGCCTTTCCTGTCGCGGCAACAACGTCCGCGTTGCGCGAAGCCCCGTGCGCACCGCATAAAAACGACAACGCACGGCGCGAAGGCCGTGCGTTGTCGATGCAAGCGGACGAATCCGCCATCAGGGTTCGTTACGCAAATACCCTTCCTTGCTCGGATCGCGCATCCAGAACGACACGAGGAACGAGATGAAGCACAGGACCGTGACGTACCAGTAGAACGTCGATTCGCTGCCGATCGATTTCATGTAGAGCGCCACGTATTCCGCCGATCCGCCGAACACCGCGTTCGCCACCGCATACGAGAGCCCGACGCCCAGCGCGCGCACTTCCGGCGGGAACATTTCCGCCTTGATGAGGCCGCTGATCGACGTATAGAAGCTGACGATCGCGAGCGCGACGATCACGAGCACGAACGCCGTCACCGGGCTCTTCACGTCCTTGAGCGCGTGCAGGAGCGGCACCGTGCCGATGGTCGCCAGGCCGCCGAAGAAGAGCATCGAGGTGCGGCGCCCAATGCGGTCCGACAGCGCGCCGAAGAGCGGCTGCATGATCATGTAGACGAAGAGCGCCGCGGTCATCACGTTGCTGGCGGTCTTCGCGGGCATGCCGGCCGTGTTCACGAGGTACTTCTGCATGTAGGTCGTGAACGTGTAGAAGATGAGCGAGCCGCCCGCCGTGAAGCCGACCACCGTCAGGAACGCGCGCTTGTGCAACATCAGGCCGCGCAGCGTGCCGGCTTCCTTGCGCTGGCGCGTCTCGGCGGTCGTCGTCTCGTCGAGCGACTTGCGCAGGTAGAGCGAGACCAGGGCCGCGCACGCGCCGATGAAGAACGGAATGCGCCAGCCCCACGCCTTCAGCTCTTCCGTCGAGAGGAACAGTTGCAGCACGACCAGAACCAGCAGCGCGGCGAGCTGTCCGCCGATCAGCGTCACATACTGGAACGACGCGAAGAAGCCGCGCCGGCCCTTGAGCGCGACTTCACTCATATAGGTCGCGCTCGTGCCGTATTCGCCGCCGACCGAAAGACCCTGGAACAGACGCGCGAGCAGCAGGAAGAACGGCGCCCATGCGCCGATCGTCGCGTAGGTCGGCAGGAAACAGATCACGAGCGAGCCGCCGCACATCATCAGCACGGAGATCATCATCGCGTTGCGGCGGCCGTGCTTGTCGGCGATGCGGCCGAAGAGCCAGCCGCCGATCGGGCGCATCAGGAAGCCCGCCGCGAACACGCCGGCGGTATTGAGCAACTGGGTGGTGGCGTTGCCGCTCGGGAAGAACGCGGCCGAGAAGTACAGCGCGAGGAACGAGTAGATATAGAAGTCGAACCATTCGACGAGATTCCCGGACGAAGCGCCGACGATCGCGAAGACGCGCCGCCGGGTGTCTGCTGCCTGTGAAACGGTAAGGTCGGTCATGCTGTATTCGTTCCTTGTCGCATGTTGGAATAGCGGTACGGGCCGCGGTCGTTGCCGGTCGTCGACGGAAAAGGACCGGGTCGGCGCTCTGCTGGCGTTCGGGCGGAAGTTTACGACGATAGCGGCAAAGGGCATTGAAACCATTGGTAGGTGATTACCCCTATTCGGGCGATTTATTGCTTATTTATCGACTTCTTGTCGATAAAGTGTCGGCTTCAGATTTTGCGCGACACTTCCTTCTCTCCGGAACGACGACACGCCCATGAACACCCGATCCCCCATCGCACTGGACGAAGCGCTCGCGTCGAAGTTCGCGCGCGTCGCGCTCGGACACCTGACGCGCGAATATCCGAACAAGCTCGATCACGTGATGGCGAGCGCCGCCGACGTAGAGAGCCCGCGCGCGCTGCATCCCGTCTTCTATGGCAGCTACGACTGGCATTCCTGCGTGCACGGCTACTGGCTGATCGCCCGGCTTTATGCGCGCTTTGCGCACTTGCCCGAGGCGCCGTCGATCCGCGCGGTCATCGACGAACACTTCACCGAGGCGAACGTCGCGCGGGAAGTCGCGTATCTGGAGCGCCCGGCCGCGCGCGGCTTCGAGCGGCCCTACGGCTGGGCGTGGCTGCTTGCGCTTGCCCGCCAGTTGCAGTCGATGTCGTCCGCGGAGGGCAAGCGCTGGGCATCGACGATGCAGCCGCTCGCCGACGCGTTCGTCGCGCGCTTCACCGAATTCCTGCCGAAATCGACGTATCCGCTGCGGGTCGGGACGCACTTCAACATGGCGTTTGCGCTGTCGCTGGCGATCGGCTATGCGCGGCAGATGCGCGATAGCGCGTTCGAAACGCTGCTCGTCGATACGGCGAAGCGCTGGTATCTGCACGACGAGGCATGCCAGGCGTGGGAGCCGGCCGGCGACGAATTCCTGTCGCCCGCGCTGATGGAGGCGGAACTGATGCGGCGCGTGCTGCCGGCGGACGAATTCGTCGGCTGGTTCGACCGGTTCCTGCCGGAGCTCGCCGCGCGCGAGCCCGCGACGCTCTTTGTGCCGGCCACCGTCACGGACCGCAGCGACGGCAAGCTCGCGCATCTCGACGGGCTGAACCTGAGCCGCGCGTGGTGCCAGCGGTCGATCGCGCGGGCGCTGCCGGCGGGCGATGCGCGCATCGCGCTGCTCGACGCCGCCGCCGACGAGCATCTCGCTTTAGGCATCGCGCACGTCGCGGGGGACTACATGGGCGAGCATTGGCTCGCGACGTTTGCGCTGCTTGCGCTGGAAGCGTGAAGCGTCTTACGCGCCCCGAACGCCCTGCGTATTGACATAGAGCGCATAAAGCCCGTGGCTCGCGGCCATGAACAACCGATTCCGATGCCGCCCGCCGAAGCACACGTTCGCGCACCGCTCGGGCAGCGCAATATGTCCGATCGGCTCGCCTTGCGGCGTGAAGACCCGAACGCCGTCGAGTTCCTCGGTGCCCATGCCCCAGCCGCACCAGAGATTGCCGTGCACGTCGACGCGAAAGCCGTCCGGCGTGCCCGGCCCGGCATCGATCGCCTCGCGCCGGTTCGCGAGCCGCCGTCCGCCGTCGACAACATCGAACGCGTAGATCTTGCGCGGCACCGAACGCGACTCGACCACATACAGCACCGACTCGTCCGGCGAAAACGCGAGGCCGTTCGGCCCGACGAAGTCGTCGATCATCAAACTCACCTCGCCGTTCTGCCCGTCGACGCGATACACGCCCGGCTTCAGTTGCGGCTCGGCCCGTTCGCCTTCGTAGAAGCCGTCGATGCCAAAGGTCGGATCGCTGAACCAGATCGAGCCGTCGGATTTCACGACCACGTCGTTCGGTGAATTGAGCGGCTTGCCGTCGAAGCGGTCGGCGAGCACGGTGATCGACCCGTCGTATTCGGTGCGCGTTACGCGCCGCGTCAGATGCTCGCAGGAGACGAGCCGTCCTTCGCGGTCGCGCGTGTGGCCGTTCGCATTGTTCGACGGCTGACGGAACGTGCCGGTTTCGCCCGTCGCTTCGTCCCAGCGCAGGATGCGGTTGTTCGGGATGTCGCTCCACAAGAGATAGCGGCCGTCGCCGAACCAGACCGGCCCCTCCGACCAGCGCGCGCCCTGATAAAGACACTCCACCGACGCCGACGCGATCGTGAGCGCCTTGAAGCGCGGATCGAGCACGCGCACGGCGGGATCGGGATAGCGGCGTTCCTGGCCCATCATGATGTCGTCTCCTCAAATGAAAAGCGGGCGCCGGGCGCCCGCTCTTTGCGGTTATGAAAGTCAGTTCGGCCCGAGTTCGCCGTCCCGCAGACGCCACAGGTTGAGCGGATTGTCGTCGGAAAGCGCTTGCGGCAGCAAGGCCGCCGGCAGGTCCTGATAGCAGACCGGCCGCAGGAACCGCTCGATCGCCAGCGCGCCGACCGAGGTCGAGCGGCTGTCGGAGGTCGCCGGGAACGGTCCGCCGTGGACCATCGCGTACGACACCTCGACGCCCGTCGGAAAGCCGTTCGCGAGAATCCGCCCTACCTTGCGTTCGAGGATCGGCAAAAGGCGCTTCGCGAACTCGAAGTCGTCGCTTTCGAGATGCAGCGTCGCCGTCAACTGGCCTTCGAGATGACGCGCGACCGCGAGCATTTCGTCCTCGTCGGCGCACACGACGATCAGCGAAGTCGGTCCGAAGATCTCGTCTTCGAGCGGCGGCGTCGCGAGAAACTGCTCGGCGCTCGCCTGATAGAGCGCGGGCAGCGCGCCGCACGACGCGTCGGTCTTGGCGCCCGTCGCCACGCGCTCGATGCCGGTCTTGTCGCGCGCTTTCACGCCGTCCGCGTAAGCGGCGGCGATGCCCGCCGTCAGCATCGTCTGCGCGCCCTTTTTCTCCAGCGCGGCCGACGCGGCGTCGATGAACTCCTGCAGGTGCGGCCCTTCCAGCGCGATCACGAGACCCGGATTCGTGCAGAACTGGCCGACGCCGAGCGTCACGGAATCGACGAAACCGGTGGCGAGCGTGTCCGCGCGCGCGGCGAGCGCGCCCGGCAGCGCGAAGAGCGGATTGACACTGCTCATTTCGGCGAACACGGGAATCGGCTCGGCGCGTTTCGCGGCGATGTCGATGAGCGCGAGGCCGCCGCGCCGCGAGCCGGTGAAACCGACCGCGCGGATCGCCGGATGCGCGACGAGCGCCTCGCCGATCGCGTTGCCCGCGCCGACGACGAGCGAGAACACACCTTCGGGCAGGCCACTGTCGGCGACCGCTTTCTGGATGGCGCGCCCGACGAGTTCCGAGGTGCCGAGATGCGCCGGATGCGCCTTCACGACGACGGGACAGCCCGCCGCGAACGCCGACGCCGTGTCGCCGCCCGCCACCGAAAACGCGAGCGGAAAGTTGCTCGCGCCGAACACGGCGACCGGCCCGACCGGAATCTTTTGCAGACGCAGATCCGGACGCGGCAGCGGCTTGCGATCCGGTTGCGCGGAATCGAGCGTCGCGCCGATCCAGCGCCCCTCGCGCACGAGCGACGCAAACAGCTTCAACTGGCCGATCGTGCGGGCGCGCTCGCCTTCGATGCGCGCCTTCGGCAGCGCGGACTCGACGCTCGCGCGCTCGATGAGCGCGTCGCCGAGCGCGAGGAGGTTGTCCGCGATGGCTTCGAGAAACTCCGCGCGGGTTTCGAGCGACGCGCGGCGAAACGGGTCGAACGCTTCCTCCGCCAGTTCGCAGGCGCGCGCCACTTCCGCCGCTCCGCCGCCGCCGAACGCGGGCTCCAGTTCGGTGTTGCGGGCCGGGTCGAACGCCCGGAGCGTGGCGTCCGAGCCTCGCAGCGCGCTCGCGCCGATCAGCATTTCTCCGGTGATCTTCATCTCTTGCTCCTTCAAGGCGCCGGCGTGACGCTAAAGCGCCCGCGAGCTTCTATGAGTGGATGGCCGGACCGTTTGCCCGCCGCCTCGGCATGGTGCGGCCGGATGTTTCGAGGCCGCCGTCCCTTCGAATGACCCGCCCGGCGCCGAAGCGTTCCGCTCGCTTTCATGCGGCGTCGCGATCGGCAGGCCCGGCGAGCCGATCCGCGAACGCAAGCAAGGTCGATGCGCGGTGTCGGACAAGGGCACAGATCGAAGCATGCGCCGGGATCGATTGTCAGACAGCTTTTGCTCAAACGAGTGCGATCGTCAGGCAACTTCATTCGGCCGCGGCCGGCACGGTTCCCGCCCGGCGGAAGGTGATATGGGCGATCCGCCGCACGATCAGCGCGGCGGCGAGCGCGGCGACCGCCGTCAGCATCACGCCGATGTGGATCGACTGCACGAGCGCGTCGCGGGCGGCATCGACGATCGCCTGGGCGTCGAGCCCGGTCGGACGCAGATCGGCGATAAGGCGTTGCCGCAGGCCGTCGTCGATCAGGATGCGCGGGTCGGCCACGCGCGGCAGCCAGGTCGAGGCCGCCGGTTCGCCGATCACGCGGATCGTGCGCGCGACGACACTCGCATAATGATGCGCCACGATCGTCGCGACGATGCTCGTGCCGAGCATGCCGCCGACCATGCGCGTCGATTGCAGCAGCGCGGTCGTGATGCCGAAGCGCTCACGGCCCGCGATTTCCTGCCCGAACACGTTCAGATTGTTCAGGATGAAGCCGAGCCCAATGCCGATGCCCGCCATCGGAATCTCGATCCAGACATGCGGCGTCGAGGCGCGCGCGAACGACAGCGCGACCGAGGCCGCGAGCAGCAACGTGAAACCGATCGACAGGATCAGCGTCGGTTTCGGCAAATGGATCACGATGCGCGTATTGATCACGCTGCCGAGCGCGATGCACGCGGCGATCGGCGTCGCGAGGAGGCCGGCCTCCTGCGGCGTCAGGCCGAAACCGCCTTGCAGCAAGAGCGGCGCGAAGAAAATCAGAGAAAACATCACGAAGCCCGCGAGGAATGACAGCGTGAAGAGCGTCACGAGCTGCGGGTCGCGGAAGATGTCGAGCGGGATGATCGGGTGCGTGGCGCGCTTTTCGCAGACGAGGAGCGCCGCCGCGCCCGCGATCACGCACGCGCCGAGCGCGAGATTGCCCGTCGTCAGGCCGTCCTTCGGCACCGCTTCGATCAGCGCCTGAAGACAACCGAGCGTGACAGCGACGAGCGCGGCGCCGAGCCAGTCGATGCGTACCTCGCCCTGACGCGGCCGGTGAAAAGTCGGCAGATGCGCCCAGATGAAATACAACGCCGCGACGCCGACCGGCAGGTTCACGAGAAACGTCGAGCGCCAGCCCCAGTGCTGGCTCATCCAGCCGCCGAGCGACGGCCCCGCCGCCGTGCCGATGCCGTAGGCCGCCGCCATCACGACCTGCCAGCGCACGCGGGCGCGCGGATCGGGAAAGAGATCGGGAATCGACGCGAACGCGGTGCCGACCATCATGCCGCCGCCGACGCCCTGCAGGCCGCGCGCAATCACGAGAAAGAGCATGTCGTTCGCGACCCCGCACAGCACCGACGCCACCGTGAACGTGATCACGGCCGCGATCACGAAGCGCTTGCGGCCGAAGTAATCGCCGAGCCGTCCGAACACCGGCACCGTGACCACCGACGCCAGCAGATAGGCGCTCGCGATCCACGCGTAGTACTCGAATCCGTGCAGTTCCGCGACGATCGACGGCAGCGCCGTGCTGACGACCGTCTGATCGAGCGCGACCAGCATATTGACGAGACCGATGCCGAGCATCGCGAGAAGGGCGTTCCGGAACGGCAGGGCGGGATTGGGCTGGGTCACGGTCGGGACGGAGGCTGTGGGCGCCGCTTGCGGCCGCACGTTTTAAGCGCTCGCCGCAAATGACTCAGCCTGAATTGTAAGGCAACTTTTCCGCGCGCCGGTCCGCGCCAAAATCTCCGAAACATGGCACTCGTCAATACGGCACCGGTCAGATTGATTCAACTTGTTCTTATTTCCACGCCGCAAAAAGGAGGTTCGCATGTTCCAACGAATCGTCGTCGCGATTGACGGAAGCCAGACGTCTCGCCGCGCGTTCGAAGCCGCGCTCGAACTCGCCGCGACTCACGGCGCCGACCTTCAGCCGTTCTACGTGGTGGAAAGCACGCCGCTCTACTTCGACGTGCCGGGCTACGATCCGTCGTCGCTGCGCACGAAGCTCGTCGAGGAAGGCGCGACGCTCGGCCGCGACGCGCTCGACGCAATGAAGGCGCGCGGCGTGAAGGGCGAGGTGGCGACCGCCGAGGCGTCGTCGCTCGACGACGTCTCCTCGCTCGTGCTCGACGCCGCCCGCGCGTTCAACGCCGACCTGCTGGTGATGGGCACGCACGGCCGCAAGGGTTTTCAGCGGCTGATCCTCGGCAGCGTCGCGGAACGCTGTCTCAGGCAGGCGACGCTACCGGTGCTGCTGATTCCTTCGGCCGCTCGCCAGGAAAAAATGACCTAAAGCTGATCGAATCGGTAGATGTGACATTATGTCACCCCGCCTCGCGCGCGTTCGATGGGACAATCCTTTGTCATTCGTCAAACCGAGCGCGCCATGCAAACCGCCATTCACCCCCGACGCCACGCCGCCCATTGCTCGAACTGCGCAATGCGTCACTTGTGCATGCCCGAAGGCCTCACGCCCGAGGAGACGGAGAAAGTCGAAGACGTCATCTCCGCCACGCGCGCCGTGCGTCGCGGCGAGGCGCTCTTTCGCACCGGCGACCCGTTCGACTCGCTCTATGCGATCCGCTCGGGCTCGATCAAGTCGGTCGTGTCGCGCGACGGCGGACGCGAGCAGGTCACGGGCCTCTATCTCGGCGGCGATGCGCTCGGACTCGACGGCATCGGCGAAAACCGGCACATGTCCACGGCGATCGCGCTCGAAGACAGTTCCGTGTGCATCGTGCCGTACGCGCGTTTCGAGCGTGTGTGCCGCGAAACCAGTTCGATCCAGCGGCGTCTGCATCAGATGATGAGCCGGGAAATCATCCGCGAAACCAATCAGCTGACGACGCTCGGCACGCTGCGCGCCGACGAGCGCGTCGCGCGCCTGTTGCTCGATTTGTCTGCGCGCTACACGCGGCGCGGCTACGCGGCGGCGGAATTCACGCTGCGCATGACGCGCGACGACATCGGCAGCTATCTCGGCATCACGCTCGAAACCGTGAGCCGCACGCTCTCGCGCTTCCAGCAACGCGGCCTGATCGACGCCCACGGCAAGTTGATCCGAATCCGCGACTTCGACGGCCTGCGCGCGGTCTGATCCCCACGCGCGCCGCGGGAATCGCGGCGCGTTCTGACGAATTCGCCGGAGCGTGGGATCATGGCGGGATGTTCGGATTGTCGCTGGCACAGCGTCTGCTACTCGACAATCTTTCGATCGTCCCGCCACGGAGACAAGGCGACATGAATCGCGACCCCGCCCCGCGCCATCCGCTGCTGGCCCGCCTCGCCGACGCGCGCCGCATCACCGATTCCCTCTTCGATACCGTCAAGCCCGAGTATCTCTACGAGCGTCCGATTGCCGAGCGGCATCGGATCGTGTTCTACATCGGGCATCTCGAAGCGTTCGACCAGAATCTCTTCGACCAGCGCCTGTTCGATCTGCCGAGCGCGAATCCCGAGTACGACCGGCTGTTCGCGTTCGGGATCGACCCGGTCGACGGCGGCCTGCCGACCGATCAGCCGCACGAGTGGCCGTCGCTCGATGAGGTGCGCGCGTACACGAAGCGCATCCGCGACGGCATTGACGCGCGGCTCGATCCTGCGGAACTTGCGAAAAACGCGGTGTCGAGCGCGGAAGCCGATCCGGCGACGCTGCTCGAAGTCGCGATCGAACATCGGCTGATGCACGCCGAAACGCTCGCCTACATGCTGCATCAGTTGCCACTCGACCATAAGACCGGGCCGTCGCCGACCGAGGAACCCGTGCCGCAGGCCGCGCCCGAGCCGGACATGGTGCGTGTGCCCGCCGGAACCGTGACGCTCGGGCTCGATCGCGCGTCCGGCGCGTTCGGCTGGGACAACGAGTTCGGCGAACAGCGCATCGAAGTGCCCGCGTGCGCCATCGACCGCTACATGGTGACGAACGGCGATTACCTCGCGTTCGTCGATGCGGGCGGCTATGCGAATCGCGCGTACTGGAACGACGCCGACTGGGCGTGGAAGGAAAGCGAAGGCATCGCGCACCCGGCGTTTTGGGTGCGCGACGAAGCGCGCGGCGCCTGGACGTTGCGCACGATGTTCGACGAAGTTGCGCTGCCGCTCGACTGGCCGGTGTACGTGAGCCACGCGGAAGCCAGCGCGTACGCGCGTTGGGCGGGCAAGGCGCTGCCGAGCGAAGCGCAGTGGCAGCGCGCCGCCGAGGGCGCGCCGCTCGCCGCGGACGGAAATTTCGACTTCCGTCGCTGGGAGCCCTCGTCGGTGCGCGCGCATCCCGGCAATCGCAGCGTGTTCGGCGTGCAGGGGCAATACGGCAACGGCTGGGAATGGACGTCGACGACGTTCGGACCGCTGCCGGGCTTCGAACCGTTTCCGTTTTATCTCGGCTATTCCGCGAATTTCTACGACGACAAGCACTTCGTGCTGAAAGGCGGATCGCCGCGCACGGCCGCGTGCATGCTGCGGCCGAGCTTTCGCAACTGGTTTCAGGCGCACTATCAGTACGTGTACGCGGGGTTTCGGTGCGTGGAACGCGGCGAGTGAAACAGTCGTTCACACGTCGACGGCACGCGTTGCCCGCGCCGTTCCCGCATCGCGCTGTCGAGGCGCGCGGGCGCTTTCCTTGTCGCCGAGATGCATCTGCTCGTCGGCACGCTGCGCCACCTCGGAACTAACGACTTCCATTGAATAGCGGCGACGCAAGGCTCGCCGCGGCCAGTTCCAATGCTGCCGCCAGGAGCGTCGGCCCGAGGCTTTCCATGCGCTTCTCGTCGAGCCGCACGAGCGGCCCCGCGATGCTGATCACGCCGATCGCCGGATAGCCGCGCCGCTGCACGGGCGCCGCCATCGCGGTCATGCCCGGCGCGAAGACCTGGTTGATGGTCGCATAGCCGCGCTGCCTCGCCGCGTGGATGAATTCGAGCAAGCCCTGCACCGTCGTCGGCGCCTTCGGCCCGTATTGTTTCGGCTGCCCAAAACCCTGTCGCGACACGAGTTCGAGCGCGCGTTCGTCGGACATCGTCATCATCCACGCGTGGCCGGTCGCGCTGCACGAAAGCACGGTGTCCATGCCCATGTCGGGGTCGTAGCGCAGCCCTTTCAGCGCGCCCTGCGCCTTCGCGACCCACGTGATGCGGTCGCCATCGACGATCGCCAGCCGCACCAGTTCGCCCGATTTTTCCGCGAGCCGGTCGAGCATCGTCTGCGCGATATCGACGATGCCGGACGTCGCTAGAAAGCCCAGCCCCAGGCCGACGAGCTTGGTGGTGAGCACGTAGTCGCCGTGCTCGCGCAACTGCCGGACGTAGCCGCACTGCTTGAGATCGACGAGCAGCCGGTGACACGCGCTGCGCGGAATATCGAGTTCGGCGGAAATGAGCGCGAGCGGCGTGCCTTCCATCTGCGTCGCGAGATATTCGAGAACGGCGAGCGTGCGCTCGGTAACGCCGGGCATGTCTGTCTCCGTGGATTTATCCGCGAATCCTTGCACATTATGAGATGAAATTCCACCCTGGAACGACATCCCAGGCACCGGTGATAGTCTTGCCGCACGGTGCGAAAACACATGCGCGCCGACGACATGGCTAAAGAGAGGAGACAACATGGTTCACGACACAGCAGACGCCCACGCCGCGATGCGTACGCGCGCCGTCACCGCCGCGGCGGTCGGCACGGCGCTCGAATGGTTCGATTTCACGCTTTACGGCGCGCTCGCCGCCACGGTTTTGCCGAAGCTTTTCTTCCCCGCGATGGACCCGACGACCGCGCTTCTGGCATCGCTCGCGACGTTCGGCGTCGGACTGGCGGCGCGGCCGCTCGGCGCGATCATCTGCGGGCACCTCGGCGACAAGCTCGGCCGACGCAACCTGATGCTCGGCACGGTCTCGGTGATGGGGCTTTCGTCGATGCTGATGGGCATTCTGCCGACCTACGCGAGCATCGGCTTGTGGGCGCCGGTGCTGCTCGTCGTCCTGCGCATTCTTCAGGGCTTCGCGCTCGGCGGCGAATCGACGGGCGCCCAGTTGATGGCGATCGAACACGCGAGCCCCGACCGGCGCGGCAAGTATTCGGGTCTGCTCGGACTGTGCTCGCCGCTCAGCCAGATCATGGCGAACGGCGCCCTGCTATTGCTGTCCTCGCTGATGTCGGCCGACGCGTTCGATGCCTACGGCTGGCGCATTCCGTTCGTGCTGAGTTTCGTGCTGATCGTGGTCGGCGTGTATATCCGGCTGAAGGTCAGCGAGACGCCCGCGTTCGTCGAGCTTCGCAAGACGCAGGTCGTGCAGGTCGCGAGCCCGCTGCGCGACGCGCTGCGCCTGCACTGGCGCACCGTGCTGCGCTGGATGCTGTTCTTCTGCGGACCGGCCGCAATCTTCTACCTGATCGTGGTGTTCTCGCTCAGCTACATCACGAAGACGCTCGCCGTGCCGAAGCAAACTGGCTTCCTGCTCCTGATGGGCGCGAACGTGTGCGCGATCGTCGGCGCGCTGGCGGGCGGCATGTTGAGCGACAAGATCGGCCGCCGCAAGGCGCTCGCGATCGGTTCGACCGCGACGCTCGTCATGCTCTTCTTCTACTTCCAGATTCTCGATACGAAGAGCTTCCTGCCGATGCTCGCCGCGATGGGCTTCTTCCTCGGTTTCACGCAGTTCCAGAGCGGCATTCAGCCGGTTGCGTTCGCGGAAGCCTTTCCCACCAACGTGCGTTATTCCGGCTCGGCGCTCGCCTACACCGGCGCGAATCTCGTCGCGGGCGGCCCGATGCCGGTGCTCGCCGTGTGGCTCTTCGCTCTGTGCAACGGATCGCCGTGGGGCGTCGTGGCCGTGTGCGTCGCGTTCAACGTGATCTCGCTGATCGCGATCCTGACCGCGCCCGAAACGCTCGGCATCGACATGAACCGCACGGATTCGGCGGCGCGGATCGTCGGCGACGACGACTACGCGCCGGCGAGCATGAGCAACAGCCACTGAGCCCGCACCCGATCTTTTAAAGTGAGTATGGCAATGAATGAACTCGTCTATGTCTTGAACGGCTCGAACCTGAACATGCTGGGCAAGCGCGAACCGCATCTGTACGGCACCACGACGCTCGCGCGCGTGCAACAGGAAGTCGAGGCGCTCGCCGGGCGGCTGGAACTCGCGTGCGAATTCCGGCAGACCAACAGCGAAGCGACGATGGTCGACTGGCTTCAGGAAGCGTTCGAACGCGACGCCGGCGTGATCATCAATCCGGCAGGCTTTTCGTTCGCGTCGGTGCCGGTGCTCGATGCCGTCAAGCTCGTGCAGAAACCGCTGATCGAATTGCACATCACTAATATTCACAAGCGCGACGAGACGTACCGGCACTCGCTGGTGTCGAAGGCGGCGATGGCGGTGATCTGCGGACTGGGCGTCGACGGCTATCTCGTCGCCCTGCAAGCGATGGCGACGGCGCTCAGGAAGAATTCGCCGTTCGCCGGCTGAGCGGCTGCGCATTTAGCGCGGCTTGGGCCGCGCGTTCTTGCGGGCGCTTGCCGCGCGC
Organism: Caballeronia telluris; assembly: GCF_001544495.1. Classification (GTDB taxonomy): domain Bacteria; phylum Pseudomonadota; class Gammaproteobacteria; order Burkholderiales; family Burkholderiaceae; genus Caballeronia; species Caballeronia telluris. Next base: position 92,275 of record NZ_FCNZ02000020.1, read on the forward strand.
GGCGTGTCCTTCGTCGCCGGGGCGCCCGCGCCGTTCAACTGCTCCATCCACGACAGCGCGTCGACATAAGACAGGAACTGCTGGAGATAGCCCGGCGAAAGCTCGCGCATCAGCGAGAGCGACCGGTGCACGAGGCTGCTGGAATTGAGCGGTCCCGCGTTCCCGGGTACCTGTTCCAGCGATTGCCGCACTTGTTTGTCGGCGCTGACGCTGGACCAGGTTTGCCGGAAGTATTCGAGCAGTTCCAGTTCCGGATACGAGGCCCGGCTGCCTGCCGGCGCTTCATTTTCGATGTGATCCAGTAAGTCGCCCAACGGTCCGCGCGACGGTTTCGCCCCGGCGTTCGCGTCGGCGCTTGCCTCGGCCTTTGCCACCTCGGCCGCATACGCTTCCACCAGCCCCGCCAGCCGCGCGTCGAGCACGCGCCGCGCCTCGCCGTTCTGCGCGGCCGCCCGCCGTTCCAGCGCCTCGATGAACCGAAAACGCACGGAATCCAGCCGATCGGCGCCGCGTTCGCGCCACGCGTCGAGCATCGTCCGGGCGCGGGTTTCGGCGTCAGTCACGGGCTTTCACCGTTGCATTCGATGGCCGCGGGATCGGTGCGATTTCCACGCGGCGGTTCTTCGCGCGTCCGCCGTCGTCGGCGTTAGAACTGACCGGCTGCTCGGAACCGAACGCCGCCGCAAAAACCGACGACGACGGCATGCCCTCCGCGATCAGCGCGCGCGTCACGGTCAGCGCGCGTTCGGCGGACAGCTCCCAGTTGTCGGCGAAACGCTTGTTGCCGTCGCGGACCTGCCGGTCGTCGGTGAAGCCGCTGACCATCAGAATCTCGTCGTGCGACCGCAGATACACGGAGAGCGGCCCGGCAAGACTCTTCAGGATTTCCCTGCCCTCGGGCCGCAACTGATCGGAATTCAGCGCGAACAGCACGCTGCCGCTGATGCCGATGCGCCCGTTGACGAGCGTCACGCGCCCCGCCGCCAGCGGCCCCGCGAGCGCCTGCTCCAGCGTCTTGCGGCGCTGGCTTTCCATCTGGCGCTGCTTGACTTCGTGCTCCAGCCGGGTCGAAAGCTCCAGTTGCACGCCGATCACACCGACCAGAATCAGCACGAAGGCGCCGATCAGCACCGACATCAGGTCGCCGAAAGCGGCCCAGATCGGTGCCGTGGGCTCGACGCCGCCGTCGATTTCCTCGTTCATGCTGCCTTGGCTCCCGCCGACGCCCGCCGCCCGGCAAGCTGCTGCAAATCTTCGACGATCTGTTTCTGCGACAGCATGCTCAGGTCGATGACCTCCCGCGCCTGCGCCACGTAATAGGCAAGCTGTTCGTCACTGCGGGCGAGCGACTTGTCGAGCGCGCCTTCGATGCGCTCAAGGTGCGTCACGAGCTTGTCGTTCGACTCGCCGAACGCCTGCACCGCCGCGCCGAACGCCTCGCCCAGACTCGCCACTTCGACCGCGCTGCCGGTGACCTGCGCGGCCACCGCGCCCATCCTGTCCGTTTCGGCTTCGATCTTGTCGGCGAAGCGCGTGCCGACGCGATCCAGCAAATCCGCCGACGTCGAAACCAGCGCATCGACGGCCGAGCGCTGCTCGGTCGAGGCGTGGTTCACGGCGTCGAGCAGCGTTTCCAGCGTCGCCAGCAAGCGGCTGCGTTCTTCCAGCATCGCGGTGTCGCGGACCATGCTGTCGGAGAGCTTCTGCCGCAGTTCCGCGACGACTTCCGCCGCGGCCTTCGGCGCTTCCGACGCGGCCTGCACGAGCCGCCCAATCTCGGCGATCGTGTCGCTGGCGTGCGAGCGCGTCTCGTCGGATACGTCGCGCGCGGTTTGCGCGAGCGCGTCGCAGATTTCCTGTTGGCGGCTCGCCGTCGACGCGCTGGTCTGCTGGAACTCGTGGCTCAGGTTGGCCGCCATCGCGGCGAGCGCCTCCGTCCACGCCGTCAGCCGCTCCTGATCCCGCGCCGCCAGTTGCGCCTGAAGGTCCGCCGCGGCCTTGGGCGCCTGCGCCGCCGCCTGCACCAGCCGGTCGATTTCCGCGATGGTTTCGTCCGCGTGCGTCTTCATTCCGGTCGAGATGTCGCGCGCGGTCTGCGCGAGCGCGTCGCAGATCTGCTGCTGGCGGTTCGCGGTTTCGCCGCTTGCCTGCTGCCAATCGTCGCTCAGTTTCGCGGCCATCGCGCCGAGCGTCCCGGCCCAGACGGCGAGGCGCTCCTCGTCGCGCGATGCGAGTTCGCCCTGCAACGCCGCATGCGACTGCCCCACGCCGTGCAGCAGCGACGCCGAATGCCGTTCGAAGGTCGCGGCGGCGGCCGCCAAGGCCTGCTGGCTGTCGCCCGCGAGTTTCTCGCTCGCGCGTTCCTGCCGCGACACGGCCAGATTCCACGCGTCCGACACGCTTTGCGTCGACGCTTCCAGGCGCGTCGAAACGCCGTCGAGGAGCGCTGCCGAGCGTTGCTCGAACGTCTGCGTGTATCGATCCAGCGACGCGCGCAAATCGCCCGCGAGCGTCTCGCTGGTTTGCCGATGCCCCGCCAGCGCTTCTTTCCAGAGGTCCGCGACGGTCGTGGTCGTCGACTCGAAGCCGGTGGACACGCCATCAAGATGCTTCTGCACCGCCTCGGAGACGCTCTCGTGCAGCGAGGCCGTCTCGCGCGCGAGACCGGCCATCGTGGCTTCCATCACCGGTTGCAGCGCCGCGCCGGCCGCTCGCGCGCTTTCCGCGACGCTCCGTCTCAACGACTGCTCCACCGACGAAGCGAGTAGTCCGTACACCGCTTCGGTCCTGCCATGAAAGGCCTCCTGACTCGCGAGCTGACGTTCGTTCAGCGCGACGCTTTGCTGCTCAATGGCGCCCATCATCGCTTGCAGCCGGTCGACGAGCGTCGGCATCAGATCGGCCTGCCGTTGCAGGAGCCTGAAACTTTCCTCGCGCTGATGGCTTTGCGAGTAGACGCGCAGGGTCGTCGCGATTTTCGCGTCGAGCAGGTGCGCCGCCTCGATCCGCTCGCGGCGGCACAACGCGGACAGCAGCCCGAGCATCGCGGATGTCGCGACGCCCGCAATCGAAGTGCCGAATGCGAAGCCGAGTCCCTTGACCGGCGCGGCGAGCGACTCGCGGATCGCCTGGAGATCGGTGGCACTTTGCAACGCGAGCCCGGTGCCCCGGAGCGTCGCCACCATGCCGAGCAGCGTGCCCAGCATGCCGAGCAGCACGAGCAGACCGACCAGATACGGCGTCAGCGACGGGCCGGGCAACGCCACGCGCTCGCCCTCGATACGCAGACGGACCGCATTGCGCAAGCCGGGATGCAAGGTGTCGAGCCAGACGCCGAGCCTCGGCGGCGGCGCGCTCAGGCTCGCGACGGCGCGCGTGAGGGTCGCGGTGGCCTGCTGGTAGCGCTGCAATTCGAGCGCGCCCGCGAGATAGCAGGCGCCGACCAGCATCGTGACGGCTAGCGCGAGCAGGTTCGAACCGACGTAACCGGCACCGATCCAGCACACGGCGGCCAGACCGACGACAAAAACAGCGAGATTGATCAGATTTCTGGACATGGCGTCTCAGTCAGCGGGTACGAAGGGCGGCAAGCAGCCCTTCGACCGGTTGTATACGAACATCCAGTTCGGCGAGCAAAACGCTCTGCATATCCTTGCGGAACACGTCGAGCCACGCGACGGGCGCCTTATCGTCGATTGCGGAGGCGTCCGCGAGCGCGGCCTGGCGCAGACGCTCGAAATGCTTGCCGAGCAACGACGGCACGGTCGCCAGCACGTTGTGCTCACGCGCGGCCAGCGCCTGCTCCATCACGGCATCGACCATCGCGAGGCGCGTCATGCCGGGCGTCCCGGCTGCCAGCTTCGCGCGCAGACGGACGCGCAGGCTGCCGATGCCCGTCTCCATCGTCTGTTGCAGGGAGAGATAGCGTTGACGGAAAACCGCGTAGTCCGTGGGCGCTTCTTCGCGCCGGCGGGTCGTCGCAAAGGCGCTGTCACCCGCAATCGACTTCGCCAGCGACGCGCGCAAACGCGCGCATTCGCGCTCTTCGGCGCTGCCGTCCGTGTGCGCGCCGGGCGCACCGGCGGGCAACGCGCCGTTCAGCGCCGTCGAGAGCGCGATGGCGTCCGTCCAGCCGAGCCATTGGCTCAGCCGGTCCGAAAGCGACTGTCCGGGATCGGGAACGTCGACGTCCGTCAGGCGCGCAAGCAAGCGGATGAGGGCCGGACCGCCGTGAACCGTGCGCTGGGAGGCTTGCACCGTGCCACCAATGTTAAAAAAAGTCAGCAGTTTACACGGTCGCGGAGGGCGGGCCGCCGGTTTTCGAGACGCGCTTTGCGCGAACAAACGACGAAAATCCGTGTCGGCCACGACCGGTGGCGGTCCCCGGCCGAAAGCGCGATGGACGCGCACACCGGAAAACTAGCCGACGTCCTCGTCGTTCATTTGCTTGAGCTTGCGGCGATCTTCGTTCGCACGCCGCGCGCGCAGACGTTGCCGCGACAGGACCGTGATGACCTCGTTGGTCGTCGCGCCGGGCGGGACTTCGTTGCGGATCTTTTCGGGCACCATCGGCAGACCCGCGCGCTCGCGTCGCAACGCACGGGCGATGGCGCTTCGGCACTCGTCGCCGTGACAATCCCATTCGTCGCGGATTTTGGCGCAGTATCGGCACTTTTCCATGGTGCTGATCGCTCTGGAGGCGGTGGCAGTCGCCCGGTGCGCGTTCAGCCGGCGTCGGGGAAAAGCGACGCCTGCGCGCCCGCCATGGCCTCGGCATCGGCCTCGGCCTCGGCCTCGGCCTCGGCATCGGCATCGGCGCGCTCGGATATCCGATACGCCTCGCGGTCCTTCCCGGCGATCCAGTGCGGCGCGCGTCCGCGGCCGCTCCACGTCGCGCCGGTGAGCGGGTCGCGATATTTCGCCGCGCCTTCCTGCGGCTGCACGGGCTCGGGCGCGGGCTTGCGGCCGATCAGGTCATGCAGGCTGATCCCGTACTCGCGCATTTTCTGAACGATTTCGATCAGGGCGAGCCGCGCTTCTTTTTCGCGTGCTTCTGACAGCTGCTTCTCGAGTGCGTTGCGTTGCGCGAGCAACTCGGAGACTTGCGGACTGGTATATGCCATTGGATATCGAAGGAGTGGACGATTTTGGAAGTTTTCGAATTTGAGTCGAAGCCCCCGCGACGGGTTCGCGCGGGCGGATAACGATGAGGTCGGGGCGACGGGCTTGCCGGAGAAATGCGAACTGGCTCGATTCGGGGCTGCGCGTGCTGAAAAAGCAGGCGACCGTCGACTGCGATCTTAATACATTTGATTTTACGCGATTAAAGTCTGCCGACGAAGCTGCGCGGGCCGCTCGACGAAGCGTCGCTCGTCACCATGTCGATCGGCTGCGCGTCTTCGACTGCGCGCACGCCAGCGGAACCGGCGGCGCTCGCCGCGCTCTATCGCGCGAAAGCGCTCGGCCGCAACCGCGCCGAGGAAGCCGACGAAGGCGCGTCGCACGGCATCGCCCGCGCGCAAGCGACGAAGCGGCCCGGCTGAAGGCTGCCAGCAAGCCCTTAAAAAACCTCCCGTGGTTTACCCTTTTCCCGCTTGACATGCCGCACGCCCGCGCCGGATACTTTGTACGTACAAACAACCAAGCGATACAGGAGGCAGGGATGATGCAGGCACAAGAACTGGGCAGCCAGCGTTACCGCGCGAGCTACGGCCGCTATCTGGAGGATTTCACGGTCGGTGACATCTACGAACATCGGCCAGGGCGCACGATCACCGAGTCGGACAACATCCAGTTCTCGCTGCTGACCATGAACTTCCACCCGATGCACTGCGACGCCGCGCATGCCGCCAAGAGCGAGTTCGGCCGCCTGCTGGTGAACAGCGGCCTCACGGTGGCGATCGTGCTCGGCATGTCGGTCAACGATGTCAGCGGCAAGGCGATCGCCAATCTCGGCTGGAAGGAGATCAGGCTGACCGGGCCGGTTTTCTGCGGCGATACGCTCTACGCTGAATCGGAAGTGCTCGAAAAGCGCGAATCGAAGTCGCGTCCGACGCAGGGCATCGTCACCGTCCACACGCGCGCGTTCAAGCAGGACGGCACGCCGGTGATGGATTTCGTGCGCACGGCGCTGATCGCGAAGCGCGGCTACGGCACGGGCGACTGAGCGCAGGCATCCGCCAGCACGACGCTCGCAACAGATCCCGACCCGGCACAGAAACGGGCTGCGATCCGATCCCTTCTCACAGTATTGGAGACATCTGTGAACCAAAACGTAAGCGCAGGCGCGCGGCTGGACAGACTGCCGATGGCGCGCTTTCACTGGAAGATCCTCGGCCTGATCGGCGCGGGCGCGGCACTCGATGCATTCGACGTGTATCTCGCCGCCGGCGTCTCTGCTGCGATGGTGAAGCAAGGCTTCTCGACGCTGCAACTGAACGGCATCTTCGTCTCGGCGGGCTTCTTCGGCATGCTGATCGGCGCGGGCTTTTCGGGCTATCTCGGCGACCGCTTCGGACGCCGTTCCTCGTATCAGATCAACCTCGCGCTCTTCGGCCTCACGTCGATCGCCGCGGCCTTCGCGCCGTCGATCTACTGGCTGATCGGGCTGCGCTTCGTGATGGGCATCGGACTTGGCGCGGAACTCGTGGTCGCGGCGGGCACGCTCTGCGAATTCATCCCGCCCGCGCATCGCGGACGCTGGACCGCCCTCCTCGCGCTGATGATCAACTCTGGGCTGCTCATCGCAACCAGCGTCGGCTATGTCGTGATCCCCGCGCTCGGCTGGCGCTGGATGTTCGGCATCGCGGGCATCGGCGCGGTGGTCGTCTGGGTGCTGCGCCATTCGATGCCGGAATCACCGCGCTGGCTGGAATCGGTCGGGCGCCTGAAGGAAGCGGAAGACACGGTGAGCGCGATCGAGCGCGAAGTCGAAGCGCAGCGCGGGCCGCTTCCGCCCTGCTCGCGCACGCAGAATCTCGAAGTGCCGCCGCAGCCGTTTCGCGCCCTGCTGCGCCGGGGCATGATCGGACGCACGGTCACGGCGGCGCTCACGGTGATCGCGGTGAACGTGGCGGTGTACGGCTTCGTCGCCTGGCTGCCGACGTTCTTTGTCCGCGAAGGACGCGACGTCGTGACCTCGCTCGGCTTCACGCTCCTGATGTCGTTCGGCGCACCGGCGGGCGCCCTGCTCGGCTTCTTCTGCGCGGACCGGCTCGGACGGGCGAAGGGTCTCGTCGCCTTCAGCCTCGCGACGATCGTGCTCGGCTTCATCTATCCGCACATGGTCGCGAACGCGGCGATCGCGTGCGTGGGCTTCACGCTCGTCACCTGCATCTATGTGGTCGTGACGCTCGGCCTCTTCAGCTACGTGCCCGAACTCTTCCCGACGGCGCTGCGCCTGCGCGGCACCGGCACGGCGGGCGTGTGCGGACGGCTCGCTTCGATCATCACGTCGTACGGCGCGGTGCTGCTGTACGCACAGTTCGGCGTGCTGGGCGTGCTCGTGATGGTGTCGGGCGTGCTGCTCCTGCTCGTGATCGCGATCCTCTCGCTCGGCGTCGATGCCAATCAATATTCCCTCGAAGCGGTTTCGCCCGACACGGTGATCCTCGACGAACCGTTCGGGCTTCAAAACGGAGACGTAGCACGATGAACGCACCCAACGACACGCCCCGCATCTCGACCCGGCTCGCCGGCTTCGCGCTGGACCTGACCGTCGATGCCATTCCTTCGGCGGTCCGTGAGCGGGCCAAGCATCTGATCCTCGACGGCATCGGTCTCGCCTTCGCGACCACCGCCTTCGGCTACGCGGACATGACGCTCGCCGCGATGCGCGAACTGGGGACGGGCCCGTCGACGGTGTTCGGCAAGTCCGGCAGGCTCGCCCTGCGCGATGCGATGCTCGCCAACGGCCTGCTCGTGCACGGCCTCGACTTCGACGACACGCACTCGCGCGGCGTGATCCATTCGACCGCGAGCGCCCTGCCGTGCGCCTTCGGCCTTGCCGAGCGCGAAGGCGCGAGCGGCGCGCAGATGCTCGCCGCGTACATCGCCGCGATGGAAGTCTCGACGCGCGTCGGCGCCGTCGCGCAAGGCGGCTTTCACAAGGTCGGCTTTCATCCGACGGGACTCGTCGGCGCGTTCGGCTGTGCGCTCGCGGCATCGAAACTGATGGGGCTTTCGAAGGACGCCGCCGTTGAGGCGCAAGGCATCGTGCTCTCGATGGCGTCGGGCAGCATGGAGTTCCTCGAAGACGGCGCGTGGACCAAGCGCCTGCATCCGGGCTGGGCCGCCGCGAGCGCGACCACCGCCGCGACGCTCGCGAAGCACGGCTACATCGGCCCGGGCTCCGCCTACGAAGGCCGCTACGGACTCTACGCACTGTATCTGTCCGACCACGCGACGCCCGATCTGTCGATCGCGACCGCCGGCCTCGGCGAAACATGGGAAATCGAGCAGGTCGCGTTGAAGCCGATTCCCGCGTGCCACTTCACGCACGCGTCGTCCGATGCCGCCATCGCGCTTCATCGCGAACACCGTCTCGCGGGCGATGCGATCGAAAAGGTCGTCGTGCGCGTGCCGGGTCCGGTCGTCGACGTGGTGTGCGAGCCGGTCGCGAACAAGAAGCGCCCGGCCAACAGCTACGACGCGCAGTTCAGCATTCCGTACATCGTCGCGACCGGCCTGCTGAAAGGCCGCTTCACGCTCGACGACCTCGACGCAGGTGCCCTCGCCGATCCCGCCGTGCTCGCGCTCGCGCAACGCGTCGAATACGAAGTCGATCCGGAATCGACCTTCCCTCGCCACTACACGGGCGAGGTGATCGTGACGACGCGCGACAGCCGCCGCCTCGCGCATCGCGAAGCGATCAACCGCGGTTCGTCGGACCGGCCGATGACCAACGAAGGCATCGTCGAAAAGTTCTACGACAACGCGCAGCGCGTGGTGTCGCGCGATCGCGCCGATCAGATTCGCGAAGCCGTGCTCGGGCTCGAACGCGCGAGCGTCGAGCAACTCGCCGGCATCCTGCGTCAGCCCGCTTAAAGAGAGGTTCAAATGGCAACCATCGAAACAGATCACGCGCAGGAAGCGCAGGAAAACGAGGCGCTGATCCTCGACATGCTGGAGCGCTTCCTGAAGACCGAAGTCAAACCGTACGTGCACGCGCTCGAAGCCGCCGACGAGTATCCGCACGAGATCGTCGAGAAGATGAAGGAGATGGGGCTGTTCGGCTGCCTGATCGCGCCGGAATACGGCGGCCTCGGTCTTTCCACCTCAACCTACGCGAAGATCATCGACCGCATGTCGGCGGTGTGGATGTCGGTGAGCGGCATCATCAATTCGCACGTCATCATGGCGATGACCGTGCAGCGCAACGGCACCGAGGAACAGAAACGCGAGTACCTGCCGCGCATGGCGACGGGCGAACTGCGCGGCGGAATCGGCCTCACCGAGCCGGACTGCGGCACTGACTTGCAAGCCATCCGCACGACGGCGCGCCGCGAAGGCGACGAGTATGTGGTCAACGGCAACAAGACCTGGATCACCAACAGCATGTACGGCAATACGCTCGCCCTGCTGGTCAAGACCGATCCGAAGGCCGAGCCGCGCCATCGCGGCATGAGCCTGCTACTGATCGAGAAGGGACCGGGCTTCGAAGTGAGCCGCAAGCTGCCCAAGCTCGGCTACAAGGGCATCGATACGTGCGAACTGACGTTCACCGATTTTCGCGTGCCGGTTTCGCGACTCATCGGCGGTGTAGAAGGCCGTGGCTTCAAGCAGATTCTCAACGGGCTGGAACTCGGGCGCATCAACGTGGCGGCGCGCGGCGTCGGCATCGCGCAGGCGGCGCTCGATGAAGCCGTGTCGTACTCGCAGCAGCGCAAGACCTTCGGCAAGCCGATCTGCAAGCATCAGGCGATCGCGCTCAAGCTCGGCGAGATGGCGACGCGCGTTCAGGCCGCGCGCCTGCTCACCGACGCCGCCGCGCGTGCGTTCGATCGCGGCGAGCGCTGCGACATGGAAGCCGGCATGGCTAAGTATTTCGCCACGGAAGCCGGCCTCGAAAACAGCATCGAAGCGATGCGTATTCATGGCGCCTATGGCTACTCGAAGGAATTCAACGTCGAGCGTCTCTATCGGGACGCGCCGCTGCTCGTCATCGGCGAAGGCACCAACGAGATGCAGCGCATCATCATCGCCAAGCAACTGATCGAGAGGAACCCCGTATGAGTCTGCCGCTTTCAGGCGTTCGCATCGTCGCCGTCGAACAATACGGCGCCGGCCCGTTCGCGACCCAGCATCTCGCCGATCTCGGTGCCGAGATCATCAAGATCGAAAACTTCCGCGAAGGCGGCGACGTGGGGCGCCTGGTCGGCCCGCACTTCTTCGGCGAAGGCGACAGCCACTTCTTCGAAGCGTTCAACCGCAACAAGTCGAGCTTCACGCTCGATCTGAAAAAGGAAGACGCGCGGCAGGTGCTGCTCGATCTCGTCGCCACGAGCGATGCCGTCTTCAACAACCTGCGCGGCGATCTGCCCGCGAAGCTCGGCCTCACCTACGAGCAGTTGAGCCAGGCGAACCCGGCGATCGTATGCGGCCATCTGTCGGCTTACGGGCGCACCGGCAGCCGCGCGTCGTGGCCCGGCTACGACTATCTGATGCAGGCGGAGGCCGGCTATCTCTCGATGACGGGCGAGCCCGACAGCCCGCCCGCGCGCTTCGGTCTTTCCATCATCGACCTGATGACGGGCACCACGGCCGCAATGGCGCTGCTCGCGGGCATTGTCGAGGCGCGCGCGACCGGCAAGGGACGCGACGTCGACGTGAGCCTCTTCGATGTCGCGCTGCATAACCTCGCGTATGTCGCGACGTGGTATCTGAACGGCGACGTCGTGACCGGGCGCGACCGCCGCTCGTCGCATCCGTCGCTGACGCCGAGCCAGTTGTACAAGACCCAGGACGGCTGGATCTTCCTGATGTGCAACAAGGAAAAGTTCTGGGGCGTGCTCGCGGAAGTGCTCGACAAGCCGTCGTGGATCACCGACGAGCGCTTCTGCAACTTCAAGGCGCGGCTCGCGAATCGCGACGTGCTGGAAAAGGAACTCGATGCCGCGCTCTCGGTTGCGACCACCGACGAATGGCTCAAGCGCCTCGGCGGCCGCGTGCCCGCCGCGCCGGTGTACGACGTGAAGCAGGCGCTCGACAACCCGTTCGTCGCGGAACGCGAGGGCGTCGTCGCGGCCGAGCATCCGCAGTTCGGCGCGATTCGCGGCGTCGCGGCGCCGGTGCGCGTAAGCGATCCGTTGCCGAAGCAGGCCGCGCCCGAACTGGGCCGCGACACGGATCGGCTGCTTGCCGAACTCGGTTACGATGCTGGCAGAATCGCCGCGCTTCGTGACCAGGCCGTGGTGCAATGAGGCTCGCATGCAGGATGCAATGAGTCGCGCACAAGAGGTCGACGGACGCGCGCGTCCGTCCACCTCTTCACGTGCAGGCACATCGATGGTCACAGTACTCGGTCAGCAGCCGCGTTACATGCAACTGGCGCAGACACTCGTCAACGAGATCCAGAGCGGGCGTTATCCCGTCGGCTCGACGATCCCGACCGAATTCGAGCTTTGCGAGCAGTTCGGCGCAAGCCGCTCCACGGTGCGCGAAGCGGTCAAGCAGCTCGTGCAACTGGGCATGGTCGTACGGCAGCCGGGCGTCGGCACGACGGTCAAGGCGCTCAGGACCGAGGGCGCTTACCGGCAAGTGATGCAGCAACTGAGCGACCTGCAGCGCTATACGGCGGACACGGTGCTCGAAATTCTCTCGAAGGAGACCGAGCCGCTCGACGACCCCGCGGTCTGCGACCTGCTGCGCGCGAATCCCGGCGAGACGTGGCTGCATGTGAAGAGCCTGCGCCGCTCGCCGGGCAGCCCCGATCCGATCTGCCACACCGATGCCTACATTCATCCTGCGTTCCGCTCGCTCGTGATCGACGAGGGCGAGTTGCACACGCCGCTCTTCACGATGATCGAGCGTCAGTTCGGCGAGCAGATCGCAGAAGTGCAGCAGGAGATTCGCGCGATCGCGCTGCCCGCCGACATCGCGCGGCTCATCAACGCGAAGGCGCGCTCGCCCGCGTTGTGGATGTGCCGCCGCTATCTGAACCGGCGCGGCGATGTGGTCGAAGGCGCGATCATCATTCATCCCGCCGACCGCTACAGCTATTCCGAAACGTTCCAGCGCGGCTGGAACTCCGCATGAATTGACGAGGAAACCAGCATGACCTTGCGCAGTTATCTGTTCGTTCCCGGCGACCGCCCCGAGCGCTTTGCGAAGGCGCTCGCGAGCGCCGCGCATCAGGTGGTGATCGACCTCGAAGACGCCGTCGCCCCCGACGCCAAGATCGCAGCACGCGAGCAATTGTCCCAATGGCTGCGTTCGTCGTTGTCCGGCGTGGACCGTCGCCGTGTGATGGTGCGGGTCAATGCGTCCGGCACGCCGTGGCATGCCGACGATGTCGCGATGCTGCACGACTCGCCAGTACGCGACGTGATGGTGCCGAAGTCCGAATGCCCGGAACAGCTGGGCGATATCGCGTCGCGGCTCGGCGCGGACGCGGCGCTCGTCGCGCTGGTCGAGACGGTGGCGGGCGTCGTGCGCATGCGCGAGGTCGCGAAGGCGCAGGCGGTCGCGCGGCTCGCGTTCGGTTCGTTCGACTATTGCGTCGATGCGGGGGTCGAAGGCATGGACCGTGAACTCGATGCGGTGCGCTCGGCCTTCGTCATCGAGTCGCGTTATGCCGGGCTGCCCGCGCCGGTCGATGGCGTGACGCTCGCCATCGACGACGCCGCGTTGATCGCGGAAGACGTCGCGCTTGGACGCCGCTTCGGCTTCGGCGCGAAGCTGTGCATTCATCCTAAGCAGGTCGATGCCGTGAACCGCGGATACGCGCCGAGCGACGCGGATCGCGCCTGGGCCGAACGCGTGCTCGCGCGGCTCGCCGAGAACCCGAAGGGTGCGTTCGCCGTCGACGGCAAGCTCGTCGACAAGCCGGTCATCGACCGGGCGAAGCGCATTGCTGCGGATACATCCATTCAGGGAGTGTCAGTGTGAAGATTCTTGTACCGGTCAAGCGTGTGGTCGACTACAACGTCAAGGTTCGCGTGAAGTCGGACGGAAGCGGCGTCGATATCGCGAACGTGAAGATGTCGATGAATCCGTTCGATGAGATCGCGGTGGAAGAAGCGATACGTCTGCGCGAAGCGGGCATTGCGACGGAAGTCGTGGCCGTGTCGTGCGGCGTGACGCAATGTCAGGAGACGCTGCGCACGGCAATGGCGATCGGCGCGGATCGCGGGATTCTGGTCGAATCGGCTGATGAATTGCAGCCGCTGGCGGTGGCGAAGATTCTCAAGGCGCTGGTCGACAAGGAGCAGCCTCAGTTGGTAATCCTCGGCAAGCAGGCCATCGACGACGATTCGAATCAGACCGGTCAGATGCTGGCCGCGCTGACGGGATTGCCGCAGGCGACGTTCGCATCGAAGGTCGTTGTAGCCAATGGCAAAGCGACCGTGTCGCGTGAAGTC
>NZ_FCNZ02000021.1 GCF_001544495.1 Caballeronia telluris
GGCGCGTCGCCATCAAGCGCCCACACTTATCGGCTGTTAGTTTTTAAAGAACATTCGCAAGAACCGGCGTCCCAACCCTCAGTCGCCTTCGAAGTTCAGCCGCTTAACTACCGCCGCCACCCCTTCCGTTCTGCGTCGCTGCATCAGCAGCAGAGAAACGAGATTATGAACAACGCTTCGCTTTTCGTCAACAGGTCTGGAAAACTTTTTTCTGTCGACCGCGATGCTCGCTTAAAGCATCGGACCACTTCGCATCTTCTGCCCAGAAAGCAAACGGGTCACGCGAACATCACGCGACCCGTCGGCGCTTGTCTGGTGCCGGCTGCAGGACTCGAACCCGCCACCTCATGATTACAAGTCAAGCGCTCTACCAGATGAGCTAAGCCGGCGAAGCACAGGATTCTACTTCATTTGATCACTTTGAGGTGAGAGCGGCCGACCGATTTCGACGTCTCCTCGTCGGCGGAAGCACGCTCGCCCGCCGCCGATCCCGCTGCCGCCGCTTCATCGATCTCGGCCTGATCGAGCTCTGACGAACGCGGCGCCCCGGACGCATCCGACGCCGAAGCGAGCGTCGCCGGCTCGACCGGAAATGCCATGCCCTGGCCGTTCTCTCGCGCATAAATGGCGAGCACGTTCGCGACCTGCACCTCAATCTTGTGCGACTTGCCCGAGAAGCGCGCGCTGAACTCGATCCACTCATTGCCCATCTGCAACTGGCTCGTCGCCTCGAAGCTGACGTTCAACACGATCTCGTCGTTGCGCACGAACTGACGCGGCACGCGCGTGGAGTTGTCGACCCGGACCGCGATATGCGGCGTGAAACCGTTATCCGTGCACCACTCGTAGAGCGCGCGCAGCAAGTAAGGTTTGGTGGAAATCTCTTGCATCAACTGTCCTTTACCGGAACGCGACGTCGCGAAGCCCGCGACGCCCGCGTCCGCACTCGCAAAACTCAGCGGCGCATCACCTTTTCCGAAGGCGTCAGCGCTTCGATATAAGCCGGGCGGCTGAAAATCCGCTCGGCGTACTTCATCAACGGCGCAGCATTCTTCGACAGCTCGATGCCGTAGTGATCCAGACGCCACAAGAGCGGCGCGATCGCAACGTCGAGCATCGAAAATTCTTCGCCGAGCATGTACTTGTTCTTCAGGAAGATCGGGGCGAGCTGCGTCAGGCGATCGCGGATCGCGTTGCGCGCTTTCTCGTGATTCTTTTCCGCGGCCTTGCCCTTTTCGTTCTCGAGCGTGCCGACGTGAACGAACAGTTCCTTCTCGAAGTTAAGCAGGAACAGACGAGCGCGGGCGCGCTGCACCGGGTCGGCCGGCATCAGTTGCGGGTGCGGGAAACGCTCGTCGATATATTCGTTGATGATGTTCGACTCATACAGGATCAGGTCGCGCTCGACCAGAATCGGAACCTGTCCGTACGGGTTCATCACCGCGATGTCTTCCGGTTTGTTGAACAGGTCGACGTCGCGGATTTCGAAATCCATGCCCTTTTCGAACAACACCAGCCGGCAGCGCTGGGAGAACGGGCAAGTAGTGCCGGAGTACAAAACCATCATGTTTTTAAGGTCCCTTCAGAAAACTTGACGGGCCAACGCACGAAAAGCGCCTTCGAGGAGGCGCTTCGGTCACGCTGGCCCACACCGTTCGCGGCGTGTTTATTTAATGTCCTTCCAGTATGACGCGTTCAGGCGCCACGCGAGAAAGCTCAAAATACCGAGGAACATCAGCACCCAGACACCCAACTGCTTGCGGGTCTGCTGGGCGGGCTCCGACATCCACGAAAGGTACGAAACCAGATCGGCCATAGCAGAATCATAATCTACGGACGACATCGACCCCGGTGTGACTTGCGTGTAACCCGCGAAATGTTTTGCCTTTTCGCCGGTTTTTTCGTCGGTTTCGGTGACGAATTTCGCCGTGCGGATACCCTGCAAGGTCCAGAGCACGTGCGGCATCCCGACGTTTTCATACACGCGGTTGTTCCAGCCCGTCGGCCGCGTTTCGTCGCGATAAAAACTCCGCAAGTACGTATAGAGCCAGTCCTTGCCGCGCGCCCGCGCTTCCACCGACAAATCCGGCGGCGACGCCCCGAACCACGTTTTCGCGTCCTCGGGGCGCATCGCGATCGACATCGTGTTGCCGATCTTGTCGGTCGTGAAGAGCAGGTTCTGCTGGATTTCCTTCGGGTCGATGCCGAGATCCGTCAGCCGGTTATAGCGCATCAGGTTCGCACTATGGCAGTTCAGGCAATAGTTTACAAACAATTGGGCGCCGTGCTGCAGGGACGCAAAATTGTCGGCGCTGTCGGGCGCGTGATCGAGCGGGACTTCGCCTTCGGCGTAGGCCGGCGCCGTGCCGAACGCGACGAGCGCCGCCCCGATCAACGCCAGTGTAGAGAGCCATTTTTTCATCGTGTTGTCTCCGGGCGCAGCGTCAATGGGATTTGAAGCGCACGCGCTCAGGCGGCTGTTTGAAGCGCCCGCGCGGCGTCCAGAACGGCATGCCCAGGAAGAACGCGAAGTAGATCAGCGCGCAGATTTGCGCGATCAGCGTGGCGGCGGGCGATGGCGGCCGGGTCCCGAGATAGCCGAGCAGCAGGAAAGCGAACACGAAGATGCCGTAGAAAACCTTGTGGAAGAACGGACGATAGCGAATCGATTTCACCGGGCTGCGATCCAGCCACGGCAGGAAGAACAGCGAAACAACCGCCGTGCCCATCACCACGACACCCCAGAACTTCGATTCCGTCAGCGCCATGAACACGATCACCGCGATCGCCAGGGCGGGCAGCGCGAGCCGCCACTTGCCACGCGCGCGCAACAGCGCGAACACGCCGAGCAGGCCGATCACGACCATCAGCACGATCTTGAACGGATCGGTGGTCGCGCGGAGCATCGCGTAGAACGCGGTGAAATACCAGACCGGCGCGATTTCCGGCGGCGTCTGCAGCGGATTCGCCGGCACGAAGTTGTTCGCTTCGAGGAAGTAGCCGCCCATTTCCGGGGCGAAGAAAATGATCGCCGAAAAGATGAACAGAAACACGCACACGCCCATGAAATCGTGCACCGAGTAGTACGGATGGAACGGGATTCCGTCGATCGGGATGCCGTTCGCGTCTTTCTTCGCCTTGATCTCGATGCCGTCCGGATTGTTCGAGCCGACTTCGTGCAGCGCAACCAGATGCGCGACCACGAGCCCGATCAGCACGAGCGGAATCGCGATCACGTGAAACGCGAAGAAACGGTTCAGCGTCACATCCGACACGACGTAGTCGCCACGAATCCACAGCGACAGATCCGGGCCGATGAACGGAATCGCCGAGAACAGGTTCACGATCACCTGCGCGCCCCAGAACGACATCTGTCCCCACGGCAGCAGATAGCCGAAGAACGCTTCGGCCATCAGGCACAGGAAGATCGCGCAGCCGAAGATCCACACGAGTTCGCGCGGCTTGCGGTACGAGCCGTACATCAGTCCGCGGAACATGTGCAGATACACGACGACGAAGAACATCGACGCGCCCGTGGAATGCATGTAGCGGATGAGCCAGCCCCACGGCACCTCGCGCATGATGTACTCGACCGATGCGAACGCGAGCGTCGCGTCGGGCTTGTAGTTCATGACGAGGAAGATGCCGGTGACGATCTGCAGCACCAGCACCAGGAGCGCGAGCGAGCCGAAGAAGTACCAGAAGTTGAAATTCTTCGGCGCGTAGTACTCGGAGACGTGCTTCTTCCACGTCGACGTCAGCGGAAAACGGCGGTCGATCCAGCCGACCAGCCCGGTTGTTTCAACTTCGTTGTCTGCGAGCGCCATTAAGCCTCTCCCTTTTCGTCCTTGCCGATCACGAGTTGCGTCGCCGACGTGAACATATATGGCGGCACATCCAGGTTCTGCGGCGCAGGCTTGTTCTTGAAGACGCGGCCGGCCAGGTCGTAGGTCGAGCCGTGGCACGGGCAGAGAAAGCCGCCGGGCCAGTTGTCGGGGAGATTGGGTTGGGGGCCTTCCTGAAAGCGCGGTGTCGGCGTGCAGCCCAGATGCGTGCACACGGCGACCGCGACGAAGATGTTCTTGTGATCGGCGCGCGAACGGAACTCGTTGTTGCAGTATTCCGGCAACGGCATCGAGAATTCGAGCTTCGACTTGGGATCGGCGACTTCGTTGTCGGCTTTCTTGACGTCGGCGAGCTGCTCGTCGGTGCGGTTGATGATCCAGACCGGCTTGCCGCGCCAGGCGACCGTCATCATGTCACCGGGCTTGAGACTGCTGATATCGACTTCGACGGGCGCGCCCGCCGCCTTGGCCTTTTCCGAGGGAGCAAACGAACTAACAAAGGGCACGACAGTGGCAACGCCTCCAAAGCCACCCGCTACGGTCGTCGCAATCAGCCAGTTTCGCCGGCCGCCGTCGACGCGCTTCTCTTCCTTGTCTCGCATTACACGCCCCAATTCTGAGTTGGATTTATACCGTCACATCAGTTCTTCCGCCGCTAGTGTGCGCGAATGGAGCCGTCATTTACAAGGCCCGAATAGCAGAAATCACTCGAAGTCCTTGATGCTTCAGGGTTTCCCCGCACGTTTTTGCGCGTTCTCGACGAAGCGCTTATTTACGCTTATTGCGGCGCCGCAATTAACCGCGACGCGCGCTTATTCAAACAGGATTATCGATATCAATAAAGAGATGTTCGATGTCGAATTGCTCGGACAGGTGCGCACCGACCGCCTGGACGCCGTAGCGTTCGGTCGCGTGATGCCCGGCCGCGAGGTACGCGACGCCGCTTTCCATCGCGATATGCATCGTCTGCTCGGAGACTTCGCCGCTCAGATAGACGTCGGCGCCGGCCGCGATGGCGTCGTCGAAATACCCTTGCGCGCCGCCCGTGCACCACGCGACGCGCCGCAACTCGCGATTCGCGTCGCCGAGAACGAGCGGCTTGCGGCCGAGCGCGTTCTCCACCGACGCCGTGAAGTGCTCCAGCGACAGCGGCATCGGCAGCGGCGCGATCCAGCCGAGATCCTGATCGCCGAAACGGCCGTCCGCGATCAGCCCGAGCCGCGCGCCGATCTGCGCGTTGTTGCCGAGTTCCGGATGCGAATCAAGCGGCAGGTGATAGGCGAAAAGACTGAGATCGTTCGCGATCAGCGTGCGCACGCGCTGATACTTGCGTCCCGTGATCTGGGGCGCTTCGTTCTTCCAGAAATAGCCGTGATGCACGAGCACGGCGTCGGCGCCCCATTCGACTGCGGCCTCCAGAAACGCCAGCGAGGCCGTCACGCCGGTCGCGAGTTTCCGAATCCGCCGCGCGCCTTCGACCTGCAGCCCATTGGGGCAATAGTCCCGGAAGCGGCCGATTTCCAGCAGATTGTTCAGATACAATTCGAGTTCGATCCGATCCATGAATTCCTCTATTCCATCAAATGCTTAGACGCTTCTGGCTCTTTTTTGCCCAAGCGGTGACCGTGCTTTTGGCGCTGATGTTCATCGTCGCGACCTTAAAACCGCAGTGGCTGCAACGCCAGGGCCAGTTCGGCAAGCAACTCGCCGAACCTATCGTCGCATTGCAGGAAGTGGCGCCGAGCATCGGCACGCGGCCCGTGCAATCGTCGTATGCGGACGGCGCCCAAAAGGCGATGCCCGCGGTCGTCAACGTGTTCTCCAGCAAGGACGGCAGCCTGCCGCCCGACCCGCGCGCGAAAGATCCGCTCTTCCGCTACTTTTTCGGCGACAAGAACAAGCGCAAGAGCGACGAGCCGCCGGCGTCGAACCTGGGCTCGGGCGTGATCGTCAGCTCGGAAGGGTACATTCTAACGAACCAGCATGTCGTCGACGGTGCGGATCAGATCGAAGTCGCGCTCGCCGACGGGCGCACGTCGAGCGCGAAAGTGATCGGCGTCGATCCGGAAACGGACCTGGCCGTGCTCAAGATCAACATGACGAACCTGCCGACCATCACGCTCGGGCGCATGGACCAGACGCGCGTCGGCGACGTGGTGCTCGCGATCGGCAATCCGTTCGGCGTCGGCCAGACCGTGACGATGGGCATCGTGAGCGCGCTCGGGCGCAATCACCTCGGCATCAACACGTTCGAGAACTTCATCCAGACCGACGCCGCGATCAACCCGGGCAATTCGGGCGGTGCGCTCATCGACGTGAACGGCAACCTGCTCGGCATCAACACGGCGATCTACTCGCGAAGCGGCGGCTCGCTCGGCATCGGCTTCGCGATTCCGGTGTCGACTGCGCGCAGCGTGCTGGAGAGCATCATCACGACGGGCATGGTGACGCGCGGCTGGATCGGCGTCGAGCCGCAAGACGTGACGCCGGAGATCGCGGAATCGTTCGGGCTGGACCAGAAGTCGGGCGCGATCGTGGCGGGCGTGCTGCAAGGCGGCCCGGCCGACAAGGCGGGCATCAAGCCGGGCGACATTCTGGTCAGCATCAACGACGACACGATCACCGATACCACGCGCCTGTTGAACGTCGTCGCGCAGATCAAGCCGGGGACATCGGTGAAAGTGCACCTGATGCGCAAGAACAAGGAACTCGACGTCAACGTGATGATCGGCAAGCGGCCGGCGCAGCCGCGCGCGCCGCAACTGCCCGAGGACGGTCAGGACGATCAGAGTCAGGGCGACGAATGACGCTTTCATGGCTGCGTCGATTTGTCGCAGATTGAAAAAGCAAAGGGCAGCTTCTCGCGAAGCTGCCCTTTTTTATTTCTGACGCCGCGTGTGGACTATTCCGCGGTCGCCTCTTCCTTCTTCGCGCCTTCCTTCCCGACGATCATCCGCGCCGCGATGATGCCGGCCTCGTAGAGGATGACGAGCGGAATCGCGAGAATCAGCTGCGAGAAGACGTCCGGCGGCGTCACGACGGCCGAAATGACGAACGCGCCGACGATCACATACGGTCGGATCTCCTTCAGCTTCTTGATCGACACGACGCCCATGCGCGCGAGCAGCACGACGACGATCGGCACCTCGAACGTCACGCCGAACGCGATGAACATCGTCAGCACGAAGCTCAGGTAATTGTCGATATCGGTGGTCATTTCCGCGCCGAGCGGCGCGTTGTAGTGCGCCATCACGCGAAAGATCGTCGGAAACACGACGAAGTACGCGAATGCCATGCCGCACAGGAACAGCGTATAGCTGCTGCCGACCAGCGGCGCGACCAGTTTCTTCTCGTGCTGGTACAGCCCCGGCGCGACAAACGCCCATATCTGGTAGAGCACCAACGGCAGCGCGATCACGAACGCGACCAGCATCGTCACTTTCATCGGGACGAAAAACGACCCGGTGACGTCCGTCACGATCATCTTGCCGTCCTTTGGCAAGTTCTGCATCAAGGGCCGCGCGAGCAGCTTGAAGATGTCCGGCGCCCAGTACACGAGCCCGATGAAAACGACGATGACCGAAGCGCCTGCACGAATGATGCGGTCGCGCAATTCGACCAGATGCGAGATGAACGTCTCTTCAACGGCCTCGTCTTTGTTTTGTTGCGGGTCGCTCACGCCGGCCCTCGGTTGGGGATCATCAATGGAAGGAAAATCCATGCGGGTCAGAAAAACTTCGTCGGACGGCGGATGGTGGCCGGCGTGTGGCGGGCGACGCGCGCCGCGCCCGACTGCACGCGAGTGCGCCGGGCCGTCGTGCGCTTGTACCAGTCAGGCACGGCGGTCTGCTTGACGCGCCACTTCTTGCGTTTGCCCGACGACGCGCCGTTGCGCCAACCGTCGTAACTCGCCGACGCGGTCTCGGCCGTGCCCCCGCCCGCGATGCTGGACGATTCGGACGAACCCTGACTCCACGCGTCGTTGAGTTCGGCTTCGTGCTTGCGCAGATTGTCCTGAATCGACGTTTCTACATTCGACGCCGCCGTTTCGAACTGCGTGCGCATCTTTTTCAGTTCGTCGAGTTCCATCTCGCGCGCGACTTCCGACTTGACGTCGTTGATGTAGCGCTGCGCCCGGCCGAACAGCGCGCCGGCCGTTCGCGCGACGCCGGGCAGCCGCTCCGGCCCGAGCACCACCAGCGCGACGACGCCGATCAGCGCCATTTTCGTCAGACCGAGGTCGAGCATGGAGTCGAGGTTTCCTGAAATCGGTGCGGGTTGGAATCAGCGAAAGTCGTTCGAGCGCGACTTTTCCTTCGCTTCGACGTCAACTGCTCCGTTGCGCGGCAATTCGCGTTGATCGGCGGGCGTTTCGCCCTCGCGCATGCCTTCCTTGAAGCCTTTCACCGCGCCGCCCAGGTCGCCGCCGATGTTGCGCAGTTTTTTCGTGCCGAATACGAGTGCCACGATGAGCAACACGATCAGCCAATGCCAAATGCTTAAAGAACCCATGAATGAAAACTCTCCTTGATTCCGCCGTGCCCAGTTGGCCGCGTCGGTGAATTCAGGCCTTCCGGCCCCGGGCGAGAGCGAAAATGTGCCGCCCGGAATCTTTCATTTTGCGCGTCCAATATTTCATTGGAAAGGCGTAAGTTGCGTCTTAATTGCGCGATTAACCCATGCGGCGCCACGGACGAGCGCCAGCCAGCAGATGCGCATGAATGTGATAAACCTCCTGCCCGCCGCCGGGCCCGGTATTGATCACGGTGCGAAAACCCGTGTCGCCGCCGGTGTACGCCACGCCCAGTTCGTCGGCGAGACGCCCTACCAGACTTACCATTCTACCAAGCAGCGGCGCGTCGCTTTCGGTGCAGTGCGAAAGTGTCTCGATATGTTTTCGCGGGATCACCAGAACATGAACCGGCGCCGCGGGATTGATGTCATTGAAGGCAACGAACTCGTCGTCTTCGTAGAGTTTCTTGCTCGGAAGCTCTCCCGCGGCGATTTTGCAGAAGATGCAGTTTTCGTGGCTCATGAATGTCCCGGTTCGTCCCGCAGGTTATTGTCGAAGGCTCATTGCCGGAAGCCGGGCGCGCGTCAGAACCAGGCGCGCGGCTCGATCGGCTTCTCTTCATAAAGATACAGCCAGCCCTTGATCACGCGATAGAGCGTCCAGATGCCGACCGCAAAAAGAATCGGAAAGCCGATCAGCACGAACAGCAGCGCAACGCCGATCAGATGCCCGAGCACCGCCCACCAGAACGTGCGGATCTGCCATTCGAAGTGCGCCTGATAAGGCGTGCCGGCAACATCGTCGCGCTTGATGTAGTTGATGATGATCGCGATCAGCACCGTGATGCCGCCCGTCAGCCAGTAGGCGGCGTAGAGGCCGTACAGGACGTGGGTCAGCGTGCGCAGGCCGCGCTGGCGTTCGGCTTCGGCCGAATTCTGATAGGCGGGCGGTGGATAGGGTTCATACGGTTGGTTCATGTCGATCCCTCCTTCATCCGGCAAAAATGCTCGTCAGCCGCCGTTTTGCTCGCGCTCGCGCGATTTGCGCAGCGCCTTTTCTTCGATGCCCGACAAGCCTTCGCGCCGTTCCAGTTCAGCGATCACGTCGGCCGGGTTCAAGTCGAAGTGCGACAGCATCACGAGACAGTGAAACCACAAATCGGCGACCTCGCCGACGAGCGCCTTCGGCGCGCCGCCGTGCCGCGAGTCCTTCGCGGCGAGCACCACTTCGGTCGCTTCCTCGCCGATCTTCTTCAGAACGGCGTCGTCACCTTTATGAAAGAGTCGCGAAACGTAGGATTGTTCCGGGTCGCCGCCCTTTCGGCTGTCGATGACCGCGGCGAGGCGCAGCAGCGTGTCCTGCGTGTTGATTTGCGTCATTTGTAGATGTGTTCGGGGTCTTTCAGGACCGGCTCGACGGCGATCCAGTCGCCGTTGTCCGCCGATCCTTCGAATTTCTGGAAAAAACACGAATGGCGGCCGGTATGGCACGCGATGCCCGATAGCTGCTCGACCTTGAGCAGCACGACGTCCTCATCGCAATCCAGCCGGACGTCGTGCACATGTTGAACGTGCCCCGATTCCTCGCCCTTGAACCACAGGCGCTTGCGCGAACGCGAATAATAGACGGCGCGCTTCAGCTCGATCGTCTTGACGAGCGCTTCGCGGTCCATCCACGCGAACATCAGGACGTCGCCTGTCGCGGCTTCCTGCGCGATCACCGGCACGAGGCCGTTCGCGTCCCATTTGATCTTGTCGAGCCACTCGTTCTGCGTGCTCATGGCTCAGATCCTCACCGAAATGCCCTGGTCGGCCATGAAGCGCTTCGCTTCGCCGACCGTGTGTTCGCCATAGTGGAAGATGCTCGCGGCGAGCACGGCGTCTGCGTGACCGTCGACGATGCCGTCCGCCAGATGCTGCAACGACCCGACGCCGCCTGACGCGATCACCGGCACCGGCACCGCATCCGACACGGCGCGCGTGAGCGCGAGGTCGAAGCCGGACTTGGTGCCGTCGCGGTCCATGCTGGTGAGCAGGATCTCGCCCGCACCGAATTTGGCCATCTTGCGCGCCCACTCGACCGCGTCGAGCCCGGTTCCCTTGCGGCCGCCGTGCGTGAACACTTCCCAGCGCAGCGTTTCGCCTTCCGCCGACACGCGCTTCGCATCGATCGCGACGACGATGCATTGCGAGCCGTGCTTGTCCGACGCGTCGCGCACGAGCTGCGGATTCGCGACCGCCGACGAGTTCATGCTGATCTTGTCCGCGCCCGCGTTCAGAAGCCGCCGCACGTCTTCGACGGCGCGCACGCCGCCGCCGACCGTCAACGGAATGAACACCTGCGACGCGACCGCTTCGATGATCGGCAGGATCAGGTCGCGCTGGTCCGACGTCGCGGTAATGTCGAGGAAGGTGAGTTCGTCGGCGCCCTGATCGTCGTAGCGGCGCGCGATTTCGACCGGATCGCCCGCATCGCGCAATTCGAGGAAGTTGACGCCCTTCACCACGCGGCCGGCGGTGACGTCGAGACAGGGGATGATGCGTTTAGCGAGAGCCATGTTCTTGCAGATAGGGTTGCTGCGGGTGCAGCGCCGTTGATACCGGCGCGTGCGCCGGCCGAGTGCCGCGCCCAGACCGCGAGCGCCGCGTGGATCAGGCGTCGTCGGCTTCGCGCAGCATGTCGGCGCGCGTTTGCGCGGCGGCGAAATCGAGATCGCCCGAATAGATCGCGCGGCCGCAGATCACGCCTTCGATACCCTCGTCTTCGACCTCGCAAAGCGAAGCGATGTCGTTCAGGTTCGACAGCCCGCCGCTCGCGATCACCGGAATCTTCACCGCCTGCGCGAGCCGTACCGTCGCTTCGATGTTGATGCCCTGGAGCATGCCGTCGCGGCCGATGTCGGTGTAAATGATCGCTTCGCAGCCGTAATCCTCGAACTTGCGGCCGAGGTCGACGACTTCATGGCCCGTCAGCTTGCTCCAGCCGTCGGTTGCCACCTTGCCGTCTTTCGCGTCCAGCCCGACGATGATATGGCCCGCGAACGCCGTGCAGGCATCCTTCAGGAAGCCCGGATTCTTGACCGCCGCCGTGCCGATGATCACGTATTCGAGACCGTCGTCGAGATAACGCTCGATCGTGTTCAGGTCGCGGATGCCGCCGCCCAGTTGCACCGGAATGTCGTTGCCGACTTCCTCGATGATCGCGCGAATCGCATCTTCGTTCTTCGGCTTGCCGGCAAATGCGCCGTTCAGGTCGACGAGATGCAGCCGTCGTGCGCCCCGGTCGACCCAGTGCCGGGCCATTGCCGCCGGATCTTCGGAAAAAATGGTCGCCTGGTCCATATCGCCTTGCTTGAGGCGTACGCACTGACCGTCTTTAAGATCGATGGCCGGAATGAGCAACATAGAAATCGCGTGTTATCAGTTGAGGGTTGGTCAAAACGGTCGGGTGCATCAGGCGCCACGCCTGCTCGCGACCGTCTCGCTAGTGTAGTACAAGTCTCGCGGCGCACACGGATGCATTCGGGATAAGCCGGAAGGCCGGATTCGACGCGCGAATCACGGATTCCAGTGCACGAAATTCCGATACAGCCGCAGGCCCGCGTCGGCGCTCTTTTCCGGGTGAAACTGGGTCGCGAAGATATTGTCGCGCGCGACCGCCGAGGTGAACGGCGCGCCGTACACCGTTTCGCCGGACGTGTGCGCCGGATCCGCCGGCACCACGTAATAGCTGTGCACGAAGTAGAAGAAGGCACCATCCGCGACGCCGTCCCACAGCGCATGCCGTTGTGCCTGCCGCACGCGGTTCCAGCCCATCTGCGGAACCTTGAAGCGCGAGCCGTCGTCCTGCAACTGGCCGTCGAGCTGAAAGCGCACCACCTTGCCCGGCAGCAGTCCGAGGCCCTTCGTGTCGCCTTCCTCGCTCCAGTCGAAGAGCATCTGCTCGCCGACGCACACGCCGAGCATCGGCTTTTCACGCGCGGCTTCCATCACGGCGTCCTGCAGGCCGGAAGCCGACAGATGCGCCATGCAGTCGCGCATCGCGCCCTGGCCCGGCAGCACGATCCGGTCCGCTGCGCGGATCGCTTCGGGCCGCTCGACGATCGCCACGTCGGCTTCGGGCGCCGCCTTTTTCAGCGCCTGATACACCGAGCGCAGGTTGCCCATTCCGTAATCAACAATCGCTATCGAAGTTTTCATTTCAAGGTAGGCAGCAAGGCCTTCAATCCGTCGACGATGAATTCCACCGCCAAAGCCGACAACATCAAACCCATCAGGCGCGTCCCGATATTGATACCGGTGCGCCCGACCCAGCGCGCGATCGGCTCGGCCAGGTTCAGCGCGCCGAAACAGAGGCCGGCGAGCACCGCGCCGATCACGATCAGACCGATGCGGTCGTACCAGTGATGCGCATTGGCAGAATAGACGATCACCGTGCTGATCGAGCCGGGGCCGGTCAAAAGCGGAATCGCAAGCGGCACGACGGCGACG
The DNA here is from genome assembly GCF_001544495.1 of Caballeronia telluris. Classification (GTDB taxonomy): domain Bacteria; phylum Pseudomonadota; class Gammaproteobacteria; order Burkholderiales; family Burkholderiaceae; genus Caballeronia; species Caballeronia telluris. The sequence goes on from NZ_FCNZ02000021.1 coordinate 12,849, forward strand.
CTGTTCTTCAGCTCCGCCTCGTGGCGCTCTTCCGGCGTGGAGCGCGTGTTGCCGATCTGCGCATTCAGCATGTTGATCGCCATCAACAACATGATGATGCCGCCGCCGACTTCAAGCGATCCGACCGAGATCCCGAAAAACGCGATGATCTGCTGCCCGAGGAGCGCCGTCACCGCGATCACGCAGAACACCGAGATCGATGCGATGCGGATCGTGTTGCGCTTTTCGAAGTCCGACTGTTGTGCGGTCAGGCTCAGAAAGAACGGGATCGCGCCGACCGGGTTGATCAGCGCGAGCAGGGAAATAAACGATTTGAGCCAGTCCATCGAGGGCCGTCAGTGCGTTGTCGCGCGGGCATGCCGCCCGCAGAGTCCGGACCGTCCGGGGAAATTAAAGGCTGCCCTTGGTCGACGGAATCTGGCCCGCGGCGCGCTCGTCGAATTCGACGGCCATGCGCAGCGCGCGCCCGAACGCCTTGAACACGGTCTCGACCTGATGGTGCGCGTTGATGCCGCGCAGGTTGTCGATATGCAGCGTCACGCCGGCGTGATTCACGAAGCCGCGGAAGAATTCGATGGTGAGATCGACGTCGAAGGTGCCGATGCGCGCGCGCGTGAACGGCACATGGAATTCGAGTCCCGGCCGGCCGGAGAAATCGATTACGACGCGCGACAGCGCTTCGTCGAGCGGCACATAGGAATGGCCGTAGCGGCGAATGCCCTTGCGATCGCCGATGGCCTTCGCCACCGCCTGCCCGAGCGTGATGCCGGTGTCTTCGACCGTGTGGTGGTCGTCGATATGGAGGTCGCCGTGCGCTTCGACTTCAAGGTCGAAAAGGCCGTGGCGCGCGATCTGGTCGAGCATATGGTCGAGGAACGGCACGCCGGTGGCGAGCTTCTGCTTGCCGGTGCCGTCCAGATCGAGCTTCACACGGATCTGCGTTTCGCTGGTGTTGCGAACGACTTCCGCAATGCGCATGGTGATTCCTTGAGACTTTTAAGAAAGCGGGGTTTTAGTGCAGCGCGAGCTTGAGAGCCGCGATCATCTGCGCGTTCTCGTCAGCCGATCCGACCGTCAAACGCACGCAATTTGCGAGCAATGGGTGCATTTTACTCACGTTTTTGACCAAAACCCGCGATGTCAGCAGGGTTTCAAAGGTCACTGCCGCATCCGGCACGCGCACGAGCAGGAAGTTGGCCGCGCTTGGGAAAACCGTCGCGCCGGGCAGCGCCGCGACTTCCTTCGCGAGCTTCGCGCGTTCGGTGCGCAGTTGGGCCGCCTGCGCGTCGAGCACGTCGAGGTGGTCGAGCAGGAACTCGGCCGTCGCCTGCGTCAGCACGTTGATGTTGTACGGCGGGCGCACCTTGTCGAATTCGGCGATCCACTTCGCCGTGCCGGCCATGTAGCCGAGACGAATGCCGGCCAGACCGAGTTTCGACACCGTGCGCATCACGACGACGTTGTCGAATTCCGCGGCGCGTGGCATCCACGTCTTTTCCGCGAACGGCTGATACGCCTCGTCGATCACGACGAGGCTCTTGTTCGCCGCCGCGATCACGCGTTCGATGTCGGCGTCGTCGTAGAGCGTGCCGGTCGGGTTGTTCGGATACGCGAGGTAGACCAGCGCGGGCGCGTGCTCCCCGATGACGGCGATGAGCGCGTCGGCGTCGAGCGTGAAGTCCGCGTTCAGCGGCACGCCGATGAAGTCGAGATGCGCGAACGCCGCCGACATCTGGTACATCACGAAGCCCGGCACGGGCGCGACGACCTTCGCGCCGGGCTTGGCGCACGCCATCGACAGCATGCTGATCAGTTCGTCCGAGCCGTTGCCGAGCAGCACTTCGCAGGCAGGCGGCACGTTCATCGCGCGCTTGATCTTCGCAATCAGGTTCGCCGGACGCGGCGCCGGATAGCGATTCAACGCGACGCCCGCGAGATGCTCGCCGAGCTTCGCGGCGAGATCGGCGGGGAGGCGGTAGGGATTTTCCATCGCGTCGAGCTTCACGAGGCCGGTCGAGTCGGGCACGGGGTAGCTCGTCATCGCAAGGACGTCGGGGCGGATGATGTCTTGTGGTGTCGTCATGGTCTCGGCGGCCGCTCTCGTCGGCCGAACGGCGGCTCTCGGGCCGCCTCGGTCTTGGGATATCGGGCCGCTTACTGGCCCGTGTTTTTCATCCGGTATTCGGCGCTGCGCGCGTGCGCCTGCAAGCCTTCGCCGTAGGCGAGTTCGGCGGCGATCTCGCCGAGCGTCTGCGCGCCTTCCGCGCTGACTTCGATCACGCTCGAACGCTTCATGAAATCGTAGACGCCGAGCGGCGACGAAAAACGCGCCGTGCGCGAGGTCGGCAGCACGTGGTTCGGGCCGGCGCAATAGTCGCCGAGACTCTCGCTCGTGTAACGGCCAAGGAAGATCGCGCCGGCGTGGCGGATCTGCGCGGCCCAGTGGTGCGGGTCGAGCGCTGAGATTTCGAGGTGTTCCGGCGCGATGTCGTTGGCGATCGCGCAGGCTTCGGCCATGTCCTTCACCTTGATCAGCGCGCCACGGTCTTCGAGCGAGCGCTGGATCACGTCGCGGCGCGGCAGCGAAGGAAGCAGTTCGACGATCGCGTCTTCCACGCGCTGGATGAACGTCGCGTCCGGGCACAGCAGAATGGACTGCGCGAGTTCGTCGTGTTCGGCCTGCGAGAAGAGGTCCATCGCGACCCAGCGCGGGTCGGTGGTGGCGTCGCAGATCACGAGGATTTCGGACGGCCCCGCGATCATGTCGATGCCGACAGTGCCGAACACGCGGCGCTTCGCCGACGCCACGTACGCATTACCCGGGCCGCAGATCTTGTCGACGGCCGGAATGCTTTCCGTGCCATAGGCCAGCGCGCCGACCGCCTGCGCGCCGCCGATCGTGAACACGCGGTCCACGCCGCCGAGCAACGCCGCCGCGAGCACGAGCTGGTTCTTCACGCCGTCGGGCGTCGGCACGACCATCACGATTTCCTTCACGCCCGCGACGCGCGCGGGAATCGCGTTCATCAGCACCGACGACGGATACGCCGCCTTGCCGCCCGGCACGTAGATGCCCGCGCGGTCGAGCGGCGTGACTTTCTGGCCGAGGACGGTGCCGTCGGCCTCGGTGTACTGCCAGCTATGGCTGCCGCACTCGATGCGCTGCTTCTCGTGATAGCCACGCACGCGCGCCGCCGCCGCTTCGAGCGCCGCGCGGCGCTTCGGTTCGAGCGCTTCGAGCGCCGCTTCGAGTTCCGTCTGCGGCAGTTCGAGCGCCGCGACGCTTTCCGCCTTCAGCCGGTCGAACTTGTTCGTGTAGTCGAGCACGGCTGCGTCGCCGCGCGCCTTCACGTCGGCGAGAATCTGCGCGACGGAGCGTTCGATGGCTTCGTCCTCGCTCGCCTCGAACGCGAGCACCGCGTGCAGCGCCTGATGAAAACCGTTGGCGCTGGAATCGAGTTTGCGAATCTTGATAGACATGCTGGTTTTCCGTTTCAGTATGGCGTGCAGCGCGACAGTCTCACGCCCGGTTGCCGCTCAGTGTCCTTCCGGCACCGACGCGCGTTCGAACGCATCGAGGAACGGCCGCAGCGCTTCGCGCTTGAGCTTGAGCGCCGCCTGATTGACGACGAGGCGCGACGAAATCTGCATGATCTCCTCCACCTCGACGAGATTGTTCGCCCGAAGCGTTCCGCCCGAGCTGACCAGATCGACGATCGCATCGGCCAGGCCGACGAGCGGCGCCAGTTCCATCGAGCCGTACAGCTTGATCAGGTCGACGTGCACGCCCTTCGACGCGAAATGCTCGCGCGCCACTTCGACGTATTTCGTCGCGACTCTGAGACGCGCGCCCTGGCGCACCGCACTCGCGTAGTCGAAGCCGGCCGCGACCGCCACCGACATCCGGCAGCGCGCGATATTCAAATCGACCGGCTGATACAGCCCGCCGCCGCCGTGCTCGATCAGCACGTCCTTGCCCGCGACGCCGAAATCCGCGGCGCCGTACTCGACGTAAGTCGGCACATCGGTGGCGCGCACGATGATTACGCGCAGGTTCGGATTCGTGGTCGGCAGGATCAGCTTGCGCGACGTTTCCGGGTCCTCGGCCACCTCTACGCCGGCGGCGGCGAGCAGCGGCAGCGTCTCTTCGAAGATACGCCCTTTCGACAACGCCAGCGTCAGCGGCGCGCTCGCGCCGACCGACGCCGATGTCTGCGGCACCGAACTCATTGTTCGCTCCCGGTTCCCTTGATGCGGCTCACCTTCGCGCCGACTGCCGTCAGCTTCGCTTCCATGCGGTCGTAGCCGCGGTCGAGGTGATAGATGCGGTCGATCAGCGTGTCGCCGTCCGCGCACATCGCCGCGATCACGAGGCTCGCCGACGCGCGCAGGTCGGTCGCCATCACCTTCGCGCCCGACAGTTTTTCGACGCCGGCGACCAGCGCCGTATTGCCGTCGATCGTGATGCGCGCGCCGAGCCGGTTCAGTTCCTGAACGTGCATGAAACGGTTCTCGAAGATCGTCTCGACGACCTGCGACGTGCCCTTCGCCATCGAATTGAGCGCCATGAACTGCGCCTGCATGTCGGTCGGGAATGCCGGATATTCCGACGTGCGGAAGCTCACCGCTTCGGGGCGCTTCGCCATCTTTACGCGCATCGAGTCGCCGCTTTCCTCGATCGACACGCCCGCTTCGCGCAGCTTCGCCGTCACGGCATCCAGCAGCGACGGATTCACGTGACGCAGCGTCACGTCGCCGCCTGCGGCCGCGACCGCGCACAGGAACGTGCCCGCTTCGATACGGTCCGGCACGACCGAATGGCGCGCGCCATGCAGTTTCTCGACGCCGTGAATGACGAGCCGGTCCGAACCGATGCCGTCGATCTTCGCGCCCATCTTCACGAGCAGATGCGCGAGATCGCTGACTTCCGGCTCGCGCGCCGCGTTTTCGATCACCGTTTCGCCATCGGCGAGAACAGCCGCCATCAGCAGATTTTCCGTACCCGTGACGGTAATCATGTCGGTGATGATGCGCGCGCCCTTCAGGCGCTTCGCGCGCGCTTCGATGAAGCCGTGCTCGATGTTGATCTCGGCGCCCATCGCCTGCAGGCCCTTGATGTGCTGGTCGACCGGACGCGCGCCGATCGCGCAGCCGCCCGGCAGCGACACCTTCGCCTCGCCGAAGCGCGCAACGAGCGGCCCGAGCACGAGGATCGAGGCGCGCATCGTCTTCACCATCTCATACGGCGCGACGAGGTTGTCGACTTTCGACGCGTTCAGCGTCACGCGTCCGTCGCCGCTCACTTCCGAATTCACGCCCATCTGGCGCAGCAGCTTGAGCATGGTGCGCACGTCCTGCAGATTCGGAACGTTTTCGAGATGGACGTCGTCGGCGGTGAGCAGGCTTGCGCAGAGAATCGGCAGCGCCGCGTTCTTCGCACCCGATACGACGATTTCGCCCGAGAGCTTCGTGCCCCCAGTGATGACCAGTTTGTCCATGCTTGAAGTGTCCTTCTACCGTGCTTGCTGCTGCGGCGCCGGCATCGGCGTCGCGATTGACTTGAATACGCGCGCCGGACTCTTCCGGCGACGCGGGTCGGCTTACGCCGATTTCCATTCCGCGGGCGTGAGCGTCTTCATGCTGAGCGCGTGGATTTCCGCGCGCATACGGTCGCCGAGCGCCGCATAAACCAGCTGATGACGCGCGATCAGGCGCTTGCCTTCGAACGCATCGCTCACGATGGTCGCGAAAAAATGCTGGCCGTCGCCTTCCACTTCCAGATGCTGGCAGGCGAGGCCGCCAGCGATGTAATCCTTCACTTGTTCCGGGGTCGGCAACATGGAAGTCTCCTCAAAAATTCAGTGACGCAGCTTGTAGCCGCTTGCCAGCAGGCGCACACAGATCACCGCCAGCACCGCGAAGAACGCGGCGACGATCCCGAGGCTCGCGAGCGGACTCACGTCGGACATGCCGAAAAAGCCGTAGCGGAAGCCGTCGATCATGTAGAAAAACGGATTCAGCCGCGACACCTCGCGCCAGACAGGCGGCAGCGTATGCGTCGAGTAGAACACGCCCGACAGGAACGTGAGCGGCATGATCAGGAAATTCTGAAACGCGGCGAGCTGATCGAACTTGTCGGCCCAGATGCCGGCGATCAGCCCGAGCGTGCCGAGAATCGCCGATCCGAGCACCGCGAACGCAATGATGTAGATGGGCGCGGAAAATGACATCGGAATGAACCACACCGTGACGATAAATACGCCGAATCCTACGGTCAGCCCGCGCACCACCGACGCCAGCACGTAGGCGAAATACATTTCCCAGTGCGCGATCGGCGGCAGCAGGACGAACACGAGATTGCCCGTGATCTTCGACTGGATCAGCGACGACGAACTGTTCGCGAACGAATTCTGCAGCACGCTCATCATCACGAGGCCGGGCACGAGAAAGCTCGTGTACGCGACGCCCGGATACACCTGCACGTGGCTCGACAGCGCGTGGCCGAAGATCATCAGATAAAGGAGCGCGGTGATCACCGGCGCGAGCACCGTCTGGAAAGCGACTTTCCAGAAACGCAGGATTTCCTTGTAAAACAGTGTCCTGAAACCGCTCATGAAAGCCCCTCGACGACTTCGGGTTCGTTCATGACCTGCACGAACACATCTTCCAGATCGGCCTTGCGCACGTCGATTTCGTCGAACGTGCAACCGGCCGCGCGGCATTTCGCGAGAATCGGCTCGACTTCGTCGTAGCTCGTGAGCCGCAGCAGGTGTTGCGCGCCGGACACCGCGTGCGGATCGACTTCCAGCGGACGCAGGTCGGCCGGCAGCACGCCCCGCTTGAGGCGCAGAAACAACTGCATGCCCGCGAAACGCTGCAACAGCGCGCTCGTGCGTTCGAGCGCGACGACTTCCCCGCGCCGCAGCATCGCGAGCCGGTCGCACAGCGACTCGGCTTCTTCCAGATAGTGCGTGGTGAGCACAATCGTGTGGCCTTCGCGATTCAGGCGCGAGATGAACTTCCACAGCGTCTGGCGCAATTCGACGTCGACGCCGGCGGTCGGCTCGTCGAGCACGATCACGGGCGGGCGGTGCACCAGCGCCTGCGCGACCAACACGCGCCGCTTCATCCCGCCCGACAGCGCGCGCGTGTTGACGTCGGCCTTCTCGGTGAGATCGAGATTCGCCATGACTTCGTCGATCCAGTCGTCGTTGTGGCGCAAGCCGAAGTAGCCCGACTGGATGCGCAGCGACTCGCGCACGGTGAAGAACGGATCGAAGACGAGTTCCTGCGGCACGATGCCGAGCGCGCGGCGCGCGGCGCGGAAATCGCTGACGACGTCATGCCCGCGGACCGAGATCGTGCCGCTGTCGGCGCGTGCTAGGCCCGCGAGAATGCTGATGAGGGTGGTTTTGCCCGCTCCGTTGGGACCGAGCAGGCCGAAGAATTCGCCTTCTTCCACCGAGAAACTCACGCCTTTGAGCGCTTGCAGCTCTTTGTAGCGCTTTCTGACGTTTCGGATTTCTATGGCTGGCATGACAGTGCGCGCGCCGGAGGGGGCGGCGCCTCGAATTGTGCGGTACTGGAACGTGGCCGGCATCGTTTCAGGCCGAAAAAGGGCCGGGTGACGTGCCGAAAAAACGTTTGATTATAGGGCAAACCGGCTTTGGCCGACCCGAGCGAGGTCCTGCCCGGCGTTGCGCAGCCGACGGACGATCCCGCCCCGCGCCGCTGGCTGCGTCAGTGCAGGATCAATGTCGGAAGGTGAGGAGCGTATCGACGCCATAGGCTTGCGCGAGACTGGCAAGCCCGGTGGGAAGGTTCACGACGGCGAGCGCGCCGCCACGCGACGACGCCGCGCGCTGCCATGCGAGCAGCACGGCAAGCGCGGACGAATCGAACTGGCGCAGCGGCGCGCAATCGACTTCGGTCGCGCCGGCCGCGATCCGCGACAAACCCGCTTCGAGCGCCGCCTTTGCGCTTTCGTGCGTCAGCGACGCGGCGGTCTGGAAGCGGCCAGCGGACGGGCTGGCCGCTACGCCGGCGGCAGACAGGCCAGCGGAATTCACGCTGCTCACGATGCCTTGCCGCTCGCGAGTTGCTGGTTGCGCTGCGTGAGGAACTGCAGCAGCCCGTCGACGCCATGCTGCGAAATCTGCTCGTTGAACTGCTGCTGGTAGGCCTGGATCAGCCACGCGCCGAGCACGTTGATGTCGTAGACCTTCCAGCCCTGCTGCGTCTTGTAGAGACGATAGTCGAGCTCGATGGGCGAGCCGTTGTTGATGACGACCGAGCGCACCACGACGTCCGTATCTTCCGGCGCCGCGCGGAACGGCTTGTACTGGACCTGCTGGTCACGCACCTGCGCGAGCGCGCCCGAATACGTACGGATCAGGAGCATTTTGAACTGCTCGACGATCTCCTTTTGCTGCTGCGGCGTGGCGGTGTTCCAGTTGCGGCCCATCACGAGACGCGTGGTGCGCGTGAAGTCCGTGTACGGCAGGATCTTCTCGTTCACGAGTTCCGTGATGCGCGTGATGCTGCCCGACTGGATCTGCTTGTCCGCCTTGATCTGGTCGAGCACCTGCTGCGTGACGGTCTTCATCATCACGTCCGGATTGCTCGTATCGACGGCCTGCGCGGATGCGCCATTGCAAAACGCCATGAAGACCGCGAAAAGGGGAAGCAACAATAATTTTTTCATCTCAGACCCTGCGTGAAAGTGGCTTGGGTTTGAACGTGGCACCGTTTCCGAGTTCACCCGCCACCTCGTCCAAACCGTCGTAATACCTGTCAAAAATGTTACCGCTCGTTAGATGCCGGCGAATCAACGTAAGCGAATCGAAGGGAACGATGGCACGCGCGGCGGCACGTACTGGTTGCCCGGAATCGTGTTGGTAGCACTCGCCGGCTTCGGCGCTTCCGCCGTGCCGGACGCCGCTTCCGGCGCCGAAGCCCCGGTTGCCGGAACAGCGGTCGCCGAGGCCGGAGCCAGCGGCGTCGCCGTCGCGGACGCCCCGGTGACCGGGGCCGCGCCAGCGGCGGTGTCGTCGTAAGTCGGCGGCGCCGCGTCGTCGTAATCCGGCGCCGCGCCGTCGCCGCCCGAGATCAGGTACTGCCGACGCTGCAAGTATGCATTGCGGACGAACGAATATTTGTCGAGCGCGGCATCCGCGAGCACATCGCTCGCGCCGAGCAGGTTCGCGCGCACGTCGATGAGATTCACGCCGTACAGCGCCCAGCTCACCGAATCCGGCTTCACGTAGGTGAGCGGATTGCCGAAATAATCGACGACCGTACCGCCCGTGTCGCGCACCGTGCTCGGCCCGAGCAGCGGCAGCACGAGGTACGGTCCCGGCGGCACGCCGTAGTGGCCAAGCGTCAGGCCGAAGTCGGCCTGGTGCTTCGGCAGCTTCGCGATGGTCGCGACGTCGAACAGGCCGCCGACGCCGAATACCGTGTTCATCGCGACGCGCACGATGTCCGACACGCCATCGGCGATCTTCAGTTGCAGCAGGTTGTTCGCCGCGATGTAGACGTCGCCGATATTGGAAAAGAAGTTCGTGACACTGTTACGCACCGGCTCCGGGATCGCCCAGACGTACGCCTTCGCCACGGGCTTAAGCGCAACCTGGTCGAGCGTGTCGTTGATCGTGAACATCGTCCGGTTATAGCTTTCGAGCGGATCGCCCTTCGTCGGCGTCGTCACGGTCGCGCAGCCGGCGACCAGTGCCGCCGCCATCACGATTCCCGCGCTTTTCAAGCGCATCGCCTGCATGCCCTTCTCCTTATTGACCTGCCGCGCCCGAGGCGCCTGCCGAACCCATCGCGCTCGCCGCGCCCGGAAAAGCGGGCGCAGGCGCAGCCGGCGCAGCGGGCGCGCCGCCCGGTTTCGATGCGCCGGAATCCGCCGCCTTGTTGTACAGGAACTGGCCGATCAGGTTTTCGAGCACCACGGCCGATTGCGTCATGGAAATCGTGTCGCCGTTCTTGAGCATCTGGTCGTCGCCGCCCGGTTCGAGGCCGATGTACTGCTCGCCGAGCAGTCCGGACGTCAGGATCTTCGCCGACGTATCTTTCGGAAATTCGAATTGCTTGTCGATGTCGATGGTGACGACGGCCTGGTACGTGTTCCGGTCGAACCCGATCGCACCGACCCGGCCGACCGTCACGCCCGCGCTCTTCACCGGTGCGCGCGCCTTCAGGCCGCCGATGTTGTCGAATTTCAGCTTCACCGCGTAGGTCGGCTGGAAGGAAAGCGAGCTCATGTTGCCGGCTTTGAGCGCAAGAAACAGCAGCGCCACGAAACCCAGCACCACGAACAGGCCGACCCAGAAGTCGAGAGCAGTCTTTTTCATCGTCTATCCAAAGAGAATCTTGTCGTAGAACGGCGCGAAGGACTGTGCCCTTCGCCGCGCCCGCCACGCGCGGACGCCGTTCAACATGCGACCTAGCTGAACATCAGCGCAGTCAGCAGGAAATCGAGGCCGAGCACGGCAAGCGATGCGTACACGACGGTCTTGGTCGTCGCGCGCGATACGCCTTCCGGCGTCGGCTTCGCTTCATAGCCCTGAAACAACGCGATGAACGTCACCGCGAAACCGAACACGACGCTCTTGATCACGCCGTTGCCGACGTCGCGCCAGACGTCCACGCCGCCTTGCATCTGCGACCAGAACGCGCCGGCATCGACGCCGATCATCAGCACGCCGACCACGTACCCGCCGATCACGCCGACCGCGGAAAAGATCGCGGCGAGGATCGGCATCGAGATGATCCCGGCCCACATGCGCGGCGCGACGACGACCTTGAGCGGATCGACCGCCATCATTTCCATTGCCGTGAGCTGCTCGCCGGCTTTCATCAGGCCGATTTCGGCGGTGAGCGACGTGCCCGCGCGCCCCGCGAACAGGAGCGCGGTCACGACCGGCCCGAGTTCGCGCACGAGCGACAGCGCAACCAGCAGCCCGAGCGCCTGTTCGGAACCATAGCGATTGAGTGTGTAATAACCCTGCAAGCCGAGCACGAAGCCGACGAACAACCCCGACACCGCGATGATCACCAGCGAATAATTGCCGACGAAATGGATCTGTTTCGTGACAAGACGCGGACGGCGCAGCAGCGGGCAGAATTCGAGCACGAGGCGCACGAACATGCGCGTCGCGTAACCGGCGGTGCCGAAGCCGTCGAGCACCCAGCGTCCGAGCGCGCTGATCATGCCTTGCCTCCGATACCGAAGTCCGCCGCGAGTGGCGAGGCGGCGTAGTGGAACTTGAACGGGCCGTCCGGCGCGCCGTCGATGAACTGGCGTACCGACGGGTCCGTCGACGCGCGCAACTGGGCCGGCGTGCCCTCGGCGAGAATGCCGCCGTTCGCGATGAAGTACACGTAATCGGCGATCGCGAACGATTCGGGCACGTCGTGCGTCACGAGAATCGACGTTGCACCGAGCGCGCTGTTCAGCGTGCGGATCAGGTTCGCGGTGATGCCGAGCGAAATCGGGTCGAGCCCGGCGAACGGCTCGTCGTACATCATGAGTTCGGGATCGAGCGCGATCGCGCGGGCAAGCGCCACGCGGCGCGCCATGCCGCCCGAAATCTCCGACGGCGCCAGATCGCGCGCGCCGCGCAGGCCGACCGCGTTCAGCTTCATCAGCACGAGATCGCGCAGGAGTTCTTCGGGCAGGTCGGTGTGCTCGCGCAGCGGGAAGGCGACGTTTTCGAAGACGGTCTGATCGGTAAACAGCGCGCCGAACTGGAACAGCATGCCCATCTTGCGGCGCAGCGCGTAGAGGCCGTCGCGGCTTTGTGCACCGACGTCGGTGCCGCCGAAGCGTACCTGGCCGCGGTTCGCCTTCACGAGACCGCCGATCAAACGCAGGATGGTCGTCTTGCCGCAGCCGGAGCCGCCCATGACCGCGACCACCTGACCACGCGTGAAACGCATGTTCAGGTTCGACAAAACGAGCCGGTCGCCGTAACCGAAGTCGACGTCGCGAAGCTCTAGCAGGGTCTCGGGGGAAACAGACACGGAGGCAGGCAATCCTTTACGCAAAGAGGCCGAATTATAGGGCCTGTGCGTAAACGATGCCTTGGCCTACCTTTCGACTAGTGAATTTTTCCGAATTTTCAACATTATCTCGCGAACTCATGTTGCAACGCAGAAACCGCCGCCGCGACGTCCTGCGCCTCGGTCACGGCGCGCACGACCGCCGCGCTGCCTACGCCGGTCGCCAGCACGTCGCGAAGCACGTCGCCATTGACGCCGCCGATCGCCACGAGCGGTACGCGGCCGTCGAGCAGGCGCACGTAGCGTGCCAGCCGCGCGAGCCCTTGCGGCGCGGTCGGCATGACTTTGGTCGTCGTCGGGAAGACGGCGCCGAGCGCCAGATAGCTCGGCCTGAAATGCAGCGCGCGCAGCATTTCGTAATAGCCGTGCGTCGAAAGACCGAGCCGCACGCCGGCCTTCGCGATCGCGTCGAGATCGGCGGTCTGGACGTCTTCCTGTCCCAGATGGACGCCATACGCGCCTGCCGCAATCGCCTCGCGCCAGTGATCGTTGATGAACAACTGCGCCTGGTGCTTTCGCCCGGCATTCACCGACCATTCGATCTCGCGTTTCAGGTCGTCGGCGTCGGTCGATTTGCGGCGCAGTTGCGCCGTCAGCACGCCGAGATCGAGCACGCGTTCGACCCATTGCGCGGACGGCAGCACAGGATACAGGCCGAGCCGCAGCGGGCATTCGGGAAACGGCGTCGCAGGCGCGTCGCTCAGGTCGCCGACGCGCGGAAACGTAGCGAAATCGACGGGCCATGCGTCTGTCTTGCTCTCGTCGCCCGCGCGCCACGCGAGCGCGAGCACGAGCGCGTCGTGCGGCTCGAAGTCGCAGTCGAGGAACGCGGCGAGCGCCGCGAGCCAGTCGTCGGAACGCTCGCCTTCGAGCACGAAGCGCTCGTCGCCGCGTCGCAGAACCGCACGTTCGCCGTGCGCTTCGAGCACGGCGGCGCCATCGGCGAGCAGGCGACCGACGTCCGCGTCATGTTGCTCGGTGAAGACGATCAGATCGTTCGCGCCGTGCGCGTCGGGCGCGGTCAGGCAGATGCGCCAAGGCTTCGACGCCGCCGGCCACTCGCCGAGACGCGCGCGGATGCGCTCGGCGACTTCCGTCAGTTCGTCCGCCGGCGGCCAGAAAATCTCGCGATTCAGCAAGCTCATGCGGCGCTCCCGTCCTGATGCCAGAACGGCATGCCGACGACCGGCGTGCTCGCCTCGGCGCTGTCGCGCTCGGCCATCGGGCCGGCGAGATACGCGGTGCGTCCCGCCTCGACGCCGAGCGCGAACGCGCGCGCCATCTGCGGCGGAAAGGTCGCCTGCGAGACGGCCGTGTTGAGCAGCACGCCGTCGAAGCCCCATTCCATCACCTGGCATGCATGCGACGGCACGCCGAGCCCCGCATCGACGATCAGCGGCACGTCCGGCAGGCGCTCGCGCAATGTGCGCAAGCCGTAAGGATTCGTCACGCCTTTGCCGGTGCCGATCGGCGCACCCCAGGGCATCAGCGCCTCGCAGCCGGCATCGAGCAGCCGCCGCCCGATCACGAGATCCTCGGTGCAATACGGCAGCACCTTGAAGCCGTCGCGGACCAGCTTGCCCGCCGCTTCCACGAGGCCGATCGGATCGGGCTGCAGCGTGTAGTCGTCGCCGATCAGTTCGAGCTTGATCCACGGCGTTTCGAAGACTTCGCGCGCCATGTGCGCGGTGGTCAGCACTTCGTCGACGCTCTGGCAGCCCGCCGTGTTCGGCAGCAACGCGACGCCGTGGCGCTTCAACACGTCGAAGAAGCCCGCCTCGCCGGTCGCCGACTGGCGGCGCAGCGCGACCGTGACCATGCCGGGCTTCGCGGCATCGATGGAATCCGAGAGCGACTGCAGCGACGGATAGCGCGACGTGCCGAGCAACACGCGGCTCGGGAATGTCTCGCCGTAGAGCACGAGCGCGTCGGCGGTCGTCATTTTGGTAGTGGTGGTCATGGTTGCGATCCTGTGTGAGTCAGCCGCCCGCGACGGGCGCGACGACATCGAGCTTGTCGCCCGTGGCGAGCGCCTTCGACGCGTGTTCCGCGCGCGCGACGAACTGGCCGTTCAGCGCGACGGCGAACGGCGGCTTCGCGCCGAACGCGGCGAGCGCGTCGGTGACGGTGGCCGAGTCGGGAAGGTCGAACGGCCGCTGATTGATGTGGATGTTCATGGCGATATCGATGGTTTTACAGTGCGGGCACCGCGTGCTCGCTGTGGAGCAGGTCGGCCCAGCGCGCCTGGCGGCGGAAGTCGTCGAAGGAATCTGAGGCGCTCACGTCCCGCGCGAGAAGCGCTTCGGCGAGCTGCGCGGCGGTATCGGCGACTTCCGGCGCGATCATGAAACCGTGCCGGTACAGGCCGTTCACCCGCAAGGTCCGCGCCCCGTCCCAGACGATGGCCGGCCGATGATCCGGCAGCGTCGGGCGGCAGTGGGCGTTGAGTTCGAGGATGCGCGCCTCGCCGAAGCCCGGATGCACCGCGAACGCGGCGCTCAGCAGTTCGAGCGCGGAGCGCACGGTGACGGGCGACATGTCCTCGCCCTCCACTTCCGTCGCGCCGATCACATAGAGATCGTGCTCCTTCGGCGCGATGTAGAGCGGATAACGCGGATGCAGCAGGCGCACCGGCCGCGTGAGCCCGATGCCCGGCGCATGCACGCGCGCGACCTCGCCGCGGATGCCCCGCAACGCGGGCCACGCGGGCTTGCCGCCGAGTCCGCGGCAGTCGATCACGACCCGCGCGTCGGGCATCGTGTCGAGCGGCGTGTTCCAGTGCGTATCGACGCCGCGCGCAGCGAGCCCCGCCGCCAGCGCCGACAGGACCTGACGGTTGTCGAGTTGCCCTTCGTGCGGCAGCAGCCAGCCTTGCGCGAAGCGGCTTCCGAGCGACGGCTCCGCCGCCGCGACCTGCGCGCCGGACAGCTTCACGAAGCCGTCGTCGAAGAGCGCGGCGGGCGCATTCGCGCGCAGGCGGCGCTCGAAGAGCGGTGCTTCGGCGCGGTCGCCGGCATGCCAGACGACGAGCGTGCCGTTGCGCTGGAAAAAGACCGGCTCGGGCAGTTGCGCGATGAGCGACGGCCAGCGTTCGAGCGACGCCACGCCGAGTTCCGTGATCAGCAGCTCGGCGCTTGCCGCTTCGGCGAGCGGCGCGAGCATCGCCGCCGCGACCCACGCCGCCGACTGCGTGCCGGCCGCGTCGCCGCGTTCGTAGAGCACGACCCGATGCCCGGCGCCCGCCAGTTGCCACGCGACGAGCCGGCCGCACAGCCCGCCGCCGACGACGGCAAAGTCCGGCCGATGCGCTGTCCGCGGCGCGCCGGCACTCCGGTCGACAAAAGTATTCACGATGCGATGCCTCCTCAGCGACGAGCTGCGGCACGCGAGGAAGTGACGGGGAAATCGGTCCCGAGCCCTCTGTCGAGTGCGGCAGACGCACAATCAAAGGACGAAATCAGCGGCGAGACCGGCGGGGTGGCGCAATGCCAAGGCCCCAAAGCGGATGGAATGCTGGAAGAGACTGGAAAAACGATGGCGTTTTCCGGAAACTTCCCTCGCCGGTATTACCCGGATCGGGTGCAAAGGGTTTCTCTCAGCCTCGTCGCGCGTTTCGTGTTGCGGGAAACGCGCGCAAAGCACCCCTGTTTCGTCGACGATCATTAAAGCATGAAAGGCGAAGCCGCCGCAAACCGGGGATTCCCGCGTTTTTTCACGCGATCCGGCACTCTGGCACAATGCCGCGAACCCCTGTGCGCGAAACTGGCCCGAGGGCGTCGGCTCCGCCGCGCGGGGGGGCTCGCCCGTGTCGCGCCGGGTTCAATTAAGCCGCAGTTAAGGGAAAGCCGAAACAATCTGCGGGGCCCGTGCTTTCGCATTTCACCGCAGCGGGCCCGACTACGCGCCGCCTCGTGCGCGACGTTACATCCGGCCGTGACGCCGGCTCATCATCAGGAAGCTCATGACCAACATCACGCCCGACAACGCTCAGCAAGAGGCCGACAACGTATCGGCCTGGAGCCTGATCAAGCCCTACTGGTTCTCGGAAGAACGCGGCATCGCGTGGGGGCTGCTGGCCGCGATCATCGCGATCAACATGACGGTCGTGTGGATCAATGTCCGGCTCAACCGCTGGAACGCCGACTTCTACAACGCGCTGCAAACCAAGAACGTCCACGATTTCCCGCACCTGCTGCTGATCTTCACCGGACTCGCGTTCGCGTACATCCTGCTCGCGGTGTACGGGCGGTATCTGCGACAGATGCTCGGTTTTCGCTGGCGCCAGTGGCTCACCAACAAGTATCTGGAACAATGGCTCGGCGACCGCGCGTTCTACCGGATCGAGCGCGACCGCCTCGCCGACAACCCCGACCAGCGGATCAGCGACGACCTGCAATCGTTCGCCACCACCACGTTGAGCCTCTCGCTCGACCTGCTTTCGACGCTCGTCACGCTCGTCACCTTCATCACAATTCTGTGGACGATCGCCGGCGCGCTCACGCTGACCGCCTTCGGCACGCCGCTCGTGATTCCGGGCTACATGGTCTGGGCCGCGGCGCTGTATGCGGTGCTCGGGTCGCTCATCATCCAGAAGGTCGGCCATCCGCTCGTGTCGATCAATTATCAGCAGCAGAAGGTCGAAGCCGACTTCCGTTTCGGCCTGATCCGCGTGCGCGAGAACGCCGAGCAGATCGCGTTCTACGACGGCATCGCGACCGAAACCGCCAACGCGAAGACCATCTTCGGTCGTATCCGCGACAACTGGTGGATGATCATGAAGTACACGAAGCGCATGACCTTCGTGCTGAGCTTCTACGGGCAGATCGCGATCATCTTCCCGATCATGGTTGCCGCGCCGCGCTACTTCGCGGGCGCGTTCTCGTTCGGCGTGCTCATGCAGATTTCATCCGCGTTCGGCACGGTCAGCGATTCGTTCTCATGGTTCATCAACAGTTACTCGACGCTGGTCGAATGGCGCGCCACGGTGAATCGTCTGCGTGAATTCAAGCGCGTGATGCGCTCCACGCATATCCGCGAAGCGATCTCGCCCGCGACCGTGCACGGCGGCATCAACCTGCACTACACGAGCACGAACGCGCTCACGACGACTGGCCTCTCGCTCGCGCTGCCGAACGGCACGCCGCTCGCGCGCGTCGCGGACGTGTCGATCGAGCCAGGCTCGCGCTGGCTGGTCCACGGGCCGTCCGGGTCGGGCAAGAGCACGCTGATGCGGGCGCTCGCGGGCCTGTGGCCGTTCGGCGACGGCACGATCGACGCGCCCGTCGATGCGAAGATGATGTTCATCCCGCAGCAGAGCTATCTGCCGATCGGCACGCTGAAGGCGGCGTTGAGCTATCCGTCGCCGGGCGGCACGTTCAGCGACGAGGAATCGCGCGAGGCGCTGCGCGCGTGCAAGCTGGAGGATTACGTCGGGCGGCTGGAAGAATCCGGGCACTGGGCGAAGATGATGTCGCCGGGCGAGCAACAGCGGCTTGCCGCCGCACGAGTGCTGCTGCACAAGCCGGACTTCCTGTTCCTCGACGAAGCCACGAGCGCGCTGGACGCGGCCAACGAGCTTCATGTGTACAACACGCTCGTCGAACGGCTGCCGAATGCGGCGATGCTGAGTGTCGCGCATCGCGAATCCGTCGCGATGTTTCATGACTACAAGATCGAGATCGAGCGGGCGATGGCGGAGGCTTGAGGCTGATCGCCTTTGATTCGATACAAAAAAGCCGGACCGCTCATCGAGCGATCCGGCTTTTTCCATTTCAGCGAGCAGCGATAAGAACCTACCGCGGCAACTCGCTATGCCCCATCAGGAACGCATCGACTGACCGCGCACACTGGCGGCCTTCGCGAATCGCCCATACCACGAGCGACTGTCCGCGACGCATATCGCCCGCCGTGAACACCTTCTCCTCCGACGTGTAATACGACTTCTCGCCTTCCGTCGCAGCGCGCACGTTGCCGCGCGCGTCCTTCTCGACGCCGAACGCGTCCAGCACCGGCGACAGCGGCTGCGTGAAGCCCATCGCGAGCAGCACGAGATCGGCCTTCAGTTCGAACTCGCTGTTCGGCACTTCCTGCATCTTGCCGCCCTTCCACTCGACGCGCACCGCGATCAGCTTCTCGACCTTGCCGTTCTTGCCTTCGAAGCGCTTGGTCGCGACCGACCAGTCGCGCTCGCAGCCTTCCTCGTGCGACGACGACGTGCGCAGCTTGATCGGCCAATACGGCCACACGAGCGGCTTGTTCTCTTCCTCGGGCGGCTGCGCGAGCAGTTCGAACTGCGTGACGTCCTTCGCGCCATGCCGGTTCGACGTGCCGACGCAGTCCGAGCCCGTGTCGCCGCCACCGATCACGACGACATGCTTGCCTTTCGCCGTCAGTTGCTCGGCAACCTTGTCGCCCGCGTTGACCTTGTTCTGCTGCGGCAGGAATTCCATCGCGTAATGGATGCCGGCCAGTTCGCGCCCCGGCACCGGCAGATCGCGCGGCATTTCCGAGCCGCCCGTCAGCACGATCGCGTCGAACTGCTCGCGCAGTTCGTCCGGCGTGATGGTTTCCTTCGCCGTGTTGGCGATGTGCGCGGGCAGCGCGTCCTTGCCGACGAACGCGTTCGTGCGGAAGCTCACGCCTTCGGCTTCCATCTGGCGCATCCGGCGGTCGATCAGCCACTTTTCGAGCTTGAAGTCGGGGATGCCATAGCGCAGCAATCCGCCGATCCGATCATTCTTTTCGAACACCGTCACGTCGTGCCCCGCGCGCGCGAGTTGCTGCGCGACGGCGAGCCCGGCCGGCCCCGAACCGACGACGGCCACCTTCTTGCCCGTCTTGTGCTTCGGCGGCTGCGGCTCGACCCAACCCTGCGCCCAGGCCTTGTCGATGATCGCGTGTTCGATCGACTTGATGCCGACCGGATCGTCGTTGATCCCGAGCGTGCAAGCGGCCTCACACGGCGCGGGACAAATCCGGCCGGTGAACTCGGGGAAGTTGTTGGTCGAATGCAGCACTTCGATCGCGTTCTTCCAGTCCTGCTGGAACACGAGGTCGTTGAAGTCCGGGATGATGTTGTTCACCGGACAGCCGTTATTGCAAAACGGAATGCCGCAGTCCATGCAGCGCGCGCCCTGGATCTTCGCGTCCTCGTCGGTGAGCGCGTGGACGAATTCCTTGTAGTGCTTGACGCGGGTCAGCGGTGCTTCGTACGCCTCGTGGCGGCGTTCGAACTCGAGAAAACCGGTTGCCTTGCCCATATGGTTCTCTTCTTTCTCTGTATTTGGTGAGGAACGTGGCTCTCCGGCGTCGTGCGCCGGAGAGCCCTTCTGTCTATTCGAAGCAGCCGCTCAGGCCGCCATCGCCTGATTGGCCTTCTTCGCGCCGAGTTCGCCGAGCGCGCGCTTGTATTCGGTCGGGAACACCTTCACGAACTGCCGGCGCGACGCATCCCAGTTCTCCAGCAGCGCCTTCGCGCGCGGCGAACCAGTGAACTGGAAGTGACGCTCGATCAGGCCCTTCAACAGCGCTTCGTCGGTCTGACCCGCGTGCCACAGCGCGCGGTCGATCGTGCGTTCCTGTTCGGCCTGTTGCAAAACCGGATCGAGCGAGACCATCGACTTGTTGCACTTGCCGGCAAACGAGCCGTCCGGGTCGTAGACGAAGGCCACGCCGCCCGACATGCCCGCCGCGAAGTTGCGCCCGGTTTCGCCGAGCACGACGACCGTGCCGCCCGTCATGTATTCGCAGCCGTGGTCGCCCGTGCCTTCGACGACCGCCGTCGCGCCCGAGTTGCGCACGCAGAAACGCTCGCCCGCGACGCCGCGGAAATACGATTCGCCTTCGATCGCGCCGTACATCACCGTGTTGCCGCAGATGATGTTTTCCTCGGACTTGCCGCGGAAGTCGTTGGTCGGGCGAATGATGATGCGCCCGCCCGACAGGCCCTTGCCGACGTAGTCGTTGCCGTCGCCGACGAGATCGAGCGTCACGCCTTTCGCGAGGAACGCGCCGAAGCTCTGGCCTGCCGTGCCCTTCAGCTGGATGTGGATCGTGTCGTCCGGCAGTCCGTCGTGGCCGTACTTCTTCGCGATCAAACCCGAAAGCATCGCGCCGACCGTGCGGTTCACGTTGCGCACCGGCTGGATGAACGAAACGTGCTCGCCCTTCTCGATCGCCGCCTTCGACTTCTCGATGAGAACATGGTCGAGTGCCTTATCGAGACCGTGATCCTGCACGTCGACATGACGCGTCGGGATTTCGCCCTGCTGCGGCACCTGATAGAAGACGCGCGAGAAGTCGAGTCCCTTCGCTTTCCAGTGCTCGATGCCCTTCTTCATGTCGAGCAGTTCTGCGTGACCGATCAGGTCGTCGAACTTGCGGATGCCCAGTTGCGCCATGATCTCGCGCACTTCTTCCGCGATGAAGAAGAAGAAGTTCACGACGTGTTCCGGCTGGCCGGTGAACTTGGCGCGCAGCACCGGATCTTGCGTCGCGACGCCGACCGGGCACGTGTTCAGGTGGCACTTGCGCATCATGATGCAGCCTTCGACGACGAGCGGCGCCGTCGCGAAGCCGAATTCATCCGCGCCGAGCAGCGCGCCGATGACGACGTCGCGGCCGGTCTTCATCTGGCCGTCGGCCTGCACGCGGATGCGTCCGCGCAGGCGGTTCAGCACGAGCGTCTGCTGCGTCTCCGCGAGACCGAGTTCCCACGGCGTGCCCGCGTGCTTGAGCGACGACAGGGGCGAAGCGCCCGTGCCGCCGTCGTGGCCCGCGATCACGACGTGATCGGCCTTCGCCTTCGCGACGCCCGCCGCGACCGTGCCGACGCCCACTTCCGACACGAGCTTCACCGAAATGCTCGCCGACGAATTCGCGTTCTTCAGGTCATGAATCAACTGCGCCAGGTCTTCGATCGAATAGATGTCGTGGTGCGGCGGCGGCGAAATCAGGCCGACGCCCGGCACCGAGTAACGCAGCTTGCCGATGTACTCGGACACCTTGTGGCCCGGCAGTTGGCCGCCTTCGCCTGGCTTCGCGCCCTGCGCCATCTTGATCTGGATCTGATCGGCCGACGACAGATATTCCGCGGTCACGCCGAAGCGTCCGGACGCCACTTGCTTGATCTTCGAGCGCAGCGAATCGCCGTCTTTCAGCGGGATGTCGGAGACGACTTCGTCGCCGATCACGGACTTCATCGTGTCGCCGTTCTTGATCGGAATGCCGCGCAGTTCGTTCCGATAGCGCTTCTCGTCCTCGCCGCCCTCGCCCGTGTTCGACTTGCCGCCGATGCGGTTCATCGCGACCGCGAGCGTCGCGTGCGCTTCCGTGCTGATCGAGCCGAGCGACATCGCGCCCGTCGCGAAACGCTTGACGATTTCCTTCGCCGACTCCACTTCGTCGAGCGCGATCGCCTTGTGCGGATCGACCTTGAACTCGAAGAGGCCGCGGAACGTCATGTGACGCTTCGTCTGGTCGTTGATGAGGTGCGCGTATTCCTTGTACGTCTGGTACGAGTTGCTGCGCGCCGAATGCTGGAGCTTCGCGATGGCGTCCGGCGTCCACATGTGTTCTTCGCCGCGCACGCGATAGGCATATTCACCGCCTGCGTCGAGCATCGTCGCGAGGACCGGGTTGTCGCCGAACGCGTCGCGATGCAGGCGAATCGCTTCTTCCGCGACCTCGAAGATGCCGATGCCGCCGACCTTCGACGCCGTGCCCTTGAAATATTGCTCGACGAGATCGCTCGCCAGCCCGACCGCTTCGAAAATCTGCGCGCCGGTGTAGGACATGTAGGTCGAAATGCCCATCTTCGACATGACCTTGTGCAAGCCCTTGCCGACCGCCTTCGTGTAGTTGTAGATCGCCTTGTCGGCCGACAGGTCGCCCTTCAGGCCGGAGGCCATCTGCGCGAGCGTTTCGAGCGCGAGGTACGGGTGCACGGCTTCCGCGCCGTAGCCCGCGAGCAGCGCGAAGTGGTGCGTCTCGCGCGCCGAGCCGGTTTCCACGACCAAGCCCGTGCTCGTGCGCAGGCCGTGCTGCACGAGGTGCGTATGAATCGCCGAGGTGGCGAGCAGCGCCGGAATCGCGACGTTGTCGCGGTCCATCTTGCGGTCCGACACGATCAGCATGTTGTAGCCGGACTTCACGGCGTCGACGGCTTCCGCGCACAGCGAAGCGAGGCGCGCTTCCACGCCTTCCTTGCCCCACGCGACCGGATAGCAGATGTTCAGTTCGTACGAGCTGAATTTGCCGCCGGTGTACTTGTCGATGGCGCGGATCTTCGCGATGTCCTTGAAGTCGAGTACGGGCTGCGACACTTCCAGACGCATCGTCGGGTTGATGTTGGTCGTGTCGAGCAGGTTCGGCTTCGGGCCGACGAACGACACGAGCGACATCACCATGTTTTCGCGGATCGGGTCGATCGGCGGGTTCGTCACTTGCGCGAACAGTTGCTTGAAGTAGTGATAGAGCGTCTTGTTCTTGCTCGACATCACCGCGAGCGGCGAGTCGTTGCCCATCGAGCCGACGGCTTCCTCGCCCGACTGCGCCATCGGCGCCATCAGGAACTTGAGGTCTTCCTGCGTGTAGCCGAACGCCTGCTGGCGATCCAGCAAGGCGGCGGCTTCGCGACGCTGCGTCTCGACTTCCTCGGCCTTCGGCTCGATTTCGTCGAGCTTGATGCGCACCGCGTCGATCCAGCTCTTGTACGGCTTCGCGTTCGCGAGATTGTCCTTGAGTTCCTTGTCCTCGATGATGCGGCCCTGCTCCATGTCGATCAGGAACATCTTGCCCGGCTGCAGGCGCCACTTCTTCACGATCTTCGATTCGGGAATCGGCAGCACGCCCGATTCCGACGCGAGGATCACGAGATCGTCATCGGTGACGAGGAAACGCGCGGGGCGCAGGCCGTTACGGTCGAGCGTCGCGCCGATCTGGCGGCCGTCCGTGAACGCGATCGCGGCGGGGCCGTCCCACGGTTCCATCATCGCGGCGTGGTATTCGTAGAACGCGCGGCGGTTGTCGTCCATCAGCGTGTGCTGCTCCCACGCTTCCGGAATCATCATCATCATCGCGTGGACGAGCGGATAGCCCGCCATCACGAGCAGTTCGAGACAGTTGTCGAACGACGCCGTGTCCGACTGGCCCGGGTAGATCAGCGGCCAGAGCTTCGGCAGGTCGTCGCCGAGCACGTAGGAAGCGATCGCGCCGGTGCGCGCGTTCAGCCAGTTGACGTTGCCCTTCACCGTGTTGATTTCGCCGTTGTGGGCGATCATCCGGTACGGGTGAGCCAGTTCCCACGCCGGGAACGTGTTCGTCGAGAAGCGCTGGTGCACGAGCGCGAGCGCCGAAACCACGCGATCATCCTGCAGATCGCGGTAATACACGCCGACCTGACCGGCCAGCAGCAGCCCTTTATAGACGACCGTGCGCGCCGACATCGACGGCACGAAATATTCCTTGCCGTGCTTGAGCTTGAGCGCCTGGATGCGGTGACTCGCGGTCTTGCGGATCACGTACAGCTTGCGCTCGAGCGCGTCCGTCACGACGATGTCCTTGCCGCGGCCGATGAAAATCTGGCGGATCAGCGGCTCGCTCGCCTTGACGGTGGGCGAAATCGGCATGGTGGAATCGACCGGCACGTCGCGCCAGCCGAGCACGGTCTGGCCTTCGGCCTTCACGGTGCGCTCCAGCTCCTGCTCGCACGCGAGCCGCGACGCATGTTCCTTCGGCAGAAAAATCATGCCGACGCCATATTCGCCCGCGGGCGGCAGCGTCACGCCCTGCTTCGCCATTTCCTCGCGATAGAAGCCGTCCGGCACCTGGATCAGGATGCCCGCGCCGTCGCCCATCAGCGGATCGGCGCCGACGGCGCCCCGGTGGTCGAGATTTTCGAGGATCTTGAGACCCTGCTGAATGATCTCGTGGCTCTTCTTGCCCTTGATATGCGCGACGAAGCCGACGCCGCAGGCGTCGTGCTCGTTGGCGGGGTCGTACATGCCCTGCGCGGCGGGAAGCGAACCGATGACCGGCTGCTGTTGATCGTTCATGGGGACACCGTCTTTTGTGAGGGGCCGTGGGGCCGTTGAACCATATTCTTGTCGCCTGCGCCTGCGCTTCGAACCGCATACCGAAGCCGCGAAGCCGGTCGTGCTCCGTGCGCCGCAACGCACCAAAAACGCCGGAATTCGAAATATACGCGACGAATCAAGACGATGGCAAATAAAACCTGATGATCTGGCACCTATTATCGTTATGGTGCAGATATGCCCCATTTAATTGGGGAAACATAGTCAAACGCAAAAAATAAACGGCTTCTCCGCATTCGAGACGCCGTTTCGTAAACCGCTTCAGCTTTGGCGGCCCGCGCCGTTATTGAGTCTGAGGAGTTTCGCGGATTTTCCGAGGCCGGCCGCGCGGCAGCGGCGACACGCGACGGTTGGCGGCCCGCCCCGCCCATTCGCGGTACGAATCGCTGCCGAGCACCCAGCCTTTGAGTGTTGCCTGCAACAGACGATTGGCTTCGCGCTCGTCGAGTGGTTGTTCGCACAGCTCCTTGTACGCGTGCTGACGTTCGAAAGGCGTGTTGCCGAGCGACCAGTAGAGCGGATGGTCGGTGATGAGGCTGTCGAGCGTCAGACCGATGTGATGCCGATAGCTCGACCACTTGTAGTCCTGGGGAGCGGCGGCGAGTTGCGCGCGCACGGGCGCCATCTCCACGACGCGGCTCGCGAGCAGGAAGTAGCGTTCGCCTTCGATCACCGTCGCGCGGTAGCGGCCTTCCCAAAGGGTGCCGCGTCGCGTGTAGCGGCGGTTGAAGTGCGCGACGTAGCGACGGCCCACTGCCTGCATCGCCTTGGGCAGACTGGATTCGTCGCGCGGCGTGACGAGCAGATGCACCGCGCCGGGCATCAGCGCATAAGCGTGGATGGCGAGTTGATGATCGCGTGAAGCCGTTCTGAGGCAGTCGAGGAAGAGCTCGTAGTCCTGGTCGTCGACGAAAGCGGGCTGCTGGTCGAGACCGCGCAGGATGACATGCTGCGGCTGTTCGGGAACATAGAGTCGTGCAAGCCGTGCCATGCTGAATTTCCGTAGTCGCGTTGGTGTTCACCCTTAAGGGGCGCTCTGCAAGCCGCGCCGGCGTGTCGATCGAGATCTTCAAACGGCGCGCCGCCAGGCCCTGAAGCCGCTCTGCTGCTAGGGAAAATGCTCTACGGCTTCGCTATGGTTACTTTGAAATGATGTGTTCATAATGAGCGTGCTTTTTCTGGAGGAGCACAAATTGAAAATAAAACAAGTCATAACAGGAGCGGCGGCGCTGGCTTGCATATCGACGGCAGCTCACGCGCAATCCGCAGGGTCCATCTACGTTACGACAGGCTGGTTTCATCTTGCACCGCAGGACAGCAGCGGTCCGCTCAAAGAAACAAGTGTAGGCGGAACGCCCGTCAATATCAGCGTACCGGGCACGGGCGCCGGACTCTCTGACGCCGACACCGCCGGTTTCACCGTCGGCTACTTCATCACCGACCATATTGCCGCAGAACTCGAAATGGGGATTCCCCCCAAGTTCGATCTGAAAGGCACCGGCTCCCTCGAACATTACGGCACGCTCGGGACCGCCAAGCAGTGGAGCCCGACGCTGCTGTTCAAGTATTCCTTCCTCAGCCCGCAATCGAAGTTTCGCCCGTACGTCGGTATCGGCGTGACCCATACGTGGTTCACGGACGCCAAGATCACGAACAGTTCGTTCGAGAGTGGCGTGCTGCATGGTCCGACCAGCGTCGACACGGATAGTTCGTGGGCGCCCGTTTTTAATGTGGGCTTCAATTACGCGTTCACCGAGCACTGGTTCGCGGGACTCTCCGTCTCCTACATTCCGATGAAGGCCACCGCCAAGCTCAGCACGCAGGCACAGACGCCCGTGGGCACGCTCAATGTGAAGTCGGAAGCGCGGATCACGCTCAATCCGATCGTGACGTACCTGAAGGTCGGCTACAAGTTCTGAAGCAGAGTGCTTGCCGTGCCGACGGCCTGCAACATTCGACGCCGCCATTGCATGCAATGGCGGCGTTTTCATTGCGTGCGCACCTTGTAAATGTGACTGGACGCCGCGCGGTCGATTGCATTTCTTACGCACGACGCGCAAGCTCACGCGACGCGCGCGGCAATTGCAGCCCTTGTCGACGTTCCGTTGAACGTCGGCGGTCAACCGGCATCCAACTTGCTGCTAAACGGGTTTCCCACCGCACAGTGCGGCCCATCCACGATTCATCCATCGACGGAGCGATTCTATGAACGCACTTCCCAATACGCGCGGCGCCATCGGAGATTCCTGGAGTTCGACCAGCCGTCGGGCACGCCGAATGGCTCGTCATGGCCGCGAGGCAGCAGAGGATATCGGCAGCGAACTGCGCACGCTGCTTTCGGAACTCGAGCAGACGCTCACGAACGGCGCGTCGGCCGATGCCGCCGTGTTGCGCTCGCAAATCAAGAACCGTCTCGACACAGCGCGCACCCGTCTGAACGACACGCATCTCGCGATGCGCGAGCGCGTGAACGCCGCGTTCACGGACGCCGACGCCTACCTCCACGAGAAACCCTGGCAGACGATTGCGCTCGTCGGCGGACTCGCGCTGGTGGCGGGCGTGCTGCTGGCCCGCGCGCGCTGACCCGACCGTTCTAACGCGGACCGGGCGCGCGCTTTTCTTCGGCTATTCGAGGAAGTCCGCGCCAATGATGTCGATGCGGTCCGTGCAGATCGCATCGACGCCCCATCGCGCAAGTTCGCGCGCACGCCCGGGATCGTTGACCGTGTAGGCAAGAATCCGCAGCCCCGAATCCTTGATTTCGCCGACGAGCGCCTCATTAAGCTGGCGGTGATCCGCGTGCAGCGACACGCAGGAGAGTGCCGCGGTCTGCGACCGCCAGTCGTGCGGAATCTCCTCGTAGAGCATGCCGCGCGGCAGTCCGGGCGCGGCGTCTAGAGCGGCCTCCAGCGCCGCGAATGAAAACGACGACAGCAAAGGTGCAGGCCCCTGATCGCTCCACAGGCGCGCCGCCTCCTGCGCGACGACACGCCCCGTGTCCACGTCGCGCCCCTCGCACGGCTTGATCTCGACATTGGCCGCCAGTCCATGCTGCGCGCAGCGCGCAGCCACTTGTTCGAGCGTCGGCATGCGCGCGTTCGCGAAGGTCGCGTCGAACCAGCTTCCCGCGTCGAGTTGCGCAAGCTGCGCGTAGCTCATCGACTTCGCCGCGCCATGCCCATTCGACGTGCGATCGACGTCGTCGTCGTGCAGCAGGAACACGACGTCGTCGGCGGAAAGCTTCGCGTCGAATTCGATCATCTTCAGGCCGAGACGCGCGCCGGTGTCGATCGCTTCCAGCGTGTTCTCCGGCGCGAGCTTGCCGCCGCCACGATGCGCGACGACGCGCGGATAGGGCCAGGTTCTCATGATCGTGCCTCCGTCATGCTTCAGTTCGCGCGCAGGCCGGTCGCCGGATCGAAGAAATGGAGCCGATGCGCCGGCAGCGCCACCTGCAACGCCTCGCCGCGCGCCGGACGGTGCGCGTGCGGCAAGCGCGCCGCCACATCGTGCTTGCCCCACTTGCCGTGCGCGAGATTGTCGGCGCCGAGCAGTTCGCACGAATCGACGTCGAGCGTCACATGGGTGATGCCCGGTTGCCCCGGCGTCATGTGTTCGGGCCGAATGCCGACGATCCATTCGCGTCCGTTCATCTCGCGCGTGACGCCCTGCGCGCCCGCCAGCGGCAACTTCGGACCGTTACCCGCCACTTCGAACGCCGAACCATCTTCCGACACGCGTCCTTCGAGCAGATTCATCGCCGGCGAGCCGATGAAGCTCGCGACGAACACCGTAGCCGGCCGTTCGTAGACTTCGGTCGGCGGACCGATCTGCTCGGCGCGGCCGCGATTCATCACGATCACGCGTTGCGCGAGCGTCATCGCTTCGATCTGGTCGTGCGTGACGTAGAGACTCGTCGTCGCGAGGCGCGCATGCAGGCGCTGGATTTCGAGGCGCATCTGCACGCGCAGCTTGGCGTCGAGATTCGAGAGCGGTTCGTCGAAGAGAAACACGGCCGGTTCGCGCACAATCGCGCGGCCCATCGCGACGCGTTGCCGCTGTCCGCCGGACAACTCGCGCGGCTTGCGCGCGAGGAGCGGTTCGAGTTCGAGTATGCGCGCGGCGTTCGCGACGCGCTTGTCGATGGTCGCACGGTCCACGCCGCCGATCTTCAGCGCATACGCCATGTTCTGCGCGACGCTCATGTGCGGATAGAGCGCGTAGTTCTGGAACACCATCGCGATGTCGCGATCCTTCGGCTCCAGCTTGTTCACGACCTTGCCGGCGATCGAAATCGTGCCTTCCGATACACTTTCGAGGCCCGCGACCATGCGCAAGAGCGTCGATTTACCGCATCCCGACGGCCCGACCATCACGACGAACTCGCCGTCCTCGACCGCGACGTCGATGCCGTGCAACACGAACTGCTTGCCGTCGTAGCTTTTCTTGACGGCGTTGAGAGTCAGAGCGGCCATCGACTAGCTCTCGAGCCTGCCCACGACCGTCGCGAAATGCGCGACCGCGATGCCGGGTTCGTAGAAGCGATGCAGCAACTCGCGCCATGTCTGATAGTCGGCGGACTGCCGGAAACCCGGATCGTGCGCCTCGACCGAATCCCAGCGCACGAGCAGCACGTAACGCGAACCGTTGTTCGCATCGGCGCCGCGCGCGAGTTCGTGCGAGCGATAGCCCGGTTGCGCCGCGATGATCTTCTGCGCTTTTTCGAATGCCGCTTCGAACGCGGCTTCTTCGCCCGCCTTGACGGGCAACTGCGCGATTTCAAGAATCATGTCTGATAGGTCTCCGATTATTTTTCCGAGTCGACGAGTCCGCGCACGAACCAGCGCTGCATCGTCAGCACGACGACGAGCGGCGGCAGCATCGCGAGCAGCGTCGCGCTCATCACGAGATGCCATTCGGTGGCGGTATCGCCGGAAGCGATCATGCTCTTGATGCCGACCACCGCCGTCTGCAGCGACTGCTGGCTCGTGATCAGGATCGGCCACAAATACTGATTCCAGCCGTAGATGAACGTGATGACGAAAAGCGCGGCGATGTTCGTCTTCGAGAGCGGCAGCACGACGTCCCAGAAGAAACGCAGCGGCCCCGCGCCGTCGATGCGCGCCGCCTCCATCAGTTCGTCCGGCAGCGTCATGAAAAACTGGCGGAACAGGAACGTCGCCGTCGCCGATGCGATCAGCGGCAGCGTGAGCCCCGCATAGGTATTCGAAAGATGCATCGACGAGACGACTTGCACGGTCGGAAAGATGCGCACTTCGACGGGCAGCATCAGCGTGACGAAGATCAGCCAGAACGCCAGGTTCTTGAACGGGAAGCGGAAGAACACGATCGCGTAAGCCGAGATCATCGACACGGCGATCTTCCCGATCGAAATCACGAGCGCCATCACGAGGCTGTTCACCAGCATGCGCCCGAACGGCGCCGCCGCGTTGCCGCTGCCGTGCGTCCAGATGTTCGCGATGTTCTCGAACAGATGCGTGCTCGGGATCAGCGAAAGCGGCACGCTGAACACTTCCTTCTCGTTCATCGTGGCCGCGCAGAACGCGACGTACACCGGAAACACGACGAGCACCACGCCGACGATCAGCACCGCGTGGCAGAAGATATCGAAACCGCGTCGATTTTCGATCATGAGTATTGCACCCTGCGCTCGACGAAGCGGAACTGGATGACCGTCAAGCCGACCACGATCGCCATCAGCACCACCGACTGCGCGCCCGAACTGCCGATGTCGAGTCCCTGGAAACCTTCGGCGAAGATCTTGTAGATCAGCGTCTTCGTCGATTGCGCCGGGCCGCCGCCCGTCGCTGCGTCGATCACGGGGAACGTGTCGAAGAACGAATACACGAGGTTCACGACGAGCAGGAAGAAGCTCGTCGGCGAAAGCAACGGCAGCGCGATGCCGAAGAAGCGCCGCACGGGCCCGGCGCCGTCGATGGCGGCGGCTTCGATCAGCGAGCGCGGAATCGCCTGCAAGCCCGCGTAGAAGAACAGGAAGTTGTAGCTGACCTGCTTCCACACCGACGCGAGCACGACGAGGAACATCGCCTGCGAGCCGTTCAGCGCGTGATTCCACACGATGCCGTACTTCGAGAGCGCGTATGTCACGAGCCCGATGCTCGGGTTGAAGAGGAACGACCACAACACGGCGGCGATGGCGGGCGCGACCGCGTACGGCCAGATCAAAAGCGTCTGATACGCCTTCGCGCCGCGCGTGACGCGATCGGCGCACGCGGCTAGCAGCAGCGAAATCACGAGCCCGGACACGGTGACGAGCGAGCAGAAAATCAGCGTCGTATTAAACGACGACAAGTAGAGCGGATCGTTGAAGAGCTGCCTGAAGTTGGCAAGCCCGACGAATTCGCTCGACGTGCCGAATGCGTCCTGACTCTGCGTCGCCTGCCAGAGCGCTTCGCCGGCGGGCCACAGAAAGAAGAGCGCCGTGATCGCGAGTTGCGGCGCGACCAGCAGATACGGCAACACGCTCGTGTTGAAACGAGACCGCTTTTCCATCGACGATTCCTGAAGCGCGAAAGATGAGCGGCCGGGCTTCATCTGAGCCCGGCCGCGCTGAACCTAGCTGCCGGCTTTCTCGAAACGGCGCAGCAAGTCGTCGCCGCGCGAGACGGACGAATCGAGCGCATCCTTCGGCGACTTCTTCTGTGCCCAGACCTGTTCGAGTTCCTCGTCGACGACCGTGCGGATCTGCGGCATGTTGCCAAGGCGCAGGCCCTTCGTGTACGGCAGCGGCGGCTTGTTCAGCATCTGTTTGATCGCGACGTCGGCACCGGGATTCTTGTCGTAGAAGCCCTGGCTCTTGGTGAGATCGTAGGCGGCCGTCGTGACCGGCAGGTAGCCCGTATCCTGATGCCACTTCGCGGCGACCGGCGCCGAACTGAGATACGCGAGGAACTTCGCGACGCCCTTGTAGACCGCCGGGTCCTTGCCCGCGAGCACCCAGAGGCTCGCGCCGCCGATGATCGCGTTCTGCGGCGCGCCCTTCACGCTCGCGTCGTAGGGCATCATGCCGACGCCGAAATCGAACTTCGCGTACTTCTTGATGGTGGCGCGCGAGCCCGACGAGTTCGTGATGATCCCGCAGTCGCCGCTATAGAACTTCGAGACGGGTTCGTCCTTGCGACCGACGTAGGTGAACGTGCCTTCCTTCGCCATGTCCTGAAGGAACTGGATGTGCGCGACCTGCAACGGCTTGTTGAATTCGAGCTTGGCGTCCGCGCCGTCGAAGCCGTTGTTCTTCGTTGCGAACGGCGCGGCATGCCACGCGCTGTAGTTCTCGAGCTGAATCCAGCTTTGCCATCCCGAGGAATAGCCGCACGACAGGCCCGACGCCTTCAGCTTCTTCGCGTCGGCCTCGACGTCGGCCCAGGTCTTCGGCGGCTGATTCGGGTCAAGGCCGGCCTTCTTGAACGCTTCCTTGTTGTAGTAGAGAACGGGCGTCGAACTGTTGAACGGCATCGAGATCAGATGGCCGGTTTTTGCGTCGCTGTAATAGCCGGCGATGGTCGGCACGAACGTCTTCTCGTCGAGCGGCACGCCTGCTTGCTTGAACACGTCCGATACGGGAATCACGGCTTTTTTCGCCTGCATCATCGTGGCCGTGCCGACTTCATAGACCTGCAGGATCGCGGGCGCGTTGCCGCTGCGATACGCGGCGATGCCCGCCGCAAGCGTCTGGTCGTAGGTGCCCTTGAACACCGGTACGATCTTGTAGTCGCTCTGCGACGCGTTGAAATCGTTCGCGATGTCGTTCACGCGTTCGCCGAGCGCGGCTTCCATCGCGTGCCAGAACTGGATTTCCGTCGCGGCCTGCGCGACTGTGCTGGCGCCGAAAGCAAGCACGGCGGCGGCGGAAATCGAGCGAAACAAGGGCTTGAAACTCATCGATACGTCTCCGTTTTGGTGAAGCGGACGCCCATGCGGCAGGAGCAACATGGAAAAAGCGCCGATTCTAGTTATCGTCGATGACAAACAGGCGTTGATATTCCTTCAATGCATAGCGATCGGTCATGCCCGCGATGTAATGCGCGATCAGGCGCGCCTGCGAGCTGTCGTAAGTGGGCGCGGCAGGATCGTTCGCCGATTCCTCCGCCACCGGGCCGCGCGCCTGATACGCGGGCGGCAACAGGCGCGGGTCGTCGGTGAACGCCTCGAAGAGGCCGGCCACGACGCGCTGCGCCTTGTTCGCCATGCGCATCACGCGGTAGTGACGGTACAGGTTCTTGAACAGGAAACGCTTGAGCGCGGCCGCCTGCGACGCGATTTCGTCGCTATGCGCGACGATCGGCGGCGCATTGCGCACGTCGTCGATCGACTCGGGGCGCACGCGCGCGAGATGCAGGCTCGTTGTGTCGATCAGATCGACGATCAGCGTGTTGATGATGCGGCGAATCGTCTCGTGGATCAGCCGCCGCCCGTCGATGCGCGGAAATTCGCTCTTCGCCGCCTCGTGATGCGTGTGCCACAGGCTCACTTCGGCCAGCTGATCGAGCGTGATGAAGCCGGAGCGCAGGCCGTCGTCGACGTCGTGATTGTTGTACGCGATTTCGTCGGCAACATTTGCGATCTGCGCTTCGATCGACGGCTGCTTGCCCGTCAGAAAGCGCTCGCCGAGTTCGCCCAGCTTGCGCGCGTTCTCGCGCGAGCAATGCTTGAGGATACCTTCGCGGGTTTCGAAACAGAGGTTGAGGCCGTTGAACGCGCCGTAGTGTTCTTCGAGCTGGTCGACGACGGCAAGACTCTGCAAGTTGTGTTCGAAGCCGCCGTGATCGCGCATGCATTCGTGCAGCGCATCCTGGCCTGCATGGCCGAACGGCGTGTGGCCGAGATCGTGCGCGAGCGAAATCGCCTCGACGAGGTCTTCGTTCACGCGCAGATTGCGCGCCACCGACCGCGCGATCTGCGCGACTTCGAGACTGTGCGTGAGGCGCGTGCGGAACAGGTCGCCTTCGTGATTCACGAAGACCTGCGTCTTGTATTCGAGCCGACGAAACGCGGTGGAATGCACGATGCGATCGCGATCGCGCTGGAACTCGGTGCGAGCCGAAGGCGGAGTTTCGGAAAAGCGGCGGCCGCGTGAGGTCTCGGAATGCGCGGCGTAGGCGGCGAGATGCGCTTCCAGCGCGAACGCTGCGGGCGTGCCCACGGACATCTTTCGTTCTGTTTCGCTCACCGGCTGCTCCGCATCATCATCGTGTTCCGGCCGCCGCGCGCGCGCTCAGACGCTGGCCGCGAGTGTCGCGCGCACCGCGTCGTCGGGTGCGCTCGTGATCTGCGTGTCGCCGAAGCGCGTCAGCAGGATGAATTTGATCTCGCCCGCCTCGGCTTTCTTGTCGACCTTCATCAGGTCGATATAACGGTCCGCGCCGAGCACGGGCGCCTTGACCGGCAGCTTCGCCGCCGCGATCACGTCGACGAGACGCCGGCGCGACGCTTCGTCGAGCTTGCCGAGCCGCACCGACAGATCGCCCGCCATCACCATCCCGCAGCCGACCGCCTCGCCGTGCAGCCATTCGCCGTAGCCGAGGCCGGCTTCAATCGCGTGGCCGAACGTGTGGCCGAAATTGAGGATCGCGCGCAGTCCGCCTTCGCGTTCGTCGGCGGCGACGACCGACGCCTTGATCTCGCACGAACGCTTGACCGCGTGCGCGAGCGCTGGCTCGTCGCAGCGATTGAGCGCGTCGATGTTGGCTTCGATCCACTGGAAGAATTCCGCGTCCGCGATCGCGCCCGTCTTGATCACTTCGGCGAGCCCGGCCGCGAGTTCGCGTTGCGGCAGGCTGCGCAACACGCCGATGTCGGCGATCACGGCTTGCGGCTGGTAGAACGCGCCGATCATGTTCTTGCCGAGCGGATGGTTGATCCCGGTCTTGCCGCCGACCGACGAATCGACTTGCGAGAGCAGCGTGGTCGGCACCTGAATGAAGGGCACGCCGCGCATGTAGCACGCCGCGGCAAAACCCGTCATGTCGCCGACGACCCCGCCGCCGAGCGCGATCAGCGTCGTCTTGCGGTCGGCGCGTTCGGTCAGCAGCGAATCGAAGATCTGGTTGAGCGTTTCCCAGTTCTTGTGCACCTCGCCGTCCGGCAGGACGACAGTCGTCACTTTCTTGCCGAGCGGCGCGAGCGCGGCGCGCAGCGTCTCGCCGTAAAGCGGATCGACGGTGGAATTGGTGACGATCGCGACCGACGATCCGGCGATGTGCGGCGCGAAGAGTTCGGTCCGCCCGATGAGATCGGCACCGATATGGATGGGATAGGCGCGCTCGCCCAGTTCGACGTTGACGGTAATCATGGCGGACATTATGACTCAGCCGGTTTGACGACGCCGGCCATCTCCAGTTGCATCAGGACCATATTGACGAGTGCGTTCACGGTCGGACGCCCGGTCTCGACGACGAAATGCGCGCAGTCGTGATAGAGCGGATCGCGCGTCGCGAAGAGCGCTTCGAGCTTTCCGCGCGGATCGTCAGTCTGCAAAAGCGGGCGATTCTTGTCACGGCGCGTGCGCTGCCAGAGATCATGCGGATTTGCACGCAGATAAACGACGATGCCGCGATTTTTCAAATTTTCGCGATTCTCCGGACGCAGTATCGCGCCGCCGCCGGTGGCGAGCACGATGCCGTCGCGCTGTGACAGTTCGTCGATGACGCTCGCCTCGCGCTGCCGGAATCCTTCCTCGCCTTCCAGTTCCCAGATGACCGGAATCCGCGCGCCGGTGCGCGCCTCGATCTCGTGGTCGGAATCGATGAACGATCGCTGCAAACGGCGCGCAACCGCACGGCCCACGGTGGTTTTTCCCGCCCCCATGAGTCCGACAAAAAAGATGTTCGCGTTCGCGTGCCCGGCCTGCAACTCGGTTCCTTTAAGGTGAATCTGAATTTTGTTCGTGCGGCAGCTTAAGGGCAAACCGCCCGCTTTGTCGAGTCTGGG
This sequence comes from Caballeronia telluris, assembly GCF_001544495.1. Taxonomy (GTDB): domain Bacteria; phylum Pseudomonadota; class Gammaproteobacteria; order Burkholderiales; family Burkholderiaceae; genus Caballeronia; species Caballeronia telluris. The sequence continues at coordinate 47,981 of NZ_FCNZ02000021.1, forward strand.
CGCCCTTCCGGCAGGGTTCGTCAGCCGGGCGGCGTCACGACGTGCGGCGTGATGAAGATCACCAGTTCGCTCTTCGAGCTGCGTCGCGCGTCGTGCCTGAAAAGCCAGCCGACGACCGGGATTTTCGACAGCAGCGGCACGCCCGTCACGTCGTCTCTCTCGTCTGCGGAATAGATGCCTCCGATCGCCACTGTCCCGCCGTCTTCCACTTCGACGCGCGTCTGCACGTGTTTCGTGTTGATCGCGGGCCCGGCGGCGGTCTCTTCGCCGACGCTGTCCTTCGAGACATCCAGGTCCAGGATCACGCGCCCATGCGGCGTGATCTGTGGTTCGACCTCCAGTTTGAGCGCAGCGCGCCGAAACTGCACCCCCGACACGCCGTTTCCGACCTTCGCCTGATAAGGAAGCTCCGTCCCCTGCTCGACGAGCGCCTTCACGCGATCCGCCGTGATGACGCGCGAACTCGACACGATCTGCCCGCGCCCCTCCGCCTCCAGCGCGCTCAGTTCGACGTTCAGGAGCCGCGTCGCCTGCGCGGCGAACAAAGTGAGACCGGCCGTCGCGGCGTCGAAACCGGAAATCGGCCGCGCCGACAGGTCGTAGATCGCGCCGTCCTTGCCGCCCACGACGCCGCGCGGCGAATCGCCGGGCGCCGTCATCGACAGCTTGACGCCCAGATTGCGCGAAAAGCCGGCGTCGCCCTCGACGATGCGCGCCTCGATCATTACTTGCGGCGTCGGCTTGTCGATGCGCGCGATCAGTTCCGCGATCTGCGCGATCCGCGCGTCGAGGTCGGTGACGAAGAGCAGGTTGGTGCGCGAATCCGCCATCGCCGCGCCGCGCTTGGACAGCACGCGCTGGCTACCCGTGCCCGTCAGGAGCTTCTTGACATCCTCGGCGCGCGGATAGCGCAGCGCGAAGGTGCGGCTCGCGAGTGGTTCGAGATCGGCCGCGCGCGCGTGCGCCTCGAAGCGCAGCTTTTCGCGCGCCGCCAGTTCCGTGAGTGGCGCGACCCAGATCACGTCGCCGTGGCGCTCCATCGCGAGGCCGTTCACTTCGAGCAGCGTGTCGAACGCGCGCCGCCACGGCACGTTCGTCAGATTGATCGTGACCAGCCCGCGAATCTTCTCGCTCGCGACGATGTTGAGCCCCGAGAACTTCGCGAACGTCTGAAGCACCGCGGGCAAATCGGCGTTTTTCAGGTTCAGCGTGATCGGCTTGCCGTCGCCGCTTGCGTTCGCCGGCGATGTGTCGGCGCGGCTCAAGCGCTGGAGCGGCGGCAGCGGCACCGGCGGACCTTCCAGCGGCGCTGCGTCGATGGCCGCGGCATTCGCGGCCGCAGGAGAGGCCGGCGCCGCGGGCTTCTCGGCGGGCGCGAGCCACGCCGAATCCGGCGCGTCGGCGTCGCCCGGTTCCGTCGATGCCACAACAGGAACCGGCGGCACGGTCGTGTCGACGGCGAACTGGTCGGTCGACAGCGTATCGTTCAACGAGGGCAGCGGCGGCAGCGGCGGAACCGCGCTTTCGGCGGCGAGCGCCCGGCACAGCAGAACGGCGGCGACGGCGAGCGTTCGCCGCCGCGTCTTGATCGATGCATGCGCTTTCACGGGCGATCCTCCACGAAGGACACTGAACGCGAGCCGCCGCCGTCGCGCGAAACGTCGATCGAACGAACGTGGACGCGACCGAGCCGTTCGTCACCGATCATCTGGCCGATCGCAAAGCCATCGACGCCCTTCGCCGTCTCGATCAGCGCCATCGCGCGCTCGCGGCCGAGCAGCGTCCCGACGAGCAGCATGTCGCCCGCCAGTCCTGACCCGGGGCCTTCCTTGCCGAACGGATCGATGAGCGAGGCATCGCGAGCGTCGGCGTTCGCACGGCGCGCGACCGCGGGCAGCGTGTCGAAAACGCGCAACGTCGCCTCGAACGTCAGCGAATCCGGCCCGCGCTTCAACTGCACGGCATCGGCGACGACGAGGCGCGGCAACGCGCCGAGCGCGTCGAGAAAACGGCGCACTTCGCCAAACGTGCCCTCCGCCCGCAGCTTCAGCGCCCGCTCGCCCTCCGGCGTGCCGCTCTTCGCAGCCGCGACGGGCACGATGGAGCCGAGCCGCAGCCCGCCTTGCCCGGCTATCGTCGAGACCGCGTGCAGCGCATCGGCCATGCTCCAGCGCGCGGACGCGTTCTCGGGCAAGGCCGCGCGCCTGCGCAACTCCGGCAGGGCGTCGAGCATTTTTTTGGTTCGCTGCGTGCGCTGTTGCGCTTCATCGAGCGCCGCGCGGCTGGCGTCCAGCCCGCTCGCGCCCGACGTCCGGTACGCGTACAGGCCAAGCGCCCCCATCGTCACGCCGATCGCGACCGCGCTGAGAATCATCCGCCTGCGGCTCCACAAGTCGATCGGTTCAAGGATCAGTCGCTTGAGACGGCTGTCACGCCGAATCGGTCGGTTGAGATTGATCGGGAGCGTGCTCATTTCGAACTCCTTTTGGCCGATGCCATAAGAGCCTTCTTCTGTTGCGCGAGCGGCGTCTCGACCGTCCATCGCACGAGCGCGGTGAATTCGTAGCCGCTCGCGATACCGGGCGTCGGCGCCGCTTTCCCACGCAGCGGCGCCGGAACCGGCCGCTTCATTTCGACGACTTCGACCGCCTCCACGCCGCGCACGGCCTCGAGAAGCTTGAGCCAGCGCGCCGCCGCCTGCGAATCGGACGCGAACGCGGCAAGTTCGACCGCGTTCGTCTGCTGCGACACGCGCTGCAAAGCGACGCCGCCCTGCTGCGCTTCGGCGAGCGCATCGAGCAACGCAAGAAAGCGCGCCGCCGGCGCGGCGAGCGGCACGGCGGTATCGCGCGCGCGGCGCCGCTGCGCTTCGGCTTCGGTCAGGCGGCCGTGCTCGGCCACTTTCGCGCCCGACGCGCGCAAGGACGCTTCGAGCGCCAGGCGCCGCTCGTCGAGCCGCGCGCGGTCCAACGCGTCCCAGCCCGCCGCCACGCCGACGGCCGCGCAGCCCGCGAGCGCAGCGGCGGCGAGCGCCGTGAGCCGCCGGTTGCGCGCTTCCCGCCGCTTTTTCGTCCGGTACGGCAGGACGTTGAATCCATCGACCAGTACGAGGCCAGTCATTGCATCACCTCGCGGAGCGCAAGTCCGAACGCGACCGCAAAGCGCGGCGAGTGGCGCAGCGTTTCGTCGATGGCACTCGCGCCGTTGCAGAACGGCGCGCATTCGAACGGCAGCACGGGGCAGCGCAGGATTTCGGCAAGCTGCGCCGGCGTGCAACCGGCACGCGTCAGCAGGTCGACATCGCCGCCGATGAACACCCAGTCAGGCGGCCCTTTCTCGCCGACCAGATCGCGCAGCGCGTCCATGACGGAGGAATATTCGGGCGCCGGATAGCGCAGTTCGTTCTCCACGCCGTCCTCGCCGACGAGCCACGCGTAGAGTCCGGTTCCATCCGCCCAGCACGCGATGTAATGGTCACGCGAATCGATTTCGATCGTGCCCGCGTGACGCATCGCGCGCAGTGCGGCAGCGGGTTCGCCGTCGATCGCGGACAGCGAGATGCCCGCCATGGCCGCCGTCTCGACACGCGATTCCACGTGCTGACGCGCGGTCGCCGCAATCGACACCTGCGCGCATCCGTCGTCCTGCGGTTCGACCGACCAGTCGACCGCCAGCGCGGCGCGCTCGATGCCCGCGGCGCGCTCGGCTTCGGCGAGCACCGCCGGTTCGAGCAGCCCGAGCGGATCGCGGCCGCCCGTCGCGCTCTCGTGCGCCTCGATCAGCCGCGAGATCGGCACGCGCGTCATCAGCGTCGCGGATGCCGGCAGTCCGATCGCGCAACGCAGCGCGCGCCACGTGCCGCGCGCGGGCAGCCGCCCGAACGCCTCGCGCAAGGCGGCGGCCACCGCGTGACGGTCGATGAAATCGCCGTTGATCACCGCCCCCGCTTCGAGCGGCACCGACTCCAGATGCTCGACGCACACCGGCCCGTTCGCCCGCAGCCGCCGGCTCACCACCGCCACGCGCACCGCCCGTTCGCTCACATCGATTCCCGCTGCGTACCGGCGCGTGACCGCCAGCACCGATCCGCGCAACGCTTCTTTCCCGCTCATTCCCGCCTCCTACGTTTCATCGCGCCGAACCGTTCGGCCGCTTGCAGTAGGAGAATTGTGGTGAGGGCAGCGCCCGGCGAACATTCGTCCGAATGGCCAACGCAAGCGTTACGCGTCGCGTGCGCCGCGCGCTGCGTACCCTTCATGACAAAGCCGGTAAAGCCAGGCAGCTATAATCGCGGGACCGTTTTTTGGTGGTGCTATGCAATCCTCTACCCCGTCGACCCCGCCGTCCCAGCCGCCCAAGCGGAAGAAGCGCCCGCTGTTGCTGCGGCTTTTTCTGGGACTTTTCGTCTGTATTTTCGCGCTGGTCATCAGTGCGGGGCTCGTCCTCGGTTATGCGCTCGTCGTGGCCCAGCCGAACCTGCCGTCGCTCGACGCGCTCACCGACTACCGGCCCAAGGTGCCGCTGCGAATCTATACGGCCGATCACGTGCTGATCGGCGAATTCGGCGAGGAACGGCGCAGCGTCGTGCGCATCCAGGACGTGCCCGATCATCTGAAAAAAGCGATTCTCGCGATCGAGGACGCGCGCTTCTACGACCACGGCGGCGTCGATCTGACCGGCATCCTTCGCGCGGGCACCGTCGCGCTGACGAACGGGCACGCGTCGCAGGGCGCGAGCACGATCACGATGCAGGTGGCGCGCAATTTCTTCCTGTCGAGCGAGAAGACCTACACGCGCAAGATCTACGAGATGCTGCTCGCTTACAAGATCGAGCGGGCGCTGACGAAGGATCAGATTCTCGAGGTCTACATGAATCAGATCTATCTCGGCCAGCGCGCGTACGGTTTCGCGAGCGCCGCGCGCGTCTATTTCGGCAAGGACCTGAAGGACGTGTCGCTCGCCGAGTCGGCGATGCTCGCGGGCCTGCCGAAGGCGCCGTCCGCGTATAACCCGGTGGTCAATCCGAAGCGCGCGAAGGTGCGCCAGGAGTACATCCTGCAGCGGATGCTGGAGCTGCGCTACATCACGCAGGACGAGTACGACCAGGCGGCGAAGCAGCCACTCGTCGTGAAGGGCGCCGGCCGCGAGTTCAGCGTGCACGCGGAGTACGTCGCGGAAATGGTCCGGCAGATGATGTACGCGCAGTACCGCGAGGAAGCCTATACGCGCGGCCTGAACGTCGTGACGACCATCGATTCCGCCGACCAGGACGCCGCCTATCGCGCGGTGCGCAAGGGCCTCATGGATTACGAGCGCCGTCACGGCTATCGCGGGCCGGAGGGTTTCATCGAGCTGCCCGCGAACGCCGACGAGCGCGAACAGGCCATCGACGACGCGCTCGCCGAGCATCCGGACAACGGCGAACTCGTCGCGGCGGTGGTGACGTCCGCGAGCACGAAGCAGGTGAAGGCGAGCTTCATCGACGGCAACGTGGCGACGATCGAAGGCAACAATCTGCGGTTCGTGTCGAACGCGCTCTCGACGCGCGCGCAGCCGAACCAGCGCATCCGGCCGGGCGCGATCGTCCGACTCATGAAAAACGACGACGGCGCCTGGATCATCACGCAATTGCCGCAGGTGGAAGGCGCGCTCGTGTCGGTGGTACCGCAGGACGGCGCGATCCGCGCGCTCGTCGGCGGGTTCGACTTCAACAAGAACAAGTTCAACCACGTCACGCAGGCCTGGCGCCAGCCGGGGTCGAGCTTCAAGCCGTTCGTGTACTCGGCGTCGCTGGAAAAGGGATTGTCGCCCGCGACCATCATCAACGACGCGCCGCTTTTCTTCAGCGCCGCCGAAACCGGCGGCCAGCCGTGGGAGCCCAAGAACTACGGCGGCGGCTTCGACGGCCCGATGAGCATGCGTCAGGCGCTGCAGAAGTCGCGCAACCTGGTGTCGATCCGCATCCTGAACCAGATCGGCACGAAATACACGCAGCAGTACATCACGAAGTTCGGCTTCGACGCCGACCGCCATCCGGCCTATCTGCCGATGGCGCTCGGCGCCGGTCTCGTCACGCCGTTGCAGATGGCGACCGCATATTCGGTGTTCGCGAACGGCGGATATCGCGTGAATCCGTACCTGATCGCCGATATCACCGATCCGCGCGGCGCCGTCGTTTCGCATCCGCAGCCGCTCGTCGCGCAAGAAAGTGCGCCGCTCGCGATCCCGCCGCGCAACGCGTATGTGATGAACAGCCTCTTGCAGAGCGTCGCGCAGCGCGGCACGGGCGCGAAGACGAATGAGTTGAAGCGCGGCGATCTCGCCGGCAAGACGGGCACGACGAACGATTCACGCGATGCCTGGTTCGCGGGCTACCAGCATTCGCTCGTGGCGATTGCGTGGATCGGCTACGACAATCCGCGCACGCTCGGCGACAAGGAAACGGGCGGCGGGCTCGCGCTGCCGGTGTGGATGGATTACATGTCGCGCGCGTTGCGCGGCGTGCCGGAATGGCGCGCACAGCAGCCGCCCGACGTGACATCGCTCGGCGGCGAACTGTATTACGACGACATGACGCCGGGACACGGCTTTGTCGCGACGATCGGTGTGAGTCAGGCGCAGCCGTCGGAAGGAGGCGTCGCGGGCGTGGCGGCGCCGACGCCCGACGTCGGCGAGCAGGAAAAGCAGGACATCATGAACCTGTTCAAGAGCCAATAACGCAGCCTCGGGCAGGCGCGCGAACCGCGCGCTTGCCTGAGCGCGCCGGTCAGGCCGAAAAACTGACCGGCTCGCCCGCCTGTTCCGTCGCGTATTTCGTCAGCGTCGCGAAGAATTCGGAGTTGTCGCGCGTGTCGCGCCACTGGCCGTCGACGAATTTGTAGTGAAATCCGCCCGCCTTCGCGGCCAGCCAGATCTCGTGTTTCGGCGGCTGCAAATTGACGATCAGCTTCGTGCGATTCTCGAATTCCAGCGTCAGAACATTGCCGCTGCGCTCGAATTCGATATCCGCTTCCGCCTTGTCCACTGAGCGTTCGATGGCCGTCAGCGCGGCCTCGGCGAGGGTCAGGTATTCCTGGTCGGTCATGCTAAACTCCAGCGATTATTTATTCAGGGACAGTCATGCGAGTCGTTTTCAGGATGAGCGCGATTGTAACGGCTTTGGCCGTTTCCGCCGTCACGGCGGGCGCGCTCGGCGGGTGTGGTCAGCGCGGTCCGCTCTATCTTCCGACCACGCCGCCATTGCCCCAACGTCCGGGCGATCTCCAGGAAGCGCCGCCGTCCGATGTCACGCCGACCGGTGAAACGGCGTCGAGAAACCGCAAGGCGCCCGGCGCATCCGACGACGACTCCGTGCCCGATACCTCGGGAGAGCCGCTCACGCTTTCACCGGACACGGATCTGAAATCCGGTGCTTCGGCACCCAAAGCCGCATCGTCGTCCAATTGAATCTGGCCTGTTGATTCCGGCCCATTGATTCCGACGCTTCACCGTTCCCCAGGTTTCGCATGACTCAATCCGCATTCTCCTACGTCGACGACGTATTGCACGCCGAAGGGGTATCCGCCGCTTCGCTCGCCGACCAGTTCGGCACGCCGCTTTACGTCTATTCGCGCAGCGCGCTAACCGCCGCCTATCGCGCCTACGCGGATGCCTGCGATGGCCGTCGCGCCAAAATCCACGTCGCCGTGAAGGCGAACAGCAATCTCGCGGTGCTCAACGTGTTCGCGCGACTGGGCGCGGGCTTCGACATCGTCTCGTCGGGCGAACTGGCGCGCGTGCTGGCCGCGGGCGGCAAAGCCGAAGACACGGTGTTCTCGGGCGTCGGTAAAACGGCGGCCGAAATGCGCGAGGCGCTCGACGCGGGCGTCAAGTGCTTCAACGTCGAATCGATTCCGGAACTGCACGCGCTGAACGACGTGGCGAAGGCGGCGGGCAAGAAAGCGCCCGTGTCGCTGCGCGTGAATCCGGACGTCGATGCGAAAACGCATCCGTATATTTCCACCGGTCTGAAGTCGAACAAGTTCGGCGTCGCGTTCGCGGACGCACGCGCGACTTACCGCGAAGCCGCCGCGATGTCGAACCTGGATGTGATCGGGATCGACTGCCATATCGGCTCGCAGATCACCGAAATCAGTCCGTACCTCGATGCCGTCGACAAATTGCTCGAACTCGTCGAGCAAGTCGAGGCGGACGGCGCGCAGATTCGTCACGTCGACGTCGGCGGCGGCCTCGGCATTACGTACGACGACGAGACGCCGCCCGACATCGGCGATTTCGTGCGCGCGATGCTCTCGCATATCGAGAAGCGCGGCCACGGCCAGCGCGAAGTGTATTTCGAGCCGGGGCGCTCGCTCGTCGGCAACGCGGGCGTGCTGCTGACCCGCGTCGAGTATCTGAAGCCGGGTGAGGAAAAGAACTTCGCCATCGTCGATGCCGCGATTAACGACCTCGCGCGCCCGGCGATGTACGAGGCGTTCCATCGCATCGTACCGGTCGTGAAGCGCGCGGTGGCGGCACACGTCTATGACGTCGTCGGACCGGTGTGCGAAAGCGGCGACTGGCTCGGACGCGAGCGCGAACTGGCCGTCGAACCGGGCGACCTGCTTGCGATCTGCTCGGCCGGCGCCTACGGCTTCGTGATGAGCTCGAACTACAACACGCGTGCGCGCGCCGCCGAGGTGATGGTCGACCACGAACGCGCGCGCCTCGTGCGCGAGCGCGAGGACGTGAAGCAACTGTTCGCCGGGGAATCGATCCTGCCGGACTGAGCTTCCTGAGCGCTCATGAAAAAGCGATGCCTCGGCATCGCTTTTTTTATCCGCGCGCGCGCTTGCTCCGAAGCCATACGATCAGCCGCCAGCCCAGCAGCGCCACGACGATCGCGCCGTAAATCTTCGGCAGAACCAGATCGTGCTTGCCCGCCTTCATCCACCAGAAATGCAGGATCGCGAGCGTCGCGATTGCATAGATGGCCCGGTGCAACGTCTGCCAGCGGCGGCCGAGCTTCTTCACCATCGCTTTCGGCGACGTCGCCGCCAGCGGGATCAGCAGCACGAACGCCGCGAATCCCACTGTGATGAACGGCCGCTTGCCGATGTCCTTCACGATTTCGGCGACGTCGAACCATTTGTCGAACCACAGGTACGTCGTGAAATGCAGCACGGCATAGCAGAACGCAAAGAGCCCGAGCATCCGGCGAAAGCGCACGAGCCCATTCACGCCGGTCAGCCGCCGCGCGGGCGTGATCGCGAGCGTGGTGCACAGGTAGACGAGCGTCCAGAGGCCCGTCGAGCGCGTGATGAATTCGATCGGATTGGCGCCGAGGCCGTCCGTCACGCCGAGGAACACGAGGCGCGCGAGCGGATAGAACGCCGCCAGGAACACGATCGCCTTCATCGGCGCGACCCAGCCGCCGCTCGCGGTCCTTGAAGCAGGCCGCTTGATATCGGATACGGTTGGCATGCGGTCCACTCAGAAATTCTTCTTCAGATCCATGCCCTGATAGAGCGACGCGACCTGATCGGCGTAACCGTTGAACATCAGCGTCTTGCGCTTCGGCCGGAAAAAACCGTCCTCGCCGATGCGCCGCTCCGTTGCCTGGCTCCAGCGCGGGTGATCGACGGTCGGATTCACGTTCGAATAAAAGCCGTATTCGGACGGAGCGTAGGTGTTCCAGCTCGTCGGCGGCTGCTTTTCGACGAAGCGGATTTTCACCAGCGATTTCGCGCTCTTGAAACCGTACTTCCACGGCACGATCACGCGAACCGGCGCGCCGTTCTGGTTCGGCAGAACCTGTCCGTACAGGCCGACGGTAAGCAACGTCAGCGGATTCATCGCTTCGTCCATGCGCAGGCCTTCGGAATACGGCCAGTCGAGAATCGGCGTGGACAGCCCCGGCATCTGCGACGGATCGGCGAGCGTGACGAACTGCACGTACTTCGCGTTGCTCGTCGGCTCGACGCGCCGGATGAGTTCCGAGAGCGACACGCCGATCCACGGAATCACCATCGACCAGCCTTCAACGCAACGCAGCCGGTACACGCGCTCCTCGAGCGGCGCGAGCTTCAGGATTTCGTCGATGTCGTACACCTTCGGGTTCTTGATCGCGCCCTCGACGGAAATTTTCCAGGGCTTCGGCCGCAGCGAATGGGCGTTCTGCACGGGATCGCCCTTGTCGGTGCCGAACTCGTAGTAGTTGTTGTACGACGTGATGTCCTTGAACGGCGTGACTTTATCGGTGACGACGAACTTCGAATTCATCGTCGCCGCGAGTTTCTGGCCCTTCGCGTCCGGCGAGGTCATGGCGGCGAACGCTTCGCCGCTTGCGCCGACCAGTCCCGTTGCAGCAACCGCGCCCATCGCCCGCAGCACGCGGCGGCGGTTCTCGAACACTTCGCGCGGCGTGATCTCGCTTCGCGCAATATCGTCGCCGTAAAGCTGACGATCTCGTTTGATCCACATTTTGCAGTCCCTTCCCGTTACGCCGCCGCGCCGGACCGGCGCGCGCATTCCCGACAGTAATAAAGGTCGAACAGGCTTTCGGGTGCGCCTATTCCGCGCATGGCGAAAAAAAACCGCCAGCAGAATTTGCGTGACGGTTTTTAGTCGGGCGACGGCTCGCCGGATTACAGCTTGCCGTAGCTATGCAGCCCCGAAAGGAACATGTTGACGCCGAGGAACGCGAAGGTCGTGACGATCAGTCCCGTCAGCGCCCACCACGCGGCGGCGGCGCCGCGCAGGCCCTTCATCAGGCGCATGTGAAGCCACGCCGCGTAGTTCAGCCAGACGATCAGCGCCCACGTTTCCTTCGGGTCCCAGCTCCAGTAGCCGCCCCACGCTTCGGCGGCCCACAGCGCGCCGAGGATCGTCGCGATGGTGAAGAACGCGAAGCCCACCGCGATCGACTTGTACATGACGTCGTCGAGCACTTCGAGCGACGGCAGACGGTCGGCGAGCACACCACGTTGCTTCGCCAGATACGCGACCGACACCATCGCCGACAGCGCGAAGCTGCCATAACCGATGAAATTCGCCGGAACGTGGATCTTCATCCACCAGCTTTGCAGCGCCGGGACGAGCGGCTGGATCTGCTGGGCGTCGCGGGCGATCGAGTACCACATCAGGAAGCCTACCGCCGCGCCGATCACGAGCAGCACGAACGCGCCCATCGCGCGCGTCGCGTAATGCTGCTCGTAGTAGAGATAGAACAGCGACGTGATCAGGCAGAACAGCACGAAGACTTCATACAGATTCGAAATCGGAATGTGCCCGACGTCCGTCCCGATCAGATACGACTCGTACCAGCGCACCATCAGGCCGACGAAGCCCATCAGCACCGCGACCCACGTCATGCGCGAGCCGATCGCGCCGCCCGTCGCCGAGCGTGACAGAAGACCGATCCAGTAGAACACCGTCGCGAGCACGAAAAGCGCGCTCATCCACAGAATCGCGGACTGGCTCGACAGGAAATACTTCAGGAAGAAGGTGGTGTCGGCGCGGGCGAGGTCGGCGTGATAAAGCTGGATTGCCGTGAGCGACAGCAACGCGATCATCGCGATCAGGAGCCGCACCGGCTTCCAGCGCCAGCCGAGCACGACGAAGGTCGGCACGGCTGCGATCAGCACCGCCTTGTCGTAATAATCCATGAACGGGTAGTAGCGGTTCAGCGCGAAACCCGCGCCCGCCACCATCGCTAGCGCGAACAGCCAGTCGAGCGCGCCGAGTTTCTTCAGGAACGGACGGTCGTCGAACAGGGACGCATCGGCGGGGCTCGGTGCGGGCGTCTGCGCGGCCGGAGTCGAACGGGAGGAAGCTTGAGTGAGAGCCATGATCTTACCGAGTTGATTCGTGCGAGCCGACGGATTCGGAGTGCGCGGCGGCGGGTTGCGACGCCGGGACGGCTTCGGCCGCCTCGCTGGCTTCGACCGGCCGGCCGCCGAGCGCGGCGGCAACGGTATCGCGCGTCTCCCGGAATTCCTTTTCGAAGTCGAGCGTTCTGCGCGCGGTGGACATTGCCATCAGCACGGTCGCGCCGCCCCCGTCTTTATCTTTGAGCCAGAACCAGAGCCGGCGTTCGCGGACGTAGAACATCGCGAAAATGCCGAGTACGAGCAGGAGGCTGCCAAGATACACCAGTTTTTTACCCGGCGCGCGCGTGAGCTGGAACACCGACGCCTGGATCTGCTTGAACGAGTCCAGTTGCAGGAAAACCGGCGATCCGTACAGAAAGCTGTCGGAAAGCGCGTTGATCGACGATTGTACGAACGCGGTCGTTTTTTCGTCGACCTTGGCTTCCGGCAGGCCGTTCTGCACGCGTGCGATCTGCCACACGTCCCACGTCGCGCCTTCCAGCATGCGCAGCAGGAGCCCCGCCGCCTTTTCCTGCTCGCCCTTCGGCACCGAGCGGTCGATGAAGCTCGCGATCGCCTGGAAGCCGCCGTTCACCTGGCCGTTTTGCGTGCCGTTCGCCTGCATTGCGCCGGATTCGTCGGCGCCCGCGAAGAGATTCAGCACCCGAACGGCGCTCTCTTCCAGATGCTTCTGCAACTCGCCGCTCGATTGCGGCACCGAGCGCTGCGCGAAGCGACGCGCCGCCTCGATGCGTGTCGCCGGCGTCGCGAGCGCCGCGCGCAGCAGCATCCACTGCTTGACCGAGTTCTGTTCGTCGGCGGGAATGCGCAGGTAGCGGAACGGGTCGTTCGGGCTTGCGCGCATGCCGGCGAGGAACATCTGCTGGCCGCCGACATCGACCGGCAGCATGTAGTTGTTGTATTCGCGCGCCTGGCCGTCCGTGCCGCGCACCTTGTACTGCACCGACGGCCCGACGTTGCGCAGGTCGTTCGGCTTCGAGGTCTTCGCGCCCGAACCCAGGCGTTCGTCGAAAGCCTGCTTGAGCGAATGCGTCTGGCCGACGCCGCGCGCATCGACCTGCCCGCTGCCGTTCGTCACGTTCTCGACGTTGATCGCGCGGAAATCGGTGAATTCGACCGTGTCGCCTTTTGCGCCGATCATCTGCGAACTGATCGGCGCCGTCCCGCCGATCGCGCCGTTAAACGGCATCGTTTTGGGGCTGTCGCCGGCCATCGGCCACGCGGTCATTTCGAGCTTCGAGCCGCCGTCCTGGAAACTCGACTGGTAGATCGAGATGCCGTCGTAGGTGAACGGCTTGTTCACTTCGATGCGCGCCGGAATGCGCTTGCCGGTCGCGTGGTCCGTCACAACGATGTCGCTCGCGAAGAGCTTCGGCATGCCGGTCGAGTAGTAATCGACGATGAACTTGTCGAGTTGAATGGAGAACGGCAGGTCCTGGATCAGCGAGCCGTCCTGCTGGTTCAGGATCGCCGTGCCGACGTACTGTCCCTCGGGCACCCACGCGTAACCGCGAAACGTCGGATTGGTCGACGAAAGGCGATGCTCACGCGGGATGTCGTTGATGACGGCGTTCGTGCTGACCGGCGTCTTGTTGAAGAGCCACATCTGCAGCTTGATCGGCAGGTTGCTGTCGATCAAGCCGCCGAGGCAAATCACGACGATCGCCAGATGCGCCGAGATATAGCCGAGTTTCGTGAGCGCGCCGCGCTTGGCCGCGATCAGCGTCGCGCCGCTTTCGGTTTCGCGCGTGACGAGCTTGTAGCCGAGTTTCGTCGAAAGGCGCTGCAAGGTCGCGGCGGTTTCGGCGCGGTTCGTCGTCACCGCGTACTCGCCCTTGTGATGGAACGCGCGCAGGCTGCCTTCGCGCACGCGGTCCTTCCAGCTCTTCATGTCGGCGATCATCTTCGGGCCGTTGCGGATCACGCATAGCGACACCGAGATCACCAGAAAGATCATGATGACCATGAACCACCACGCGCTGTACACGGTGTAGAGGCTCAAGCCACGGAAGATGTCGGCCCAGAACGGTCCGAACTGGTTGACGTAATTCGGATACGGATCTTCCTGCGTGAGAACCGTGCCGATGATGCTCGCGATCGCAAGCACGACGAGCAAGGCGATCGCGAACCGCATCGAACTGACGAGTTCGACGAAATGCCTGACAGCCCGACGACTCGACTTCGACTGCATTCCCGAGGTGGTGACGCTCATTCAAACTCCGACTGGACAGCAAAAAAGGGTGGAGACGCCAGCGGTCATTGACCGACGTCCCACCCTTTTCTTGTTTGCGCCGGTCTCGTCGGACCGGCTTCGTAATATGGGCGACTGCTGCGTGGCGACGCCATGCGCGGCTGCCACGCTCTTTGACGCGTGAAGCTTAATGCAATCCCGCGATGTAATCCGACACCGCCTTGATCTCCGCATCGGTGAGGCGCAGCGAGATCGTGTGCATCGGCTCGCTGTTGTTACGCGTGCCCTGGGCGAACGCGGTCAACTGCGCCGCCGTGTAGTCGCCCCACTGCCACGAGAGCCGCGGATACTGCACCGGAATACCCATGCCGGTGGCGCCGTGACAGGCCGCGCACGCCGGCACGCCCTTGTCCGCGATGCCGCCGCGGTAGATCTTCTGGCCGAGCGCGACGGTGTTCTTGTCGCGCGCGAAGCCCGGTTTGGTCTTCTGCGACGCGAAGTAAGCCGCGACGTTGACCGCATCCTGATCCGACAGCGCGCTCGCGATGCCCGCCATGATCGGATTGTTGCGCGCCGGCGCCTTTGCGCCGGGTTGCGTCTTGTAATCCTTCAACTGCTTGACGATGTATTCGGCATGCTGGCCCGCGAGCTTCGGAAACGCCGCGCCGGCGCTGTTGCCGTCCGCCGCGTGACACGCGGCACATACCTGGGTTGCGATTGCCTGTCCCCGGTTCAGATCCGGTTTCGCAGGCTGGGCGGGCTCCGCCGCTTGTCCTGACACTGCCAATCCACCGAACGTTGCTGCAACTTGAAGCACCATCAGAGACTTGTACAGTCGGTTCATTCGCGTACCCTGTTTTTCGTCTTGTGAGAATGTGAGGTTCTGCAAAACGACGGCGACCTTTTTCGCCACAAGATACCCGAACGAAGGGCTCGAAAAATGCCCGAAAATCCGTCCCGCTCCTTATCTGGCTTGGGTCTTGCGCGCCCTTGCTGGTCTTTTCGAAAACCGCCGTATTGTACAATAACCCGCTAATCGCAAAGACGCCAGTCGGGGCGAGCCCAGTATTTACGGGGTTCTCAAGGCTTGGGTTCTCACAGCTTTCTCAATCGGCCCGCCAATGTCATTCCTGCTCCATCAAGCCCGTTTCTTCACGACGGTCAATCATCTGCGCGATTTGCCGCCCACGCCGCAGCCCGAAATCGCGTTCGCCGGACGCTCGAACGCGGGCAAGTCGACCGCGATCAACATCCTGTGCAATCAGAAACGGCTGGCTTTCGCGAGCAAGACACCGGGACGCACACAGCATATCAATTACTTCTCGGTCGGTCCGGCCGACGCGCCCGTCGCGCATCTCGTCGATTTGCCGGGTTACGGCTACGCCGAAGTGCCGGGCGCCGCGAAGGCGCACTGGCAGCAACTGCTCTCCACTTACCTGCAAAGCCGCGCCCAGCTTTGCGGGATGATCCTGATGATGGACTCGCGCCGGCCGCTGACCGAACTCGATCAGATCATGATCGACTGGTTCGCGCCGACGGGTAAGCCGATCCACGCGCTCCTCACCAAATGCGACAAATTGACGCGACAGGAGATGACCAACGCCCTGCGCGCGACGAAGAAATCGTTCGCGGATTACAAGGCGGCGGGGTATCGCGGGGAACTGACGGTGCAGCTTTTTTCGGCGCTCAAACGCACCGGCATCGAAGAGGCGCACGAACTCGTGGAAAGCTGGCTGATCCCTGAAGCGGCGGGCGAGAGCGAAGCCGAAGACGCGTCGCAGTGAACCGGCTTTTCATGTGAAAAGCGGCCGCGCATAAAAAAACCCGCCGCATGACGGCGGGTCAAACAGCCTAATCGAATAACGACAGGCACCCGCTCAGGGAGGAGAAGCGGGGAGTTCAGCGCAAAGCGCCTAGCTCGATCGGTATGATATACCATTGTCTTGAAAAGTTTCTGGACGGGCCCGCGCGGCACAGCCAGCGAGGCTTCGAGCCAGCCCGCGCCCGCGATCAATCGAATCCCCCACGTCGACGACATCATGAGTTTCTATCCGCATCACCGTCCGCGCCGCATGCGCCGCGACGACTTCACGCGCCGCCTGATGCGCGAAAACCTCCTCACCACGAACGATCTGATCTACCCGGTTTTCATCGTCGAAGGAACGAACGTGCGGCAGGCCGTGCCGTCGATGCCCGGCGTCGAGCGCACCTCCGTCGATCTGCTGATGAAAGTGGCCGAACAATGCGTCGAACTCGGCGTGCCGGTGCTGTCGCTTTTCCCGGCCATCGAGCCTTCGCTGAAGACGCCCGACGGTCGCGAGGCGACCAACGCCGAGGGCCTGATTCCGCGTGCCGTGCGCGAGCTGAAGAAGCACTTCCCGGAGCTGGGCGTGCTGACCGATGTCGCGCTCGACCCGTACACGAGCCACGGCCAGGACGGCGTGCTCGACGAAGATGGCTACGTGAAGAACGACGAAACGAGCGAAATCCTGGTCGAGCAGGCGCGAACGCAGGCTGAAGCGGGCGTCGACATCGTCGCACCGTCGGACATGATGGACGGCCGTATCGGCGCGATTCGCGAGATGCTGGAAAGCGAGGGCCACATCCATACGCGCATCATGGCCTACGCCGCGAAGTTCGCGTCGGCGTTCTACGGGCCTTTCCGCGATGCGGTCGGCTCGGCTGCGAATCTCGGCAAGGGCAACAAGATGACGTATCAGATGGACCCGGCGAATTCCGACGAAGCGCTGCGCGAGGTGCGCATGGACATCGAGGAAGGCGCCGACATGGTGATGGTGAAGCCCGGCATGCCGTATCTCGACATCGTCTATCGCGTGAAGGAGGAATTCCGCTTCCCGACCTACGTGTATCAGGTGAGCGGCGAATACGCGATGATCAAGGCGGCCACGCAGAACGGCTGGCTCGATCACGACAAGGCGATGATGGAATCACTGCTCGCGTTCAAGCGCGCGGGCGCGGATGGCGTGCTGACGTATTTCGCGCTCGACGCCGCGCGCATCTTGCGGGCATCGAAGTAAGCGTTTCTGCATTGGAAAAAGGGGCGATGCCGTTGGCATCGCCCCTTTTTTTATGTGGTCGGCGCGGTGCCGAGTTTTTCCATGCTCTTCAGGAATTTCTCCGGCGATTCGTACCCCACGACGCGCGCCTTTTCGTTGCCTTGAGCGTCGAAAAAGATGATCCCGGGCGGGCCGAATAGTTTGAAGCGCTTGAGCAAAGCCTGGTCGTCGGCATTGTTCGCGGTGACGTCGGCGCGCAGCAGGTTCAACTGCGCAAGGCGCGCCCGCACGCGCGGATCGCTGAACGTCAGGTGCTCCATTTCCTTGCAGGACACGCACCAGTCGGCATAGAAATCCAGCATCGCCGGTCGCGCCGCTGCTTTCACGGCGAGGTCCAGTTCCGTCGATGAACGCACCGGCGCGAATGTCGGGCTCTGCGCCTGTTGCGTGACACCGCCGCCGCTACCGCGCGCGGCGAACACGGCAAGCGGACGCAACGGATCGGTCGAACCGGCGGCGAGGCCCACGAGCAGCGTCGCGGCCCAGATCGCGAGCGCGGCGCCGAGGCCGCGGCCGAGACGTCGCCAGATCGTCAGGGTCGCCGCGCCCGCCGCGAAAAGGCCGAGCGCCGCCGCCGAGATCAGCAGCCACAGCGCGGCGAGCAGCATTTGCCCGACGCCGCCCAGCACGGGCCAGACGATCCACAAGGCCGCCCCGAGCAGCACCACGCCAAAAAAGACCTTTACGCCGTCCATCCACGAACCCGCGCGCGGCAGCAGGGTGCCGGCGCCCAGTCCGATGATGAGCAGCGGCACACCGAGCCCGACGCCCATCGAGAACAACGCGGCGGCTCCCAGCACCGCGCTGCCGGTATGCGCAATGAACGCGAGCACGGCGAACAGCGGCGCCGTCATACAGGCGCCCACGACCAGCGCCGACAGCGCGCCCATCGCCATCACGGCGGCGAACTTCCCGCCGGAGCGCTTCTGCGACGCCGCGTTGACGCCGCTTTGCCAGCGCTCGGGCAGCGCGAAGTCGAAGCCCGCGATGAGCGTCAGCGCGAAAACCGTCAGCAGGACGCCGAACGCGCCGAGCACCCACGGATTCTGGAGCCACGCGCCGAGACTCTGCCCGACGAGCGCAGCCGCGATTCCCAGCGCGGTATAGACGAGCGCCATCCCGAAGACATAAGCCGACGACAGCGCAAACCCGCGCGCCCGCGTGACGCGCGCGCCCTCACCGATGATGATCGCCGAGAGGATCGGAATCATCGGATACGAGCACGGCAAGAGACTCAGGACGACGCCCGCGACGAAATACAGCCCGATGACCGCGAAAAAGCCGCCGCCTTCGAGCAGCGATTGCGCGTAATCGGCGCTTGTGGCTCGGTCGTACCAAGGCGGGTCGGCGCGGTCCGGCGGAGCGGTGGCGGTGGCACCGGCGACCTGAAGCGCCGCGCCGCTGACACGGTACACGCGCTCCATCGGCGGATAGCAGATGCCCTGGTCGGCACAGCCCTGCGACGTCACGGCGATATCGAACGGGCCGCTCGCCTGCTTGACCGGGATGCGAATGACGAGGTCGCCGCGATAGGTTTCGACGTCCTTGTTGAACGTCTGATCGAAGTGCACTTTGCCCGCGGGCAATTGCGGGTCGCCGAGCGTCGCCGCGCCGCTTTTCGCCGCGAATGCAAACCGCTCGCGATACATGTAGTAGCCATCCGCGATCTTGTACCGCACCTCGATCTCACCGGGACGTTCAGTCGCGCTGAACTTGAACGCGACAGCGGGATCGAGGAAATCGTCCGCCGCGCGCGCGACGTTCGACGCCCCGAGCAACAGGACGCAACACGAGAGCAAATAGGCGACGGCCGCGAACACGCGACGCGCAAAGGCGCCAGAAGACTTAAACATGAAGAGGACGTGAAGTTTCCGCGATGACCCACCGCCCGTAACCGAGCGCTGATTCCGCCTGCCACGAGAGAATTTCGGGTGTTTCGTAGGGATGATTCGAAGCAATGAAGCGCCGCAATTCGTCGCTGCGGGCGATCGAGGTTTTGAACAGTACTTGGATTTCGTCCGCCGTTTCCACCTGCCCTTGCCAGTGATAACGAGAGCGCACTGCGCCGTAATCCGTCACACATGCGGCGAGCCGGGCGTCAAGCGCCTTTTGCGCGAGCGCGCTGGCGGTAGCGGCGTCGGGAAGCGTCGTGAGGATCAGGACAACCGGTGGATTCACTTCGGGGTTCATCGCGTGCGGGAGCGGTCGGAAAAGGTACGCACGTATCGTAGCACCGACGCCCCACGTCCATCCGATGCGACGACCGCGCGCATCACACGGCGCGCCAAACAAAAAAAGGCCAGGCAAAGCCTGACCTTTTCGATTCCTGCGCAAGCGCGCTTATTCAGCTTCTTGCACTTCGTCGGCGTCTGCGACTTCCGGACGGTCCATCAACTGGACGAGTGCCATCGGCGCATTATCGCCAACGCGGAAGCCGAACTTCAGGATGCTCAGGTAGCCACCCGGACGGCTCGCGTAGCGCGGGCCGAGCACGTCGAACAGCTTCGCGACGGAATCGCGATCGCGCAGGCGGTTGAACGCCAGACGACGATTTGCCAGCGACGGCTTCTTGCCGAGCGTGATCAACGGCTCGACGACTTTACGGAGTTCCTTCGCCTTCGGCAGCGTCGTCTTGATGACTTCGTGCTCGATCAGCGAATTCGACATGTTACGGAGCATTGCCAGACGGTGGCTGCTCGTGCGGTTCAGTTTCCGCAAACCATGCTTATGGCGCATTTTCAGTTCCTATCACTTGAGTTTTGATCCAGCTCTTCTATTGCGTCGGCGTATTGCATCCGAAAAACGCACGGGCCGGTCGAGAAAAAAGGCAAGACGCGGATTTTAAAGGAAAATCCGCGTCTTGACCAGTTACGCGTACAGCGTTGTCTTACTTGTCGAGACCAGCCGGCGGCCAGTTTTCGAGCTTCATGCCGAGCGTCAGACCGCGCGAAGCCAAGACTTCCTTGATTTCGTTCAGCGACTTGCGACCCAGATTCGGCGTCTTCAGCAGTTCGTTTTCCGTGCGCTGGATCAGATCGCCGATGTAGTAGATGTTCTCGGCCTTCAGGCAGTTCGCCGAGCGAACCGTGAGTTCCAGATCATCCACCGGACGCAGCAGGATCGGATCGATCTGCGGCGCGCGCGACG
Organism: Caballeronia telluris; assembly: GCF_001544495.1. Lineage (GTDB taxonomy): Bacteria > Pseudomonadota > Gammaproteobacteria > Burkholderiales > Burkholderiaceae > Caballeronia > Caballeronia telluris. Next base: position 68,266 of record NZ_FCNZ02000021.1, read on the forward strand.
GTGCTTCCGCCGCTGCTTCGGTGCCTTCCAGTGCAGCGAAGACCGACAACTGATCGACCAGGATACGCGCGGACTGGCGAATCGCTTCCTCGGGCGAAATCACGCCGTTGGTTTCGATGTTCATCACGAGCTTGTCGAGGTCGGTACGCTGTTCGACACGCGCACTTTCGACGGCATAGCTCACGCGGCGAACCGGCGAGAACGACGCGTCCAGCACGATACGACCGATGATCTTGGCCGACTCTTCGCCATAGCGACGCACGTTGCCCGGCACGTAGCCGCGGCCCTTTTCGATCTTGATCTGAACGTCGAGCTTGCCGCCCTTCGACAGATGCGCAATCACGTGCTCGGGATTGATGACCTCGCAATCATGCGCGAGTTCGATATCGCCGGCCGTGACGAGCCCTTCGCCTTCCTTGCGCAGCGTGACGGTCACTTCGTCACGGTTGTGCAGCTTGAAAACGACGCCCTTCAGGTTCAACAGCAGGTTGACCACATCCTCTTGCACACCGTCGAGCGTCGAATATTCATGCACGACGCCTGCGATCGTCACTTCCGTCGGCGCGTAGCCCACCATCGACGACAGCAGCACGCGCCGAAGCGCGTTACCCAAGGTGTGGCCGTAACCGCGTTCGAACGGCTCCATGACCACTTTCGCGTGGCTGTCGCCAAGCGATTCAACTGCAATAATCTTGGGCTTCAACAAACTGGTTTGCATAGGTTTTCCTTTTCAATACCCTCGGCTCGTTACACCGATAAGGCTGACCGGTAACAACCTGAAAATAAACAGCCGAGGCCACCCCTTGCCCTCGGCAATCAGGGTCCCCCGGCCGCTAATCCGATTACCGCGAATACAATTCGACGATCAGGCTTTCGTTGATGTCGCCAGCGATGTCACTGCGTTCCGGCATTGCCTTGAACGTGCCTTCGAACTTCTTGGCATCGACCGAAACCCAGCTCGCCATGCCGCCTTGTTCAGCCAGCGAAAGCGCTTCGACGATACGAGCCTGCTTGCGCGACTGTTCACGCACGGCAACCACGTCGCCCGCCTTCACTTGCAGCGACGGGATGTTCGCGACCTGGCCGTTCACCGTGATCGACTTGTGGCTCACGAGCTGACGTGCTTCTGCGCGCGTCGAGCCGAAGCCCATGCGATACACGACGTTGTCGAGACGCGATTCGAGCAATTGCAGCAGGTTTTCACCCGTCGGGCCCTTGCGGCGATCGGCTTCGGCGAAGTAACGGCGGAACTGGCGCTCGAGCACGCCGTAGATGCGCTTGACTTTTTGCTTTTCGCGCAACTGCGTGCCGTAGTCGGACGTACGAGCGCCCGACGTGCGGCCATGCTGACCAGGCTTGCTATCGAGCTTGCACTTGTCAGCGAGCGAACGACGCGCGCTCTTCAGGAAGAGGTCAGTGCCTTCACGGCGGGACAGCTTGGCTTTAGGACCGGTATAGCGTGCCACTTTGCATCCTTAAAAATTGATCACGCAGACTGTCGTCCGCGCTAGTTCGAACCCTCTGGGCCGAACGGTGGGCTTAGTCAAATTCATAACGCAAGCATCCCGCCGGCGCGCTAGCACCAGCAGGAGGTTTGCGACAGCGGCGTCTTAGATACGACGACGCTTCGGCGGACGGCAGCCGTTGTGCGGGACCGGCGTCACGTCGGAGATCGCGGTGATCTTGATGCCAAGACCATGCAGCGCGCGCACCGCCGATTCGCGACCAGGGCCAGGGCCCTTGATCCGCACTTCGAGGTTCTTCACGCCGTATTCCATCGCCACGCGACCAGCCGATTCCGCTGCGACCTGAGCTGCAAACGGCGTCGACTTGCGCGAGCCCTTGAAGCCTTGGCCACCCGACGTTGCCCAGGCAAGCGCGTTGCCTTGACGATCGGTGATCGTGATGATGGTGTTGTTGAACGACGCGTGAACGTGAACCACGCCCTCGGCGACGTTCTTCTTGACCTTCTTGCGAACGCGTTGCGCCGCGGAGTTGTTCGAAGCCTTAGCCATTACGTTTTCCTGTAACTGTCAATTCCGCTTACTTCTTCAGCGATTGCGCTGCACGACGCGGACCCTTGCGCGTACGGGCATTGGTACGCGTACGCTGGCCGCGCATGGGCAGACCCTTGCGATGGCGCACGCCGCGGTAGCAGCCCAGATCCATCAGGCGCTTGATGTTCATCGTCACTTCGCGACGGAGGTCGCCTTCGACGATGAACTTGCCCACTTCGTCACGCAGCTTTTCGAGGTCTGCGTCGGTGAGGTCCTTGACCTTCTTCGAAAATTCCACACCAGAAGCGACACAGATGCCGCGAGCACGCGTGCGTCCGACACCGAAAATAGCCGTCAGGCCGATTTCGGTATGCTGGTGATTCGGGATGTTAACCCCTGCGATACGAGCCATTGTTTTTCCTCAAACAAAAAGCGCAAGCAAAAGCGCGGCGTTCAGCCTTGACGCTGTTTGTGGCGCGGATCAGAGCTGCAAATCACGCGCACAACGCCCTTGCGCTTGATGATCTTGCAATTGCGGCAAATGCGCTTAACCGATGCCATCACTTTCATGATATTACCCTTTTTTCAAATCACTTCGCCCGGAACACGATCCTTGCACGAGACAGATCGTAAGGCGTCAATTCAACCGTAACTTTGTCGCCCGGCAGAATGCGGATGTAGTGCATCCGCATTTTCCCGGAAATATGCCCCAGCACCACATGGCCATTTTCCAACTTCACCCGGAAAGTAGCATTGGGGAGGTTTTCAATCACCTCGCCCTGCATCTGGATTACATCGTCTTTGGCCATAGTCCTTAATTAGCGCATCGGGACGTTGCCGCCCTTGAAGTTGGCCTTCTTAAGCAGTGACTCATACTGTTGCGACATAACGTACGACTGCACCTGCGCCATGAAGTCCATCGTGACGACGACAATGATCAGCAGCGACGTTCCACCAAAATAAAACGGTACGTTCCAGCGCAATACCAGGAACTCAGGCAGCAAGCACACAAACACGATGTAGATCGCACCGGCCAGCGTCAGACGCGTGAGGATGCGGTCGATATACCGTGCGGTCTGGTCGCCCGGGCGGATCCCAGGAACGAATGCACCGCTCTTCTTCAAGTTGTCGGCCGTCTCTCTGCTGTTGAACACCAGCGCGGTGTAGAAGAAGCAGAAGAACACGATCGCCAACGCGTACAGCAACACGTACACGGGCTGACCCGGCTTCAAAGCCTCGGCCACGTTGTGCAGCGTGTTTGCGAACCAGCCGGTCCGCGTACCCGAACTGAACCAGTTCAGGATGGTTGCCGGGAAGAGGATGATCGACGATGCGAAAATCGGCGGAATCACACCCGACATGTTCAGCTTCAGCGGCAAATGCGAAGACTGGCCGCCGTAAATCTTGTTACCGACCTGGCGCTTTGCATAATTGACGAGGATCTTGCGCTGACCGCGTTCGATGAACACAACCAGATACGTGACCGCCGCAATCAACACCACGATGATGATCGCCGAGATGATGCTCATCGAACCGGTGCGAACCAGCTCGAACAGCCCACCGATCGCATTCGGGAAACCCGCCGCGATACCGCCGAAGATGATGATCGAGATGCCGTTGCCGAGACCGCGTTCCGTGATCTGCTCACCCAGCCACATCAGGAACATCGTGCCCGTCACCAGCGTGACGACCGTCGTCAGACGAAAGACCATGCCAGGATCGAGCACGAGAGCCGGCTGATTCTCCAGCGCGACTGCGATACCGAAAGCCTGGAACGTCGCGAGGACCACCGTGAAGATTCGCGTGTACTGCGTGATCTTGCGTTGCCCCGCTTGTCCTTCCTTCTTCAGCGCCTCCATTTGCGGCGACACGATCGACAGCAACTGCATGATGATCGACGCCGAAATGTAGGGCATGATGCCCAGCGCAAAAATCGTGAACCGCGACAACGCGCCACCCGAGAACATGTTGAACATGCCTAGGATGCCGCCCGACTGGCTCTGGAACAACTTGGCCAGTTGGTCCGGGTCGATACCCGGCACCGGAATATGCGCGCCGACACGGTAGACGACCAGCGCCAGCAGCAGGAACACTGCACGCCGACGCAAATCGCCAAACTTCGCCGCGCTTCGACCGGGTTTTGCGAGACTCGGGCTGTTAGCCAAGAACCTTCTCCGATGCTATTGCTAGTAACGGCAAAAGCGCGTTACTCGGCGAACGAGCCGCCAGCGGCTTCGATTGCTGCACGGGCGCCCTTGGTAGCACCGAGGCCCTTCACCGTGATCTTGCGCTTCAGTTCGCCGGTCTTGATGATCTTCGCGCTCTTGATGAGCTCGCCGACCAGACCCGCTTGCTTCAGTGCCAACAAATCGATTTCGTCGACCGGCAGTGCTTCCAAGTCCGACAGGCGCACTTCACCGACGAATTCCTTCGTCAGCGAGGTGAAGCCACGCTTCGGCAGACGGCGTTGCAGCGGCATTTGACCGCCTTCGAAGCCGACCTTGTGGAAGCCGCCCGAACGCGACTTCTGACCCTTGTGACCGCGACCCGCGGTCTTGCCGAGGCCGGAGCCGATACCGCGACCGACGCGACGCTTTGCGTGCTTCGCGCCTTCTGCCGGCTTCAGGTTATTCAATTCCATATTCAACTCCTTGAATCCCTAGTCAGCCGTTCAGTCGATGACCTTAACAAGGTACGAAACCTTGTTGATCATTCCACGAACTGCCGGCGTATCCTGCAGTTCGCTGACCGAGTTGAGTCGGCGCAGGCCCAGGCCACGCACCGTTGCACGGTGCGTTTCGCGGGTCCCAATCAGGCTCTTGACGAGCTGAACCTTGACAGTTTTATCAGACATGGTGACCTCGAGGCTTAGCCCAAAATATCTTCGACGGACTTGCCCCGCTTCGCCGCGATGTCGCCCGGGGTCGACTGCTTGCGCAGACCGTCGAGCGTCGCACGAACGAGGTTGTACGGGTTCGTCGAGCCGTGGCTCTTCGCCACCACGTTTTGCACGCCCATTACGTCGAACACTGCGCGCATCGGACCGCCAGCGATCACGCCCGTACCATCCTTCGCCGGAGCGAGGAGGACTGCGGATGCGCCGTGCTTGCCGTGCACTTCGTGTTGCAGCGTACCGTTCTTGAGCGGCACCTTGAACATGTTGCGACGGGCTTGTTCCATTGCCTTTTGAACAGCAACCGGAACTTCCTTCGCTTTGCCCTTGCCCATGCCGATGCGGCCATCACCGTCGCCGACCACGGTCAGTGCGGCAAAACCGAGAATGCGGCCGCCCTTCACCACCTTGGTCACGCGGTTGACCGCGATCATCTTTTCGCGGAGGCCGTCGTCGCGTTCTTCAGCCTTCACGTTCGCTTGCATCTTTGCCATGACGAATTCTTCCCTTAGAACTTGAGTCCGGCTTCCCGCGCCGCATCAGCCAGCGCCTTCACGCGGCCGTGGTAACGGAAACCCGAACGGTCGAAGGCGACGGATTCGACGCCGGCAGCCTTGGCCTTTTCAGCGATACGCTTGCCGATCACGGTCGCAGCATTGACGTTGCCGCCCTTGCCCGACTTGTCAGCCAGCTCAGCGCGAACTTCGGCTTCGAGCGTCGATGCACTTGCGAGCACCTTCGTGCCGCACGGCGAGAACACTTGCGCATAGATATGCGTGTTCGTGCGATGCACGGCGAGACGCGCGACCTGCAGTTCAGCGATCTTGACACGCGTCTGACGAGCGCGGCGCAGGCGAGATTGAGTCTTATCCATGATTGCGCACCCTTACTTCTTCTTCGTTTCTTTGAGGATAACGACTTCGCCAGCGTAGCGCACACCCTTGCCCTTGTAGGGCTCCGGCGGACGGTAACCGCGAACTTCCGCAGCGACCTGGCCAACTTGCTGCTTGTCGATCCCCTTGATCACGATTTCGGTTTGCGTCGGGGTTTCAGCCTTAACGCCTTCCGGCATCTGGTGCACCACGGGGTGCGAGAAACCCAGCGACAGGTTCAACTTGTCGCCTTGCGCCTGTGCGCGGTAACCGACGCCAACCAGCGTCAGCTTGCGCTCGAAACCCTTCGTCACGCCGTTCACCATGTTCGCAACCAGTGCGCGCATCGTGCCCGACATCGCATTCGCTTCACGGCTTTCATCAGCCGGCGCGAAATTGAGCGTGCCGTTCTCGTTTTCCACCTTCACCAGCGGATTGGCCGCTCGCGAAATCGTACCCAGCGGTCCCTTCACGGTGATGACATCGCCGCTCAGGGCCACTTCGGCGCCTTGCGGCAGCGCGATCGGGCTCTTACCTACTCGAGACATGTTTCTTCTCCTTTTCGGTTAAGCGACGTAGCAGAGGACTTCACCGCCGACGCCGGTCTGGCGCGCCTTGCGATCAGTCATCACACCTTGGGGCGTCGAAACGATTGCAACACCGAGGCCGTTCATGACCACCGGAATGTCGTTGCGACCGCGATACACACGCAGGCCAGGCTTCGAAACGCGCTCAATGCGCTCGATCACTGGACGGCCCGCGTAGTACTTCAACGCGATGTTCAATTCCGACTTCGCACCTTCAGCCTTCACTGCGAAATCGTCGATATAACCTTCGTCCTTCAAAACCTGCGCAATCGCAACCTTGACTTTCGACGAGGGCATAGTCACCGAAACCTTCTCGACCATCTGCGCGTTGCGGATGCGAGTCAGCATATCGGCGATAGGATCACTCATGCTCATTTACGTTTCTCCTATTACCAGCTCGCCTTGGTCAGGCCAGGGATTTCGCCGCGGAAAGCGATTTCACGAATCTTGCTGCGTGCCAGTCCGAATTTACGGAACGTGCCACGCGGACGACCCGTGAGCGCGCAGCGGTTACGCTTGCGAGTCGGGTTCGAATTACGCGGCAGTTGTTGCAAAGCCAGGCGAGCGAGGTAACGCTCTTCATCCGACTTGCTCGCGTCGTCGATCACAGCTTTCAGTTCAGCGCGCTTGGGAGCGTACTTGGCTGCGAGGCGTGCACGCTTCTTTTCACGTTCGATCAGTGCCAGTTTAGCCACGGTAACCTCAGTTTCTGAACGGGAACTTGAAGCTGGCGAGCAGTGCCTTTGCTTCATCGTCAGTCTTCGCAGTTGTCGTGATGCTGATGTTCAGCCCACGCAGCGCGTCGATCTTGTCGTAGTCAATTTCGGGGAAAATGATCTGCTCTTTCACACCGATGTTGTAGTTGCCGCGACCATCGAACGCACGACCCGACACGCCACGGAAGTCACGCACACGCGGGAGCGCAACCGTCACGAAACGGTCCAGGAATTCGTACATGGCCTGACCGCGCAGCGTAACCATCGCGCCGATCGGATAGCCCTGACGAATCTTGAAGCCAGCGATTGCCTTGCGTGCCTTCGTGATCACCGGCTTTTGGCCCGCGATCTTCGTCAGGTCGCCAACGGCGTTTTCGATGATCTTCTTGTCGGCGACGGCTTCGCCAAGACCCATGTTCAGGGTGATCTTGGTGATGCGCGGCACTTCCATGATGGACTTGTATCCGAACTTCTCAACGAGGCCGGGTACAACCTTCTCTTTATAAAATTCTTGCAGACGAGCCATTTTTTAACTCCGCGTCAGGCGTTGAGCGTGGCGCCCGTCGACTTCAAGAAGCGAACCTTCTTGTCGCCTTCGACCTTGATGCCCACTCGCGACGCCTTGCCATTCGCGTCGACCAATGCGACGTTCGAAATATGCAGCGGCATCGTTTTGGCTTCCACACCGCCCGTCGTACCCTTCATCGGGTTCGGCTTCACGTGTTTCTTGACGAGGTTGATGCCCTCGACCGTCACACGATCTTCCCCAACGGCCAGCACGACACCGCGCTTGCCTTTGTCCTTGCCGGTGATGACGATCACTTCGTCACCCTTGCGAATCTTGTTCATCGCGACTCCTTACAGCACTTCCGGCGCGAGCGAAACGATCTTCATGAATCGTTCGCTACGCAGTTCACGCGTGACCGGCCCGAAAATACGCGTGCCGATGGGTTCCAGCTTCGCATTCAAAAGAACGGCGGCATTGCCGTCGAACTTGATCAGCGAGCCGTCCTGGCGGCGCACGCCCTTGGCCGTACGAACCACCACGGCGTTGTAGATTTCGCCCTTCTTCACGCGTCCGCGCGGCGTTGCTTCCTTGACGGTCACCTTGATGATGTCGCCAATGCTAGCGTAACGACGCTTCGAGCCGCCGAGCACCTTGATGCACATGACTTCACGCGCACCCGTGTTGTCGGCCACTTCAAGCCGAGTTTCGGTCTGGATCATGGTTTATCTTTCCCAACTTAATCCGATTGCACCACCATGGCGCATCCGGTCAGTCTTGGTCCCGTCAGCCAATCGGCTGCTTGGGTTAGAACAGGCAGCGAGGGCAGACGAAACCCGCCATCGCAATCCGGTGAATCTGTCGATACAGGCATGGCGCCCGAACCGGCTTCCCCCACCAACTTCGCCCGCGACGGGGCTCCCACAAAGAGGGAAGACCGAGATTATAACGCATAATCTCGGTCTTGCAAGCGAAAGTTACTGCGATACTACTTTTACCGCATTTGGCGCTTAGATCACGCGAGCCGCTTCGAGCAACTTCGACACAACCCAGGCTTTCGTCTTCGAAATCGGACGCGTTTCCTGGATCTCGACGAGATCGCCTTCGTTGTACGTGTTCGCGTCGTCATGCGCGTGGTACTTCTTCGAACGCACGACGTACTTGCCGTAGATCGGATGCTTCACACGGTGCTCGACCAGCACGGTGACCGTCTTGTCCATCTTGTTGCTGACGACCTTGCCGACCAGCGTCCGCTTGAGCGAGGTTTTTACGCTATCGTTCATTTCTGGTTCGCCTTCTCAGTCAGGACGGTCCGCACACGTGCGATGTCGCGACGAACCTTCTTCAGCTGGCTCGTATTCGTGAGCTGCTGCGTCGCGAGTTGCATGCGCAGGCCGAATTGCGCCTTCAGCAGGTCCGTCAGCTCTTGGTTGAGCGCGGCCTGGTCTTTCTGGTGAAGTTCAGAAGCCTTCATCATTCACTCCTTAGGCGCCGAGCTGGCGTGAAACGAAGTACGTCTTCAGCGGCAGCTTGGCTGCAGCCAGACGGAACGCTTCGCGTGCCAGTTCTTCGGTAACACCGTCCATTTCGTACAGCATCTTGCCCGGTTGAATCTCTGCGACGTAGTACTCAGGGTTACCCTTACCGTTACCCATCCGTACTTCAGCCGGCTTTTGCGAGATCGGCTTGTCCGGGAAAATGCGAATCCAGATACGGCCGCCGCGCTTGATGTGACGCGTCATTGCACGACGCGCCGCTTCGATTTGACGCGCGGTCAAACGGCCGCGACCGATCGCCTTCAGACCGTATTCACCGAACGACACCGCGTTGCCGCGCGTCGCCTTGCCGGTGTTGCGACCCTTTTGCTCTTTGCGATACTTTCTGCGTTTCGGTTGCAGCATCGTTATTCTCCAGTCTTCCCGTCACCGGCGCCGCCGGTACGACGAGGAGCGCCACGGCGTGCACCTGCCGGGCCACCACCTTCACCATCGCGACGCGGACGGCGATCGCCACCCGGACGTGCGTTGCGGCGCGGACGCTTGTCTTCGGTCACTTCTTCGACCACCGGTGCATCGTTGCGGCCCAGCGTGTCGCCCTTGTAGACCCACACCTTCACGCCGATGATGCCGTACGTGGTTTTCGCTTCCGACGTTGCGTAGTCGATATCGGCACGCAGCGTATGAAGCGGCACGCGACCTTCGCGATACCACTCGGTACGAGCGATTTCGATACCGTTCAGACGGCCGGCGCTCATGATCTTGATGCCTTGAGCACCCAGACGCATCGCGTTTTGCATCGCACGCTTCATCGCGCGGCGGAACATGATCCGGCGCTCGAGCTGTTGCGTGATCGAATCGGCGATCAGTTGAGCATCGGTTTCCGGCTTGCGGATTTCTTCGATGTTGACGTGAACCGGAACGCCCATGCGCTTCTGGAGTTCCGACTTCAACAGTTCGATATCCTCGCCCTTCTTGCCGATGACGACACCCGGACGCGAGCTGTAAATCGTGATGCGGGCGTTCTTCGCCGGACGCTCGATGACCACCCGACCAACCGAAGCGTTCTTCAGCTTCTTCTTCAGGTATTCACGAACACCGATGTCTTCCTGCAGCATCGACGCGAAATTGTTGTTGTTCGCGTACCAACGCGACGCCCAATTCCGGCTGACGGCCAAGCGGAAGCCTGTCGGATGAATTTTCTGTCCCATCGTATGGCTCCTTAATTCCCGACCGTCACAGTGATGTGACAGGATTGCTTCTCGATGCGGTTACCACGGCCTTTTGCGCGCGCGGTGAAACGCTTCAGCGATGCAGCCTTGTCGACCATGATGCTCGTGATCTTGAGCTCGTCGATATCGGCGCCTTCGTTGTGCTCCGCATTGGCGATCGCAGACAGCACGACCTTCTTGACGATACCCGCCGCCTTCTTCGGCGAGAACGTCAGAACGTTCAACGCCTTGTCGACCGGCAAACCACGGATCTGGTCAGCCACAAGGCGCGTCTTCTGCGCCGAGATGCGGGCACCGCGATGAATAGCTTTTACTTCCATCTTGATAGCCCCTTATTTCTTGGCCTTCTTGTCGGCTGCATGACCCTTGAACGTACGGGTCAATGCAAACTCGCCAAGCTTGTGGCCGACCATGTTTTCCGACACATACACCGGAACGTGTTGACGGCCGTTGTGCACGGCAATCGTCAGACCGATGAAATCCGGCAGAATCGTCGAACGACGCGACCAGGTTTTGATCGGCTTCTTATCACGCGAAGCTGCAGCCGCCTCAACTTTCTTCAGCAAATGGGCGTCGCAGAACGGACCTTTTTTAACAGAACGTGCCATTGCTTACTCCTTAGCGCTTGTGACGGCGCTGAACGATCATCGTCGTCGTGCGCTTGTTGCTGCGGGTGCGATAACCCTTCGTCGGCGTGCCCCACGGGCTCACCGGATCGCGACCTGCTGCCGTCTTACCTTCACCACCACCGTGCGGGTGATCGACCGGGTTCATTGCAACGCCACGCACCGTCGGGCGGATACCGCGCCAGCGGTTCGCGCCAGCCTTACCGATTTGACGGAGGCTATGCTCTTCGTTGCCCACTTCACCGATCGTCGCGCGGCACTCGATGTGCACGCGGCGAATTTCGCCCGAGCGCAGACGAACCTGCGCGTAGGTGCCTTCGCGAGCCAGCAGCATCGCCGACGTGCCAGCCGAACGCGCGATCTGCGCGCCCTTGCCCGGCAGCATTTCGATGCAGTGGATCGTCGTACCGACCGGGATGTTGCGGATCGGCAGCGTGTTGCCTGCGCGGATCGGAGCTTCCGAACCCGAGATCAATTGCTGACCCACCGTCAAACCCTTCGGAGCGATGATGTACTTGCGCTCGCCGTCTGCGTACAGAACCAGCGCGATATTCGCGCTACGGTTCGGGTCGTACTCGAGACGCTCGACCTTTGCCGGAATGCCGTCCTTGTTGCGACGGAAATCGACCAGGCGGTAATGCTGCTTGTGACCACCACCCTTGTGACGGGTCGTGATGCGGCCATTGTTGTTACGGCCGGCGGTCGTGGACTGCGCGTCGAGCAGCGCTGCGTGCGGCTTGCCCTTGTACAGATCCTTGTTGACCACCTTGACCATCGCGCGGCGGCCCGGCGAAGTCGGCTTAACTTTTACGATTGCCATGATTACTTGGCCTCCGCTTCAAAGTTGATTTCCTGGCCGGGCTTCAAGCAGACATACGCCTTCTTCACGTCCTTGCGCTTGCCCATGAAGCGGCCAAAGCGCTTGGCTTTACCCTTCGTGACCAGCACATTGACGGAATTGACTTCCACCTTGAACAGCAGCTCGACAGCGGCCTTCACTTCCTGCTTCGTGGCATCGGGCGCGACTTCGAACACGACTTGCTCGTTCTTGTCGGCCACCAGCGTCGCCTTTTCGGAGACCACCGGCGCGAGCAGGACCTGCATCAAACGATGATCGTTCTTGCGAATCTCGCTCATGACAGCAACTCCTCGATCTGGGCGACCGCAGCCTTCGTAATCAGGATCTTCTTGAAGTAGATCAACGAGAGCGGGTCGGCGTAACGCGGCTCGACAACTGCCACATGGGCGAGGTTGCGCGACGCGAGGTACAGGTTTTCGTCGACCGTATCCGTAATCACCAACACGGAGTCGAGACCCATTGCCTTGAATTTTTCGGCCAGCAGCTTGGTCTTCGGCGCTTCGAGCGTCAGCTCGTCGACCACCGAGATACGGCCTTCACGGGCCAGCTGCGAGAAGATCGAGCAGAGACCTGCGCGATGCATCTTCTTGTTGACCTTGTGCGAAAAGTTTTCTTCCGGTGAATTCGGGAAGATACGGCCACCGCCGCGCCACAACGGGCTCGACGACATACCGGCACGAGCGCGGCCCGTGCCCTTTTGACGCCACGGCTTCTTGGTCGTGTGCTTGACTTGCTCACGGTCTTTCTGCGCGCGGTTGCCGCTACGTGCGTTGGCCTGGTAAGCCACGACGATCTGATGGATCAGGGCTTCGTTGTAATCGCGACCGAACACGACGTCCGATGCGTTCACGCCTGCGCCTTCCTGACCATTGGCATTCAGGAGCTTAAGTTCCATTATTTCGCTCCTTTCACAGCGCGCGTCTTGACAGCCGGCGTCACGAAAACCTTGCCGCCCTTGGCACCCGGAACGGCGCCGCGAACCAGCAGCAGATTGCGGTCGGCGTCGATGCGAGCGATCACGAGGTTCTGAACCGTCACGGTATCGTCGCCCATGTGACCCGTCATGCGCTTACCCGGGAAAACACGACCCGGATCCTGCGCCATACCGATCGAACCCGGAACGTTGTGCGAACGCGAGTTACCGTGCGATGCGCGACCCGATGCGAAGTTGTAGCGCTTGATGGTACCGGCGTAGCCCTTACCGATCGACACGCCTTGCACGTCGACTTTCTGGCCCACTTCGAAGAGATCCGTACCGATCACTGCGCCGTTCGACAGCTCGGCAGCCTTCGCGACATCGATTTGAAATTCTTTGAGGACTTCACCGGCTTGAACACCGGCTTTGGCAAGGTGACCTGCCAACGGCTTCGTCACGCGCGATGCGCGGCGAGTACCGAATGCAACCTGAACGGCGGTATAACCATCCGTTTCAACGGTCTTGATCTGCGTCACGCGGTTGTCCGACACGTCCAGTACGGTGACGGGAATCGAATCCCCCTCAGGCGTAAAGATACGGGTCATGCCAACCTTGCGACCTACGAGTCCAAGGCTCATCGTTTTCTCCATTCCCAACTGCGATTGGTCGGGGCTGATTTACAAAATGCCGGCTCGCCTCGCAGAGATTTGAGCCAGCTTTTTTGCGCAAATGCGCGAAAAGCCTTGAAGTATAACAAGGCTTTTCGTTTTCTGCAAGCAATCAAAGACTTAGCACCGCCAGGCGCGCCCGGCGGCGGGTACAACCTTACTGCAGCTTGATTTCGACATCGACGCCAGCCGGCAGGTCGAGCTTCATCAGCGCGTCGACCGTCTTGTCCGTCGGATCGACGATGTCCATCAGGCGTTGGTGCGTGCGAATTTCGAGCTGATCGCGCGACGTCTTGTTGACGTGCGGCGAACGCAGGATGTCAAAGCGTTGGATGCGGGTCGGCAGCGGCACCGGACCACGAACGATTGCGCCAGTCCGCTTCGCGGTGTCGACGATTTCGGCTGCCGATTGATCGATCAGACGATAGTCGAAAGCCTTCAGGCGAATGCGGATTTTCTGGTTCTGCATGACAATTCCTTGAAAAAGAGCGAGGCGGTATTGCGCCGCCGATTTGGTAAAAGAGCGTGAGGCCGGGCCTCCACTGAGGGAGGACGCCCGGCCCCGGGCACATTACTTCAGTACAGCAACTGCAGGTAAGATTTCGATTTTACTCGATAATCTTGGCCACGACACCTGCGCCGACGGTACGACCGCCTTCACGGATGGCGAAACGCAGACCTTCTTCCATGGCGATCGGCGCGATCAGCTTCACCGTGATCGACACGTTGTCGCCCGGCATCACCATTTCCTTGTCCTTCGGCAACTCGATCGAGCCGGTCACGTCCGTCGTGCGGAAGTAGAACTGCGGGCGATAGTTGTTGAAGAACGGCGTGTGACGACCGCCTTCGTCCTTCGACAGAACATACACCTCAGCCGTGAAGTGCGTGTGCGGCGTGATCGAACCCGGCTTGGCCAGCACCTGGCCGCGCTCGACGTCTTCACGCTTCGTGCCGCGCAGCAGGATACCGACGTTGTCGCCCGCTTGACCCTGGTCGAGCAGCTTGCGGAACATTTCCACGCCCGTGCAGGTCGTCTTCACCGTCGTCTTGATACCGACGATTTCGATTTCCTCGCCAACCTTCACCACGCCACGCTCGATACGGCCCGTCACCACCGTGCCGCGACCCGAGATCGAGAACACGTCTTCCACCGGCATCAGGAACGCGCCGTCCACTGCGCGCTCCGGCGTCGGGATGTACGTGTCCAGTGCGTCGGCCAGGTTCATGATTGCCACTTCGCCCAGCTCGCCCGTGTCGCCTTCCAGCGCCAGCTTGGCCGAACCCTTGATGATCGGCGTGTCGTCGCCCGGGAAGTCGTACTTCGACAGAAGCTCGCGCACTTCCATTTCGACGAGTTCGAGCAGCTCGGCGTCGTCGACCATGTCGCACTTGTTCAGGAACACGATGATGTAAGGCACGCCAACCTGGCGAGCCAGCAGGATGTGCTCACGCGTTTGCGGCATCGGGCCGTCAGCGGCCGAGCACACCAGGATTGCACCGTCCATCTGCGCGGCGCCCGTGATCATGTTCTTCACATAGTCGGCGTGGCCCGGGCAGTCGACGTGTGCGTAGTGGCGGTTAGCCGTTTCGTACTCGACGTGCGCGGTGTTGATCGTGATACCACGCGCCTTTTCTTCCGGCGCCGCGTCGATCTGGTCGTATGCCTTTGCTTCGCCGCCGAACTTCTTGGTCAGCACCGTCGTGATCGCTGCCGTCAGCGTCGTCTTGCCGTGGTCAACGTGACCAATCGTTCCAACGTTCACGTGCGGCTTGGTCCGCTCGAATTTACCTTTTGCCATGATTGCCTTCTTTCAAAAATGTTGATCGGTTAAGACTTTCAGCTTGCCGAATTACTTGGATTTCGCGTTGATGATCGCGTCAGACACGTTACGCGGCGCTTCGGAATAGTGCTTGAATTCCATCGTGTACGTTGCGCGGCCTTGCGTCGCCGAACGCAGCGACGTCGAATAGCCGAACATCTCCGACAGCGGGACTTCAGCGCGCACGATCTTGCCGCCGCCAACCATGTCTTCCATGCCCTGCACGATACCGCGACGGCTCGACAGATCGCCCATCACGTTGCCCATGTAGTCTTCCGGCGTTTCGACTTCGACAGCCATCATCGGTTCGAGAATCACCGGGCTCGCACGGCGCATTGCTTCCTTGAACGCCATCGAACCGGCCATGCGGAACGCATTTTCGTTCGAGTCGACGTCGTGGTACGAACCGAAGGTCAAGTGAACCTTCACATCGACCACCGGGAAACCAGCAAGCACGCCCGCCTTCAGCGTTTCCTGAATACCCTTGTCGACCGCCGGAATGTATTCACGCGGAATCACGCCGCCCTTGATTTCGTCGAGGAACTCGTAACCCTTGCCCTGCTCGTTCGGCTCCAGCGTGATGACCGCGTGACCGTACTGGCCGCGACCACCCGACTGCTTGACGAACTTGCCGTCGACGTCTTCAGCCTTGCTGCGGATCGTTTCGCGATACGCAACTTGCGGCTTGCCAACCGTCGCTTCGACGTTGAATTCGCGCTTCATCCGGTCGACCAGAATTTCGAGGTGCAGTTCGCCCATGCCCGAAATGATGGTCTGGCCCGATTCCTCGTCGGTCTGAACGCGGAACGACGGATCTTCTTGCGCCAGGCGGTTGAGCGCGAGGCCCATCTTTTCCTGGTCGACCTTCGTCTTCGGCTCGACGGCCTGCGAAATCACCGGCTCCGGGAAAATCATGCGTTCAAGGACGATCGGATGCTGCGGATCGCACAGCGTGTCGCCCGTGGTCGCTTCCTTCAGGCCGACTGCCGCGGCGATGTCGCCCGCATGGACTTCCTTGATTTCTTCGCGCTGGTTTGCGTGCATCAGCAGAATACGGCCGAGACGTTCCTTCTTGTCTTTGGTCGCGTTCAGCAGCGTGTCGCCCGACTTCGTCGTGCCGGAATACACACGGAAAAAGATCAATTGGCCGACGAACGGGTCGGTCATGATCTTGAATGCCAGCGATGAGAACTTCTCGTCGTCGGCCGCGCGACGCTCGGCCTTCTCACCGTTTTCGAGTTCGCCCGTGACCGGCGGAATGTCGACCGGCGACGGCAGGAAGTCCAGAACCGCGTCCAGCATACGCTGCACGCCCTTGTTCTTGAACGCCGTACCGCACAGCATCGGCTGAATTTCGCAAGCGATCGTGCGGTCGCGCAGACCCTTGAGGATTTCCGCCTCGGTCAATTCGCCCGTCTCGAGGTACTTGTTCATCAAGTCCTCGGTCGACTCCGCCGCCGCCTCGACCATCTTCTCGCGCCACTCATTGCACGTTTCGACGAGGTTTGCCGGGATGTCTTCGTACGAGAACTTCGTGCCTTGCGACGCTTCGTCCCAAATGATCGCCTTCATCTTCAGCAGGTCGACCACGCCCGTGAACGACTCTTCAGCGCCGATCGGCACGACGACGGGAACCGGGTTCGCCTTCAGGCGAAGCTTCAGCTGGTCGTAAACCTTGAAGAAGTTCGCGCCGGTACGGTCCATCTTGTTGATGAACGCGAGACGGGGCACGCCGTACTTGTTGGCCTGACGCCAAACGGTTTCCGACTGCGGCTGCACGCCGCCCACGGCACAGTAAACCATGCACGCACCGTCGAGCACGCGCATCGAGCGCTCGACTTCAATCGTGAAGTCGACGTGACCCGGGGTGTCGATGATGTTGATGCGGTGCTCGGCGCGGTCGCCGGCCATGCCCTTCCAGAACGCCGTGGTAGCTGCCGACGTGATGGTGATGCCGCGCTCCTGCTCTTGCTCCATCCAGTCCATCGTTGCCGCGCCGTCGTGAACTTCACCGATCTTGTGGTTCACGCCCGTATAGAACAGGATGCGCTCGGTCGTCGTCGTCTTGCCGGCGTCGATGTGAGCGCTGATACCGATGTTACGGTAGCGCTCGATAGGTGTCTTGCGAGCCACTTTAAATCCTTTATTGGGTCGACGCGGCGGCTTGTGGCCGGCCGCGTCCTAACACAAACGGGCGAGGCGCTTTGGAAGCGCACCCGCCCGGAATTTTTCCGTTCGACCTAAGTCGGGGGACTTAGAAACGGAAATGCGAGAACGCCTTGTTGGCTTCTGCCATCCGGTGAACTTCGTCGCGCTTCTTCATTGCGCCGCCACGGCCTTCGGCCGCTTCCGAAAGCTCACCTGCCAGACGCAGGGCCATCGACTTCTCGCTGCGCTTCTTCGCAGCCTCACGCAGCCAACGCATCGCCAATGCCATACGACGCGACGGGCGCACTTCGACCGGAACTTGATAGTTCGCACCACCAACGCGACGGCTCTTCACTTCGACGACCGGCTTCACGTTGTTGAGCGCAACCGTGAACACTTCCAGCGGGTCCTTGCCACCCTTCGTCTGGATCTGTTCAAAAGCGCCGTACACGATACGCTCGGCAACCGACTTCTTGCCGGAGAGCATCAGTACGTTCATGAACTTAGCTACATCAACGTTGCCGAACTTCGGATCCGGCAACACTTCCCGCTTGGGGACTTCGCGACGACGCGGCATGTTTCTTCCTTTAACTTTTCAGTTGGAGCTCGATGAGCCCCGCGGCCACCAACAAACCCGATCCATCTCACTTGATTAACCAGCTTGGCCGGGTGACCACTTACTCGACAGCACCGGCACTTCCGGCACCACCGCCTTGAACGCCTTGCGGCAACCTGAAACTACGAACCGGCGAATTACTTGCCAGCCTTGGCACGCTTCGCACCGTACTTCGAGCGAGCCTGCTTACGGTCCTTGACGCCCTGGGTATCCAGCGAGCCGCGAACCATGTGGTAACGCACACCCGGCAAGTCCTTCACACGACCGCCGCGAATCAGCACGACCGAGTGTTCCTGCAGGTTGTGGCCTTCACCACCGATGTACGAAATGACTTCGAAGCCGTTCGTCAGACGAACCTTGGCAACTTTACGAAGTGCCGAGTTCGGCTTCTTCGGCGTCGTCGTGTACACGCGAGTGCACACGCCGCGACGCTGCGGGCAGTCCTGCAAAGCCGGCGACTTGCTCTTCGTTGTTTCCGAAGCGCGGCCTTTGCGAACCAATTGATTGATGGTTGGCATTGTCTATTCCTGAAATTGATCAAAATCGACGCGCCCTTTTTCGGGCAAAGCGAATCGAAGCGCGTATCGAACTTCTCATCCTCAACTGCGTCCAGCCCGCGTCGAATCGATTTTCGAGCGCGCGCGAACGAGCCAAGAACGAGAACCTAGCATGATAGTCCGAGATTGCTAATTCGGTCAATAGCTTGCACCGCTTTCCGGCTACCCCGGTGAGCGCAAGGCTAGTCCGCTGCGACGACTTCGAGCAATTCGTCGCCAAAACGGTCGAGTTTTCGTGCGCCGATTCCCGGGATATGACGCAAATCGTCGATCGAATTAGGGTCGTTGCGAGCGATCTCGGCGAGCGTCGCGTCGTGGAAAATCACGTAGGCCGGCACGCCGTCGCTCTTCGCCGTTTCGGACCGCCACAAGCGCAGGCGTTCCCAGCGAGCCTTCTCGCGCGGCGACATCCCCGCGGCCGGGTCCGCACGCTCGCCCGTGCGCGCCGACGACTGACGCGTGCGCGTCGGTTTCACGTATTTGCGCAGTGTCACGTTTTGCTCGCCCTTGAGGACGGGCTTGCTTGCGTCGGTCAGCACGAGGGCACCGAACCCGTCGTGATCGACCGCCAGGTAGCCGAACGCGACCAGTTGCCGGAAAACAGCGCGCCACTCCGGCTCCGACAGTTCTGCGCCGACGCCGAACGTCGACAACTTTTCGTGCCCGCGCTGCAGGATTTTCTCCGTGCGATTGCCGCGCAGGATATCGATCAGATGACCGGCGCCAAAGTGAAACCCGCTCGCCTTGAACGCGCGGTACACGCAGGACAGCGCCATTTGCGCCTCGCGCGTGGCGTTCCACGAAGCCGGCGGCTCGATGCAGGTGTCGCAATTGCCGCACGGCTGGCTCGTTTCGCCGAAGTACCCGAGCAGCCGCACGCGCCGGCAGGACGCGGCCTCGCAAAGCCCGAGCAACGCGTCGAGCTTGCCGCCCTGAACGCGCTTGTGTACGTCATCGGCGTCGGATTCGTCGATCATCTTGCGCTGCTGCACGACGTCGCCGAGACCGTAGGCCATCCATGCATTCGCCGGCATGCCGTCGCGGCCCGCGCGCCCCGTCTCCTGATAGTAGCCTTCGACGCTCTTCGGCAAATCCAGATGCGCGACGAACCGCACATCTGGCTTGTCGATACCCATGCCGAAGGCGATCGTCGCGCACATCACGATGCCCTCCTCGCGCTGGAACATTTCCTGGTGTTTCTGACGCGTCTCGAACTCCATGCCGGCGTGGTACGGCAGCGCGCGAACGCCCTGGCCCTTGAGCCAGTCGGCCGTTTCCTCGACCTTGCGGCGCGACAGGCAATAGATCACGCCCGCATCGGTCGTGCCGTCCTTGTTCGTGTGCTCGGCGCGGATGAAATCGAGCAGCTGCGCACGCGCATTGTCCTTCTCGACGATCCGGTAACGGATGTTCGGCCGATCGAAGCTCGACACGAAGATGCGCGCGTCGTCGAGTGCGAGGCGGTGAACGATTTCGTCGCGCGTGATCGCATCGGCGGTCGCCGTAAGGGCGATACGCGGCACCGATGGAAAACGCTCATGGAGCACCGACAACTGGATGTATTCGGGCCGAAAGTCGTGCCCCCATTGCGATACGCAATGAGCCTCGTCGATGGCGAAGAGACCGATCGGCGCGCTTTCGAGCAAATCGAGGAAGCGCGCCGTCATCAGGCGCTCGGGCGCGACGTAGAGCAGGTCGATTTCGCCGGTACGCAACGCGCGCTCGGTCGCGGCAGCTTCGGCGCCCGACAGCGTGGAATTCAGGTATGCGGCGCGCACGCCGACTTCGAGCAGCGCCGCCACCTGGTCCTGCATCAGCGCGATCAGCGGCGAGACGACGATGCCCGCGCCGAAACCGGCTTCGCGCCGTACCAGTGAGGGAATCTGATAACACAGCGACTTGCCGCCGCCCGTTGGCATGAGCACGAGAGAATCGCCGCCTGCGGCCACGTGTTCGACGATATCGCCCTGCTGTCCGCGAAATGCGGGGTAGCCAAATACTTCGTTGAGGATTTCGAGCGATCGGGACATTGAAAGGACGGGGACGTCGTGGCGTGGATGCACCGATTTTACCAACGAAGCAGCCCGCATCCCGAGCTTTGCACGCGGATTATCCGATCGGACGATGGGCAAAAAAAAACCGCCCGGTCGAAACCGGGCGGCTTTAAGCTGCCAGAGAGTTCGTGAAGTCCGGGTCCTGAGACCCAGGCCCCGCGACTTACTCCGCAGGATGCTGCTGTTCTGCAGGTGCGGCTTCGGGCGTGCCGAATTCGAACGATTCTTCCGCTGCGATCTGGTCGAAGCGTTCGCGATCCGACATCTCCTTGCTCTTGCGCGCCTTGTGGAAAGCGAGACCCGTACCCGCCGGAATCAGGCGGCCAACGATCACGTTTTCCTTCAGACCGCGCAGATCGTCGCGCTTGCCCATGATCGCCGCTTCGGTCAGCACGCGGGTCGTTTCCTGGAACGATGCCGCCGAGATGAACGAATCGGTCGAGAGCGAAGCCTTCGTGATACCGAGCAGCACGTTCTCGTACGTCGCCGGACGCTTGTCTTCCGCCGTCATGCGGTCGTTCTCGTCGAGCATGTCCGACCGCTCCACTTGTTCGCCCGGAATGAAGCGCGTATCGCCGTTGTCGCTGATCTGCACGCGGCGCAGCATCTGACGCACGATCACTTCGATGTGCTTGTCGTTGATCTTCACGCCCTGCAGACGGTACACGTCCTGCACTTCGTCCACGATGTAACGCGACAGCGCCTCGATACCCTGCAGACGCAGAATGTCGTGCGGATCGGCCGGACCGTCGACGATCATTTCGCCCTTGTTGACGACCTGACCATCGTGCACCAGAACCTGCTTTTCCTTCGCGATCAGGAACTCGTGCTGATTGCCTTCGAGGTCCGTGATCACGAGACGCTGCTTGCCCTTCGTGTCCTTACCGAACGACGTCGTGCCCGTGACTTCCGCCAGAATGCCGGCGTCCTTCGGCGAGCGCGCTTCGAACAGTTCGGCCACGCGCGGCAGACCACCGGTAATGTCACGCGTCTTCTGCGCTTCAACCGGGATACGTGCCAGCACTTCACCGACCTGCACTTGCTGACCATCCTTCACGGTGATCAGTGCGCCGACCTGGAAGCCGATCTGCACCGAATGCTCGGTGTTCGGGATCTTGACTTCCTCGCCGGTCGCGTCGAGCAGCTTCACCTGCGGACGCACGCTCTTCGAAGCCTGCGAGCCGCGGCGCTTCACGTCGATCACGACCAGGGTCGAAAGACCGGTCACGTCGTCGATCTGCTTCGCCACCGTCACGCCTTCCTCGACGTTTTCGAACTTCACCGTACCGCCCCACTCGGTGATGATCGGACGCGTCAGCGGGTCCCATTGGGCCAGTTGCGTACCGGCCTTGATCTGCGCGCCGTCGAGTTGCAGGAGCGTCGCGCCGTACGGGATCTTGTGACGTTCACGCTCGCGACCGAGGTCGTCGGCGATGATCGCCTCGCCCGAGCGCGAAATGACGACCTGCTCGCCCTTCGCGTTCGTGACATAGCGCATCGTCGCGGTGAAACGCACCGTGCCGTTGCTCTTCGCTTCGACCGACGAAGCCACTGCCGCACGCGATGCCGCGCCACCGATGTGGAACGTACGCATCGTGAGCTGCGTGCCCGGTTCGCCGATCGACTGCGCCGCGATCACGCCGACTGCTTCGCCGACGTTCACGCGCGAGCCGCGGCCCAGGTCGCGGCCGTAGCAGGCTGCGCACAGGCCGTAGCGCGTTTCGCAGGTCAACGGCGTGCGCACGCGCACTTCGTCGATGCCGAGGCGCTCGATCTCTTCCACCGCGTCTTCATCGAGCAGATCGCCCGATGCGTACAGCGTCTCTTGCGTTTCCGGATTGACGACGTCCGCCACCGCGACGCGGCCGAGAATCCGGTCACGTAGCGCTTCGACGACTTCACCGCCTTCCACCAACGCCTTCATCGCCACACCGTTGGTCGTGCCGCAATCGTCTTCGACCACGACCAGATCCTGCGTCACGTCGACGAGACGTCGCGTCAGGTAACCCGAGTTCGCCGTCTTCAGTGCCGTATCCGCCAGACCCTTACGTGCACCGTGGGTCGAGATGAAGTACTGCAACACGTTCAGGCCTTCGCGGAAGTTCGCCGTAATCGGCGTCTCGATGATCGAGCCGTCCGGCTTCGCCATCAGGCCGCGCATGCCGGCCAGCTGACGAATCTGCACCGCGGAACCGCGCGCGCCCGAGTCGGCCATCATGTAGATCGAGTTGAACGATTCCTGCTTCGTCTGGTTGCCGTCGCGATCGACCACCGGCTCGGTCGCGAGCTGCTCCATCATCGCCTTGCCGACCGCTTCCGACGTCGCCGACCAGATGTCGACCACGTTGTTGTAGCGTTCCTGCGCGGTGACGAGACCCGACATGTACTGACGGTCGTATTCCTTCACCTTCTTCGCGGCATCGCCGACGATGGTTTCTTTCTGCGGCGGCACGAGCATGTCGTCGACGCAAATCGAAATACCGGCGCGCGTCGCCAGACGGAAACCCATCTGCATCAGCTGGTCGGCGAAGATCACCGTTTCGCGCAGACCACACTTGCGGAACGCCGTGTTGATCAGGCGCGAAATTTCCTTCTTCTTCAGCGGCTTGTTCAGCACCGAGAACGGCAGGCCCGGCGGCAGAATCTCCGACAGGATCGAACGGCCGACGGTCGTGGCGTACAGCGTGATCTTCGGCACGAACTTCGGCGCGCCTTCGCTCTGGTCTTCGTTCGCCACCATTTCGGTGATGCGCACGTTGACGCGCGAGGCCAGCTCGACTTCCTTGTTCTCGTACGCGCGGATCGCCTCCGACACGCCCGTGAACGTCATGCCTTCGCCCTTGCCGTTCACCGCTTCACGCGATGCGTAGTAAAGACCCAGCACGATATCCTGCGACGGCACGATCGACGGATCGCCGTTCGCCGGGAACAGGACGTTGTTCGACGCCAGCATCAGCGTGCGCGCTTCCATCTGCGCTTCGAGCGACAGCGGAACGTGAACGGCCATCTGGTCGCCGTCGAAGTCGGCGTTGAACGCCGCGCAAACGAGCGGGTGAAGCTGAATCGCCTTGCCTTCGATCAGCACCGGCTCGAAAGCCTGAATGCCGAGTCGGTGAAGCGTCGGCGCGCGGTTCAGCATGACCGGATGTTCGCGAATGACTTCTTCGAGAATGTCCCACACGACCGGCGTCTGGTTCTCGACTTCCTTCTTCGCGGCCTTGATGGTCGTGGCAACGCCCATCACTTCCAGCTTGTTGAAGATGAAAGGCTTGAACAGTTCGAGCGCCATCAGCTTCGGCAGACCGCACTGATGCAGCTTGAGTGTCGGGCCGACGACGATGACCGAACGGCCCGAATAGTCGACGCGCTTACCGAGCAAGTTCTGACGGAAACGACCGCCCTTGCCCTTGATCATGTCGGCGAGCGACTTCAGCGGACGCTTGTTCGCGCCCGTCATCGCCTTGCCGCGACGACCGTTGTCGAGCAGCGAATCGACGGCTTCCTGCAGCATCCGCTTTTCGTTGCGGACGATGATTTCAGGCGCCTTCAGTTCGAGCAGACGCTTCAACCGGTTGTTACGGTTGATCACGCGGCGATACAGGTCGTTCAGGTCCGACGTCGCGAAACGGCCACCGTCGAGCGGCACGAGCGGACGCAGTTCCGGCGGCAGCACCGGCAGCACTTCGAGCACCATCCAGTCGGGCTTAATACCCGAACGCTGGAACGCCTCGAGCACTTTCAGGCGCTTCGCGTACTTCTTGATCTTCGCTTCCGAACCCGTGTTCTTGAGTTCGGTGCGCAGCATCTCGACCTGCTCGTCGATGTTGATCGCGCGCAGCAGTTCGCGCACGCCTTCCGCGCCCATCTCGGCGCGGAATTCGTCACCGTACTCTTCGACCTTGTTGTAGTAATCCTCTTCCGTCATGATCTGCCGCGCTTTCAGCGGCGTCATGCCCGGATCGATCACCACGTATGCCTCGAAATACAGCACGCGCTCGATGTCGCGCAGCGTCATGTCGAGCACCATGCCCAGACGCGACGGCAGCGACTTCAGGAACCAGATGTGCGCAACCGGCGAGGCCAGTTCGATGTGGCCCATGCGTTCGCGACGCACCTTCGCGAGCGTCACTTCGACGCCGCACTTTTCGCAGATCACGCCGCGGTGCTTCAGGCGCTTGTACTTACCGCACAGGCACTCGTAGTCCTTGATCGGCCCGAAGATCTTCGCGCAGAACAGACCATCCCGCTCCGGCTTGAACGTGCGGTAGTTGATGGTTTCCGGCTTCTTCACTTCGCCGAACGACCACGAGCGGATCTTGTCGGGCGAGGCCAGACCGATCTTGATCGCGTCGAATACTTCTTCTTGCTGGACTTGCTTGAATAGATCGAGCAGAGCTTTCATTGCCTTCTCTCCGTAGTCCGATTAGTTGCGGTCGAGGTCGATGTCGATACCCAGCGAGCGGATTTCCTTCACGAGCACGTTGAAGGATTCCGGCATGCCTGCATCGATTACGTGATCGCCCTTCACCAGGTTCTCATAAACCTTGGTCCGGCCGTTCACGTCGTCCGACTTCACCGTCAGCATTTCCTGCAGCACATACGACGCGCCATACGCTTCGAGCGCCCACACTTCCATTTCACCGAAACGCTGGCCGCCGAACTGCGCCTTACCGCCGAGCGGCTGCTGCGTGACGAGCGAGTACGGGCCCGTCGAGCGCGCGTGCATCTTGTCGTCGACCAAGTGGTGCAGCTTCAGGTAGTGCATGTAGCCCACCGTCACCGTCCGTTCGAACGGCTCGCCCGTGCGGCCGTCGCTCAGTTGCACCTGGTTCTTCGACTTCGTCATGCCGAGCTGCTTCGCGATGTCGTCCGGGAACGCCAGATCCAGCGCGCGTTGCATTTCGCCTTCCGTCGCGCCGTCGAACACCGGCGTCGCGAACGGCACGCCTTCGCGCAGGTTCTTCGCCAGTTCGACGATTTCGTCGTCGCTGAAACCATCCAGCTCTTCGGCACGGCCCGACTCGTTGTAGATCTTCGTCAGGAATGCGCGCAGTTCCTCGATCTTCGCTTGCGCCTGCAGCATTTCGCCGATGCGCCAGCCGAGACCCTTCGCGGCCCAACCCAGATGCACTTCGAGAATCTGGCCCACGTTCATCCGCGACGGCACGCCGAGCGGATTCAGCACGACGTCGGCGGGACGGCCGTCGGCCATGTACGGCATGTCTTCGATCGGCACGATCTTCGACACGACACCCTTATTACCGTGACGGCCGGCCATCTTGTCGCCCGGCTGCAGACGACGCTTCACCGCCAGATACACCTTGACCATCTTCAACACGCCCGGCGGCAGTTCGTCGCCTTGCGTGAGCTTCTTGCGCTTCTCTTCGAACGCGAGGTCGAACTGGTGACGCTTCTGTTCGATCGAATCCTTGATGGCTTCGAGCTGCGCCGCTGCTTCTTCGTCTGCGAGGCGGATGTCGAACCAGTGGTAGTGGTCCAGATCTTCCAGGTACGGCAGGTCGATCTTCGTGCCCTTCGCCAGCTTCTTCGGACCGCCGTTCGCGACCTTGCCGTTCAGCATGCGCGCGAGACGCGAGAAGGCGTCGCCTTCCACGATGCGCAACTGGTCGTTCAAGTCGAGGCGATAGCGCTTCAGTTCGTCGTCGATGATCTGTTGCGCGCGCTTGTCACGCGTGATGCCTTCGCGCGTGAACACCTGCACGTCGATCACCGTGCCGCTCATGCCCGAGGGCACGCGCAGCGACGTGTCCTTCACGTCCGAGGCTTTCTCGCCGAAGATCGCGCGCAGCAGCTTTTCTTCCGGCGTCAGCTGGGTTTCGCCCTTCGGCGTCACCTTGCCGACCAGCACGTCACCCGCTTCGACTTCCGCGCCGATGTACACGATGCCCGACTCGTCGAGACGGCCAAGCTGCACTTCCGCGAGGTTCGAAATGTCGCGCGTGATTTCTTCCGGTCCGAGCTTCGTGTCGCGAGCCACGACGTTCAGTTCTTCGATGTGGATCGACGTGTAACGGTCGTCCGCCACGACTTTTTCCGAGATCAGGATCGAGTCTTCGAAGTTGTAGCCGTTCCACGGCATGAACGCGACGAGCATGTTCTGACCGAGCGCGAGCTCGCCCAGGTCGGTCGATGCGCCATCGGCCAGCACGTCGCCGCGCGACACCTTGTCGCCGACCTTCACGATCGGGCGCTGGTTGATGTTCGTGTTCTGGTTCGAACGCGTGTACTTAATCAGGTTGTAGATGTCGACACCGACATCGCCTGCGACCGCTTCGTCGTCGTTCACGCGAATCACGATACGGCCCGCATCGACGTAATCGACCACGCCACCGCGGAACGCCTGAACCGTCGTGCCCGAGTCGACCGCGACCGTGCGCTCGATGCCCGTACCGACCACCGCCTTCTCAGGACGCAGGCAAGGAACCGCCTGACGCTGCATGTTCGAGCCCATCAACGCGCGGTTCGCGTCGTCGTGCTCGAGGAACGGAATCAGCGATGCCGCCACCGACACGATCTGCGACGGCGCCACGTCCATGTACTGGATGCGGTCCGGCGTGACCATCAGCGTTTCGCCGGCTTCACGCGACGAAACCAGTTCGTCGGTCAGCGTGCCGCCTTCGCCCAGCGACGCATTCGCCTGCGCGATCACGTAACGGCCTTCTTCGATCGCCGACAGATAGTCGATCTGATCCGTCACCTTGCTATCCACGACCTTGCGATACGGCGTTTCGAGGAAGCCGTATTCGTTCAGGTGCGCGTAGAGCGCGAGCGAGTTGATCAGGCCGATGTTCGGACCTTCCGGCGTTTCGATCGGGCACACACGGCCATAGTGCGTCGGGTGCACGTCGCGGACTTCGAAGCCCGCGCGCTCACGCGTCAAACCGCCCGGTCCAAGCGCCGACACGCGGCGCTTGTGGGTGATTTCCGACAGCGGGTTGGTCTGGTCCATGAACTGCGACAACTGCGACGAACCGAAGAACTCGCGAATCGCCGACGAAATCGGCTTCGAGTTGATCAGGTCGTGCGGCATCAGGTTTTCGCTTTCAGCCTGGCCCAGACGTTCCTTCACGGCGCGCTCGACACGCACGAGACCGGCGCGGAACTGGTTTTCCGCGAGTTCGCCGACGCAACGCACGCGACGATTGCCCAAGTGGTCGATATCGTCCACTTCGCCCTTGCCGTTGCGCAGCTCGACGAGGATCTTGATCGTCGCGAGGATGTCGTCGTCCTGCAGCGTCATCGGCCCGATGATTTCATCGCGACCGACGCGGCGATTGAACTTCATGCGGCCGACCTTCGAGAGGTCGTACGCGTCTTCGCTGTAGAACAGACGGTTGAACAGCGCCTCGACCGCTTCTTCGGTCGGCGGCTCGCCCGGACGCATCATGCGATAGATCGCGATGCGCGCGGCCATCTTGTCGGCGGTTTCGTCGATACGCAGCGTCGACGAGATGTACGGGCCCTGGTCCAGGTCGTTCGTGTAGAGCGTCTGGATGTCCTTGACCTTCGACTCGCGCAGCTTTTCGAGGACGGTTTCCGTGATTTCGTCGTTGGCGTTCGCGATCACTTCGCCCGTGTCCGGATCGACGACGTTCTTCGCCAGCACGCGGCCGAGCAGATAGTCTTCCGGCACCGAGATGAACTTCGTCTTCGCGGTTTCGAGGTCGCGGATGTGCTTCGCGTTGATCCGCTTGTCCTTCGTGACGATGACGTTACCTTCGCGATCCTGGATGTCGAAGCGCGCGACTTCACCGCGCAGACGCTCCGGCACGAATTCCATTTGCGCGCCTTCGTCCATCAGGGCGAAATTGTCGAACACGAAGAAGTTCGCCAGGATCTGTTCCGGCGTCAGGCCAATGGCCTTCAGCAGGATCGTGACCGGCATTTTCCGGCGACGGTCGACGCGGAAATACAGCACGTCCTTCGGGTCGAATTCGAAGTCGAGCCACGAGCCGCGGTAAGGAATGATCCGCGCGGAGAACAGCAGCTTGCCCGAGCTGTGCGTCTTGCCCTTGTCGTGCTCGAAGAACACGCCCGGCGAGCGATGCAGCTGGGACACGATCACGCGTTCCGTGCCGTTGATGACGAACGAGCCGGTCGGCGTCATGAGCGGAATTTCGCCCATGTACACTTCCTGCTCCTTGACTTCCTTCACGACCGGCTTGCTCGGCGATTCCTTGTCCAGCAGCACGAGGCGCACCTTGGCGCGCAGGGCGGAACAATAGGTCAGGCCGCGCTGCTGGCATTCCTTGATGTTGAACGCCGGCGGAGAAAGCATGTAGCTGACGAATTCGAGTCGCGCAAATCCATTGTGCGAAACGATCGGGAAAACCGAAGAAAAAGCGGCTTGCAGGCCTTCCGATTTCCGCTGCGTAGCAGAGGTCTCGGCTTGCAGAAACGTGCTGAATGATTCAAGCTGAGTGGCCAGCAAGAATGGAACTTGGTGAACGATGGGGCGCTTCGCGAAACTCTTGCGAATACGCTTCTTCTCGGTGAAGGAATATTGCATACGATCTCCGAATCACGGCGGGCGTTGCCGAGGCGGGATACCTCGATGACACGACCCGGTGTTCACCGACTGAGACTCGTGAATCGTCCCGGGAGGACGAACGAGCCTAGAAGCTTGGTGGTTGGCCGCTACCAACCGCTGGCTGACGGCAGCGGATGCCTGTGTTGCCCGCTACCCGACCAAACTTGCCTTCTGCAGTCGCTTCAGAAGACAAAGAGAATGACCGGCAAACTTTCCCGACCGACGATTCTCTTTGACCTCTATGCGGACTGTTTTCCCGAAATTCGGGCGTAAAACCTCGGTCCCCACAAAGCACAAAAAGGCCGGCGGTGCAAAACCGCCAGCCTTCGCAGAGCGCAGCGAAACTTACTTGATTTCAGCCTTCGCGCCTGCTTCTTCCAGCTTCTTCTTCGCTTCTTCAGCAGCAGCCTTCGGTACCGCTTCCTTCACAGGCTTCGGTGCGCCGTCGACCAGGTCCTTCGCTTCCTTCAGGCCGAGACCCGTCAGTTCACGAACAGCCTTAATGACCGACACCTTGTTCGCGCCGACTTCCGTCAGGTTGACCGTGAATTCGGTTTGCTCTTCAGCGACTGCAGCTGCAGCGCCTGCCGGGCCAGCGACAGCAACTGCTGCAGCCGACACGCCGAACTTCTCTTCGAACGCCTTGACCAGCTCGTTCAGTTCCAGAACCGACATCGAGCCTACTGCTTCGAGGATGTCTTCTTTTGCGATTGCCATTTGAAATACTCCTAAATTGAATTCGGATCGAGCTAGCGATCTAGCTAATGCCTAACCGAGCAACTGGTGCCCAAGTGCATGCGTTACGCAGCTTCGCCCTGCTTCTTCTCCGCGAGAGCGGCGAGGCCGCGCGCGAAGCCAGCAACAGGAGCTTGCATGACGTAAAGCAGCTTGGAGAGCAGTTCTTCGCGGCTCGGGATGTTGGCCAGCGCTTGCACGCCTACCTTGTCCATCACGTTGCCTTCGTAGGAACCGGCCTTGATGATCAACTTGTCATTGCTTTTGCCGAAGTCGTTCACGACCTTGGCTGCTGCAATGGCATCTTCCGAGATGCCGTAGATCAGAGGACCGGTCATCTGCTCAGCCAGCGGAGCGAACGGCGTACCCTCCACGGCGCGACGCGCCAGCGTGTTTTTCAACACGCGGAGATACACTTGTTGCTCGCGCGCTTTCGCGCGCAGCTTGGTCAGATCGCCAACCGTGATCCCACGATACTCAGCGAGCACCATCGTCTGAGCCTTCGCGACTTGCGCGGCGACTTCAGCGACGACTGCCTGCTTATCTTCTTTGTTCAGTGGCACGGTTAAACCTCCAGATTCGATGCGCCGACGTGGCGCATCGCGTTCAACAACGGCGTCCGACCTGTTAGGAGCATTTCGATCGGCTGGTGTGCACCGCTTTGGCGCACGACAACCGACTTCAACCACTACAAAACTGTTTCGGGTTCGCCATCTGCGTTGGCTTGCATTAAGGCAACGCCTGATTGCTGCGTCACCGCCAACGGTCTTTGACAACCGGCCGCGAGACCTACTACCGTCTCTCAGCCGCCCAAAGCCCTTAACGCACGGTCAATTTGACCATGCGCATGATTCTTTACTGCGCGAGCGTACCTTGATCGACGCGCACGCCGACACCCATGGTGCTCGACAGCGCGATCTTCCGCAGGTACACGCCCTTGCTCGTCGCCGGCTTCGCCTTTTGAAGCGCTTCCACCAGTGCCGACAGGTTTTGACGCAGCGATGCCTGCTCGAACGAGGCACGACCGATCGTTGCGTGAATGATACCGGCCTTGTCGACGCGGAATTGCACCTGACCCGCCTTGGCGTTCTTCACTGCCTGCGCGACGTCCGGCGTCACCGTACCGACCTTCGGATTCGGCATCAAACCGCGCGGGCCGAGAATCTGGCCCAGCGTACCGACGACACGCATCGTGTCCGGCGAAGCGATCACGACGTCGAAATTCAGATTGCCGGCCTTGACTTGCTCCGCCAGGTCTTCCATACCGACGATGTCAGCACCGGCAGCGCGAGCTTGCTCGGCCTTGTCGCCTTGGGCGAACACAGCCACGCGAACCGACTTACCCGTACCGGCCGGCAGAACGACCGAACCACGAACCACTTGGTCCGACTTCTTCGCATCGATGCCGAGCTGCACTGCCACGTCGATCGACTCGTCGAACTTCGCGCTTGCGCATTCCTTCACGAGCGCGAGCGCGTCTTCGATCGGGTAGAGCTTTTGAGCATCGACCTTGTTTGCGAACGCCTGAAGGCGCTTAGAAAGCTTAGCCATTTATACGCCCTCCACGGTGATGCCCATCGAACGGGCGCTGCCGGCGATCGTACGGACCGCAGCATCAAGATCAGCTGCGGTGAGGTCGGGCAGCTTGGTCTTTGCGATTTCTTCCGCTTGCGCGCGGGTGATCGTGCCGACCTTGTCGGTGTGCGGCTTCGCCGAACCCTTGTCGACCTTGGCTGCCTTCTTGATCAGAACGGTAGCCGGCGGCGTCTTCATGATGAACGTGAAGCTCTTGTCCGCGAATGCCGTAATGACGACCGGCACCGGCAGACCCGGCTCCATCGCTTGAGTCTGCGCGTTGAACGCCTTGCAGAACTCCATGATGTTCAGGCCACGCTGGCCCAGTGCCGGGCCGACCGGCGGCGACGGATTGGCTTTACCTGCAGGAATCTGCAGTTTGATAAAGCCGATGATTTTCTTTGCCATGTGGAAAACCTCTGCAGAACGCGACAGCGTTCGGTGAGTGATAGCGCGCGTTCGCCGGTGATCGGCTACTTGCGCTCCTCAACGGCCTTAACGCGGGCCGTAAGCGCGAACTGCGCGACGGCGTTGGACGCCGCGCGCAAATATGAATCTACAGCTTTTCGACTTGGCCGAATTCGAGCTCCACTGGAGTCGACCGCCCGAAGATCGTCACCGACACGCGAACCCGGGATTTCTCGTAGTTCACTTCCTCGACGTTTCCGTTGAAGTCCGTGAACGGGCCGTCCTTCACACGCACCATCTCGCCCACTTCGAACAACGTTTTCGGGCGCGGCTTTTCGACGCCTTCCTGCATCTGGGACATGATCTTTTCGACTTCCCGCGGGGAAATCGGGCTGGGCCTGTTCCGTGCCCCGCCGACAAAACCGGTCACTTTAGCGGTATTTTTTACCAAATGCCAGGTTTCGTCTGTCATTTCCATTTCAACCAGGACGTATCCCGGGAAGAAACGACGTTCGGTAACGGATTTGTGTCCGCCCTTGACCTCCACCACCTCTTCAGTCGGAACGAGAATCTGACCAAACTGATCCTGCATTCCAGCGCGCTCGATGCGCTCCTGAAGCGCGCGCTGCACGCTCTTCTCCATGCCGGAGTAGGCGT
Source organism: Caballeronia telluris (assembly GCF_001544495.1). Taxonomy (GTDB): domain Bacteria; phylum Pseudomonadota; class Gammaproteobacteria; order Burkholderiales; family Burkholderiaceae; genus Caballeronia; species Caballeronia telluris. Next base: position 100,754 of record NZ_FCNZ02000021.1, read on the forward strand.
GCACAACGTACCAACGCTTTCCGCTCGGGGACGCCGGAGTATCGCTCATATCATTTCCAACCCAGTATCACCGAGAAAATCACCCATTCGATCGACTTATCGCTAAGCCAAAGAAGGATGGCCATGATCAATACAAAGGCGAAAACCACCAATGTCGTCTGCGTTGCTTCCTTGCGAGTCGGCCAGACTACCTTGCGGACTTCCTTGTACGAATCCTTGGCGAAGGCGATGAAACCCTTCCCCGGCGCGGACAGAAGTCCAACGGCGACTCCCGCAATCACGCCGACTGCGAGCGCGGCGCCGCGAACGTACCATTCTTGGCCTGAGAGCCAGAAGAATCCCACGAACCCGGCCAAGACCAACAATACACCCGCGGCCACCATCAATTTGTCGCCGGAAGTATTTACAGTTTCGACGGAAGGATTCGCCATAACACCTTAAGCAGCGCCATCTGGCGCGAGAATTTGGCAGGGGCAGAGGGAATCGAACCCCCAACCTTCGGTTTTGGAGACCGACGCTCTGCCAGTTGAGCTATACCCCTAAACCATTTTGGGGCCGACGCTATCGCCGACCCCGAAACTATCGACTACCGAGAAGATTTCTGGCTCTTACTCGATAATCTTGGCAACGACACCTGCGCCGACGGTACGACCGCCTTCACGGATGGCGAAACGCAGACCTTCTTCCATGGCGATCGGCGCGATCAGCTTCACCGTGATCGACACGTTGTCGCCCGGCATCACCATTTCCTTGTCCTTCGGCAACTCGATCGAGCCGGTCACGTCCGTCGTGCGGAAGTAGAACTGCGGGCGATAGTTGTTGAAGAACGGCGTGTGACGACCGCCTTCGTCCTTCGACAGAACATACACCTCGGCCGTGAAGTGCGTGTGCGGCGTGATCGAACCCGGCTTGGCCAACACCTGGCCGCGCTCGACGTCTTCACGCTTCGTGCCGCGCAGCAGGATACCGACGTTGTCGCCCGCCTGACCCTGGTCGAGCAGCTTGCGGAACATTTCCACGCCCGTGCAGGTCGTCTTCACCGTCGTCTTGATACCGACGATTTCGATTTCCTCGCCAACCTTCACCACGCCACGCTCGATACGGCCCGTCACCACCGTGCCGCGACCCGAGATCGAGAACACGTCTTCCACCGGCATCAGGAACGCGCCGTCCACTGCGCGCTCCGGCGTCGGGATGTACGTGTCCAGTGCGTCGGCCAGGTTCATGATTGCCACTTCGCCCAGCTCGCCCGTGTCGCCTTCCAGCGCCAGCTTGGCCGAACCCTTGATGATCGGCGTGTCGTCGCCCGGGAAGTCGTACTTCGACAGAAGTTCGCGCACTTCCATTTCGACGAGTTCGAGCAGCTCGGCGTCGTCGACCATGTCGCACTTGTTCAGGAACACGATGATGTAAGGCACGCCAACCTGGCGAGCCAGCAGGATGTGCTCACGCGTTTGCGGCATCGGGCCGTCAGCGGCCGAGCACACCAGGATCGCGCCGTCCATCTGCGCGGCGCCCGTGATCATGTTCTTCACATAGTCGGCGTGGCCCGGGCAGTCGACGTGTGCGTAGTGGCGGTTAGCCGTTTCGTACTCGACGTGCGCGGTGTTGATCGTGATACCACGCGCCTTTTCTTCCGGCGCCGCGTCGATCTGGTCGTACGCCTTTGCTTCGCCGCCGAACTTCTTGGTCAGCACCGTCGTGATCGCTGCCGTCAGCGTGGTCTTGCCGTGGTCAACGTGACCAATCGTTCCAACGTTCACGTGCGGCTTGGTCCGCTCGAATTTACCTTTGGCCATTTTCGACTCCTAACAGGATTTTCGTACCTTGCGCCGCGCGCAAACACTCTAGACTGACGTTGCTGGTGCCCATGGGCAGGATCGAACTGCCGACCTCTCCCTTACCAAGGGAGTGCTCTACCACTGAGCCACATGGGCGCAACCATTGACACTGGAGCGGGTGAAGGGAATCGAACCCTCGTCATAAGCTTGGAAGGCTTCTGCTCTACCATTGAGCTACACCCGCACGGGCTTTGATTCCCTACCGCTTAAATTCTGGTGGAGGAGGTTGGATTCGAACCAACGTAGGCGTAAGCCAACAGATTTACAGTCTGCCCCCTTTAGCCACTCGGGCACCCCTCCGCAGAGAACTATCAATTATGAGGGCTCATCGCACCATTGTCAAGCGTAGCACGTGATCCGTCTCGATTAATCCTCTCACTTATACCTGCTTCACAAAGCAAAAAACCCCACCTTTTCGGGGTGGGGTCTTTGCTTGTCGCATAAGGAGCCTGACGATTACCTACTTTCACACGGGAGATCCGCACTATCATCG
>NZ_FCNZ02000022.1 GCF_001544495.1 Caballeronia telluris
AGCGCGTACCGCGAGCGCGCTGCTGTGCTTGCCAAGACGCGAACGGCAGCAGTCCAGCGCGATGCAGATGACGATGGGATCTTCATTCTGAATATGCTCAGTTAGACATCCAAAGCAGAAAACGGGTTGTTCAGACCTTCCCTTACTTTCTTTGCAGCAGCAAAGAAAGTAAGTCCCGCCCCGGACAGGGGCAGAGCCAATAGACCGACGCGAAAGCAAGTTCCACAACAGAGAAGCGCAAGCGCATCAGACGGCGTTCAACGAACCAAACCAGCCCCAACCATAAGCGCCAGCGGCAACCCTCACGGCTTGAACGAAGCAGTCCGAGGCGGCTCACTCATCGCCCGATTGCGGTGATGCGCGCCGTGGCGCAAAAGCCGCACCAGATCATGCGACATCGCATCGACGGTGAAGCGCTTCGTGAACGTGGCGAGCGCCTGCGCGCGCATCTTCGCGGCATCGGCGGCGGGCAGCGTGAGCCAGCGGCGCAGCATGTCGGCGGCACCTTCCACGGTGTCGGTCCCGACGATGCCCGCGCCATCGGTCTTCACTTCGCGCCAGATGTTGACCTTGTCGGAGATCAGCACCGGCAGCGAGCAGCCGAGCGCCTCCGCCACCGCGATCCCGAAGTTCTCCTGATGCGACGGCAGCGCGAACGCGTCGCTTGCATGGAACGCGCCCCACTTGACATCGCCCGCGAGCATGCCCGTCCAGGTGATGCGCTCCGCGATGCCCAGTTCGCGCGCGAGCGTCTGCAGTTGCGCGCCCCATTCGCCGCCATCGGGGCCGGCCATCACCAGATGCGCGCTTGCATCGAGATCGCGCACGGAAGCGAAAGCCTTGAGCAGCAGATCGCAGCCCTTCTTCTCGTGGATGCGGCCGAGAAAAAGGATCAGGCGCTTGTCGGCAAGTTGCGGATACGCGGCAAGGAAGTCCGCGCGCAGACGCTCGCCGTCGCCGGGAGGCGGGTTCGTGCCGAACGCGACGACTTCCTCGTTCGCGCGATAGAGCCGGAACGATTGCCGCGCGAGCACGCGCTCTTCCTCGGCGGTGAAGAGGACGCGCTCCGCATCGCGCAGCACGCGATATTCGGCCCACGGCCAGTAAAGCGATTTCTTCAGATGCTTGAGCGGATAGGTGCGCTTGAACCACGGGTCGAGCATGCCGTGCGGGAACACGTAGTACGGCACGCCCATGCCGCGCAGCGCCTTCCACGCGGCATAGCTATGGTATTGCCAGAGGCCGTTGACGATCACCGCATCGAAGCGCGCCGCGTGGTCGCGAAGCCACGGCACGAGGCGCGGACAGAGCCCGTAGTTCCCCTTCGACGGCCCGAGCGCGTGCACCTTCAGCGGAAAAGCCGCGAGCCAGGGCGCGTGCGGATCGTCGAGCGTCACGACTTCGACGTCGTGTCCCATCGACTTCAGGCTGATCCCGCTCTGGCGAACGCCTTCCGTAGGGCCGCCGGCGCGGGGGTCGATGGTCGAAAGCAGATGGAGGATCTTCATGTGCATGTACGGGTTGAACCGGAAGAAGCAGGAACGCGGCGCGGCGCCGTGGCCCGCGCGGATGCGTCAGGCGCCCAAGCGCCGGATGTCGTTCAGCCGAGCGGCGCGAGCGTGCTCGAGCCGGAAGGCGGCTGGTGTCGTCCATGCGTCAGGGACGGCGTCTGTGCCGGATGCGACGGCAGCATCTCCGGGCCGCCTTCGCCCATGCCCGGTTCGAACGGACCGTATTCCGGACCGAAATTCGGGCCGAAATTCGAACGATATGTCGGCCGGGCCTGCGACGGGCCGGCCATCGCACGCAGACGCATCGCGTGAGCAATGCGCCCGTAGCTCGCGACGAGCAGGCCGAGCGCGACGCCGAATACGAGCCCCGAAAAACGGTTGCCGAGCGGGTTGCCGCCGACCGAGGTCGCGGGCAGCGAGGCGAGCACGAGCAGTGCGCGGCCGAGAACCGGCAGGTACAGCACGTCGGGCGCGCGGCGGCGCCACGCGCGATAGGCCTGCGAGCCGCGCCACAGCGCGAAGATCACGCCGATCGGCAGCGCGAGCCCGAACAGGATGCCGCCCGCGAACAGCTGATAGACCCAGAAGTTGTGGCCGGCCGCCCATTCCTTGATCGCGTAGAAATCCTTCGCGCTCATCTGGCCTGCCAGGTCGGGCAGGTACGTGGGCGAATAGCGATAGTCGTGGCCGTATCCCATGCCGGCGAGCAGCGACACCGCCGACGAGGTCGTCTGATCGTACTGGTCCTTCATTTCGGCGAGGCGCGTGATCGTGGTCGGATCGCGCCCGGATGTCGTTTCCGCGGAGAAGAAGATGCGCTGCGTCCAGTGTTCCGCGACGCTTGGGAACACGGCGGCGGCGGCGAATACCATGCCGATCAGCAGCACGCCGATCATCGTCGCGCGCGCGCCGGCCTTGAGCAACAGGCGCGGCGAAGGCGCGGCGAGCCAGGTCGCGAACATGAAGAGCAGCACGGTGCCGACGAGCAGGCTGCGCGTGACGCTCAGGAGCTCGATCACGATCGTCACGAGAAAGAGCACGACCGACATCTTCGTGAGCCGTTTGGCGACGACGAATTCATGCAGCAGCAGTCCCTGCAGGCAAAGGAACGTCACGGAGACGATCCGGAAGCGGACGTTCTCGAGGCCGCCGCCCGTCGCCCAGCCGTAGGCGAAGCTGAAGAAGAGCGAGATCACCATCGACCAGAACATCACCTTTTCGATCTGCTCGAGGCGCTCCTGATTCCACGGATGACATCCGACGAAATAGCCGAGCAGCATCAGGAGAAACGGCAGGATGACGCGCAAGTAGTTGCCCATGTCGTTGCCCTGCACGAGCTGCGTGAAGACGCTGCCGAGGATGGTGACGAGCAGCGCGGCAGTGACGAAGCTGCGCAAGCGCGAGCGGCGCGCGAAGCGCGGAGCGATCAGCATCAGGGCGATGCCGCCGGCAACCGTCGGAACCACCAGAAGAATCTGCAGGATCTTGCTCGACGATTCCGCCCCCTTGAAGTCGAGCGCGAGGGGCAGCAGGAACATCCACATCCAGAAGAGGGCGTATTTGTTGCGCATATCGTTCTCTCTCGGCTCACTTGCTCTTTAAGCTCTTCATGGCGGCTGCGAGGCCGCTGCGTACTCGGCAACCCATTGTCGCGCTCCATTGGAACGCAGTCACGGACTCCCGGGTACCCCCGTATTTGTGGGTCGAATATATCAGCGGCACAAAGCGCACGCCGCCGCGGCGGCGCCTAAGAACTAGCCTTCGGCGCGAAACGACTGACGCCCGTGTGCGCCGCACCACGCTTGAGGCGCGCGTGCCGACGAGGGCCCGGAAAAGTGTTGCGGGTCGAACATCCGTGCCGTGCCGATGTCCGCGAACGACAGCATGTTGGCGGATCAAACCGGCATTCTCGGCAGAAGATTCATAGGCCGGAAAGCTTCGAGAAGACGCCAGGTAAAAAGCGCTTGCGGCACGCTGTCCGAGCCGTCGGACGCGTCGAAGAAAGGTCCGTCGCAGCGATACGAGGCGGCATTGCCAGGACCGTCATTAAACAAAGACCTTCGAATAATAGGGGGAGGCCATGGGCTTGTTCGGCGCGAAACGCACGCAAGTGGCGAAGCCGGCATCGAATTCCGCACCCGCGCGATCGATCGAACTCGATTTCATCCGCGGAATCGCGATCATTGCGGTGATGGGCTACCACTTCCACTCGTATCCGACGGGCAGCGCGTTCATTGCGGCGATCGAAATGCCGCTGAAAAGCTTCGGCCACGAGGGCGTCAACCTGTTCTTCACGTTAAGCGGCTTTCTCGTCGGCGGCCTGTTGCTCAAGCAATATTCGCAGGACGGACGCATCGACGCGGGACGCTTCATCGTCCGGCGGATGTTCAAGATCTGGCCGGCGTATTACGTGCTGATCCTCTTTCATGTGTTTGCAGGGCGCCATCCGACGAGCACCTTTCTCGTCCAGAACCTGACGCACATGCAGAACTACTTCGGGTCGTCGATTGCGCAGACGTGGAGTCTCGCGGTCGAGGAGCATTTCTACCTGTTCCTGCCGGTCCTTCTGATCGGCTTCGCGCGGCTCAAGCTCAAGGCGAACGCGATCATCGGCGTGCTGTTCGCGATCTGCATGCTGGTGCTCGTCGCGCGCAGCGCGGCGGTCGCGAACGGCGACCTGAACGGCACGTTCTTCTACACGCAATACCGCATCGACAGCCTGCTCTTCGGGGTGCTGCTCGCGACGCTCTACTGGCTCAAGCCGGCCGTCTACCGATCGATCGCCGCGCGCAAGAAGGCGTTGATCGCGGCGGTGGTGCTGCTCGTCGCGTGGCTCGTATTCGGCACGCGCAATGTCGCGCTCGACCAGAGCATCGGCTATACGCTCCAGGCCATCGGCTTCACCGCGCTCATCGTGCTGACGATCGAATACTCGGGCTCGATTCGCGATTCGTTCATCTATCGCGGCATCGGCTGGATCGGTCTCTATTCGTATGGCATCTATCTGTGGCACTCGCTCGCGCTCGCACCCGGCGACATCCTGATCCGCAAGGCGGCGGCTCTGGGCCTGCCAGCGATCCCGTCCTGGGCGTTCATCATGGCGGCGCAATTCGCGATTGCAATCGGTGTCGGCTACGTGACGACGCGCGCCGTGGAGTTTCCGTTCCTGCGCATCCGCGATGCGCTCTTCCCGGCGAAGCGCAAGGCGATCGAAGTGCCTGCGGCGGGCCACGTTTCCTGAAGCGGTTGCTCCGCAGGGCGGACATAAAGAAAGCGGCGCATGCGCCGCTTTCTTTATTGATGCGAGATTCGCGAAGCCTTCAGGCAACCGCCTGCCGCAGCGTCTGCTTGAACTGGCTGAGCGTGTTGCGTTCGAGCAGATGCTGGGCGCCCGGCGTCGCATGCGGCGCACCGGCGAGCACGGCATCGAGCGCGCGGTTGATCGTCGATGGGCTCAGTTCGTCCACGACCGGGCCCAGTTCGCCCGTGCGGCAGAACCAGCCGATGAGTCCGTCGGCCGTGGCGACCACCGGCTTGCCGAAGCGATACGCCTGCACCAGCACGCCGCTCATGCCGTAGTGCCCCTTGTAGCCGAGCCACACGACATCGCATGCCGAAAAGAGGTCGAGCTCGATTTCACTCGAAATGAAGGTGTCGAGCACGACCGGTTTCGGCACGATCTTCGCGATGACTGCCGCGAGCGTCGAGCGCACGTCCTCGTCCTGCGCGCCCGCGATTACGAGCGTCGGCGCGTTCGCGTCGGCCGGACGCGCGGCAAGCGCGGCGGCCAGTTCGAAGACGCCCTTGCGGTCGTTGATCGCGCCATACACGAGCACGTGCTTGCCGCCGCCGAGGCCGAGCCGCGCCTTCGCGAGCTGCGGTTCCGCCGCGCGCGCGTCGGGGAACGGGTCGGCGAGATATTCGATGGCAGCGGCCTGCTTCGGCGCGCGTGCGTCGCGGTGGCCGATGTCGGTCCACCAGTCGGCGAGCGTCGGATCGATCGTGAGCAGCGTCTTGAGTCCTGGCGCGCCGATCGCGCGCATGAAGAGGAGCGCCTTCGCCGCATTCACGAGCGGGCGGCGCGGTGCCCTCACGCCGACCTGCTCGTGATGGAAGTTCGAGCGCATCGTGATGCCGACCCACGGCGTCACGCCGAACGGCGAACCGAGAAACGGCAGCGCGAGAAAGAAGTAGTCGACGTAGGGCACGACGACGAGCGCGACGCGGTGGCCGCGGCTCGCGATATCGAAGGCGTGGCGGAAGTCCTGATGAAAGCGCGCGTAGCTGATCGACGACAGCCGCGACGACAGCCCCCGACGTTCATTGCGGCCCGGCGGCGCGACGAATTCGATCTGCAGTTCGGGGCGGTCCTCGGCGCGGATCTTCGTCGCGAGCGGATGGCTCGCGTTGAGCGGGTCGGTGACGATCAGACAGCGATAGCCCGCTTCCATGTAGGCGTTGGCCGCCCATTCGGCGTAGCGCCAGCGGTGGCCGCTGAAGTTCGGCTCGATGATGAGGACGGTGTCGTTTCGCATGCGTCGGTGGTATCCGAAAGGTGAGGAATCGCGGACCGTACTTTTGCGCCATCGGGCGCGAGTGCGGTGCATGAAGGGTGCATGAGCGGCATTGAGCCGACGAATCCAACACTAGCATTGCTCGATGGGCAGCACGCGCCAATTTCCCGCGATTTTCGGCGTCAGAAGACAGTGGCGAAGCACACACGATGTGAAATTTCGGGCCGATTTCGACTACGCGTTGGCGTCCATTGGGGACTTTGCCACGATACCTTTTGCATACTTCGTGGAAAAGTACGAGCGCACAGTCGTGGCGCCGAATCACACCACTTTGAAAGCGCGCCTTGCGCGTCCTGCGAGCCCATCGGTCCGCACGACGCGAGGCGCAGCGGTCCGGAACCACCAGCAGCGCGGGGAATACTTAGTGAGATCAGTCCGGCTTCCATTCTTACCGGCGCGCGCGCGATTCGATCACGATGCGGCGTTTTGGGTACTGCTTCAACAGGTCGTCGTGCGCGGGTTCGTCGCGGTCAAGTTTCTCGCCATCGGCCGCATCCTCGGCCCGGAGGCGATCGGCGCGGTCAGCATCGCGCTGCTCGCGGTCGCGATCGCGGAGTCGCTTTCCGATACGGGCCTCGCGCAGGCCGTCGTGCAAGGACGCGATGCGCCCGATTCCGGCGAACTGAGCGCCGTCTGGGCGACGCTCACCGCGCGCGGCGTGCTCATCGGCATTCTCATTGCCGTGTTCGCGCCTTTCATGAGCAGCCAGTTTCACCTCGGCGGCTCGATCGGGCTCCTGCTGCTCGCCGCGCTCCTGCCGATTCTGCGCGGCATCGCATCGCCGGCGTACTTCATCGTCACACGGCAACGCGGCTTCCAGAAGCTCGCGGGCGTCGAGACGTCGGTGGCGTTCACGGACTGCGCCGTCGGCCTCGTCTGCGCGCTCGCGGGACTCGGCGCGTATTCGGTGCTGATCGGCCTCGTCGCGGGCGAGGTGCTCAAGACGACGCTCACCTGGACCACGATGTCGCCGCGCCCGCCGCTGCGCCTGAAGTTTTCCGGCATCGGGCATTACGTGAACTTCAGCCGCTGGATCTGGGCGGGCAGCGTCGTGAACCTGCTTCTCAACCAGTTCGACAAGGTGATCGTCGCAAAGCTGCTTGGGCCGCTTCAGCTCGGCGCGTACCAGATGTCGTCGAAGCTCGCGCAGATGCTGCTCGCCGATGCCGCCATTGCGATGTCGCAGTATCTCTTCCCGACGTTCTCCGAACATCACCGCCGCGATGTGCAGTCCGCGCAGCGCCTCTTTCGCCGCTATCTCGTGCTCGCGGCGATCGGGCTTGCGCTGCTGGTGATCGTGCTGCGCCTCGTCGCGGAGCCGCTCTTTCAACTCGTGCTCGGATCGGCGTGGCTGCCCGCCGTGCCGCTCTTCAAAATCTTCGTGATCAACATGGCGATCGGCGCGGTGATCGCGGTGCTGGTGTCGTGGCTGCGCGCGGTGGGCATGCCGAAGGTGGCGACGCACGCGTCGATCATCCAGGCGATCGTGCTGTGCGTGACCGTGCCGGTCGCGACGCATTACTGGGGCGTCACCGGCATTGCCTGGGCGATGACCGTCGGACTGGGATCGGCTGCGGGCTGGATGCTCTTTAGAATCGTCAGGGAGGCGTGATGCGCATACTTCACCTGGTTCTGGCTCCGCGGTTGTCCGGCGCGGAGGTGCTGGCGAAGGATCTTGCGATACATCAGCAGCGCGGCGGCGAGACGGTCGGCGTCACGGCGCTCACGCCGGCTCACGACGATTTCGGCCCGCTCTGCGACGAGCTGACCGAAAACGGCGTGCAGTGTCTCTTCCCGGCGCGGATGCACGGGCGCGTCGGCAAGCTGTGGAATCTCTACCAGACCGTCAAGGGTTATCGGGCCGACGTGCTCTTCGCCCACGCGACGATCCCCGCGTTCTATGCGCGGACGCTGCCGCTCAAGGTGCCGGTGGTCTACGTGATGCATTCCGCGACCAACGACTTCGAGAGCTACGTGTTCCGCCGGGTCGAGCGGATGTTGTCGCGGCGCGCGCGGGCGGTGATCGCGGTGTCGCCGACGAATATCGACGATTACGTCGGCGCCGTCGGCCGTCATCCTTCGATGACGCTGATTCCGAACGGCGTCGACATGGCGCGTTTTGGCCGCCGGCCGCTCGCGGGCATCGAGGACGCGAACGGCGGTTTGCAGATCGTGCAGGTGGGACGCTACACGTCGGTGAAGAACCAGCTTTCGACGGTGCATGCGTTCGAGCGCGTGGTGCAGACCGTGCCCGAGGCGCGGCTTTTGTTGTGCGGCGTGATCGAGGACCCTGCGTATCACGCGGCCGTGGGCGATCTGGTGTCGAAGCTCGGGCTCGCTTCGCGCGTGACGCTGGACGGGCCGCGCTCGGACGTGGCGGACCTGTTGCAGCAATCGCGCGTCTTCGCGATGCCGTCGCGTTCGGAAGGGCACAGTATTGCGTTTCTGGAGGCGCTGGCCTCGGGCGTGCCGGTGGTCGCGAGCACGATCCGGCCGTTCAGCTTCGCCGCCGATTTTCCGGGCGTTCACCTGTGCGATCCCGACGATACGGCCGCCTATGCCAGCGCGCTCGTCGAGGCGCTCGGCGATCCGCGCTCGTTGCGCCCGCTTGGCGGCCTGACGCTCGCCGATACGGCGGCGCGGTATCTCGCGGTGGCGCAGGAAGTTACGCGGGGGATGCCGCGGACGGCGCCGGCGTGAGGGTTTTTTGTTTTTTTGTCTGCCGGCTGATGCGCTTTCGCTTGTGCTTCTGTGGAACTTCTATTCACGTCGGTCTATTAGCACTGCCCCTGTCCGGGGCGGGACTTACTTTCTTTGCTGCTGCAAAGAAAGTAAGCAAAGAAAGCAGCTTTTTAGTCAGCAGTCACAGCACGTCAACGCACTAGAAGTACTGAGTGGACATACCGCCTAAGTGTCACCCTCAAACATCCACGCGGCTAGGCACGCGCACGCACTGACACCTCCTGCACTTACACGGAGTGGTAAGCGCTCCGTACAGCTCCGTCCGCGCTTCGCTCGGACGAGGGGCACAACAAAAACCATCGGTTTTTAACCTTGCCCGCGAAGCTCAAGCGCGCGACTGATGTACCCCTCGTTAGCGAAGCCGAAACGGATGAATGACTGCTGTGCCAATCCCTTTGCTGTGCGATGACACAGTGGTTAATCGCACCAGGCCCCGCTTGTTCTTGAGGGCGACACTTAGGCGGTATGTCCACTCAGTACTTCGAGAGCGTTGCCGCCTCAAGGCTGCTGCTTAGAAGAGCTGCTTTCTTTGCTTACTTTCTTTGCAGCAGCAAAGAAAGTAAGTCCCGCCCTGGACAGGGGCAGTGCCATTAGACCGACGCGAAAGCAAGTTGCATAACGGAGAAGCGCAGAAGCACCGCACGGTGTCACTAGCGCCCACCCGCGGCAACGTCGGGCCCCTGGTCCCTGAAACTTTCCCCCAAATGAAGCACGATGCTGCTTGTGCCCGTCGCGAGCGGGCTGTCCGGCACGAGACCCAACCGTTGCACCAACCAAGGAGCTTCGCACGATGAGCACGATCAAGACGAAAGACGGCACCGAGATCTTCTACAAGGACTGGGGCAGCGGCAAACCGGTGGTGTTCTCCCACGGCTGGCCGCTCGATGCCGATGCCTGGGATCCGCAAATGCTCTTTCTGTCGCAGAAGGGCTATCGCGTGATCGCGCACGACCGGCGCGGCCACGGGCGCTCGGGCCAGCCGTCGGAAGGCAACGAGATGGACACCTACGCCGACGACCTCGCCGCGCTCCTCGACACGCTCGACATCACCGGCGCGACGCTCGTCGGCCATTCGACAGGCGGCGGCGAAGTCGCGCATTACATCGGCCGGCATGGCACGAAGCGCGTCGCGAAAGCCGTGCTGATCGGCGCGGTTCCGCCGATCATGCTGAAGACCGAAGCGAATCCGGGGGGCCTGCCGATCGACGTGTTCGACGGCATCCGCGCCGGCGTCGCCGCGAACCGCTCGCAGTTCTACAAGGACCTCGCGATGCCGTTCTACGGCTTCAACCGCGACGGCGCGAAGGTGTCGCAGGGCATCATCGACCTGTTCTGGCTGGAAGGCATGCGCGGCGGCATGAAAGGCCAGTACGAATGCATCAAGCAGTTCTCGGAAGTCGACTACACCGAAGACCTCAAGAAGTTCGACATCCCGACGCTCTTCCTCCACGGCGACGACGACCAGATCGTGCCGATCGCCGCCGCGGCCGAACTCGCGTCGAAGATCGTGAAAGGCTCGACGCTCAAGGTGTATCCGGGCGGCCAGCACGGCATGTGCACCGTCGAGGCCGACAAGGTCAACGCCGATCTGCTCGCGTTCATCGAGTCGTAAAGACGCGCGCCTTCGCCGGCCCTATTTCTTCAGCGGATGGGGCCGGCGGAACACGAGCCAGCGCGGCACCTTGAAGCGCACGATGCTCATGTAGAGCCACACGTAGGTCGCCGCGAACACGACGACGAAGCAGAACAGATGCACGGTATGGCGCCAGAAGAGCGTCGCGGGAATCACCGCGACGAGGCACAACAGCCAGAGATAAGGCGACGTCAGCGAATTGCGGCGCGTGAGTTCCCGTGCGTTCTGCGCGCCGACCGCCCAGCGCATCAGCCGCTTGTAGACGAGCATGTGCAGGTGCACGCCGTCGGGAATGCCCGGCGAGATGCCGCGAATGAACTTCTTCCGGTAGATCGAGAAGCACGTCTCGAAGATCGGATACATGAAGAGCAGCACCGGAAACCACGCGGAGACGTCGCGATTGCGCATCACGAGCATGATCGCGAGTTCGGCCAGCATGAAGCCGACGAAGTATGCGCCGCCGTCGCCGAGAAAGATCAGCCCCGCCGGGAAGTTCCAGATGAAGAAGCCGATCACCGCGCCCATCATGATGAGCGACGCGGACAGCACGATCGGGTCGTGCACCTGGAACGCGACATACGCGAGCGAGGCGAACATCATCACCGAGACCATCGACGCGAGGCCGTTGAAGCCGTCGATGATGTTGATCGCGTTGGCGAGCGCCGCGACCGCGAGCACCGTGACCGCGCATGAAATCACCGCATACGAGAGCAGGAAATCGAGCGGCGGCACGCTGATGCGCGTGACGTGGATGTCGAGCACGGCGTAGGCGAGGGCGGCCGCCGCCATCGTGCAGACGAGGCGCACGAGCGGGCTCACGCGCTTGGTCAGATCTTCGATCAGGCCCGAGAGGAACGCGGGCAGCCCGCAGCCGATGATCGCGAGAATGCCCGCCGAGACCACCGGATACGCCCAGTGCAACTGGATCGCGGAAGCCGACAGGCCGCACAGGATGCCGACGCCGCCGATGCGCGGCACCGGCCGCGTGTGGAATTTCTGGACGCCCGCGAGATCCGTATCGCCGATGAATCCCTCATGCAGATGCGCGAATCGCACGATCAGAAGCGTGACGAGAAGCGAAACCAGAAAAGCGAGCGCGAAACTGAGCATGAAAAATGACCGTTGATATGAAGCGGACCCGAGCGGCCCTTTAAGCGAACCCGTTGGGGTTCTGCGACTGCCAGCGCCAGTGGTCCGCGCACATGCGCGCGATGCCGTGTTGCGCGCGCCAGCCGATCAGCGTCTCGGCCGCCGAAGGATCGGCGTAGCAGGCGCCGACATCGCCCGGGCGCCGCGCCACGAGCTCGTAAGGCACCGGCTTGCCCGACGCCGCTTCGAATGCCTTCACCACGTCGAGCACGCTGTAGCCTTGGCCCGTGCCGAGATTCACGACGAAGCTGCGGTCGAGTGTCGTCAGCGCGTCGATGGCGGCGATGTGGCCGCGCGCGAGGTCGACGACGTGGATGTAATCGCGCACGCCGGTGCCGTCATGCGTATCGTAGTCGCTGCCGAAGATGCGCAGGCGTTCGAGCTTGCCCACCGCCACCTGCGCGACATACGGCATCAGGTTGTTCGGCACGCCGGCCGGGTCCTCGCCGATCATCCCGCTCTCATGCGCGCCGACCGGGTTGAAATAGCGCAGCGTCGCGATGCGCCAGGACGGATCGGACAGTTCGAGATCGCGCAGCACCTGCTCGGCGATCAGCTTCGACTGGCCGTAGGGATTGGTCGCCGAAAGCGGAAACGATTCGTCGATGGGCACGCTCTGCGGCACGCCGTACACCGTCGCCGACGAGCTGAACACGAAGTTCTTCACGTTGCGCGAGCGCATCGTGTCGAGCACGACGAGCAGGCTGTCGAGATTGTTGCGGTAATACTCGATCGGCTTCGCCACCGACTCGCCCACCGACTTCAGCGCCGCGAAGTGGATCGCGCCGGTGATCGGGTGAGTATCGAAGATCTTGCCGAGCGCGGCTTCGTCGCGCGCGTCGTTCTCGTAGAAAGCGATCTCCTTGCCGGTGATCTTTTCCACGCGCGCGATGGATTCGCGATTGCTGTTCACGAGGTTGTCCACCACGACGACGGCATAGCCGCCGTTGAGCAGTTCGACACACGTGTGCGAGCCGATGAAGCCCGCGCCGCCGGTGACGAGAATCGTGCCCTTGTTCTTTGCGTTGCCAGTCATCGAAGAATCTCCGGGATCTTGGTCAGAGTGAAATGCCGGTAATGGCGCGTATTGTGCCTTTATATCGCTCGACGACGGTTTTTTCGTCGAATTCCCGCGCGACCTTTTCGCGGCCCTTCGCGGCCATTTCCATGCGCTCGCGCGCGCCGAGGGTCAACATGCGTTCGAGTTGCTCCGCGAGACTGGCGGCGTTTTTCGCTTCGCAGAGAAAGCCGGTCACGCCGTCCTCGACGACTTCGCGGCAGCCCGGCACATCGGTCGCGACGATCGGGCGGCCCATCGCCGAGGCTTCCATCAGCGTGCGCGGCACGCCTTCGCGGTAGGAGGGCAGCACGACGCAATCCGCATTGGCGATGTGCGGGCGCACGTCGTGCGCTTCGCCGAGATAGTCGATCAGATCGTCGCGCTGCCACGCCTCGACGTCTGTGCGGCCGATCGCGCTCGGATTGTCTACACCCACCGGCCCGAGCAGTTGAAAGCGCACATGCGGGTAGGCCGCGCGCAGCCGCCGCGCGGCTTCGACGTATTCCGCGACGCCCTTGTCCCACAAGAGGCGCCCGATCAGGATGAAGACGAACGCTTCACGCTCTGGCAGCGGCGTGAACGCGTACTCGTCCAGATCGACGCCTTCGCCGTGCAAGAGCCGCGCGCGCTCCGGGTGCGCGAGCAGGTTCTGATCGAAGAAAGCCGTACGGTCGTCCTGATTCAGGAACCACACTTCGCGCGGAAAGCGGAACGCAAGGCGATAGAGGCGCTTCGCGATCATCGCGGTGCGGCTCTTCTGGATGAAGACGTAGCCGAGGCCGGTCGTCACCGCGATCGACGGCACGCGCGCGAGCCACGCCGCGATCGAGCCGTAGATGTTCGGCTTGATCGTGTAGTGAAAGACGGCGTGCGGGCGCGTCGCGCGGTACTCGCGCCAGAGCGCGGCGAGCGTCTTCAGGTCGTCGCGCGGATCGGTGCCCTTGGACGCCACCTTCAGTTCGACGAACCGGCAGCCCATCGCGACGAGCGGCTCGACGGTGCGGTCGCGCGGCGCGATCACCGTGACTTCGACGCCGCGTTCGGTCAGCGTGCGCAGGAGGCCTTGCCGGTACGTGTAGATTGCCCACGCGGTGTTGCAGACGAGTGCGATGCGAAGGCGGCTGGCGGGTGCTGTCATGGGGAAGGGGTTCGAGAAAGAGCGCGCGTCTTCAGGCGGCGCAGCGCACGATAAGGCAGCACGAGATGCGCGAGATTCTTCGCCACGCCGATCCAGTCGGGCAGGTTGCCCGCGCGGAAGTAGCGCAGTTGCAGACGCAGCGTCGAGAGAATCTGCGTGCGCCGCTTCGTGGCGCTGATGCCGGTTTCGTTCAGCTCGTAGTAGAGGCCGAACTCCGGCAGGTTCGCGCAGTCGTGGCGCTGCATGAGTCGCAGGAACAGATCGAGGTCCTCGGCCGCGCGATACCGCGCGCGGTAATTGCCCGCGTCAAGCACGGGCTCGACGCGCAGCATCATCGAGGGATGCGCGAAGCAGGTGCGCATCAGCATCACGCGGCGGATCGCGGCGGGATCGGCGGGCGGCGTGAGGTCGAAAAGCGGCGCGCCTTCGGTGCTCACCACGTGCGCCCACATGCCGAGCGCGGCCACGCGCGGATGCGCTTCCAGATACGCGCGCTGCTTCGCGAGCCGCGCGGGTGTCGCGAGGTCGCCCGCGTCGATGCGCGCCGCATAGCGGATGCCGCGTTGCGCGAGTGCGTCGATGCCCGCAGCCAGCGCGCGCTCGATGCCGCCGTTGGCGGCCAGGCGAAGCACGTCGATATCGAGGCCCGGAATCGGCGGCGCGACGATCGGCGGCGTGCTGCCGTCGTCGACGATCAGCACGCGCACCGGCGCGTCCTCGCGAAACGAAGCGAGCGTGCGTTCGACTTCGCCTTGACCGTTGAAGGCGGGAATCAGGATGGCGACGTCGTCGAGCGCGTTCATCGGCGCAACCTGAAGCGGATGTAGTAGAGATTGACGCCCGCTGCCACCAGATAACCGGCGGCGAGCCCGAGGAGCGCGCCGTGCGCGCCGAGACGCGGAATCGCGATCCAGTCGACGACGAATGCAACGCCAAGCGCAAGCAGCCACTTCGCGAGCAACACGAACTTGGCCTGGTATTTCAGCACGACGAGATTGCCGATCGCCTCGATCCCAGCCGGCACCGAGAGCCACACGGCCCAGCGGAAGATGTCGACGGCGGCCTCGAAGCCCGGCCCGAACACGCCAGTGATGATGAACGCCGCGAGCAGATCGAGCACGAGCGCGCCGGCTATCATCAGCGCGGCCGTCATCGCGGTGAGCCGCACGACGTTGCGCTTTACGCGCTCGACGTCCTGCACGCGGTACACGAATGCGGGCGCGATGGTCTGCGCGAGCATCAGCGCGAGCGTGATCCAGTTTTCGTTCAACTGCTGCGCGGCCGAATAGCGTCCGAGGTCGGCGAACGAAACGAAGCGTTCGAGCATCAGGCGGTCGAGCTTCAGGAACAGGTACATGCAGATGAGGCCGATCCAGAACACGGTGCCCGCGCTCGCGAACTGCCGGAACAGGCGCGGATCGAACCGCCAGCCGAGCGTGCCGCCACGCCGGCGCATGTAATAGAGCACCAGCACGCTTGCGATCGCCGCCGCTTCGAGCGCCCACAGCCAGCCGAAGCTCGCGAAGTTCGCGCTCGCGCGCACGAGCGCATAGACAAGCAGCGCCTTGACGATCGCGGCGGCCATGCTCGTCACGAGCTGCGGCTTGCTGTAGGTGAGGCTCTGCAGCCACGCGTTGATCACACCGACGAGCGGCTCGCGAAACAGCATCGTCACGGCGAGCCCGGCGAGCATCGCGCCGACGAGCGCATCGAGATGGCCGAACGCGATCCACGCCCAGGTGCCGACGAGCGCGAGCGCCGAGACGCCCATGCGCAGCACGAACGCGCTGCCGAGCACGCGGCCGAGCGTGTCGTCGCGTGTGTCATCCCGGCCTTTCGGTGCATGCGTCCGCCCGACGATGGTCGGCACGAGAATTTCCGCGCCGCACACCCACGTGACGGGCGCGAGCACGAGCAGCAGCGTGTTCGCGTACTGCCACTTGCCGAACGCATCGGGGCCGAAATAGCGCGCGAGCAGGCCGCTGACGGCAATCGCGACGACGATCTGCGTCGCGCGTTCGAGCCCGAGCCAGATGATATTCGCGAGCGCCTTCGCGACATCGGGGTTGCCGATGCGGGAAAGCCGACTCAGCATGGGCGAGGACCGGGCACGCGCCGTGCTCGCGTTGCTTGGTTACCCGCGTTCAGTATGTTTCGCGCCATGCCGCGCGTGCAGGAATGTGCGCTGGCCCGCTCAGGCGCCTCGTTTGGTGCCGGTTTTGACGTGTTCAGGGCTAAAGAGCGTCCGGGCATTGGATTAGAATGTTTGCGCAGGAAAATGCACAGGAGTTGCGCAGGAAAGCGCTGAAAGACTGCGATTATAAGTGTGAACGGGCACGCTCCCGATAGCTGCGCCCGGGCGCGAAGCTGCAATGTGGTATCGGCTGAATTTATTTCGTCACTTTTTCGAAATTGCCCGCACGCGTGGTCCGCATGGCGCGTGCATGTCCGTCAGTCACGACCTGCACGCCCCGCTGGCTGCATCGCCGAGAATCCATCAATTAAATAGACAGGTAGCCATTCCATGAGCCAGTCACAGATTTCCCAATCCATCTTCAAGGCATACGACATCCGCGGCATCGTCGGCAAGACCGTCGATGCGGACGTCGCACGCAATATCGGCCGCGCCTTCGGCAGCGAAATCCGCAAGCAGGGCGGCGATTCGGTCGTCGTCGCCCGCGACGGGCGGCTGTCGGGACCGGAACTCGTCGGCGCGCTCGCCGACGGCCTGCGCCAGGCAGGCGTCGATGTCGTCGATGTCGGCATGGTGCCGACGCCCGTCGGCTACTTCGCCGCGAGCGTCCCGCTGCCGCTGCCTTCGGGCGAACGCCGCGTCGATTCGTGCATCGTCGTGACGGGCAGCCACAATCCGCCCGACTACAACGGCTTCAAGATGGTGCTGCGCGGCGCGGCGATCTACGGCGAGCAGATTCAGTCGCTCTATCAGCGCATCGTCAACGACGACTTCACGCAAGGCGAAGGCACCTTCACCGAGTTCGACGTCCAGCAGATCTACCTCGACCGCATCGTCTCCGACGTGAAGCCGGTGCGTCCGATGAAGATCGTCGTCGATACGGGCAACGGCGTCGCGGGCGACCTCGCGCCGCGGCTTTTCAAGGCGCTCGGCTGCGAACTCGTGGAGCTGTTCACGGACATCGACGGCACCTTTCCGAATCACCATCCTGATCCGGCGCACCCCGAGAATCTCCAGGACGTCATCAAGGCGCTCAAGGAAACCGACGCCGAAGTCGGCTTCGCATTCGACGGCGACGGCGACCGCCTCGGTGTCGTGACGAAGGACGGCCAGATCATCTATCCGGACCGTCAACTGATGCTGTTCGCGCAGGAAGTGCTCTCGCGCAACAAGGGCGGCCAGATCATTTACGACGTGAAGTGCACGCGCAATCTCGCGAAGTGGGTGCGCGAGCAGGGCGGCGAGCCGGTGATGTGGAAGACCGGCCACTCGCTCGTGAAGGCGAAGCTGCGCGAAACGGGCGCGCCGCTCGCGGGCGAGATGAGCGGCCACGTGTTCTTCAAGGACCGCTGGTACGGCTTCGACGACGGTTTGTACACCGGCGCGCGGATGCTCGAAATCCTCTCGCGCGTGGCCGATCCGAGCAAGCTCCTGAACGATCTGCCGAACTCGCTCTCGACGCCCGAACTGCAACTGAAGCTGGAAGAGGGCGAGAACTTCGAACTGATCGCGCGCCTGCAAAAATCCGCGAAATTCGAAGGCGCCGACGACGTGCTGACCATCGACGGCCTGCGCGTCGAGTATCCGGACGGCTTCGGGCTCGCGCGTTCGTCGAACACGACGCCCGTCGTCGTGATGCGTTTCGAAGCGGACAGCGATGCGGCATTGAAGCGCATCCAGGAAGACTTCCGCCGCGTGATCCTCGCCGAGAAGCCGGACGCGAAGCTGCCGTTCTGAGCTTCATGCACCGCCAAACGGCGCGCTCCGTCGGGGCCGCGCCGTTTTTTTATGCGGCCCGCCGCTGCGCGCCGCGCTAAAATCGCCCATCTCATTTTGTCCACGCGCCGCTGTCGACTCGCGGCGCCCATCGTTCCCAGCGTGCAAAAGATCTTGATTGTCCGGGTGTCGTCGCTTGGCGACGTCGTCCACAACATGCCGGTGATCGCCGATATCCGGCGCCGTTATCCCGATGCGCAGATCGACTGGCTCGTCGAGGAAAGTTTCGCGAGTCTCGTCGAACTCGTCGACGGCGTGCGCCGCGCGATTCCGTTTTCGCTCAGGCGCTGGCGCAAGCGCTGGTTCTCGGCCGCGAACTGGCGCGAGATCGGCACGTTCCGGCGCGAACTCGAAGCCGAAAAGTACGACCTCGTGATCGATTGCCAAGGCCTCATCAAGACGGCGTGGGTCGCGAGCTGGGCGCGCGGGCCGCTCGTCGGTCTCGCGAACCGCACCGAGGGCGCGGGCTTCGAATGGCCGGTGCGCTTCTTCTACGACCGTCGCGTGCCGATCGAGCCGCGCACGCACGTGGTCGAACGCACGCGGCAACTGGTGGCCGTCGCGCTCGGCCTGCCGCGCCCCGAGCCCACCGACGACATCGACTTCGGCATGGACACGCGGCGCGCGGCGCTCGCGCTGTCGCAGACGGGGCTGAACCTGCCGGTGCCGTATGTCGTCTTCGTGCACGCCACGTCCCGCGCCGACAAGCAATGGCCCGACGCCGCGTGGATCGAGCTCGGGCAGGCGCTCGTGCGGCGCGGCGCGTCGATCGTGCTGCCGTGGGGCAGCGACGCCGAGCACGCGACGAGCGAGAAGCTCGCGAAGGAATTCGGCGCGGCGGCGATCGTGCCGCCGAAGCTCTCGCTGCCGGCGGTGGTCGGTTTGATCGAGGGCGCGGCCGCGACGGTCGGCGTCGACACCGGCCTCGTGCACATCGCCGCCGCGCTGAAGCGGCCGACCGTCGAGTTGTACAATTTCTCGACCGCCTGGCGCACGGGCGGCTACTGGTCGCCGCGCGTCGTGAATCTCGGCAGCGCGAACCATCATCCGACGCTCGCCGAGGTCAAGGCGGTGCTCGCGGGCTTCGGGCTGCTCTGAGCCGCTCACGCGTGGCGTCGACGGGAGGATTGCGCGCCGTCAATCGCGGTACTTTTCCGGCGCGGCCCGGGCGACCGGATCGACCCCTGCCGGGGCACAATCGCGGCACGGCGGCGGATACCCCGCCGCGCCCATCGGAATATCGAAGGCACATGACCGAATCTCAAATCATCGAAGTCGCGTCGGGCGACTGGCAGGGCCGGGACCTTTCGGTGCCGCGCGAGATGCTCCTCGCGGGCGTCGAGCGTGGCAAGGTGCTGTACTTCCCGAATCTGCGCTTTGCGATCGAAGGCGGCGAGGCCGCGCTGCTCGACCCCAAGATCGCCGATCCGCAACGGAAGAACATCAGTCTGGCGCCCAATGGCGGCGCGCTTGCCGGCGTGCTTGGCGACGCCGTCATGCAGTCGGCGGTACGCGCGCTCGTCGGACGCTATCAGGCGAATGCGCGCTCGCTCGTCGACGGGCTCTTTCCGGAGTACCGCGGCAAACTGCGCGTCGCGCCGACGAGCCTCCGGCTGCACCAAGTGGAAACGCGCGACACGTCCTGGCGCAAGGACGACAGCCGCCTGCACGTCGACGCGTTTCCGTCGCGCCCGAACTACGGCGAGCGCATCCTGCGCGTCTTCACGAATGTGAATCCGCACGGCGCGCCGCGCGTGTGGCGCGTGGGCGAACCGTTCGAGGACATGGCGAAGCGCTTCCTGCCGAACATCAAGGCGCAGATGCCGGGCGCCGCGTGGCTCATGAACCTGCTGCACATCACGAAGTCGCCGCGCAGCGAATACGATCATCTGATGCTGCATCTGCATGACGCGATGAAGGCAGATCTCGACTATCAGAAGTCTTCGCCGCAGCAGGACATGCCGTTTCCGCCGGGCTGCGTGTGGGTCTGCTTCTCCGATCAGACCTCGCACGCGGTGATGTCCGGCCAGTACATGATGGAGCAGACGTTCTTCCTGCCCGTCGACGCGATGGCGCAGCCGGAGTGCGCGCCGCTCGGGATTCTCCAGCGCCTGAAGGGCAGGGCGCTCGTTTGAGCGCCGCACGCGACGCGCGGACGCGCGCATGCTGAGGCTCGTCTATCGCGCGCTGTGGTGGATCGTCGCGCCGCTCGCGGTCTTGCGGCTCCTGATCCGTTCGAGGAAGGAACGCGGCTATCGCGAGCATATCGCCGAGCGCTTCGGCCGAGGCCCGGGCCGTCGTGCCGACGATCTCGCGCCGCTCATCTGGGTGCATGCGGTGTCGGTGGGCGAGACGCGCGCGGCGCAACCGCTCATCGAAGCGTTGCTCAAAGCGCATCCCGAAGCCCGCATCCTGCTCACGCACATGACGCCGAGCGGCCGCGCGACGGGCGAATCGCTGTTCGGCGATCGCGTGCTGCGCAGCTACCTTCCGTACGACGTCCCGCGCTTCGTGCGGCGCTTCCTGCGCGCATGGCGGCCGACGCTCGGCATCGTGATGGAGACCGAGGTGTGGCCGACGCTCATCGACGAATGCAAGCGCGCCGACATGCCGCTCGTCCTGGCGAATGCGCGGATGTCGGAGCGCTCGTACCGGCGCGCGGCGAAGTTCGGCCGCGCGACGCGCGAAGTGTTCGGCGGCTTCGCGCGTGTGCTGGCGCAGAGTCCCGCGGATGCGGAGCGGCTCACGGCGCTCGGCGCGCGCAACGTCGCGGTGCTCGGCAATCTCAAGTTCGACATGAGCGCGCCGCCCGAACTCGAGGCGCGCGGCCATGCGTGGCGCGCGGCGATCGGCGATCGGCCGGTGTGGGTCGCGGCGAGCACGCGCGAGGGCGAGGAGGCGCTGGTCCTGCAGGCGTTCGCCGCGCTCGATGTGCCGAACGCGCTGCTGATTCTCGTGCCGCGCCATCCGCAACGTTTCGATGAAGTCGCGTCGATGGCGGCGGGCGCGGGGCTGTCGTGCGTGCGGCGCTCGGAGTGGGCGCCGAAGGCGGTCGCGGCGGCCTCGGGGGCGGCGGCCGCGCGGCCGTTGCCGCAAAGCGTGCAGGTGCTGCTCGGCGACTCGATGGGCGAACTGGGCGCGTATTACGCGGCGGCCGATCTCGCGTTCATCGGCGGGAGCCTGTTGCCGCTCGGCGGGCAGAATTTGATCGAAGCGTGCGCGGCGGGCGTGCCGGTGCTGATCGGGCCGCATACGTTCAACTTCACGCAGGCGACCAACGATGCGATTACGGCGGGCGCGGCGTTGCGCGTCGACGATCCGCCGGGGCTCGCGCGCGGCTTGCGCGAGCTGTTCAACGACAAGCCGCGCCGGCTCGCGATGAGCGCGGCGGCTTCGGCGTTCGCCGCGCGGCATCGCGGGGCGACGGCGCGCTCGGTGAGCGTGCTCGGGGCGTTGCTCGAAGGACAGGAACTGGCGGCGAAGTGAAGCCGCTCGCGCCCTACACCGCCAGCAACCCCTTCTTCTCGATGAACGCGACCACGTCGGCCAGTCCATCCAGCGCCTTCAGATTGCACATCACGAAGGGCCGCTCACCACGCATCTTCTTCGCGTCCGATGCCATCACGTCCAGATTCGCGCCCACATGCGGCGCGAGATCGGTCTTGTTGATCACGAGAAGGTCCGATTTCGTGATGCCCGGTCCGCCCTTGCGCGGAATCTTCTCGCCGCCCGCGACGTCGATCACGTAGATCGTCAGATCCGACAACTCCGGACTGAACGTGGCCGCCAGATTGTCGCCGCCCGATTCGATGAACACGATGTCCGCATCGGGAAAGCGCGCGATCATCTGATCGACGGCTTCGAGGTTGATCGAAGCGTCTTCGCGGATCGCCGTATGCGGACAGCCGCCCGTCTCCACGCCCATGATGCGCTCGGCAGGCAACGCGCCCGCGACCGTCAGCAGGCGCTGGTCCTCCTTCGTATAGATGTCGTTGGTGATCGCGACGAGGTCGTACTTCTCGCGCATCGCCTTGCACAGCATTTCGAGCAGCGTGGTCTTGCCGGAGCCGACCGGCCCGCCCACGCCGACACGCAACGGCGGCAGCTTCTTGGTTCGGCGGGCAGCGGCGGAATAAGCGGGTGCGTTCATGTTGGATCGGTTGATTAGGAGCGAAAGAGCCGCGAATACTGCGACTCGTGCCGCGCCGACAGGATGCCGAGCTGCGGCGCAAAGGTGTTGATCTGGTCCGACGTCGTGGCGAGCGACTGCGCGACCGCGCGATGGATCGGTTCGCGCAACGCGACGATGATCCGCTGTCCCGCGAGCTGTCCGAGCGGCACCGACTTCAAGGCGGCCGCCGCCTGGTTCTCGACCCAGCTGAACGCATACGCGGCGAGCGCTGCTTCGGGCGAGACATCGTGAGCGCAGGCGGCGAACGCGAAGGCGGTCGGCAGCGCGACGGGCTTGAGCGTATCGAGTGTCGCGCGGCGGTCGTCGTCGCCCCATTCGAGCGAGGCGCACAACTGCGCGAGCGACCAGCCCATTTGCTGCGTCTCGCGCCGCAGTTCCGCCGATTCGCGGCTCGCGAGGAACTCCCCGTCGGCGATGGAAAGCGCGGCGCGATCGTGCATGCGCCAGCGTTCGATCTGATGCGCGAGAAACGGCAACTCCCCGCGCGCGAGAACATGCGCGAGGCCGCTCGCGATCCAGTCGCGGGCGCTGTCGCCATCGCGGATCAGATCGTGCTCGATCGCCGCTTCGAGTCCCTGCGAATAACTGAACGCGCCGATCGGCAGTGCCGGCGACGCCAGATGCAGCAGCGCCGTGAGTTCAGCGATGCGCATGACCGTGATGACCGTGTTCGTGTCCGCACGTCGAGTGATCGTGGTCGTGCGAATGATCGTGATCATGCGGGTGCGCATGGCCGTGATGCTCGTCGAAGACCTTTTGCGCGAGCGCGTAGTCTTCGCTGAACGTCTCGTCGTGACCGTGCTTGTGACCGCCGCCATACGCGCCGGTCTCCGGCTGGAATGGCGCCGACGCATGGTCGACCTGCGCGCCGAGGCGTCGCAGCATCGCTTCGAGCACCGGATCGGCTTCGAGCTTCAGATAGTCCGCGCCGACTTCGACGGGCGTGTGGCGATTGCCCAGATGGTAGGCCGCGCGCGTGAGCGTGAGCGCGTCCGGCGCGCGCACGACGAGCACGTCCTCTACCGCCGCGATCACGCGAACGAGCGCGCCATCGTCTGCGACGAGCACGTCGCCGTCGGCGAGCACGGTGCCGCGCGGCATCACGAGCGCCACTTCCTCGCCGCCGTCGAGCGTGGCGGCGAGGCGGCTCTTGCAGCGTGCATCGAAGGCAAGGGTGAGGGTCGCCGCGCGCTTGACGAGCACGGGCGCGAGTTTGGCGGTGAGGCGTTTGTCGATGGTGCGCATGGTCAGAAGAGGAAATAGCGTTGAGCCATCGGCAGGACGGTGGCCGGATCGCAGGTCAGCAGCTGGCCGTTCGCGACGACCTGATACGTTTCCGGATCGACCGTGACCGAGGGTTGCCAGGCATTGTGGATCATGTCGGCCTTGCTGATGTTGCGGCAGTTCTTCACCGGCACGACGAGCTTGCTGAGTCCGTAGCGATCCGCGATGCGCGCGTCCGCGGCCATCTGTGAGACGAACGTGAGGGAGGTCTTGCCGAGCGCGCCGCCGCGCGTCGCGAACATCTCGCGATAATGCACCGGCTGCGGCGTCGGAATGGAGGCGTTCGGGTCGCCCATCTGCGCGACGGCGATCATGCCGCCCTTGACGATCATCGCGGGCTTCACGCCGAAGAACGCCGGCTCCCAGAACACGAGATCGGCCCACTTGCCCGGCTCGATCGAACCGACTTCATGCGCGATGCCGTGCGTGATCGCCGGGTTGATCGTGTACTTCGCCACGTAACGCTTCGCGCGGAAGTTGTCGTTGCGCGCGTTGTCTTCGGGCAGCGCGCCGCGCTGCACCTTCATCTTGTGCGCGGTCTGCCAGGTGCGGATCACCACCTCGCCGACACGGCCCATCGCCTGCGAATCGGACGAGAGCATCGAGAGCGCGCCCAGGTCGTGCAGGATGTCTTCGGCTGCGATCGTCTCGCGACGGATGCGCGACTCGGCGAACGCGATGTCTTCCGCGATCGACGGATCGAGGTGATGGCAGACCATCAGCATGTCGAGGTGTTCGTCGAGCGTGTTGATGGTGTAGGGGCGCGTGGGATTGGTCGAGGAGGGCAGCACGTTCGACTCGCCGCAGACCTTGATGATGTCCGGCGCGTGGCCGCCGCCTGCGCCTTCCGTGTGATACGTGTGGATCGTGCGGCCCTTGAACGCGGCAACCGTCGTCTCGACGAAGCCCGCTTCGTTCAGCGTATCCGTGTGAATGGCGACCTGCGTGTCGGTGTCGTCGGCGACGGAAAGACAGTTGTCGATCGCGGCGGGCGTCGTACCCCAGTCCTCGTGCAGCTTGAGGCCGATCGCGCCCGCCTTGATCTGCTCGGTGAGCGGCTCGGGCAGGCTTGCGTTGCCCTTGCCGAGAAAGCCGAGGTTGACGGGCCAGCCGTCGGCGGCCTGCAGCATGCGCTCGATGTGCCACGGGCCCGGCGTGCAGGTGGTCGCGTTGGTGCCCGTCGCGGGACCGGTGCCGCCGCCGAGCATGGTCGTGACGCCGCTTGCGAGCGCCTCGTCGATCTGCTGCGGGCTGATGAAGTGGATGTGCGAATCGATGCCGCCTGCGGTCACGATCATCCCTTCGCCGGCGATCACTTCGGTGGCCGCGCCAATGGCGATGGTCACGCCCGGCTGGATGTCGGGGTTGCCTGCCTTGCCGATGGCGAAGATGCGTCCGCCCTTGATGCCGATGTCGGCTTTCACGACGCCCCAGTGATCGAGGATCAGCGCGTTGGTGACGACCGTATCGACGACGTCGTTGGCGACGCGCTGCGACTGGCCCATGCCGTCGCGAATCACCTTGCCGCCGCCGAACTTCACTTCTTCGCCGTAGGTCGTGAAGTCGCGTTCGACTTCGATGAGGAGATCGGTATCGGCGAGGCGGACACGGTCGCCGGTAGTCGGGCCGAACATTTCCGCGTAGGCGCGGCGGCCGATGCGTAGCGTCATTTCATGTCATCCGGAAAGAGAGTCAGAGCGGACCCATCACGAGACCGTTGAAGCCGTAGACGGTGCGGTCTCCCGCGAGCGCGACGAGTTCGACGGTGCGTTCCTGTCCGGGCTCGAAGCGCACGGCGGTGCCGGCGGCGATATTCAGGCGAAAGCCGCGCGTTTTTTCTCGCTCGAACGTGAGCGCCGTGTTGACTTCATAGAAGTGGTAGTGCGAGCCGACCTGGACGGGCCGGTCACCGGTATTCGACACGACGACCGACACGGTTTCGCGGCCCGCGTTGAGTTCGCGTTCGCCGTCGTCGATCAGATATTCGCCGGGGATCATGGCTTGCCTCTTCGTCGATTCAGGGAATCGGATGGTGGACGGTGACGAGCTTCGTGCCGTCGGGGAACGTGGCTTCGATCTGAATGTCGGGGATCATTTCGGGCACGCCTTCCATGACATCGTCGCGGGTGAGCAGCGTGGTGCCGTAGTGCATCACCTCGGCGACGGTCTTGCCGTCGCGGGCCGCTTCCATCAGCGCGGCCGAGATGAACGCTATCGCTTCAGGATAGTTCAGCTTCAGGCCGCGGGCACGGCGGCGCTCGGCCAGGAGCGCTGCTGTGAAGATCAGCAGTTTGTCCTTTTCTCTTGGAGTCAGTTTCATTTTGGCGCTCGGCGGACTGGGTTAGGGGTGAGAAACACCGTCGGATGGTTGTGCGCTTCTATGGAACTTGTTTTCACGTCGGTCTATTTGCACTGCCCCTGTCCGGGGCGGGACTTACTTTCTTTGCTGCTGCAAAGAAAGTAAGCAAAGAAAGCAGCTTTTTAGTCAGTAGTCACAGCACGGCAACGCACTAGAAGAACTGAGTGGACATACCGCCTAAGTGTCGTCCTTAAACATCCACGCGGCTAGGCGCGCGCACGCACTGAGACCTCCTGCACTCACGCGGAGTGGTAAGCGCTCCGTTCAGTTCCGTCCGCGCTTCGCTCGGACGATGGGCGTCCGAAAACCAGCGGACTGCAACCTCCACCGCGCGACTCGATTTGCCCGTCGTTCAGCGAAGCGAAAACGGATGAATGACTGCTGTGCCAATCCTGTCACTGTGCGATGACACAGTGGTTAATCGCGCCAAGTCCCTCTTGTTCTTTGAGGGCGACACTTAGGCGGTATGTCCACTCAGTACTTCAAAGGTGTTGCCGCCTCAAGGCTGCTGACTAAAAAGCTGCTTTCTTTGCTTACTTTCTTTGCAGCAGCAAAGAAAGTAAGTCCCGCCCCGGACAGGGGCAGAGCTAATAGACCGACGCGAAAGCAAGTTCCATAGAAACACAGAAAACGGGGTACCCGGAAACACCCATACTACGTACAAAAACTACATCATTGAATGAACTTGCGCAACTCGACGCTAGATGGCCGCTCGAAAATATCCTCTGGCGTGCCGCTTTCCCATACGCGCCCCTGGTGCATGAAGACCACCTTGTTGCTCACGCGCCGGGCAAAACGCATCTCATGCGTGACCATGATGAGCGTCATCCCGTCGCGGGCAAGCCCTTCGACGACGGCAAGCACCTCGCCCACGAGTTCGGGATCGAGCGCCGACGTGATCTCGTCGCAGAGCAGGACGGTAGGCTTCATCGCGAGCGCCCGCGCAATGGCGACACGCTGCTGCTGTCCGCCCGACAACTGCTCCGGGTACGAATCGAACTTGTCGGCGAGACCCACGCGCTCCAGCACCTGCTCGGCCGTCGCGCGTGCCTTCGCCCTGTGAACCTTCTTGACGACCGTCTGCGCGAGCATCACGTTCTGGCCCGCCGTCAGATGCGGAAAAAGGTTGTACTGCTGGAACACCATGCCGACTTTCAGGCGCAGCGCGCGCAGATCGGCATGGCGCGCATCCATGTGCTCGCCGTCGATTTCGATCGAACCTTCGTCGATGCTCTCCAGGCCGTTCAACGTGCGCAACAGCGTGCTCTTGCCCGAGCCGCTGCGGCCGATGATCGCGACGACCTGCCCGGGCTCGACCGAAAAATCGATGCCCTTGAGCACCTGGTTCGCGCCGAACTGCTTCTTCAGATTGCGTGTTTCAACGAGCGGCATTCCATTTCCTTTCCAGCGTGCGCGCGTAACGGGTAAGCGGATAACAGAGCACGAAATAGATCAGGGCGACGAGGCCATACACGATGAACGGCCTGAACGTCGCGTTGGAAATCATCGTGCCCGCCTTGGTAAGTTCGGTGAAACCGATGATCGAGACGAGCGCCGTGTCCTTCACGGCCTGCACGCCGAAGCCGACCGTCGGCCCGATCGCGATGCGCGCGGCCTGCGGCAGGATCACATGACGAAGCTGCTCGAAGTAGCTCATCGCAAGGCTCGACGACGCCTCCCATTGCCCCTTCGGCACCGCTTCGACGCAACCGCGCCAGATCTCCGCGAGATACGCGCTCGTAAAGAGCGTGAGCCCGACCGTCGCGGCGATCCACGGCGCGACTTCCACGCCGAGCAGCGGCAGCCCGAAGAACACGAGGAACAGTTGCATCAGGAGCGGCGTGCCCTGAAAGACTTCGATGTACGCCTTCACGATCGTGCGCAGCAGGCGCGACTTCGATACGCGCATCACGAGCAGCGCGAAGCCGACGACGCCGCCCGCGACGAACGAGACGATCGACAGCACGACGGTCCAGCGCGCGGCGAGCAGCAGGTTCGTGAGGATCTGTTCGAACGAGAATTCGATCATCGCGCGCCTCGCAGATTGCGCGAGAAAAGGCGCTTGCCCGCGGTGTTGAGCAGCCACCGCAGCACGATCGCCATCACGAGATACGCGGCCGTGATCAGGAAGTACGTCTCGAACGCGCGGAAGTTGCGCGACTGGATGTAGCTCGCGGCATACGTCAGGTCGGGCACCGAGATCTGCGAGACGACCGCCGAGCCGAGCATCGTGATGACGATCTGGCTCGACAGCGCGGGAAAGACCTTCGCCAGCGCCTGCGGCAGGATCACGTGCCAGAACGTCTGGCCGCGCGTCATCGCAAGCGATGCCGCTGCTTCGTGATGCCCCTTCGGCACCGCGGCAATCCCCGCGCGGATGATCTCGACCGAATACGCGCCGAGGTTCAGCGTCATCGCGAGAATGGCGGCCGTGTATTCGCCGAGATGCACGCCGAGCGCGGGCAAGCCGAAGAACACGAAGAAGAGCTGCACGATGAACGGCGTGTTGCGGATCGCTTCGACGTAGCCTCGCACGAGCGAGCGCAGCCACGCGTGCCGGCTGTCGCTTGCCGCCGCGCCCGCCACGCCGACACCGATGCCGAGCGCGGTCGACACCGCGGTGAGCCCGAGTGTCGTCGCGGCGCCACTCGCGAACATGCCGAGATATTCCCCGAGGTCGGCGAACTGAAGTTCATAGGCCATTAAAAGCGCTGCCTTTATCGAGTTGCACGCACATCACGCATTCACAGGCTCGCCGGCAGCGGCTGGCCGAACCATTTCTTCGACATCGCTTCGAGCGTGCCGTCCTTCTTCGACTGATCGATGGCGGCATCGACCTTCGCGAGCAGGCGCGGCTCGTTCTTGTTCAAGCCGACGAAGCACGGCGAGTTCTTGATGACGAACTTCGCTTCAGGACGGCGCGGCGGATTCTTCGCGAGGATCGCAGCGGCGACGATGTTGCCCGCCGCGATCAGTTGCACCTGGCCCGAGAGGAACGCGGAGATGGTTGCGTTGTTGTCCTCGAAGCGCTTGATGGTCGCGTTCGGCGCCATCTGCGTGAGCGCGATCTCTTCGAGCGCGCCGCGCGTCGCGCCGACCGTCTTGCCGGTCAGGTCGGCGGGGTTGCTCACCTTGATGTCGGCGGGACCGAACACGCCCTGGAAGTACGGCGCATAGGCGGTCGAAAAGTCGAGCACCTTCTCGCGCTCGGGCGTCTTGCCGAGCGACGAAATCACGAGGTCCACCTTGTTCGTCGTGAGATACGGAATGCGGTTCGCGCTATTGACCGGCACGAGTTCGAGCTTCACGCCCATCGACTTCGCGAGCAGCGCGGCCATGTCGATGTCGTAGCCTTGCGGCTTCATGTCGGCGCCGACCGCACCGAAGGGCGGATAGTCTTCCGGCACCGCGACGCGCAGCGTGCCGCTTTTTGCGATCGTGTCGAGCGCGTCGGCGTGGGCGGTGATCGGCGAGAGGGCGAAGAAGGGCACGGCGACGGAAGCGGCAAGGGCGGCGAGCGCCGCGCGACGCGCGCGAAAAAGCGTGTGGTTCATCGATGATCCTGTTGTGTGTGATGCGCGTCTTTCATCGAGCGCGCTCTGGAGCCGGATCACTTAAGCGAGAGTCGTGCCATCGCGCCGATACGCCGGAGGTGCGGGCGCTCGCGCGTTTGTCAACGCTATCACGCACAAATTCGGGGCGCAATAAAGCGCCGCGCTGGTGCGCTAAAGAGGCGGGATCAGGTGGACCACAGACGCAGCGGTTTTGCGCCGATGCCGTGAACCGCGGGTCGCAGACGCATCCAGCAATCGGTAAGGATGCGTTGCAGCGGCTCCATCGAGCAGCTCACGGCGCGCACGATCAGCACGCCGGGTGCCACGCACGAGGCGCCGGCACGCAGGCTGTCGTTGAAAGGGAGATGGTCCACGAGTGATTCGGCGAGCGCGTCGTTGCATAGAGCGCCGATGGCCCACATCGTGCCGTAGCACGCGAAATCCGCGAGACCCTGCGGGATGCCGCGCAGCGGATCGCCGGCGTCGATGCGCGCGCGCTCGAACCAGCGCAGCTGGCCGCGGTGATTGCGAATGCTCGACACGGCGCGGATCTGCCCCGCCGACCATCGCTCGCCGGCGGCCTGCCGTCCGAGCTGCATTGCATCCCAGCCGATGGCGCTCGCTTCGTCGTCGATCGTCAGCGTGAAGTCGAGTTCCACGTTCGACGAGTCGAACACGATGTTGTTCTGCGGCAGCCAGTCGAGCTTCGCGCCGGCGCCGACACGAATTGCGATGCGTTGTGTCGCGAGCTTGCCGTTCGACTTGTACCACTTGGTGGCGCCGGGTGTCGTGACAACGGCGTGGGTGTGTTCGGCGAGGTCGATATCGATGGCGAGACGGTCGCCGCCCGCGACGCCGCCCGGCGGATGCACGACGACCGCATGGCACGTCGCGTCGCCTTCGGGATAGAGCGGCCGCAGCAGACGCAGCGGCCCTTCATGCCGGCGATGCGTGAGCACCGTGCGTGCGTGCTGACGGGTAAAGCCGAGTTCGAGGCGGCCGTGCCATTCGTCGGCATGCAGGAGTGCGGCGTGGGGTGCGTGGTGCATGAACGGGAGCGTGGCCGGGGAGCCGCCATGGTACGGCGGCGCGCTGACGGAAGCAATGAGGAGGCGTTTCAGACCGCGATCAGCTCCCGCACGCCGTGCTCGTCCATCTCTGAGCCCGCGCCGCCCGCGACGATTTCTCCGCGGCTCATGACCCAGTAGCGGTCTGCGAGTTCGCGCGCAAAGTCGTAATACTGCTCGACAAGCAGCACCGTCATGCCCATTTCGTCGACGAGCTGGCGCAGCGTGCGCCCGATGTCCTGGATGATCGAAGGCTGGATGCCTTCGGTGGGTTCGTCGAGGATGAGCAGTTGAGGGTCGCTCATCAGCGCGCGGCCGATGGCGAGCTGCTGTTGCTGACCGCCGGAGAGGTCGCCGCCGCGACGGTTTTTCATGTCGCGCAGGACGGGGAAGAGTTCGTAGATGCGGTCCGGCACCTTCGACGGCGCCTTGCGGCTTGCCGCGCCGACGAAGAGGTTTTCTTCTACCGTCAGGCGCCCGAAGATGTCGCGGCCCTGGGGCACGTAAGCGAGGCCGGTTGCGACGCGCTTGTAGGTGGGCATCGACGAGATCTTCGTGCCGCGCCAGGCGATGGTGCCGTTTCGGGTCGGCACGACGCCCATCAGGCAGCGCAGGAGCGTGGTCTTGCCGACGCCGTTGCGGCCGAGCAGCACGGTCAGCTTGCCATCGGGGACGGTCATCTTCACATCGCGGAGGATGTGGCTGCCGCCGTAGTACTGGTTCAACGAGTCGACTTCTAGCATTTGCACGCGTCCTTTCTTGACTGCGTCGTGGCAGTCATACCGGTTGATGGTTTGATGCTTTTGCGCTTCTGTGGAACTTGCTTTCGCGTCGGTCTATTAGCACTGCCCCTGTCCGGGGCGGGACTTACTTTCTTTGCTGCTGCAAAGAAAGTAAGCAAAGAAAGCAGCTTTTTCAGTCAGTAGTCACAGCACGGCAACGCACTAGAAACACTGAGTGGACATACCGGCTAAGGGTCGCCCTCAAACATCCACCCGGCTTGGCGCGCAGTACGACTGACACCTCTCGAACTTCAACAAAGTGGTATGCGCTCCGTTCAGTTCCGTCCGCGCTTCGCTCGGACGACGGGCAGAACAAAAACCAGCGGCTTTCAACCTCAGCCGCGAAGCTCAACCGCGCGACTGATGTACCCCTCGTTAGCGGAGCGGAAACGGATGGATGACTGCTGTGCCAATCCGGGTCGCTGCGCGGTTTCACAGTAGTTAATCGCACCAAGCCCCTCTTGTTCTTTGAGGACGACACTTAGGCGGTATGTCCACTCAGTACTTCGAGAGCGTTGCCGCCTCAAGACTGCTGCTTAGAAAAGCTGCTTTCTTTGCTTACTTTCTTTGCAGCAGCAAAGAAAGTAAGTCCCGCCCCGGACAGGGGCAATGCCAATAGACCACTAAGAAAACAAGTTCCACAGAAGAAGCAGAAGCATCGAAAATCACCCGCGCATCAGCGCCCCAAGTACGATTCGATAACCGTCTCATTGCGCTTGACATCGTCAAGCGTGCCCTCGGCGAGCACGGACCCCTCGGCCATGACAGTGACCTTCCCGACAGCCCCCGACAGAGCCGCAACGAACTCCATATCATGCTCGACGACCATCATCGAACAGGTGCCGCGCAGCTTGTTGAGCAAATCGGCGAGTTCCATCGTCTCGTGATCGGTCATGCCGGCCGCCGGCTCGTCGAGCAGCAGCAATGCCGGCTGCTGCATGAGCAGCATGCCGATCTCGAGCCGCTGCTTCTGTCCGTGCGAGAGCTCACCCGCAAGCCGCGTCGCTTCATGCTGAAGACGGATCAGCTCAAGCGTCTCCTCGATGCGCGCCTGCGCCGTGCGGTCGAGCCGGGCGCGTAACGACGCAAACCAGCGCTTGTCCGTTTTCATCGCAAGCTCGAGGTTCTCCCACACCGGATGATTCTCGAACACCGTCGGCTTCTGGAACTTGCGGCCGATGCCCGTGCGTGCGATCACCGGCTCCGACATGCGCGTCAAGTCGAGCGTCTGGCCGAGAAACACCTTGCCGCCGTCCGGCCGCGTCTTGCCCGTGACGACGTCCATCATCGTCGTCTTGCCCGCGCCGTTCGGGCCGATCACGCAACGCAATTCGCCGACGTCGATCGAAAGCGTCAGCTTGTTCAGCGCACGAAAGCCATCGAAGGAAACGGTGACGTCCTCCAGGTACAGGATCGTGCCGTGCGACACGTCGATCTCGCCCGGCGCCAGCACGTGGCCGAGGCCGGTGATGCCGTTGATGTTGCGTTCGCTCGTTTCCGGCAGCGGCGGCAAGTCGACGATCAAAGCGTTGTGAGCGGTCAAGGCGCATGCCCTCCGGTTTTGTTCCTGCGCAGCGCCGCGTCGATGAGGCCCATGATTCCGTTCGGTAAAAGGAGCGGCACGAGCGTGAAGATGAGGCCCAGAAAAAAGAGCCAATATTCGGGGAAATTCGCCGTGAAGAAGCTCTTCGCGCCATTCACCGCGAACGCGCCGACGATCGGTCCGATCAGCGTGCCGCGCCCGCCGACGGCCACCCAGATCGCCATTTCGATCGAGTTGGCCGGCGACATCTCGCTCGGGTTGATGATGCCGACCTGCGGCACGTAGAGCGCGCCCGCGATGCCGCACAGCACCGCCGATACCGTCCAGATGAAGAGCTTGTACGCGAGCGGACTGTAGCCGAGGAACATGAGGCGCGCTTCGCCGTCGCGCACGCCGGTGACGACACGCCCGAGCTTCGACGTGACGATCCCGCGCGCCGCGAGAAACGCGAGCACGAGCACGGCGAACGTGATCAGGAAGAGGGCCGTGCGCGTGCCCGGATGCGTGATCGGAAACCCGGCGATGCGCTTGAAGTCGGTGAAGCCGTTGTTGCCGCCGAAACCCGTCTCGTTGCGATAGAAGAACAGCATCGCGGCGAAAGTCATCGCCTGTGTGATGATCGACAGATACACGCCTTTCACGCGCGAGCGGAACGTGAAGAAGCCGAATACCCACGCCAGAATCCCGGGCACCAGCACGACGAGCGCAAGCGCATACCAGAGGTGTTCCGTGCCTTGCCAGTACCACGGCAGCTTGTGCCAGTCGAGGAACACCATGAAGTCGGGCAGGTCGCTCTGATACGTGCCCTCGCGGCCGATCGAGCGCATCAGGTACATGCCCATCGCATAACCGCCGAGCGCGAAGAAGAGCGCATGGCCGAGGCTGAGAATCCCGCAGTAGCCCCACACGAGATCGAGCGCGAGCGCGCCGATCGCGTAGCACATGAGCTTTCCGATGAGCGTCATCGCGTAGGCGGACAGATGGAACGTGCTCGTCTCCGGCAACACGAGCGCGGCGACCGGCACGCAGATACCCATCGCGACGATGAGCGCGACGAGCGCAAGCCAGCCGCTGCGCGGCAGAAGCGCGGCGCGCGGCGGCAGACCGAGCGCGAAACCTTCGCGACGCGCGCGGTCGTCGGGTTGCGGAGCGACGTCGAGGTTCGCGCCGACGTCGGGTGAAGAAGCGGTCATCTCAAGCCTCCGCGCTGCGGCCCTTCAGGGCGAACATGCCCTGCGGACGCTTCTGGATGAACAACACGATGAGCACCAGCACCGCGATCTTCGCGAGCACCGCGCCCCAGAACGGCTCGATCGTCTTGCTGATGAGCCCGAGGCCGAAGCCGCCGATCACCGTCCCCGCGAGCTGCCCGACACCGCCCAGCACCACCGCCATGAACGAATCGATGATGTAACTCTGGCCGAGATCGGGACCGACATTGCCGATCTGCGAGAGCGCGCAGCCGCCGAGTCCCGCGATGCCCGCGCCGAACGCGAACGCATACGAATCGACGCGCGCTGTCTTCACGCCGACGCACGCCGCCATGCGTCGGTTCTGCGTGACCGCGCGCACGAAGAGGCCGAGGCGCGTCTTGGTGAGCACGCCCCACGCGATCAGGACGACGACGAGCGAGAAGCCGAGGATCGTCAGGCGGTTGTACGGCAGGATCAGGTTCTGCATCACGTTTACGCCGCCGCTCATCCACGAGGGGTTCGTCACCTGCACGTTCTGCGCGCCGAAGATCATGCGCGTCGCCTGAATCAAGATCAGGCTGATGCCGAAGGTGGTGAGCAGCGTTTCGAGCGGACGGCCGTAGAGATGCTTGATGACGAGCCGCTCGATTACGATGCCCACCGCCGCCGCAGCCACGAAAGACACGGGCACGGCAAGAAGCGGATACCAGTTGAACGCGGCGGGCGCGTAATGCTGCACGAGGTTCTGCACGACATAAGTGGCATACGCGCCGATCATCAGGAACTCGCCGTGCGCCATGTTGATGACGCCGATCAGCCCGTAGGTGATCGCAAGGCCGAGCGCCGCGAGCAGGAGCACGCTGCCGAGCGAGAGCCCGGCGAAGAGCGTGCCCGCGATCTGGCCGCGCCGCTGGATCGAATCGAGGTCTTCGATACCCGCCTGCGCTGCCTTACGCACGCGTTCGTCGGATTCGTTGTAGCTGCCGTCCGCCTTCTTCGCGACGATCGGGCGCAGCAGTTCGTTCATGTCGAGGTCGTGGCGCGCAGCGACCAGTTGCACGGCCTCAAGCCGCTTGCCCGCATCGGGATCGTGCAGGGCGGTCATCGCCCACAGGGTATCGAGGCGCTTCTTGAGGTCGGCGTCGGTTTCGGCGGCGCGCGCCTTGTCGATCAGCGGCTTGGCCGACGGATCGGGGTTCTTCAGCAGCGCGGCAACGGCTTCGCGGCGCTTCGTCACGTCGGTCGATGCGAGTTGCAGCGCCGACAACGCGCCCGCGACTTTCGCGCGCAGCAAGTTGTTCAGCGTGATAGCCTGCGCATCGGGTGCGTCGACGATCTTGCCCGTCAGCGGGTCCTTGTTGCCGTCGTCGCTCTGCACGAGCACCTGGCCCTTGTCGGTCGCGACGAGCGAACCGTCCGCGAGCGCCGAGAGCACGACGACCGACGTGGCGTCGGCGTTCGCGGCGAGCTTGTCGATGGCGGCGGATTTGGCGTCGAAGTCGTCGGCGCCGAGCGGGGCGAGATCGTCGGCGCTAAGGGCGCTAAGGGCGCTAAGGGCGCTAAGGGCGGCGAAGGCGGCGAGCGGCGCGCAGGCGATCATCACTGCGCAGATCGCGCGCCGAATCATCCGCGCGAAGGTGTGGCTGGGCAAACCGGTCATGATGGCCTTTCAGATCGAGCGGGGTCGTGCGTGAAGACGTCCCGCCCGTTGCGACGGATCGCGACAGGGCGGGACGGTACGACGCTCAGGCGGTTACGCCACGCGCGAGCGCCGCAGGAACGCCGGGATCGACGTGACGATTTCCGGCTTGCCCTGGTTGCCGGCGATATACGGGCTCCACGGCTGTGCGCGGACCGCGGTCTTCGTTTTCCAGACGACGTTGAACTGACCGTCGCCGCGAATCTCGCCGATCATCACGGGCTTGTGCAGATGATGGTTGCCGTCCATCGTCAGCGTGAAGCCGGAAGGCGCGGCCATCGTCTGGCCGATCATCGCGACGCGCACCTTGTCCACGTCCGTGCTCTTCGCCTTCTCGACGGCCTGCTTCCACATGTGGATGCCGACGAAGGTCGCTTCCATCGGATCGTTCGTTACGCGCTTCGTGCCGCCCGGCAGGTTCTGCGACTTGACCCACTCGGCCCATTGCGTTTCGAACTTCTTGTTGGTCGGGTTCTTCACCGACATGAAGTAGTTCCATGCCGCGAGATGCCCGACGAGCGGCTTCGTGTCGATGCCGCGCAGTTCTTCCTCGCCGACCGAGAACGCGACGACGGGAACGTCGGTCGCCTTCAGGCCCTGGTTGCCGAGTTCCTTGTAGAACGGCACGTTCGAGTCGCCGTTGATCGTCGAGATGACCGTCGTCTTTCCGCCCTGCGAGAAGGTCTTGATGTTCGCGACGATGGTCTGATAGTCGCTATGTCCGAACGGTGTGTAGACCTCCTGAATATCTTCATCCTTGACTCCCTTCGAGTGGAGGAAGGCGCGCAGGATCTTGTTGGTCGTGCGCGGGTACACGTAGTCGGTGCCGAGCAGGAAGTAGCGCTTGGCGCTGCCGCCTTCGGGTCCCATCAGATACTCGACGGCGGGAATCGCCTGCTGGTTGGGCGCGGCGCCCGTGTAGAACACGTTGCGCGACATCTCTTCGCCTTCGTACTGGACGGGGTAGAAGAGGAGGCCATTGAGTTCCTCGAAGACGGGCAGCACCGACTTGCGCGAGACCGAGGTCCAGCAACCGAACACGACGGCGACCTTATCCTGCGTGAGCAACTGACGCGCCTTCTCGGCGAAGAGCGGCCAGTTCGACGCCGGGTCCACGACGACCGGCTGGATCTGCCGGCCCATCACGCCGCCGTTCTTGTTGATGTCGGCGATGGTCATGAGCGCGGTGTCTTTCAGCGACGTCTCGGAGATCGCCATCGTGCCGGAGAGCGAATGCAGAATGCCGACCTTGATCGGACCGGTATCGGCGGCTTGAGCCTTGGAGATCGGCAACTGGCCTGCGAGGGCGAGCGCGCCGGACATCGAGCCGAATTTCAGGAGACTGCGTCGTTTCATGTGTTTCCCCTTGCCGATATGTTGTGGTGAGTCGTGGTGGACAGGCGGTCCGCCCTTGCTTGGGCGGACGGGCAGCGCATTTGTTACTGCAAGGGGTATGCCAATGTGCAATAGATGCTGGATTGGCGCGGGTTCGCGCGGCGTTTGGGTCGACGTTCGGAACGGGAAGGAGAGCGCCTTTGGGGGCGTTTTGGTGCATCGCGCCGGGACTGTGCCTCGCGGCGGTGCGTGCGGGAGGAGGTGAAGTCACCTTCGCGGGGCGAAGGCGACTGATTGCCCGCGCTCGCGGGCGAGATCAGGGTGGCGTGCTCGAACGGTGTCGAGCGCGGCGCCCCAAGCGCAAGTGCCTACCGATTGACCATCCGCGCCGGCACGCTCAACACGAGCACCGCGCCAAGAATAAGAAACGCGGCGAGCATATACATCCCGCTCGAATTCGAGCCCGTGACCTGCTTGAGCCATCCCACGAGATACGGACTCAGAAAGCCAGCGAGATTTCCGAGCGAATTGATCATCGCAATGCCAGCCGCGGCGCCCGTTCCTGCCAAAAACGCCGTCGGCAGACTCCAGAAGAGCGGCAGCGTCGTGAGAATGCCCATCGTCCCGAGCGTGAGGCCGAGCATCGCGAGCGCCGTGTTGTTCGCCCAGATCACCGACAACACCAGTCCGATCGAACCGATCACCGCCGGAATCGCGATGTGCCAGCGGCGCTCGCCGCGCTTGTCCGCGCTTCTCGCGACCAGCAGCATCCCGACCACCGCCGCGCCATACGGAATCGCCGAGAGCAGGCCGATGCTCAGGGCATCCGTGACGCCGGTCGCCTTGATGATCGTCGGCAGCCAGAAGCTCACGCCGTAAAGCCCCATCACGAACGAAAAATAGATGAGGCTCATCATCCATACACGCGGGCTCGACAGGATCTTGCCGATCGGCATGTCTTCCTTCTCGACGTTATCCGCCGCGATATTGCGTTCGAGCAGGTCGCGTTCCTCGGCCGTCAGCCACTTCGCCTTCGCGATACGATCATCGAGCAGCATCAGCACCATGATCCCGACGACGATCGACGGAATGCCCTCCAACAACAGCAGCCATTGCCAGCCGTGCCAGCCGTTCGCACCGTCGAAGCTCTTCATGATCCAGCCCGAGACTGGTCCGCCGATCAGCCCCGACAGCGCGATCGCGGTCATGAACAGCGTGGTCATGCGGCCGCGCCGATGCGCCGGATACCAGTACGTGAGGTACAGGATGATGCCGGGAAAGAATCCCGCTTCCGCGACGCCGAGCAAAAAGCGCATGACATAGAACATCGTCGGCGTGGTGATGAACATCGTCAGCGCCGAGACGATGCCCCAGGTGATCATGATCCGCGCGATCCATACGCGCGCGCCGACCTTGTGCAGGATGACGTTGCTCGGAATCTCGAAGATGAAGTAGCCGAAGAAGAAAATGCCGGCGCCGAAGCCGTAGACAGCATCCGACAAACCGAGATCGGCGCTCATCTGCAGCTTCGCAAAGCCGACGTTCACGCGATCCAGATACGCCACCACATAACAGAGCAGAAGAAGCGGCGAAAGCCGCCACGCGACCTTGCGATAGGTCGCTTCCTCGAAGGCGGAAGGCGCGCCTGCGCCGGGGCGATGCAGCGGCGGTGCGGTACTGGTCATGGGTTGTCTCCTCGATTTTTTAGTAGAAAGCGCTTTGCAAGAAAACGCCCGATGCTGCTGGATTCTAGCCGCTCGGATGGGCGCCAAACAGCTGAATTCATTGGGGAAAACACGGATGCGCGGGCGCGCTGGCGCGCCCGCTTGTGCACGCTCAGACGCAGCGTCCGCCGTCCACTTCGAGACTCACGCCGGTGATGAACTCGGCGTCGTCGGAGGCGAGATAGAGCGCGGCGTTGGCGATGTCCTGCGGCGTCGAGAGGCGCCCGAGCGGAATCGTCGCGAGGAATTTCTGGCGGTTCGCGGGCGTGTCTTCCATGCCCATGAATTCGGACAAGAGCCCCGTTTCACCCATCACCGGATTGATGCAGTTCACGCGGATGCGGTCCGGCCCGAGCTCGACGGCAAGCGCCTTGCTGGCGATGATCACCGCCGCCTTGCTGCCGTTGTACCAGACGAGGCCCGGACGCGGCCGCACGCCCGCCGTCGACGCGATGTTGATGAACGCGCCGCCGCCCTGGGCTCGAAAGTACGGCACGAACTGCTCGACGCTCCAATAGAGGCTCTTCACGTTCACCGCGTAGACGCGGTCGAACTCGGCTTCGGTTACGTCCAGCACCGGCTTGTTCCGGTGCGTCGTGCCCGCGTTGTTCACGACGACCTGCACGCTGCCGAAGTCCTCGATGGCCGCATCGAAGAGCGTCTGCCAGTCCTCGTGCTTCGTGACGTCGCCCTGCACCGCGATCGCGCGCCCTCCCGCCAGCGCGATCTCGCTCGCGACGCGCTCGGCGCCGGGTCCGTTCAGATCGTTCACGACGACGTTCGCCCCTTCGCGCGCGAACGTCTTCGCGATGCCCTCGCCGAAACCCGAGCCCGCGCCCGTCACGATGGTCGTTTTGCCTTGCAGTCGCATGGTGTCTCCTTTTCTGCCGGCTCGATCAGCCGTGTTTGATTGCAATCGTCTTCAGGACCGTGAAGCCGTAGAGCGCCTCGAAGCCTTTCTCGCGGCCGTGCCCGGAATGCTTCACGCCGCCGAACGGCAATTCGACGCCGCCGCCCGCGCCATAGTTGTTGATGAACACCTGTCCCGAGCGCACGCGGCGCGCAAGGCGCATCTGACGGCCGCCGTCGCGCGTCCAGATGCCGGCGACGAGGCCGTAGTTCGTATCGTTGGCGAGCCGCAATGCGTCGTCTTCGCTGTCGAACGGCAGTGCCGCGAGCACCGGGCCGAACACTTCCTCGCGCGCGAGACGGTGCGTCGGCGGGACATCGCGTAACAGCGTCGGCGCCTGATAGAAACCCGCTTCCGGCGCCTCGGCGACCACTTCGCCGTGCGCGGCCATCGCGATGCCGTCGTGCTGCGCGTCGGAGAGGAAATCCCACACGCGCTGCTGCTGCTTCGCGCTGATGAGCGGCCCGCAGTCGAGATCGAGCCTGCTCGGCCCGACCTTCAGCGCCGAAAAGGCCTCGGCGAGCCGCTCGACGAGCGGCTCGTAGGCGGCGCGCTCGATCAGCACGCGGCTGCCCGCCGAGCACGTCTGGCCGGCGTTCTGCACGATCGCCGCGACGAGCACGGGCAGCGCGGCGTCCATGTCGGCATCGGCGAAGACGATTTGCGGCGATTTCCCGCCGAGTTCCAGCGTCACGGGGACGTGGTTGTCGGCGGCCATTTTCGTGACGGCCGCGCCGGTCGCGGGCGAGCCGGTGAACGAGATGTGATCGATGCCCGGATGCCGCGCGAGCGCCGCGCCCGCCTCGTGGCCGTAGCCCGTCACGATGTTGAGCGCGCCTTCGGGCAGGCCCGCCTCGGCGGCCAGTTCGGCGACGCGCAACAGCGACAGGCACGCGTCCTCGGCCGGTTTCACCACGCACGCGTTGCCCGCCGCGAGCGCCGCCGCGACGCTGCGCCCGAAAATCTGCAACGGATAGTTCCACGGCACGATGTGGCCGGTCACGCCGTGCGGTTCGCGGATCGTCAGCACGGTGTAGCCGGTCTGGTAGGGCAGCGTTTCGCCGTGCAGCTTGTCGGCGGCGCCCGCGTAGAACTCGAAATAGCGTGCGATGCCCGCTGCGTCGGCGTGCGCCTGTTTGAGCGGCTTGCCGGTGTCGCGCGCTTCGAGCTGCGCGATCTCGTCCTGGCACGCGGCGATCAGCATCGACAGCCGCGCGAGGATGCGTCCGCGGTCCGCGGCGCTCGTGCGGCCCCAGGCGCCGTCGTAGGCGGCGCGCGCCGATTGCACGGCGCGGTCGATGTCGGCGGCGTTGCCGCGCGCGAGTTGCGCGAACACCTGTCCGTCGGAGGGATCGACGACGGGAATCGTTTCGCCGACCGCCGGCGCGACCCAGCGGTTGCCGATGAAGTGCTTTGCTTCTTCCATGCGCTGTCTCCGTTATTTTGCGGTGTGTCCGTCGGACGCCGTCGGTCGATTATCGCGCCATCGGGCGCGTCCGAACCCAAATCCCGATTGGCTATAATGACGCATTCGCGCGTTTTCATTTCCAATGCGTCCCGTTCGCGCGTCGCGCGGTGCGCGTCACCGGCTTCAGAACCTCAACTTTCTCAGAGAGCGCTCATGAGCTTCAACAACGTACCCCCGGGCAAGGACCTTCCGCACGATTTCAACGTCATCATTGAAATCCCCGCGCAAAGCGATCCGGTCAAATACGAAGCCGACAAGGACATGGGCCTGCTCGTCGTCGACCGTTTCATCGGCACCGGCATGCGCTATCCCGTCAACTACGGCTTCATTCCGCAGACGCTCTCCGGCGACGGCGATCCGGTCGACGTGCTCGTCATCACGCCGTTCCCGCTCCTGGCAGGCTCGGTCGTGCGCTCGCGCACGCTCGGCATGCTGCAGATGACGGACGAATCGGGCGTCGACGCGAAACTGATCGCCGTGCCGCACGACAAGATCTGCCCGATGACGGCGCACATGAAGTCCATCGACGACGTGCCCGAGTACCTGAAAGACCAGATCAAGCACTTCTTCGAACACTACAAGGCGCTCGAAAAGGGCAAGTGGGTGAAGGTCGAAGGCTGGGCGGACGCCGATGCCGCACTGAAGGAAATCACCGACGGCGTCGCGAACTACAAGAAGTAAGCGGTTCGTCGAGCGGTTCAAAGAGCCGCGCGTGCTCCGGGCAATCCGGGCACGCGCGGCTTTTTTGCGTTTGATGCGTCCGGTGCGTCCGACGCGCTAGGCGGATGTCTCCGGCGACGCGTCGGCTTCGCGCGCCGGCAGCACCGAGTCGAGCGTGCGCACGCCCGCCACCAGCGCGCGTTTTTCCATCGCGGAGAGCCGCTTGACCCAGTATTCCGCGCGCGACGCCTCCGAGCGCCCGGCCAGTTCGAACGACGCCAGCACGGCAAGCGGCTTTCTCGAGCGCGTATAGCGCGCGCCCTTGCCGCTCGAATGCTTTTCGAAGCGTGCGTTCACGTCGGTCGCGATGCCGGTGTAGATGCTGCCGTCGGCGCATTCGATCAGATAGAGAAACCACGGCATGGCGAGCGGGACCGCGTTGAGTTGGCGGCATTATCGCCGAGAGCACCGCTTTGGGGCGAGCCATCGCGCCGAAGCGGACGGCGCATTTTTTCGACTTGCGCGAGAATAGGCCCTTTCGCGGCGCGCTCCGTTCAATGAATCGACGGCGCCGCGCTTCGGATCACCCTGCGAGGACGCCTCTTGAATCGCGATGTCGAAATACATGTGGTCGATACGCTCGAAGGCGTGAGCGCCGACGACTGGAACCGCCTCGCCGGCGACAATCCGTTCGTGCGTCACGCATTCCTCTCAGCGCTGC
Organism: Caballeronia telluris; assembly: GCF_001544495.1. GTDB lineage: Bacteria > Pseudomonadota > Gammaproteobacteria > Burkholderiales > Burkholderiaceae > Caballeronia > Caballeronia telluris. The sequence continues at coordinate 42,269 of NZ_FCNZ02000022.1, forward strand.
AGGACACGCGCTGCGCGATTGCGCGCACCGGCTGGCGCGCGCAGCATCTGCTGCTCAAGCGCGGCGGGCAACTCGCCGGCGCGATGCCGCTCTATCTGAAATCGCATTCGCGCGGCGAGTATGTCTTCGATCACGCCTGGGCCGACGCCTTCCAGCGCCACGGCATCCGCTACTACCCGAAGGCGCTGTCCGCGGTGCCGTTCTCGCCCGTCACCGGACCGCGCCTGATCGCGCCGAATCACGAGGACCGCGTGACGCTCGCGCGCGGTGCCATCGAATTGACGAAGCGTCTCGATCTTTCGTCGCTGCATGTGCTGTTTCCGCAGGCCGAGGACGTCGAAGCGCTGACGGAGGCCGGCTACATGCTGCGCGAAGGCGTGCAGTTCCACTGGGAGAACCTGCCCGGCGACGGCTACGAGAACTTCGCCGCCTTCCTCGCGACGATGAGCCACGACAAGCGCAAGAAGGTGAAGCAGGACCGCCGCCGCGTCGCCGATGCGGGCGTGACTTACACGTGGTTACGCGGCGCGCAGATCGACACCGCGGCGCTCGACTTCTTCTACGCGTGTTACGAGAACACCTACCGCGAGCACTGGAATCCGCCGTACCTGAGCCGCGAATTCTTCGCGCAGGTTCACGCGGCGGCGCCGGACAGCATGCTGCTCGTGATCGCGGAAGCGGACGGCGAGCGCCTCGCGTGCGCGCTCAACATGATTGGCGGCGACGTGATGTACGGACGTTACTGGGGCACGCGCGAGTTCATCTCCGGGCTGCACTTCGAGACGTGCTACATGCAGGGCATCGAATATTGCATCGAGCACGGGCTCGCGCGCTTCGAGGGCGGCGCGCAGGGCGTGCACAAGATGTCGCGCGGCATGTTGCCGACGCCGACGTGGTCCGCGCACTGGATCGCCGACCGGCGTTTTGCCCACGCGATCGGCGAATTTCTCGACGCCGAAACCGCCGCAATGGACCAGCACATCGAAGAACTGGAAGCGCATACGCCGTTCAGGAAGAAGACCTGAGGCACGCGCGAGGACGCAAAAGCCCCATGCGATAATCGTTTGCCTTCGAGCCCCGTTTCAGCGCTTCACACGACTCCCGACATGAAAACCCGAATTGCACTAGCCCAGATCAACGTCACGGTCGGCGATTTCGCCGGCAACGTCGCGAAAATCGTCGATGCCGCGCGCGCCGCGCATCGCGATGGTGCGAAGCTTCTGATCGCGCCCGAACTCGCGCTCTCGGGCTATCCGCCGGAAGACCTGCTGCTGCGTCCCGCGTTCTATCGCGCGAGCGCAGACGCGCTCGCTTCGCTCGCCGCGCAACTGAAGGCGTTCGCGGGCTTGCATGTGGTCGTCGGCCATCCGCATCGGGAGAACGACGGCGCGCCCGATCTGCCGATTGCGCGCGGCGTGCCGCCCGTCGATACGTTCAACGCGGCGTCGCTCATTGTCGACGGGGACATCGTCGGGACCTATCTGAAGCAGGATCTGCCGAACGCCGAAGTCTTCGACGAGAAGCGCTACTTCGCCTCCGATCCCAAGCCGTTCGTCTTCGATCTCGACGGCGTGCGCTATGGCGTCGTGATCTGCGAGGACGCGTGGCACGCGTCGGCGGCGCAGCTCGCGAAGGCGGCGGGCGCTCAGGTGCTGCTGATCCCCAACGGTTCGCCGTTTCATCTCGACAAGGAGTCGGTGCGCTACGACATCCTGCGCGCGCGCATCCGCGAGACCGGCCTGCCGATGGTCTACGTGAACCTCGTGGGCGGTCAGGACGAACTGATCTTCGACGGCGGCTCGTTCGTGCTCGATGCGAACGGCGCACTCGTCGCGAAGATGCCGCAATTCGAGGAAGCCGTGGGCTATGTCGAATTCGACGGCACCACGCCGGTGCAGGGCACGATCGCCGCGGACCTGTCGGTCGAGGCGCAGGTGTATCGCGCGCTCGTCGTCGGCGTGCACGACTACATCGGCAAGAACGGCTTTCCGGGCGTGATCATCGGCTTGTCGGGCGGCGTGGATTCGGCGCTGGTGCTGGCCGTCGCGTGCGATGCGCTTGGGCCCGATCGCGTGCGCGCGGTGATGATGCCCTCGCGCTACACCGCCGACATCTCCACGACGGACGCGCGCGACATGGCCGAACGCGTCGGCGTGAAATACGACGAGATCGCGATCGCGCCGATGTTCGAGGCGTTCCGCGGCGCGCTCGCGACGGAGTTCGAAGGCCGCGCCGAAGACGCGACCGAGGAGAACATCCAGGCGCGCATCCGGGGCACGCTCCTGATGGCGCTCTCGAACAAGTTCGGCTCGCTCGTGCTCACGACGGGCAACAAGAGCGAGATGGCGGTCGGCTACTGCACGCTCTACGGCGACATGGCGGGTGGTTTCGCGGTCATCAAGGACATCGCGAAGACGCTCGTGTACCGCGTCTGCCACTATCGCAACGGCACCGACGCATACGGCCGCCGCGACGTGATTCCGGAGCGCATCCTGACGCGCGCGCCGTCGGCGGAACTGCGCGAGAACCAGACCGACCAGGACAGCCTGCCGCCCTACGAAGTGCTCGACGCGATCATGCGCATGTACATGGAAGAGGACCGTTCGCTCGCGGAGATCGTCGCCGCCGGCTACGCGAGCGACGACGTGAAGCGCGTGACGCGGCTCATCAAGATCAACGAATACAAGCGCCGCCAGGCGCCTATCGGCATCCGCGTGACGCATCGCGCGTTCGGCCGCGACTGGCGTTATCCGATCACCTCGCGGTTTACCGAACCGCTGGCTTGATCAAAGACGTCTAGAATCAATTGCATCTGTCCTGAGTTCCGACCATCCGAAAGATTCACCGAAACGAGGCACGCCATGAAACGTATCACCGCAGTCATCAAACCGTTCAAGCTCGACGAAGTCCGCGAAGCGCTGGCCGAGGTCGGCCTGACGGGTCTGACGGTCACGGAAGTGAAGGGCTTCGGCCGCCAGAAGGGGCATACCGAGCTGTATCGCGGCGCGGAATACGTCGTCGATTTCCTGCCGAAAGTGAAGATCGAAGTCGTGGTCGCGAATGACCAGACCGATCGTGTCATCGACGCGATCATCGGCGCCGCGCGCACCGGCAAGATCGGCGACGGCAAGATTTTCGTCGCCGACGTCGAGCGCGTCATCCGCATCCGCACCGGCGAGGAGAACGAAGCGGCCGTCTGACGCCGTTCCTTTTTCTGTCCGCCTCATCGCCGGCCCGGCGCGTGCACCATTGCGGCGCGCGTCGCGAGCCGCGCATCATCCGGCGCCGTCGCGACGCGTGCCGACTCACTCCCGACGTTTTTTCGAACGACTGCGACCGGCACGGGTCCATGCGGTAACATCGCCGTCTCCGTATACTTTTTGTAAGGAATTGTGGATGCACCACGCGATCGGCTTCATTCAGGATCTGGCAGTGATCATGGCCATCGCGGGCGTCGTAACGGTGCTGTTCCATCGCCTGAAGCAGCCGGTCGTGCTCGGCTACATCGTGGCGGGTGTCATCATCGGGCCGTACACGCCGCCGTTCCAGCTGATCCACGACGAAGCCACGATCCAGACGCTCGGCGAACTCGGCGTGGTGTTCCTGATGTTTTCGCTCGGGCTGGAATTCAGCCTGCGCAAGCTCTTCAAGGTCGGTGCGACGGCGTTCGTCGCGGCGCTTTCCGAAATCGTGCTGATGATCTGGCTCGGCTACGAGATCGGCCGCTGGTTCGGCTGGAACGCGATGGATTCGCTGTTTCTGGGCGCGATGCTCGCCATCTCCTCGACGACGATCATCGTCAAGGCGCTCTCCGAACTCGGCATGAAAGGCGAGGGCTTCGCGCAACTCATTTTCGGCATCTTGATCGTCGAGGACATTCTCGCGATCGCGATGCTCGTGCTGCTGTCGGGCATCGCACAGACGGGTTCGGTGAGCGCGGGCGTCGCGTTCACGACGCTTGGGTCTTTGCTGCTCTTCATGACGGTCTCGCTCGTGGTCGGCATTCTGATCGTGCCACGCGCGCTCGATTACGTCGCGCGCGCGAAAAGCGACGAGATGCTGCTCGTCACCGTGCTCGGCTTCTGTTTCGGCTTTTGCCTGCTCGTCGTGAAGCTCGACTACAGCATCGCGCTCGGCGCGTTCCTGATCGGCGCGATCATGGCCGAGGCACGCAGCCTGCATCGCATCGAAAAGCTGATTGCGCCGGTGCGCGACATGTTCTCGGCGATCTTTTTCGTGACCATCGGCCTCCTGCTCAATCCGGCCGTGCTGATCGACTACGCGTGGCCGATCGCGGTGATCACCGTCGCGGTCGTGGTCGGCAAGATCGTGTCGTGCGGGCTCGGCACGTTCCTCGCGGGCAAGGACGGCCGCACGTCGATGCGCGTCGGCATGAGCGTCGCGCAGATCGGCGAGTTCTCGTTCATCATCGCGTCGCTCGGGTTGTCGCTGAAGGTGACGAGCCCTTTTCTCTATCCGATCGCGGTCGCCGTCTCCGCGCTGACGACGCTCTTCACGCCCTACCTGATCCGCGCTGCCGATCCGATCACGATGCGCCTCGCGCGCTCGATGCCCGTGCCGCTCGCCAACACGTTCGGGTTGTATTCGCAGTGGCTCGCGAGCATCGGCCCGGATTCGGGCGGGCCGACCCTCTTCAGCATGACGCGGCGGATCGTGGTGCAGATCGCCGTGAACCTCGCGCTCGTCGCCGCGATCTTCCTGGGCGCATCGTACTCGGCGCCGTACGCGACGGAGTATCTGTCGCGCTGGCTGCAAACCGACGACATGCAACGCGTCGTCTTGTGGAGCGCGGCGCTCGCTGTCTCCATGCCGTTTCTCGTCGCGGTCTATCGCAAGCTCGATTCGCTCGCGCTGTTGCTCGCCGAGGTGAGCGTGCAGCCGGCGAAGGCGGGGCGTTTCACGAGCGCGATCCGCTCGGCGATCTCCGGGCTGATTCCGATCGTCGCGATGTTCGGCGTGTTTTTGCTGGTGGCGGCGCTCTCGGGCGCGATCCTGCCGCCGTTCGGGCTGATGATCGCGGTCCTGCTTTGCGCGGCCCTGTTGCTCACGGTATTGTGGCGCTGGTGCGTGAAGATTCACGCGACGATGCAGATCGCATTGCGCGAGACCTTCGAGGAACCGCGCGATCATTCCTGATTCTCTTCTCAGGTTCTCGATTCGTTCAGTTCAAGCAATAATGTGAGCAATTGTTTGATGGTTTGCCGCGTCCGGACCAGAGGCGGATAATCAAATTCTGTCCATTCTCACAGCGCTTCATGCGCCTGAAACGGAATGAGCGAAAACAAAACGCCTGACGCCGGCCCCGCCGGCATTCAATCTTCTTCCGGCACCGCCGCATCGTCGGCCGGCGCCGACAGCAAAGCGGCTTCGTCCGCTGCATCTGCTACTGGCTCCCAGGCGAGCGCCGCCGAGCGCGCATCGACCGACCAGCCCGCGAGCGCCTCCAACGTCGAACCCGTCGACAAGGCCGCCGCCCAGCGCGCGGATGCGCGCGAGGCGCGGGCGTCGGCGGCGAGCGCGACGGCCGCGCAAGAGGCGGCCGCCCGCGCGGTCGGATCGACGTCGGCGAAGGCGAGTCTCGCGGCAAACGTCGAATCGGCGACCGAAGCCGAAGCCGCCCTCGCCGCCGGGGAAGGCGACACCATCGACATGCCCGCGACCACCGCATCGCCGCGCGCGCTGCCGCCGGAATTCAGCTCGACGCCCGACATCACCGCCGCCAACCCGCCGCCGCCGATTCCGCCCGAAGCGCAGGCGCCGCCCGCGTATCTGCGCAAGACGGATTCGGCGTGGTCGGTGTTCGGCCGCGTGATCGCGGCGCGCACGCGTCAGCTCTTCGATCGCGCCGGGCAGCGGATCACGCAGCGCACGTTGCGCATCGGCGTGTCGGCGCGGATCTTTCACCCGGAGCCGGGCGCGAAAGGCCTGCGCGGCAAGACGCTGCAATATCTGGAGGAATCGATCGCGCACTGGGTCATGTCGCGCGACGTGCTCGTGTTCATGATCCCGACGGTCGGCCATCAGGGCATGCTGCATCCGAGCAACATTCGTCTGCGCGACTACGCGAAGCATCTCGACGGCCTGCTGCTGCAAGGCGGCGCCGACGTCTCGCCGCAGTCCTACGAGGAAGCGGCGACGCGTCCCGAATGGCCCGGCGACCGAGTGCGCGACATGTACGAGCTGGAACTGCTGCACGAGTTCATCGAGTCGGGCAAGCCCGTGCTCGGCGTGTGCCGCGGCTGCCAGCTGATCAACGTCGCGTTCGGCGGGACGCTGTATCAGGACATCGCCACCGATGTTCCGACCGCGGGCATCCACGTCAACGAGCAATACGACCAGCACCGCCACTCGATCCGCTTTCCCGACGGCTCGACGCTCGCGAACATGTTTCCGGGACGCCGCGACGCCATCGTGAACTCGATCCACCACCAGGCGGTGCGGACCATCGGGCGCGATCTGAACATCGAAGCGGTGTCGGCGTCGGACGGGATCATCGAGGCCGTGCGCTACCGGCGCGCGCCGTTCGTGGTCGGCGTGCAGTGGCATCCGGAGTTCCATCGCGCGGGCGGCGAGGAATTGCTTGACTGCACGCCGCTCCTCGATACGTTCCTGCGCGTCGCGCGGGAAACGCGGTTCTAGCAACGCGATTGCAGCACCGTTGAAAAGCAGAAAGCCCGCTTGCATGCGGGCTTTCTGCTTTCCTGCGATCGGGAACGGAACGGCTCAGCGCTCCGACGCGCCGAGCGAAGGCAAGCCGGACTCCGTCTGACGCTGAAGCTGCTCGACCTGCAACTGCAACGCGCGCAACTTGCGTTCGGCTGTGAGCTTGTCGCCCTGAAGCGTCGCCGATTCCGCCTGCAACTGCTGCTGCCGCTGCGAGACTTCGTTGTCCTGCGCCCGCGCGATCGACAGATCGGCGGAAAGGCGTTTCGCGCGGTCGTCGGAGACGGCGATCACGCGTTCCAGCAGCGCCTTCTGCGCCTGCAACTGCATGCGGCGAATCTCGTTTTCCGCCAGATCGTAGCTCTTGCGCGCGAACTGGGCGTAGACCGTATCGGCGCGGACGTCGTCCTGGGTCTTCACGACGCGCCAGAAGCGCTTGTCCTGAAAGAGCGCGACGTAATACACCATCTCCTGCGGATAGAAGAAGAGCGTCGCGCCGTAGCTGCCGTTGTAGGTCGTCCGCAGTTCGGTGAGCTGTCCGGTCGGCACCATCTGCCTGAGTTCCGCGACGTTGCCCTGCGCCTGTGACGGGGAGAGCGCGTCGGAGAGATCGTCGACGTCGCCGGCCGGGAGCGCCGCGGGTTTCGGCGCTGTCGCGGCGCTTGCCGGGCGGGGCGCCGCGAGCAATTCGAGCGCATGCGCGGCGGGCGCGAGCGCACCGCAAAAGGCGAAGGCGACGGCAAGCGCCGCGTGCCGCAAATGAAGGGTAGACGTCATGGTGGCCTGGCGCCGAAAAAGTGGATGAAGCGAATGAAGGCGCGCTCGCGAGGCGGGCCGGGCGAGCGCGGATAAAAACCGTGGGCGGATCACTTCATGAACTCGCCGGGCGCATCGGTGACGCGCTGCTTCGACAACTGCACGCCGGCGCTCGACGCGTTGCCCGCCTGCGCACGGCCGCGCGGTCCGGAACGGGCGAGCGAACTGTTGTCGTCGAGGGTGGGCGAATGCTGGAGCATGTCGTACATCTCGGCGACGCTCATCGTGCGACTCGCCGGCGGCGCGGCCGGTTTGTCATCCTGATGCACGACGACCGGCACGGCCGCGCGACGGCTGATGCGAGTCGCGTCCGCTTGCGCGTCGCGCGTCGCGGTGAGCCGATCGTGGGCGACGGCGCGCGCCGAATTCGCCGATGCATCAGCGACGCGCCGCTTGCCGCGATGCTGATCGACGCTGGCTTCGCGCGTCGCGCGCAGCGACTTCGTCGTGACATGCGATGGCGCGGGATAGACCTCGCTCGCTTTCGAGTGCGCCGCTGCGGTTTTGACTTCGCTCTTCGCCGCGATTTTCGAAGACTTTGGCAAGGCGCGGGCCCGGCTCGACGTCTTGCTGGAAAGCGACGGCACAGCGGACACGACATCGCGCGCGACGCTATTCGTGGCCTTCGCGGCGACCGGATCGGTCGCGGCCGGGAACGCGCGCGCGACGACCGGGCCTGCGCTTGCAGCAGCCATATGAAGCGCGCTTGCCGCACTGGCCGGAGCCGCGCTCACCGAAACAACCGGCGTGGCGCTTGGCGGCGCGGCATGCTCCGCAACGACCGGTGCAGCTTGCGTGGCCGGCGTGATCGCCTGCGGCTGCTCGTCGCGCTTCGGGCCGTGCTCGGTGCCGAACATGAGCCACGCGAGAGCGCCGGCGCTCGCAAGCGCGATCGCGCCTCCCGCGAGCTTCCTGCTGGCGACGCGCTTGACTGGAGGAATCGCAGAGGGGGCCGCCACGCCCGACGTGGTCGATTCGAATGGGACCGGCGACGGAGCCGCGCCCCCGGTGAGGCGCCCCAGGAGCGCGTCGAAGTCCGGGCGGGAGAGGTTGTGCCAGAGACTGGCGGGCGTGTACGAGGAAGTGGCGTCGCGGATCGTCAGCGCGCTGACATAAGCGGTCAGCAGCCTGGCGGCGTAGAACGGCACCTCGTACTCGGAGAACACGGGCCGCGCATGAACCGCCATCCATTCGCGCCCGAAGGACGCGGCCTGATTGGCGAGTGGGTACAAGGTGGGCAAAAGCAGATCGCCTTGTACATCGATCATGGGAGCGGTCATGGGTCTTCTCGGGTCCGAATTCGTGCGTCTTGAGTGCTCATCTTTTCATCGAGCAACCTGCACGTGCTAGCCAGATGGCTATGTGCCAGACACGGGTATCGGATGCGCAATACCCGGAGCAGCGACGAAAGCCCGGCGATCATACGGACCGGCGAAGTCGAAAACGATAAGAATTGTCCGATTTAACTTTTTAACAAACGGCTCGGCTTGACACGCTTCAGTCGATGCGATAAACGCGGCGCCCGTCTCATTCCAGCGCGAACACATAGACGAGAGACACGACGCCGATGCCGCCCATGCGATCGTCCTCGCGTGCGGCGAAGCGCCAGCCGCGCGATTCGTAGAAGCCGATCGCGGCCTGATTGCCTTCGAGCACCGACAGATGCAGCCGGCGCGCGCCGCGTTCCCGCGCCCACGCCTGTGCGGCGGCGAGCATGGCCGTGCCCGCGCCGGCGCCCTTGAATCCCGGCAGCGCATGGAGGTTGTCCACGAGAACGCTGCCGTTGGCGTCGGGATCGACGAGGCAGACGAAACCGACCGGCGCGCCGTCCAGTTCCGCGATCCACGCGATGCCTTCGCCCGCATCGATCTCTTCCATGCGTTTTATCCAGTGCGCCGTGCGCTCCGCCGGCGCTTCGTTGTCGAGGAACGTGTCGGGCAAGATGCCGCGATACGTCGCCGCCCAGCTTTGCGCGTGCATCTGTGCGATCAGCGCAGCGTCAGTGTGCGTCGCCTTGCGAAGACGTAAGAAATCAGCTTTTGGCGTATGCTTGAAGATAGACGTATGCAAGGCAATTTTAAAGTAAAAATGATCGAAATTAGCCGACGTTGAGGCGCGCGCAATCCGCTTGGCGGCGTTAATATTGGGCGTTCCCGGATTTCAAAAGTCCTACGGGAAAACCCTTATGTCGGCAGCCGGTGCTGCCACCGTCGACAGCGCTCGGCGGCGGCTCGTTTTCAGCAAGCACCGGCGCCGGGCCCAATCGAGAGAGTCATGTCCACGTCACACCCCATTCCCGCCAACGAGTCCAAGTTCAAGACGGTGTTTCGCGTCGTCAGCGGTAACTTTCTTGAAATGTACGACTTCATGGTCTACGGCTACTACGCCTCGGCGATCGCCAAGACCTATTTTCCGAGCGGCGACGAGTTCGCCTCGCTGATGCTCGCGCTGTCCGTGTTCGGCGCGGGCTTCCTGATGCGGCCGGTCGGCGCCATCGTGCTCGGCGCGTATATCGACCACCACGGCCGGCGCAAGGGCCTCATCCTCACGCTCACGCTGATGGCGATCGGCACCGCGTGCGTCGCGCTCGTGCCGGGCTACGCGACGATCGGCGCGCTCGCGCCGATCATCGTGCTCGGCGGGCGTCTGCTGCAGGGCTTTTCGGCGGGCGTCGAACTCGGCGGCGTGTCGGTGTACCTGTCGGAGATCGCGACGAAGGGCAACAAGGGCTTCTATTGCTCGTGGCAGTCGGGCAGCCAGCAGGTCGCGGTCGTGTTCGCCGCGCTGATCGGCGTGATCATGAACCGCGTGCTGCCGCCCGAGCAGATGACCGCGTGGGGCTGGCGCGTGCCATTCCTGATCGGCTGCCTGATCGTGCCGTTTCTCTTCATCATTCGCCGCTCGTTGCGCGAAACCGACGAGTTCCTCGCCCGCAAGCATCGTCCGAGCATGGGCGAGATCGCGAAGTCGATGGTGCAGAACTGGAACATCGTGATCGCGGGGATGGGCATGGTCATCATGACGACCGTGTCGTTCTACATGATCACCGCCTACACGCCGACGTTCGGCAAGGAAGTGCTGAAGATGTCGGCGATCGACACGCTCGTCGTGACGGTGTGCGTCGGCTTGTCGAATCTCGTGTGGCTGCCCGTGATGGGCGCGGTGTCCGATCGCATCGGCCGTCGTCCGGTGCTGCTCGTCTTCACGATCCTCACGATCCTGACGTCGTATCCGGCCGTGCAGTGGCTCGTCGCGGACCCGTCGTTCCTGCGTCTGCTCGGCGTCGAACTGTGGCTCTCGTTCCTCTACGGCAGCTACAACGGCGCGATGGTCGTGGCGCTGACCGAAGTCATGCCGGTCGACGTGCGCACCACGGGCTTCTCGATGGCCTACAGCCTCGCGACGACCATCGGCGGCTTCACCCCTGCGATCTCGACGTACCTGATCCACGCAACCGGCAACAAGGCGGCGCCGGGCCTGTGGATGGGGCTCGCGGCGATCTGCGGCCTGGTCGCGACGCTCGTGCTGTACCGCTCGCCCGAGGCGCGCAACCAGTACAAGACGGCGTAACGTTCGCGCCGGCGACGACCCCTCGCGCCCATCGGGCGCGAGGGGTTTTTTCATGCGTCGCGCACCGCCGCCGCGACCTGCGCGACGACGTCCGCCCACGCACCGGGCGCGCTCTGTCGATAAAGCCGCGCCTTCGGATACCACGCGCTCGACGGGGTATCGATGCCCCAGCGCCAGTCAGCGGCATGCGGCAGCATCAGCCAGAGCGGCTTGCCGAGCGCGCCGGCCAGATGCGCGACCGACGTATCCACCGACACCACGCCATCCAGCCGGTCCACGATCGCACCGGTATCGGCGAAATTGCCGAGCCTGCCGTCGAGCCGGTGAATCGAATGCGCGTGGGGATGCGCATCGAGCGCGGCGCGTTCCTCGCCCGTGAGGACCGGCTGCAGCGCGATCCAGTCGATGCCTTCGAGCGCGAAAAGCGGATCGAGCAGCGCGAGCGATATCGAACGCGTCTCGCCCGGTTGCAGCCGCCCCGACCACGCGATGCCGATCTTGCGTTTCGCCTGTCCGCCGATCGACCCGCGCCACTTGCGCCGGTACGCCGCCGCAATCACGAGATACGGCGTGCGGGCGGGCATCGATTCGAGCGTCGTCATGCCGAGCGCGAGCGGCAGGCTCATCAGCGGACAGAACGCGTCGGCTTTCGCAGGGGAATCGGCGCTGCTCGCGAGTTCGATCCGCGCCGCCTGCGCCGCGGGTGCGAGCAGCGGCAGGAGCGCGGGCTGCACCTGCAAGACGAGACGCCCGACGCGCTTCGCGGCGAACGGCGCGAAGCGCATGAACTGCAGCGTGTCGCCGAAGCCCTGCTCGCCGCGCACGAGCAGCGTGCGGCCGGGCATCGGTTCGCCATTCCAGCGCGGCAGCGGTGGCGCTTTTTCCGCGCCGGGCGTGGCGAGGCGCCATTCGTAGGCGGGCAGGCCGCGCGCATAGTCGCCCAGGGCGAGCAGCGCGAGCGCGCGGTTCAGGTGCGCGGCCGGTTGCTCGCGATCGAGGCGCAGCGCCTGATCGAACGCGCGGATCGCCGCCGGATGATGGCCGAGCGCGAGATGCGCATTGCCGAGTTGCAGCCACGCGACGCCATACTTCGGATCGAGTCCGACCGCGCGCTCGAAGCGCGGCAGCGCTTCCTCGTAACGGCCGAGCGCGGCGAACGCATGCCCGAGCGCGAAATGTCCCGGCGCGAACTGCGGCTGCATGCGGATCGTCGTCGCGAGCGCCTCGATGGCTTGGGCGGGCTCGCCCGCCGCATCGAGCAGATTGCCGAGGTTGAAATGCGCGGCGACGTAATTCGGCTCGGCATCGATGGCGGCGCGAAACTGCGCGATCGCGCCGTCGCGGTCGCCGAGTGCGTTGAGCGCCATGCCGAGATTGTTGTGCGCGCCCGCGTGACGCGGACGCAGCGCGAGCGCGCGGCGAAACGCCTTCGCGGCATCGTCGAAACGGGAGAGCGCGGCGAGCGCGTTGCCGAAGTTGTTCCATGCCGCGGCGTCGCCGGGTTGCAGGCGCAGCGTTTTTTCGAACGCATCGGCGGCGTCTTCGTGACGGCCCACCGCCGTGTAGGCGTTGCCGAGGTTGTACTGCGCGAGCGTGAAACCCGGCTTCAGCGTGAGCGCGTTGCGAAAGCGCTCGATGGCGTCGTCGATGCGTCCGAGCGCCTTCAGCGCATTGCCGAGATTGAGCTGAAGCCCCGCGTCGGACGGACGCAGGTCCACCGCGCGGCGCACGAGCTCGGCCGCTTCCGCGTGCTGGCCTTGCTGGTGGCGCAGCACGCCGAGCAGATGCAAGGCGTCGACGTGGCGAGGTTCGGCGGCGATCGCGGCCTGATAGTCGCGTTCCGCTTCGGTCAGGCGGCCGTCACGATGGGCCGCGAAACCGCGGGCAAATACAGTGTCCATGACGGGAAAAGAATGCAAACGCCGCATTTTCCCACATCGGCGATGCCGGTCCGCAAGATTGACAGACCGCGTGGCGAATCTATAACATATGAACACGTATTCACATGTTATGGGATGAAGGGCACCGTGGGCTCGATCTTCACCGCTTCCGACGACCGCGTGGTTCCGCTCGCGGATCTCTTTCGACTGCTCGGCGATCCGACGCGCCTGCGTATCGTGCTCGCGTGCGTCGACGAGAAGCGCGCGGTGGGCGCGATCGCGGAGACGCTCGGCTTGTCGGGCTCGCTCGTGAGCCATCACTTGCGCCTGTTGCGGGCTGCGCGCGTCGTGCGGGCCGAACGGCAGGGCAAGCAGGTCTTCTATCTCGCGGCCGACCGTCACATCAGCACAATGATCGGTGAACTGCTCGAACACGTCGCCGAGCCGCAGGCCGATTTCCGACCGGACAACGAGTCATGAACACGCACACGCACGACCACCACGGGCATTCCCAGGATCACGATCACGATCACGGCCACGGCGGCCACCATCATCACCACGCGCCGCAAAAAGGCCAGGGCCGCGTCTTCGCGCTCGCGGTCGGGTTGAACATGGTGATCGTGGTCGTGCAGGGCATCTACGGTTTCCTTGCCCATTCGACCGCGCTGCTCGCCGACGCCGGCCACAATCTCTCCGACGTCCTCGGCCTTCTGCTCGCCTGGGGCGCGGTGTGGCTCGGCACGCGCCAGCCGTCGCAGCGCTATACCTTCGGCCTCGGCAGTTCGTCGATTCTCGCCTCGCTCGCGAATGCCGCGCTCCTGCTGTTCGCGTGCGGCGCGATCGCGCTCGAAGCGATCCAGCGGCTTCTGAACCCGGCGCCCGTCGCGGGCTTCGACGTGTTCGTGGTCGCGACGCTCGGCCTCGTCGTGAACGGCTTCTCGGCGTGGCTCTTCATGCGCGGCAGCAAGGAAGACCTGAACGTGCGCGGCGCCTTCCTGCACATGGCCGCCGACGCCGCGATCTCCGCCGCCGTCGCCGTGAGCGGCCTCGTGATCCTGTACACGGGCGCAAGCTGGATCGATCCGCTGATGAGCCTCGTCGTGGTCGCGGTGATCGTCTACGGCACCTGGGGCCTCGGGCGCGACGCGATGCGCCTCGCGATGGCGGCCGTGCCGCCTTCAGTCGACATGCCGCGCATCCGGCAATACCTGGCGGAGATTCCGGGCGTCGACGACGTGCACGACCTTCACGTGTGGGCGCTCTCGACGACCGAAAATGCCATGACCGCGCATCTGGTGATGTCGAAGGGCCATCCCGGCGATGCGTTCGTCGACGGCATCGTGAACACGTTGCGCGCCGACTACGCGATGCATCATGCGACGCTGCAGGTCGAGCTCGGGACGACGCATCACCGTTGTGCGCTGCAAGCCCGCGCGTAAGGGTGCGGCCACACAGCGAGGCTTCCCTCAGCCGAAACAGGGCACGCGCGGCGTACACTTGAGGACGTGATGATTCAGGGAGGAGTGCATGTTCGCGCCAAAGGTGAATCCCCACGACAAGCTCGATGTGGCGCCGGTCCTGATCGTCGGCGCGGGCCCGACGGGTCTCGCCGCCGCGATGAGTCTCGCCCGCGCGCACATTCCGGTGCGGCTCGTCGACCGCGCCCGCGAGCCGTCCCCGTATTCACGCGCGATCGGCATCCAGGCGCGCACGCTCGAACTCCTCGAGCAGCATCGCATCGCGCAGCCGTTCCTCGAACTCGGCCATCGCGCGCGCGTCGCGAATCTCTACTCGAACGGCCAGCGGCTCGCGCGGCTCGATTTCGATCCGCTCCAGACACGCTATCCGTATCTGCTGTTTCTCGACCAGTCTCAAACCGAGCGGCTGCTCACCGAGCATCTGAAGACCTTCGGCGTGTGGATCGAACGCGGCGTCGAGCTCACCGATTTTTCGCAGGGCGCGGCGGGCGTGCAGGCGACGTTGCGTCACGCGAACGGGCGCGACGAACTGTTGCGTCCGTCGTACATGATTGCCTGCGACGGCGCGCACAGCATGGTGCGGCATCGGCTCGACATCGGCTTTACCGGCAAGACCTTCGAGCAGACCTTCCTGCTCGCGGACCTGCAGGCCGACTCCGACTGGCCCGACGACGAGTTCCACATCTTCGCGTCGGGCGCCGGGCTTGCCGCGCTCTTCCCGATGGGCGACGGCCGCGCGCGCCTGATCGCCGACCTGCATTCGCCGCCCGAGTCCGACCACGGTCCGTCGCTCGACGACTGCCGCGCGATCGTCGAGCGGCGTATCCATCATCGGGTGACGCTGTCGGACATCGGCTGGTCGTCGTATTTCCGGCTCAACAGCCGCATGGTCGACCGGCTGCGCGTGGACCGCATCTTCCTCGCCGGCGACGCGGCGCACGTGCACAGCCCCGCCGGCGCGCAGGGCATGAACACGGGCATTCAGGAGGCGCTCAATCTCGGCTGGAAGATCGCGCGCATGCTGTCGGGCGGCGCGTCGGACCGGCTGCTCGACAGCTATCACACCGAGCGCCATCCGATCGAGCGCGACGTGCTGCGCCAGTCGAGCATGCTCACGCAGATGGCGGAGGCCGAGCACGGTCCGATGAAGCTGATGCGCGATCACGTGATGCCCGCGCTTGCCGCGATCGGCCCGTTACGCGACGCGATGCGGCGCACGGTGAGCGAGTTGTCGATCCAGTACCGGCGCTCGCCGCTCACGCTGGAGCGTCTGCTCGACGGCGGTCCGCGCGCGGGCGAGCGCGCGCCGGATGCGCGGGTGCATGTGCTCGACGGGCCGCTCGGTCGTGCGCCCGGCTTCTGCTGTCTCTACGACCTGCACGATCCGGCGTATTTCTCGCTCTTTTTGCTGATCACCCCGGAAGGCGCCGACGACATCGCGCTTGCGCCTGCCACCATTACGGTTGCGCACGCGATGCGCGATCCCGATCTGAACGGGCTCGCGGAACAGGTGGAGAGGGTGTTGCCCAACGCCGTGCGCGTGTGGCGCATCACCGACATCATGCAAGGCGAGGGCGCGCAATCGCTGACGGACAACTACGGACGCACGCGGCCGTCGTTCTATCTGGTGCGCCCGGACGGCTACATCGCGACGCGCGGACGGGCGCCGTCGGATGTGCATGGACTGTTGCGTCACTGCGAGACGTGGTTCAGCGCGAACGCGAGTGCCGGGGATGAACCGGCGGAGCCGCCGTATCGGGAAGATTAGCCGCGCGCCTCGGCGACGCCGTTCGCGACGCGCTTGACTATCGTGATCGCCGAAAGCGCCACGAGCGCGAGCCACAGCCACGAAGCGGCTGGCGCGACCGGCAGTCCCGCGCCGATCCACAAGCCGAGCGCGCCGATCACGACCGCGCGGTCGCTCTTGCCGAGCGGGCCGTCGTAGCGGCGGCTCGCGCCGGCGAGCGGCCCAATCAGCCCGGCGCATTCCACCAGCAGCGCCGCCATCGCGAAGAGCCAGATATCGGCGGCGCGAAACGCCGGAATCGCGAGGAAGGGCAGGGTCAGCGCGATGTCGGAGACGACATCGCCGAGTTCGTTGTAGTACGCGCCGAGCGCGCTCTTCTGGCCGAACTCGCGCGCAAGCATTCCGTCGATCGCGTTGAACGCCATGCGCAGAAAGAGCCACACGGGCAAGAGCAGAAAGAGCCGCTGCATCGGGAAACCGAATCCGGCGATCAGCCCGACCAGAATGGACCCGAGCGCCGCGGAGATCGTGATCTGATTCGCCGTGACGCCCGCGTGCGCGAGCTTGCACGTGACGGGCCGCAGCAGGTTCTGAAACTTCGGCTTCAGCGAGTACACGCTCATCGCGACTTCTCTTCTCGATTGTTTGATTAGCTGGACTTGCGATCGTGCAACGCCTCGCGAGCCAGGAAGGCGGCGCCGATCTTAGCAGCTTATCGGGTCAACTTATCGGGTCAACTTATCGGGTCAACTTATCGGGTCAACTTATCGGGTCAACTTATCGGGTCAACTTATCGGGACAACTTATCGGGCTCCTTTCGAGCGCCTGCGGCGTTCTTCTCGCGGCCGCTTCCGGGCGGTCTTTGTCAACCATTGTTAAGTGCTTGGCCGTCGCGCGCGCGGGGCGCCCAATCCCCGTACGTCTGTGGCCGTTTCGGACCGCGTTGGCGCCCACGCGCCCGCTAGTGCGGCGCGGCAAAAATGGTGATAATGCCGCGGGCACGAGAACCCCGATGAAGCCGGGTCATCGACTCGTCCCACAACAAGGGAGCTGATTTGCAATTCGAGACGAACGCGACCCCGGGACACGCGCAATGAATATCCTGCACGCATGGCAGCGCGACCTTTTGCTCGGTGCGGTGCGCCTCGTCGTCGGCGCGTATCCGGTCTGGCGCGACGGCGCGCCCAACGCCCGCCAGAAAATCTACATCTCGAATCACACGAGCCACGTCGATACGCTCGCGATCCTCGCGGCGCTGCCGCGCGCGCTGCGCGATCAGGTGCGACCGGTCGCCGCGCGCGACTACTGGCAAAGCGGCAAGGCGAAAGTGCATATCGCGCGCAATCTGCTCAACGTCGTGCTGATCGACCGCAAGCACGAAGGCGAGGGCGATCCGCTCGATCCCGTGCGCGAAGCGCTGCGGCTCGGCCACTCGATCATCATCTTTCCCGAAGGCACGCGCAGCGCCGAAGCGTTGCCGCAGCCGTTCAAGAGCGGACTGTTCCGGCTCGCGAGCGAGTTCCCCGAGATCGAACTGTGCCCGGTCTATCTGGAGAATCTGCAGCGCGTGATGCCGAAGGGCGCGTTGCTGCCGGTGCCGCTCATCTGCAAGGTGAATTTCGGCGCACCGGTCATGCGCGCCGCCGATGAACCGAAGCAGGACTTCCTGCAACGCACGCGCGATCTCGTGGTCGCGCTTGCTCCCGTGCCGGCGGCGTGATGCCCGCCTGTTCAAACAACGAAGCGACATCATGCGAACCGTGTTCTGGGAACTCATCGCCGGGCTGACCGGCTTTCTCGTGCTTGCGTCGGGCATCGGCGCGCTGCTTGCCTGGCGCGACGGCAAGAGCGGCGGCGGCAGCGCGACCATCGCCAATCTGAACCAGCGCATCCGCGCGTGGTGGGGAATGATCGCGATCATGGCGGCCGCGATCGGGCTCGGCCCGGCGACCACTTACGTCGTGTTCGCGCTGGTCTCCTATCTCGCGCTGCGCGAGTTCATCACGCTCACGCCGACGGCCGCAAGCGATCACACGACGCTCTTCATCGCGTTCTTCGTCGCGATTCCGGCGCAGTATCTGCTGCTCTGGGTCGAGTGGTACGGCATGTTCTCGATTTTCGTGCCGGTGCATCTCTTCATCACGCTGTCGCTCGTCATGGTGCTCACCCAGGACACGCGCGATTTCCTGAGCCGCAACGCGAAGATCCACTGGGCGCTGATGGTCTGCGTCTACGGGCTGAGTCATGCGCCGGCGCTCCTGATTCTGGATATCCCCGGTTACGCTGGACAGAACCCGCTGCTGCTGTTCTATTTCCTGCTCGTCGTGCAGATCAGCGATGTCTTCCAGTATGTCTGCGGCAAGCTTTTCGGCAAGCGCAAGATCGCGCCGAAGCTGAGTCCGTCGAAGACGGTCGAAGGGTTTGTCGGCGGCGGGCTGCTCGCGGCGCTCTGCGGCGCGGCGCTCTATCGCATCACGCCGTTCGGTTTCGGCACGGCGTTTCTGATGTCGCTCGCCATCGTGTTGGCGGGATTCGTCGGCGGGCTGGTGCTGTCGGCGGTGAAGCGCTCGCTTGGCGCGAAGGACTGGGGCGCGATGATCGCCGGTCACGGCGGCGCGCTGGATCGCGTGGATTCGATTTGTTTTGCGGCGCCCGTGTTCTTCCACCTCGTGCGCTATGTCTATGTGCAGTGAACGAACGCGGCGGGATGGCGTGCAGCGCGCCATCCCGCCGGCCCGCCCCTCTCAGGCCGCCGCCGAAGCCGGCGTCAAATCCTGCCGATGATCCGTCAAGGCCTCGCGCACGATCGGATGCATCGCGGCGCTCGCGTCTTCGTCATCGAGCGAATTGAGGATCGCGAGCCGCATGCGCGGCTCCCAGAAGCGGCGAATGTGATCGGCGATGCTGTCGGCGGCTTCATGCTGGTCCGGCAGCGAATCGAAGAACTCGCCGATGCGGTTCGCCATGTCGATCAGGTTGTCCAGATCCATGTCTATTTCCCCGAAGTCGTGACGAGCGCGTCGGTTGTCGCGTCAGTGCGCATTTCGAGCAGGCCGATCTGCTGCGCGTTGAAGCGCGAGTAGTCCTTCTGCCATTGCGACGGCTGCTCGACCGGCATCACCTGCACCGCCGTCACCTTGTATTCCGGACAGTTCGTCGCCCAGTCGGAGGAGTCGGTGGTGATCACGTTCGCGCCCGATTCCGGGAAGTGGAACGTCGTATAGACGACGCCCGGCTGCATCCGCTCGGTGATCTTCGCGCGCAGCACGGTCTGCCCCGCGCGCGATTCGATGCCGACCCAGTCGCCCGTCTTGATGCCGCGATCCTCGGCGTCGACCGGATGAATCTCCAGCCGGTCCTCGTCGTGCCAGCGCGAATTCTCCGTGCGCCGGGTCTGCGCGCCGACGTTGTACTGCGACAGGATGCGGCCCGTCGTCAGCAGGAGCGGGAACTTGCGCGTGACCTTTTCCGGCGTCGCGACGAACTTCGTGATGACGAACTTGCCCTTGCCGCGCACGAATTCGTCGATGTGCATCGTGGGCGTGCCTTCCGGCGCGTGTTCGTTGCACGGCCACTGGATGCTGCCGAGTTCGTCGAGCCGCTCGTACGAGACGCCGTGGAAGGTCGGCGTGAGACGCGCGATCTCGTCCATGATCTCCGACGGATGCGTGTAGTTCATCTCGTAGCCGAGCGCACGGGCGAGCAGGATCGTCACTTCCCAGTCCGCGTAGCCCGGCTGCGGCGGCATCACCTTGCGCACGCGCGAGATGCGGCGCTCCGCGTTGGTGAACGTGCCGTCCTTTTCCAGGAAGCTCGTGCCTGGCAGCAGGACGTGCGCATACTTCGCGGTTTCGTTCAGGAAGATGTCCTGCACGACGATGCACTCCATCGCCGCGAGCGCGCTCGTCACGTGATGCGTGTTCGGGTCGGACTGGACGATGTCCTCGCCCTGGCAATAAAGACCCATGAAGGTGCCGTGCGTCGCGGCATCGAACATGTTCGGGATGCGCAGGCCCGGCTCCGGTTGCAGCTTCGTGCCCCAGGCTTCCTCGAAGAGCGCGCGCGTGGCGGCGTCGCTGATGTGGCGATAACCCGGCAGTTCGTGCGGGAACGAACCCATGTCGCACGAGCCCTGCACGTTGTTCTGGCCGCGCAGCGGATTCACGCCGACGCCTTCGCGGCCGATGTTGCCCGTTGCCATCGCGAGATTCGCGATGCCCATCACCATCGTCGAGCCTTGCGCGTGCTCCGTGACGCCCAAGCCGTAGAAGATCGCGGAGTTGCCCGGCCGCGCATAGATGCGCGCGGCTTCGCGCACGAGCTGCGCGGGTACGCCAGTGATCGCTTCCATCGCTTCGGGCGAGTTGTCTTCCTGCGAGACGAAGTCGCGCCATTGACCGAACGCGCGCGCTTCGCAGCGCTCGGCGACGAACGCCTCGTCGACGAGACCCTCGGTCACGATCACATGCGCGAGCGCGTTGATCATCGCGACGTTGGTGCCCGGACGCAGCGCGAGGTGATGCGAGGCCTTGATGTGCGGACCGTCGACGATATCGGTGCGGCGCGGATCGATCACGATCAGTTGCGCGCCTTCGCGGATGCGCTTCTTCATGCGCGACGCGAAGACCGGATGGCCGTCGGTCGGATTTGCACCGATCACGACGATCACGTCCGACTTCTCCACCGACGCGAACGTCTGCGTGCCGGCCGATTCACCGAGCGTCGTCTTGAGACCATAGCCCGTCGGCGAGTGGCAGACGCGCGCGCAGGTGTCGACGTTGTTGTTGCCGAACGCGGCGCGCACGAGCTTCTGCACGAGATACGTTTCCTCGTTCGTGCAGCGCGACGACGTGATGCCGCCGATCGAGTCGCGCCCGTACTTGTCCTGGATGCGGCGGAATTCGCTTGCCGCGTATTTGATCGCTTCGTCCCACGAGACTTCGCGCCACGGATCGGTGATCTTCGCGCGGATCATCGGCTTCTGGATGCGGTCCTTGTGTGTCGCGTAGCCCCACGCGAAGCGGCCCTTCACGCACGCGTGGCCTTCGTTCGCCTGGCCGTTCTTGTTCGGCACCATGCGCACGACCTGGCTGCCCTTCATCTCCGCCTTCAGCGAGCAGCCGACGCCGCAATACGCGCACGTCGTCACGACCGAATGCTCCGGCTGGCCGAGCATGATGACGGTCTTTTCCTGCAAGGTCGCGGTCGGGCACGCGGCGACACACGCGCCGCACGACACGCATTCCGATTCCATGAACGGCACGTTTTCGCTCGCCGCGACGCGCGATTCGAAACCGCGCGCGGCGATCGTCAGCGCGAAGGTGCCTTGCGTTTCCTCGCAGGCGCGCACGCAGCGATTGCAGACGATGCACTTCGACGGATCGTAGGTGAAGTACGGGTTCGATTCGTCCTTCTTGTCCTTCAGGTGGTTCGCGCCTTCATAGCCGTAACGCACTTCGCGCAGGCCGACGACGCCCGCCATGTCCTGCAGTTCGCAGTCGCCGTTGGCGGGGCAGGTGAGGCAGTCGAGCGGGTGATCGGAGATATAGAGCTCCATCACGTTCTTGCGCAACGATTGCAGCTTGTCGCTTTGCGTGCGCACCTTCATGCCCGCTTCGACAGGCGTCGTGCACGATGCCGGATAGCCGCGCTTGCCTTCGATCTCGACGAGACACAGGCGGCACGAGCCGAACGGTTCGAGCGAATCCGTCGCGCAGAGCTTCGGCACGTTGACACCGGCTTCGATCGCCGCGCGCATCACGGAAGTGCCCGCGGGCACCGTCACCGGTTCGCCGTCGATTTCGAGCGTGACATCGACATCGGCGTGGCGCAGCGGCGTGCCGTAGTCGGTGAAGTCGAAGGGATCGCGCCGCTGGACCGATGCCGCGCTCTTGCACGCGCAATTTCCGGAGCCGCAGCCGTTGTTCGTGTTGGACATGTCTTGTCTCCTGTCGACCAGAGTTGGCGCTTTAGCGCCTTACTCTGGTCCCATGCAAGGTGTATAGCTTGTCTTAAGCCGCTTTCTGCGCCGGCGCTTTCGCAAGGCCGAAATCTTCAGGGAAATGTTCGAGTGCCGAGAGCACCGGGAAGGGCGTCATGCCGCCCATCGCGCAGAGCGATCCGGACACCATCGTGTCGCACAAATCGCGCAGCAGCGTGACCTGCTTCGGCGACGTATCGCCCGAGCGGATCTTCGCGATCACCTCGACGCCGCGCGTCGAGCCGATCCGGCACGGCGTGCATTTGCCGCAGGATTCGAGCGCGCAGAAATGCATCGCATACTGGGCGAGGTCCGCGAGGTTCGACGTGTCGTCGTGGACCACGAGTCCGCCGTGACCCACCACCGCGCCGACCTTCGCGTATTCCTCGTAGTCGAGCGGGATGTCCCACTGGCTTTCCGGCAAATACGTGCCGAGCGGGCCGCCCACCTGGACCGCGCGCGCCGGCCGGCCGCTCGCCGTGCCGCCGCCGTAGTCGTAGAGGAGTTCGCGCAAGCTCACGCCGAACGCGAGTTCGACGAGTCCGCCTTGCTTCACGTTGCCCGCTAGCTGGAACGGCAGCGTGCCGCGCGAGCGTCCCATGCCGAAGTCGCGATAGAACGAGGCGCCCTTCGCGAAGATGATTGGCACCGTCGCGAGCGTGATGACGTTGTTGATGACAGTCGGCTTGCCGTACAGGCCGACGAGCGCCGGCACCGGCGGCTTCGCGCGCACGATGCCGCGCTTGCCTTCGAGCGATTCGAGAAGCGCCGTCTCTTCGCCGCACACGTACGCGCCCGCGCCCTTCGCGACGAACAGGTCGAACGCGTGCGAGCTGCCGAGCACGCTCTCGCCGAGCCAGCCGGCTTCGCGTGCGCGGTCGATCGCGCGGTTGAGCGTCGTGATCGAATGCGGATATTCGCTGCGCACGTAGATGTAGCCCTGGGTCGCGCCCGTCACGATGCCCGCGATGATCATGCCTTCGATCAGCACGTAGGGATCGCTTTCCATGACGAGGCGGTCGGAGAATGTGCCGGAATCGCCTTCGTCCGCGTTGCAGACGATGTACTTCTGGTCCGCCAGCGCGCCGCGCACCGTGCGCCACTTGATGCCGGCCGGGAACGCCGCGCCGCCGCGTCCGCGCAGGCCCGATTCGATCAGCGACTCGCAGGCGGCATCGCCGTTCATGTCGAGCGCGTGGCGCAAGCCTTCGAGGCCGCCGTTCGCGGTGTAGTCCTCGACGGAGAGCGGGTCGGTGATGCCGATGCGCGCGAACGTCAGGCGCTGCTGGTTCTTGAGGTACGGAATGTCGTCGACCACGCCGACGTTTCTTTCGTGCGCGCCGCCTTCGATGAACCCGGCGTCGAAGAGCGCGCCGACTTCCTCGGCTTCGACATTCGCATAGCCGATGCGGCCTTGCGACGTCTCCACTTCGACGAGCGGCTCCAGCCACAGGAGACCGCGCGAACCGTTGCGCACGATCTGGACGTCGACGCCGCGCTTGGCGGCTTCATCGGCGATGGCGAGCGCGACTGCGTCGGCGCCGAGTGCGAGCGCCGACGAATCGCAGGGAACGTAGATGCGTGTCATGCCGTTTCCTCCGTGCCGGCGTTCGCGCGCGTTTGCGCGGCGGCGTAAAGCCGATCGAATTTCTGCGGCGTGACCTTCGCGTGCAGCTCGCCGTTAATCATCATCGACGGCGACAGCGCGCACTGACCGAGGCAGAACACCGATTCGAGTTCCGTATCCGCGTGATGGCCGCTGTCGAACTTGCAGCCCGTGTGGCCTTCGACATGCTGCGCGAGCGCTTCGGTGCCCATGCTGCGGCACGCTTCCGCGCGGCACAGCTGCACGGTGACGCGCGCGGGCGGCTCGGAGCGGAAGTGATGGTAGTAGGTGATGACGCCGTGGACCTCGGCGCGCGACAGCGACAGCGCCTGCGCAAGCGGCGGGACGACCGCGGGCGGCACGAAGCCGACATCGTCCTGGATCGCGTGCAGGATCGCCATCAGGGTGGCGCCCTGCGTGGCGTGACGGCGCACCAGTTCGTCGGGCGCACTGACGGATACGGCAAGGGCGTGCTGCGGGTGTGTCATTGGGGGCTCCTCCAAGCTCGGCATATGTCTATCGTGTGCATATTCAGGACTTATAATTCCTTGCACCGAGCCGATGTAGTGAACAATAGGCGCCGTGATATATCTTGGCAATAGGAAGGAGGAGTTCATATGATCGACGTCCAATGCCGCGCCGAACTCGTGCTGCGCGACGCCGACGGCCGGGAAACCAGTCTCAGCGCGGTTGTGCCGCTCTTGCAACTGGTTTCGCAGACCGGAAGCATCGCGAACGCCGCAGCCGCTAAGGGTTTGTCCTATCGGCACGCGTGGGGTTTGTTGCGCGAAATCGAGGCCCGGCTGGGCGGCGCGCTGATCACCAAATCGCGCGGCCGCGGCTCCGTGCTCTCCGAACTCGGCGAATCGGTGCTGCGCGCGCAGCGCATCTCCGGCGAAAGGCTCGACGCGCCGCTGCAATCGGTTGCGAACGAAGTGGCCGGCGAGCTGAACCGCCGGCTTTCGCGCGACGCTTTGCCCGTGCGCATCCACGCATCGCACGGTTACGCGGTCGCCACGCTCGTGCGCGCGCTCGGCGAAAAGCGCGTTCCCGTCGACATCAAGTATCGCGAGAGCGCGGAGGCCGTGAGCGCCCTTGCGCGCGGCGAGTGCGAACTGGCCGGTTTTCACTTGCCGATCGGCGAATTTCGCGCGACCTGCGCGCAGGTGTACCGGCAATATCTCGATGCCGGCAAGCATCAGCTAATCCATCTCACGCGGCGCACGCAGGGACTCTTCTTGCCGAAGGGCAATCCGAAGCGCATCGAGGGTTTACACGACCTCGCGCGCGGCGACGTGCGCTTCGTGAACCGCCAGCCGGGCTCCGGCACGCGCATGCTGCTCGATTTGTCGCTGCGCAGCATCGGCGTCGATCCCGACGAGATCAATGGCTACGCGACCACGGAACTGACGCATTCCGCGATTGCCGCGTTCGTCGCGAGCGGCATGGCGGACCTCGGCTTCGGCGTGCAGCCCGCCGCGCAGCATTTCGCGCTGGACTTCATTCCGGTCATCGACGAGGACTATTTCTTCGCCTTCGAGCGCAAGCGTCTGGATGAAGGACGGCTCGCCAACGTGATCGCCATTTTGCGCAGCGACGCGTTCAATGACAGCGTCGCGCATCTCGAAGGCTACGATCCGGTGCGCTGCGGCGTGGTGGTCGGGGTGGAGCAGGGATTGAGCGGCGTGGACGCGGCCTGAGCGGCGGCATCGAAACCCGCCGCCAGCGCCCGATCCGAAACGAACGGTAAAATTCGCCCGTCAGCAAGGACTGTCGCTCATCCCAAATTACGTTAACCTATCGGTTCGCCGTCCACGTTCCGCGCGTTGCCCACGCTGCGCCCAATCCGCCATGAAACTGCCTCTCGTCGCTTCCGCCTGTGCCGCGCTCGTCGCCGGCGCGGTCTATCTCGTTCCCGTCGCCTTTGCCCAGAACTCGCCGGGCATCCCGGGCGGCATCCTTCAGGATCAGTTCCGTCTGAACGAACATCCGCAAATGCAGTTCGCCGCGTCCGCGCCGGGCGACAAATATCAGCAGGGCAAGTCGGCCTCGCGTCGCCGTGCGGATAACGGCGATCCGAACGGCTGCAACCTGAAGTGCCCGAAAGAGCCTGAATAACCTCCCCAAGCGTCGGCGAACCCGCCTGGTCGCGGGTTCGCCGACCGCCGCTTTCCCCATCGCCGTTTTGTGCTGCTCTGCGCACGTATTCAGCCCGCGCGCTTCCGCTACACTGGAGAATCCATCCGCTTCATGGCACGGTTCGTTGCCGGGACGTGCGTCGTCTCCCGGCCGGTGTTGGTTATCGCGCGCTCAAGTTCAACAACCGCTGCACAGCGACCGAAAAACACTACGAGATGGCGGGCGTTTGGTATGACGTCAGGAGTAACTTAGCAAGGCGTCGCCGAATGTCGTTCGGCGACGGGCCACTTCCTTCCAGACAAACAATAAAGGAAGCGCGCTGGTTGATCCGAAGTCGCGCAAAATCAACGTGCGGCGACATGCGGCGTCGGGGGGCCGTGGCTACCCGTTTGCCCGTCGGGCCGCCAGACGACGCTTCGGATATGCCGAGGGACTGCATAAATGCGAATTCTCCAGGTCATACTGGCGCCGCGCCTGTCGGGGGCCGAGGTGCTCGCGAAGGGCGTCGCGATCGGGCATCAGCGCGACGGCCACGACGTGTGCATCGCGTCGCTCATGCCGCAGCACAGCGACTTCGAGCACATCAGCGCCGAGCTGCGCTCGCATGACGTGACGTGTCTGTTCCCGACGCGCGCGCACGGCAAAGTGGGCCGGCTGCTGTTCCTGTATCAGGCGATCCGCGCGTTCAAGCCGGACATCATCTTCGCGCACGCGACCATTCCCGCGCTCTACGTGCGCGCGCTGCCGACGCGCGTGCCGATCGTCTGGGTCATGCATTCGGGCGCCAACGATTTTTCGAACAACGCGCTGCTGCGCGCGGAACGCCTGTTGTCGGGGCGCGCGAAGGCGGTGATCGGCGTGTCGCAGAAGAATATCGACGACTACGTGAAGGAAGTCGGCCTGCATCCGTCGATGATCGTCGTGCCGAACGGCGTCGACGTCTCGCGCTTCACCGACGACGTGTCCGCCACGCCCGTCGCCTGCAAGCAGATCGTGCAGATCGGGCGCTATATCCCGGAGAAGAACCAGTTGCAGACCGTGGAGGCCTTCGCGCGGGTCGCGAGGGCCGATCCGGACGCGCGCCTCCTGCTGTGCGGCGTGATCGAGAACCTTGCGTATCACGCGTCCGTGGTCGATCTCGTCGCGAAGCTCGGGCTCACGGATCGCGTGGTGATCGACGGTCCGCAGTCGAACGTCGCGCAGATTCTGCGGGCGTCGGCGGCGTTCGCGATGCCGTCGAGCTTCGAGGCGCACAGCATCGGCTTTCTGGAGGCGCTGGCGTCGGGCATTCCGGTCGTCGCCAACGCGATTCCGTCGTTCGCGTTCGCGGGCAATTTCTCGGGCGTGCGCCTGCTCGACACGAGCGATGCCGACGCCTACGGCCGCGCCTTGCTCGAATCGCTGACGCAGCCGCGCGCGACGCGGCCGCTCAACGGACTCACGCTGCAAAGCACCGCCGACCGCTATCTCGCCATCGCACGCGATGTGCTGAATCTGCGCGTGGGATTGAGCTGAGCGATTGCGCCGATCAGAATGCGCCGCCGATGAGAATCAATGAGAATCGGCGGCGTTTTTTTCGGCTGAACGATCGAGGGCCGGCCGCGTGCCGCGCTGCCGGCGCGTCTCCTACTGGCTGAGCGAGCGCAGCCAGAGCGATTCGGAGAAAAGCCCCGGCAGGTTGCCCCAGATCTGCAAGGGACCGAGCCGCGTGCCGCCGTCGAAGTCATAGCCCGAGATGCTCGGCGCGCCGCCCGTGAAGTAGTACTCGCCGAGCGTCGCGTTGGCGCGCCTGAAGAGCATCAGCGTCGTGCGGTCGTTGCGGCGGACGATGGCGGGCATCGTGTCGGCGTAGGACGTGTCGGCGAGCGTCGCGATGCGCACCGGTGCGCCGAACGTCTTGCCGCCCTTCATCTTCCACACGTCGACGCTCGCGCTGTCGCCGCGCGGCTGCAAGAGAACGAGGTCGTCGATGCCGTCGCCGTCGACGTCGCCGGCGGCGGTTTTGACCCACGCGCCCGGGAATGGCGGATACGGCGTACCGCGCTCGCCGCTCGCGAACGCGCTGCCCGTGCTCGCGAGCGGCGTCACCGCGAGCGCCGACTTCACGTTTTCGATCGCGAGGACCCCGCCGTGCGCGGCGCCCGCGACGCGCGCCGGCAGGAAGCGCGCGGCGGCGTCGAGTTGCGGGGCTTCGAGCCAGCGGGCCGGCGCGCCGCTCGCCGTATTGCCCGACGCGCTGCCCGTCAGCACCCAGAGGTCGACGCCGGCGTCGCCGCGCTTTTGCGCGATCATCACGTCGGCGCGGCCGTCGCCGTTGAAGTCGCTCGCGACGTATTGCTGCGCCGTCGCGGGCGTGAACGCCGAGTCGGTCTGATACCACAGGCGGGGCGGTTCGAAGCGGCTGCCGCTGCTGCGCAGGAGCCAGAACGCCGTGCCGCCGTTGCGCGGTTCGACGACCATCAGATCGGCGCGACCGTCGCCGTCGAAATCCGCGACCAGGAAGCGTGCACCGTCGAAGCAGAGCGTGTCGGCGGTGCAGGTGGGGGCGGTGGCTTCCGGATCGAACGGCACGGCGTTCAGATACCACGGCATCGCGCCCTCGAAGCGCGACATCTCCGCGACCCACACGTTGAAGCCCGGGCCGTCCTTGCGCCGCTGGACGTAGACCGTGCTGTCGCGTCCCGCGCCGCGCACGTCGCCGTAGAGCGCGCCTTCCTCGCGCGTGTCGGTCCATTGCGAGCGCGGCGACACCGCCCAGCGATATTCGGCGGTTAAAAGCGAGCAGCGTCCGATCGACACCGCGCCGTTCACCGCGCCGAGGCAGCGGCCCGATGGCGTGTAGACGAGCCCGAAGTCCCACGGTGTCCAGCGCTGGGCGGTGGCGCTCGCGCTGCAGGTTTCCTCGACGAGGCGGCCGTCGCGCTCGGCGACGCACAGGCGCGTCGCCTCGTTGACGAGCTGCGCGTCGTTCTTGTCGCCGGGCGTGACGGGCAGCGGCTGCCAGTGCCAGTCCTGCGTAGCGGATTGCGAGCATGCCGCGAGGCGCGGGCTCTTGCCCGCACCGCCGCCGGAACCCAGGCACTGGCTGGAATATTCGTTGACGAGCCGGGTCGGGCGCGGCCGGAAGTCGGCGCCGGGCTCGCTCGTGCGGGCGGCGCTCCAATAGCGGCGCGCGACCCAGTTGCCGTCCCACTGGAATTCGCCGAAGACGTGGCCGGCGTCGTTGCCGTCGACGGAGAAATAGCTGCCGACGACATCGCGCTTGCGCAGCGTCTCCGCCGTGCTCAGGTTCTTCGGCAGGCCGCCCGTCGGGTAGGTGACGTGATAGCCGATCGGCAGGCTCTTGTCGAGGCTCTGCGCGAGCGTGCGCGTGATGCGCGCCGCGTAGATGTGGTCGGGATGCTCGATGAACGGCACGGTGTCCGGGTTGAGCGTGTAGACCTCGGTCGCCTGCGAAAGGATCGCGCGCAATGTCGCGATGAGGGCGGGGCGGTCGTAGGTCGTGAAGCCGGTGCCGTCGCGCTGCATCGGGTAGGTGCTGAGCGTGGCGCCGCGGTCCCACAGCAGGCCGAGCGGCACTTTTCCGCCGCGCACCGCGCCGCCCGGCAGACGCAGTTCGAGCAGCTTCACGCGCGGCTGCGCCTTCAGCACGAGTTCGTGGACCGGTTTGCCGGCGAACATCACGTTCGACTCGCTCCATTCGTTCGCGACGCCGGCCATGCGCGCGTAGGCGAGCTTGGTGCCCGTTTCGCGCAGGAGCACGTAGTCGAACTTCGCGCCGTTGGCGCCGCCGATCAGATGCACGACCGTGACGCACCAGCCGGCGTCGATTTTGTCGCTGATGCCGGGGTTGACGAAGAGCAGGTCGTCGTCGAGGTGCGCGACGACCGTCACGAGCGTGCCGGCGTGACAGTCGGCGGTCGATGCGCCGGTCGTCTCTTCCGCGTGCGCGTGCGCCGGGAAGAGCGCCGCACAGAGCGCGCAGACGAGCGCGAGCCACGTGATCGACATCGACTTGCCCCTGCCCATGCTTTCTCCTTAAACGCCCGTTTAGCAGAATAAATCGGAAGATTGCCGGGGGATAGGGCGGGAGTCGGTGGTCAAGCGAACATGGGCGGGGTTTCGGTGCATGTTAGGAGGCGTTGCCGTCGGGCTTTGCGTGGAAGGCCGCGACGATGGGCTGGAAAAGAAAAAATCCCGTAAGGCTTTGACCTTACGGGATTTCTTTTTTCAGCGATTGGTGGAGGCGGCGGGAATCGAACCCGCGTCCAGTAGCGCTCTACGACCAGTTCTACATACTTAGTTCTGTCTTTTGATTTAGCCGCACCGACGCGAACGAACACGCTTCGTTACAGCGATTCACTAGATTTTCGACCCTGGCGTCGTGACGCCACCAGGACTTAACTGACGTATATGACCTCTGTCGGTATTGCTACCGGTCTTGCGACACTAGCCCGTCAGTAAACTAGGCAGAGGACGGCGGCCCTTAGGCTGCCAGTGCGAACGTATCGTCGTTTGCAGTTACGTTTTTCCCATTGATTAACGAGGTGACGGGTCCTCGGTATGCCCTGGCCGCTTCGCAACCCCTGTCGAAACCAGGTCGCCCCCAAGCGGATTTCATTATCCCACAGAACCCCAGTTGAGGCGAACCGCCCGTTTTTGCAAGGCTGTCATCCGATGTCGCGCAGAAGATGCTGCAGTTCGACCGGCGAGTCCACCACGTGATTCGCGTGCCAGCGGCGCGGCGGAATGTCGTCGCCGCAATAGCCGTAGGCCGCCGCGACCGTGATCATGCCCGCCGCAAAACCGGCTTGCACGTCGCGCAAGTCGTCGCCGACATAGACGATGCGCTCCGGAGCGACGTCGAGCAGTTCTGCCGCGTGCAGCAGCGGGGCAGGGTGCGGCTTCGAATGCGGCGTGGTATCGCCGCAGACGAGGCACGCCGCGCGCGTGTCGAGCCCGAGCAGCGCGATGAGCGGCTCCGAGAGGCGCGTCACCTTGTTCGTCACGATGCCCCAGCGCACGCCGCGCGCGTCGAGCTGGTCGAGCAGGATGTCGATGCCGGGAAAGAGCGTCGTCTCGATGCACAGATCCGCTTCGTAGTTCGCGAGGAATTCGTCGCGCATCGCCGGGAAGTCGTGATGCTCCGGTCCGATCTCGAACGCGCCGCCAAGCAGCCCGCGCGCGCCCGCCGATGCGAACGGCCGCAGTGTCTCCAGCGGCCGCATCTCGAGACCGCGGTCGTGGCGCATCTTGTTGACCGCCGCGACGAGGTCGGGCGCGGTGTCGGCGATGGTGCCGTCGAGGTCGAAGAGCACCGCCTGGCACAAGCCCAGCCGGTCACCGTCCAGTACATGCTGCGGGAGGGGCGTGGGGTCGTCGGGCAGGACGGTCGGCTTTTGTTCGCCCATCAGGTCGTCTTGGTTCATGGCGTCAGGCTTCGCGGCGGCAAGCCATCAGGTAGTTGATGCTGGTGTCGCCCGAAAGGCCGAAGTGCTTGCTGAGCGGTCGGTACGTGATGCCCTTGATGTCGACGGGCGACAGTTCGGCCGCGCGCGCGAAGCCCGCGAGCTCCGACGGCTTGATGAAGCGCGCGTAGTCGTGCGTGCCCTTGGGCAGCATCCGCGCGATGTATTCGGCGCCGATCACCGCGAAGAGGTACGCCTTCGGATTGCGGTTCAGCGTGGAAAAGAAGACCCAGCCGCCGGGCTTCACGAGCGATGCGCACGCGGCCACGGTGCCCGCCGGATTCGGCACGTGTTCGAGCATCTCCATGCAGGTGACGACGTCGTACGTGCCGGGCTCGCGGGCGGCGAGCGCCTCTGCCGAGATCTCCTCGTAGGCGACTTCCACGCCGCTCTCCAGGCTATGCAGGTCGGCCACGCCGAGCGCGCTTGACGACAGGTCGATGCCTTTGACCGTCGCGCCGCGCGAGGCCATCGATTCGGACAGGATGCCGCCGCCGCAGCCGATGTCGAGCACGCGTTTGCCCATCAGATGTGCGTGCGCGTCGATCCATGCGAGCCGCACCGGATTCAGCTCGTGCAGCGGTTTGAACTCTGCGTTCGGGTCCCACCAGCGGTGCGCGAGCTCGCTGAATTTCTGAAGTTCGTGGGGATCGACGTTCGTCATGGTGAAAGCAGCCCTTCCTGATGTCGTGAATCGGTTAGCCCCGAGTATATAGGCGGCGCAGGGGGTGGGCAAAAGCGCTCAGGCGTCGCGGGCGCGCATCGGCGGCGGCGGGAATGCGTGCGGCACGCACGCGCCGGACCTGCCTGCGTTAAGTGTGCGCGCATAAAAAAACCCCCGCCGAGGCGGGGGTTCGATCCTGCGGCAACCTTGCTGCTATTACTGCGGTGCGCGCGAGGTACCGACAACTTCGACTTCCACGCGACGATCCGGTGCGAGGCAGGCGATGAGTTGCTTGCGGTTCTTCTGGTTGCAACCGGTCGTGACCGGGTTGCGCTTGCCCTTGCCTTCCGTATAGACACGGTTCGCTTCGATGCCCTTGCTGACCAAGTATGCCTTGACAGCTTGTGCACGACGCAGCGACAGGCGATCGTTGTACTTGTCCGAACCGATGCGGTCGGTGTAGCCGGTTGCGACCACCACTTCCAGGTTCAGGCCGCCGATCTTCGATGCGAGATCGTCCAGCTTTTCCTTGCCAGCCGGCTTCAGGACTGCCTTGTCGAAGTCGAACAGCGCGTCAGCCTGGTAGGTAACCTTTTGGCTCACGATAGCGGGTGCCGGAGCGACCGGTGCCGGCGGCGTCGGTGCTTGGGCGACCAGCGCGCCATCGCACTTTGCGTTTGCCGTGGCCGGCGTCCAGAACGCGTCACGCCAGCAAAGCTCGTTCGTGCCGTTCATCCACACGTATTCGCCCGTGCCGTTCACCCAGTTGTCGTTCACTGCTTGTCGCGATGCCGGCACCGACTGCGCCGAAGCCGATGCAGCCATAACTGCGGTAGCTGCAATGAACGCGAGCTTTGAAAGTTTATTCATATTTCTCCTCTCGAAATTGAGATTACCGCAGGTTTACTGCGAGCTTGTTGACGAAGACAAGTCATACATTGCTCGAAGTATAACATTACCGCGGAACAAAACGCGCCGTGTAGACTTCGAGCAGTGTCTAACTTTGTGCGTTGGCATTTTGCCATATCGTTCCCTTGCTTCGATAAAAAATATCCCCCCTCCTATAGACCCGCAACCTTATGTGGTGCTAGAGCAACAAGAAAGGGACAGGGAGCGAATGAAACTTTGCTGGGGCGCGTCGCTTGCGCATTTTGCGTGCCACAACGCGCCCGTTTCTTAGCTTTTTTTGCCAGTTCCCTGTCAAAGGGTCCCAACAGGCGAGGCGGAATCATAGCCGTTTCACATGATGATTTCACGCGCCGCGGTGCAGCAATTTGTAAGCGCGCGTGACTATGTTCGTGCGCCGTCGATTCCGGTGTATACGAAGCCCCCCCCGGCGACTATTCCATTCGTAACCGCTGCGAACTGTATGTATACGCACCCCGCCCGGGCACGGATGCCGCGCATGTTAGAATCGCGTGATTCGCTGCGTTCGCAGCGTCGTTGCGAAAGCGCAGTCAAGCGGCAGCCAACCCGGTGGCAAACGGTCCTAATGCGGGCCCTAGTGCGGGTCCTGATGCGGGTCATTAGCGCCCGAACCGGGCTCGCCGCCGCGCTGCCGTCGCACAGTTCAAGACACGGATAATGGATCAATTCGCCAAAGAGACTCTGCCAATCTCCCTTGAGGAGGAAATGCGCCGCTCATATCTCGATTACGCGATGAGCGTGATCGTCGGGCGGGCGCTTCCCGATGTCCGCGATGGCCTGAAGCCGGTTCACCGGCGCGCGCTGTATTCGATGCACGAGCTGAACAACGACTGGAATCGCGCTTACAAGAAGTCGGCGCGTATCGTCGGCGACGTGATCGGTAAATATCACCCCCACGGCGACGCCTCCGTCTACGAGACGATCGTCCGGATGGCGCAGCCGTTCTCGCTGCGCTACATGCTGGTCGACGGGCAGGGCAACTTCGGTTCGGTCGACGGCGACAACGCCGCCGCCATGCGCTACACCGAAATCCGCATGGCGAAGATCGGCCACGAGCTGCTCGCCGACATCGACAAGGAAACCGTCGACTTCGGCCCGAACTACGATGGCAGCGAGAGCGAGCCGCTGGTTCTGCCCGCGCGCATCCCGAATCTGCTGATCAACGGCTCGGCCGGCATCGCGGTCGGCATGGCGACCAACATTCCGCCGCACAACCTGCGCGAAATCGTCGATGCCTGTCTGCATCTGCTGAACAATCCTGAATCGACGATCGACGAACTGATCGAGATCGTGCCGGCGCCGGATTTCCCGACGGCCGGCATCATCTACGGCGTCGCGGGCGTGCGCGATGGCTATCGCACGGGACGCGGCCGCGTCGTGATGCGCGCGACCACGCACTTCGAGGAAATCGATCGCGGCCAGCGCATGGCGATCATCGTCGACGAAATTCCGTATCAGGTGAACAAGCGCACGCTGCTCGAGCGCATCGCCGAACTCGTCAACGAGAAGAAGATCGAGGGCATCTCCGACATCCGCGACGAGTCCGACAAGAGCGGCATGCGCGTCGTGATCGAGCTGAAGCGCGGCGAAGTGCCCGAAGTCATTCTCAACAACCTGTACAAGCAGACGCAGTTGCAGGACACCTTCGGCATGAACATGGTCGCGCTCGTCGACGGCCAGCCGAAGCTCCTGAACCTGAAGGAAATGCTGGAGTGCTTCCTGTCGCACCGGCGGGAAGTGCTGACGCGGCGCACGGTCTACGAACTGCGCAAGGCGCGCGATCGGGGCCATATCCTCGAAGGTCTGGCGGTTGCGCTCGCGAACATCGACGAATTCATCGCGCTCATCAAGGCCGCGCCCACGCCGCCGATCGCGAAGCAGGAGCTGATGAACCGCTCGTGGGATTCGTCGCTCGTGCGCGAAATGCTGACGCGCACCGAGACGGAAGCCGCGGGCGGGCGCATCGCGTACCGGCCGGAAGGGCTGAATCCGGCGTACGGCTTGCAGGAGGACGGTCTTTATAGATTGTCGGACGTCCAGGCGCAGGAAATCCTGCAGATGCGCCTGCAACGCCTGACGGGGCTCGAACAGGACAAGATCGTCGGCGAATATCGCGACGTGATGGCGCAGATCGCCGACCTGCTCGACATCCTCGCGCGTCCGGAGCGGATTCGTCAGATCATCGTCGACGAACTCGGCCAGATTCGCAGCGAATTCGGCGACGATCGCCGTTCGCGCATCGAACTGAACGCCACCGAACTGAACACCGAAGACCTGATCACGCCGCAGGAAATGGTCGTGACCATGTCGCACACGGGCTACGTGAAGTCGCAGCCGCTGTCCGAGTATCGCGCGCAAAAGCGCGGCGGCCGCGGCAAGCAGGCGACGCAGATGAAGGAAGACGACTGGATCGACACACTCTTCATCGCGAACACGCACGATCACATGCTGTGCTTCTCGAACCGCGGCCGCGTGTACTGGGTCAAGGTGTACGAAGTGCCGCAGGGCTCGCGCAACTCGCGCGGCCGGCCGATCGTCAACATGTTCCCGCTGCAGGACGGCGAGAAGATCAACGTCGTGCTGCCGATCAAGGAATTCTCGGCCGACAAATACGTGTTCATGGCGACCGCGCTCGGCACCGTTAAGAAGACGCCGCTCGAAGCGTTCCGCCGGCCGCTGCGCAAGGGCATTATCGCGGTCGGCCTCGATGAAGGCGATTACCTGATCGGCGCGGCCATCACCGACGGCCAGCACGACGTCATGCTCTTCTCCGACGCCGGCAAGGCCGTGCGTTTCGACGAGAACGATGTCCGCGCGATGGGCCGCGAAGCGCGGGGCGTGCGCGGCATGCAGCTCGAAGACGGGCAGCAGGTCATCGCGATGCTCGTCGCGGGCGGCGAGAACCAGTCGGTGCTCACGGCAACGGAAAACGGCTTCGGCAAGCGCACGCCGATCAACGAGTACACGCGGCACGGCCGCGGCACGAAGGGAATGATCGCGATCCAGACGTCGGAACGCAACGGCCGTGTGGTCGCCGCGACGCTCGTCGAGCCGGAAAGCGAGATCATGCTGATCACCAATTCCGGCGTCCTGATTCGCACCCGCGTGTCCGAGATACGCGAGATGGGGCGGGCAACCCAAGGTGTTACACTCATCAGTCTTGATGAAGGGACGAAGCTCTCGGGACTGCAGCACATCGCCGAGGCGGAAGCCGAAGCCGAGCTCGATGCCGACATTGACAACGCTGCCGACTCGAACGGCGCAAACGGCGTCAATGGCGAAGGCGACGTCAATGGCGATGAAGGCGGTGAAGCCTGATTCTCGTTTCTCTCGCGTGACTCGCGTTCTGAATGGATCAAGTCGTGCGACTCGCGTCATGCCGCCGGGCTCGCTCGTTTGAAGACGAGCCGGGCCACGGGCGGCGAAGCGGTGTCGCACGGCTGTTTTGAATACTTTTCAAAGGGAGTAATGATGCAAAAACGATTTAAACAGTGGATGTTGCTGGCCGCCCTCGTGCCGACCTTCGCGATGGCTCAGTCGCTCCAGAATCAGGCCCCGAACCAGGCAGCCGCTCCGGCCGCCCCGGCAGCGGCGCCGGTCGATTCTGCGAAGCAGGCGGCCATCAACGATCTGCTGAGCGCCATCGACGCGCAGAAGCTCGTCGGTGCCATCGGCAACAGCGCGCAGATGCAATCGAAGCAGCTCGTTCCGGCAATCCTGTCGGACGCGCTCTCCGAGAACAAGTCGATGAACGACAAGCAGAAGCAGGCCGCCGTGCCGGCGCTGCAGAAGAACGCCGTGCCGAAGCTGGTTGACGCGGCAGGCCAGGTGTTCGCGACGGATTCGTTCCGCCAGGACGCCATGAAGGCTCAGTTCGACGCCTACGCGAAGTACTACACGACGGAAGAAATCAAGGACCTGACGGCGTTCTACAAGAGCCCGACTGGCCGCAAGTTCATCCAGGTGCAGGATCAGGTTGGCCGCGACGTCGTGAACGGCCTGATGCAGAAGTACATGCCGCAAGCCATCAAGGCGACGCGCACGCAGGCCGACGCTGAAGTCGCCAACGTGAAGCCGGCCAAGTAAGGCGCTGATCGGCCTGAACCGGCCATCTGGGCGGGCGCCGCGCGGCGCCCGCGGATTGGCGGGTTTTCAGGACGGTGCGATAATGGCTGTTTGCGCGAAAGCGCAAACAGCCATTTCTTTTCCGGGCGCGGTTTTCCGTACGTGTTGTGCCTTCCCGCCGCGCCAGGCCATTCGGGGTTCCTAGATGCGCGTGTTCAATTTCTCCGCCGGTCCTGCGGCGATGCCCGAAGAAGTGCTGCGCCAGGCAGCCGACGAGATGCTCGACTGGAACGGCAGCGGCATGAGCGTGATGGAGATGAGCCACCGCGGCGCCGAGTTCATGTCGATCCACGAAGCCGCGCTCACCGATCTGCGCGATCTGCTACAAGTACCGGCGTCGCATCGCATTCTCTTTTTGCAGGGCGGCGGTATCGGCGAAAACGCCATCGTGCCGATGAACATGCTCGGCACGAAGCAGACCGCCGATTTCATCGTGACCGGTTCCTGGTCGCAGAAGTCGTTCAAGGAAGCGCAGAAGTACGGCACGCCGCACATCGCCGCGAACGGCAAGACGGAGCAAGGTTTCACGCACGTGCCGCGCATCGCCGAGTGGCATCTCTCCGACGACCCCGCCTACGTGCATCTCTGCACGAACGAAACCATCGACGGCGTCGAAACCTTCGAGATTCCCGATCTCGGCGACATTCCGCTCGTCGCCGATGCGTCGTCGCACATCCTGTCGCGCCCGATGGACATCGCCAAATACGGCGTGCTCTTCGGCGGCGCGCAGAAGAACATCGGCATGGCGGGCGTCACGGTCGTGATCGTGCGCGAGGACCTGCTCGATCGCGCGCTTTCGATTTGCCCGTCGGCGTTCGAATGGAAGACGGTCGCCGAGAACAATTCGATGTACAACACGCCGCCCAGCTACGCGATCTACATCGCGGGCCTCGTCTTCAAGTGGCTGAAACGGCAGGGCGGTCTGGAAGCGATCGAGGCGCGCAACGCCGAAAAGGCGAAGCTGCTGTACGACACCATCGATTCCAGCGATTTCTACGTCAACAAGGTGGAGCGCCAGTCGCGTTCGCGCATGAACGTGCCGTTCTTCCTCGCCGACGAATCGCGCAACGCCGATTTCCTGGCCGGCGCGAAAGCGCGCGGGCTGCTGCAACTGAAGGGCCACAAGTCCGTAGGCGGCATGCGGGCATCGATCTACAACGCGGTGCCGATCGAGGGCGTGAAGGCGCTCGTCGAATACATGAAGGACTTCGAGCAGGGCCGCGCGTAACGTGCGCGCCTTGCACCCCGCACTTTGACTTGCCCTCAACGCCCGCCCGCACAACGCATGGACGACGATCTCGATTCAAGACTCAAACCGCTGCGCGAACGCATCGACGCGATCGACGCGCAGCTCATCGCCCTTCTGAACCAGCGCGCCGGGGTGGCGCTGGAAGTCGGCGAGGTGAAGAAGCATTTCAACGCGCCCGTGTTCCGTCCGGAGCGCGAAATGCAGGTGATCCAGCGCTTGCAGGACATGAGCGACGGCCCGCTTGGCTCGGATCACATCAGCGCGATCTGGCGCGAGATCATGGCCGCGAGCCGCGCGCTCGAACAGACGATCCGCGCCGCGTTCCTGGGGCCGGTCGGCACCTATAGCGAGCAGGCGATGTTCGAATACTTCGGTCATTCGATCGAAGGCGTGCCGTGCCCGTCGATCGACGAAGTGTTTCGTTCGGTCGAAGCGGGCGCAGCGGAATTCGGCGTCGTGCCGGTCGAGAATTCGGCGGAAGGCGCGGTGTCGCGCACGCTCGACCTGCTGCTGCAGTCGTCGCTTACGATCGGCGGCGAACTGGCGCTGCCGATTCATCACAATTTGCTGACGTCGACCGGCAAGCTCGACGGCGTGACGCGCGTCTGCGCGCATCCGCAGGCGCTCGCGCAGTGCCAGCGCTGGCTCACGGCGAACGTGCCGCATCTGGAGCGGCAGGCGGTGTCGAGCAACGCGGAAGCAGCGCGCCTGGCGGTGAACGATCCGACCGTCGCGGCCATCGCCGGCGATCGCGCCGCGACGCACTACGGGCTCGGCGCGGTCTTCACGCATATCCAGGACGATCCGCACAACCGCACGCGCTTCGTGATGATCGGCAAGCAGCCGACCGGTGCGAGCGGGCACGACCAGACCTCGCTGATCGTGTCGGTGGCGAACGAACCCGGCGCGGTGTTCAAGCTGCTGGAGCCGCTGGCTGCGCACGGGGTCTCGATGACGCGCTTCGAGTCGCGCCCGGCACGCGTGGGCACGTGGGAGTACTACTTCTACATCGATGTGGTAGGACATCGCGACGACTCGTCCGTCGCGGCCGCGCTCGCCGAACTCGGCCAGAAGGCCGCTTTCCTGAAGATCCTCGGCTCGTATCCGCGCGCCCGCTAACGCGCGATCGCGCCGCATCGACTGGAACTGGAGAACACCATGACATCGCAATTCGGCCCTTCGTATGTGCGCGCCATCGCGCCGTACATCGCCGGCAAGCCGATTTCCGAAGTGGCCCGCGAGTTCGGCCTGAACGAAGCGAGCATCGTCAAGCTCGCCTCGAACGAGAATCCGCTTGGCATGCCGGCGTCGGCGAAGCGCGCGATGACGCTCGCCATCGAGGAACTCGGGCGCTACCCGGATTCGAACGGCTTCGAGCTGAAGGCCGCGCTCGCCGCGCGCTACGGCGTGCCGCCGGAATGGATCACGCTCGGCAACGGCAGCAACGACATCCTCGAAATGGCGGCGCACGCGTTCGTCGAAAAGGCGCAGTCGATCGTCTATTCGCAGTATTCGTTCGCGGTCTATGCGCTCGCGACGCAGGGCTTGGGCGCGCGCGCGATCGTCGTGCCGGCGCTCGAATACGGTCACGACACCGACGCGATGCTCGCCGCCATCGAGGACGACACGCGCCTCGTCTTCGTCGCGAACCCGAACAATCCGACCGGCACGTTCATCGACGGCCCGGCGCTCGAAGCGTTCATCGCGAAGGTGCCGCGCCACGTGGCGATCGTGCTCGACGAGGCCTACACCGAATATCTCCCGGCCGACAAGCGCTACGACTCGATCGACTGGGTGCGCCGCTATCCGAACCTGCTCGTGTCGCGCACGTTCTCGAAGGCGTTCGGACTCGCGGGCCTGCGCATCGGCTTTGCGATTGCGCAGCCTGAACTCACCGATCTGCTCAACCGCCTGCGTCAGCCGTTCAACGTCAATTCGCTCGCGCAGGCGGCCGCGGTCGCCGCGCTGAACGACCGCGCGTTCCTCGAAGAGAGCGCGTCGGTGAATGCGCGCGGCTACCGGCGGCTGACTGAAGCGTTCGACCAGCTCGGGCTTGCGTACGTGCCGTCTTACGGCAATTTCGTGATGGTGCGCGTCGGGGACGACGACGCCGCCGGCGCGCGCGTGAATCTCGCGTTGCTCAAACAGGGCGTGATCGTGCGGCCGGTCGGCAACTACGGTCTGCCGCAGTGGCTGCGCATCACGATCGGGCTGCCGGCGGAGAACGAAGCCTTTATCGCCGCGCTCGAGAAGTCGCTCGTGTCCGTCTGAACCCGCGCGCCGCAAGGCGCTTTTTGGCAAGGTCCCGTGGCTGCGTTCACTTTCAACAAACTGGTTATTTTCGGCGTCGGCCTGATCGGCGGATCGCTCGCGCGCGCGTTGCGCGAACGGGCGGGGCTCGCGGGCGAGATCGTCGGCGTCGGGCGCTCGGAGAAGTCGGTCGCGCGTGCGCTGGAACTCGGCGTGATCGATGCGGCGGTGTCCATCGACGACGACCGCGCGCTGCGCTCAGCACTCGAAGGCGCCGATGTCGTGCTGCTCGCCGCGCCGGTCGCGCAGACCGAGCCGCTCCTCGCGCGCATCGCGCCGTTTCTCGACGCGCGCACGGTCGTGACGGACGCCGGCAGCACGAAAAGCGATGTTGTCGCGGCGGCGCGCTCGGCGCTCGGCGCGCGGATCGCGCAGTTCGTGCCCGGGCACCCGATTGCCGGGCGCGAGTCGAGCGGCGTCGATGCCGCGTTGCCCGAGCTGTACGTCAACCGCAACGTCGTGCTGTGTCCGCTCGCCGAGAGCCCGGCGGGCTCGGTCGAACGCGTCGCCGCGATGTGGCAGGCGACCGGCGCCGCCGTGCACCGGATGAACGAGGCGCAGCACGATCGCGTGTTCGCGGCGGTGAGCCATTTGCCGCACGTGCTGTCGTTCGCGCTCGTCGAACAGATTCTCGAAGCGCCCGACGCCGCGCTCAAGTTTTCATTCGCCGCGGGCGGATTCCGCGATTTCACGCGCATCGCGGCGTCGAGCCCGGAAATGTGGCGCGACGTGTGCGTCGCGAACCGGGCGGCGCTGCTCGCGGAACTCGACGCGTACACGGCCGTGCTCGCGCGCTTTCGCGCGGCCATCGACGCCGCCGACGGCGCCGCGCTGGAAGCGGCGTTCGACCGCTCGCGCGCCGCGCGCACCGAATGGCAGGAACGCGGAACGATCGACGCAGCGAAGGCGCACGGCGCATCCGGCACGCCGAACGCGCCCAAATCCGCCGACGACTTCCCCGCGAAATAGGCGGCCGAACAGCCGCCAGACAAGGCGCGAATCAAGGACTCAATCATGGAATATCTCGATCTCGGACCCTTCTCACGTGCGTCCGGCACGGTCCGGCTGCCCGGCTCGAAGAGCATTTCGAACCGCGTGCTGCTGCTCGCCGCGCTGGGCGTGGGCGAAACCACGATCACGAACCTGCTCGACTCCGACGACACCCGCGTGATGCTCGCCGCGCTCGCCGCGCTCGGCGTGACCGTCCGGAACGACGGCGAACGCTGCATCGTGACGGGCACGGGCGGCGAGTTTCCGGTCAAGGCGGCCGAGCTTTTTCTCGGCAACGCGGGCACTGCGGTGCGCCCGCTGACGGCCGCGCTCGCGGTCAATGGCGGCGAATATCGCGTGCACGGCGTGCCGCGCATGCACGAGCGGCCGATCGGCGATCTCGTCGACGGTCTGCGGCAGATCGGCGCGCGCATCGACTACGAACTGAACGACGGCTTTCCGCCGCTCAAGATCCACCCGGCGCAGATCGCCGTCGACAAGCCGATCCGCGTGCGCGGCGACGTGTCGAGCCAGTTCCTCACGGCGCTTCTCATGACCTTGCCGCTCGTAAAGTCGCCGGGGGGCGCGATTCACGTCGAAGTCGAAGGCGAACTCATCTCGAAGCCGTACATCGACATCACGATCCGGCTGATGGAGCGCTTCGGCGTCACGGTCGAGCGCGACGGCTGGGCGCGCTTCACCGTGCCGGCGGGCGCGCAGTATCGGTCGCCGGGCACGATCATGGTGGAAGGCGATGCGTCGTCGGCGTCGTATTTTCTGGCGGCGGGCGCGATCGGCGGCGGTCCGGTGCGCGTGGAGGGCGTCGGGCGCGCGAGCATCCAGGGCGACGTCGGTTTCGCCGACGCGCTGATCCGCATGGGCGCGAACGTGATGATGGGCGACGACTGGATCGAGGTGCGCGGGGTCGAATCGGACGACGGGCGGCTCGCGGCCATCGACATGGATTTCAACCTGATCCCCGATGCCGCGATGACGATCGCCGTCGCCGCGCTTTTCGCCGATGGCCCGACGACGCTGCGCAACATCGCGAGCTGGCGCGTGAAGGAAACGGACCGCATCGCCGCGATGGCGACCGAGCTGCGCAAGGTCGGCGCGACGGTGGAAGAGGGCGCGGATTATCTGATCGTCACACCGCCTGTCGCGCTCGTCGCCGACGCCGCGATCGACACCTACGACGATCACCGCATGGCGATGTGCTTCTCGCTCGTCGCGCTCGGCGGCGTGCCGGTGCGCATCAACGACCCGAAGTGCGTCGGCAAGACTTTTCCCGACTATTTCGACCGCTTCGCCACGCTCGCCCAACCCTGAACCACCTGAACGACATGACTGTAACAACGCGTTTGCGCACCCTCATTCAATGAAACCGACCCGTCCCTTTCATCAGACTCCGGTCATCACCATCGACGGGCCGACGGCATCGGGCAAGGGCACCGTGGCGGCACTGGTCGCCGCGACGCTCGGTTTTCACTTGCTCGACAGCGGCGCGCTCTACCGCCTGACCGCGCTCGCGAGCCTGCGCTACCGCGTCGATGCGGGCGACGCCGACGCCCTTGCAAAACTCGTCGACGCGCTGCATATCACGTTTCGCGAAGGTTGCGCGCAACTCGACGGCGTGGACGTGTCGGCGGAAATCCGCGCCGAGGAAGTCGGCAACCGGGCGTCCGCGATCGCGGTCCACCCGGAGGTTCGGCGCGCACTGATTGCCCGTCAGCGGGCGTTCCGCAAGCTTCCGGGCCTCGTCGCGGACGGCCGCGACATGGGCACGGTCATCTTCCCGGATGCCACGCTGAAGGTCTTCCTGACGGCGAGCGTCGAGGCCCGCGCGGCCAGACGGTATAAGCAATTGATACAAAAAGGTTTTTCTGCTAATATGGAAAACTTGCTGAGAGATTTGCGTGAACGTGACGCGCGCGATAGCAATCGCGCGACCGCGCCACTCAAGCCCGCGGCAGACGCGAAGACGCTGGACACATCCGGCTTATCCATCGACCAGGCGGTCGAGCAGATCATCGGCTGGTTTAGCGAAGTGAGCGTCGAGTAGCGGCAGCAAGGAAGCAGCAAAAAAAGCAGCAAAAAAAGCAGCAAAAAAAGCAGCAAGGCTGGCGAGGCATCGCCGGTTCGCAAGGTGCTCCGTGAGAAACGCGGAGCGTGTTTCAACCCCTTAACCCCGCGTGGCATTCGCCCTTTTTGCCGTTTTGCCTTTGGTCGCCGACCAGACAGGCAGGCATCGCGAAATAGCCAGGCAACTATCGATTTTTATGTCCGACCTGCAAACCTCCACCCCGAATACCGAATCTTTCGCGGCTCTGTTCGAAGAGTCGCTGACCAAGCAAGACATGCGCGCCGGCGAAGTGATCTCCGCCGAAGTCGTGCGCGTCGACCACAACTTCGTGGTCGTCAACGCTGGTCTCAAGTCCGAAGCCTACATTCCGCTCGAAGAATTCCTGAATGACGCGGGCGAGGTCGAAGTGCAGGCGGGCGACTTTGTTTCCGTCGCGATCGACGCGCTGGAAAACGGTTACGGCGACACCATCCTGTCGCGTGACAAGGCGAAGCGCCTCGCTTCGTGGCTGTCGCTGGAAAAGGCCCTCGACAACAACGAACTCGTGACCG
This sequence comes from Caballeronia telluris, assembly GCF_001544495.1. Taxonomy (GTDB): domain Bacteria; phylum Pseudomonadota; class Gammaproteobacteria; order Burkholderiales; family Burkholderiaceae; genus Caballeronia; species Caballeronia telluris. The sequence continues at coordinate 86,536 of NZ_FCNZ02000022.1, forward strand.
GCACGATCACGGGCAAGGTCAAGGGCGGCATGACCGTCATGGTCAACGGCATCCGCGCGTTCCTGCCGGGTTCGCTCGTCGACACGCGTCCGGTCAAGGACACGACGCCGTACGAAGGCAAGACCCTCGAATTCCGCGTCATCAAGCTCGACCGCAAGCGTAACAACGTGGTGCTGTCGCGCCGCGCCGTGATCGAAGCCACGCAAGGCGAAGAGCGCGCGAAGCTGCTCGAGACGCTGAAGGAAGGCGCGATCGTGGAAGGCGTGGTCAAGAACATCACCGACTACGGCGCGTTCGTGGATCTCGGCGGCATCGACGGCCTGCTGCACATCACCGACATCGCATGGCGTCGCGTGCGTCACCCGAGCGAAGTCCTCTCGGTCGGCCAGGAAGTCACCGCGAAGATCCTCAAGTTCGACCAAGAGAAGAACCGCGTCTCGCTCGGCATCAAGCAACTCGGCGACGATCCGTGGGAAGGCATTTCGCGCCGTTACCCGTCGGGCACGCGCCTGTTCGGCAAGGTCACGAACATCACCGACTACGGCGCATTCGTCGAAGTGGAATCGGGCATCGAAGGCCTGGTCCACGTGTCGGAAATGGACTGGACGAACAAGAACGTTGCACCGTCGAAGGTTGTGCAGCTGGGCGACGAAGTCGAAGTCATGGTTCTCGAAATCGACGAAGACCGCCGCCGTATCAGCCTCGGCATGAAGCAGTGCAAGCCGAATCCGTGGGATGACTTCAGCCGCAACTTCAAGAAGGGCGACAAGATCAGCGGCGCCATCAAGTCGATCACCGACTTCGGCGTGTTCATCGGTCTGCCTGGCGGCATCGACGGTCTGGTTCACCTCTCGGACCTGTCGTGGTCGGAAACCGGCGAAGAAGCCGTGCGCAAGTACAAGAAGGGCGACGAAGTCGAAGCCGTGGTTCTGGGCATCGACGTCGAGAAGGAACGCATTTCGCTCGGCATCAAGCAGCTCGAAGGCGATCCGTTCAGCAACTTCGTCGCGATCAACGACAAGGGCGCAATCGTCGACGGCGTCGTGAAGTCGGTCGATCCGAAGGGTGCGGTCGTCACGCTGTCCGGCGAAGTCGAAGGCTACCTGCGTGCTTCGGAAATCGCACAAGACCGCGTGGAAGACGCTCGCAACGTGCTGAAGGAAGGCGACAAGGTCAATGCGATGATCATCAACATCGACCGCAAGTCGCGCGGCATCAACCTGTCGATCAAGGCCAAGGATTCGGCCGAGCAACAGGAAGCGATGCGCGGTCTGGCAGCATCGGACTCGAACGCCGCTGCTACCGGCACGACCAACCTCGGCGCGCTGCTCAAGGCCAAGCTCGACGGCCAGAACAGCTAAGCCTTAACGGTACTGCTGCAGTATGACCAAATCGGAATTGGTCGCCCAACTGGCGTCGCGATTTCCGCAACTTGTCCTCAAGGATGCGGATTTCGCGGTGAAGACGATGCTCGATGCGATGTCCGAGGCGCTCGCCAACGGTCACCGCATCGAAATTCGCGGCTTCGGCAGCTTCGGGCTCAATCGTCGTCCGTCGCGCGTCGGGCGCAATCCGAAGTCGGGTGAAAAAGTGCTGGTGCCGGAGAAATTCGTGCCGCACTTCAAGCCGGGCAAGGAATTGCGTGAACGCGTCGACGGCCGCGCGGGCGAGCCGCTGAAAGCGTCCGACGACGAAGACGACGATCTCTGATCGGCATCGGAATCGAAGGCCGCCGTGTCCCGCCAGACGGCAATGACCGGAAAAAAGCACCCCACGGGGTGCTTTTTTTCGTCTGACGCTTTCGCGTGCGCCTACGCGGGCGCGCATGGGTTCGACTCTTGCTGCAGCAGGCGATGCCGTTTCACTCTTACCGGCCGTCACCGTTGCACTGCCGGGGATACGCATCAATTACAATACCGGTCACTTTCGGCCCGGGTCGTTGCCTCGCGCGGACTCACGCGCGCGGTCAAACCGATGCCGTCCGCCACCGCCGTCGAGAGAGTCTCCATGAAATTTTTTGTCTGGCTGATCCGTGTTCTCGTCTTCGTCCTGCTGCTGGTTCTGGCGCTCGCCAACACGCAGACCGCGGAGCTCAAGTTCCTCGCTGGCTATGTGTGGCAGGCGCCGCTGATCCTGATCGGCCTGGCATTTTTTGTCGTCGGCTTGCTGGCAGGGCTCGTGTCCGCGCTGCCCGCGATGTTCCGCCTGCGCATGGAGAACGGCCGTCTGAAGCGCGAACTGCGCATCGCGCGCGAGCAGCCGGTCGCGGTGGAAGAGCCGCCGATGCCGCCGCTCATCTGAGCCGCCGCCGCCCACGCCGGCACCCGAAACCCGACTCACCGACCTTACCGACCTCATCGCATCGCATGGATCTAGACTTCTGGTGGCTGCTTGTCATTCCCGTTGCCTTTGCGCTCGGCTGGATGGCATCGCGCTATGACCTGAAAACGCTGCTGTCCGAAAACGCGAATCTGCCGCGCTCGTACTTCCGCGGCCTGAACTTTCTGCTCAACGAGCAACACGACAAGGCGATCGATGCCTTCATCGAAGTCGCGAAGCTCGATCCGGAAACCATCGAATTGCATTTTGCGCTCGGCAACCTGTTTCGCCGTCGCGGCGAGACCGACCGCGCGATCCGCGTGCATCAAAACCTCCTGAGCCGCGCCGACCTGCCCGATGCCGAGCGCGATCACGCGCTTTTCGAACTCGGCCAGGACTTTCTGAAAGCGGGCCTGCTCGACCGCGCCGAGGAAACGTTCCGCTCGCTCGAAGCCGGCGAGTACGCGCTAGGCGCCCAGCGCGCGCTCCTGACCATCTACGAGATCGAGAAAGACTGGCCGAAGTCGATCGTGACGGCCGAGCGCATCGAGAAAATGGGCGCGCCGACGCTCGCGAAGGAAATCGCGCACTTTCACTGCGAACTCGCGCAGGAAGCGTTGCAGCGCAAAAGCCCCGACGACGCGCGCGCCGAGTTGAAACTGGCGCTCGACGCGAACCCGGACAACGTGCGCGCGACCATTCTCTCGGGCGACGTCGATGCGGCTGCCGGCAATCTCGTCGGCGCGATCGCTTGCTGGAAGCGCGTCGAGGAGCAGAATGCGGTTTATCTGCCGCTCGTCGCCGAGAAGCTGATGAACGCGTACAGCGCGCTCGATCGCGCGGAAGAGGGCGTCGATCTGCTGACCGATTACGTGAACCGCTATCCGTCGAACGACCTGCTCGACGTCGCGTTCAAGCACGTCGAGGCGCTGCGCGGCCTCGACGCCGCGCACACGCTCGCGCGCAAGCAGATGCAAAGCTCGCCGAATCTCGCGGGCATGACGCGTCTGCTCGAAGCGCAGGAAGCGGTCGCGGAAGAGCCGCGTCGCGGCGAACTGCAACTGATGCGCGCGCTCGTCAAGCAGCGCACCAAGAACCTGCCGCGTTATACGTGTCAAACTTGTGGTTTCCGCGCACGTCTTTTCTACTGGCAATGTCCCGGCTGCAGCGGCTGGGAAACCTATGCGCCGCGCCGCGTCGAGCCGATCACGGCGTCGGCCTGACAGCGCGAGCGGCAAGCCCGCCGGTATGAGGCGCTCGGGCCATCCCCCGTTCGCGTGCCTGCCGGCAACCTCAGAACAACGGGAACGCGAATGAAAATTACCATCGTCGGCACGGGTTACGTCGGTCTGGTGACCGGCGCGTGCCTTGCTGAAATCGGCCACGACGTGTTTTGCGTCGACGTCGATCCGCGCAAGATCGAGATCCTCAACAACGGCGGCGTGCCGATCCACGAACCGGGCTTGCTGGAAATGCTAAAGCGCACGCGCGCGGCCGGCCGCATCCAGTTCTCGACGGACGTCGAGGCGAGCGTGAAGCATGGCGAAATCCAGTTCATCGCGGTCGGCACGCCGCCCGACGAAGACGGCTCCGCCGACCTGCAATACGTGCTCGCGGCGGCGCGCAATATCGGCCGCTATTCGAACGGCTTCAAGGTGATCGTCGACAAGTCGACGGTGCCGGTCGGCACGGCGCTCCAGGTGCGCAAGGTCGTCGCGGAAGAACTGAAGGGGCGCGGGCTCGAGACGTCGGACGAACACGGCTTTTCGGTCGTATCGAATCCGGAGTTTCTGAAGGAAGGCGCCGCGGTCGACGATTTCATGCGCCCGGACCGGATCGTGATCGGTCTCGACGACGACGAAGCCGGCAGCATCGCGCGCGAAAAGATGAAGCGGCTCTACGCGCCGTTCAACCGCAACCACGAACGCACGCTGTACATGGACGTGCGCTCGGCCGAATTCACGAAGTACGCGGCCAACGCGATGCTTGCGACGCGCATCTCGTTCATGAACGACCTGTCGAACCTGGCGGATACCGTCGGCGCGGATATCGAAGCGGTGCGCCGGGGGATCGGTTCCGACCCGCGCATCGGCTATCACTTTCTGTATGCGGGCTGCGGCTACGGCGGTTCGTGCTTTCCGAAGGACGTCCAAGCGCTCGTACAGACGGCGCGTGAGAACGGCCATCGGTTGCGCATTCTCGAATCGGTGGAGGAAGTGAACGACGCGCAGAAGGAAGTGCTCGTCAACAAGATCACGAAGCGCATGGGCGAAGACCTGCGCGGGCGCACGTTCGCCGTGTGGGGCCTCGCGTTCAAGCCGAACACGGACGACATGCGCGAGGCGTCGAGCCGGCGTCTGATCGCGGCGCTGCTTTCGCGCGGCGCGACCGTGCGCGCCTACGATCCGGTGGCGCTAGACGAAGCGCAGCGTGTGTTCGCGCTCGATCTCGCCGGCCGTCCCGACGACCTGAAGCGCCTCTCGTTCGTGAGCTCGCAGAAGGAAGCGCTGCCCGGCGCCGACGCGCTCGTGATCGTCACCGAGTGGAAGGAATTCAAGAGCCCCGACTTCGCGCATCTGAAGAGCGAGCTGAAAATGCCGGTTGTCTTCGATGGCCGCAACCTGTACGAACCCGAAGCGATGGCCGAACTCGGCATCGACTATTACGCAATAGGACGTCCCCATGTCGAACTCGCCGGCGCCTGATCAGAAGCCCGAACAGTCAGGCAAGCAGGCCGCCATTCCGGTGGTGCCGCGCGCGCGCATCTCGGCGGCGCGCGTGCTGGTCGTCGGCGATGTGATGCTCGACCGCTACTGGTTCGGCAACGTCGACCGCATCTCGCCGGAAGCGCCCGTGCCGGTCGTGCTTGTGCAGAAGAAGGAAGACCGTCTGGGCGGCGCGGCGAACGTCGCGCGCAACGCGGCGGCGCTCGGCGCGCAGGCGGGACTGCTGTGCGTCGTCGGGCACGACGAGCCGGGCGAGCGCGTGGTCGAACTGCTCGGCGAGAGCAAGGTCGCGGCGTATCTCGAACGCGATCCCGAACTGCTCACGACGATCAAGCTGCGCGTGCTGTCGCGCCAGCAGCAGTTGCTGCGCGTCGACTTCGAGAACTCGCCGACGCACGAAGTGCTGCGCGCGTGCCTCGCGCGCTTCGGCGATCTTTTGCCGCAGCACGACGTCATCCTGATGTCGGACTACGCGAAGGGCGGCCTGACGCACGTCACGCAGATGATCGCGGACGCGAAACGCGCGGGCAAGCCGGTGCTCGTCGATCCGAAGGGCGACGACTGGGACCGCTATCGCGGCGCCACGCTCATCACGCCGAACCGCGCGGAATTGCGCGAAGTGATCGGGCACTGGAAGTCGGAGGAGGATTTGCACGAGCGCGTCGCGAAGCTGCGCCGCGAACTCGAATTCGACGCGCTGCTGCTCACGCGCTCGGAGGAAGGCATGACGCTCTTCACGAACGACCGCGTCGTGCACACGCAGGCTGACGCGCGCGAAGTCTACGACGTGTCCGGCGCGGGCGACACCGTCATCGCGACGGTCGCGACCATGCTCGGCGCGGGCGTGCCGTTGATCGACTCGATCGCCTACGCGAACCGGGCGGCGGGCATCGTCGTGGGCAAGCTGGGCACGGCGACCGTCGACTACAACGAACTTTTCGCTTGAGAACATCATGACCATCATCGTCACCGGCGCGGCCGGGTTCATCGGCAGCAACATCGTGAAGGCGCTCAACGATCGCGGCGAACAACGCGTGATCGCGGTCGACAACCTCACGCGCGCGGACAAGTTCAAGAATCTCGTCGATTGCGAGATCGACGATTACCTCGACAAGACCGAGTTCGTCGAGCGGTTCAAGCGCGGCGATTTCGGGAAGGTGCGCGCGGTGTTCCATGAAGGCGCCTGTTCGGACACGATGGAAACCGACGGCCGCTACATGATGGACAACAACTTCCGCTACAGCCGCGACGTGATGGACGCGTGCATGAAGCAGGACGTGCAGTTCCTGTACGCGTCGTCGGCGGCGACGTATGGCGGATCGAGCCAGTTCGTCGAGGAACGCGAGTTCGAGAAGCCGCTGAACGTCTACGGCTATTCGAAATTCCTCTTCGACCAGATCGTGCGCCAGACATTGCCCCGAGCGAAAACGCAGATCGTCGGCTTTCGCTATTTCAACGTGTACGGGCCGCGCGAGACGCACAAGGCGCGCATGGCGTCGGTGGCGTTTCACAACTTCAACCAGTTCCGCGCGGAAGGGCGCGTCAAGCTCTTCGGCGAATACAACGGTTACGCGGCGGGCGAGCAGACGCGCGATTTCGTCTCGGTGGAAGACGTGGTGAAGGTCAATCTCTTCTTCTTCGATCATCCGGAGAAGTCGGGCATCTTTAACCTCGGCACGGGGCGCGCGCAGCCGTTCAACGACATCGCATCGACCGTGGTGAATTCGCTGCGCGCGATGGACGGCGAGGCGTCGCTGTCGCTCGCGGAACTCGTGCAGCGCGGGTTGATCGAGTACATTCCGTTCCCCGACGCGCTGCGCGGCAAGTATCAGTGCTTCACCCAGGCCGACCAGTCGAAGCTGCGCGCAGCCGGCTACGACGCGCCGTTTCTGAGCGTGCAGGAAGGCGTCGATCGCTACGTGCGTTGGCTATTCGGCCAGCTATAAAAGCACGGTCCGTTTTTTTAAACTGGGTCTCACGGTCAGCGAGCGACGCTGACCGGTTCCTCACGGTTCTCAAGGGAGACTCAGATGATCAAGAAAGTAATCGCAGCGTTCGCGCTCGCCATGGCGGTCGGTTCCGTATTCGCGGCCGTCGACGTCAACATCGCCAACACCGACGCCTTGCGCGGCATCAAGGGCATCGGACCGGCAAAAGCCAAGGCCATTCTCGACGAACGCGAAGCGCACGGCCCGTTCAAGGACGCCGCCGAACTCGGCAAGCGTGTGAAGGGCATGGGCGGCAAGACGGTCGAACGCCTGCAGGCCGAGGGTCTTACCATCGGGCCGGCCAGCAAGACGGCCGCCGCAGCCCGTCCGGGCTCGGCTGCCTTCACGGCGAGCGCGGCCGGACAACCTGTCGTCGTGAAGAAATAGACGCGGCGCGGCGCACGCAGCCGACGCGCCGGTCGGTTCGTGCGCCGCTTCCTCGTGGCCGGATCCGCAATCCCTGAAGCCGATAGGGGCGGTCGGCGTCGAAATGACCGGTGGGCTACAATCGTTGGATTCCCCGCATCGTACGAACGCACCGCTTATGGCTTACATGACAATCGAAGACACGATCGGCAACACGCCGCTCGTGCAGCTCGTCCGCCTCGTCGACGACGACATTCGCAGCCGCAACAACGTGGTTCTCGGCAAGCTGGAAGGCAACAATCCGGCGGGCTCGGTGAAGGACCGCCCGGCGCTCTCGATGATCAAGAAGGCGGAAGAGCGCGGCCGCATCAAACCCGGCGACACGCTGATCGAAGCGACGAGCGGCAACACGGGCATCGCGCTCGCGATGGCCGCGGCCGTGCGCGGGTACAAGATGCTGCTGCTGATGCCGGAAGACCTGTCGGTCGAGCGGCGCCAGAGCATGTCGGCCTACGGCGCGCAGATCATGCTCACGCCTGTCACGGGCGGCATGGAATACGCACGCGATCTCGCCGAGCAGATGCAGCGCGAAGGCCGCGGCATCATCCTCGACCAGTTCGCCAACCCGGACAATCCGCTTGCGCACTACGAAGCAACCGGCCCCGAACTGTGGCGCCAGACCGAAGGGCGCATCACGCACTTCGTCTCGGCGATGGGCACCACCGGCACGATCATGGGCGTGTCGCAATTCCTGAAGGAAAAGAACGAGAAGATCGAGATCATCGGTGCGCAGCCGGAAGAGGGCTCGCGCATTCCGGGCATCCGCAAATGGCCGGAAGCCTATCTGCCGAAGATTTTCGACCGCAGCCGCGTCGACCGCGTAGAGAATGTGAGCCAGGCCGCATCGGAAGCGATGGCGCGCAAGATGGCCTCGGTCGAAGGCATTTTCAGCGGCATATCGTCGGGCGGTGCGTGCGAAGTCGCGCTGCGCATCGCGCGCCAGGTGGAGAACGCGACCATCGTGTTCATCGTCTGCGACCGGGGCGACCGCTACCTGTCTACGGGCGTATTTCCCGCCTGAGCCCGATTTCAGGCGCACCATGCAAAAGGCCGTTCCGATGAACTCGGAATGGCCTTTTGTTTTCAAGCGCTCACGGCGAGCGCCGATGCCTCACTGCACCGCCGTGCCGGAGTCGCCTGCTGCGATCCGAGCCTTCACGGCTTCGCCCAGCTGATACACCGCGAGCGCGTAGAAGAAGCTGCGGTTGTAGCGCGTGAGCGCATAGAAATTGCGCGTGCCGAGTGTGTATTCGGTGGGACGGCCGGGCGTCGGCAAATCAACAACTGTCACCGGCGTAGCGGCTTCCGCCGCGACATTCAGGCCCGGCTCGTTGAGCAGCATGCCCGCCTTGAGCAGTTGCGCGAGCGACCAGCGCGGTTCCGGCTGACCGTCGGCGCCGGCCTGCGCGATGCCCTGGCTGCCTTCGTCGCCGGCGATGCGCCACACGACCGGACGGCCCGCTTCCCAGCCGTGCTTGTTCAGATAATTCGCGACGCTGCCGATCGCATCGGCCTGGCTCGTGCGCAAGTCGATGCGGCCGTTGCCGTCGTAATCCACCGCGTACTGGACGATGCTGCTCGGCAGAAACTGCGGAATCCCGATCGCGCCGGTGTACGAGCCGAGCACGGTGGTCGGATCGATCTGCGCGTCGCGCGTCCACACAAGCAGGTCTTCGAGATTCTTGCGGAACGTCGCCTGCCGCTCCGCGCGGTTCGGCGTGTTCGGGTAGTCGAAGGTGAGCGTCGTGAGTGCGTCGAGCGCGCGGAAGTTGCCCATGTAGCGGCCGTAGATCGTCTCCACGCCGATGATCCCGACGATCACCTCCGGCGGCACGCCGTATTGCTCGGACGCGCGCTGCAAGGTCGCCTGATTGGCGCGCCAGAACTTCACCCCCGCGTTGATGCGCACCGGCTCGATGAAGCGCGACTGGTACACGCGCCAGTTCTTGACCGAAGGGGTCGGCGCGGGGAGGACGAGCTTGACCGCCGTCGCCGAATAGCTGACCCGGTTGAAGAGATCGTGCAGCGCGCTCGAATCGAAATCGTAGCGGGCGACCATGTCGTTGATGAACGCATCGACATTGCGGTTGTTCGCGTAGCGCTGCGGAACGATTTCTTCTTCGAAGACCTGCCCTTGCTGCGTCGGGGATTGCGGCTGGGACTGCGCGAACGCATTCGCGGCGACGAGACCGCCGAGCGCAAAAACGATGACAGCCCTGGAAACGACGGAAGCGAAGGAACGACGCTTGAACGCGTCCGGCAGAGCAAGCGGGGCAAACTTGAAGGTCATGGTGTGCGTTGTTGAGGCGATGTGTGGCAGTGCGTCGGACAGTCGGGGCAGTATAACCGACGCCTCCTTGCCGGGAACCGCAAGAAGCCTGCCGGGCATGGCGATGAACGGCGCGCGCAAGGGGTGTGGTAACTTAACGTCAATCGCGCGGCATGTGGCCGTGCGTATGACGAAAAGACACGAGACACGCGGACCCGGCGCCACGCGGGCCGCCGAGAACGACCATGGCGACCGGTTTCTATTCCCATCCCGACTGCCTCCTCCACGACATGGGCGCGTGGCATCCCGAATGCCCGGGCCGTCTGCAGGCGATCGAAGATCAACTGATCGCGAGCCGCATCGATGCGCTGATCGAACGCGAAGACGCGCCGCTCGCCGACGAAGCCGAACTCGCGCGCGTGCACACGCAGGCGCATATCGACTTCATCAAGCATCGGCAGCCGCTCGAAGGGCGCGCCGAGATCGATCCCGACACGACGATGTGTCCGCATTCCTACCAGGCGGCGTTGCGCGCGGCGGGCGCGGCGATCGCGGCAACCGATGCCGTCATCGAAGGCCGCTTCGACAACGCGTTCTGCAGCGTGCGTCCGCCGGGACATCACGCCGAGCCGGCCCGCGCGATGGGCTTCTGCTTCTTCAACAACATCGCCGTCGCCGCGCGCCACGCGCTGGAAGTGCACGGTTTGCAGCGCGTCGCGATCATCGATTTCGACGTGCATCACGGCAACGGCACGGAAGCCGCTTTTTCCGGCGATCCGCGCGTGCTGATGTGCAGCTTCTTCCAGCATCCGTTCTATCCGTTCACCGGCGCCGACAGTCACGCGCCGAACCTCGTGAACGTGCCGATGCCCGCATACACCAAGGGCATGGCGGTGCGCGAGGCGGTCGACATGCTGTGGCTGCCGCGGCTCGACGCGTTCAAGCCGGAGATGATCTTCGTGTCGGCGGGGTTCGATGCGCATCGCGAAGACGATCTCGGCAACATGGGCTTGGTCGAGGACGACTACACCTGGCTCACCGAGCAGATTCGCGCGGTCGCGGACAAGCACGCGAAGGGGCGCATCGTGAGTTCGCTGGAAGGCGGGTACAACCTGTCGGCGCTCGGACGCAGCGTCGTCGCGCACGTGCGGGCGCTGGCGGGCATCTAGCCGTACTCACATCCTCGCGCGCGCCAGATCGGCCCGCACGAGCGTCCACTCGATCAGCTCGCGGATCACGCGGTCGCGATCGAGATCGTTCAGCGTCTCGTGATAACTGCCGTCGAACATGAAGAGCGTGCTGTCGGTCGAGCCGACGTTCGCGTCGAACGTGCGACTGCCGTCGGGTTCGGTGAGCTTGTCGGCGGTGCCGTGGAAGATCAGCACCGGCAGCGTGATCGACGCGCGCTTCGCCGCGATGCGCGCCATCGCCGCGACGATTTGCGCGCCGGTGCGCGCGGGAATCGCACCGTGATGCACGAGCGGATCCCGCCGGTTCGCCTCCACCACACCGGGCGCGCGCGACAAGAGCGCGGGATCGATGGTCAGCGCCGGAAAACGCGGCGCCAACCGGCTGATGAGCCGGCCCATTGTCAGTTTCCAGCGCGGCACGTCGTGGCCCGGTTCGAGCGCGGCGCTCGACAGGATCAGACCCGCGAGCCTGCGCTTCTCCGCGCGCTCGGCCACGTAGAGCGCCGCGACCGCGCCGCCCATGCTGTGGCCCATCAGAAAGAGCGGCGCGTTCGCGGGCGGCGTGGTTTCAGCGGCTTCGACCAGCACGTCGGCGTCGAGCAGATAGTCGTCGAATCGCTCGATCCATACCCGTTCGCCCGACGATTTCCCATGCCCGCGCAAATCCACCGCGATCAATTCGATGCCCGCGGCGTTCAGTCGCAACGCGAACGCGTCGTAACGCCGGGCGTGTTCGGCGAGACCGTGCACGAGCGCGATCCGCGCGACCGGCCGCCCGTCGACGGTCGCCGGCTGCCAGCGATGCAGAAACAGTTCGACGCCCTGACGCGTGGTGATCGTGCTGGTGGAGTAGGTGCTGCGCGCGGGAGTGCTCATCGGATGCCGGCCATTTTCGAGATGAAGCCATGATAAGCGAGCGGTCCTTTAATGTCCGCGAGTTATGACGCACGCAAAATTCATTATTAAACCGAATGAGGCGGGTGCGGTAAAATTTGGGATTAAGACTAAGAACATTCCACGGCGGCCGGCTCCCGCGACATCCGCACGGAGCCTCCGCCGTTTGTATTTACATGATCGAAATACGCAATCTGTCGCAGCGGTTCGCGGGACCCCGGGGTTGGGTCGAAGCGCTGCACAACGTCAATCTGACGATTCCGGCCGGCGAAGTGTTCGGCATCATCGGGCGCAGCGGCGCCGGTAAAAGCACACTGGTCCGCACCATCAATCTGCTCACGCGCCCAAGCGAAGGCAGCGTGATCGTCGACGGACGCGATCTCACCACGCTCGCGCCGCCCGAGTTGCGCGCCGCGCGCCGCGACATCGGCATGATCTTCCAGCACTTCAACCTGCTCTCGTCGCGCACCGTGTTCGACAACGTCGCGCTGCCGCTCGAACTCGCCGGCATGAAGCGCGCCGAGATCGAGGCGACCGTCGCGCCGCTCCTCGATCTCGTCGGGCTAACGACGCAGCGCGACCGTTATCCCGCGCAGATCAGCGGCGGGCAGAAACAGCGCGTCGGCATCGCGCGGGCGCTCGCGAGCAAGCCGAAGGTTCTGCTCTCCGACGAAGCCACGTCCGCGCTCGATCCCGAAACCACGCGCGCGATTCTCGACCTGCTGCGCAAGATCAACCGCGAACTCGGCCTGACGATCGTGCTCATCACCCACCAGATGGACGTCATCAAGCAGGTGTGCGACCGCGTCGCCGTGCTCGATGCGGGGCGCGTGGTCGAAGAGGGCAAGGTCGTCGATGTGTTCATGCAGCCGCATCACGAAGTCACGCGCGCGCTGATCGGCGACGTCATCGCGCACGAACTGCCGCCCGCGATGAAAGCACGCGTCGCCGAGCGGCTCAGGACGGGCAGCGGCCATTTGCTGCGGCTCGCGTTCACGGGCTCGGGCGTCGACCAGCCGATCCTCTCCGAGACGATCCGCCGCTACGAACTCGATTTCAACATCCTGCACGGCCAGATCGACGAGATTCAGGGACAAGCGTTCGGCTCGCTCGCGGTGCTCGCGGGCGGTCAGCCGATGAAGATCGTCGAGGCGATCACGTATCTGCGTGAACAGGGCGTCGTGGTGGAGGAGCTTTCGCATGTTGAGTGAAATGTTCGATATGTTCGTGCAGTCGTTCTGGGAAACGCTCGTGATGGTGGGCATCTCGGGACTCGTCGGCGCCGCGGTCGGGCTGCCGCTCGGCGTGCTGCTCTATCTCACCGACCGCGACGGCGTGTTGCAGAACGTCGCGGTGAATCGCGTGCTCGGCGGCGTCGTCAATGCGGTGCGCTCGACGCCGTTCATCATCCTGCTCGTCGCGGTGATTCCCTTCACGCGGCTCGTCGTCGGCTCGTCGATCGGCACGGCCGCTGCCGTCGTGCCGCTCACCATCGCCGCCGCTCCGTTCATCGCGCGGCTCGTCGAAACCGCGCTGCGCGAAGTCGATCGCGGGCTGATCGAAGCGGCGCAGGCGATGGGCGCGACCACGAGCCAGATTGTCTTCAAGGTGCTGCTGCCGGAATCGCTGCCGGGCGTCGTCGCCGGGCTGACGATCACGTTCGTGTCGCTCGTCGGCTATTCGGCGATGGCGGGCGCGATCGGCGGCGGCGGTCTCGGCGATCTCGGCATCCGCTACGGTTATCAGCGCTTCCTGCCCGAAGTGATGCTGACGGTCGTCGTGATCCTGATCGTGTTCGTGCAACTCGTGCAGTCGTTCGGCGACTGGCTCGTGCGGCGACTCAGTCACAAATGAACGAGTCACCCATAACGCTTACTCACTCATCAAAAAAACCATGCAACGTCGATTCATTCTGAAGTTTGCCGCCGCGCTTTCCGCCGTCTCGCTCTTCGTGGGCGTCGCTCACGCCGATGAAGCCATCAAGGTGGGCGTCACCGGCGGCCCGCACGCGCAGATCATGGAAGTCGTGAAGCAGGTCGCCGCGAAGAACGGCCTGAAGATCACGATCGTCGAATTCTCCGACTACGTGCAGCCGAACGCCGCGCTCGCCGCCGGCGACCTCGATGCGAACAGCTACCAGCACGCGCCGTATCTCGACGCGCAGGTGAAGGACCGCGGCTACAAGCTCATCAAGCTCGCCGACACCGTCACGTTCCCGATGGGCATCTATTCGAAGAAGATCAAGTCGCTCGCCGAACTGAAGCCGGGTGCGCGCATCGCGGTGCCGAACGATCCGACCAACGGCGGCCGCGCGTTGTTGCTGCTGCAAAAGCAGGGCCTGCTGAAGTTGCGCGCGGATGCGGGCCTGAAGGCGACGCCGCTCGACGTCGTGGACAACCCGAAGAAGCTGAAGATCGTCGAACTCGACGCGGCGCAGATTCCGCGCTCGCTCGGCGACGTCGATGCCGCCGCGATCAACACAAACTTCGCGATGGAAGCGGGTCTGAAGCCGAAGTCGGACGCAATCGCGATCGAAGATCCGAAGGGACCGTACTCGAACATCATCGCGATTCGCGCCGCTGACAAGGACAAGCCGTGGGTCGCGAAGCTCCTCGCCGCGTATCACTCGGCGGAAGTGAAGCAGTACATCGAGAGCAAATACGCGGGCGCGGTGATCGCGGCGTGGTAAGACGCCCGGACGCAGGTCGATTTGCACCTCGGGTTTCTTTCTATTCAAAATAGCACGATCGTTCGATAATATTCGGACCATGCTGATTGATCGGCAACCCGGCGGCCGCTCTCGACCATTCGGTGGATCGGAGGGCAGGCGTCGCTCGTATAATGAGACGCTGGGTTGACGTAATCGTAACTTTGGAGCGTGTGCATGAAAATCCTGGTGCCAGTGAAAAGAGTGGTCGACTACAACGTCAAGGTTCGCGTGAAGTCGGACGGAAGCGGTGTGGATATCGCGAACGTGAAGATGTCGATGAATCCGTTCGATGAAATCGCGGTGGAAGAAGCTGTGCGTCTGCGTGAAGCGGGCATTGCGACGGAAGTCGTGGCCGTGTCGTGCGGCGTGACGCAATGTCAGGAGACGCTGCGCACGGCAAT
>NZ_FCNZ02000023.1 GCF_001544495.1 Caballeronia telluris
GCGGGCATTTCGCAGTTCGTGTCGCGTGAACTTACGAAGCTGGACCGTCCGGAACTGACGTCCGCGTCGATCATCGTTTCTGGCGGACGCGGCTTGGGCAATGGCGAGAACTACACAAAAGTACTCGAACCTTTAGCTGACAAGCTCGGCGCAGCACTCGGCGCATCTCGTGCCGCAGTCGACGCAGGCTTCGTTCCGAACGATTATCAAGTCGGTCAAACCGGCAAGATCGTCGCGCCGCAGTTGTATGTCGCGGTCGGCATCTCGGGCGCGATCCAACACTTGGCCGGCATGAAGGACAGCAAGGTCATCGTCGCGATCAACAAGGACGCTGAAGCGCCGATCTTCGGTGTCGCCGATTACGGCCTCGTGGGCGATCTGTTCAGCGCGGTGCCGGAACTCATGAGCGAGCTTGACTGACCCTCACGAGCGCATGCATCGGCGGTGACCGCTGGCCGGCCAAGCGATCTTGCATGCGGGGCTATCGATGGAAGAGATTATGTCTTCGGGAGCTCTGGCCGTCGCTCATCCTGAGCCTGACGTGTCTCGCCGGAGTTCTCGTTCCCCGCGCCGACATATTCCGTGAAAGGGAATGGATTGGCGCCGCGCGATCGGGCTCGCCGACTTGCCTATCCAGAGCGCTTGTCGTCTTGGTGTCCCGTCGCGGGGTGACTGCGCCCCGCGAACGTGGGCTATCCCAATGCCGATCGTCTGTCGTCTTCTTCTGAGTCCCGGCAGTGAGCCATGAACAGGCCGACGGCCTGTCGGAAAACAGGCGGAGTCGCCCCCGCCAACGTACTCAACGTAGCGGTGTTACACCATCGGCGACGCCAGCCGGCATGCAGATGTGCTTGATTTCCGTGAAGTCGGCGAGCGCATCGTAGCCGTGCAGGCGGCCGAGACCGCTTTGCCGGTATCCGCCCGTTTCCGCTTCGGCAAAGAGCTTGTTGTGATCGTTGATCCACACCGTGCCGTTGCGCAACGCGCGCGCGATCCGATAGGCGCGCGCGCCGTCATGCGTCCACACGCTCGCGGACAGGCCGAATACGGTGTCGTTGGCTTTCTCGATTGCTTGCGCTTCAGTGTCGAATGTCTCCAGCGTGACGAACGGTCCGAAGATTTCCTCCTGGCAGAAGAATCCTTTCGGGTCGCTGTGTTCGACGAGCGTCGGCGACAAGAACGCATGCCCCGAGCGCTTGCCGCGCAGCAGTACGCGATCGGCTTCGTTGCAGGCACGGGCAATGGTTTGATCGACCGCGTCGCGCGTGGCCGCGTCGATTAGCGGACCGATGTCCATGGCCTCGTTGATGCCTTCGCCCACTTTCAGCGCTTCGAGCGCACGCGTCAGATGCTCGCGCATCTCGGCCGCTCGCCGGGCATGCACGAGCACGCGGCGCGCAGCAGTGCATTGCTGACCCGAGATGATCGTCGCGGCGCGTGCGATACGCGGCGCGATCGCGGCGACGTCCGCATCCTCGAAGACGACACAGCACGACTTGCCACCGAGTTCCAGCGAGAGCTTCTTCATGCTTTCGGCGGCAGCGGCCATGATTTTCTTGCCCGTCGCGGTCGATCCGGTGAAACTCACCACGTCTACGTCATGCGACTCGACCAGCCGTTCGCCCGCCGCATAACCGACCTCGTTGACGAGGTTCACTGCGCCCTTCGGCAGCGTGGTCTGCTCGAAGCAGCGCAGCATGGCCGCGATGACCAAGGGCGTCTGCGCGGCCGCTTTGACGATTGCGGTGCAGCCAGCGGCGAGCGCCGGCGCGAGCGAGCGCACGAGCAACACCGCGGGCGCATTCCAGGGCACGAAAATGGCGGCGACGCCAGCGGCTTCGCGCAGCATCGTCGAGATCGTTCCCGGTTCGGGTTCCAGCACGTGCCCCGCGACGTGCCGAGCGAGTCCCGCGTAATAGCGCACTTCGGAAATCGCGCCTGCGATCTCGCCGCGCGATTGAGCGATCGCCTTGCCGTTTTCGCGCGTGAGGAGGGTCGCAAGCGGCTCGCGTTGCGCATCGAGTGCGCCGGCCCATGCGAGTAGCACGTCTTGACGCAGGCGCGCGTCCTGCGCCCACGTCGTGCGGTCGAACACCTGCCGTGCTGCGGCGATGGCCGCATCGGCTTCCGGTGCGCCGCCGTCGGCGAACTGGCCGATGCTTTCACCGGTAGCAGGGTCGATGCTGTCGACGGACGGCATGCCGACCCATGCGCCGGCTATCCAGTGTGATGCGTTCATACGGTTTCCTTTGGGACAAGAGTGGCATTCGTGCCGGATGCGTTCGACACGCGGTGCAGTTCGTCAGCGATGATTTCGATCAGCGCCTCGGCCGCAGCGGACAGCGGCCTGCGCGGATGACTCACGCGCACGATATGCCGCACGATGCGCGGCGCGAGAATCGGATGGGCTCGCAGCGTCCCACGTTGCACGGCCCGACCGACGGCGATGCGCGGCAAAATCGTGGCAAAGCGGGTGCTCTCGACGAGTTTCACGATCGTGCTGAGCACGTCGATTTCAAAGCGCGGCGCCAGCAGCACGTCTTCGTGCTGCGCAGCCGTATCAAGCACGCCGCGCAAGCCGTGGCGCTTGGTCGGCAAGACGAGTTCGAGTTCGGGCAACTGCGCGAGCTCGATCGTGTGCGGTAGGTCAGGGCCGTGCTCGACGCTCGTCGCCAGCACCATTTCTTCGTCGAGCAAGGTCTGCGAATCCAGAGACAGGCGCGAGCGGGGCTTGTTGATGAGAGCCGCATCGAGTTGCCCGCCTGCGACCCAGTCAATGAAGGTCGCGCTGAAACCGTCCGCCACCGTCACTTCGACATGCGGATAGCGCGCATGAAAGCGCGAAAGCGAATCGGCAAGCACACTCTCCGTCACTGATGCGATGAGCCCGATGCTCACGTGCCCCGTTACGACTTCGTCGCGCTGCTGAAGCTGCTGCCGCGCGTGCGCGAGGTCGCGCATGATCGGCAGGAAGAGGCGATACATCAGGCGTCCGGCGGCGGTCGGCGCCATACCGTGCGCGCCGCGCTCAAACAATTGCTGATGCAGCTCTTCCTCCAGCTTCGCGATCTGCATGCTGAGCGCAGGCTGCACGATGTTCAGTCGTTTGGCCGCACGCGTGACGGATCCGTCCTCGAAGAGCGCGATGAAGTACTGGATTTGCTTGAGGTCCATTTTCGTTTCAATAGGCTATCAGCGAGTCTTATGACGGCTGGCTGCATTATCAGATTATGGCCGCAGGGCGTCTTACAGGCCATTTCCCTCCACGGCGCTTGCGGTGCGGTACAGCGTCAGGGCTCTATTGATATAGTTCTGTCAGACCGGTGTCATCGGGGCTAACACTGATATCAACATTAATGATTCGAAACATCAAAAAACAGTATTAGAACTTATAACGCGATCTCGCTACGCTTCATTTCAGCCCTCGCAGCGGTGCTTTAGCCGGAAAACGCAGGGGACTTGATGGAGACGCAGATGAACACTCGCGATGCCGCGACGCACGGCACCTTTCCGACCCGGCCTCTTCCGTGGGCTTCGAATCGTTCAGAGACGGCAACGCTCACGCTGCGCGACTGGCTCGCGCATCTCGCGAAGACCAGCCGGCTGGCGACCATCGACCGGCCGGTTGCGCTCGAGCACGAACTCGCCGCGATCGCCAAACGTCTCGATGGTACGCAAGCCGCTTTCTTCACGCAGCCCGGCGGCAAGAGCGTGCCGGTCGTTTCCGGCTTCATGTCGAAGCGCGCCTGGATCGCGGAGGCGATGGGTGTCGAGGAAGCAGGCCTGCTCGCGCGTTTCTCGGCGGCGGCCGCGCAGCCGCTCGCATCCAGGGTAGTCGATCGAGCGGACGCGCCCTGTCAGCAGATCGTTCATACGAATGGCGTCGACCTGCACGCACTGCTGCCGATTCCCACGCACAGCGAGCATGACAACGGCCCGTACATCACGGCGGGTCTCGTCATCGCGCGCAATCCGCGCACCGGCGTGCAGAACGTGTCGATCAACCGCATCCAGGTGCACGGCCCGGACCGCATGGCGATCCTGCTGCTGCCGCGCCACCTGTACGCGTTCCAGAAAGCCGCCGAGGAAGCGGGCGATGCGCTCGACGTTGCGGTCGCCATCGGCGTCGATCCGCTGACGATGCTCGCCTCGCAGGCGATCACGCCGATCGATCACGACGAGCTGGAAATCGCGGGCGCGCTGCATGGCGCGCCACTGCCGGTCGTGAAGTGCGTAACGAGCAATGTGCATGTGCCGGCGTTCGCGGAGATCGTCGTCGAAGGACGCATCCTGCCGAACGTGCGCGAGCCGGAAGGCCCGTTCGGCGAGTTTCCGAAGTATTACAGCGCGAAGGAAGCGCGTGAGGTGATCGAAGTGACGGCGCTCACGCATCGCCGCGATCCGGTCTTTCATACGATCGTGCCGGCCGAGATGGAGCACTTGCTGCTCGGCGCGATTCCGCGTGAAGCGACGCTGCTCGCGCATCTGCAACGCAGCCATCCGGGCGTCACGGACGTGCATCTGTCGGTGGGCGGCGTATGCCGCTATCACCTCTGGGTGCAGTTCGACAAGAAGCGCGAAGGCGAAGCGAAGAACGTGATCCTGTGCGCGTTCGGCGCGCATTACGACATCAAGCAGGTCGTCGTCGTCGATACCGATGTGGACGTGCACGATCCCGCCGAAATCGAATGGGCGATCGCCACGCGCTTTCAGGCGGATCGCGATCTCGTCGTGATCGAAGGCGCGCAGGGTTCGCCGCTCGATCCGTCCACGACGGTCGACCAACCGGCGGACGCACCGCCGCATCTGCAAGGCGTGAGCGCGAAGATGGGGCTCGACGCGACGCGACCCGTGGTCTACCCGGAGCATGTTTTCACGCGCGTTCGCATTCCGGGCCAGGACACGGTCGACCTCGACGCGCTCGTCGCCGCGGACAACGCCGCATTCGATGCCTACCTGAGCCGCGATCATGGCTGAGCGCAACAAGTCGCGCATCGTCGTCGGCATCTCGGGCGCGAGCGGCGCGGCGATCGGCGTGCGCCTGCTCGCTGCATTGCGCCGGCTCGGCACGCACGAGACGCACCTGATCGTGTCGGCTTCGGGTGCCGTTACAGCCGCGCAGGAACTCGGCCTCGGACGCGGCGACCTCGATGCGCTCGCCGACGTCGTGCATAACGTGCGCGACATCGGCGCCGCAGTGGCGAGCGGATCGTTCCTGACGGACGGCATGGTGATTGCGCCCTGCTCGATGAAAACGCTTGCGGGCGTCGCCAACGGCTTCGCCGACAACCTGCTCACGCGCACCGCCGATGTGATGCTCAAGGAGCGCCGCCGCCTCGTGCTAGTGGCGCGAGAAACGCCGCTCAACCTCGCGCATCTGCGCAACATGATGCTCGCGACCGAGATGGGCGCGATCGTGATGCCGCCGGTACCCGCGTTCTACGCGCATCCGAAGACGATCGACGACGTGGTCGATCACACCGTCGGCCGCATTCTGGATCTGTTCGGCATCGAGCATGGCGAGATCGCGCGGCGCTGGAGCGGCCTCGCGGACGAGTTCGCGAGCCGAGACGAAGGAGCCGCGTCATGAACCAGCGCGAAACCGCTTTCGCAAACATCGACGCAGGCGCGAAGCAGGAGCCGCTTGCGAAGCGCCACGTCGGCCGCTCGATGCAGCGCCTCGAAGATCCCGCGATCCTGACCGGCCGCGGACGCTACGGCGACGACATCGCGGTGAAGCCCGGCACGCTGCACGCCGCCGTCCTGCGCTCGCCCCACGCGCACGCGGAGCTGGTCTCGATCGATGCGCAAGCCGCGTCGAAGCTGCCCGGCGTGCGCGCCGTCCTCACGCGTGACGACTTGCGCCCGTGGTCGCGGCCGTTTGTCGTTGGCGTGAAGTCGCCGATGGAACAATGGTCGCTCGCGATGGATCGCGTGCGTTATGTCGGCGAGCCTGTGGCGGTAGTGATGGCGGAATCGCGCGCGCTCGCCGAAGATGCGCTCGATCTCATCAAGGTCGAATACGCAATGCTTGATCCGGTCACGTCGATCGAGCAATCGCTGAACGACGATGCGCCGGTCTTGCATGAACGCGTCGGCACGAACGTGATCAGCGACCGGCATTTCCGCTATGGCGATCCCGAAGCCGCGTTCGAAGCGGCGCCGCATCGCGTGAAGTTCGTCGCCCACTATCCGCGCAATACGTGTGCGCCGATCGAATGCGGCGTGGTGATCGCGGAGTATCTGTCGGGCGACGAAGGCTACGACGTCACCTCGAATTTCATGGGACCGTTCTCGCTGCACGCCGTGATGGCGATGGCGCTCAACGTGCCGGCGAATCGTCTGCGTCACAAGGCGCCGCGCGATTCGGGCGGCAGCTTCGGGGTGAAGCAGGCGGTGTTTCCGTATGTCGTGCTGATGTGCCTCGCGTCGCGCAAGGCGGGCGCGCCGGTGAAGTGGGTCGAGGACCGGCTGGAGCATCTGAGCGCGGCAACGTCGGCCACCGCGCGCTTCTCCACGATCGAAGCCGCCGTCGAAAACGACGGACGCATCACCGCGCTTTCCTACGATCAACTCGAAGATGTCGGCGGCTACGTGCGCGCGCCGGAACCCGCGACCTTCTACCGAATGCACGGCTGCCTGACGGGCGCGTACGCCATCGACCACCTCGTCGTGCGTAACCGCGTCGTGCTGACCAACAAGACGCCGACCGGGCTCGTGCGCGGCTTCGGCGGCCCGCAGGTCTACTTCGCGCTCGAACGGCTGATGCAGCGCATCGCGATCGAATTGAAGCTCGACGTGCTGGACGTGTATCGCCGCAACTTCGTTCCCGCCGATGCGTTTCCGTATCGCGCGGCAGCGGGCGCGTTGCTCGACTCGGGCAACTATCAGGAAGCGTTGCGCCGCTCGCTCGCGGACGGCGGCTATGACGAACTCGTCGCGCGGCGCGAGGCGGCGCGCAACGAAGGGCGGTTGTACGGCATCGGCTTCGCGGCGATCGTCGAGCCTTCCGTGTCGAACATGGGGTACATCACGACCGTGATGCCCGCCGACGCGCGCAAGAAAGCCGGCCCGAAGAACGGCGCGATCGCCAGCGCGACGGTGAGCGTCGATCTGCTCGGCGGCGTGGTCGTGACGGTGGCGTCGACGCCGGCGGGGCAGGGACACATGACGGTCTGCGCGCAAGTCGTCGCGGATGTGCTCGGGCTCGATCCGAAAGACATCGTCGTGAACGTCGAGTTCGATACGCACAAGGACGCGTGGTCCGTCGCGTCGGGCAATTATTCGAGCCGCTTCGCGGGCGCCGTGGCGGGTACCGTGCATCTCGCCGCAATGCGGGTGCGCGACAAACTCTCGCGCATCGTCGCGAAGCAGTTCGGCTGCGCACCGCAAGATGTCTGCTTCGATGCCGCGCGCATTTATCCGAAGGGCGCCGAGGATCGCGCACTGCTGTTTCCGCGTGTTGCGAGCAACGCACCGCATTGGGCGCCCGCGCTCCTGCCCGAAGGCGAGGAACCGGGCTTGCGCGAGACCGTATTCTGGACGCCGCCGAACATGGAAGCGCCCGACGAGAACGATCGCATCAACACGTCGGCGGCCTATGGATTCGCTTTCGATATGTGCGGCGTCGAAGTGGATCGCGCGACGGGTCGCGTGCGCATCGACCGCTACGTGACCGCGCACGATGCCGGCACGCTGCTGAACCCCGCACTCGCCGACGGCCAGATTCGCGGTGCGTTCGCGCAAGGACTCGGCGCGGCGTTGATGGAAGAGTTCCGCTATGGCGCGGACGGCAGCTTCCAGTCCGGCACGCTCGCCGACTACCTGATGCCGACGACATGCGAAGTGCCCGATCCGCTCATCGTGCATCTTGAGACGCCGTCGCCGTTCACGCCGCTCGGCGCGAAGGGTCTCGGCGAGGGTAACAACATGAGCACGCCGCCGTGCATCGCAAATGCTGTCGCGGATGCGCTTTGCGTCGACGATATCCGCCTGCCGCTGACGCCCGCGAAAGTGATGGCGCTGATCGGCATCGACGATCCCGAGCCGTCGCGGCCCGAACTGCGCGACGCACCCGCGAAGAAGCCCGCGACGCCGGGCGGCAAGGCGCTGACGGCGCAAGGCACGGTCGATTTGCCCGCGACGCCCGAAGCGGTTTTCGCCGTCTTGCTGAACCCGCAAGCGCTCGCGAAGGTCATCCCCGGCTGCCATGCGCTCGAAGAGACTGCGCCGAACCATTATCGCGCGGATGTGACGGTCGGCGTCGGCATGATCAAGGCGCGCTTCGAGGCTCGGATCGGCTTGTCGGAGATCGACGCGCCGCATCGGCTGCGCCTTGCCGGCGCGGGTATCTCGCCGCTCGGCAGTGCGCGCGGCAACGGGCTCGTCGAACTCACGCCGACAGACCACGGCACGCGGCTTTCATACGACTACGAAGCGCAGGTGTCGGGCAAGGTCGCGGCGGTCGGCGGACGCATGCTCGAAGGCGCGGCGAAGGTCGTGCTGAAGCAACTCTTCGAATCGCTCGGGCGACAGGCCGCCGGCAAGTCCGTGCAGGCGGGAGGATCGTGGATCACACGCCTCTTCGCACGCTTCAGGAGACATTCATGAAACCGGCGCCGTTCGATTATTTGCGCGCCATGACGACGCACGATGCGCTCGGTGCACTCGCCGAATTCGGCGAGGACGCGCGCGTGCTCGCGGGCGGCCAGTCGCTGATGGCGGTGCTCAACATGCGCCTTGCGCAGCCGCGAGTGCTCGTCGACATCTCGCGAACCGAAGAGTTGAACGCGGTCCACGTCGACGACAAAGCGGGCCAACTCGTCCTGAGCGCGGCGGCGACGCAGGGCAGCGTCGAATGGCGCAAGACCCTGCGCGACGAAGTGCCGATGCTCGCGCTGGCGTTCCCGCACATCTCGCATTTTCAGATCCGCAATCGCGGGACGGTGTGCGGTTCGATCGCGCATGCGGACCCGAGCGCGGAACTGCCGCTCGTGCTCGCCGCGCTCGGCGGCGATGTCACATTGCGCTCGAAGAAGAAAAAACGCGTGCTCGCTGCGCAGGACTTTTTCCAGGGCATGTTGATGACCGCGCGCGAGCCGGATGAACTCGTCGAGTCCGTGAGCTTCCCGCTAAGGAAGCCGGGCGAGCGTTACGCGTTCACCGAATTCTCCGCGCGTCACGGCGACTTCGCGATGGTCGCGTGCGCGGCGGTCGTGACGGACGACGCGATTCGCATCGCGGTGGGCGGCGTCGCGGACCGGCCGATGGTCGAACGATGGCCGCGCCTCTCGGGCGACGACCTGCGCGGTGCACTGAACGATTTGAGCTGGAAGCTGGGCGCGCAGGACGACGCCCACATCAGCGCGAAATACCGCCGGCATCTGGTCCGGCAACTCGGATGGCGCGTGATCGAGGAGGCGAAGTGAGCAAGACATCGATGAACATCATGCGGCAAGGCGAAGCGCAGCGCATTACGCTAACGCTCAACGGCCGCGAACGGAGCGGTCATTGCGAGCCGCGCGAACTGCTATCGGACTTCATCCGGCACGAACTCGGGGCGACCGGCACGCACGTCGGCTGCGAGCATGGCGTGTGTGGCGCGTGCACGGTCCACATCGACGGCGTCGCGGCGCGCTCGTGTCTCATGCTCGCGGTGCAGGTGCACGGAAGGCGTGTCGATACAGTCGAGGGTCTCGCTCCCGACCAGACGCTCGGCGACTTGCAGCAGGCGTTTCAGCGGCATCATGCGTTGCAGTGCGGCTTCTGCACGGCGGGCATTCTGATGTCGTGCGCGGACTATCTGCAACGCGTGCCCGATCCGAGCGAGGAACAGGTGCGCGAGATGCTCTCGGGGCACATCTGCCGATGTACGGGCTATACGCCCATCGTCAAGGCGGTGCTCGACGTGGCCGCGCGCCGCAATGGTCGCATTGGCAGCGAACAAGGCGAGGAGGTCGAGCATGCTTGATCTCGGCCGCACCTTCCTGCAAAGCGTCGAGCGCAGCCCGCATGCGCTCGCACTCGTCGACGGCGACTTGCAGTTCACCTACGCACAGTGGCATCGCGTCATTCTCGATGTCGCCGATGGCTTACGCGAACTGGGTCTCGCGCGTGGCGACCGGCTGCTCGTCGTGCTGCAGAACCGCTGGGAAATGGCGACGCTGCACTGGGCCTGCCAGATGGCGGGCATCGTGATCGTGCCGCTCAACTGGCGCGCCAAGCCCGACGAACTTGACTATTGCGTGACCGACGCGGGCGTAAAGGCGATCGTCTACGAGCCGGTGTGCGCGGATGCCGTCGTGCAAAGCAGCGCGGCGCAGAACGTGCCGCGCATCGGACTCGACGATGCCCAGGGCCGCACGACGTCCTTCGACGCGCTGCTTGTCGAACGCACGCATGCAGGCGAAACGACCCACGCGAACGCCGACGATCTCTCGCTGATCCTCTACACCTCGGGCACGACCGGCAAGGCGAAGGGCGTGCCGCGCCGTCACCGCCACGAACGCGCGGGCGCGCTCGCGCACGTCGCGCAGAACCTGTACCGGCACGGCGAACGCACGCTCGGCGTGATGCCGCTCTATCACACGATGGGCGTGCGCTCGCTGCTCTCGATGGCGCTCGTCGATGGTCTCTTTGTCTGTGTGCGGCGCTGGAACGCGCGGCTCGCGCTCGACTCCATCGCGAAACACGGGCTCACGTGCCTCTATCTCGTGCCGACGCTCTACCACGACCTGCTCAGCGAGTCCGCGTTCGCGAATACCGATACCTCGTCGGTGACGAAGCTCGGCTTCGCGGGCGCGCCGATGAACGACGGTCTGCTCAAGCGCCTCTCGACCGCGTTCGAGCCGGAACTGTTCGTCAATCACTACGGCTCGTCCGAGGTCTACACCTTCAGTGTCGACCAGGACGCGACGAAAAAGCCGGGTAGCGCGGGACGCGCGGGCATCAACACGCGGCTGCGCGTCGTAAAGCTCGACGCGAAGTCACCCGACGATCTCGCGGCCATGAACGAGGAAGGGCAGATCATCGCGGACCTGCTCGGCGACGAAGCGTTCGAAGGCTACTGGAACCGACCCGATGCCGACGCGAAGTCGCTGCGCGAAGGCTGGTACTTCACCGGCGACACCGGCTACTTCGACGAAGACGGCGACCTGTATGTGTCCGGGCGCGTGGACGACATGATCATCAGCGGCGGCGAGAACATCTCGCCGGTCGATATCGAATCGGTGCTCTCGCTGCATCCGTCGGTCGATGAAGTGGCCGTCGCCGGCGTGAAGGACGAGCGCTGGGGCCAGCGCGTCGTCGCGTTCATCAAGCGCCGCGATTATGTCGATTCAGCCGCGCTCGACGCATGGTGCCGCGAGTCGGACCTCGTCAATTTCAAGCGGCCGCGCGACTACGTGTTCGTCGACGACATTCCGAAGTCGCCGGTCGGCAAGATCCTGCGCCGCAAGCTTTCCGCTGGCGACTATCAACGCGATGACGGTCCGTCCGCATCCGCTGCACACCACACCGAAACCACGAAGGAGTAAATCAACATGACCGACTTGACCCATCGCGGCCAGGCGCTGCTTCAGGACCTCGACGGCTTCTCGATCGAGATCGACGCCGCGCGCGAGCGCGCCGACATCATCCTGCATCGCCCGCCGTTCAATGTGATCTCGATGCACGCGCGCGACCAGTTGCGCGCGGCGTTCGAAGCGCTCGATGAAGACGATCGCGTGCGCGTGATCGTCGTGCGCGCAAAGGGCGAACACTTTTCGAGCGGAGGCGACATCAAGGGCTTTCTCGAAGCATCGCCGGAGCACGTGTCGAAGCTCGCCTGGAACATCGCCGCGCCCGCGCGCTGCTCGAAACCGGTGATCGCGGCCAATCGCGGCTTCTGCTTCGGCGTGGGCTTCGAGTTGTCACTTGCATGTGACTTCCGCATCGCGACCGAGACCACATTCTATGCGCTGCCCGAACAGAAGCTCGGGCAGATTCCCGGCTCGGGCGGCTCGGCGCGGCTGCAGCAGATGGTTGGCATCGGCAGGACCAAGGACATCGTGATGCGCTCGCGCCGCATTCCGGGCAAGCAGGCGTACGAATGGGGCATCGCGGTCGAGTGCGTGCCGGATGCGGAACTGGAAGCCGCCACCGATGCACTCGTCGACGAGTTGCGCACATTCTCGCCGCTCGCGCAACGCACGGCGAAGAAGCTGCTCAACGATTCCGAAGATACGCCGCTCTCGATCGCGATCGAACTCGAAGGGCATTGCTACAGCCGGCTGCGCACCTCCGACGATTTCCGCGAAGGCGTCGAAGCGTTCCATGGCAAGCGCAAGCCAGTGTTTCGCGGTTCTTGAGAGCCGGAAAAAGACGAGGAGACAGGCATATGGAACGTTTCGACTACGTGATCGTCGGTGGCGGATCGGCGGGATGCGTGCTCGCGCATCGGCTGTCGGCGGTGCCGTCGCTGCGCGTCGCGTTGATCGAGGCGGGCGCGGATACGCCGCCGGGCGCGGTGCCCGCGCATATCCTCGACAGCTATCCAATGCCCGTCTTTTGCGGCGATACCTACATCTGGCCGGATCTGAAAGCGAAGGCGACCAGGACATCGGCGCCACGGGTGTATGAGCAGGGCCGTGTGATGGGCGGCGGATCGAGCATCAACGTGCAGTCGGCGAATCGCGGCCTGCCGCGCGATTACGACGAGTGGGCGGCGAACGGCGCGCCGGGCTGGGGATGGGACGACGTGCTGCCGTATTTCCGCAAGCTCGAGCGTGACGTGAATTTCCCCACTGGCGAGTTGCATGGCAGCGATGGTCCGGTGCCGATCCGCCGCATCATGCCGGAAGACTGGCCCCCGTTCTGTCACGCGTTCGCCGATGGTCTGCGCGCGAACGGCTTCGCCACCTTGCAAGACCAGAATGCCGAGTTCGGCGATGGCTTGTTTCCAGGCGCGTTCTCGAATATCGACGACAAGCGCGTGTCTACCGCTGTCGCGTACCTCGACGAAGCGACGCGTAGACGGCCCAATCTCACCGTGTATTCGAACCTGCGTGTCGAGCGAATCGTGATGGAAGGGATCGCTGCTCAGGGCGTGGTCGCAGTGGCGCCGAACGGCGAGCGGGTGCATCTGGACGCCGATGAGGTCGTCATCTGTGCGGGCGCGCTCCAGTCGCCCGCGTTGCTGATGCGCGCGGGCATCGGCTCAAAGCATGAGCTCGACGAGTTCGGCATTGGATGCCTCGTCGATCTGCCCGGCGTCGGGCGCAATTTGCAGGATCATCCGTCGCTCACGTTCTGCCATTTTCTCGAGCCGCGCTTTCGTATGCCGCTTTCCCGGCGTCGCGCGAGCATGACGGCGGCTCGATTCACGTCGGGCGCCGATGGTGGCGAATCGTCGGACCTGTATCTGTCCAGCGCGACGCGCGCCGCATGGCATTCGCTGGGCAACCGGCTTGGTCTTTTCTTTCTCTGGTGCAACCGGCCGTATTCGCGCGGCCGTGTGCAACTCGTTTCATCCGATGCAGCGGTCGCACCGCGCGTCGAGCTCAATCTGCTCGACGACCCGCGCGACCTCGATCGGCTCGCGGTGGGCGTACGGATGCTCGCGAAGGTCGTCGCGGCATCGGGCCTCGGTCACGATCAGCGGGATTTCTTTCCCGCGGCATTTTCGCCGCGCGTGAAGGCGCTGAGCCGTGTTGGCGAGGGCAACGCGCTGCTGACTTCGATGCTCGGCATGCTGCTCGATACACCCGCGCCGATCCGCCGCCTGCTGATCGAACGCTTCTTCACGCGCGGGCTCAGGATGTCCGCGCTGCTCGCCGATGAACGCGCGCTCGCGGATTTCATCCGCGCGAACGTCTTCGGCGTATGGCATGCGAGCGGCACGTGCCGCATGGGCGACGCGCGCGAGCGCAGCGCCGTGACCGATACCGAAGGCCGAGTGCACGGAACGCGGGGCTTGCGAGTGGTTGATGCATCGCTGATGCCGCGACTGCCTTCGGCGAATACCAATATCCCGACCATCATGATTGCCGAGAAGATCGCCGATGCAATGGTCACTAGACGACGCGCCGGCAGCGCATCGGCATCGGCATCGACGCCGCTCGCCGCCGCGCACTGACAAGTTTCTTTAACGGCAATAAGAGCACGCCACAACAACGTGCCTTCAACACGGGGTCAATCGAGAGATGGCTCGGTGACATTCAAGGAGATGGAAATGTCCGTAGCAGCGCAAAATGGCGCCGCCGCACCCGCTGTCGATCAGCAACAGGTGATGGGCGCAGTGGTAGCTTCGTGCCTCGGCTGGGCACTGGATTTGTTCGACCTGTTCGTGTTGTTGTATGTTGCGCCAGTGGTGGGGCGTCTTTTCTTCCCCTCCGAACACGCGATGCTTTCTCTCGCCGCGGTCTACGCGTCCTTCGCCGTGACTTTGCTGATGCGCCCGCTCGGCTCCGCGCTTTTCGGCTCATACGCCGACCGCCGCGGACGTAAAGGCGCGATGATCGTCGCGGTGGTCGGCGTCGGCCTGTCGACTGCCGCGTTCGGCCTGCTGCCGACCGTCGCTCAAGTCGGTCTGCTCGCACCGATTCTCTTCCTCGTGCTGCGCCTGATCCAGGGCGTGTTTGTCGGTGGCGTGGTTGCTTCGACGCATACCATCGGCACGGAATCCGTCGCGCCGAAGTATCGCGGCGCGGTGTCGGGGCTGATCGGCGGCGGCGGGGCGGGGCTCGGCGCGCTGCTCGCGTCAGTAACGTTCCTCGCGATGTCTGCGCTTTTTCCCGGCGATGCCTTCGACGTATGGGGCTGGCGCTGCATGTTCTTCACCGGCATCATCAGCTCGGTGCTGGGTCTCTTCGTGTTCAACAGCCTTGAAGAGTCGCCGCTGTGGAAGAAGCTCGCCGCCGAAAAGGCCGCGAAGGCCGCTGCACAGGTGAAGAGCGCGCCCGTTGAAATCGTGCGCTCGCCACTAAAGACGCTGTTCTCGCGCGACTATCGCAAGATCCTCTTCGTCAACCTGCTCCTGACGATTGGCGGCGGCAGCGGCTACTACCTGACATCGGGCTACCTGCCGACGTTCCTCAAGGTAGTTAGCCATGCACCCAACGGTGCGGCCGCGGCGATCCTGATGATCTGCAGCGTAGCGGTAGTGATCGCATCTATCGCGGCAGGGCACCTGAGCACGTTCATCGGCCGCAAGGGCACGTTCGTGTGGATCGGGCTGCTGCGGCTCGTCGCGCTGCCCGCGCTGTTCTTGCTGCTGCCTACCGCGGACAGCATCATGATGGTCGGCGTCTATGCGGTGCTTCTTAGCGCGCTCGGCAGTGCCGGCTATGCGCCGATCCTGATCTTCCTGAACGAACGCTTCCCGACCTCGATCCGCGCGACCGGTACAGGTCTCTCCTGGAACATCGGTTTCGCAATCGGCGGGATGATGCCGACGGCCGTGTCGCTCGTGGCGAAGGACGCAAGTCAGTTGCCGATGACGCTGGCGATCTTCGTCGGCGCGATCAGCGTGATCTTCCTCGTGGGCGCATTCGTCGTGCCCGAGACGCTCGGCAAGCTCGAAGGCGGTTCCGCGCGCAGTCCTTCCTGAGTCATTAGGCATGACGGCGGACGCCAACGGGCGCTCGCCTTTCACAACAGCCGGAGACATCGATGAAATACGAAGAAGACGTTCGTGCGCGTTCCTACAAGTTTCGCGACGAGTATGTCGACGCCACGCCATGGTGGTATCGCGGTGAAATGCACCTCGGCTTCACATTGCTCTTCACCGGCGGCGTAATCGTGTATTGCCTGATGCAGCTTCATGCGCCGACGCTCGCCGAATGGCTCGCGGTCATTCCGCTTTTTCTGTTCGGTAATTGGGCGGAATGGGCGGCGCACCGCTACGTGCTACATCGTCCGACGAAGTATTTCAGCATGATCTACAAGCGTCATTGTGCGGTCCATCACCGCTTCTTCACACATGTGACGCTTGAATACAAGGGCCACCGTCATTGGCGCGCGCTGCTGTTCCCGCCGTTCGCGCCGGTTGCATTCGTGCTGGCGGCCGTGCCGTTCGCGCTCGTGATCGGGTTTGTATTCTCACGCAACGCTGGCTACATCGCGTTGTTCACGATGGCGGCGTACTTCCTGATGTACGAGGGCCTGCATACGCTCTCGCACTTCACCGACAGCCCGTTCCTCGACCGCGTCCCGCTCGTCAACACCGTGCGGCGCCTGCACGCCACGCACCACGATCCCGAAGTGATGGCGACACAGAACTTCAACCTCACGTTCCCGATCTGCGACACGCTGTTTGGCACGCGCAGCGATGCGCCGAATAGTGCGCGCGAACCGTTGGAACGCGGCCGCTAGGGCGCCTGTTCCCTCGATACACCTGTCGTCACGCGCTTTATCTCGTCGGTGATGATTGCGATGAGCGTCTGCGCGGCGGGACCGATCGGCCGCTTCGGATGCGTGACCTGGATGATGTGCCGCACGATCGGCGGCGATGCGATCGTGTGGGCGCGCAGCACGCCTTCATCCACTTTGCGTTGCACGACCACGCGCGGCAGGATCGTCGCGATATTTCCCTGTTCGACGAACTGCACGATCGAGCTGAGCAGATCAATTTCGAACTTTGGCTTGATGACGATATCGGCGGCCATCAACGCGGCGTCGAGGGCGCCGCGCAGGCCGTTGCGGCGGGTCGGCAGCACGAGTTCGACTTTGGGTATGTTCGCGAGATCGATTTCCTGCGGCAGCTCGACGCCGTGCGCGGCGCTCGTTACGAGCACCATTTCCTCGACCAGCAACGGCTCCACATCGAGCGCAAGGCGACCGCGTGGCTTGTTGATGATCGCGGCATCGAGCCGGCCTGCCTCGACTGCGTCGATGAGTTGCGCGCTGAAGCCGTCGGCCACGGAAACCTCGACTTGCGGAAAGAGCGCGTCGAACCTCGCGAGTGACTCCGGCAGCACGCTTTCCGCTTCCGACGCCACCATTCCCAGCGAAACGCGACCCGTGATGATGACGTCGCGCCGGCTCAACTGCTCGCGCGCGTGGTCGATGTCACGGATGATCGGCGTGTACAGGCGGTACATGAGGCGCGCCGCTTCGGTGGGCGCCATGCCGTGCGGCCCGCGTTCGAAGAGCGTCTGTCGCAGTTCGGTTTCGAGCTTCGAAATTTGCATGCTGAGCGCGGGCTGCACGATATTGAGGCGCTTGGCCGCGCGTGTGACGGAGCCATCCTCGAAGAGGGCGATGAAATACTGGATTTGCTTGAGGTCCATGAGGCCGATCGAGGTGGGAAGGCCAGAGACTGCGAGTAGCCACGGGCCGAAGCGTACGGGGGTTCGATGCTGCGATCCAAGATTGCACGGCCCGGTTCTTTACTCACTCCAACCACCGGTACTCACATCAGCCGGAGCACGATTCTATGAAGAAGGGCTAGCAGATCACGTCGCCTGTCGACGAAGAGGTGAATGTACAGCGTGTCGTCGCGCACCTGATAAACAATCCGGTTTTTGCCGGATAAGACCTGCCGAAAATTGTCGTCACCGAAGCCCTCGAGTTCGGAGGGCACATGGCCGCTCTCGGGAAACGTGCGAACGTGCGTGATGGCCTCTTGCAGGTGCGCCGACGTCTGACGCCATGTGTCCCACCCAAACGTGCGGACGATATAGCTTCTCAGTTCATCGATACCGATTCGGGCGGTCGGCAAGATGCGGGACTTCAAAAGCGATGCTTGCATTAGCGGAGCTTTTCTTGACGGTCGAGTTCGTCGAGTTCCGCAAAAAATTCGTCGCCATCGACATGGTCGTGTCGTTCAATCTGTTTTTGACCGATCGCCAGAATTTTCAAAAGAGCAATCGTCTGTTGTGCCGCTTCATAGGTCCGCACGTCCTGAACGACGAGTTTCGCCTCGCCGTTTTGCGTGATGATGAGCGGTTCGCCGGAGTCAGTCAGGTCTTTAACAATTTGCGCTGCTTCGCTCTTGAGGTAGCTGATTGGCTTCACACGGTCAGCGATATGCATTGGGCGCTCCGTTTGCAGGGGATAAGACCAAATGTAGACTATTTTTGGTCCGATAACAACGATGCTTACATTTCTAGGAATCATCCTGACGGACGTGATTTGACATAATGCAATGTATCAAAGTTTGACATGTAGTAGCTTTATAGAAATGTCGTTCTAACGAGACAGAAATGTCGTGTTTTACCTGGCAACGCGTTCCAGCCAGTTGATCGCGGAACTGGAGTCGGTGGTCGGCTTCCGTATCTTCGCCCGGATGACCCGCACCGTGGCGCGTCTCCTGCCGAGCGCATCGGTGCGTGGCTGCTGCGTGGGTCATGCCCTAGCAGTACCCGCGGCATCGGACTATCCGAACACTGGAGTCCATGCACCCCGGATGCAACGCGCGCAGTCTTCCAGAAGAAAAGAGGCCGCGAGCGCCAGAAACGCTGAAACCGCGCCTGTCAGTATGTGTTCGACGTGCGTCAAACGATAGTGGCTCACTGTACATAGGTGTCGCCGATTGCCGTAGGCACGCCTACCAGCGTGGCATTTCCATAGCGCTTTGCAGCGGTGTGAATGTCGGCAGCACCGCGGACGGTCCGCTGAGAACCCGACCTGAACGCTATCGCCGACTGGGCGAGGCTTGCGATATTGCTCCAGGCCGGGCATGCATGTCATGCGCGCGCTGGTCGGCTGCCAGAAACGTTGAATGAACAGTCTGAACCGGCTCCTCCGTTCGCTTGGCATGATCGACGTCCTCACCGTCTTCAATGAAGATTCGACTGACTCGTAAGCGCGTCGTTGATCGCTTCGAGCGCGTAAAGGAAGCCGGACCTTCTGCCCTCCAGCTCGAGCCGCCTGAGTTCCTTCATCGACGCCGGGTCCCGATTGCCTTTGCCATGCGAGACGAGCGCGCGTGCACGTGCCACGTGAAACGCGGAGAAGATCGATGGCTCACGGCGTGCATACGCTTCGAGGGCGGCCGCATGATGCGCGGCCGCATCCCAGCGTCCCCGATCGATGCATGCGTCCATCGCGTCACGCCGGAAGAGAAAGTGATTGTGGCTGACGGCCCCGGCGGCAAGCACGGCTTCGCCTTCCGCGAGCGCGCTTTCGAAGGTATCGATGTCTTCCGTCGCGCGCGCAAGAATCCCGAGATAGGCGGCGCCGAGGTAGGCCATGCCGGTCTCCCGACTGATCGAAAGCGCCTCGCCGATGTCTTCTAAGGCCTCGCGCGGATGCCCCGCGACGCGATGCAATTCCGCGCGCAACGCTAAGGCTTCGCCTTCGAATCGCCTCGATTTCAGTTCGAGCGCGCACTGTAACGCTGGAGCGACGTGCTCCCACGCGCGCTCCCAGTCAGCGCGATCGTGCAGACAATGCCAGGCGGCGTGATGCGCAACGGCGAGCGCCCGAAGATGACCAACCTTCTGCGCCGCGGCCACGCTGGCGAGCGCGGCATCGAGTGCGACGTTGGCCTTGCCCGCGAACCACGCGGTGATCGCGCGCATCGGCAGGTTGGCGACCTCGATCCGCCCAAACCCGTGGCGCTGGCAAAGAACAATGCAGCGGCTAAAGGCGTCGTGCGCGCTGATCATCCGGCCGCGCATGTACTCCGCGTCGCCCAGTCCGCCGAGTGCAGCCGCCTCCTGTTCCGGGTCGCCCAACTCCTGTGCGAGCGCAAGGCTCAATCCGTGCTCGCGCGCGCAGCCGTCGATCTCGCCGCGTGGGAAGCACAGATTGCCGCGCAGGGAATGAATGCGTGCCTCTTCGCACCGAAGACCTTCGGCGGTGGCGGCCGTGGCGGCGCAGTCGAGATCGGCCCATGCACCGTCCAGATCGTCAAGGACCCGCTTCACGGTCGCCCTCCCGATCCATGCGCGGCAACGCTCTGCGTCGGTCGTGGCGAACTGCAAAACCCGTTCGAACGCCGCGAGGGCCGACGTCATGTCACCGGTGTCGTGCAGGATATTGCCGCGCAGGCATTCGAGCGCGACACGCTCGCCCTGCCCTTGCGCGAGTTCGACCCCTCGTCCGACGAGTTGGAGGGCGGATTCATAACGGTATCCGGATGCCTGCGATCGCGCCGCGTCGCAATAGGCGAGCGCGGCTTCGTGGTCCGTTGCGCGATCGAGATGCTCGGCCCGCAGGACGAGATCACGCTCGCCATACCACTGCGCGGCCCGACGATGCAACGTACGGCACCGGCTCTTGAGCAACCCGTCATAGATGGCGTCGCGAATGAGGGCGTGGTGGAATATGAATCTCGCTCCCTGCCGTCGCAGCAGGTGACTCGCGACAAGTGTTTCCAACGCAGCGCCCGCGCCCATTCCATCGACGAGATAGTCGACCGCCTCCTCTTCGAAGAACTGGCCGAGCACCGAGGCCGCCTGCAAAATGGTTTTATTCGTGGTATCAAGTCGGTCCAGCCGCGCCTGCACCAGACTTCGCACCGAGCCCGGCACGCCAGTCGCCGCCCCGCTCTCGGCATGAGCAAGCAACTGCTCGAGAAAGAGCGGGTTGCCCGCCGCACGCGAGATGCAGCGTTCAGCCAGATCTGGCTGTGCATTGGGAAACGAGCCGGCCATGATTCGTGCGTCCCCGGCGCTCAGCGGACCCAGATCGACGACCGAAACGGGCGCACTGTCTGCGGCAAGCCATGAATCATCGAGCGCTTCGCCGAAAGGTCGCGCCGTCAGTACCAGCACGGCGGGACACCCCGCCGCGGTTTCCGAAAGTGTCTGGAGATCCCGTAATGTCGAGCCATCCGACCAGTGAATATCCTCGACGGAGAGGAGCCGCGGCCGCCGGCGACTCGCGCGCTGCACAAGGCGTTTCACGACGTTCTGGCGTCCGCGAATACGCATCGCGTTGTCCATTGCCTCGTAGACCGCCCGGTCCTCGAACGCCATCGGACGACCGACGAGGTCGTACAGAAAGAGTGCATCGCCGGAGTCGACCAAGCCGTCGTTAAACGCGCGGTCAACGTCAGCCACACGGGTGTCGTCATCGTTTGAATCGCCGAGTGCCAACAGACCGCAGACGAGAGACTGGATTGCACCCCGCCCGGTCGTCGCGCCGAAGTCGAGCACGAAGCCGCCATGGCAAGCGAATCCCGCGTTCCGGGCTTCGCGTTCGAATTCCTCGAGCAGCCGCGTCTTACCGATCCCGGCCTCACCGCGTATCAGAACCGTACGACCACTCCCAGTCTCGCGGCACAATGCAAGCACCGCTCGAAACGCCTGCAACTGATCGCTCCGACCAACCATCGGTCGGCCAACAGTCGAGCGTCGAATCCCGACAACACACCAGGCCGAAACCGGATCTGCGAAGCCCTTGACCGATAGCGCGCCGCGTTCGACGCAGTCGAGCCGATTCGCCAGAGAGCGCCTTACCGCGTCTGACACCAAAGTCTCTCCTGGCCCTGCCGCGTCGGTGAGACGCGAGGCCAGATTGACGGTCTCGCCGGTGACGGTATATTCCCTGTGCATCTCGCTACCCGTCCCGCTTGCGACGACCTCGCCACTGGCAACGCCGATATGCGCGAATACTGGACGTGCGAGAGAGTGTGACAGACCGGGCATGGCGTCGCTGATCACGAGCGCTGCCCGTACGGCACGCTCGACGTCGTTTCCATGTGCGACGGGCGCGCCAAACAGTGCCATGACGGAGTCGCCGACATGTTTGTCGACGTGCCCTCCGTGTTGTCCGATGATGCGATCGACCCACTCGAAATATCGCTCAAGCACAGCGAGCACTTCTTCCGCGTCGAGATGCTGGCTCATATCGGTGAAGCCACACAGATCAGCGAAGAGCACGGCAACCTGCCGTCGTTCTCCTTTCGCGTCATGCAGACTCACCGGCGCGGGCGTGGGCTTGATTCTCGCCCGGAGTGCCGCCAACGCATCGAGCAGTTTGCGGCGATGCCCAACCAAAGTGACACCGAGTTCCTTCAGATCGTCCGCGGAAAGGTTGCGCAGCGCGTCGGCATCGATGGCGTTCTCATGGAACGCCCGTTCATACCGCTCCATTCCGAGGCTGCGCAGCCAGGCGGCGACGTCCACGATCTCTCCCGGGCGGAAGGTCTCCACACCATTTAAAGATAGCATGCGGCCAGCATTCTGCAGCGTTTAGAGCGATTGCGCGCGGTGTCGGCAATGCAGTCGCCGCGCTGCCATCGGCGAGGCGCGGTCGCCGCCCACGTGCCGCTTCGTCAGCGCGTAGTTGGTGTGGCCGTCGGTGACGAGGCAGCCCACCCTGGCCGTCCGCTCGGCGCCCTGCACGTTCGCGATCAGCGGTAGCCACCTGCAGCGACGGGCTTTTGAAGTCGGGGTTGCCGGGAGCATGAGGTCGATTCACCTCGTCGACGAAGTTCGCCTTGCGATCGTGGTCGTCATGCGGGCCTGGTCCTGCTGGCACGTGTACGAAGTCGACGCCGTCAGTTCAAGCCGACGTGCTCACGCGCTCACCTCATCCCCGGCGCGCGCCTCGCGCCGTACCTCCTGCGGCGGGAGACCAAACCCGCGCATGAACGCTTCGCGCATATGCCGGCGGTCGCGAAAACCCGTCTCCTTCGCGATCACTTCCAGCGAGTGCCGGCTCTTTTCGATCATCAACCGCGCGGCTTCCAGCCGCAGTCCTTCGATCGCCTTCGCTGGCGACTGGCCCGTCTCCACCGCGAAGACGCGGCTGAACTGCCGTGGACTCAGATGGGCCGCGCTCGCGAGTTCCTCCACGGGAAGCGGCCGGCTCAGGTTCTTGCGCGCATAGTTCAGCGCGTCCTGGATGCGATCGGATTTCGGCGCGAGATCCAGCATTTCCGAATGCTGCGACTGACCGCCCGCGCGCCGCTGGTGCATCACGAGCTTGCGCGCAACCGAGCGCGCGACTTCCTCGCCGTGATCCTTCTCGACCATCCCGAGCGCGAGGTCGAGCCCGGCGGTCATGCCCGCCGAGGTCCAGATGGGTCCATCGACAATGTAGATCCGGTCTTCCTCCACGCGGACATCCGGATACCGGCTCGTCATTTCGCGCGCATAGGCCCAATGCGTCGTCGCGCGGCGATTCGCGAGCAGCCCCGCCTCGGCCAGCAAGAAACCGCCCGTGCAGATGCCGGCAATCCGTCGTGCGCGCGTCGCCGCCTTGCGCAGGAATACAAGCACTTCGGCGGGCGGCGGCGGGCTGAACGGTGCATTGACGCCCACCGCGAACCACGTGTCGATCGACGCGCGCACGCTGAGCGGCCGCGTGCTCACGAACATGCCCAGCGAGGAACGCACTCCCCCGCCCGCGACGGAGTAGCTCTCCACCCGGTAGAACGGCTCGCGCAATACGAGGTTCGCGTATTCGAAAACGGCCTGTGACGCGAGCGCCATCACCTGGAAGCCATCGCTCAACAAATATCCGATGCGGTGCATGTTGGTCCCCTATTCATCCGGTTAAAGCGGAATGTCCTGAATCACAACCTTATTCGTCATTTGAGCCGTCGTCAATGTGGACCACACTTGCCTCACCCAATCACCGAAGAACTTCAACTGGAGCACTTCAATGAATCGACATCACCAAGGTACGGCGCTCATTACGGGTGCGTCGTCTGGCATCGGCGCGGTCTACGCCGAGCGGCTCGCCCGGCGCGGCTACGATCTGATTCTAGTTGCGCGCAATCACGACCGGCTCGTGAATCTCGCCGAGCGCATCACCAACGAAACGCGCCGTGGCGTCGAGATCATGGACGCCGATCTCACCGATCCCGCTTCGCTCGCTACGGTCGAAGCGACGTTGCGCGAAGACGCCAGCATCGCGATGCTGGTCAACAATGCGGGAGTCGGCACGCACACCCCGCTCGTCGACAGCGATGTCGACGCCATGTCGAGGATGATCGACCTGAACGTCACCGCGCTCACCCGTCTCACCTACGCTGCCGTGCCGGGCTTCGTATCGCGCGGCAGAGGCGCGATCGTCAACATCTCGTCGATCGTCAGCATCGCGCCGGAGATCCTGAACGGCGTCTACGGCGGCACCAAGGCGTTCGTGCTGGCATTCAGCCAGTCGCTGCGGCACGAACTCGCCAGCAAGGGCGTGACGGTGCAGGCCGTGCTGCCGGGCGCCACCGCCACCGACTTCTGGGAAACCGGCGGTCTGCCCCTGGAGCACCTGAATCCGGCCATCGTGATGTCCGCCGGCGACATGGTCGACGCGGCGCTGACCGGCTTCGATCGCGGCGAAGCGGTCACGATTCCGTCCCTGCACGACGGCGCGAAGTGGGACGCGTTCGAGGCCGCGCGTCAGGCGATGTCGCCTGAGTTGTCGACCAGCACACCCGCGCCACGCTACGTTGCCAATCACGTACAGACCGCCGGCGACGCATAGCAGCCGGTTGCGCCCGATACGAAAGCGAAAGCGCTCGACGCGAGCGTGGACGCAGTGCATCGCTGCATTTTTTCTGCAAGGAATACCAGCATGTCAACCGTTTCGACACCTCAAACCCGGCGCAGCTCGTTCGTCAAGTCGGCGACGGCGGCCCTCGGCCTTGTAATGGCCGCAACCTTCGGTTCCGTCAGCGCGCTTGCGGCGACCGACCAGCCGGCCGCGCCGGCCGCGGCTCAGGACGCATTGATCCGTCCCTTCCACGTCCATGTCCCGGACGAAACACTCGCCGATCTGCGACGCCGCATCGCGGCGACCCGCTGGCCCGACAAGGAGACCGTCGCCGATCAGACTCAAGGCGTGCAGGAGGCGAAGATCCAGGAACTGGTGCAGTACTGGGGAACCGGCTATGACTGGCGCAAAGCAGAGGCCCGGCTGAACGCGCTGCCGATGTTCGTCACGACCATCGACGGCGTCGATATCCAGTTCATCCACGTCAAGTCGCGTCACCCGAACGCGCTGCCCCTGATCATCACCCATGGCTGGCCCGGTTCCCCGCTTGAAATCGAGAAGGCGATCGGCCCGCTGACCGATCCTACGGCATACGGCGGCCGGGCGGAGGACGCCTTCGATGTCGTCATCCCGTCGATGCCCGGCTACGGCTTCTCGGGCAAACCGACGGATACCGGCTGGGGCCCCGAACGCATCGGACTCGCGTGGGACGTGCTGATGAAGCGTCTCGGCTATCAGCACTATGTGTCGCAAGGCGGCGACTGGGGCTCGGTCGTCGCGGACGCGATGGGGCGTCAGGCGCCAGCGGGTCTGCTCGGCATCCACGTCAACATGCCGGCTACCGTGCCGCCGGACGTCGCGAAAGCGCTCGGCAGCGGCGCGCCGCCGCCGCGCGGCCTGTCCGGTGCGGAGAAAGCGGCGTACGAATCGCTTGCTGACCTGTACAAGAAAGGCGGCGGCTACGCGGCCATGATGGTGACCCGCCCGCAAACGGAGGGCTACGGCCTGGCCGATTCGCCCGCAGGCCAGGCGGCGTGGATGTACGACAAATTCGCGGCCTGGACTTACAGCGGCGGCGATCCCGAGCGCGCGCTCACGAAAGATGAAATGCTCGACGACATCACGCTCTACTGGGTGACGAATACATCGACGTCATCGGCACGGCTCTACTGGGAGAACAACAACAACAACTTCAACGCCAGGGAGCAGAGGACCGCCGACATTTCGGTTCCGGTCGCGGTGACGGTCTTTCCTGGCGAGATCTATCGCGCGCCCCGAAGCTGGACCGAGCGCAGCTATCCCACGCTCAGTTACTTCCACGAGGTGGACAAGGGCGGTCACTTCGCAGCATGGGAACAACCGCAACTTCTCGCCGAAGAGCTGCGTGCGGCGTTCAGGCCGTTGCGCCGGCAACAGTGAGATTCCGCTGTCGATGCTCGATGCGACGCGCTATCCCGGATAGCGATCGGCGAAACCCCCAATGGAGAAACCGCCATGCCGGAAAGGATGAACCAACGCCGTCGCCGCTTGCTTCAGACGACCATCGCAGGCGCCGGTCTGTTCGAAGTCGGACTCAGCGGATTCGCTCACGCGCAGTCGGCGGGAAACACAACGCGCGCCGGGGTCAACGCAGCGACACGCGCGTTATCCTTCGTGTTCGAGCCCAACGATGACCCGCTGTGGGCATCGGTCCGTCTGAATATCGGTGCGTTATGCACCTCAGTTGAATCCCGCACTGCCTCTCGGCTCCATGAATGTGTGCCGGAAGTACTCGCGCACCGCGTGCATCCCCGGACTGATCTCGGCGATCCTGCGCCACGCAAGCCCGACGGTCATCGGCGGAACGATGTCGCGCAACTGTCGCGTTTCGATGCGCCGGCCTTCGAGCGACCACGGCCGGTACACCATATCTGACAGGATCGCCACGCCGCTGCCATTCGCCACCATGCTGCGCACGGCCTCCACCGATGACGTGCGCAGCTTCACGTTCGGCCGATAAGGCGTGTCGGTCCAATAGCGCAACGCCGTGTACGCGGCCTCGTCCACCGTCAGCATAACGAACGGCTCGGGCGCGACGTCCGCGAGCGTGACCTGCTCTCGCCTGAGCAGCGGGTGCTGTGCACCCAGCCAGAGACGGCGCGGTGAATGAATCATCGGCTCGAGCGTCAATTCGGGATTGTCGACGTTCGACGTCAGCAGCACCGCCATGTCGTAGCGCCCCGAAATCAGCCCTTCTTCGATGGCCTCGCGATTGAGTTCGTGCAATTGAATCGTGAGCCGCGGATACTGCGCGCCGAGCCGTTGCAGATGATGAGGCAGGAAATAGCCGAGCACCGTATAGCTTGCAGCGAGCGTCAGCGTGCCGGAGAGCGTGCTTTCGAGGTTGGGCACGCGCATCGCTTCGTCCACCGACGACAGGATCGTGTACGCGTGATTCAGAAAGTGCCGCCCCGTATTGGTGAGCGTCACGCCCGCCGCAGTGCGCAGAAAAAGCTGAGTGCCGACGCTGTCTTCGAGTTCCTTGATCGCCGTAGTGACCGCCGACTGCGAGATCGTCAGTTGCATGGCGGCCTGTGAGATCTGGCCCAGTTCTGCCGTCGCCACGAAGTACTTCAGTTGCCGCAAGGTAAGCGCCATCTCGTTCGGACCGGAAAATGATATCGAGCCGAACAATATCGTATTTCCAGAGGTCCGTCGCCGATACGGGTTTTCCCCGGTGCGTCGGAGGCTCGTCGTCCTGCGATGCTGGCGCCGCGCGCGTTTGCGGGACATTAAAAAAACAGATGCCGACGCATAGAAAAATAGAACTATTTTGACGTTCTGCCGGAAGTTAAGGTTTGCGCGACGGACCTCGGGCATCGAATCGAAAGCCCCAGGCCAGCAACGACGCAACGGAGAACACTCGGCGTGAGAAAGCACAGCATCGATCTGAATTCGGACATGGGCGAAGGTTTCGGCCCGTGGAAAATTGGCGACGGCGTCGACGAGGACATCATGCCGCTCATCAGTTCGGCAAACATCGCCACCGGCTTTCATGCAGGCGACCCGAACATCATGGCGCGCACCGTGCATCTCGCAAGGACAGCGGGTGTGGGTATCGGCGCACACCTGGGCTTTCGCGACCTGGTCGGCTTCGGACGCCGCAACATCACGGAAACGCCGCAGGCGCTCGTCAACGACATCGTGTATCAGCTCGGCGCCTTGCGTGAGTTCGCGCGCCTCGCCGGCGTGAGCATCCAGCACGTCAAGCCGCACGGCGCGCTCTACATGCTCGCCGCGCGCGATGAGAGCTTGTCGAGACTGCTGATCGAAACGCTGCGAACGCTCGACCCGACGCTGATGCTGTACTGCATGGAGATGTCGGTGACCTGCCGGATCGCACGCGAACTCGGCCAGCCGGTGGTCCGCGAGTTCTACGCCGATCGCGACTACGACCGCAGCGGCTCGATCGTGTTCACGCGCCAGGTTGACCGGCTCGATCCGGAGCGGATCGCGGCAAAAGTACTGCGCGCGTGCCTCGAAGGCCGCGTGAAAACCGTGGACGGCGAGGACATCGAAATCGGTTTCGACTCGGTCTGCATTCATAGCGATACGCCGGGCGCGCTCGCGCTCGTGCAGGCCACGCGTGCCGCGCTCGCACGGAACGACATTCGCATCGCGCCGCCGCTTCCGGCCGTGGCACGCTGAACTCAGTATCCTGTTTGAAACAAGCCTGGAGGCCTATAAAGATGGCACAACACGACATTGTCAGTCCCTTGCCCGGCACGTTCTA
This sequence comes from Caballeronia telluris, assembly GCF_001544495.1. GTDB lineage: Bacteria > Pseudomonadota > Gammaproteobacteria > Burkholderiales > Burkholderiaceae > Caballeronia > Caballeronia telluris. The sequence goes on from NZ_FCNZ02000023.1 coordinate 28,142, forward strand.
CCGGCGTGCTTCGCCCGATGCGGCGCCGTTCGTCGAAGCCGGCACGCAACTCGAGCGCGGCGCGGTGGTGGGACTCGTCGAAGTGATGAAGCAGTTCAGCGAAGTGGAGTCCGATGTGTCGGGACGCGTGATCGAAGTGCTCGTCGAAGATGGCGAGCCGGTCGACGCCGGCCAGGTGCTGATGAGAGTCGGAGAGTGAGCGCGATGAACACGAGCGCTTCCACTTCAGCGTTTTATCGTCCGCGAAAAATACACACGGTGCTCGTCGCGAATCGCGGCGAGATCGCCGTGCGCGTGATACGCGCCGCGCATGAACTCGGCATGCGCGCGGCGGTGGTCGTGAGCGATGCGGATCGCGACAGCCTCGCGGCGCGCATGGCCGACGAAGCCGTTCACATCGGCTCCGCGCACGCGGCGAAAAGCTACCTGAATCCGTCTGCGATCCTGGCCGCCGCGCAGCAGTGCGGTGCGGACGCGATTCATCCGGGCTACGGCTTCCTCTCCGAAAACGCGGCGTTCGCGGCTCAGGTCGAGGCTGCGGGGCTCATCTTCGTCGGACCGTCGTCGTCGGTGATTGCCACCATGGGCGACAAGGCGAAAGCCCGCGAGACCGCGCAGCGCGCGAACGTGCCGACGGTGCCCGGCAGCGACGGCGTCGTGAACTCGCTCGACGAAGCACGCGAGGTCGCCCGGCGCATCGGCTATCCGGTGATGATAAAAGCGGCGGCGGGCGGCGGCGGCCGCGGCATCCGCGTGGCGCACTACGCAGCGCAGCTAGACGCGGAATTGCCGCTCGCGCAGCGCGAAGCGCAGGCCGCGTTTGGCAACGCCGGCGCGTATCTCGAACGCTTCATCGCGCGCGCCCGGCACATCGAAGTGCAGGTGCTCGGCGACGGCGCGAACGTCATCCATCTGTTCGAACGCGAATGCTCGTTGCAACGGCGCAGACAGAAAATTCTCGAAGAAGCGCCCTCGCCGTCTCTCAAGTCCGAGCAGCGCGCGGCACTTTGCGAATCGGCGACGCGGCTGGCGCGCGAGGTCGGCTATCGCAGTGCGGGCACGCTCGAATATCTCTTCGACGAAACGCGCGGCGAGTTCTACTTCATCGAAATGAACACGCGCATTCAGGTCGAGCATGCGGTCACCGAGGCGATCACCGGCGTCGATCTGCTGCGCGAAATGCTGCGCATCGCGGACGGCGAGCCGCTGCGCTTCACGCAACGCGACATCGTGCTGCGCGGCGCGGCGCTCGAATGCCGGATCAACGCCGAAGATCCGGAGCACGATTTTCGGCCGAGCCCCGGGCGCGTCGACGAACTCGTGTGGCCGGCCGGCCCGGGCGTGAGAATCGACTCCCTGCTGTATCAGGGTTACACGATTCCGCCTTTCTACGACTCGCTGCTCGCAAAGCTGATCGTGTTCGACGAAAGCCGGCCTGCGGCGCTCGCGCGGCTCGATCGCGCGCTGCGCGAATTGCGGATCGGCGGCGTGAAGACGACGGCGTCGCTGCATCGCGTGCTGCTCGCCGACGACGATGTGCGCGCCGGCCGCTATCACACGAACTTCCTCGAAGCGTGGATGAGCGAGCAGCGTACCGCGACGGGCAACCGCGAGGAGACGGCGACATGACGATCCGATACACGTTCGGCGGCGACGAGTTCATCTTCGTCGAGATCAGCGAGGACATGTCGCTCGATGCGTTTTTCAGAGGCACGGCGATCACGCGCGAACTGACGCGGCGCAATATTCCCGGCGTGAGCGAGATTTGCCCGGCCAACGCGTCGTATCAGGTCCGCTACGATCCGGATGTGATCGCGCCCGACACGCTCCTCGCGCTGCTGAAGGACATCGAGGCACAAGTCGGCGAGGCGGATCTCGACATCGCGACGCGCATCATCGAGGTGCCGGTGCTCTACAACGACCCGTGGACGCACGAAACGCTGATGCGTTTTCGCGAGCGTCATCAGGACCCGGATTCGACTGATCTGGAATACGCGGCGCGGATCAACGGAATGCCGGATGTCGACGCGTTCATCGCCGCACATTCCGGTTCGCCGTGGTTCGTGTCGATGGTCGGCTTTGTCGCGGGGCTGCCGTTCATGTTCCAGATGGTCGAGCGCGAGCGCCAGTTGCAGGTGCCGAAGTATCTGCGCCCGCGCACCGATACGCCGAAGCTCACGATCGGCCACGGCGGCTGCTTCGGCTGCATTTATTCGGTGCGCGGAGCGGGCGGCTACCAGATGTTCGGCGTGACGCCCGCGCCGATCTTCGACCCGACGCAGCGTCTCGACTATCTGCGCGACTTCATGGTTTTCTTCCAGCCCGGCGACATCGTCAAATTCAAGCCGATCGATCGCGATGCCTACGACGAAGCCGTCGCCGCGGTCGATGCCGGCACGTTCTCGCTGCGCGTGCGTCCGGTGACTTTCTCGCTCGCGGACTTCAGGCGCGATCCCGACGCATACAACCGTTCTCTTGTGGAGGTGCTCGATGCCAATTGATCCGGTTGAGGCCATCGAGGTCGTGAAGCCAGGCCTGGCGACTTCGGTGCAGGACACGGGCCGGCAGGGGTATTACCACGTCGGCATTCCACCCTCGGGCGCGCTCGACCAGTACGCGTTACGCGCGGCGAACCTGCTAGTCGGCAACCGCGAGGACGCGGCCGTGCTCGAATGCACGCTGCTCGGGCCGCAGTTGCTGTTTCATGCGGACGCGGTGATCGCCGTGACGGGCGCCGAAATGACGCCGAAGATCGACGGCGTCGCGCAGGCCTGCAACGTCGCGCTGCGCGTTCGTGCGGGCAGCACGCTCACGTTCGATCATGTGAAAGGCGGTGCGCGCGCGTGTCTCGCGGTGGCGGGCGGTATCGACGTCCCGATGGTGCTGGGCAGCCGCTCGACCTACACGCTCGGCGCGATTGGCGGCCACGAGGGACGCCGGCTGCAAAAAGGCGATCGCCTTGCGATCGGCGTATCGTCCGGGGCCGTGCGCGAAGGGCGCGAGCTGGCCGCTTCGTTGCGCACGCCGCTCGCGCGCGAAGTCGAATTGCGGGTGCTGCCGGGTCTCTATCACCATCGTCTCACCGATGCGTCCGCGCGGACGTTCTTCGAAGACGCGTGGGTTGTCGCGCCGGAGGCGGACCGCATCGGCTATCGCTACAAGCAAGGCCGCGCGCTTGGCTTTCGCGAGCGCGAACAGCCGTTCGGGGCGGGTGCCGATCCGTCGAACATCGTCGATGCCTGCTACCCGATCGGCTCGATTCAGGTGCCAGGCGGGCTGGAGCCGATCATCCTGCATCGCGACGCGGTGTCCGGCGGCGGCTACGCGACGATCGGAACGGTCATCAGCGCGGACATGGATCTCATCGGACAGATGCAGCCGAATCATCAGGCGCGCTTTGTTTCGGTGACGATGGAGCAGGCGCTCGCGGCGCGGCGCGACGTGCAACGGCGGATTGCGCGGCTGCGTGAGGCGTTGCTGCCGTAGTTCGCGCCCTGCGTTAGCCCGTTCTTCTGCAATTCGTCACGCGGCGCTCATCGCCGCGTGACGAATGCGCTCGCGCGTCGTTGGTGCAATCGCCTTAAGTCGCTAAAACGCGCCAAAAAAGATATGCGATACCGCTCAGGGAAGACCCTTATGTATCGCAAAATTATTTCCTCGTTTAATGCAAATGTACATTGTCAACGACATCCATTTAATTGCATTTCACAGCGAGGATCGCGCGGATGCAAGACCAGTCCTACACGGCTGTGGCGCTATCCCACGCCTATGCGAGCGGCCGCGCCGACCCCGTTGAGATAACCGAGGCGGCGCTTGAGCGCGCGGCGCTCGCGCCCGCCGTTTTCATCTCGATGACGCCGGATCGCGCACGCGCCGAAGCGGCGGCATCGGCGCGACGATGGAAACAGGGCATGCCGTTGAGCGCGCTCGACGGCGTTCCGGTCGCCTGGAAGGACCTGTTTGACATCGCTGACACCGTGACGACCGCAGGCTCGGCGGTAAACGCAGCGCGCCCGGTTGTGCGCCGCGATGCCCCGCTCGTAGCCGCCGCTGCCCGAGCGGGCCTCGTCGCAATCGGCAAAACGAATCTTTCCGAATTCGCGTATTCCGGTCTCGGCCTCAATCCGCACTTCGGCACGCCGGTCAATCCCGCGCTCGATCACGGCTCCCGCGTGCCCGGCGGATCGTCGTCCGGCGCCGCGGTGGCAGTGGCGACCGGCATCGTGCCGATCGCCATCGGCACGGACACCGGCGGTTCCGTGCGCATTCCCGCGGCCTTCAATGGCGTGACGGGCTATCGCGCGAGCACCGCGCGCTATCCGCGCACGGGCATGACCGCGCTGTCGGAGACGCTCGATACTTCCGGCCCGCTCGCGCGCACTGTCGAGGATTGCATCTGCTTCGACGCCCTCGTGCGCGGCGTCGTGATGCCCGAGCCGTTGGTGAATCTGACCGGCCAGCGTTTCATCGTCGATCCGGCGCTCACCGAACGCTATCAGGTGAGCGACACGGTGGCGGCCAACCACGACCGCTTCGTCGATCGGCTTTGCGACGCGGGCGCGCGCATCGAGACTCGTCGGCTGGACGCGCTGAAGCAGGTCCACGAACTGATCCGTGCCGATGGATGGCTCGGCGCGCTCGAAGCGTTCGCGTTGCATCGCGCGTTGCTCGATTCCGCGGATGCCGTTCGCATCGACCCGCGCGTGCGAGCGCGTCTGGAGACGAGCCGCGGCATTCCCGCCGATCGACGCGAGCATTTGCTGGCGCGCCGCCTCGCGCTGATCGCCGCGTTCAGACAGGAGCTTGGCGGCGCCACGCTCGTGATGCCGTGCGCGCCACATGTCGCACCGCTGCGCGCGCCGCTCGAAACCGATCCCGATCTGTTCGCGCGCGTCAACCTGCAAACGCTGTCGCTGACGATGCCCGGCAGTTTCCTCGATACCCCGGCCTTCGCGATCCCTTCGGGCGTCGGCGAACACGGCCTGCCCACCGGCGTGCAACTGATGCGCGCCCAAAACGACGACGACGCACTCTGCAGCATCGCGTGGTCGATCGAACGACTGACTTTCTGATCCTTGAGGAGCAAACACACGATGGCAAAGGAAATCCTGATTGCATTCGGTATCGACGTCGATGCCGTCGCCGGCTGGCTGGGGTCGTATGGCGGCGAAGACTCTCCCGACGACATCTCGCGCGGTCTGTTCGCCGGCGAAGTCGGTTCGATGCGCCTGCTCAAGCTCTTCGAGCGCGAGAAATTGAAGACGACGTGGTTCATTCCGGGCCACTCGATCGAGACCTTCCCCGAGCAAATGAAGGCGGTCGCCGACGCGGGGCACGAAATCGGCATTCATGGCTACAGCCACGAGAACCCGATCGCGATGACGCCCGAACAGGAGGAAGCCGTGCTCGATCGCAGCATAGAACTCGTCACGCAACTGTCCGGGCGCCGTCCGACCGGCTATGTCGCGCCTTGGTGGGAATTCAGCCAGGTCTCGAATGAATTGCTGGTCAAGAAGGGCATCAAGTACGACCACAGCCTGATGCACAACGATTTTCACCCGTACTACGTACGCGTCGGCGACACGTGGACCAAGATCGACTACAGCAAGCACCCGGACACCTGGATGAAACCGCTCGTGCGCGGCCAGGAAACCGATCTGGTCGAGATTCCGGCCAACTGGCATCTCGATGACCTCCCGCCGATGATGTTCATCAAGAAGTCGCCAAACAGCCACGGCTTCGTCAATCCGCGCGACATCGAACAAATGTGGCGCGACCAGTTCGACTGGGTCTATCGCGAGCACGACTACGCGGTCTTCCCGATCACGATCCACCCCGACGTGTCCGGCCGGCCGCAGGTTCTGTTGATGCTCGAGCGCCTCATCGCGCATTTCAAGTCGCATGAGGGCGTGCGCTTCTGCACCTGCGACGAGATCGCCGACGACTTCATCCGCCGCCAGCCGCGCGGCCAATCCGCGTGAAGACCCGCGCCTCACGGAGCTGTGAATGAAAGAGAATCCGCTGTCCGCCGCCGGCTTCACGCTGGAAAAAATCCTGCCCGTCGATGTGAAGCGCGCGACCATCGTCGCGTTCTTCGCCTGGGTGTTCGCTGTCTACGACTTCATTCTCTTCGGCACGCTGCTGCCGGAAATCGGCAAGCACTACCGCTGGAATGCGGCGACGCAAGCCGAGATTGCCACGTATGTAGCGATCGGCACCGCCATCATCGCTTTCGCGATCGGGCCGCTGCTCGACCGGCTCGGACGCAAGGCTGGCCTGCTCTGGACCGTTGCCGGCGCCGCATTGTGCTCGGGCCTGACGGTGGTCGGCGGCTCGATGGGCCAGTGGCCGCTCGTTCTGATCCGCTCGCTTTCCGGCCTCGGCTATGCCGAGGAGACGGTCAACGCGACCTACCTCAACGAGCTGTACTCAGCGGCGAACGACCCGCGCCTGAACCGCAACAAGGGCTTCATCTATAGCCTCGTGCAGGGCGGCTGGCCGATCGGCGCGCTCATCGCATCGGGGCTGACGGCGCTCCTTCTGCCGCGCATCGGCTGGCAGGGCTGCTTCATTTTCGCGACCTTCCCCGCCATCGTCATCTTCTTCATGACGCGCCGACTGAAGGAGAGCCCGCAGTTCGTGCTGCACAAGCGCATCAAACAGTTGCGCGAAGCGGGACAAGCCGGCGAAGCGCGCACGCTCGCCGATGAACATCGCGTCGACTACGAGCAGCACAGCCGCGCCGGCCTGCGAGAAGCATTTCGTGGCGACGCGCTGCGCGCGACGCTCGTGCTCGGCGGCGGCATCCTGTTGAACTGGTCGGCGATTCAGGTGTTCAGCGTGCTCGGCACGACTGTGCTCACACAGGTCCATAACGTGTCGTTCGAGAACTCGCTGCTGATTCTCGTGCTGTCGAACGTGATCGGCTATTGCGGCTATCTGTGCCACGGCTGGATCGGCGACAAGATCGGCCGGCGCAACACGCTCGCCATCGGCTGGATGCTCGGCGGTCTTGCCTTCGGCTGCATGCTGCTCGGCCCGCACAGTGCATCCGTGGTGGTTGCGCTCTACAGCCTTGGCCTGTTTTTCCTGATCGGGCCGTACTCGGCCGCGCTGTTCTTCATCGGCGAGAGCTATCCGACGTCGATTCGCGGCACCGGCAGTTCGATCGTTCACGCGATGGGCCCGATCGGCGCCATCCTCGCGGGCGTCGGCGTGACGTGGATGCTCAACCACGGCACCGACTGGATGCACGCCGCCCTGTGGTTCGGCGCGCTGCCCTGCTTCCTGTCGGGCGTGCTGATCTTCTGCGCCAAACACGTCGACCCCGAAATCACGCAGTAACCCATCCGGAGCATCCTAATGAAAGTGGCTTTGATCACCGGTGCCGCGAGCGGGATCGGTCAGGCGCTCGCCGTGGCCTACGCGCAGCACGGCGTGGCCGTCGTGGGCGGCTACTTCCCGGGCGACCCCCATGATCCTCGCGACACCGAACACGCGGTGAAAGAAGCCGGCGGCGAATGCCTGATGCAGCCGGTCGACGTCACGTCGGCCGAACAGGTCGAGGCGTTTGCCCAAAGCGCGATCAAGCGCTTCGGCCGCATCGACTTCGCCATCGCCAATGCGGGGCTGCTGCGGGCCGCGCCGCTCACGGAGATGCGCGACGACCAGTGGTTCGAGATGCTCGACGTCGACTTGTCCGGCGTGATGCGCACGTTCCGGGCAGCGGCCCGGCACATGTCCGACGGCGGTTCGATGGTCGCGATATCGTCGATTGCGGGTGGCGTGTACGGCTGGGAAAACCATACGCACTACTCGGCCGCCAAGGCCGGCGTGCCGGGACTTTGCCGCGCTGTCGCGATGGAACTGGCGCCGCGCGGCATCCGTTGCAACGCGGTGATTCCCGGGCTGATCGAAACGCCGCAATCGCTCGACGCGGTCAATTCGCTCGGACCCGACGGCCTGCGCCGGGCGGCAGAGGGCATTCCGCTCAAGCGCGTCGGCCGCCCCGCCGAGATCGCCGCGCTGATCCGCTTTTTGACGAGCGAGGACGCGTCCTACATCACAGGCCAGGCGATCGTCGCCGACGGCGGCCTGACCGTGCGCTGGCCGGGTTGAGGAGAAGCGCCATGACTGCATCCTTTTCGCTCGACGGCCGCCGCGCGGTCGTGACGGGTGCCGCAAGCGGCATCGGCGCGGCGATCGCGATGGCCTACGCCGCGGCGGGCGCGCGTCTGGTGCTCGCCGACCGCGACGCCGGGCGCCTCGCACAACGCGCCGAAGCCTGCCGCGCGCTCGGCGTGGCGGTCGAGACCGTGCACGCCGATGTGGGCGTCGAAGCCGACACTGCGCGCATCGTCGATACCTGTATCGAAGCATTCGGCGGCATCGATATTCTCGTCAACAACGCGGGCATGCTGACGCAGGCGCGTTGCACCGACCTCACGACGCCGATGTGGGACGAGATGATGCGTGTCGATCTGCGCAGCGTGTTCCTGTGTACGCGCCGCGCGCTGCCGTCGATGATCGCGCAGAATTGGGGGCGCGTCATCAACGTGGCATCGCAGCTCGGTATCAAGGGCGGCGCCGAGTTGTGCCACTACTCGGCGGCCAAGGCTGGCGTCATTGGTTTCACCAAGTCGCTCGCGCTCGAAGTCGCACCGGACAACGTGCTCGTCAACGCAATTGCGCCGGGTCCGATCGAGACCGCGCTCGTCGATGGCATCAGCGCGGCGTGGAAGCAGGCCAAGTCGGCCGAGTTGCCGCTGCGCCGCTTCGGCCGCCCCGAGGAAGTCGCGCCTGCCGCCGTGCTGCTCGCGTCGGACCCGGGTGGTAATCTGTTCGTCGGCCAGACGCTCGGGCCGAATTCCGGCGACGTGATGCCCTGATTACGCGATTCCCCGAAGGAGACCCTCATCATGTGCGGCATGTGCGGCCTGCTCGGCGGCGGCAATCACTGGTCGAACGCGACCGCGCCCGCGCGCGGCGCCAACGCGCGGCGTCAGCGCCTTGTGCAGGCGGCGCTCGCCAACCGGATTCTGATCCCGCTGCGCCTGCGGCTCGACGACTTTCACGGGCAGTCGTTCGTGCTGTCGTCGCCGACGGGCGCAAGCGAACTCGTCGATGATTTTTCTAAGGTCTGGAAAACCGCGGAGAAAATGCTCGGCCGTCCTCTCGATCCGCTCGTCATGTTCGACGCGACACACAAGTCGACGGAGCCGCGCGCATGAGCCTGGCCTACGATGTCGTTCCCGTCACGCTCGTGACGGGCTTTCTCGGCAGCGGTAAGTCCACGCTGCTCGCTGACGCGCTGCACGGCGACGCCGCGCGCGATACCGCCGTGCTCGTGAACGAGTTCGGCGCCGTCGGGCTCGATCATCTTCTGATGGGCGAAATCGACGCGCAGACCGTGCTCCTCGACAACGGCTGCGTCTGCTGCTCGATCCGTGGCGAACTGAAAGACGCGCTCGCCGCGCTGTTTTCCCGGCGCGCGCGCGGCGAAGTGCCGCCGTTCACCCGCGTCGTGCTGGAAACCACCGGCCTTGCGACTCCGGCGCCAATCATCGCGACGCTGCTCGCCGACCCGGTCATCCGCAGCCACTACGTGCTGAATGCGACCGTCACCGTGGTCGACGCCCTCCATGCCGCCGGTCAGCGCTCGCGTCACCCGGAGTGGCTCGCGCAGGTCACGGCCGCGGACCGCATTCTGATCAGCAAGGCCGATCTCGTTACTGCTTCGGTCATCGACGAACTGAAAGCGGCGCTCGGCTCGCTCAATCCGGCAGCGCGGATCGTCGCGCGCGAAGCACACGCGCATGCCCTCGGCGACCTGCTCTTTGCCCCCGCCAGTGCGCAAGCGCTCATCACGAGAATCGGCGCGTCGAGCGGGCTTGCACATGGCATCGGAAGCGGTCTCGGCGACAAGGGCCTCGCGCACCGCGCAGCCAGCGCTCGCGACGACAGCGCGTCCATCACCGCCGCCTGCATCGGGATCGACGAGCCTATCGACTGGCAGGCTTTCACGCTCTGGTTTTCCATGTTGCTGAACCGGCACGGTGATAAGATTTTGCGCGTCAAGGGATTGCTCGCGATCGACGGTTCCGATCAGCCGGCCGTCCTGCATGCCGTCCAGCATCTCGTTCATCCGATCCTTCATCTGGATGCGTGGCCCGATGACGCCCGTGAATCGAAACTCGTCTTCATCACCGATGGACTCGCCGCAGACCGGATCGAAGCATCGTACCGGTCTTTTTGCACCGCACTTGAAGACGCCGTTGGCTAGACTCCACCATTGAAAGCCGCGCCCAACCCTGCACCGTCCGTGCACCGTTCCAAGGTGGAGTTGCGCGTGCTCGGCACTTCGGTCACGCTGCAAGAGCACATCCGCAAGCAGGCGGAACGCGATCTCGGCATCAAGCTGACATTCATCGTCGAAGATGGCTCGGCCGTACAGCGCAATGGCGTGATGCACCCGGATCGCTACGACGTCTACGATCAGTGGTTTCACAGCATCGACTGCCTGTGGCCGGCGCGCGCGCTGCAACCCATCGATGTGAGCCGCATCGAGCGCTGGGAAGAAATCGGTTCGCTGCCGCGCAACGGGCGTCTCGCGCGCCGGGCATGCAAAGGCGCCGGGAGCATTCCCGTCGACCGGCTCTACGTGCAGGCGGACCACTCGCTCGGACGCGCGGTGTCGGACCATATCAGCATGTTGCCGGTCACGCACAACGCCGACAGCTTTGCGTATGTCGAGGACGCCGTGCCGGCCGCACTCGTCGACAGCGGCGAAAGCTGGGCGTGGCTGCTCGCGCCGGAGCTTTCGGGCCGCGTCGCCCTGCAGGCCGACGCCGCGATTGGAGCGATCGACGCCGCGCTCGCCGTGCAAGCCTGCGGCCTCATGCGATTTGCGGACATCGGCAACCTGAGCATCGAGGAAATCGACGCGCTCATCGCGACGCTGATCGAGTACAAGCGGCGCGGCCACTTCGCCGGCTTCTGGTCGAGTTTCGCCGAAGCCGCGCAACTGATGATTTCGAAGAAGGTCGTGATTCAGAGCATCTGGGCGCCGGCCACTGTGGAACTGGAGAAAGCCGGGCTGCGGTTCAAGCTCGCGAGTCCGCGCGAAGGCTATCGCGCCTGGTTCGGCGGCATGTCGCTCTCGCGCGCGACCAACGGACGAGCGCTCGGAGCCGCCTATGCCTACCTGAACTGGTGGCTCGATGGCTGGCCCGGCGCGTCGATGGCGCGACAGGGTCTTTACATCTCGAACCAGGAGCGATCGCGCGCGCACCTGAGCGACGCCGAATGGACTTACTGGTACGATGGCAAGCCGGCCACAGCCGAGCTACCCGGACCGACCAGCAAGCATCTGATCGCCGCGGGACAGCGTCGCAACGGCGGCAGCTATGTCGCGCGCATGGGCCATGTCGCGGTCTGGGACTCCGTGATGGACGAGCACAACTATCTGGTGCGGCGCTGGGCCGAGTTCATGCGCGCCTGACACGCCCTCAAATTCGACGATGACAAGACGCGCAAGCGCAACCGATTCAATGTTCCTGGCCTCGACCGGCGCAACGAACGACGCCGCGGCCGAAACCGAAACACGGCTGCGTTACCGCCTGATCTACGAGCAGTTGAAGACCGCGATCGAGCGCGGACGAATCGTGCCTGGCCTCGTGCTCCTCGAAGGACCCGTCGCGCGCGTTTTCGGCACAAGCCGCGTGCCGGTGCGCAAGGCATTCGAAATGCTGCACGAGGCGGGATTGCTGCACACGTTCGAAGGTCGCGGCTATCTGGCCGCCGCACCCGGTGGCCGCACACACGCGCCGGTTCGCACGCCGCTCTCGGATGCGGTTCTCGGCTTCGATACCGCGCCTGCGCCGCTCGATCTGCGCTCGACGAGCGAGCGCATTTACCACGCGCTGGAAGACGCGGTGTCGAACGGTATCGTGTTCGGCCATTTCCGTATCGACGAGACCGAGGCGGCCGAGGTCTTCGGGTGCAGCCGCGGCGTGGTCCGCGAGGCGCTCGGACGGTTGCGCGACCTCGGACTGGTGGAAAAATCGGCTTACTCGCACTGGCTTTGCGGACCGCTCACTGCCCGGGCCGTCGCCGAGGACTACGAGCTTCGCGCGCTTCTCGAGCCGGCAGCGCTTCGGACCAGTGCGCCCCATCTGCCGGAGAGCACGCTTGAGGCGGCGCTTGCTGAAATCGAGCGAGCGATCGATTGCCCCGCTTCGATAAATGCGGACGCACTCGCACGGATCGAAACGACGCTGCATGTCGAGTGCCTGCGTTATGCACCCAATCGGAAACTGCTCGAGACAATCGGCCGTGCGCTCATGCCGCTGACCGTGAATCATGCATTTTTTCAGGCATTCGATATCCAACCCGAGGTCGGCACGTTGATGGAACATCGCGTGGTGCTCGACCACTTGCGCGGCGGCGGTTTTGAAGCTGCAGCGATCGCACTCAACGCGCACCTTCAGGCGGGCAGAAAGAGAACGCTTCAGCGGTTAAAGGTACTGGCGGTTTTACCCGAGCCGGCTCTCCCGGCGTTTATGAAGCGGATCGCGTAGAGGCGGCTGTTGCGTGCGCCCGGAAGTGAGCGAGCTGCGCGCGTTTGGCTTCGCATGCGATTCCGAACTGTTCGACCTGCGTGCCTAGCAGGCATTGCGCCTTCCTTCCCAGCGAGGAAAGCGCCGGGTCAATACTAAGCAATGGCATATAGGTAACCTTCAGCCCCGACTTCCCCGTACACCAGATTTGGCTTTGTCTCGATGGCGCGCCGTCACATCTGACAAATTTTTACACGCCAGACGTACCGGGAATTTGTCAAAATGAACGACGTCGTTGAGGTTAAAGATGGGGCAAGCTGAGCGCCATGTCCATATCAAAAATGGGTTGGTCGGGCGGACACGATAAATGAGCCTGGCTGCTAAGAAACTGCTCAAATTGTCCATTGCCATGCGTGACTCGGCGCAAACGCTCCTGTTCCATCAGGCGTAATTTAACAGACACAGACGGAATTGAGCTGTGCGGTTGGAAAGTTAAGAGCAATGTTTTGCATTACTTATAGTACTGCCATCTGTTGGAGCGAATCGGCTTTTAGCGAGCTAGAAAACTCGGCATCAGGCTCGATGAAATGCACTGTATTGATGACCCCCTCCACGATCTGCGCAACCAAATGGAGAACACCCTGCTGAAACTTGAACCGCGCCTGCGTGCAGTCGAAATCGAGATAGACGAGAGGCCGAAACCGGGTCTCCTGGTGAGCTTCATTATGACTTGCCATCCCAGGATGGGATAGGACTGGTCCGGTTTGGAACGCATCTACCCGACAAGGGCCGCTTCACCTTCGACTTATTGAACCTTACATCAGCAGCATGAAATTGCAATTGCGTCGTTTTACAGCAGCCCTGATTCCCGGCATTCTGCTCGGGTTCGCGACCACCTGCGCTTATGCGTCGTATTCCGAACAATGGCTGACTCCCGGGCAGTTGCGAAAGGAAGAAACCGCTCATCCACATCACGCCACGCCCGCAATACCCGAGCAGGATCCATTCACGTTGCAGTCGACCAGCGACCCGCTCACGAATCAGATGCAGCACTTCTGCGATGTCATTCGCGGGACTGCGAAACCGCTGCTCGACGCGCGCGGCGCGGCCAAGACGCTCGCGGCGACCCTTGCCGTGAAGGAGGCTGCAGCAACGGGTCGGGTCGTTACGCTTTCATAGGGGCCGTTTAATGAACGCTTTACGTTCTTCCTTCGCTCGACTGTCGCGCACGAGAACTGGGCGGCGTGAGCGGGGCCGAGCACGATGGTCTCGTCGACGGATTTGCCCTTCTAAAAGGTAACAAATGAAGATCGGACTCGTTTCCGACAGTCTGTCCCACCTCTCGTTGAACGATATGCTCCAGGCAGCCCAGGAGATGGGAATAGACGGCGTCGAAATCAACACCGGCAACTGGTCGTCGGCGCCTCATATCGATCTCGCGGCATTGCTCGCGAGCAGTGGAGAACGACGCGCATTTCTCGATGCGTCCGAAAAACGCGGGCTTTCCCTGATCGCCCTGAATGCCAATGGAAATCCGCTCCATCCGACGGACGGAGAAAGACTGTCAGCCGTGGTCCGCGACACGATCCGGCTCGCCGCCGAGCTGGGCCTCGACAAGGTGTGTCTGATGTCGGGCCTGCCTGGTGGCGCGCCAGGAGACCGCATGCCGAACTGGATCGTGTCTTCCTGGCCGCCAGAAACGCAGCAGATACTCACTTGGCAATGGAACGAAGTCCTGTTGCCGTACTGGACGTCGCTCGTGAGGTTCGCATCGGATCACGGGATAACGCGGCTGTGCCTCGAGCTGCACGGCAATCAAATCGTCTACAACGTACCCTCGCTTTTGAAGCTTCGAGCGGCAGTGGGCCCCGTCGTCGGCGCGAACCTCGATCCAAGTCACCTCATGAGGATGGGTGCGGATCCGATCGCCGCTGTCGATGCGCTCGGCGAGGCAATCTATCACGTACACGTTAAAGATACGAGTATCAATCCGACCCGGTGCGCCACCACGGGTTTGCTCGAGAACGGTCCGCTCGAAGACATCGCAGCGCGCGCGTGGAGCTATATCACGCTCGGCTACGGTCGCCCGGAAGCGTGGTGGAAAGACTTCTGCTAACGCTTGCGCATGAACGGCTACGACGGATGGCTGTCCATCGAGCATGAAGACGTGCTGATGTCGCGAATCGAAGGAGTGCGCCGCTCAGTTGCTCTTTTAAAGGCCGTTGCGCCGGTCGAACGGGCCGACTTCGCACCCAGTCAATCTAATTGCAGTGGAGCGAACCATGTCTGAACCTAAGCCCGCGATCCTGATCGGCTTGATCGGCACGAATCTGCAGTTTTCAAAAAGCGCCGCAAATTCACATGCAGGAAGGCGAAGAGTGCGGATTGCGGTACATCTATCGTCTAGTCGATCTGACCGCGCTCGGCTTGAGCAATGACGCTCTGCCTGCTCTTCTTCAGGCCGGAGGGCGGTTGGGCTTCAGCGGCTTTGCAGTGACGCATCCCTGCAAGGAGGCCATTCTTCCGCACCTCTCCGAATTGTCCAGTGACGCGCGGTTACTGGGCGCGGTCAATACCGTCGTTCTTGAAGGCGGCAGATCGATCGGTCACAACACGGACTGGTTCGGCTTTGCAGATTCGTTCCGGCGCGACATCGCGGGCGTCAAGGCTGACCGGGTTGTCCAACTTGGCGCAGGCGGCGCGGGCAAGGCGGTCGCTCACGCACTGCTCACCTGCGGGGTCGGCCGCGTGAACCTGTGGGTCCGGAATCAGGATAAGGCGAAGCCCGTGGTCGACAGTCTCGCCGCGATTTATGGCGCTGACCGAATCGGCGTCGTCGACAATTTGGCCGAGGCCGTGGCTGGCGCGGACGGGCTCGTCAATGCGACACCCATCGGTATGGATGCGCATCCCGGTTGCCCGCTTCCGATGCATTTGCTACGCCCCGACCTGTGGGTCACCGACTTATCTACTCGCCAGCCGAGACGGAACTTCTTAAAGCCGCTCGTCTACTGGGAGCCCGGACAAATAACGGTAAAGGCATGTTCTTTTCCCAGGCAGCTGAGCAGTTTCGCCTGTTCACGGGCATAGCCCCAGACCAGCAGCGGATGAGAGAATACATGCAATTGCTGACCAGCACGCGATAAATCTCTGAACGGAGGTGCGTCATACATTGAGTCGGCGGCCGCCCCTTTGATAATCGGCACCAGCCAGCTCAAGCTGCTGAACAACTGAGCCACCACCTCGCGCAGACTTCCAATAAAAGGATTTCGCGCTCGCCAATCGGCACTCGCTCGATTCGAGGCTGATTTTCCCGATAGTCGCTGTCAGACCGCAGCCGCTCTTTCTGCCAGAGCCTTCGTCGCGTGAGTTGACATTCGTCACTGGAGCAGTACTACTGATGAGGAGGTTGCGGCCGTACCTTGAATCATTGAATCGTCTTTTGCAACCTCCGCAGCGACGGACGACACTATTTTTCGCCTCCAGAGTCAGATTGGCGGGGTTCGACTCGGGCCGATGAGTTGGTTACGCGTTTCGCGGCGGGACGGGGTTTGCCGGCCTACTCCCAAACGGATTAGGAACTGGCAAAGTTCGAAAACCGGGGGATTCCATCTGTACCTTAAATTTGAGATCTTTCCGCGTGCAGTACCCCGAAAACTGCGACATGCTGATCCACAAGATGATCTCATCCTCCTACTTGGCTTTTTGGCGACCACGGACAACGGTGTCTCTGTGGTCGCTACAAGTCTTCTCCCGATTGCTCAGGAGTTGCGGGTCGATGCCCATGCCTGAGACAGCGCGCTTCTCGACCCCTACAGAAAAAAATCCACGGTCGCAGCCCGACGACTTGTCCTTCACCAGCAGATATACCCGCCGTCCGCGACCACTATCGATCCCGTCATGAGGCTCGCAGCGTCGCTCGCGAGGAAAAGAACGACGGATGCGATTTCGTCCGGGCGTCCCAGACGCCCCATCGGCGTGCCGCCGACCCAGTACTGCCGCAAGTTCGGATCCATCGAAACCTTTCTGACCAGATCGGTATCGATGTAAGTCGGCGCGACGGCGTTCACCCGGACGCCCCGCGACGCCCATTCGACCGCGAGCGAGCGCGTCAAATGATGCACAGCCGCCTTCGACGCGTTGTAGTTCACTTGCTCCTGCGGCCGCGTCGCGATGAATCCGGCCATCGACCCGACGTTTACGATCGAGCCGCTACCTCGCTCGAGCATCGATTTACCGAACGAGCGGCAGCATCGGAACAGGCCGTTCAGGTTCACGTCGAGCACCTTGTTCCACACCGCGTCCGACATCGTCTCGGCCGGCACATTTGAGATCGCGATGCCTGCGTTGTTGACGAGAATGTCGACCGCGCCGAATCGAGTTGCGATGTCATCGTGGACGCGTTGCGGCGCCGCCGGGTCGGTTACGTCGAAACGCACGCCATGAGCAGTGAAACCGAGGTCCGATAGCGAACCGAGGGCAGCTCCGAGCGCATCGGGGTCGAGGTCGGTCAACACGACTTGCGCGCCGGCCTCGGCGAGCGCGTGCGCCGTTGCGTAGCCGATGCCGCGCGCCGCGCCCGTCACCACCGCCCGCTTGCCTTCGAGGCTGAATTTATCGAGATACATGGAACGCTCTGCTCAGGAAAGGAGTTAGCTCAACACGATCCCACCGCAGACGTTGAGTGTCTGACCCGTGACGAAGGCCGACGCGTCCGAGGCGAAGAAGCACACGGGCCCGGCGACATCCTCGGGCTGCCCGAGCCGCGCGAGCGCGGTCTTGTCGATCCACTTCTGCGCGATGGCCGGATCTTCGAGATTGGTGCGCCCCATGTCGGTCACAATGATGCCCGGGCAGACCGCGTTCGCCGTGATGCCGAACGGACCGACTTCCTGCGCGAGCACGCGCGTGAAGCCCATGACGGCCGCTTTCGATGCAGAATAGTGCGCCTGCAAAGGCGCGCCATGCTTGCCGCCGATCGACGCAATATTCACGATGCGTCCGTAGCGCCTCGCCTTCATGTGCGGCAACAAAGCCTGCGTCACCAGAAACGTGCCTTTCGCGTTGACGTCGAGGACCGCGTCCCACTCGCTTTCGTCGAGCTCGTCGACCGAGCGCGCGATCAGGATGCCCGCGT
The DNA here is from genome assembly GCF_001544495.1 of Caballeronia telluris. Lineage (GTDB taxonomy): Bacteria > Pseudomonadota > Gammaproteobacteria > Burkholderiales > Burkholderiaceae > Caballeronia > Caballeronia telluris. Next base: position 45,836 of record NZ_FCNZ02000023.1, read on the forward strand.
TGTTCACGACGGCGTCGATCTGCCCGGCCCGTGCGATCGCTGCCGCGACCATATCGGTTACCTGCTGCTTGTTGCTGACGTCGGCCGACAGCGCGAACGCTCGTCGCGACTTGCCGCGAATCTCCTCCGCAACGCCCTCCAGCAGATCCCGCTGCCGCTCGATGTCGTTGACGACGACGTCGAAGCCGTCGTCCGCCAGCCCCAGTGCGAGCGCCCTTCCAATGCCCCTGCTTGCGCCCGTGACGAGCGCGATGCGTCCGTTCGATGATTTGACCATGATGTCCTCGTCTCCTGACTGATTGTGTCTTCGATCGCGTCTGCCGCGCGTTCAGCGGAAGAAGCGAATCTCGCCGCGCAGGACCGCCAGGCCGACGGCCGCGACCATCACGACGCCACGCACGATGTTCTGGAGATAAAACGGGGCGCCGATCAGATTCAGGCCGTTGTCGAGCATGCCGATGATCACCACGCCGACGAGCGTGCCTTGAATCGTCGCGCGGCCGGGCTTGAACGCGGTCATGCCGAGGAACACGGCGGTCAGGCTGTCCATGAGGTAGGCGTCGCCCGCGCCGGACTGGCCGGTGCCGAGTCGCGCAGTCAGCATCACGCCGCCGAGCGCGGCGCCCGCGGCCGAGAGCACCAGCGCCGTGACGCGCGCGCGGTTCACCTTGATGCCCGACAGGCGCGCCGCCTGAATGTTCGCGCCCGTCGCAATGACGCTACGCCCGAGACGCGTGCGGTTCAGCAGCACGTAGAAGACGAACACCGTCACGAGCGCGATGACGATCGGCATCGGTACCACGCCGAACACGGTGCCTTTGGCGATCGCGTAGAAGCTGTCAGGCATGGTCGCGTAGATCGAGTCGCCGCCGGTGTAGGCGTAATTCACGCCGAGAGCGATCGGCCCCATTGCCAACGTCGCGATCAGCGAGGGGATGCGCAGCACGGTCACGAGCAGGCCATTGATCAGTCCTATTGCGACGCCGGATAACAACGCGACCGCGATCGCAACCGGCACCGACTGATGCGCCAGCACCAACATACCGGCAACAAGCACGCCTGCAAGACTCGCGGCCTGTCCGATCGAAAGATCGAATTCGCCACTCGCGACGGCCACGGTTAGCCCGGACGAGATGACCATCAGCACGGAGATTTGCACCAGCACGTTGCTGATGTTGTCGAGCGAGACGAAGCGATCCGTGCCGAGCGCGAACGCAATGAAAATGATCACGGCGGCCGCGACCGTGCCCCACCGGCTCGCGAGCTGACTGAAGTCGATAGAGCGCTGCGCGTGCGCGACGGTTTCGTCGGGTCTTTTAGCGGCCAAGGTCTGTCCTTTCATTTCAGTTCACCTCGAGCAAAAGTCTTGCTTCAGAAAATTCGGTGCGGTCGAGACATTCGCCCACCACGCCATCGGCGATGCAGTAGATGCGATCGCATAGCTTCAACATTTCCTCGAACTCGGCGCTCGCGATCAGCACGCTCGCGCCCGCCTTGACCAGTTCGTGAATCAGCGCGTAGATCTCCGCCTTGCTGCCGACATCGACGCCTTCGGTCGGATTGTCGAGCAGCAGCAGCGGTTTCCTCCCGGCGTCGCTTCGTCCCATGCGGATCAGCCAGCGTCCGAACGCGACCTTCTGCTGATTGCCGCCGGAAAGCTGCAAAACGTCCTGGCCGATACCGCTGCACTTGATACCGAGCTGCGCGACGGCATCGTGCGCGAGAGTGCGCGTCAGCGTCTGCTGCATGAAGCCACTGCGGCTTGTCTGGCCGAGCGCGCCCGTCATCAGGTTCTCCTCGACCGTCAGTCCGGGAAACAGCGCCTTGCGCAAGCGTTCATCGGCAACGAGATACACGCCGCGATCGATCGCTTCGGCGACGTCGCGCGGAAACCCCCGCTCGCCGTTAACGACGCAGTCGCCTTCGACCTTCGCGCTCACCGAGCCGGCGAGCGCTTCCAGCACGCCCGTCTGTCCCGCCCCCATCACGCCCGCGATGCCGACGATCTCGCCCGCGTGCACGACGAGATTCGGCACCTCCAGATGGCCGATGCGCGCGTTATGAATGCGCGTCGCGACGGCATCGTAGGAAGCAGACGACGCCCAATGCTGATCCTCGATCCTGCGCCCGACCATCAGATGCACGACTTCCTGCAGCGTCGTATCGGTGACGAGGCCGTCGTGCACCTTCTCGCCGTCCTTGAGCACGGCGACGCGGTCGCATTGCTCGAAGATCTCGTTCAGATGATGCGAAATGAACAGGATCGACAGCCCGTGCGACTTCAGATCGCGCAGGAAACTAAAGAGCTTGCGGCTTTCGTTGAGCGTGAGCGAGGCCGTGGGTTCGTCGAGGATCAGGATCGCGGGCTCGCTCACCAGTGCCTTCAGGATGTCGAGAATCTTGTTTTCGCCGAGCGTCAGGTCGCCGCATTCGGTATCGAGATCGATGTCGATGCCAAAGCGCTGTGCGAAGCGGCTCGCTTCGGCCCGTAGCGCGCGCGAACGGATCAGTCCGCCTGAGAGCGGCTCGCGTCCGAGCATGATGTTTTCAGCTGCGGTCAGCGTCGAAATCACGGCGATCTGCTGGTGCGCGACCGCGATCCCTGAAGCGAGCGCATCGCCGACGCTGCGCATCGATACCGGCTTGCCGTCGATCGACAGCGTGCCAGCGTCAGCCTGTTGCGCGCCGCAGATGATCTTGACGAGCGTCGATTTTCCCGCGCCATTGGCACCGACGAGCGCGAGCATTTCACCGCCCCACAGGTCGAGATCGACGCTGCGCAGCGCCGGGTTGCCGTGGAAGCTCTTCGCCACGCCGCGCGCGGACAGGCGAGGCGTGCCCTTTGCCAGAGTGTCATTCATGTGTCTGTCTCCTGACACGACGGGCCGGCGCGAGCATCGCGCCGGCCCGTCGCACACTACATGCCGGCCACGGCGCGATCGCGATAAATGTAGTACAGGTCTTTTGCGTTATAGGTCGGCTCACCCGGCGCCGGGATGTTCACGCCGCGCACGAGCAGCGGCGCAGGGAATTCGACAGTCGGCACGGGCACGAGCTTCTTTGCATCGCCGCCCTTCGCCACGATCTCGTTGATGAGCCAGCCGGTGTAGGCGCCCCACACTTCGAACGCCTGCGCCGTCGTGCAGACCAGTGGATAGTTCGGTTTGCGCATGCGGTCGAGCGCCGTCGGATGCCCATCGTGGCCGATCACCATGATCTTGTCCTGCATGCCGCGCGACGCGACGACTTCGGCTGCAGCCATCGCAGGCTCGTCCCACGGACACCAGATCACGTCGAGATCCTTGCCGTAGGTCGTCAGCCAGTCGTTCACGGTGTTCTGCGTGGCCTCGTAGAAGCCCGAGTACTGGATGACCCGCTCGTTCTTCATCGTGATCCACTCGTTTTCCGTCAACGCCGTCTTCATCACCTTGCCGCGCTTGCGGGTGCCGTGGTGGAAGTTCGCGATCACTGCGCACATGTTGGCCTTGGTCTTGCCCTGCGCCAGAAGCGTGTCGATCATGAACTGAGAGGTCTGCGCGCTCATCGCGTAGTTATTGCTCGTGATGTCCGCGATGGCGGGCGCCTGCCAGCCCGAGTCGAGGCTGAAGAACGGAATCTTCGAAGCAGTGAGGTGATCGAGCGCGCTCTTCGCCGCCGTGAGCGTGCCGTACAGTACGAGAATCGCGTCGGACTTCGCGGTGATCGCATCCTCGATCTGGCTGACGAGCTGTCCCGGATCGCCCTTCGCATCGGTCTGCTTGATCTGCCACGTCTTGTCGAGACCCGCCTTCTTGAGCCACTGCTGGAATCCGGCCCACGATCGCTGGTCGGATTGCGCAGACATCTGCTGCGCGACGACCGCGATGCGCATCGGCTTGCCGCCACCCGCCGACGATGCCGGCGTCTGCGCCTGCGCCGACGTCGAGCCGAACAACATCTGCGCGAACTGCGTGCCGCCGATCGCGGCCGCCATGCCGAGCATCCGGCGGCGGGAGAACTCGGGTTCCTGGCTGTTGCTGTCTTCCATGTTACGTCTCCTGTTTTCTAGTTCGAGTGCGTGTCATACGAAGAGCGCCGCCACCTTCTGCGGTTGATCCCAATGCGGCATGTGACCCGCTTGGGGAATGAAGTGCACGGGAATCTCCGGTCCTGCGCGGCTCGCGTGATGCCACGGGATGATCTGGTCGTCTAGCCCCCAGATCACGCGGGCGGGCACGTTCAGCCCGGCCAGTTCGGAGCGGATGTCGATCTGCTGGCGGCCGCCGCTCACGAGGTTGTCCGCGAGCGCGACGAGCGCGCCGCGTGTGCGGATCGCGTCCGCCATCTGGTCTAGCTGCTGCGCGGACAACAGCGGCGGATTGAGCGCGGACCGCCGCAGCAGATGCATGAGGCCGCCGCCCTTTTTGACGTGCGCCATGCCGTCGATGAAGTCGTCGTCGATTTCGGTGCCGAGCCCGGCTGGCGCGATCAGCGTCAGACGCTGCACCTTCGCCTTCAGGATCATGGCGACCTTCGCGGCCACCGCGGCACCGAGCGAATGACCGACGAGTTCGAAGCTGCCGATGCCGAGGTCGTCGATCAGCGCGGCCATCGCATCGGCCATGCTCGCGACGTCGGCGGAGTCGAAGTCCGTTGCGCCATGCGAAGGCAAGTCCGGCGCGATGACGTGCCTGCCGCGGCGTTGCAACTGGCTCGCGAGCGCGGACCACACCTGGGCGTCGCCTGAGAAACCGTGCAGCAGCACGAGGGGCGCGCCCGCCGCGCTTTGCGGACGCCACTCGCGATAGGCGACGCGTCCGCGCGCCAGATTGCGGTAGAGCACGCCTTCAGCCGGCGCTGCGCTCGCGGCTCCGGCGCCGTTCACGCGCACCTCCACGTCCTGCCGTTCGATGCGCCCGCGCCGTCCCGTTCCGGCGATGCCGTCGAGCGCGATGCCGCCCTGCCGCGCCGCGCGGCGGGCCGCGGGCGTCGCGCGAAGGCGAAGCGTGTCGGCGCGGGCGTGGTGGACAACAGCCGCGCGAACCTCGGACGCGGCGGCCGCGGTCTGCGCGACGGCGGCCGCCGGAACCGGCGCTTCCTCCGGCGCCGCGTTGGCCTCCTCGCCGATCACGTCGTACTCGCCGAGCGGCGCGCCGACATCGACGTCTTCGCCCACGTCCGCGAGAATTTGGCGCAGCACGCCGTCCGCGAGCGCGGGCATCTCGACGACGGTCTTGTCCGTTTCAATTTCCACGATGGTCTCGCCCCGCACGAACGAGTCGCCCGGCCTCTTGAACCACTCGACCACGCGCCCCTGCTCCATCGTCTCGCCGAGGCGCGGCAGCAACAGGGTCTTGCTCATGCGGGCACCATGCTGGAAATCATGTCGACGATCAGTTGCGTGGTCGGAATGCTCGCGCTTTCGAGCGCCGGCGACACCGAAATCGGCACGTCTTCGCCGGCCAGTCGCAGCACCGGATCTTCGAGGAAGTCGAAGCATTCCTCCGAGATGCGCGCCGCGATTTCCGACGCGACGCCGCACGTCGATGCCGCTTCCGTGACCACGACCGCGCGCCCCGTTCGATTCACCGACGCCGCGACCGTCTCCATGTCGAGCGGATTGAGCGTTCGCAGATCGATCACCTCCACGTCGACGCCGTTTTGCGCCAGTTGCTCGGCGGCGTCCAGCGCGACATGCACCATCCGCGAATAGGTGACGAGCGTGACGTCGCCGCCGGTGCGACGGATCGCAGCTTTGCCCCACGGCGCGATGGGCGCCGTTAGGTCCGCGTCTTCCTTGCGCGCGTACAGCGCCTTGTGCTCGATAAATACGACCGGATCGGGCAAGGTCAGGCTGTGACGCAACAGGTGATACGCGTCGGAGGCCGTGGCGGGCATCACGAGACGCAAGCCGGGTGTATGCATCACGAGCGCTTCGAGACTCTGCGAATGCTGCGCGCCTGCCGAGCGCCCGGTGCCGCCTTGCGTGCGCAAGACCATCGGCACACCGATTTGGCCGCCGAACATGTAGCGGATCTTCGCGGCCTGGTTGCCGACCTGATCCATCGTCATGCCGAGAAAGTCCACGTACATCAGTTCCGCGACGGGCCGCAGGCCGGTCATCGCGGCGCCCACGGCCGCGCCGACGATAGCCGGTTCGCTGATCGGCGTGTCGATCATCCGCTCGGCGCCGAACTCCTTGATCAGGTCTTTCGTGACGCCATATGCGCCGCCGTAGACGCCCACTTCCTCGCCGATAACGACGATGGTGTCGTCGGCCTGCATCGCGTCGCGCAAGGCTTGCCGGAGCGCATCGCGATAGGTGATCCGGGTGAGGCTCATCGTGTCAGCTCCTTGCCAGCACGCGTTCGAGGCGCGTGCGTACGGGTTCCGGTTTCGGTTCGCCAACGCCATAGACGTCCTCGAACATCGTGTCGAGCGCAGGCGAGGCCGAGTCCGCGGTGAAGTCGATCGCGGCGCTCATCTCGCGGCTGATTTCCGCGTCGAGCGCGTCGATCTGCTCGCCGCTCGCGAGCTTGCGTTCGATCAGCGTCGAGCGCGCGCGGACGATCGGATCCCGCTTGCGTCCGGTCTCTTCCTCGTCTGCGCTGCGGTATGGACTCTTGTCCATGCGGCCGTGGCCAAAGAAGCGGAAGCACGAAATCGCCATGAAGCCGGGCTTGCCGGCGCGAGCGCCCGACACGAGGTCTTCGGCCACCTTCAGAACGTCCTCGACGTCCTCGCCATCGACCATGCCGGTGCGCAGTCCGAACGCCTCGGCGCGCTTGTCGAACGCGGTGGAACGCGTCGCCTTGTCGATCCGCGTGCCCATGCCGTACTGGTTGTTGATGCAGACGAACAGCACCGGCAGGTCCCACAGCGCCGCCATGTTCATGCTCTCGTAGAGGATGCCCTGCTGCATTGCGCCGTCGCCGAAGAACGCCACCGACACCGCGTTCTTCTTCAGTAGCTTGTAGCTCAGTCCTGCGCCGACGACATGCGAGATGCCGCCGCCGACGATCGCGTTCGCGCCGAGATGGCCGAGCGCCATGTCGGCGATATGCATTGAGCCGCCCTTGCCCCGGCAGTAACCCGTCGCCTTGCCGCCGATCTCGGCCATCATCCGGTCCGGCTCCGCGCCGCGCGCGAGGAAGATGCCGTGGCCGCGATGGTGTGTCGTGAAACTATCCTGCGGCTGCAACGCGCCGACGACACCGGCCGCCGCGCCCTCCTCGCCGATGGAAAGATGAAGCATCGAACCGGCCGACAGTTCGCGCGCATAGAGTTCGGCGACATGCTCCTCGAACGTCCTGATGCGGCGCATCGTGCGGTAAAGGTCTAGCAATGGAGGCTTGGATTGCGAAAGCATGGTCTCGACTCTGATTGAGGGTTCTCGATAAATGAGCGGATCGGCGTCTTCGGATCACGCACTGGCCGACGGCCGCTCGCAAAAGCCCCGCAACGCGGGATAGAGCTTCTGATACCTTTCGTAAATCTCGCCGTACTGTGCCGCTTCGGCTTGACGCGGCTCAATGCGGCGGCCGGGTTTCACCATTGCCGCGATGCCTTCGTCGATCGAAGCGAAGTGGCCGGCGCCCGTCGCCGCGAGAATGGCCGCGCCAAGCGACGGCGCTTCGCTCGCCTTCGGCACGCTGACCGGCAATCCGGCGATATCGGCATGAAGTTGCAGCCACAGTTCCGACGCGACCACGCCGCCGCCGATCGTGATCTCGCTCGCCGGGAAGCCGGCCTGCGACATGCGCTCGAAGATCAGACGCGAGCCGAAACAGATGCCTTCTATCGTCGCGCGAAAGAGATGCGGCATGCCGTGCGCGAGCGTCAGGCCGACGAAGGCGCCGCGCGACGACGCATCGACATACGGCGTGCGGTTGCCCTGGAAATGATCGAGCGAGAGCAGGCCGTCGCAGCCCGGCGCGATCTTGCGGGCCTCTTCGTTCATCGCGTTGAGATTGAGGTTGCCGCCCGCAAGGCGACGGAGCCAGTTGACGATCGAGCCGGTCGACGTCTGCCCGCCTTCGATGATGTGCCGGTTGGGATATACGGCATCGGCGTAGGTGCCCCACAGGCCCCTGGCGGCCGCCGGGCGGTCGGACACGCCGAACATCAGGTGGGAGGAACCGGTGATCAGCGCGACCTGCCCCGGCTTCGCAACGCCGATGCCGATCATGCCGATCAGCGCGTCTGCACCGCCCTGCACGACCTTCACGCTCTGCGGTAATTGAAGATGTTCCGCCGCGCGTTGCGTCAGCGTGCCGATCACTTCGCCCGGCGCGGCCACGGCGTCGGGCCATTTTTCCAGCAGCGAATCGAGCTTCAGCGCGGCGAGCAGGCTTTTCGGGTAGCCGCCGCGCTCAGTGGAGTAGTGCCAGCGGATCGACGCGTTGTCGAGACTCGCGCAGCGCCGCCCGGTCAGGCGCAAGTTCATGAAGTCCTGATACTCGCAGATGGTCGCGGCGCGCTCGTAGTTCTCCGGTTCCTGGCGCGCGAGCCAGAGCGCCTTCGGAATCATCCATTCCGCCGACACCGGACCTTCCCCTGCGCCGTTGACGACCAGAGCAGGATCGCCGGTCGCGAGCACGTCGGCGGCTTCGGCTCCGGCGCGCACGTCCATCCAGATGATGGCCGGACGCAGCGCCGAGCCTTCGCCGTCGAGCGCGACGACGCTGCAACTCGTCGTCGCGAGCGCGATCGCGTCGACGTCGGCGGGCGCGATGCCGGCTTGAGCTACGGCCTGCCTGAGCGCCGTGCCCATCGCCGTCCACCAGTCTTCGGGGTTCTGTTCGGCTCGTGCGCCTGCCGAGAACTGTGTGGCGTAAGGCTGCGCGGCGGAGCCGAGGCACGAGCCCGACAGGTCGAACACGCGCGCACGAATGCTTTCCGTCCCACCATCGACTCCAATCACATAGCTCATGGTGTCTCCAATTTCGCTTTTGCACATTTGTCGTCGATTGCGACATTTGTGCTGAGTTTGATTTTCATGATGGGGTTTGTCAAGATGGTGTTTATGAACACAGGGAAACCACCTAAATTGCTCGAGCTGAATCTCGCTCACGAGTCCGACGACGCGCTCATCGTCCGCGCGGCCTGGATGTACTACGTCGGCGGACTAAATCAGGAGCAAACCGCCTCGCGGCTCGGACTGCATCGCAGCCGCGTCAACCGGCTGCTTTCGGAAGCTCGCGATCGCGGCCTGATCAACGTGACGATCAACCACGAGTCGGCGCGCGATATCGAAGTCGAACAAGCAATCGCTCGCTGCTTCGGCCTCGACTTCTGCATGACGACGCCGACATTGGGATTCGCCGATGGACCGTCGGACCCCAAGGCGGACCGCATCCGTGCGGCGATCAGCCGGCGCGCGGTCGGCGCTGCGGGTGCGAGTTTCCTGAAGGGCAAGCTGTTGGACGGGCCCGTGACGGTGGGCGTGAGCTGGGGACGGACGATCGAACAAGTCGCGATGCAACTCGCGGGCGTGCGAAATCCGCAGGCGCGCTTCGTGTCACTGCTCGGTTCGCTTAAAAGAAATTCGACGTCGAACCCTTTCGAAGTCGTGCAGTTTTTTGCGGCGCGTACGGGTGGCGAAGTGCATTTCCTGCCCGTTCCGTTCATCGCCGATTCGCTCGCGGACCGCAAGGTCTTTCTCGAGCAGCGCATCGTGCAGGACGCGATGCAACTCGCGCGCAACGCCGATCTTTACCTGATCAGCGTCGGCGAACTTGAAGAGACTTCGGTCCTGAGAACGCAGGACATCTTGACGGCCGACGAATTACGCAACATCCAGGAAAGCGGCGCGGTTTGCGACTCGCTGGGTAAGTTGTTCGATATCAATGGACGCGAGATCAACCACCCGCTCAGCCACCGGACGGTTGCGATCGAGACGAACGAACTGCGCGGACGGAATGTCGTGCTGCTCGCAGGCGGGCTCGAGAAGGTCCGCGCCACGATAGCGTTGCTTCGCAGCGGCATCGTCAAAGGGTTGATCATCGATGGCGACACGGCGGTCGCCCTCGCTCAGTCGGCCCTTGTGCTTGATCAATACAACGAATCTCATTCGAGGTGATCTTTCAAGTCGTGACCTATCTGGCAATTGAATTTGTTGACCACTGAACCACTTAGTAAGCTGGCGTGAACCCTGGTCGCTGTTGGACAGCGTTAATTTTGCTAGCGGTGTTCATTCAAGCGCTAGTGCGTCCATTAATTCTGCTAGCGCAGGCGGCCGGTGGCCCGAAACGAGCGTTTTTCGCGGTAACGACTGATCGCCCGAAGCGCGGCGTCCAAGTGATTGGATAGCCGAGCACGGACGCCGGCACCGTTTTTGTTGCTCGTACGCCGCTATCCAGCGGCGCAATACCGTACGAGTTACTCCGTGCCGTTGCGCGAGCGCGCGCGTGCCAGATACCCAGCAACGTACTGCCTTACCAGCTTCAACTGCTCGCTGTACTTCGCCATGAAAAACACCCCAAAGGTTGAACCGGTGTCCAACTTTTAGGGTGCGGTGCACTCTTGTGAGCGTTTCGGATCGGTGGGGCTTTTCCGTGACAGCGGCACCGCCAAGTCGAAAAGCCCAGCATCTCTGGCAGCAGCAAACCATTTGCCTTCCGACCCGGGCTCGCACCTGACGAGATCGGCCAATATCCTCTCGGGCGGCCGAGTCGGATACTTCTTTGTGATTGTTCCAAAAGATGCCAAATAGGTGCCTGCTCGGTTTGCCGGATCGCAAAGCGTGCCCGCCGGCATTGCGCATTTCGACGAGCGAAGTGCCATGCCGCCCTATGCCGCCGCCGACGCGGACTTGCTGCCGCTCAGCTACCGAGCCCCAGACGGACAATTCGTGCGAGTTCATCGAGCTGAAATGGCTTGCGCAAGATCGTGAGGCCCTTATCGGCCAGCTTCGACGTATCGACATCCGCGTAACCGGTTGCGAGAATCACCGGGAGATCGGCGCGCAGCTTTCGAGCCTGCGCTATCATCTCCATCCCGTTCATGCCTGGCATGGCAAAGTCGACCATTAGCAGATCGGGATCATCATCTGCAAGCCGCCCCAGGCCGCTCGGACCATCCGGGGCATTGGTGACCGTATAACCCAGCATCTTCAGGCATTCAACGATCATGATGCGTACGTCCTCGTCGTCCTCGACAACCAGAATATGTTTCTCGGTCGCCGCACTCTGCTCCGGGTCGGCCGCGGCCTTCATCGGAGACAGGTCCTTCGGTCCCAGTGGAAGCCATATCTGAACGGTCGTCCCTTTTCCTTCTTCGCTTTCGATGCGAGCGGTACCGCCCGCCTGTCGGGCGATTCCATATACCTGGCTCAAGCCCAGTCCTGTGCCCTTTCCAACAGGTTTGGTTGTGAAGAAAGGATCGAAGACCCGCGATACCACGCTCGCCGGGATCCCTGAACCGGAATCACTCACCTCCACCACGACATAACGCTCCGATGTGAAGGTCGCGTCCGGCGCCGGCCGCGTTGCCGTGCGTATGGTCAGGTCACCGCCGTTGGGCATCGCGTCTCGCGCATTGATCGCCAGGTTGAGAATGGCCAACTCGAGTTGGTTGGCATCGGCCCGAGTCCACAGTTCGTCGCCTTCGAAAGCGGTTAAGTATTTGATCGACGAGCCCAGCGAAATGGAAATGATGTCGCGCATGCCCTGAAGCAGAACGATGACGTTGACCGCTTTCAGATCGAGATTGCTGGTGCGGGAAAAGGCGAGCAGCTGGCCCGTGAGCTTCGCGCCACGCTCGGTTGCCCGCTTGGTGGTCGCGGCCATATTGCGGATTCGTTCATCGCTGCTGATGCGCGCGATGAGATCGGCATTGGCCATGATGACATTCAATAGATTGTTAAAGTCGTGCGCAATGCCCCCTGTCAATTGCCCGAGCGCTTCCATTTTTTGTGATTGAACCAGGACCGCCTGGACCTTTGCACGCTCATGGATTTCCTTCATCAAGCGGTCGTTTGCGGACGCGAGTGCCTCGGTCCTATCGGCAATGCGGGTCTCGAGCGAATCGTTTAGGCGCTCGAGCGCCTCTTGGGCCTTCGCTCGCTCCAAAAGATGTTGATGCGACTCGGCAAGGTGCCCGCGAGAATCGTACTGCCTGGCTCGTGCACGAAGGGACGACGCGACCGCTCGGCGCAGCGTCTCCGAATTCAACGGACGCTCGAGCACCACAACATTACCAAGCTCTTCCAGCGCCTGCAGGCTTCGTGCCGAGCGCCGCTCGACCCGCTTTCCGGCGAGTACGATGATCGGAAAGTCGGACCAGAGGGGTTGCCGTCTGAGCCAGCTCAATAGATTGGCGGCGTCGGCCACCAGCAGCGCTTCCTCGGTAATGACAGCGGTTCCTGCGCCGTCCGCCAACTCGGCCGCCAGCCCGCCTAAGTCGTCGCACGCGAAGCATTCACGGCCGTCCGCCGTCAACACGTCCGCGATCACATGAGCGTCGCGGCCGAACGGAGCTAATATCAGAACCCGGTGCTCCATGGTCTTACTGTCGTGCTGGGTCGATACCAGCAGATGGCGGCACTAGCATGGCCGTGCCACCCTTGTATGCCGGCAAGCCGCTCAGAATGCCTTCAAAGTCCCGCAACGCCTCCCCGACATCTAGCCCGGTGTTGCTCAGCCGGAACTGACGTATGGAGCGCTCATGCGCATTTGCCCTGCTCTTGAGGGCCGTTACGGCAGTCAGGACTTCGCCCTGGCGCTCGAAATAGCGGAATAGGAGTACGACGTCGCTGAGGTAACTGATGTCAATATCGCTTTGGATTTCACCGATGATTCCGTGCTGCCCAAGAACCAGCATCGTGACCACGCCTCGTTGATTGAGATACCCAAGCAACTCATGCATCTGAAGCAGCAGGTAGCGCTCCCCGGGCATGGCTTGCAGAAATGCATTGAGACTGTCTATCGCTACATACTTCGCGCCTTCCTGCTCCACGCGGTGGCGCACATCGCTTGTAAACTCTCCCGGCGATATCTCGGCAGGATCGACCTGGCGCAGCGACAAAAGCCCGCTCTCGACATGCCGCCCCAGATCCATGCCAAGCTTCGCGCAGCGCTGCAAGAGCGTGTTGAGAGTCTCGTCAAACAGGTAGTAGACGCACGGCTCACCACGTTCCAGCGCGGCTAAAAGGCACGAAACGACCGTGGTTGTCTTGCCGACGCCGGATGGACCTATCAACAGTGAGTTGGTGCCGGGAACTAGCCCTCCTCCAAGCAACTCGTCAAGTCCCTCCGTTCCTGTACTGTGCAATTGGCCAGAGAAAATGCTGTGATGCTCTGCGGCCACCAGCCGCGGGTAGACCTTCATGCCACCTGTGTCGAGTGTCATGTCGTGGTATCCCTCGCGAAACTTGATTCCACGCATCTTCGCGATTCGCAAGCGGCGGCGCTCTCCTCCGTAGTCATGCGTGAGGTTATCCAGACTGATTACGCCGTGCGCGATGCTGTGCAGTGGAAGATCGCCGGGCTCCGCACTGTTGTCATCGAGAAGCAGGACCGTGCAAGCACGCGTGGCGAAGTAACGTTTCAAAGCGAGAATCTGCCTTCGATAGCGCATCGGATTCTGCGATAGCAGCCGCAGTTCGGACAAACTGTCGAACACGAGGCGCGCCGGCTTGAACTCGTCCACCTTTTCGATGACATCCCTCACCGTTTCGCCTAATTCCACTTCTGCCGGGTGCAGAACCGTTTGTTCGTAGCGCGGATCCAGCCCCTCGTCCGATAGCAGTTCGATGATCGTGAATTCACCAACGTTCCATCCGTGACTGGTCGCGACAGCGACGAGTTCGGACTTCGTCTCAGAGAGAGTAACGTAGAGACCCGCTTCGCCCGTTTCAGCGCCTTTGAGTAAAAACTGCAAAGCGAACGTCGTTTTGCCAGCGCCAGGTGCGCCCTCAATAAGGTACATCCGGTGTGGCGTAAGTCCGCCGCCGAGAATGTCGTCGACACCGTCGACTCCTGAGGCGAGGCGCGGTGGCGTAGCCTCGCGTGTGTGTTCTGCCATGGCTATCTAGTGGGTGAGGTTGACTGATCCGCCCGAGAGCGCTCGCAAAGCCGTTTCGGGAGCGGCGCAACCGTAAGGCAATAAGTGGGCCAGGTCGGTGAACTGCAATGTCCGCCAGATAAGTCCGTCGTCCGCCGAGAGCAAGGCCCCGGTGTCTACACATTGAGATCGACGTACGCAGGGCGCAATGGCGATCGCCGTGCGCAGGCCGGTGGCGGCCGCGAGCGACTGCGGATCGCGGCTATAAGGGTGTTGATCCGCATCGATGCGATGTGGCTCGCGATCGAGCCGGTCGGCATGCGCGCCGGTATCGATACGCTGCTTGCGCGCCTAGTCAAGGTGTTTGCGCCAGTGACCTTTTCGGAGTTGGCGCCACTGGTCTTCGCTCATCTGCTCGACCGCGTGCAGGGCTCTGAACTTGACTTATCCCTGTGGGGCTGTCGGGTGCGGCTGCCCCTGCTGTTGTCAAAGCTGTTCCTCCACGCTTTCCCGAACTAGTCACCAATACTCGTCCGCGCATCCTTCCATGCTCCCATCCTGCGGCCAAAGTTCGTACGCTTGTAACCGAATCCGTTCGTCGATCGTCAGGGGTTCGATTCGAGATCTCCGAGCTTCAGTTGGTAGTGCCGGTCCGGATAGCGGATAAATTGTTGATGCACGACGCAGCTATCGCGCGATAGCAATTCAACCGCGATGCGGTGAAGTCACGGGACGAAGGCGTCAAGGATCAGCCGATCGGAGCGTCGAGGCGAGGCACAGGCGAAGAAAACGTCGCTCGTATGCGTTCGCGCAAATATGTTAGATCGACAAGATGTGCGTTGGCCAATGCCGAGAGCAACGCAGAAACCCTGCCGTCTCGCTATCGGCGTCAGAGCGGGCGGCGCACATTCTAGGCGCCGTGGCTCCTGCAAGTTGGCTGGCATTGCGACGCGCTAAACATCTGTCCCGTAACAGGGCACATCGGAGGCACAGGCAAAATAGACCGCGACCATTTTTGCACGCAAAACAATCGACACATCAAAGTCGCGTCCGGTAGAGGATCGGCGGCCACCCGCCTGAACGTTCGATCCCGTAAGGTCGCAATGCGACGTTACGGTACATCCATCGCATCGGCCAAGCGGTCGTGTGCCGGTGGAGTGTCAGCGGGGCTCGGTACGAGAGTTCACGCGTTCGAGCTCGCGCCTTTCCGACATCAGATCAACCGCGCCTGCGATTTCTTCGGCCGTCGTGTAGTGAACCATATGCCCGGCCTCTGGCGAAATCTTAATCGTGCTATGGGGCAGCTCACGGTGCAATCGAACAGAGTGCGACTCAACGTCGACGACTTTGTCAGAGGTGGCCCCAGCAATCCGGACAGTGGTATAGGTGGAGAGGCCGGGCATAATGCTCGGCAAAGGATCCCGGAAGATGACCAAGAGAACACGGCGTACGCACTCAGCGGCGTTCAAAGCAAAGTTGGCGCTGGCGGCGGTGCGCGGCGAGCGCACGCTGGCCGAACTCGCACAGCAATTCGATGTTCACCCGAACCAGATCACCGAGTGGAAGCGGCAACTTCAGGAGCGCACGGCGGACGTATTCGGTGCGAGCGGCCTGCCCCCCAGGGCAGGAGAAAAGGCCGTGATGCCCTCCAGCAGTTGTTGCAGGTCCTGCAGGTTGCGATACGGATAGGTCTCGTTGTGGACCTTCTTGCCTTGCCAGACGGTGTAGTCCGCCTTGAACTCGCCGATTTTCACCGCGATGCGCTGATTCGCCCGTCTCGGCCCGCGCGCCCGCGGGCCCGGCGCCTGGCGGACGTTCGCGACACTGCTGAGCGCGCGCACAAGGGCCTCGTCGAAATTCGTTTGGGCAAGATCGAGCGAGGTCACGTTGTCACGGTTCAGCACTCGCCCGTCGAGTCCCTCGATGCGGACGGAAACCAGCACGATGACCGGCACCGTTGGCAGCACGCTGGCGATGTAATCGAGCAAAGCGATCGCGGCGCTGCCGTTGCCGGTGCCTCCGGTCTTCTCCTTGCGCACCATGCCATCGAGCACGATCAGGCCGAGGCTCGCGCGGCTTGCCGGATCGGCGAACAGCGTCTGGTGCGCGCTATCCGTGGAGAAGTACGGCGTCGCGTGCATCCTGGCGAAGCGGCCGATGGCGCGCGCCGGCGAGTTGCGTGCGCAATCCTCGATGCGCCTGAATGATCAATTCGAGTCGCGCAGTGTCATCGGTAACGACGGCAATCTGCTTCGCAGCGGTCGCGACCGTGCTCATGATCCGGTCGCGCTCGGCAACCCGTCGACGATGCGTTGCACAAGGCGTCCGAGATCGAGCGACGTCGGTGTGCGCACGGGATAGCGGCGCAGATCGATGCTTTCCGCCAGGCGCTCGAAGGTGATGTCGGCCTTGCCGATTTCGGCAAGAAGGCGCTTTTCGAGATCCGCCCCGCTTGTCCGGGCAGATGCGGACGCGCCGCGGCACAACGCCGTCATCTGTCACACCAGCGAACTCGCGAGCGCGAGCGGCGCACGTGTCTGTTGGGCGATGTCGGCGGCGGCTTCGCGCATGAAGCGCATATCCACTTCCCATTGGCGCGCCTTCACGTCGACGAGAAACCAGATCGCGGTGTCGAAGCTCCCTTTCAGGACGCGGCGCGTCGCCAGCACGGGACGCGTCTGCCCGTCCTCACCCAGCAGCTCGATGCGGCGCTTTTCAGTCGCTACGAGCCCTTTGAACACTTCCTGCGCGCACACGTCCTGTTCGGCCGTGTAGTCGCTCAGGAAATTTTTCTGCGGCCGCTCGCCATGAACGCCGAGCAGCCGGCGGGCCGCCTTGTTGGTCGACAGAATGGTGCCTTCCATGCCGACCACTACGACGCCCTGGCGGGTCTCGCTCATGACGACTTTGTTGATCTCGGCCATCGCGCGCTGATCGATACCGTGTTGCAGCAAAACGGTCAGCTCGGTCAACGAATCGAAATCGGCGCCGTGGAATGCGTGCCCCTCGCGCGTCTCGACGTGCAGCATCCAACGGATTCGGCCATAGAGAAACAATGGAATGGTGATCGCGGAATGCACGACCGTGCGTCCGAGACTGACATATCCGTACTGCTAGAACTTCGGATTGCCGATCTCGTTGATCACGACCGTTTTGCGCAGGTGGAAGCGACTGCCGAGCATCCCAATCGAAAATGGCTGCGCATAGTCGGGGCGGATAAGAAACAGCTTGCTCGCGTCCTTGTTCTGATAGAAGAGCCTGAATACTTCCGCCTGCCGGTCGACCCGATACAGCGAGACGTAGTCCCGCTCGTAGTTCTGCGCGAGCTTTTTTTTCGACGATCTCGCACGTGACGGCCGGCAGCTCTTTCGCCTGCGCGAGCTGCTTGGCCAGCGCCACGCCGAGATCGTGGCGCTGGCGCTCGATTTCATCCTCGATGCGTATCAGCACCGGCTCCAGGTCGAGATTGCGCAACACTTCACCCTCGACCTCCGAGTAAATCCGGCTGCGGGAGCAGAGCGACAGCGCCGAACTCGGTCCCTTCGAGTCCTTGGCGATGAGTGACGTCGCGGAGATCATGCCTTGCCGTTGATACATCCGCACGACCTCGTTGTCCGCGAACCCTGGGTATTCGCGCACGAAGCTAAGAATGTCCGGAATCGACGCCCTGCCCTTACTGAGGTACTCCGCGATTCCCTCCGGCAACGGCAGCCATCGCTCCACCCAGTCGAAGTCTTCGCGGGCCTTGACCACGTCGGCGGTCGGGTCGTCACCGTCGCATGAGTACAGTGCGAATGCGCGGAAATATTTCGCGCGCTCTGCATACATGCCGAAGGTCGCGTGATCGAACGGAATCAGCCGTTTGATCTGGCGGAGAATCCAACGTAGCCGCTCTTCCCACGATCGGATCGAGACATCGCGGGCAATGCGCGCGATCTGCTCACGCACGCGGTCCTCCAGCGTCAGTTCGATCACCGCGAGCACGCCGAGCGCACGTCCGTCCGGCGCGAGATCCGAAATGAGCAGCATCGGCGCCGCTTCGCGCTCGTGATTGGTGTATTTGCCCAGCGCGACATCTAGCTTGACTCGCTGGCTCCGCTTCAGGCAATTGTCGAAGCAGCGCTTGGTGGTGCGTGGGTTCGGATGGTTCTTCGGCGGCGGATCCGCTTCCTTGAATTGCGAGAACAGCGAACGCCCGATCAACTTATCCGGCGCGAGCGTCAACGCGCTGTAGGTCGATGAATTCGCGCTTCGAATGACCCCGTCCACGCACACGCGCATCACAGCAAGCGGCGAGTCTTCCAGACGCCGCAATTCCGCGCGCCGCATTGGAGCACATCGGCGACGAGCAACAGACGGTCTCCGCTCTCTGGAAAGCGGTAGAGCGCGTGCAGCGAGGCCGGCACGAGCGCGCCGGTGGGGCTTCGGTACAGCGCCTCGACAGGGCTATCGGCGATCAGCTCATCAGGCGGCGCGCCGGGCTTGAGTCCCGCCAGCATGAACGAAGCCGTGAGCGGACGGCCTTTGGACGCAGGTGCGACGCTTTCGAACGCGAGATTGGTCTTCGTGACCACGCCGGCGCGATCGAGGATCGCGCACGGGCCCTCTGACAACATGATCTCATGCATGAAAAGCTCAAGGGGAGTATCGCTTGCGGGCAGGACGCTGCCGATCGTCTGGCTACTCATAACCCCTCCGGCTGATCGCACAAAAATGCTGGAGATCGGAATGGATGAAACCGAATTGCACTATGTTGCTAATTCAAGACGCTGTACAACGCCGCCACTGGCGCGGTCGAACGGCGGCATTGCCGTATGGCGAAATCACGGTGCATGAATGCGTCGACCACGAAGCGCCGCCTGCGTTGCGCAATGAAACGACGATCCTATTTAGGATTGTTTATCAATGTGCGGCAAATAGATTTATGTCAGTTAGCGACAATCCTCGGTTGGCATACACACAAGCGTGAGCGCTCCCATGGAAAGTTGTCGTGAATGAACGGTGGCCGCGCGGCGCTCACGGACCTCATCTCCCCGCCACGTGAGGCGGGCCGCGTCGGCAAATTTTCGAAACAAGGCAGCGCAACCTTTTATGGGCTGACGGCCACTGCGGCTCGCGGGCGGCGACGACGAGCGCGCATGGCGTCGAGCCGGGCACCGGCCTGTGGCCGCTGACGCTTCGAGCGCGCTCGTATCGTTCCGCCGTTTATTCCGCCGGCCCTGACAGCGGCCTGGTGGCCATCGCGCGCGTCAGGCCATGAGCCGGACGGCGCACGGCCACATCGAACGGATTAATTTGCGGTCCGAGCGCCTGCGCCTGGCGCTTCAGCAGTTCGACCACCATCGGCAGGCGGTCTTCGCCCAGGCGCGTCGACAGCGTGCCGACGCTTAACGCGCCGACTGCATTCCCCGAGCGGTCAAGAATCGGTACCGCCACGCCCGCCATCCCGTCAATCAACCCGCTGTTGCGGCCCGCGTACCCCTGCGCACGCACGCGCTCGATCTCCGTGCGCAAATACACCTCGTCGAACACGCCGTAGTTGTGCAGCCGCGGCACGTTGTAACGGATGATCTCTTCGCGCTCGGCTTCCGGCTGGAACGCGAGAATAGCGAGGCTCCCCTGCCCCACGCCCAGCGCGACCCGCCCGCCTACATCGCCCGTGAAGGAACGGATTGGATAAGGACCTTCGCACATGTCGAGGCAAACCGCATCGAAGCTGCTTTTCACGAGCAGGAAGATGGTGTCGCCAAGACTCGCGCACAGACGCAGCAGCACGGGCCGACACAGCGTGCGCATCCGGCTCGGATTGCCCGCCTGCGCCGCCAGCGAGAAGAAATCTACGCTCAGCCGATAACGCTTGGTCCCTTCGTCCTGTTCGACGACGCCTTCCGCGATCAGCGCATGCAGGATGCGATGCACGGTGGCCTGCGTCAGTCCCACCGCCTTCGCAAGCGCGGTGACGCGGCTGCCTTCGGCCTGGTCCTCGCCGAGCGCGCGAATCACGGCGAACGCACGCTGGAGCATGCCGACGCCCGGCGCGTCCGGCGCTTGCGTTCCGTTTCCCTCGTTAGAAGCTTTCATCGTCGCCTCGTGTATTCCATTCAACGGAATGTCCGCGCCATGCATTTCTCCGCCCTATTCGACCCGATTAGGCCGCGTTGCGCAATCTAAGGGATAACCCAAATCACGTTGATCGAAATAATTTCCTTGCCAAAGCAGTAAAAATTCCATTGTTCGAAATTCACAAGCAAGTTTCACTCATTCAGTGGAATTCGAATTGACGCACGGAAATTTGGCTGGCTAGAGTCGGTCATCTGAATCAGTCGCACACAGGCGGCGCGCGACGCGCCGAAGGGGCAGGCCATGTCATTCCTCACATTGACCGATCTGTCGAAATCGTTCGGCGATCTGCACGCCGTCGCCGACGTCAATCTATCGGTCGAGAAAGGCGAATTCGTCTCGCTGCTCGGACCCTCGGGCTGCGGCAAGACCACGACCTTGCAGATGATCGCGGGCTTCATCGAAACGACGCGCGGGCGCATCATGCTCGACGGCCGCGACATCACCCACATGCGCCCAAACCGGCGCGGCCTCGGCATTGTGTTCCAGAGCTATGCGCTCTTTCCACACCTGAGCGTCGAGCAAAACGTGAGTTTCGGGCTGGAGATGCGCGGCATCGACAAGAGCGAGCGCCGCGAGCGCGCGCGCGACGCGCTGTCGCTCGTGCGGCTCGACAAGTTCGCGCATCGCTTTCCGCGCGAGTTGTCCGGCGGGCAACGTCAGCGCGTGGCGCTCGCGCGAGCGATCGTCATCGCGCCGCCCGTGCTGCTGCTCGACGAGCCGATGTCCAACCTCGACGCGAAGCTGCGCGAGGACATGCAGTTCGAGTTGCGCGGCATTCAACGCAAGATCGGCACGACGACGATCATGGTCACGCACGATCAGTCCGAAGCGCTGTCGATCAGCGATCGCGTCGTCGTGATGGAAGCGGGCCGCATTACGCAGGTCGATACGCCCTATCGCGCGTATGAGCGTCCCGAGACGAGCTTCGTGTCGCAGTTCATCGGCAAGGCCAACATGCTGCGCGGCACGATCGTCGCGCGCGACGGCGACGCCATTCGCGTCGATCTCGGCCACGATCTCGCGGAGACGGGCTCGACCTCGCAGCTTCCGGAGCGCGAGCGCGCGATCGGCGTCGGCGATGCGGTCACCGTGTGCATCCGTCCGGAAAAATTGAGGCTCGGCGCGGCGGGCAGCGGACGTCTGCCGGGCCGCGTGACGAGCCGCTTCTTTCTCGGCAGCCAGTGGCTCTACCGGCTCGACAGTCGCGCGGGCGAAATGCTTGTGTGCTGCCAGAATCACGGCGACGAGCCGCTCGAAGAAGGCGCGCAAGTGGGCATCGACTGGAACACGGAATCGATCCGCTTCATCCAGCAGGAGGCCGCCCGTGGATAGCACGCTGCGTTCTTCCGAGTCTGCGTCGGCGGCGGAATCGAACAGCGCCCCGCGCGCGCCGTGGCATGCGAATCTGCCGCTCTGGATGATGAGCGCGCCCGCGCTACTGCTTTTCGCGGTGCTCGTGATCGTGCCGCTCGCGATGACGCTCGCGCTCACGTTCTATCGATTCGATCCCGCGATCGGCCCCGTCGCCGCGTTCGATCTGCATAACTACGCCGAAGTGCTCGGCTCGTCGTACTTCCACACGATCTTCGCGCGCACGTTCGGCATCGCCGCGCTGGTGACCTTGCTGTGTGTCGTGATCGGCACGCCCGAGGCATACATTCTGTCGCGCATGGGCGATCCGTGGCGGTCCATCTTCCTGCTGGTGATTCTCGCGCCGCTGCTCGTCTCGGTCGTCGTGCGCGCGTTCGGCTGGAGCATGCTGCTCAACGTGAACGGGCTCGTGAATCAGTTGCTCGGCGCGTTTGGCTTCGGTCCGTACAAGCTGCTCTATACGACGTTCGCGATCGTCATCGCGCTGATTCACGTGATGCTGCCGTTCATGGTGATCCCGGTGTGGACCGCGCTGCAGCGCATCGATCCGCAGACGGAAAACGCCGCGCTCTCGCTGATGGCCTCGCCCGCCGTCACGCTGTGGCGCATCGTGCTGCCGCAACTCGTGCCGGGGATTTTGTCGGGCAGTCTGATCGTGTTCGGCCTGTCCGCGAGCGCCTTCGCGATTCCTGGGCTGCTCGGCGGACGCCGTCTGAAGGTCGCGGCCACCACCGTCTACGACCAGTTCCTCAGTTCGTTGAACTGGCCGCTCGGCGCAACCATCGCGGTGCTGTTGCTCATCGCCAATCTGGTGGTGATGCTCACTTACTATCGCGTGCTCGAGCGGCGCTATACGCGCAGCATGGGCTGAACGAGGCGATCCATCATGCGCAAAAACGGTCCCGTCGCGCTGGCGTTCCATACGATCGTGATCCTGTTCGTGCTGGCGCCGCTCGTCATCGTCATGCTCGTCGCGTTCACGCCCGAAGAAACGCTGACGCTGCCCACGCACGGCCTCTCGCTGCGCTGGTTCCGCGCGATTCTCGATTATCCCGACTTCATCTCGGCGTTCTTCAACAGCGTGAAGCTCGCGTTCGCATCGGCGACGCTGTCGCTCGTGATCGCGTTGCCCGCCGGACTCGCGATCGGCCGCGCGCGCTTTCCGGGGCGCGGCTTCCTGAACGGCCTGCTGCTCTCGCCGCTCGTGATTCCCGGCCTCGTGCTCGGCATCGCGATGCTGCGCTTCTTCGCGCTGATCGGCGTAACCGGCTCGTTCGCGTGGCTGATCCTCGCGCACATGGTCATCATCACGCCGTTCGTGATGCGGCTCGTGCTCGCGTCGGTGAGCGGCATGGACCGCAGCATCGAGCACGCGGCGGCGTCGCTCGGCGCAAGCTCGTGGACGACCTTCCGCCGCGTCACGCTGCCGATGATCCTGCCCGGTATCACCGGCGGCTGGCTGCTGGCCTTCATCAACAGCTTCGACGAGCTGACGATGTCGGTCTTCGTCACGTCGCCGCAAACGGTGACGCTGCCGGTGCGAATGTACATGTACGCAACCGAATCGCTCGATCCGATGATGGCGTCCGTCTCAGCGCTCGTCATCTTCATCACCGCGGGCGCGATGCTGATTCTCGACCGCGTGTACGGGCTCAACCGCATTCTGATCGGCCAGCACTGAGCCCATACTCATGAGCACCGCAACGATTCATCATGCGCCGCAGTTCGTTCGTCTCGACGAGATCGAGCGCGCGCGCATTCCCTTCGTTCTCGATGGCGTGCCGGCCGAAGCGCTCGCGGGCGATACGCTCCTGACCGCCATCCTCTTGCAGCAACGGCATGTGCGGCACAGCGAATTCAGCGGCAAGCCGCGCGCGGGCTTCTGCCTGATCGGCGCGTGTCAGGACTGCTGGGTGCGCGGCGAGGACGGCAAGCGCATGCGCGCATGTTCGACGCGCATCGAAGCGGGCATGCGTGTCGTCACGGAGGACGTGCGATGACCGGCGCGCATCGTGTGGTGATCGTCGGTGCCGGACCGGCTGGCGTTCGCGCAGCTCAGACGCTCGTCGCGGCGGGATTGCGGCCGGTCGTCATCGACGAGAACGCGCGCTGGGGCGGACAGATCTATCGGCAGCCGCCCGCCGACGCGGGCTTCAAACGCAGTGCAGCGACGCTCTACGGCTTCGAAGCGAAGAAGGCCGAAGCCGTGCACGGCGCGATGGCGAAGCTGCTGCCGAAGGTCGACTACCGCCCCGACACGCTCGCGTGGGCGTGTGAGCAGAACCGTCTCGACACCCTTCACGCGGGACGCGAGGCGAGCGTGCCGTTCACGCATCTGATCATCGCGAGCGGCGCGACGGATCGCGTGGTGCCGCTGCCCGGCTGGACGCTCGCGGGCGTCTTCACGCTCGGCGGCGCGCAGGTCGCGTTGAAGGCGCAAGGCTGCGCGATCGGTTCGCGCGTCGTGTTCGCGGGCACCGGGCCGCTCCTGTATCTCGTCGCCTATCAATACGCGAAAGCGGGCGCGCGGGTCGCGGCCGTGCTCGATACAAGCCCGTTCTCGCGTCAGGCCGCCGCCGCGCCGCGCCTGCTCAACCAGCCTGCGACGTTCGCCAAGGGCCTGTATTACGTCGCATGGCTGCAGGCGCATGGCGTGCGTATCGAACGTGGCGTGACGCTCGATAACATCGACGGCGACGATGCCGTGTACGGCATCCGCTGGCGCACGCATCGCGGCGAGCCACGCACGCTCGACTGCGATGCCGTCGGCATGGGTTTCGGCCTGCGCCCCGAAACGCAGCTCGCGGATCTCGCCGGATGCCGCTTTCGCTTCGACGCGCTCAATCGCTGCTGGCTTCCGGAGCGCGACGCGGCGGGCCGCAGCTCGGAACGCAACGTGTATCTCGCCGGCGACGGCGCGGGCATCGCCGGTGCGGACGCCGCCGAGCTCGCGGGACGGCGCGTTGCGCTCGCGCTGATCGAAGACATCGGCATCATGGCTCACGAACGCGCTCAGCCCGATGCAGCGAAGCTCGAACGCGAACTCGAACGCATCGCCGTTTTCCGCGCGGGCATCGAGCATGCATTCGCGCCGCCCGCGAACGCCGCGCAGGACTGGCCCGACGACATGACCGTGTGCCGCTGCGAGGAAGTCACCGCCGGCACGATGCGCGGGTGCATCCGCAGCGGCCTCGCCACGGAAGTCAACCGGCTGAAGGCGCTCACGCGTATCGGCATGGGCCGCTGTCAGGGCCGCATGTGCAGCGAATCCGCCATTGCGCT
Source organism: Caballeronia telluris (assembly GCF_001544495.1). Taxonomy (GTDB): domain Bacteria; phylum Pseudomonadota; class Gammaproteobacteria; order Burkholderiales; family Burkholderiaceae; genus Caballeronia; species Caballeronia telluris. The sequence continues at coordinate 70,595 of NZ_FCNZ02000023.1, forward strand.
CCTCGCCGCCGAAACCGGCAAGCCGCTCGCCGAGGTCGGCCGTCTGCGCAGCCAGGCGCCCATCAAACCCATCCCGATCACACCGATGCTCTACGACGACGGCGTGCAGGTGCAGCCCGAGGAAGCCCACGATGAGTGACGCCCGCCATTACGATGTGGTGATCGCGGGCGGCGGGCTCGTCGGCTCGTCGACGGCGCTTGCGCTCGCCAAAGCGGGCATGCGCGTCGCGCTGATCGAACGGCGCTTCTGCGGCGCGCAGGCGAGCGGCGTCAACTACGGCGGCGTGCGCACGCAGGGACGCACGGAAGAACAGTTGCCGCTCGCCGTGCGCGCGCGGCGCGTGTATGGCCGCCTGCCCGAGCTGATCGGCATCGACGGCGAGATGGTCATGTCGGGTCATCTGCGTCTCGCGCGCTACGAAGCCGATCTCGACGTGCTCGATCGATGGTCCGCGATGGCGCGCGAATACGGCGTTCAATCGCAGGTGATGAGCGGCGCCGCATTCCGCAAGCGCTATCCGTGGCTCGGGCCCGCAGCGATCGGCGGCTCGCTCTGTCCGAGCGACGGCCACGCGAATCCGCGTCTCGTCTCGCCGGGTTTCGCGCATGCCGCCCGGCGCGCCGGCGCCGACGTGCGCGAACAGACCGAGCTCGCCGACATCGCCTTCGACGGCACGCGCTTCCAGATGCGCGCGGGCAACGAGCGCATCAGTTCCGACTGGCTCGTCAACAGCGCGGGCGCGTGGGCGAACCGCATCGCGGGCAGCTTCGGCGAAAGCGCGCCGATGAAGCCCATCTATCCGAACATGTGGGTGACCGAGCCGCTGCCGCTCTTTATCGGGCACAGTCTCGGCGTGGTCGGCGGCGGCATCTATGCGCGTCAGGTCGAACGCGGCAACTGCGTGATCGGGGGCGGACGCGGACATGGCGACGGCGAATACGCGCAGCCATCGACGGCGACGACGCGTGCCGTGATGCGCGACGCCTGCGCGCTGCTGCCCTCATTGCGCGATGCGCTTCTGATTCGCACGTGGAGCGGCGTCGAGGGCGAGACGCCCGACAACAATCCGGTCATCGGACCAAGCCGCACCACGCCGCGTCTGCTTCATGCATTCGGATTTTCGGGCGGCGGCTTCCTGCTTGCGCCGGGCGTCGGCGAAGTGCTCGCCGAGATCGTCACGCAGGGCGAAACCAGCACGCCGATCGAGGCCTTTTCGATCGGACGGTTCAGTTCGATGCCTCTTTCCGTCATCCCCCAGTCATAACAAGGAAATTTTCGATGAAGCTGTCTCACACACTCGTTTCGCTCGCCACGCTCGTTGCGCTCGGCACGTCGTCTTCCGCCTGGTCGCAGAGCAAGACCATCTACATCGGCATGAACGGCGGGCCGATGGAAAAGGCATACACGAGCCAGGTGCTGCCCGATTTCGAGAAGGCCAACAACGTGAAGGTCGTCGTGGTGCCGGGCACCTCGTCCGACGTGTTAGCGAAGCTGCTCGCGAACCGCAACAGCCCGCAGATCCACGTCGCGTTCCTCGATGACGGCGTGATGGCCCGCGCCGTCAGCATGGGCGTGTGCCAGAAGCTCGACGATGCGCCGGTGCTCAAGGAGCTGTATCCGTTCGCGCGCCTGAAGGACGACATGGGCGCGGGCGTGCAGCTCGGCATGACCGGCATCGGCTACAACACGAAGCTCTTCAACGAAAAGGGCTGGGCGCCGCCGACCTCGTGGCTCGATTTCGCCGATCCGAAGTACAAGGGCAAGGTCGTGTTCCAGTCGGCGTCGAGCAGCACCTTCGGCCTGCATGGTTTCCTCGCGCTCAACCGCTTGTGGGGCGGTAGCGAGAAGAACGTCGAGCCCGGCTTCAGCAAATGGGCAACGACGGTCGGTCCGAATGTCGTCGAATACATTCCGAACTCGGCGAAGCTCTCGGAAATGATCACGACGGGCGAAGCCGGCCTCTTCCCACTCACGCCGACCGCAATCGGCGATCTCAAGGGCAAGGGTCTGCCGGTGGCCTACGTGGCGCCGAAGGAAGGTGCAGTGCTGCTGCTCGTGGATGTGTGCGTCGTGAAGAACAATTCGGACCCGGCGCTCGCGCAGAAGCTCGCGCAATACTTGTTGTCCGCGCCCGCGCAGACGAAGGCGGCGGAGGCCGGCAAGCAGATTCCCACCAACACGCAGGCGAAAATGACGCCAGACATGGAGAAGAATCTTGGCGACCTGAACGCGCTCGTGAAGAAGGTGACTGTGGTGGACTGGGACTCGATCAACGCGAATCGCGCGCAGTGGGATAAGCGCTGGAATCAGCAGATCGAGAAATAGGCATCGTCGGTCAGACTCGCGTTGACATCGGGCAGTGCGTACTCGGCCATCTTGCTCGCCGACACGGCTATGGATGGCCTCATTCCTATACAACTTTCCGGGTTGGGTAGCTCCTTACCTTACAAGGCTGTGCTTTGTGAACCCCACGCGTACAACAACTTCCTGCTTACCGCGGCGGGAACCTCGGCCGCAAACAGGACAAAGACATTTAAAATAATAATTACCCGCTGCCGACCCGTTCCGGGCCATGTCACGGCTTTCGCGCCGTGCTGACGAACTCAGACTTGCGAAAGAACTCCCGAACCTTTTGCCGCCCGGCTCTCGCAAGTCCTCGTTTCTGCCAATCTGGTGTAACACGGATGCCAAATGGCAGGGGGCTTGTATGATTGTTATCGACAAAATCTCGGCTGACTCACTGCTGGGTGGACGCTCGGTATTTCCACGTGAGCCCCGCTCAGGCCTGGATTGGGTGGATGTCGTCCGTCACGGAATGTCCGCGCAGGCGCTCGATTTCATCCTGAAATCCATCGGAATCTCACAAACAGAACTAGCGCAGGCACTCGACATCCCTGAACGTACGCTGGCACGGCGAAAACGCGAAGGCGTGTTAAGCCGCGAGGAGTCGGCCAAGCTGCTGCGACTCGCGCGTGTCGCCGCGCCGCGCGCGCGGCGGAAGTGTTCGAGGATCTCGAACTGGCCATCGGTTGGCTCAGGTCGCCGGTTGCCGCGCTGGGCGACGTGACGCCGCTTAGCTTGATCGACACAGACATCGGCGCGGACAGCGTACTGGATACTCTTGGGCGCATCGAGCACGGCGTGTTTGCATGACGGTTACGGCATGGCGGGTAACGACAGAACGGTTAGCGGACAGCGCCTTCTCTACGGAAGGCGCACGACTTTATGGTGGGCGCTGGAATCCGAAGGGCGTGGCGCTCGTTTATACCGCGCAGACGCAGTCGCTCGCATTGCTTGAGATGTTGGTGCAGGACTCACCTCTGCCGGCGCGCTATATCATGATCCCGGCCCGAATCCCCGAGTCACTCATCGAACGAGTAGATCCCGCGAGGTTGCCGCGCGACTGGCGCGGCCTCGATGCTCGGACGGAATTGCAGCGAATCGGCGCTGCATGGGTGCGAAAGCGAACGAGCGCGGTGTTCGCCTTCCCCAGCTCTGTCGTTCCCGCGGAGACTAACTACCTGCTCCATCCGAACCATGAAGACTTCGCGCAGGTCGAGCTCGGGTCACGTGATGAATGGCAGACCGACCCGCAGTTGCTGCGCCGCGCCGCTCAGAAAGACTTGTGACGCATGTCACGCGATCGACGGTGCAAATTAACGTCGAGCGCAAGAGAAAGAGGCGCGTGAGTTTTCACACCACAGCGCCGTATACAACCTACCGCCGCGATTGCCGGATGCTTCCGTGCCGTGTCGGGCGATTTGAATAATGCCGTCGCGTGTTGGACCTCAAGCTACCCTCTGATCAGAACACGATCAGCGGTCACTAGCAGCGCGCGATCGAGGCTGAGAGACCAATCGATAACTGTTGTTCAACATCCCCTTTATAACTTGGTACGACGATGCATGTCCCCGCTAAGTTCAAATGTCGGGGTTGCAGCTAAATACAAATGTCGCGTTTCGAACGGAACCGCCCCGAAAATATAGGAGACTTCGGATCTTAGCTGTGACAGGAGATTTGAAGTATGGAAAACGAAAGCAAGGCAAGGAAGCCTACCGGGACGCGATATTCGAATGAGGTCCGGGAGCGGGCAATCCGGATGGTGCTTGAGCACCAGTACGAGTATGAAACGCAGGGAGCGGCGATCCGCTCGATCGCCTCGAAGATGGGGATGTCGCGCGAGACGCTTCACAATTGGATCAATCAGGCTGAGCGCGACCGTGGCCAACGACCAGGCGCGACGACCTCCGAGCTGGCGCGCCTGAAGGAACTGGAGCGCGAAAATCGTGAATTTCGCACCACTAACGAGATCCTTCGCACGGCCTCGGCATATTTCGCGCGGGCGGAGTTCGACCGCCGATCGAAGCCATGATCGCGTTCATCGACGAGCATCGCGACGTCTACGGTGTCGAGCCGATCTGCCGCCTGTTGCCGATCGCGCCGTCGACGTATTACCGGCACGCCGGGCGGCGCAGCGATCCGGAGCAATGGCCAACGCGAGTGCGTCGCGATGCTGAACTGAAGGCCCTCATTCGGGCAGTCTGGGACGAGAACTTCGGCGTGTATGGTGTGCGCAAGGTCTGGCGTCAGTTGCTGCGCGGTGGCGTGAAGGTCGCGCGCTGCACGGTTGCGCGCCTGATGAGGATGATGGGCCTCGAAGGTGTTCGTCGTGGGCGCCGGATCAAGACGACGCAGCGCGACAATGCAGTGCCGTGCCCGCTGGACCGGGTCAAACGTCGGTTCCGGGCCGACTGGCCAAACGCGCTGTGGGTCGCGGATTTTACCTATTGCTGGAGATGGTCGGGCTTTGTCTACGTGGCTTTCGTGACCGATGTGTTTGCGCGCCGTATCGTCGATTGGCGCGTGTCGGCCTCGATGAGGACTGACTTCGTGCTGGACGCGCTGAACCGGGCGTTACATGATCGCCAGCCGCCGCCCGGGCTGATTCATCATTCCGATCACGGGTCGCAATATCTCAGCATTCGGTACACCGAACGGTTGGTGGATGCTGGCGTGCAACCGTCAGCCGGCAGCGTTGGCGATTCGTACGACAATGCACTGGCGGAAACGATCAACGGCCTATACACGGCCGAAGTTGTACATCGGCGTTCATGGCGTACGCTCCAGGATGTCGAACTCGCCACGCTCGAATAGGTGCACTGGTACAACCACCATCGGTTACTCGGCCCGCTCGGGTACGTGTCGCCCGCGGAGGCAGAGGAAGCTTACAATCGGAATTTGGTGCTATCCGCTCGCGCGGCGTAGCGCCAAACTCGGCGGTCCGGACAAACCCGGCGCGATTCAGCACCTCGCATCCCCGCAAACCGCGGCGGTGTCGCGTTCGACCTCGTACAAGCGAATGGCTCAGTCGAGCGCGTGGTCACCCTCAAGGCACTCGAAGCGTATTTCTGGCTTGAGCCGGGCGCAAGCGACGCTCGCACACTCAAATGCTTCGCGATGGCTACAAGCGAATCGCCGCGCTCGCCGCACGCAAGCCGCTCGCTCATCCGGCGGCGAGATCGAGTTGACGTCGTCGGATTTCGCGCGGGGTACATGAGATCTTTCGGGTATTCCTTGGGTTTGGATACGGCTCACGCCGACCGGTTTGCCAGCCAGCTCAGCTGGCTGCAACGATGCCTGATCCTGCGTCTACCCGAGTGGGCTGGGGCGCTTCACACTTCATCGGCTCGGACCTGTTTGCGTTTGCATGGGAGACAGAAATCGGGCAGAATGTATCGCAATTGCGATGCAGGAGTGAAGTTATGAAAACCGCTACCTTCCCCGCGGTACGGGTCGAGCCGGAATTGCGCGAAGCCGCTGAAAGCGTGTTGTCCGACGGCGAGACCCTGTCGGCGTTTGTCGAGCAGTCGATTCGCGCGAACATTGAGCGCCGGCGTTCGCGGAGCGATTTTATTGCGCGCGGCCTCGCCTCGCGAGACAGCACCAGACAGAGCGGTCAGTATGTGTCCGCCGATGACGTCCTGGCTACGCTCGAGGCCCGGCTGGCAAAAGCCAAGACGCGGCGCACGGCTACGCGATGACCTACGCGGTTCGGTTTACCCCGGAGGCCGCAACGGACCTCGACCGACTCTACGATTTCATTCTCCAGCGCGACGCCACCGATTTCACACTCGCCGAGGCGGCTCTTCAGGCAATTCACAACGGCTTCGCGACGCTTCGGAGTTCGCCGTTTACGTGCCGCAAAGCGCGATCCGACGCGCCCTTCCTTCGAGAACTGATCATTCCGTTCGGGCGCATTGGCTATGTCGCACTATTCGAAATCGAGGACAGCGAGACGGTCACGGTGCTGGCTATCCGCCATCAGTTGGAAGATGACTATCACTAAAGTGCCGGTTTTCCCCCGCGCAAGCGTTCACAGTGCCTCAAGCCGTTTCTTCTATTGGCTATCGGGCTGGACGCTTTAACGCATTTTCGGCAAGCCTCCGGCCTGCAAATTGCCCGGTAATCCCTATGACGCGGGGTTAATCTGTGATCGCCATTACTGCGGTGACATCGGATTTCTAATCTGAACTCAGAGCGAGCGGACTACGATTTCTCGCACGGGACGGCACTGGCAGATCACGGACTCTGAGCGTCGCTCATCGCCCAGCGAAGTTCTCGATCGCGAATGGCCAAAATCGAAGAGACTCAATGCTCCACCCATTGCGGTCACCCACGAGCCGGAATATCAGCGCCCGCTAACGGATTCGTCCGGTCCTCCACGCACGATATGCCAGACAGAGATAGTTGGGTTTCTTGGCCGGAATGCGTTTGACTGCGTCCTGTTCGCTCTCGGCTGAAAGGTGACCAGACAACATCCGATGATCGGCTCCGCAATGTCCCCAATGCCGGACACGCTCCGGATAAGAATGGCCGTGCAGACGTGAGACTATCTGGTTGCGCGATGCTGGCGACCAGCCGGCGTCCTCTAAGTGTCATGCTAGTTCTCGACGGCCAGACGCATGAGCGTCACGAATCTCTCGGCAATCGCCGGCAACGTCCTGCCTCTTTTTTTCACGATGGCGATCGACCGCACGAACGCGGGGTGATCAATCGCCTTCGCGACGAGCCCCGGTTCGGCGCGCACCTCCCGCGCGGTCTCTGGCAGGATGGTCACGCCGAGACCGGCGCGCACCATCGCCACGGCGGTCATCATGTAGGTCGGTTCGCACGCAATATCGCGTGGCTCGCGCGATTCGCTGAGGGCTGCATCGACGACCGCGCGCACGCTCGTTCCCGGCGCGGTGAGCACGAGAGGAGTCTGGGCGAGATCGTCAAGGCCAATTCGGCGTCTCTTCGCAAGCGGATGCGTTCGCGGAAACACGGCGACGAGCCGATCCACCGCCGAACACAGGACTTCGAGCATCGGGTCGAGCACCTCGCCGCCCGTGAGTCCGATGTCCGCTTCCTCGTTGCGAACGAGCGCGTTGACGGTGCTGGCCACGACATCGTGAATCTGAAACGACACGCGCGGCACCTCCCGCTTCATGCCGATCACGAGTTCGGGCAACACGCTCGCTGCGAACGTCGGCAGACACGCGATGCGAATCGTGCCGCTCTGCCCTTCGCCCAGCGCACGCGCATCGCGGAGCACGTTCTCCATGTCATGCAACGACTTGCGCAAGAGCGGCAGCAGTTCGCGTCCGGTCGGCGTCAGCGCGACGTTGCGGCTGTTGCGGTCGAACAGGCGCGCGCCGACCGCTTCCTCCAGCCGCCGTATCTGCACGGTCAGCGCGGGCTGCGACAGATGCAGCCGTTCGGCCGCGCGCGTGAAGCTGCCCGCCTCCGCTACGGCGACGAGTGCGCGAATGTCACGAAGATTCAGATCCATTATGGCTCGTAATAGCTGCGATCAAATCATTTCAATTGCGTAATCGCTGCACCGAACTTACTCTGGACCACATTAAAAGACAATATCTGGAGACACGTTCATGTTGCCGTTGCTCGGCCTCGCCACCATCGTCGTCCTGCTTGGGGCGATCCTTTCCAAGCGCATGTCGCCGCTCGTCGCGCTCATCATCGTGCCGATTGCCGCGTCACTGATCGGCGGTTTTGGCTTGCAGACGAGCAAGTTCGTCATCGACGGGCTGAGGAGTCTCGCCCCCGTTGTCGGCATGTTCGTGTTCGCGATTCTCTACTTCGGCACGATCACGGATGCCGGCACGCTCGATCCGATCATCGATCGCATCCTGCGCGCGGTCGGCACGAAGCCGACGCGCATCGTGATGGGCACGACGCTGCTCGCGCTGCTCATCCATCTCGACGGCTCCGGCGCGGTGTGCTTTCTCGTCACGATCCCCGCGATGCTGCCGCTCTACGAGCGCCTGAACATGGACAAGCGCGTGCTGGCGGCGGCGGTGTCGATGGCGGCGGGCATCAACTTTCTGCCGTGGACCGGGCCGATGATCCGCGCATCCGCGTCGCTGCACCTGCCGATTTCATCGCTCTTCAATCCGCTGATTCCGGTGCAGGCCATCGGCCTCGTGTACGTGTTCGGCATGGCGTGGATGCTCGGCCGGCGCGAAGAAAAGCGTCTCGGCTATTCGACGGCAAGCGGCTCCATTCCGATGCCCGAGCGCAAGCTCACGCCGGAGGAGGAAGCGCTGCGCCGCCCGAAGAACTTCTGGTTCAACATCGTCCTCACGATCGTCGTGCTCGGCACGATGGTCGTGATGGGCGAAAAAATTCCGCCCGCGATCATGTTCATGGTCGGCCTGTGCATCGCGTTGATGGTGAACTACCCGAACGTCGACATGCAGCGAAAGCGCATCGATGCGCACGCGCGCGCCGCGTTGATGATGGCGGGCATCCTGCTCGCGGCGGGCGTCTTCACCGGCGTGATGCAAGGCAGCGGCATGCTGAAGGCGATGGCTCAGGCGGCCGTCGGCTTCGTGCCGCCCGCGATGGCCGGGCATATACCGGTTGCGCTCGGCGTCCTGTCGATGCCGCTCTCGATGCTCTTCGATCCCGACTCGTTCTACTTCGGCGTGCTGCCGGTGGTTGCCGAAGTCGCGTCGCAACTCGGCGTGCCGGCGGTGCATGTCGGACAGGCCGCGCTGCTCGGCCAGATGACCACCGGCTTTCCCGTGAGCCCGCTCACGCCCGCGACGTTTCTCGTCGTCGGCTTGTGCGGCATCGACCTCGCGGATCATCAGAAATTCACGTTTCCGCTCTTGTTCGGCGCATCGATCGTGATGACGATCGCGTGCGTCGTGCTGGGCGTGTTTCCGTTGTAAGGGGTGAGCATCATGAAAGACATCATCAGGATAGGCGCGGGCGCGGGTTACTCGGGCGATCGCATCGAGCCGGCCGTCGAGCTGGCGGAACATGGCGCGCTCGACTATCTCGTGTTCGAATGCCTCGCCGAGCGCACCATCGCGATTGCGCAGCAGGCTCGTCGGCTCGATCCATCGGCAGGCTACGACCCGTTGCTCGAAGCGCGCATGCGCGCGGTGCTGCCGGTCGCCGCGAAGAACGGCGTGCGCATTGTTTCGAACATGGGTGCGGCGAATCCGTTGTCCGCGGCACGAAAAACGGCGCAGATCGCACGCGAACTCGGACTTCGAAACTTGAAGATCGCAGCCGTCACGGGCGACGATGTGCTGGATGTCGTCCTCGGCTCGTCCCTGCGTTTCGAGGAATCGGGCGATGACGTGAGCGCGTACGCAGACCGCATCGTATCGGCGAATGCGTATCTCGGCGCCGCGCCGATCGTCGCGGCGCTGGCGGCAGGCGCGGATATCGTGCTGACCGGGCGCGTCGCGGACCCGTCGCTGTTCACGGCGCCGCTCATCCACGAACTCGGCTGGCGGATGGACGACTGGAACACGCTCGGTCAGGCCACCGTCGTCGGCCATCTGCTCGAATGCGCAGGACAGGTGACGGGCGGCTATTTCGCTGACCCCGGCCGTAAGGACGTGCCGGACCTCGCGCGGCTCGGCTTTCCGATCGGCGAAGTCGATGCGCGCGGCAATGTTGTCATCGGCAAGGTGGAACACGCGGGCGGCTGCGTGACCGAGGCGACGTGCAAGGAACAACTGCTCTACGAGATTCACGATCCGGCGCGGTACTACCAGCCTGATGTCGTCGCGGATTTCACGCAGGTGCGCGTCGCGCAAGAGGCGAAGGATCGCGTGCGCGTGACGGGCGGACGCGGCGAGGCGCGCACTGGCACGCTTAAGGTGTCGGTCGGGTACATCGACGGTTACATCGGCGAGGGACAGATTTCCTACGGCGGACCGAACGCGGTCGCGCGGGCGCGGCTCGCGCTCGCTATCGTGCGCGAGCGGCTCGCGATGACCGGCGTCGATACGAGCGAGCTGCGCTTCGATCTCATCGGCGTGAATGCGCTTTATGGCGACAGCCTTGCGGCATCGCTCGAAGAGCCGTACGAAGTTCGCGTGCGCGTGGCGGGCCGCGTATCGAACGCGGGAGAAGCGGCGCGTATCGGCAACGAGGTCGAAACGCTTTATACGAACGGCCCGTCGGGCGGCGGCGGCGTGACGAAAGCGACGCGCGAAGTGCTCGCCGTGCAGTCCGTGCTGCTGCCGGGCGACCTTGTTAGACCCGTCTTCGAAATCGTGGAGGCAAGCAATGAAACTGCGTGAACTCGCTCACGGACGCACCGGCGATAAGGGCAACACGCTTAATGTCTCGGTCATCTGCTTCGACGCGAAGCATTACGTGCACTTGCGCGACGTTCTGACGCCGGAGCGCGTGAAGGCGCATCTCGCCGATGTAGTCAAAGGCGATGTGTTGCGCTACGAACTTCCACTTCTGGGGGCATTCAACTTCGTGCTCGGTCAAGCGCTCGGTGGCGGGGTGACCCGATCGCTCGCGCTCGACGCCCATGGCAAATCGATGAGCTCGGCACTTTTGGACATCGAAGTGAATGCGCCCCATGGGACTTGATGTCATGCCCAGGCCGTGGCCCGAAACAGTCGGCTCATGACAACCGGTAGTTGAGCAGAGGCGACGTTAGAGTGTCGAGTTTCTAGCGCGATCGACCGTCCCTTCGTGGCCGGTTGCGGAAGATCGCAGTTCGCGCGCCGTGCATCCCCGCGACCCCGGTCCGAACTTCCGGAGCCGACCCATCACGGACATCGGGCTGCGTTCCACAAGCGGCTCCTTCCAGGAGAACTGCTGACGTTCCCTTGAGTCGTCCAGCGTGCGCTACTGGCTCCCTCTACGAAGTTGCCGAACGTTGAAAACGTTGTTGAACGCTTCGCGTGCAGTCTATTTCTTCGTTTCGGGCGCGCTCGCTGAAGGCGCGCTGTGGCAGTTTGAAAAAGGAACCACCCAACGTCCAGTACGCATTGTCCCCTCTACGAAAGCGTCCTTTATGAACCGTCCTTTGAGGATTGTCCCGTCTGGCCGGGTTTCCATTCCTTGACCATCGGCTTTCCCCTCGACAACCTGCCCTTGATAGCGGCCCCCGTCAGCCCGGTTCAGGCTCTCTGCTCGCGGCGCCGCAAAAGTCCAACCGACACAGCAAATTCCGATTGCCGCAACGGCAGGTCTCATTGCCGCCTCCATTTGATTTGGTCTCGCATAGTGCGACGCGTAAAATCTCGAATCAATCTAATGTACACATTCTTCATGAGGTTTCGTTCGCTATCGCACATACTCTGTCTTCGAATGCAGAATTATGATGGTGCGCGGACTACATTTTGATCGAGTAACCGCGCAGGATGAGGGGCTGGCTTTAGAGGCAACGGCGGCACGATAACAAGCGCGTGATGTCGAATACGATGGACGCTGATAGTAAATTCTTCAATGTCGCGAATAAGCATCATGCAGCGGCGGCGTGCTTCCGACGTGGCATAATCGCCGGAAATCGAATGGATACTTCCAATCATTTGACCCAATATGCGCAGCCGCTTTCATCGGAAGATCGGCTTTATGTTCGGATTGCTTGCAATCCTGCTGGTGACGCTCGCGCCTGTCGTCTCGCAGACACTCGTTCAAAGCGGCCATGGCGCGCTTTCCAATTCCCTCTGCTCTGCGCAACCCTCGGCCGGCGACGCGACTGATCACCATCATCCGTCCGGCAATCTAGCCCAACATGGCGGGCAGGCGTGCGGCTACTGTCATTTCTCCACCCACGCACCCGCGCTTCCTAGCGTAGTCGCTGTCTTTGCGCTTGTGATCTGGGCAATTCAGCAGCTCATCGCCACGCGCTTCCAGAGCGTACGGCGTTTCTTTGCGCTTAACGCAGCGCAACCACGAGCTCCGCCTCTCGCATCCTGATTCGAGTCGCTTAGAAACGATGCCCTAGTGGCATTCCGTGTGTTCGCACGTCCGTTCACGGATGCGAGCGCACCGTCACGACCGTCTTCAAGGATGAGCGTATGCAAACCACGTCAACACGTAGCGGCGTATCGCTGCTCACGGCTTCCCTCGCCGTGGCGGCTGCCGCTGCCTCACTCTTTTACGCTGCGCCCGCGAGCGCACACGCAATTGCCGGTGACCGCGTTTTCCCGGCGACGATGTCAGTCGACGATCCCGGCGTCGGCGATGAAGTGAACTTCCAGTTCGGCCACATCAAGGCGCCGAACGACGACGGGAACGACGCGAACTTCAACTCGACATCCTTCGAATGGGACAAGTTGATCACCTCGAACCTCGCGCTGAGTGTCGGGGGCGCTTATCTGAGCCAGAATGCACCGGAGAACGGATCGGCCAAGGGCTTCGACAATGTCGAAGTCGGGCTCAAGTATCTGGCGTACGTCAACGCGAAGCACGAGTTCATGGTCTCGGTAGGCGTAAGAGCGGCGCTGGGAGGCACCGGCGCGAAAGCGGTCAGCGACTCGTTTTCGACGATCGCGCCAGCGCTCTTCTTCGGCAAGGGTTTCGGAGACTTGCCCGATGGCTTGAGTTATCTGCGACCACTCGCCATTACCGGCGAAATCGCGCCGAACTACACGACGAATGCGTCGGCGCCGAATTCGCTCGATTGGGGCGTCACGATTCAGTACAGCATTCCCTATCTGCAATCGCAGGTCAAAAATCTGGGACTCGGAGCGCCGTTCAACAACTTCATTCCGGTGGTCGAGTTCCCGATGAACACGTGCACCCAAGGACCGTGTTCTGGCCATACGACCGGCAACATCAATCCTGGGGTGATCTGGCTCACTCGCTGGGGACAACTCGGCATCGAGGCGCAGTTGCCGGTCAATCGGGCGTCCGGCAGACACACGGGCGTGCTGCTGCAAGCGCATTTCTATCTCGACGACATCTTCCCGAACTCGGTCGGCAAACCACTCCTTCATCCATGAACAAGACCACGCTCATGCGCGGCCTCGTCGCCGCTTCAACTCTTGTGCTCGCGCAGTTTGCTTGCGCGCACGCTTACCCGAGGCATCAATCGCCCGAGGCGGGCGCCACCGTCTCTCCCGCGCCCCACGAGGTATCGATCGAGTTCGACGATGCGCTCGAGCCTGCCTTCAGTTCGATCACGGTAACCGATGGGCAGGGAAAGCCTGTGAATAGCGGCAAGTCAGCAGTGGACGCTGGCAACAAAAAGCTGATGAAGGTGGCGCTAGCCAGTCTTGCGCCAGGCTCTTACACCGTTGCGTGGGTGGCCGTCGCCGATGACGGCCACCGTACGCAAGGGCATTACACGTTCACCGTGAAGTGATGACAGATCCTGTCACCGTTGAGCAGACCTGCATCGCCATCCTGGAGGATGTCCTCTTCGCGCTGGCGGTGGGGTCTCTCGCCTGCTACAACGTGCAAACCGCTGTAGATCTTAAGAATCACATGATCGTTGCCCACGATGTCGTCAATGTCGGTGACGATCGCCGAATTGACTTGCTCGTCCCGGATGTGGGCCTGCCCGGAGGCATGAATGGGAGGCGAATGGCCGATGCCGCGAGAGTCGTTCGGCCCGACTGAAAAGTGCTGTTTATCACGGGCTATGCGGAGAATGTGTTCTTCAACGGCGGCCAGGCAGAGCGCAACATGCATGTCCTGACGAAGCCCTTCACGATGGACGCGCTTGGCCAGAAAAATCAAGGAGTTGATTGTCGGCGTTTAACGGCGCACCGATCCGCTTTAGGCTTGGCGCTCAATCTGTCGCCCGACGTCTATCGCTCGCCCCTGCAGATGAGGGTTTCAAAGTGTGTCATCGGTACGTTTGCGAATACGTGACACTCTGTGCTTCCTTGTCCGCATGACTTGCTTCTCGCACCAATCGCATCCATTGGCACGACACTTGCCTGTCAACTTGGCCGCCGACAGGGAGAAGCCCGATGTTGTCTGACGAAGCGTTGCAGGACTGGAGGAGCAACGCGCTGCAACTCGAAGCGGCGGTTGCGCAGGCGCTCATCGGCCAGCCGGAGGTGACGCGCCTCATCACCGTGGCGCTGTTCGCGCGCGGACACGTGCTGCTTGAAGGCGACGTCGGCGTCGGCAAGACCACGCTGCTGCGTGCGTTCGCGCGGGCGATCGGCGGCGAGTTCGAGCGGGTCGAGGGGACCATCGACCTGATGCCGGGCGATCTCATCTATCACACCTATGTCGATGGCGAAGGCGCGCCGCGCATCGATCCCGGTCCACTGCTGCGTCATGGCGAGCGCCTCACGACGTTCTTCTTCAACGAGGTCAACCGCGCGCGGCCGCAGGTGCAATCGCTCTTGTTGCGCGCAATGGCGGAGCGTTCCGTGTCCGCATTCAATCGCGAGCACCACTTTCCGCACATGACGGTGTTTGCGGATCGCAACAAGGTCGAGAAGGAGGAGACCTTCGAGCTGGCGTCCGCCGCGCGCGACCGCTTCATGTTCGAGCTGAACATGACGACGCCTCCCGAGTCCGCGATTCGCAGACGTCTCGTGTTCGATCCGCATTTCCATGACGTCGATACCGTGCTCGAACAGGTGCCTGACGGTATGTTCGCGTGGCGCGAGTTGAACGCGGTGGCAGCGTCGATCCAACGCAGCGTGCGCGCGAGCGAAACCATCGAACGATACGTGCTGCAACTCTGGGAAGCGACCGAACGGCCCGCGCAATACGGCATCGTGCTCGACGACGTCGATATGGATCGGCTCGTACTGGCGGGCGCGAGTCCGCGCGGAATGAGTGCGCTGGTGCGTGCAGCGCGCGTGGTGGCGTGGCTCGCGGGACGCGCGCACCTGATCCCGGAGGACATTCACGCCGTGTTGCCGGCGGCGCTTGGTCATCGCGTGTTCTTTACGCCGATCTATGAGCTGCGCCGCGCAGAACTCGCCGCCGCGCTCGCGCAGGCGATCATGCTGCGCGTGGCCGCGCCCTGAAGCGGAGGCTGCGCGATGAGCCCCGCTCACGAATTCCATTACCGGATGCCGTCGCAAGTACACGGTCATCGTCCGGGATCGCATCACGGTTCCAGCATCGGTGTCGGACAGGCCTTCGCAACCCACGCACGTCTCTTCGATCACCCCGATCCGCGTCGCCTCGATCTGCGTGCTAGCTTGCGGCATCCGGGGCGCGAGTGGCTCGTGCGGCTGCATCGACAGCGCTCGGCACTCACGGTGCATGCGCTCGTGGACGTATCGGCATCGATGACGTTCGGCTCGCCGCGCACCAAGCTCGACATCGCCGGCGATTTCGTCGATTCGCTGGGACTCAGTGCGTTTCGCGTGGGCGACCCGGTTGGACTGCTCGCGTTCGATACCGCGTTGCGCGATGAGCTCACGATGCCCGCGCGTCGTCACCGAGGCGCGGGTGCGGCAATGCGCGCATTGTTGCACGAAGGGCGCAGGCTCGCGGCGCAACGTGACGGCAGCGGTGCGGCTGGCCTGCGGCGCGCAGCAGAACGACTGGGCGGGCGCGAGGGGATCGTGTTCGTTGTATCGGACTTTCACTGGCCGTTGGATACCTTGCGCGGATCGTTCGAGCTAATGGCTCCGGCTCTTGTCGTGCCGCTGGTCGTGTGGGATCCGGTCGAACTGGAAGCGCCATCGCGCAACGCGCTCATGATGGTGCGCGATGCGGAGTCGCACGAGCGGCGCGCCTTGTGGATGCGCCCCGCGCTGCGCATGCAATGGCGCGATGCGATCCGGCATCGGCGCGCGCAGATCGATGGGTTGTGCCGGGCGCACGGCGTGCGTCCGCTGTATCTGAGCGGAACGTTCGATCCGGAGACGGTGTCGCGATACTTCGTGGAGATGGCCGGATGATCGCACGATCGGTCATCGTGATTGCCTTGATGGCGCTTGCGCCTTACGCGGTCGCACAACAATCGGCCGTCGCGACGACCGAGCAGCCGCGCAGTTTCGGCTACATGTTAGGCGATGTGATGACCCAGCGCGTCTTGCTGCGCGTGGGCAACCGACCGTTCGAACCTTCTGCGTTGCCGCCGCTGGAGCGCACCGGGGCGTGGCTCACGCGACGCGCGGCTGCGATCGAAACGGACGGCGCCGGGAACCGATGGCTCGTGCTCGAATATCAGGTGATCAACGCGCCGCAGACGCTTGCTGCGATCGCGTTGCCTGCTTTGACGCTGACTAGCCGCGCGTCCGGCGGCGCGGCACTGAGCATTGCGGCATGGCCGGTGAGCGTGGCGCCGCTGACGCCTCGCATCGCATTCGCTCAAGGCGCGTTGCAACCATTGCAGCCCGACCGACAGCCCTCGCTTCTGCCGACGGCGCCGCTGCAGAGGCGCTTGACTGTGTCACTGGTGACGCTTGCATTTGTTGTGTTCGCGTGGCTTGGATGGTGGCTGTGGCGCAATCATCGCGATGCTTGCCAAATGCCTTTCGCGCGTGCGTGGCATGCGCTGAAGAGATTCAATGCGGCCCAGGTCGATCACGATTCCGACGCTTGGCGCCAAGTCCATCGCGCACTGAACGATGCCGCCGGCCAAGCTCTTCATCCGGGCACGCTCGACGCTCTGTTCGTCCGAGCGCCTTACCTGGAACCGATGCGAGCCCGGATTGAACGCTTCTACGCGCACTCCGGCGAGCGGTTTTACGCGCTTGCGCCGGCGCACGAGCCCTATCGGTTGCTCGACTTGTGCCGCGATTTGCGCTGCCTCGAAAGGCGCAATCGACGATGACCGCCTCGTTCGGTTTCGCATCGCCTTGGATGCTCGCACTGCTTCCGCTTGCCTTGTTGCCGCTAGCGCCGCGCATCAGCGACACGCTGCTTTACTCGCACGTCGCATGGTTGCCGCGTGACCGGCTCGGTCATGCCGCCGGCATTGCACTGCGCGTGATCGCGGTGGCCACGATGCTGTTAATCGTGATCGGACTCGCCGATCCGCGTGAGACGGAAAAAGCGGTGACGCATGTCGCGCGAGGCGCCGAGATCATGGTGCTGATGGACCGGAGTTCGAGTATGGACGCGTTCGTCCCGCCTAAGAGCGTCTACGCGGCGGGCGCGATGGCGGGCGGCGTGTCGAAGAACGCGTCGGCGCGCGAGGTGCTAACGCGCTTCATCGATAAACGGGGCAGCGACCTCGTCGGGTTCATGATGTTCGGCACGAGCCCACTGCTCGTGTTGCCTTTCACGCGCGACAAGGAAGCGATTCGGAGCGCCGTGGCGAGCACCGGCATCGGACGAGGGATGCCGGATACGCGGCTCGATCGCGGGCTGCTCGCTGCGATCGGCCAGTTCGAGCGGCGCGACTACAACGGAAATCGCGTGATCATCCTCGTCTCGGACGGCGGCGCGCGTATCAATGCGCCGATGCGCTCGCGCATCGCGGCGGGGCTCGCGCGGGAACGCCTCACGGTGTATTTCATTTACTTGCGCAGCAGCGCGAACAGCACCGATCTGAACGCGATCACGCCGGCCGACGAGTCGTCCGAGGAGGTCGAATTGCATCGCTATTTTCAGTCGCTGAAGACGCCGTATCGGCTTTACCAGACGGACGATTCGAGCGCGATGGCAGCGGCGATGGCAGAGATCGACGCGCAGCAGAATTTTCCGGTTTCGTACGTTGAGCGTGTACCAGAGAGGAGCCGCAGTACGTCATTTCTTGCTTTGGCGTTGGCTGGCTGTGCGCTGCTGTTTGCGTTGCGATTTGCATTGTTGCGGAGTTGGTCATGAGGCGCCGCGTCCTTCATGCGGTGTTTGCGGGGGCTGTGCTTTGTTGCGCCGTCTGGGCTGGATTCGAAGGCTGGCGTCTCCTCGATGCGCAACGGAGCAATGTGGACGTGATGCGTGCGGGTGCTGCGTCGGATGTCGCCGATAAATCGCCACGTGTTCGGCTTGCGCAAGCGGTTGCTCTATCGAAAGCAGGGCAGCGCGATGCGGCGGCGAAACTCTACGATGGGCTCATCACTAGCGCTGATCTTGACGACATTGGAGAGGCCGCCCTATTTGATCTTGCGAACATGTACCTGCGCGAAGCAATCGCCGCGGGCGGGCGCAATCCGATCGCGTCGGCGCCGCTCGCCGAACTTGCGAAGAACCGTTATCGCGAGCTGCTTCGCGCGAAACCCGACGACTGGGACGCACGCTATAACCTCGAACGCGCGCTTTGGCTGCAGCCAGAGAGCGCGCAGGCTTTCGACGATGGACGCGAACCTTACGAGGTCCGCCGCATGATCAAGGTGCCGGACGTCGCGCTTGGGGATTTGCCGTGACCGTGACGGCGGCTTATCGGCAATGGGCGCTCGCCGTCGCGGTCGTATTACTTGCGGCCGCGATCTGGATGCCTGGCGTGAGGTTGATGCGCGACCGTTTCGATTACGTCGTGACCTTCGACATCACGCAAAGCATGAACGTCGAGGACGTGTTGGTGGAGGGCGTGCGCACAAGCCGCCTCGTCTATGCGCGCGAGGCGATGCGCCGAGCGTTGCGGCGGATGCCGTGTGGGTCGAAAGTCGGATGGAGCGTGTTCACTGGAACACGATCGCTGCTGCTGCTGGAGCCGATCGAAGTCTGCGAACACTACGACGCGCTCACGACATCGCTCGATGGCATCGACGGACGAATGCGTTGGGCCAACGCGAGCCGTATCGCCAACGGCGGGCTGTTTTCGGCGATCCGCCAAGCAAAGCAGATGGGGGACGACGTAGCAGTCGTTTTCATGACCGACGGACAAGAGGCGCCGCCGCGTCCGCTATCCGATACGTCGATGCTCGGGATCACGCCGGGAGAAGTTCGCGGGTGGCTGATGGGTGTCGGTGGCGATCAGCCAGCGCCGATACCGAAAACCGATAGCGACGGCCGGCCCGCAGGCTTCTGGCTCGCAACCGACGTCGTGCAGACAAGCGCGATGTCGTCCGCGCAGCGGGGGGGAGTGAGTCATGAGGAGCTGTCGGCGCTAAGAGATGGGTATCTTAAGACGCTCGGCGGGCAGACGGGGCTTGAGTATCGCGCGTTGTCGACACAGAAGGCGCTGGGGGATGCGTTGCTCGATTCGCGGTTTGCTAAGCGGGTTGGTTCGACGGTAGATGTCCGATGGTGTGCTGCGTTGGGGGCTCTTGTGGCGCTCGTGGTGGTGTTTTTGCCGGATTTTCGTGGGGCGCGTGTGGTGCCTCGTCGGTAACGGACGCGTTGCATTTCTCGTCGCGTTGCAATGACCTTATGAGCGGGGAGCGCATGATTGCAGCCGTCAGGGCAACCACCGCTTCTACCCGAAAACTAATCAACGCGGTACCAGCGACCGGTTTCCGGGCACACGACGGCTGGTGCGCCGTTCGACCAGACTTGCTCTTCGTCCAGTTGAAGTGAGGTCGTACGGGCAGTGTCAAAGACCACCTTAAGTGCTTGCCCGACATGAGGGTCTTCGATGGAAAGCTCCCAGGTCAGGAATATCTGAGTGCAATCCTGGTCCGGCGCAAAGTCGGCCGCACTGAAACTGCCGCTGTGGCGCTGAATGACACCATGAGGCTGGCCAGTATCGAATATCACCGCTGTTCCGCGGGTCAAGGGGATGCGATGGCCCGTAGAGGGAAAATGCAAGTCCAGGCCGCTGTCGTCGCTCAGGAAGAGATTGCAAAAGGCCGCGCCACCATATTGCGCACCGTCATGGTGGTAGCGTGCGCCACGACAGGCCATAAGCGCTACGTCACTGGACGCAAGCACAGTGGGCAGTCCGAGCGCGCGCGTCCAGTCGGACATTGCCTCCACGCAACGCCTGTAGTCCGGCCAGCGCACTTGCGTTCGCGCCAAAGGCATTGCCTCGACGTCTCCGGGCTCCAGGACGAGGCGCGAGGAAATCTCTCGTTGCCAATCCGCGAGCACGCGCGCAGGGGGCACGGGCACATCGAGCGTGCCTGATAAAACGATGTCACTTACGCGTCGACTGCGGATGGCGTCGCCGCTCCAGAAAAAGGAAGTCAGCATGTCGCGCATCGGTGCTGTTGAAGGGAGCTCATCAGGTCATTGTAACGATTCAGCCCGCCAACTCGCCGAAAACCCGGTCAGAAGCGGACAGTCAACCTGTCGCCAACGCCGCGCCTCTCGAAGGGCCAAGAGCGGCCCCGTGAGATCGACAAGTTCAGGACCCTTCCGCGCCCGCGCCGCGGGCCATCAGGAAATTGTCTAGCTGCTCGAACGTCTCGGGCATCGCCTCGTCCATTCCTTCGATGGCGACGTCGAGCGCTTCCTTCGACGGATAGAGCTCGCGCATCACCAGCCGTGTCTTGCCCTCCTTCTCCTCGAAGGTCACCGTCGTGACGGCACCGTCCTCGGTTTCCTCGTTTGTCCAGACGAGGCGGGCGTTCGGCACCACTTCGAGGTATTTCCCAAAGAACGCCATGGGCGCCGCGGTCTTGGAGTGAGCGCGGCTAAAATCTTGGACCGATTTATGCCGTAATTCCAAGACTCTGCCGGTATTCGACCGGGCTGAGGGAGCCGAGCGAGACTTGATCCGTTTTGCGTTATACCAGCGGATGTACGAGCCAACGACTTCGATGAATTGATCAACGGTCGTGGCCCGCCAGTCACGGGGATAGAATAACTCCGTCTTGAGGCGCCCGAAGAAACCTTCGCAGGCTGCATTATCCGGCGAACATCTTTGCGCGACATCGAGCGAATCAGTCTGGCATCCCGCATCCGTGAGAGCCACCCCGGCCAGCGATAGTGCGCACCGCGATCGGAGTGAACCACGGGCCGCTCCTCACAGCCAGCCACCGACTCAATCGCCGAATCCAGCATGGTATTGACGAGGTCTGCAACCGGCCGCGTGCCGATTGACCAGCTCACAACGAGACCGTCGAAGCAGTCGATCACCGGCGACAGATATACCTTACCGGCTGGGATCTGGAACTCGGTAATGTCGGTTAGCCATTTCTGATTTGGAGCGGCGGCACAGAAGTCACGATTGATGATGTTTTCGGGCGCGGGGCTAATGAGATGGTCACCCCACCCTACACACGGGTTACGCTGTAGGGTGTTTTCTTTCGGGCGGCCATCACGCAGAACGTAGCGCTGGTTCGGATCGATCTGGGGAAACATGCTTTTCATCTTCATGGCCAAGACAGACATGGCAAAGCCGTGTTCCGCAAGAAGGTGACCCGCAAGCAACTGATCGAGTTCTTTGCCACCGTCCACGCCTGCACGGTGGTCATGGAAGCCTGCGCCGGTGCCCATCAAATGGCACGCAAGCTGGCAGAGTTCGGGCACCAGATCAAGCTCATCTCGCCGCAGTTCGTGCGGCCCTTCGTCAAGAGCAACAAGAACGATTTCGCGGACGCCGAGGCAATCTGTGAAGCGGCCTCACGCCCGGCGATGCGATTCGTGTCGCCGAAGACCGAATCGCAACAAACGCTGTCCGCCCTGCACCTGGTGAGGGATTCTCTGGTGCGGGACCGCATGAAGACGTGCAACCAGATGCACGGCTTTCTGCTCGAGTTCGGCATCAGCCTGCCGATCGGTCAGACGGTTATCGTACGCTTGCCCGCCGTGCTCGCTGAACACCAGTTACCACCCCGACTGGTCGTCATGCTCGAGCGCCTGCACGCTCACTTCAAATACCTCAGCGAACAGATTGGCGAACTCGACAAGAAGCTGAGCAGACAGCTCGCCGAGGATGATCTTGGCCAGCGTCTTCTAACCATTCCAGGTGTCGGTCCGATCACGGCGAGCGTGCTGGCCGCCAATGGGCGATGGCAAGCAATACGGCTGTAGCCGGGATTTCGCTGCGTCGCTCGGTCTCGTCCCATGCCAGTACAGTACGGGCGGCAAGGCCAACCTGTGAGGCATCATCAAATGCGGACAAGAATACAAGGCGCTTGCTCGTGCAGTGCGCAAGAGCTTACATGCAGCGGCTCGACAGGCAGACCGGCCGCTTGGCCGAATGGGTCCGCGCGATGCTCACGCGCCGACATTCGAACGTGGTCGCCTGCGCGCTGGCCAACAAGCTGGCGCGTACCGCGTGGGCGCTGGCGACCCGCAACACCACATTCGATGCGCGAGCGAGCGTCACGTCCGCCTGAACGCTTAAGTTCCAATCCAGCTTCACCGCGTTTCACCTACCTGGTTTTGCGATCGCTGAAATTTGATGACGTGAACGGCACAACGGCCTGACGGACAACCTAATAGAAATAACGGCCTTCCAGGCCGAGGGGCTTTTAAGGACCGGCAGGCGCGACTCTCATCGTGGCGCGGGGAGCGATCCTCACAACGACGCCGGATAGATATAGGCAAGCCAATCCACATCATCAGAGATCAGTGTTGCAAAAACGGGGGTGACCATAGATTATTTCTCCGCGATAGGAGCCGTAGCGACGTCGCCTGGACGTGGCAGCGGCCAGACCTTCCTGTCGCATCAAACGTTGCACTACCATCTCCGAGATGAAGATCTTCTGTCTGCCCAACGCCGCGCAGATCCGCCGATATCCGTAGCAACGGTGATTGAGTTCGAAGATGTCCGCGATGACGCGACGCGCGCCAGCATGCCTGTCAGCAACGAGCTGATGTGCACGGTGATAGAAGTAGGAACTGCGGGCAAGCCCCAGGGCGGCTAACAGCTCTGGCAACGCATAGGTCTGCTCAGGGCATCGAGCAGCATCGTCTTCTCCCGGTTGCTCAGGAGTTGCGGGTCGATGTCCATTCCTTTTTTTATCAGTCGTCCGCCTTCTTCAGGATATCGTGCTCGAGCTGCAACTGCCGGATGTCGCGTCGATGCGACTCGACCTGCTGTTCCAGTTCCGTACGCTCATGGTCCGGCGCTGGCTTCTTTTTGCGTTTCATGGAGGCTGGAACCTCTCGACCGAGTAGCTGGTTCTTCCAGTTATACAGCGTCGGCCTACTCACGCCTGTTTTCTCGGCAACCACGCGCGCACTTTGCTCGCTGGTGCACAGCTCGATGACTGCCGCCCGCTTCACTTTTTGTGATTTTGAAACGCTACGGCCGATGGCGCCGACCATGCCGGCCGGACTGGTCATGTCGGCATTGACCGTGGCGCTGCAGCAGCGTCAACCAGCACGGGGACTGGTTCTGCATTCCGACAGGGGCAGCCAGTATGCAAGCGATGAATACCAGGCCTTGCTGAAGCAGCATCACGTAGTTTGCAGCATGAGCCGCAAGGCAAACTGCTGGGACAATTCGGTGATGGAAAGATTCTTCCTGAACTTGAAAATGGAGCGCGTGTGGCGGCGTCAGTACGCCAACCATGATGAGGCACGGCGCGACATCAACCAATACATCGTCGCTTTCTACAATCCGGTGCGCTTGCACTCCACTTTGGGTTACCTGTCGCCCGCCGCCCACGAGGCGAAATCGACAGCGAAAGAACCTATCTGCCTGTCTGAAATAACTTGACCACTACAGCCGCACCGGGGCGGCTCGCGAACGTCTGTAAAGGCCGATTTGGACAAGGAGACTACTCCAGCGGCAATGGCAGAAATGGGTGGAGGAAGACAATGCTACTCCCATCAACTCAACGGGAGTCTGTCATGGGAAGCAATCAAAGCCGTGGGCCCTGGAACAAAGGCAAGTTAGTCGGTCAGAAGCCGCCGCTGAAGCCGAAAGGCGTCTGGGCAATCCGGATTCACTTGCAGAACGCGCACGCAGTTCGCGATCTAGGGCTATTCAATCTTGCGATCGATAGCAAGCTGCGCGGGTGCGACCTCGTAAACCCACATGTTCGCGACGTAACCACGGCAATCAGATATTGCCGCGCGCGATGATAATGCAGCGCAAGAGCAAACGACCTGTGAAGTTCTAGGTCACAGAGCCCGCTCGGGTTGCGGTCGCGGCATGGATCTAGTCTTACTGTGTCATAAGCTTCACGGCATTATAGAAGCTTCTTCATCCTTTGCATGAGGAAGTGATGGACTGGGAGACGTCGTTCGACGAGTATCTGGAACATCTATGTGAGGCGGTCAGGCATAGCGATCGCCACTCCGGGTTGATTGGCTATTGCCAAGCTAAGCTGAGGTCCGATGAGTACCTTTGCCCGAGCCGCTTTTCTCGGTCGCCGCATATCTCAACGCGACAATACGCCCGGAAGGTACATCAATGGGTTGCCGCGATCGGCCTTGATCCGACCGCTTACGGCGCACATTCGATGCGTCGGACCAAGGTGACTTTGATTTACAAGCGGACGAAGAACCTCAGGGCGGTTCAACTTCTGCTTGGACATAGCAAACTTGAAAGCACCGTTAGATACCTCGGCATAGAGGTTGACGATGCGCTCGAGATCTCCGAGCAAACTGAGGTCTAAAAAGTGGGGCGCGGCCGTGCGAAAGGCTGTCTGTGAGCCTGTCAGATTTTCTGTGTGCCGAGGTCATGAGACGATAACGGAAATAACGTCCTATGACCGAAGCAACCGTGACAAAGAAGAGCAAGAACCCGAAGGCACCGAAGCTGTTTTCCGATGAGTTGATCGACCAATTTATGCCCAAGTGCAGGGCAAGGATGCTAAGTCGGTCCTGGGCGAATCAGGTCTGG
>NZ_FCNZ02000024.1 GCF_001544495.1 Caballeronia telluris
ATGTGTGCCCGAAGGGGCTCAATCCGACAAAGGCGATCGGCAAGATCAAGGAATTGATGGTGCGCCGCGCTGTCTGAGATGGACTACTGTCATGGGTGATACCCCGCATCAGTCCGACCCTCTACGCCGTGCGCGCCTTCGCTGGCGCGCCCGGCGCGGCCTGCTGGAAAACGATCTGATCTTCGAACGTTTTTTCAGCCGATATGAGCATGACCTCAGTGACGCCGACGTGGCCGCCTTGACCCGCCTGCTTGAGCTGAGCGACAACGACCTGATGGACTTGCTGCTCGCGCGCAAGGAACCGGAAGGCGAACTGGCTTCGCCGGATGTGATCCGCGTGCTCGGGATGCTTCGATCCGCCTGATCTTGGCGGAAATTCGCAAAAGCCCCGAAACTGCAGCTTTGCCGCGCAGCGCCGTCGTGCAAATTATCGAAAACCTGTTTCCATACTTCGATTGAGGATGTGCTATGACCCCGTCAGATGTTAAAGCCACGCTATCGTTCAGCGACAACTCGCCGAGCGTCGAAATGCCGATCTACAAGGGCTCGATGGGTCCGGATGTGATCGACATCCGCAAGCTGTACGGTCAGACCGGCAAGTTCACGTATGACCCGGGCTTCATGTCTACGGCGGCGTGCAATTCCGCCATCACCTACATCGATGGCGACAAGGGCGAACTGCTCTATCGCGGCTTCCCGATCGAGGAACTGGCCGTCAACGCCGACTTCCTCGAGTCCTGCTACCTGCTCCTGAAGGGCGAACTGCCCAACGCGGCGCAAAAGGCCGAGTTCGTCGACACGGTCACGCGCCACACGATGGTGCACGAGCAGATGCATTTCTTCTTCCGCGGTTTCCGCCGCGACGCGCATCCGATGGCGGTTCTGGTGGCCGCGGTCGGCGCACTGTCGGCGTTCTATCACGACTCGCTCAACATTAACGATCCGCGTCACCGCGAAGTTTCCGCGATCCGCATGATCGCGAAGCTGCCGACGCTCGTCGCGATGGCGTACAAGTTCAGCATCGGCCAGCCGTTCGTGTATCCGAAGAACGACCTGTCGTACAGCGCGAACTTCATGCACATGATGTTCTCGAATCCGTGTGAAGAGTACAAGGTCAACGACGTGCTCGTGCGCGCGCTCGACCGCATCCTGATCCTGCACGCGGACCACGAGCAGAACGCGTCGACGTCGACGGTGCGTCTCGCGGGTTCGTCGGGCGCGAATCCGTTCGCGTGTATCGCGGCCGGTATCGCATGTCTGTGGGGCCCGGCGCACGGGGGCGCGAACGAAGCCGCGCTGAACATGCTGGAAGAGATCGGCTCGGTCGACAACATCCCCGAGTTCATCAAGCAGGTGAAGGACAAGAACTCGGGCGTGAAGCTGATGGGCTTCGGCCATCGCGTCTACAAGAACTACGATCCGCGCGCGAAGCTGATGCGCGAAACGTGTCACGAAGTGCTGGAAGAACTGGGCCTGCACGACGACCCGCTCTTCAAGCTCGCGATGGAACTCGAAAAGATCGCGCTGGAAGACGAATACTTCGTGTCGCGCAAGCTGTATCCGAACGTCGATTTCTACTCGGGCATCGTGCAGCGCGCGCTGGGCATCCCGACGTCGATGTTCACCTGCATCTTCGCGATGGCGCGTACCGTCGGCTGGATCGCGCAGTGGAACGAGATGATCGCCGATCCCGAGCAGAAGATCGGCCGTCCGCGCCAGTTGTTCATCGGTGAGACGCCGCGCGAGGTCAAGCCGATCGACAAGCGCTAAGCGTTTCGTCCGGCCGTTTGTCCTCACGAAAAGCCCCGGCTCGCCGGGGTTTTTCTTTGGGCGTCAGCTTTTCGCCGCCGGCTGCGTGAACGAGTTTTCCTTCGGCACGAACACGCGCTGATCCGGCTGCGTCTGGAAGTGCGGCGACATGATCTGCACGCCCGCCGCGCCGGATCGTCGAGCGCGGCGATCAGCTGATATTCCACATAGAAATCGCAAAGCGAGCGCTGCATCACGAACGGCGCCGGGTCCGGCTCGATGTGCGGGCGTCTTCAGGGCGGCGGCTTCGAGCATCGCGTGCACAGGGCGCCACGACGCGTCATAACCGATCGTCACGGATACGCCGATGCGCGCGCCGCGTTCGTCCTCGAGTCGCGAAAAATTCTGGATCGGACTGTTCACGACGAGCAAGTTCGGCAGCGTCACCGACGCGGCCGATTGCGCTCCGGCACCGGGCGCCGCGAAGAGAAGCACCAGCGCCGTCCAGAACGCCGCCAGTGCACGTGCGGGCATCGGAATCGAGCGGACGATCGTCGACATGTCGTGAGTCGTCCGGGCGCTTTGTTCGGTGTGGTTGTTTGCGGCGTCGGTTCAAGCCGCTGTTCCGTTTCATGTCCGTTGTGCCGAGAATCACACAAGCCCGCGAAAGAAAACACTTTTCCGCGATGGCGTCCGCGAAAAGTCGCGTGAGAGAACGCTGCAAAAATCCATCCGGGTAGCGTCGATACAGGTAGCGCGACTACCACCCAACTCCCTGTTTTTTATCGGTTTTTTCCAGTCTGGCCGAAACACGCGCGCGCTTCGCGTGGCATAATCGACCGACACCTAGAACACACCCCGCAGTCACCACTCGAGCGCTCACCATGGCCCAGACTCTCTACGACAAACTGTGGAACTCGCATGTGATCCACACCGAGGACGATGGCACGTCCATCCTCTATATCGATCGTCATTTGTTGCATGAAGTGACGAGCCCGCAGGCGTTCGAGGGCCTGAAGCTGGCGGAACGTCCGGTGTGGCGCATCAGCGCGAACCTCGCGGTGTCCGACCACAACGTGCCGACCACCGACCGCTCGCACGGCATCGCCGATCCCATCTCGAAGCTGCAGGTCGACACGCTCGACTCCAACTGCGATGCGTTCGGTATCACGCAGTTCAAGATGAACGACCTGCGCCAGGGCATCGTGCACATCATCGGGCCGGAGCAGGGCGCGACGCTGCCGGGCATGACCATCGTCTGCGGCGACTCGCACACGTCCACGCACGGCGCGTTCGGCGCGCTCGCGCACGGCATCGGCACGTCGGAAGTCGAGCACGTGCTCGCCACGCAAACGCTGCTGCAAAAGAAGAGCAAGAACCTGCTCATCAAGGTGGAAGGCCAGTTGCCGCGCGGCTGCACCGCGAAGGACATCGTGCTCGCGATCATCGGCAAGATCGGCACGGCGGGCGGCACCGGCTACGCGATGGAATTCGGCGGCTCGACCATTCGCGCGCTCTCGATGGAAGGCCGCATGACCGTCTGCAACATGGCGATCGAAGCGGGCGCGCGCGCCGGCATGGTCGCCGTGGACGACACCACCATCAATTATCTGAAGGACCGTCCGTTCTCGCCGCAGGGCACGGAGTTCCAGCAGGCCGCGGAATACTGGCGCCAGTTCAAGTCGGACCCGGATGCGCAGTTCGACCGCGTCGTCGAACTGAACGCCGCTGAAATCGTACCGCAGGTGACGTGGGGCACGTCGCCGGAAATGGTGATGTCCATCGACGGCCGCGTGCCCGATCCCGAGCGCGAAAAAGACCCGGTCAAGCGCGACGCGATGGAACGCGCGCTCACCTACATGGCGTTGCAGCCGAACACGCCGATCGAATCGATCCGGCCGGACAAGATCTTCATCGGCTCGTGCACGAACGCGCGTATCGAAGACCTGCGCGCCGCCGCGTACGTCGTGAAGTCGCTCGGACGGCGCGTCGCGTCGAATATCCGGCTCGCGATGGTCGTGCCGGGCTCGGGTCTCGTGAAGGCGCAGGCCGAGCGCGAAGGGCTCGACAAGGTCTTCACCGACGCCGGTTTCGAATGGCGCGAGCCGGGCTGCTCGATGTGTCTCGCGATGAACGCCGACCGGCTGGAGCCGGGCGAGCGCTGCGCGTCGACCTCGAACCGCAACTTCGAAGGGCGTCAGGGCGCGGGCGGACGCACGCACCTCGTGAGCCCGGCGATGGCGGCGGCGGCGGCCATCGAAGGCCATTTCGTCGACATCCGCAAGCTCGCCTGAACGCGCCCGCACAACATTCAACGTCACTATGAAGCGCATCGCACTCTTGATGGCATCGCTCTTCGTTCTGGCGGGGTGCAACACGGTCCACGGCTTCGGCGAGGACATGCAGCACCTCGGCAACGCGATCAGCAACAAGGCGTCGAAGTAGGCCAAACACCAAACCGGTAAAGCGACATGGAAAAATTCATTGTTCACAGCGGGCTCGTGGCGCCGCTGGATCGCGAAAACGTCGATACGGACGCGATCATTCCGAAGCAGTTTCTCAAGTCGATCAAGCGCACCGGCTTCGGCCCGAACGCGTTCGACGAATGGCGTTACCTCGATGTGGGCCAGCCCGGCCAGGACAACAGCAAGCGTCCGCTGAATCCGGATTTCGTGCTGAACCAGGAGCGCTACACGGGCGCATCGATTCTGCTGACGCGCAAGAATTTCGGCTGCGGCAGCTCGCGCGAGCACGCGCCGTGGGCGCTGGATCAATACGGTTTTCGCGCGATCATCGCCCCGAGTTTCGCCGACATCTTCTATAACAACTGCTTCAAGAACGGTCTCCTGCCGATCCCGCTGACCGAGCAGCAAGTCGACAAGCTCTTCAACGAAACCTACGCGTTCGTGGGCTACTCGCTCACGGTCGATCTGGAGCGCCAAGTCGTGCGCGCCGGCGACGGCACGGAGTACGCGTTCGACGTGCCGGGCTTTCGCAAGTACTGTCTGCTGAACGGTTTCGACGACATCGGCCTCACGCTGCGTCACGCGGACAAAATTCGCCAGTTCGAAGCCGAGCGCCTCGCGAAGCAGCCGTGGCTGAATAACCGCCTCGTGCGCTAATCCATCCAACTCATCAGGGAAAGAACATGAAGATTGCAGTGCTGCCCGGCGACGGCATCGGTCCGGAAATCATGAACGAGGCCGTCAAGGTCCTGAACGCGCTCGGCGAGAAGTTCGAGCTCGAAGAGGCGCCGGTCGGCGGCGCGGGTTACGAGGCGAAAGGCCATCCGCTGCCGGATTCGACGCTCGCGCTCGCGAAGGAAGCCGACGCGATCCTGTTCGGCGCGGTCGGCGACTGGAAATACGATTCGCTCGAACGCGCGCTGCGTCCCGAGCAGGCCATTCTGGGCCTGCGCAAGCACCTGCAACTCTTCGCGAATTTTCGTCCGGCGATCTGCTATCCGCAACTGACGGCGGCTTCGTCGCTGAAGGCGGAGATCGTCGCGGGGCTCGATATCCTCATCATCCGCGAACTGAACGGCGACATCTATTTCGGTCAGCCGCGCGGCGTGCGGTCGTCGCCGGATGGCTTGTTCGAAGGCGCGAAGGAAGGCTTCGACACGATGCGCTATTCGGAACCCGAAGTGCGCCGCATCGCGCACGTCGCGTTTCAGGCCGCGCAAAAGCGCCAGAAGAAGCTGACGAGCGTCGACAAGGCAAATGTGCTGGAAACGTCGCAACTGTGGCGCGACGTGATGATCGACGTGTCGAAGGAATATGCGGACGTCGAGCTGTCGCACATGTACGTCGACAACGCCGCGATGCAGCTCGTGAAGGCGCCGAAAGCGTTCGACGTGGTCGTGACCGGCAACATGTTCGGCGACATTCTCTCCGACGAAGCCGCGATGCTCACCGGCTCGATCGGCATGTTGCCGTCGGCCTCGCTCGATAAGAACAACAAGGGTTTGTACGAGCCGTCGCACGGATCGGCGCCGGACATCGCGGGCAAGGGCGTGGCGAATCCGCTCGCCACCATCCTTTCGGCCGCGATGATGCTGCGCTATTCGCTCGGCAAGACGGAGCAGGCGGACCGCATCGAAAGCGCGGTGAAAAAGGTGCTGGAGCAGGGCTATCGCACCGGCGACATCGCCACGCAGGACGGCCGCACCGTCGGCACGAAGGAAATGGGCGACGCGGTTCTCGCCGCGCTGTAAGGCGCCCAACACGCGATTCGGCGGCATTTTCCAGAAGCCGCCGAACGCGTGAAATCATCTCTTTTCGCCGTTTATCGCGCACGATCCGCGTGAAATTCGGTGAAACGCGCGCGAGGCGCGGCGGAAATAGCGCGTTATCGTGTAGACTCTATTGTTATGGCGAAGATCTCTCACATCTCTCTGGACTCGATTTCACGCGGCGAAACGGCCCGCGCGATTCGTCTCGCCATCGGTACGCGCATCGGCGCTTTGCTCGCGTCCAAGCGTATTACGAAAATCTCCCACAAAACGATCACGATTCGCTGATCGTCCGTCGTGTCCGCCCATCTTCCCCGCGCGGTCACAGCGGGTAAGGATGCGGGGAAGCGTCCACTTCAAGGGTTAGTCATGAACGTAGGTCTCGTTGGTTGGCGCGGCATGGTCGGCAGCGTCCTGATGCAGCGCATGCAGCAGGAAGGCGATTTCGACCTGATCGAACCGGTGTTCTTCAGCACCAGCAATACGGGCGGCAATGCGCCGTCTTTCGCTAAAAACGAGACGAAGCTCAAAGACGCGACAAGCATCGACGACTTGAAGAAGTGCGACGCCATCATTACGTGCCAGGGCGGCGACTACACGAACGAGGTCTACCCGAAGCTGCGCGCAGCGGGCTGGAACGGCTACTGGATCGACGCGGCTTCCTCGCTGCGCATGAAGGACGACGCGGTCATCATCCTCGATCCGGTCAACCTGAACGTGATCAAGGATTCGCTGGTTGCGGGCGGCCGGAATTTCATCGGCGGGAACTGCACGGTCAGCCTGATGCTGATGGCGCTCGGCGGCCTGTTCCGCGAAAACCTCGTCGAATGGACGACGGCCATGACTTATCAGGCCGCGTCGGGCGCGGGCGCGCAGAACATGCGCGAACTGCTGAGCCAGATGGGCGCCCTGCACGGCGCGGTGAAGGACGAACTGGCGAATCCGTCGTCGGCCATTCTGGACATCGATCGCCGCGTGCTCGCCACGATGAACAGCGACGCCATGCCGACCGACAACTTCGGCGTGCCGCTCGCCGGCTCGCTGATTCCGTGGATCGACAAGGATCTCGGCAACGGGATGTCGAAGGAAGAGTGGAAGGGCGGCGCCGAAACCAACAAGATTCTCGGCAAGCCGGCGATGGGCGAGCCGGGCTCGGTGCCGGTCGACGGCCTGTGCGTGCGGATCGGCGCGATGCGTTGCCACTCGCAGGCTCTCACGATCAAGCTGAAAAAGGACGTGCCGCTCGACGAAGTGCACGGCATCCTGGCCTCGGCGAACGACTGGGTGAAGGTCGTGCCTAACGAGCGCGAAGCGTCGATGCGCGATCTGTCGCCGGCTGTCGTGACGGGCACGCTGACGGTTCCGGTCGGCCGTCTGCGCAAGCTGGCGATGGGGGGCGAATATCTGTCGGCGTTCACGGTCGGCGACCAGTTGCTTTGGGGCGCCGCCGAGCCGCTGCGCCGGATGCTGCGCATTCTGCTCGACAAGTGAAGTAAACTACGCGCCAACGACGCGCGGAGTCATGAAAAGCGTCGCGTTTTCCGCGGCGCTTTTTGTTTTGTGCGACCGATTACGCTTTTTCCCGCTGTTTATCTTTATCGACGCGCCTGGAGCCTCAATGACCCTTCGACACCGTCGGCCTAACGTCCTTTCGTCATGCGCGCCGCGCGCTGCGTTCGCGGCCTGGCTCGCTGCCGCGTGCGTGTTCGCCGGGACGCACGCGGATGAAGCGCGGGCGCAGGCCAGCGGTGCCGCGGCGGTGGCGGAGGCGTCGTCGTCGGCGGCTGCGGGCGCGCAATACACCGTGAAGCCGGGCCAGTCGCTTAACGACATCGCGGGCGAACTCACCGGTTCGAAAGACCGCGCGACCCGGGAGAAGATGGCGCGCGCTTTGTTCGAAGCAAATCCCAACGCGTTCATGGGGAAGGACCCCAGCCGGCTCAGGCTCGGATCGGTGCTGACGGTGCCCGCCGTGGATGGCGGCGCGGCGTCGGCTGCGGCGGCGGCTAGTGCGGCTGCTTCGGCGCCTGCCGAGAGTGCCGCCGTTCAGGTGCCAGCATCCAGTGAAGCTGTCACGCCCGCGCCGAGCGCAAGTGCCGCTACGCCGACGCAGCCCGTCGAGCCGGCGTCGGCCGCGAGCGAAGCATCGGCGGTCGGCGGTGGCGCGGCTGCGGCGTCCACGCCCGTTGCTTCCGCGCCGATGCCGGACAGTGTTCCGGCTCCTGCACCGGTCCCGGCGCCCGCGACGGCGTCCCGAGGCGGTTCGACGGGGATCATCGCCGGTGTGGGCGTGCTTGTCGTGTTGCTCGCGCTGTTCGCGTTGCGCGCGTCGAAGCGGCGTCGCGCGCGGGAGTCCGATGCGATTTCCCGCGATACCGCTCCGCCTGCGACGCCTGTCGCTGCTGCTGCGGCAGCCGGGAATCTCGACGGCGCCGCCGTGCAACGCGACGAGGCCGAATTGAACGCGGTAGCGGCGAGCATGGAAGACTACGATGCCGCTCAGTCATTCGAAACGCCGACCGACGAAGAGCCGCGTCCCGTTGCCGACGCCCGGCCGGCTGCGCCAGCGAGCGTCCCGTCAGCCGCTGCGGACGAGGCGTCCGGGCCCGCGCGCGAAAGCGCGCCGCGTCCGGCGCCGTTCATGCCGGAGGCGCCGGCGGCACGGCATCGCGATTTCGTACCGCCGTTGCCGACGGTTGCCACGCTGGAAGCGGAGGCTCGGGAAGCGGAAGCCCGAGAAACGGCCAAGGAGGCTGCCGCCCAGGAAGCCGCGGCGAGAGAAGCGCAATGGGAAGAGCGGGCTCGCGAAATGGAGCGGCGCACCGTCGAGACGCAAGCTGCGGACGCCCGTGCAGCGACGGAACGTGAAAGCCGCCAGACCGCCATGAAACTCGAAGCCGAAGCGCGCGAGGCCGAAGTTCACGCAGACGCCGCGCGTCAAGCTCAAGCCGTTGAACCCGCGCTCCAAGAACCTGCCATTCGCGAGACGCCGGCGCTACAGCCCGAATCCGCCGTCGATGAAGAGCACGACGACGAACCCACGCCCGCCGCGCGCTTCCCGCAGCCGAAATTCCCACGCGAGGCGATCGAGGCGCTCGATTCGCTCGACCTCGGCCTGCCGCCGCGCCGTGAATTGCCGCCCGCGCCGCCGCCGATCGCGCAGCAACCGGCCACGCCGCAACCGCTCGTGGAGCCGCACAGGGAACCGCACGCCGCGCCCGCACCAGACATCGCGCCTTCGATCGAACCCGAGCCGATGCGGCCGCAGCCCGTCGCGGAAACCGACGTCCTGAAGCGCCAGTCCGAACCGATCGCCGATCTGGCCGAACCGCGTTTCGCCGGGCGGGAAATCGAATCGGGAACGGCCGGGGCGGCGTCGGTGGCGGGGCTCGGCGCATCGCGGTTCGGCCCGATGCGCCTCGATTTCAGCCTCGATCTGCCGTCCAGCCAGACCGAGCCCTTGCCCGCCTTCACGCCGGAGCAAATCGCGACCATCGCGCGCAACAAGCTCGAACTCGCTGCGGAATACATCGATCTCGGCGATCTGTCGGGCGCGCGCACGCTCTTGCAGGAAGTGATCGACTCGAACGATGCCGCCACGCGCCAGCAAGCCGCCGCGCTCCTGTCGACGCTCGCGCCGCATTCCTGACATGCGGATCGCGTTAGGCATTCAGTACGACGGATCGGCGTTTTGCGGCTGGCAATCGCAGCCGCACGGCAACACGGTGCAGGACGCGCTCGAGCGCGCGCTCGCCGAATTCGCGCAGACGCGCCTCACGACGGTTGTCGCGGGCCGCACGGATACGGGCGTCCACGGGCTCGGGCAGGTGCTGCATTTCGATACGGACCTCGACCGCGCGCCGTTCTCCTGGGTGCGCGGCACGAACGCGTTTCTGCCGCCGACCGTCGCGGTGCAGTGGGCGAAACCGATGCCCGACGATTTCCACGCGCGCTTCTCCGCGTTCGAACGCACCTACTACTACGTGCTGTACGCGAACCCGGTGCGCTCGCCGATGCTCACGGGCCGCGCCGGCTGGGTCCACACGCCGCTCGACGTCCACGCGATGCGCGAAGCCGTCCCGGTCCTGATCGGCGAGCACGATTTTTCGTCGTTCCGCGCCGCCGATTGCCAGTCGAAGACGCCGGTCAAGCATCTTCACCAGATCGACATTCGCGAACAGGGCGATTTCATCCACTTTCGCCTTCGCGCGAACGCGTTCCTGCATCACATGGTGCGCAACCTGATGGGCTGCTTCGTCGCGATCGGCCGAGCTCGCCATCCGGCGTCGTGGATGGCCGACGTCCTCGAAGCGCGCGACCGCAAGATCGCCGCGCCGACCTTCATGCCCGACGGCCTCTATCTCGCCGAGGTCGGTTATCCTGAAAACTTCGCCGTACCGGCGCCCCAGCTCGGCAGCTTGCCGTGGAGCGCGGTCTGGGCAGACCCGACATGAACGACCCGACACTCCATCGCACGCGCATCAAGCTCTGCGGCCTTTCGAAAGTGGAAGACGTGCAACACGCCGTCGCGCTCGGCGCCGATGCGGTCGGCTTCGTCTTCTACGAGAAAAGCCCGCGTTCGGTGAGCGTGCAGCAGGCCATCGGACTCACCCGTCACGTGCCGCCGCTGGTGTCGTCGGTGGGATTGTTCGTGAACGCGAGCGCGGACTGGGTGCGCGAAGTCACGTCGAGCGTGCGGCTGTCACTCTTGCAGTTTCACGGCGACGAAACGCCCGAGGAATGCGCTGAACTTGCCGCGATTGCGGGTTTGTCCTATTGGCGCGCGGTGCGTGTTGGCCCTGATGCGACGGCAGCCGATTTGGTAGAATCGTCGTTCAAATATGCAGCAGCCGGTGGCCTTCTGCTCGACGCACTCGTCGACGGCTACGGCGGCGGTGGAAAGGTATTCGATTGGTCACTTATCCCAACAGATCTCGGGCATCGGGCCGTTTTGAGTGGTGGGTTGAACGCTCAAAACGTCCTTGACGCAATCCAGCGAGTGCGCCCGTTCGCAGTCGATGTCTCGAGCGGCATCGAAGTGCCGGGCGCCAAGGGCGTGAAGGATCACGCCCGCATGGCGGCGTTCGTGCGCGCAGTGCGCGCGGCGGACGCCGGGTGAATCGAACGTGGCGGCACAGTCCGTCACGACCACCGAGAGAGTGACGCAAATGTACAATTTACCCGACGAAAGAGGCCATTTCGGCCAATATGGCGGCGTGTTCGTCTCCGAAACGCTGATCCACGCCCTCGAAGAACTGCGCGATGCCTACGATGTCGCGCGCCAGGATCCGGCCTTCATCGCCGAATACGAATATGAGCTGAAGCATTACGTCGGCCGGCCTTCGCCGATTTATCACGCGAAGCGCTGGAGCCAGATGCTTGGCGGCGCGCAGCTTTATCTGAAGCGCGAAGACCTGAATCACACCGGCGCGCACAAGGTCAACAACGTGATCGGCCAGGCGCTGCTCGCGCGCAAGATGGGCAAGCCGCGCGTGATCGCGGAGACCGGCGCGGGCCAGCACGGCGTGGCGACGGCCACGATCGCCGCGCGCTTTGGCATGGAGTGCGTCGTCTACATGGGCTCGGAAGACGTGCGCCGTCAGGCCGCCAACGTATACCGCATGAAGTTGCTCGGCGCGACGGTGATTCCGGTCGAGTCCGGATCGAAGACGCTCAAGGACGCCCTCAACGAAGCGATGCGCGATTGGGTCACGAACGTCGAAAATACGTTCTATATCATTGGCACCGTGGCGGGCCCGCATCCATATCCGATGATGGTGCGCGACTTCCAGCGCGTAATCGGCGACGAGTGCAAGGTGCAGATGCCTGAAATGACCGGTCGTCAGCCCGATGCGGTGATCGCGTGCGTTGGCGGCGGATCGAACGCGATGGGTATTTTTTACCCCTATATCGACGATAAAGCCGTGCGCTTGATCGGCGTCGAAGCAGCCGGCGACGGCATCGATACCGGCCGTCACGCGGCCTCGCTGATGGGTGGAAGTCCGGGCGTGCTGCACGGCAATCGGACGTACTTGTTGCAAGACGAAAACGGCCAGATCATCGAGACCCATTCGGTTTCGGCGGGCCTCGACTATCCGGGCGTCGGCCCCGAGCACGCGTGGCTGAAGGACGCGGGCCGCGCGGAATACGTCGGCATCACCGACGAAGAAGCGCTCAAGGCCTTCCACGACTGCTGCCGCATCGAGGGGATTATTCCCGCGCTGGAATCGAGCCACGCGCTCGCCTACGGCGCCAAGCTCGCGCGGACGCTGCCGAAGGACAAGGTGCTGCTCGTCAACCTGTCGGGCCGTGGCGACAAGGACATGCACACGGTCGCCGAGCGATCGGGCATCCAGTTCTGAGCGCCCGGACGATGCGCAACGTGATCGACGAATCGCTGTCGGTGGGCGCCCTGCAGCAAGGCAAACCCGACATCGACATTCGCAACCGCGATTTCCTGGCCGATGCAGTGAACATGCCGGACGCCTCGATCGACCTGATCGTGGCGGACCCGCCGTATGGTCTGGGCAAGAACTACGGTAACGACTCCGACATGCTCTCGGGCGAGGCTTTCCTCGACTGGACCTATGCGTGGCTCGACCTCGTGATTCCGAAGCTCAAGCCCAGCGGTTCGCTGTATATCTTCTGCACCTGGCAGTATTCGCCCGAACTCTTCGTGTTCCTCAAGCGCCGGCTGATGATGGTTAACGAGATCGTCTGGGACCGGCGCGTGCCGAGCATGGGCGGAACGACGCGCAAATATTCGTCAGTGCACGACAACATCGGCTATTTCGCGGTATCGAGGGATTATTACTTCGATCTCGATCCGGTGCGCATCCCCTACGACGCAGTCACCAAGAAGGCGCGCTCGCGCAAACTCTTCGAAGGAAGTAAGTGGCTGGAGCTTGGCTATAATCCAAAGGATGTCTGGTCGGTGTCGCGGCTGCATCGGCAACACGCCGAACGCGTCGATCACCCGACTCAGAAGCCTCTGGAAATCGTCGAGCGCATGGTGCTCGCGAGCTGCCCGCCGGGCGGCCGCGTGCTCGATCCGTTCATGGGCAGCGGCACCACGGCCGTCGCATGCGCGCGCCAAGGGCGCCAGTTCACCGGCTACGAGATCAACGCCGATTACTGCGCGATCGCGGAAGAACGGGTCGCCGGGGCGAAAGTCGTGCGCCTCGCGCCCGCGATCGCCGTAGCGGACGTCGCGCACGCCGAGCCCGCGCAAAGCCCTGCCACCGAAGCCGAATAACGTCTGTGCGTCGCTGATTCCGGCCCGATTGCGCGGTCAACGCGCTCTCGGGCTTCTTCGATTACCGAGAAAATTCTCATGTCCCGTATCAAGAATACTTTTGCGGCGCTCGCCGCGCAGGGCAAGAAAGGGCTAATTCCGTTCATCACGGCCGGCGACCCGAATCCGGAGCAGACGGTCGAATTCATGCACGCGCTCGCCCGTGGCGGCGCGGACGTGATCGAACTGGGCGTGCCGTTTTCCGATCCGATGGCCGACGGTCCGGTCATTCAGCGGTCGTCGGAGCGTGCGCTGGCGCGCGGCGTGTCGTTGAAACACGTTCTGGCGGACGTGAAACGCTTCCGCGAAACCGACGACAAGACGCCCGTCGTGCTGATGGGCTACGCGAACCCGATCGAGCGCATGGGCACCGAGGCGTTCGCCGCGGCCGCGAAGGAAGCGGGCGTCGACGGCGTTCTGGTCGTCGATTATCCGCCGGAGGAATCGGTGGAATTCGGCAAGTCGATGCAGCAGGCGGGCATCGATCCGATCTTCCTGCTCGCGCCCACGTCCACGGACGAGCGCATCGCCGCAGTCGGCAAGGTGGCGAGCGGCTACGTCTATTACGTGTCGCTGAAGGGCGTGACCGGTTCGGCAAATCTGGACGTTTCCAGCATCGCGAGTAAAATCCCGGCCATCAAGTCGCATGTGTCCCTGCCGGTGGGCGTCGGTTTCGGTATCCGCGATGCCGAAACGGCCCGCGCAATCGGCGAAGTCGCGGACGCGGTCGTGATCGGCAGCCGGCTCGTGCAACTGCTCGAAGAGGCATCGCCCGATATGGCCGCGCAGTCGTTGACGCGCTTCATCGCCGAAATCCGCACGGCGCTCGATTCTGCACAATAAACTCGCTGTCGCGGCTCCGAGGGTCGCGACCGCCGAATAAAGGGAAGGAATAACGATGAGCTGGCTCGACAAACTGCTGCCGCCGAAGATCAAGCAAACCGATCCGAAAAGCCGCAAGGGCATCCCCGAAGGCTTGTGGATCAAGTGTCCGGCGTGCGAAGCGGTGCTGTATCGCAACGACGTCGAGGCGAATCTGCACGTGTGCCCGAAGTGCAGCCATCACATGCGCATCGGCGCGCGCGAGCGGCTCGACGGTCTGCTCGATCCGGAAGGCCGCTACGAAATCGGCCAGGAAGTGTTGCCGGTCGACGCGCTCAAGTTCAAGGACAGCCGCAAGTATCCGGACCGCCTGAAAGAGGCGATGGAAGACACCGACGAAACCGACGCGATGGTCGTCATGGGCGGCGCGATCCATACGCTGCCGGTCGTGGTGGCGTGCTTCGAGTTTTCGTTCATGGGCGGCTCGATGGGCTCGGTCGTCGGCGAGCGTTTCGTGCGCGGCGCGCGCAATGCGCTCGAACAAAACGTGCCGTTCATCTGCTTCACCGCATCGGGCGGCGCGCGGATGCAAGAAAGCCTGCTTTCGCTGATGCAGATGGCGAAGACCACCGCGCTGCTGACCAAACTTTCCGACGCAAAATTGCCTTTTATTTCCGTGCTCACCGACCCGACGATGGGCGGTGTTTCCGCGAGTTTCGCGTTTTTGGGCGATGTTGTGATCGCCGAGCCGAAGGCGCTGATCGGCTTTGCGGGTCCGCGCGTGATCGAGCAGACCGTGCGCGAGAAGCTGCCGGAAGGTTTCCAGCGCGCCGAATTCCTGATGCAAAAGGGCGCCATCGACATGATCGTGGATCGTCGCAAGATGCGCGAAGAAATCGCGCAGTTGATGGCGCTTTTGACACGTCAGCCGGCCGACTCGGTCGCCTGAGTCCGCGACGATCCGGCGCCGCGCGCGAACCCGCCAGGTTCCGCGCGGCGTTTTGCTTTGGCGTCCGTTTTTTCTGATTTCGAGACAAATGACCACTTTTCCCACCCTCGACGCGTGGCTCGCGCACCTCGAAGCCGCGCATCCGGTCGGCATCGACATGGGTTTGACGCGCATCGGGCGCGTGAAGGATGCGCTCGGGCTGTCGTTCGACTGCCCGGTGATCACGGTCGGCGGCACGAATGGCAAAGGTTCGACCTGCGCTATCCTGGAGACGATCCTTCTGCGCGCGGGATACCGCGTCGGGTGTCACACGTCGCCGCATTTGCTGGCGTTCAACGAACGCGCGCGCATCGACGGCGCCGACGCCACGGATGCCGAGCTGCTCGAACACTTCGAAGCGGTCGAAGCTGCGCGCGCGAGCTTGTCCGAACCCGTTTCGCTGACGTATTTCGAATTCACCACGCTCGCGATCCTGCGGCTTTTCGCGTCGCGCAAGCTGGACGCGGTGATTCTCGAAGTTGGCCTGGGCGGGCGGCTCGACGCGGTCAACATCGTCGATACCGATTGCGCGATCGTGACGAGCATCGACATCGATCACACCGACTATCTC
Source organism: Caballeronia telluris (assembly GCF_001544495.1). Classification (GTDB taxonomy): domain Bacteria; phylum Pseudomonadota; class Gammaproteobacteria; order Burkholderiales; family Burkholderiaceae; genus Caballeronia; species Caballeronia telluris. The sequence goes on from NZ_FCNZ02000024.1 coordinate 15,659, forward strand.
GGCGATACGCGCGAGAAAATCGGCTTCGAGAAGGCCGGAATCTTCCGCGCCGGCAAGCCCGCCGTCTGCGGCGACCCGAGCCCGCCGCAGACGCTGATCGACCACGCGGAAGCCGTCGGCGCGGATCTGTGGCTCGTCGGCCGCGATTTCCGCTACGAGGCGCAGCCCGGCAACGAGCGCCAGCAGTGGAGCTACATCGGCCGGTCGCAGCGGCGTTCGGCGCTCGCGTATCCGGCGCTGCGCGGCGCCAATCAGTTGATCAACACGTCTGCCGCGCTCGCCGCGCTCGAATCGCTGCGCGAGCGCATTCCCGTGTCGGCGCAGGACATCCGGCTGGGACTCGCGAACGTCGAACTGGCCGGACGCTTTCAGGTGTTGCCGGGCAAGCCGCAGATCATCCTCGACGTCGCGCACAATCCGCACGCGGCGGCCGTGCTCGCGCAAAACCTCGGCAACATGGGTTTTTTTCCGTACACCTACGCGGTGTTCGGCGCGATGGGCGACAAGGACGTCGAAGGCATCGTGAAGCAACTGAAGGGCGAAATCGACCACTGGAACGTCACGTCGCTACCGACGCCGCGCGCCGCATCGACGGAAGCGCTCGAAGCGGCGTTGCGCGAAGCGGGCGTCGAGGACGGCCCCGACAGCAGCGTCACACGGTTCGAAACGCCGGTCGAAGCTTTTCAGGATGCAATAAAGAGAGCGTCCGAAAATGATAGAATTTTGGTTTTCGGCAGTTTCTATACGGTGGCCGGCGTGATGGCCTACCGGAAATCGCAGCATCACTGAGACGGACGGCCCTAAGACGGACGACCGCAAGCCTCTCGCACCAAGCCATACATGGGACTTTTCTCGTTCGGCAAGAAAGACGACGCACCTGACGGTCGCGACGCATATTCCGACTCCTCGCGCGGCACGCGTCACACCGTCCGCACGGAGCGCCGGACCCGGCGCACCGAGCGTCCCGACGCCGACGCGATGATGCTCGACCCCACGCTTCCTGAAAAACAGCGCGCCCGGCGCAGGCTCGTCGGCGCGGTTGCGCTGGTGCTCGCCGCCGTGATCGTCCTGCCGATGGTGCTCGATTCGCGCCCGAAGCCCGTCACCGACGACATCGCCATCGACATTCCGAATCGCCCGGCGCCGGCTGCGAGGTCCGCCAGCAAGGAACCGACGGACGCCGACACGCAAGCGGGCGTCGCGCCGGACGGCCCCGCCGCCGCATCGGATAACGTGGCGGCCGGTGTGACGGCGCCGCAATCGAAGCCTGCCTCCAGCGCGGCGGCCACGGCGCAAGCCAAACCGGAACCGAAACCGCAAGCCAGAGCCGACGTGAAACCCAACGCGGCCACGCCGCCCGCGGCGGTCGCGAGCCCGAACGCGAAGGCGCCGGAGCAAGCGGAAGAAAGCAATGCAGCCGCGAATACGGCGGCGAGCCCCGCGAATACACCGTCGTCGCCGGCAGGAAGCCGCTTCGTCGTGCAGATCGGCACGTTCGACGACGAAGCCGCCGCCCAAAACTGGGTGACCAAGTTGAAGGCGGCCGGCGTGCCCGCATATGTGGAACATCGCAAGCAGGCCGACGGCTCCACGCGCTCGCTCTTGCGTGCCGGACCGTTCGCGGACCGCGCGGCGGCATCGGCGGCGCTCGTGAAGGTGCGCCAGGCCGGCCTCGGCGGCGGCGCGGGCAAGTAGGCGAACGCGACCCGATGTTCACGACTTTCGACTACGCGGTGATGGCCGTGATCGGGCTGTCCGCGATGCGCGGCATGTGGCGTGGCCTGCTCGCCGAAGCGTTCGGGCTGATCGGCTGGATCGCGGCGCTGTTGATCGGCGGGCATTTCGTCGGCTTCGTCGTGCCCTATATTCCGGCGACCTGGCCGGGCGGTGCGCTGACGCAATGGGTCGTCGCGTTCCTGCTGGTGGTCGGCGCCGTGCTGCTGGTGTCGAGCGTGCTGTCCGCGCTTTTGACGCGAATTACCGAGGTCACGGGCCTGCGGGGCGTCGACCGGTCGCTGGGATTGCTGTTCGGCCTCGCGAGAGGGGCTATATTGGTAGTGGTGCTGGTCGCTCTTGCCGGCCTGACCGAGCTGCCGCAAAAGGATTTTTGGCGCAATGCGTTGCTCAGGCCCGCGGCCGAGCAAGGCGTGCGTGAATTGAAACCGCTGCTTCCCGCTACGCTCGCCGCGTATGTGCGCACCGCGCCGGATACCGTTCCGGACACCGCGCAGTAACTCAAGGCTGGCTACACGAGGAACCGCGACGGCTCGGCGCGCTGCCGATGCGATTTCGACTCCGGTTCCGTCGTCGCGCATCCGTCGTTCCGACACCGCCTCTGGACCCGTTTCGACTCTTTGAAGGACATGCCATGTGCGGCATCGTAGGTGTAGTCTCCCAAAGCCCCGTCAATCAGCTCATCTATGACAGCCTGCTGCTCCTGCAGCATCGCGGTCAGGACGCCGCCGGCATCGCCACGGCGGACGGCAACAATTTCCACATGCACAAGGCCAACGGCATGGTGCGCGACGTGTTCCGCACGCGCAACATGCGCAGCCTGCCGGGCAACGTGGGGATCGGACAGGTGCGCTATCCGACGGCCGGTTCCGCGTCGAGCGAAGAAGAAGCGCAGCCGTTCTACGTGAACGCGCCGTTCGGCATCATCCTGGCGCACAACGGCAACCTCACGAACTGGACGCAGCTGAAGGACGAGATGTTCCGCATCGACCGCCGGCACATCAACACCGCGTCCGATACCGAAGTGCTGCTCAACGTCTTCGCGCACGAATTGCAACTCGCCAGTTCCGGCCTGCAACTCGACCCGGCGGCGCTCTTCAAGGCCGTGTCAGGCGTTCATCGGCGCGTGAAGGGTTCGTATGCGATCGTCTCGCTGATCGCGGGCTACGGCCTCGTCGCGTTCCGCGACCCGTTCGGCATCCGCCCGCTCGTGCTGGGCAAGCTGGAAACGGCGACGGGCGTCGAGTGGATGGTGGCGTCGGAATCGGTGGCTGTGGAAGGCATCGGCTTCGAGTTCGTGCGCGACGTGGAACCGGGCGAAGCGATCTTCATCGACAGCGACGGCAACCTGCACAGCCAGCAATGCGCCGAGAAGCCGTCGCTGAATCCGTGCATTTTCGAACTCGTGTATCTCGCGCGGCCGGATTCGTGCCTCGACGGCGTGCCGGTCTACAACGCGCGTCTGCGCATGGGCGACTACCTCGCCGAAAAGATCAAGCGCGTGCTGCCCGACGTGCCGATCGACGTCGTGATGCCGATTCCCGATTCGTCGCGTCCGGCGGCGATGCAGGTCGCGGCGAAGCTGGGCGTCGAGTATCGCGAAGGCTTTTTCAAGAACCGTTACGTTGGCCGCACGTTCATCATGCCGGGCCAGGCGGTGCGCAAGAAATCGGTGCGCCAGAAACTGAACGCGATGGGCATCGAGTTCAAGGGCAAGAACGTGCTGATCGTCGACGATTCCATCGTGCGCGGCACGACTTCGCATGAAATCGTGCAAATGGCGCGCGATGCCGGCGCGAACAAAGTGATCTTCGCCTCGGCCGCGCCGCCGGTGAAGTTCCCGAACGTCTACGGCATCGACATGCCGACGCGCGGCGAACTCGTCGCGCACGGCCGCACCGACGACGAAGTGGCCCGCATGATCGGCGCCGATTACCTCGTGTACCAGGATGTGGAAGACCTGAAGCAGGCCATCCGCGACATCAACCCGGCGCTCGGCGAATTCGAGGCTTCGTGCTTCGACGGCAACTACATCACCGGCGATGTGACGACCGACTACCTCGACCGCATCGAGACCGCGCGTCTTGCGCCGCAGTCGCAGTCGGACCGCGACGCCGCGAGCGACGCGCAGGAAGGCGGCATGGCGCGCTCGCAATTGCACTTGCAGTTGTCGATGGAGTGAGCCGCGCACGATGCGGGCTGGGCCCGCATCGTGTTAGCATCGGGACTTGCGTCGATTTGAGATCAGCTTGCGGACGCGGGGCACGGCCTTCATCGGCGTGAACCCCAAACAGCTAAAGCGAAACGGTGGTCTTTCAATTACGAACAACCGCCTGCGCTTTTTCCGCACAAGCCCGCTTCTGTCGACGTACAAGCGGGCTTTTTTGCGCCCTGTTTTCGGTGAGCAGGGCAGGAACAACGAACGGAAATCACGAACATGGACGACAACCTGCATCTCGACACGCTCGCCGTGCGCGCCGGCACGCTGCGCAGCGACTTCAACGAGCATTCCGAAGCACTTTTCCTCACGTCGAGCTTCTGCTTTTCGAGCGCCGCGGAGGCCGCCGAGCGCTTCAAGAACGCGGAAGAGGCGTACACCTACTCGCGCTTCACCAATCCGACCGTTTCGATGTTCCAGAACCGGCTCGCGGCGCTCGAAGGCGGCGAGGCGTGCATGGCGACGGCGTCCGGCATGGCCGCGATCATGTCGGTCGTGATGTCGTCGATGCAGCAGGGCGATCACCTCGTCAGTTCGAAGAGTCTGTTCGGCTCGACGGTCGGCATGTTCACGCAGATCTTCTCGAAGTTCGGCATCGAAACCACCTTCGTCGATCCGACCGATCTCGACGCATGGAAGACCGCCGTGCGCCCCGAGACGAAGATGTTCTTCCTCGAAACGCCGTCGAATCCGCTGACCGAAATCGCCGACATCGAAGCGATCGGCAAGATCGCCAAATCCGTGAACGCGCTCTTTGTCGTCGACAACTGTTTTTGCAGCCCGGCGCTTCAGCAGCCGCTCAAGCTCGGCGCGGACGTCGTCATGCATTCGGCAACCAAGTTCCTCGACGGCCAAGGCCGCGTGCTCGGCGGCGCGCTTGTCGGCTCGAAGCAGTTCATCATGGAGAAAGTGTTCCCGTTCGTGCGCAGCGCTGGTCCGACGCTCTCGGCGTTCAACGCATGGGTCTTGCTGAAGGGAATGGAAACGCTGTCGTTGCGCGTCGAGAAACAATCGGCGAATGCGCTGGAAATCGCGCGCTGGCTCGAAACTCATCCGGCCATCGAGCGCGTGTTCTATCCGGGGCTGGAATCGCATCCGCAATACGCGATCGCGAAGAAGCAGCAGAAGGCGGGCGGGGCGATCGTGTCGTTCGAACTGAAGGGCGCGACGCGCGAGGAGCAGCGCGCGAATGCGTGGCGCGTGATCGACTCGACGAAGGTCTGCTCGATCACCGGCAATCTCGGCGATACGCGCACGACCATCACCCATCCGTCGACGACCACTCACGGACGGCTCACGCCCGAAGTGCGCGAAGCGGCGGGCATTCGGGAAGGATTGATCCGGCTCGCGGTCGGGCTGGAATACGCGGCGGACATTCGCGCGGATCTGGAGCGCGGGCTGAACGGCTGACCGTTTCCACGGAGCGCTCAGTGCTTGCCGCCGCGCCATTGCCCCGGCGCGATCCTGAAGCGTTTCGTGAACGCGTGCGTGAACGCGCTCTGATCGGCGAAACCGACTGTCAGCGCGATGCCCGATAGCGTCTCGCGCGGATCGGCGAGCAGCGTGAGCGCGGCGTCGAGGCGCAGGCGCTGGAGATAGCGATGCGGTGTCTCGCCGAACGCTTCGCAGAAGAGTTGATGGAACCGCCGCATGCCGAAGCCGCAATGCGCGGCGAGATCGGCGATGCGCAACGGTTCGGCCAGATGCGCGCGCAGCCACCGGTCGATGCGCGCGAAATCGAGTGCGCGCGCTTCGTCGAGACGCACGTCCGACATCAGCGCGCCGCAGAGATGCGCTGCCGCCTGCCAGGCGAACGAGCGCGTGGGCGCTTGCGCGCGCGTCGCAATGTTTCGAACCAGTTGCGTGACGAGCGGATCGACGTCGATTGCCCGCGCGCGCTCGAAGAACCGCTCCGGCAACGCCACCGACGCGAACGGCAGATCGAGCACCAGTTGCCGGTTTTCGCCCGCCGCCGAATAGTCGTGGCGCGCGCCCGCCGGAACGATCCACGCGCCGCGGCAATCGATGCGCGCTTCGCGGCCCTCGACGGCCATATCCATCGCGCCGTCGAGGCCGAGCACGATCTGGTGGAAATCGTGCACGTCCGACGCCTGCACCGCGTCGTAGCGGCGCAGCGCGACGGAAGGGGCGACGAGCGGCGCGTGTGTCATGCCATCGAATCAGACGTCCAGCAGTTCCACTTCGAACACGAGCGTTGCATTCGGCGGAATCACGCCGCCCGCGCCGCGCGCGCCGTAGCCGAGTTGCGGCGGAATCGTCAGGCGTCGCACGCCGCCCACTTTCATGCCCTGGACGCCTTCGTCCCAGCCCTTGATGACCATGCCGCCGCCCAGCACGAAGGCGAACGGATCGTTGCGGTCCTTGCTCGAATCGAACTTCTGGCCGTCCGTCAGCCAGCCGGTGTAATGCACGCTCACCGTCTTGCCGGCGACGGCTTCCGCGCCATCGCCCACGGTGGTGTCTTCGTATTTGAGGCCCGAATCGGTCGTGACAGTCGACATGAATGCTCCCTGGTTGATCCGGCGCCGGAGCGGTTTCCCGCCGCGGCGTTCCGGTGTTTTGGAACGGGTATTGTAGGTCCTATCGGCCGGGCGGAGCGCGCACGGCACTTGCTCACTTTCCCGGTGCTCTGTCTCGATAAAAGATGCGCGATTCGCGATCATGCCGATGGCGCTAGTCCGGCATGGGCTCACATATAATGCCTTTGCGTCCTGAAAAAGGCCTGGCAACTTTGAACCAGCAAGGATACCGACTGTGACAACGTCTTTTAGCGGCGCGCTCGAACCCGAACACGCGACGTTTCGCGATGCACCGTCCGCCGGCAACGATGGCGTGCTCGTGGTCGATGCGGCCCAGCGCTGCATCAGCGCCGACACCGTCTTCGCCCACCTTTTCGATCTCGATTCACAGGCGCTCGAAGGCCGCGTGCTCGGCGACACCGCGTTGCCGAAGCCGCTCGTCGCGGTGCTCACGGCCGCTGCGGACGCCGCGCAGAACGCGAACGGCGCGCAGCGCGCGCAGGCGTCGATCGACGATGGCGGGCTCACGCGCACCTTCACGATTCTCGCGTTGCCCGCCGCCGACACCGTCACGCTGATCGTGTGGCCGTGCGCCAGCCACGCCGCGACGGGCGAACCGAACGCCGAGCGGCTCGCGCACCTGCGTGCCGAAGCGGCGCTCTTCATGCGCGACAACGTGCTCTCGGTGGTGTCGCACGATCTGCGCGGGCCGCTCAACGCGATCCACAGCTGGGGCTACGTGCTCGAACGCAAGATCGACGCCGCCGATCCCGCCGCGCAGCGTGCGCTCGCCGGCATCCGCTCGGGCGTCGAGCAGCAGGTCAAGCTGATCGAACAGACGGTCGATACGACGCGCGCCGAAACCAAGACGCTCGCGCTGTCGCTCGCGCCTGCCGCGATCCGGCCGCTCATCGAACACAGTGCGGCGCTCGCGCGCGCGAGCCTCGCGAATGCGCGCGGCGTCACGTTGAGTGTCGATTCTCCGCTTGCCGAAGAGCAGATCGAAGGCGACGCCGAACGTCTCACGCAGGCGATCTGGCTGATGCTCGTGTTCGCGACGGAAGCGAGCGCGCGCGGCGGCTCGGTCGTGCTCGCGAGCCAGGTGGAAGGCAGCACGTGGCGCACGGAAGTGCGCTACACGGTGTCGGCGCCCGCGCTCGTCGACAAGCAGTTGCCGCATGCGCTCGAAGCATTCGCACGCCGGCAGGCGACGCAGCCGCGCGAGGCCGGGCGCATCGCGTGGGCGCTCGCGCTCTGCAAGCGGGTGGCGGAGGCGCACGGCGGCAGTTTCGACCACGCCGACGTCACCGACGGCGCCGCCGTATCGATGAACCTGCGCGTGCCGCTCTCCGGCATGTAGCGGAGCGCACCGCGCAGCAACAGGCGAAACCGGCCGAAACTTGAGGCCGGTCTTGCGCCCGGATCGCCTTACGCCCATATACTGACGCTTTCCATTTTCGGAGAGAGTTGCTTTGGCTCAGGTTGTCGCGCTTATCGGCGCATTGTTGCTCGTCGCGTTGAACGGTTTTTTCGTCGCGGCGGAGTTCGGGCTCGTCAAGTTGCGTGCGACGCGCGTCAAGGCCATCGCGCGAACCAATGGCCTGCCCGGCCGTTTGCTCGCGAAGGTCCACGGTCAGCTCGACGCGTATCTTTCCGCGTGTCAGCTCGGCATCACGCTCGCTTCGCTCGGGCTCGGCTGGATCGGCGAACCGGCGTTCGCCATGCTGCTGCATCCCCTTTTCGCGCTCGTCGGCATCGATTCGGAGAAGCTGATCGACTCGATCTCGCTCTTCTTCGCGTTTTCTGTCATTTCGTTCCTGCATATCGTCGTCGGTGAACTCGCGCCGAAGTCGTGGGCGATCCGCCGCGCCGAACAGGTCGGCCTCTGGCTCGCGATGCCGCTCTACGGCTTCTACTGGCTGATGTATCCGTTCATCTGGGTGCTCAACGCGAGCGCGAACGGGGTGCTGCGCCTGTTCGGACTGTCGGGCGAGCACGGCCACGACGCCCACTATTCCACCGACGAGCTCAAGCTGATCCTGCGCGGCCGGCGTCTTGGCGGGGCGTCGTCGTATAACGCGGACGAGTGGAACACCATCGCGCATTCGCTCGATTTCAGCCGCATGACGGTGTCGGACCTGATGCGGCCGGCGCACGAGATGATCGGCCTGCGCAACGACCTGTCGATGCGCGAGAACCTTGCCGTGATCGCGCGTCATCGCTTCAGCCGCTATCCGCTTTTCGCCGACGCTTCCGGCGAGCGCGTGCTCGGCATGATCCATCTGAAGGACCTGCTGCTCGCGCGCGAGAGCGAAGGGCGCGGCATCACGCTCGGCTTCCCGAAGCAGCAGACCGTGAAGGTCGACAAGCTCGAAAAATACACGCGCCCGGTGCAATACGTGTCGCCGACGCTGTCGGCTTTGGAACTGTTCCGCCGCTTTCGCAAGGGCGCGCCGCATTTTGCGCTGGTCGGACGCAAGGGCTCGAAGCCGATCGGCTTTCTCACGCTCGACAACCTGCTCGGCGCGCTCGTCGGGCAGATCCACGACGAGTTCCGCCAGGGCGACGCCGACTGGTCGCGCATGGACGACGGCACGCTGATGGGCAAGGGCAGCTTGCCGGTGGTGTCGCTGGAGCGGGCGCTCGGCATCGATATCGACGAGGGGCGCGCGGAGTCGGTGGGCGGACTCGTCATCAACGCGCTCGGCGACTTGCCGAGCGAAGGCCAGCGTGTGGAGTTCGACGGCTTCGATATCGTCGTGAAGAAGATGAACGGGCCGCGAATCGTCCTCGTGCGGGTGTATCCGCGCGAGGAGGCGCTGGAGGAGGCGGACTAGCCTCAGCGCTTAGCGCACCCCTTCCTCCACAAGCAACGCCACCGGCATCGCCGAGAGCGTATCGCGCACGAGCAGACGCTGTCCCTCCGCCTTCGGCGCGCCGGTGCTCATCCAGTCGAAGAGCGCGCGCGAGCCGAGCGCGTCGGGCAGGATCACCGCCGTATCGCCCCAGCGCGCCGGCTCGACGAGCGGCACGTCGCCGTCCTTCGCGAGCAGCGGCTCGGCGAGCCGCGTCGCGATGACGATCGCATACGCGCTGCCCGCATGCCGCGCATAGGCGATCACACGATCCGCATGCTCGCCGGTCACTTCGAGCGGCAGATACTCGCCCTGCGCGAACAGCGACGCCGCGTGATGCCGCAACGCCAGCGCGCGCCGCACGAGCGCGAGCTTCACGCGTCCGTCGCGCCAGTTCGCCAGTTGTTCGGATGGCGGACCTTTTTCCTCGCCTTCGGCAAGCCACGCGCGCCGCTTCTCGAAATCGACGGGGCGCCGGTTGTCGGGATCGACGAGACTGAAATCCCATAGCTCGGTGCCTTGATACAGGTCGGGCACACCCGGCGACGTCAGGCGCAGCAAGGTCTGCTGGAAGCTGTTGATCGCCCCGGCCCGCGCGATCCGCGCAGCGAATTCCGGCAACTCGCGCAGGAAACCGTCGCGTCGCTGCGGCGCGACGATATCGAACAGAAAGTCGCGGCACGCGTTCTCGTAGGCCTCGTCGGGCGCGAACCAGCTCGTGCGCAGTTTCGCTTCCCGCAACGCCTTCAGTTGCCATTGCGCGACGCGCTCGGCCAGTTCCTTCACGCCGGCGTCGTCGTCGGGCGAGAGGTCCGGCGGCCAGCAGCCGACGAGCGTCTGATACAGCATCGCCTCCGCAGCCGGACCGGGCGCCCAGTTGGCGTCGTCGTCGTCGACTGTCCGGCGCAGCGGCGTGTTGAGCGTCGACCAGTTGTGCAGCGTCGTCGCCCATTCTTCCGGGATTTCGCTCAACGCGGCGATGCGCGCGCGCACGTCTTCGCCGCGCTTGTGGTCGTGCGTGGCGGTGGCGAGCATCGCGTGGGGGAACGACTTCGCGCGCTCGGCGTTGGTCTCGTGAAATTCGTCGACGGACAACGCGAACTCGCCCGGATCGGCGCCCACTTCGTTGCGCGACAACAGCCGTCCGTACCGATAGCACGCCGTATCTTCCACCGCCTTCGCGGCCACCGGCGACGTCAGTTGCGAGAAGAGCGTCTGCGCGCTGCGCCGTTGCGAACCGTTCGCGCCCGGCACGTTCTGCTGCGCTACGTGGTTGCGGCCGCGCTCCGCTGCGCGCTCGCGCGGCCTCTCGGCGACGGACGCCTCGTCGGCGAGCTTGCCGCCAAGCCACTGCGCGACCTGATCGAGCACGACGTGATCCGCCCGCGCCAGCACGGCGCGTGCGCCCTCCAGCGCCTGCGAGAAATAGCGCTCGTCCTCGGCGCTGCGCACGGCGTTGACGGGATAGATGCGATACACCGGAAATTGCACGACGAGTTCGCCTACCACGCGGCGCAGCGATGAAAACGTGAAGTCGCGCGTCGTGACCGCGTCGCGGGCGATCCGGTGGAGCGCGCGCGCGACGCGATCCAGTTCCGCCGAGAGGTTTTCCGCCAGGATCTTCCGACGCGCGACGAGCGCTTCGTCGGCGAATTCGGCGCTGCGTCCGGTCAATTCCGACCACGCCTGCGCGAGCGGCGCCGCGCCGCGCGGATCGTGAAGCAGCGCGCCGACGTCGTTCATGAAATCGTAGCCGGTCGTGCCGTCGACCTGCCAGTCGCCGCGCAGCGGTTCGCCGCGCGCGAGAATCTTCTCGACCACGAAATACGTGCGGCCGTTGCCGTGCTGCAAGGCGGGCGGCCGCTCGTGCGCGAGTTCTTCGAGCCGCTGACGCAGCCGCTGGCAATATTCGCGCGGCTCGGCGAGACCGTCGACGTGATCGATGCGCACGCCGTCGATGAGTCCCTCGGCGAAGAGCCGGAAAATCAGCGCGTGCGACGCCTCGAACACTTCCGGACGCTCGACGCGCACACCGCCGAGCGTGCTGACGTCGAAAAAACGCCGCCAGTTGACTTCGTCGGCGGCGGTGCGCCACCACGCGAGCCGGAAATGCTGGCGCTCCAGCAGCCGGTGCAGACGCTCGCGGCCTTGCGGCGAATCGGCGGAATGCGCGGCGAGCGTCGCGGCGATCGCGGCCTGACCGCCCTCGGTCGCGGCGAGCGTCGCGAGCGCGGCGCGCGCCTCGGCGGCCTTCGGCTGATCGGCGGGCTGGGTCGTGAGGCCCGTGAAGCGCTGCCCGAGTTCGGGCGCTTCTTGCAGGATCGACGGATAGTCGACCGGGCAAATCGGGAACGTGTTCGTGTAGTACTCGACCACGAAGCGCCCTTCATCCGGCCGGAACGCGAGCTTGATCTTCCCGCCGTGCAGTTCCTCGCCGTAGGCCGCGCCGAGAAACGGCGCGAGCACCTTGCCGCGCAGCGCGGGATCGGGCGAATGCCAGTCGACGTCGAAAAAGCGCGCGTGCGTCGCGTGCCGTCCCCATTCGAGGATGTCGAGCCACCACGCGTTTTCCGAGCCGCCCACGCCCATGTGATTCGGCACCACGTCGACGATCAGTCCCATCTCGTGCGCGCGCAGCTTCTCGACGAAACGCCGCAGCCCTTCCTCGCCGCCCAGTTCCGGATTCACGCGCGTGTAGTCGACGGTGTCGTAGCCGTGCGTCGAGCCGCTCGTCGCCGTCGTGATCGGCGACGCGTACGCGTGGCTGATCCCGAGCGCGGCGAAGTAGTCGACCTGCGCGGCGGCGTCGTCGAAGGTGAAGCCTTTGTGAAGCTGCAGTCGGAGCGTGGAGCGCGGTACGGTCATGGTGTTTCGTTCGGTGGAGGGTTCGGCGTGGAGCGCTCGCGCGCGCTGGCGACGGCAAGCAGCCGGTCGGCGAACGCATCGTCGAGAAACAGTTCGTCGACCGGCGCGGCGAGGCGCCGGCGCCAGTTCGGATGCTCGTCGATGGAGCCGGGCAGGTTCGGCTGGTCCGCGAGCCCGAGCAGGTCTTCGAGCGGATACGTGACGAGCGGCGCGGGCGTCGCGGCGACGAACGCGAGCGCTTCGTCGACCGGCGCGCTCTCGACCGGCGGCGCGGCGACGTCGGGCGGCGCGACGCCGGCGTCCTGGAACGCGCGCCACAGATGGTCGCGGTCCACGGCGCGTTCGTCCATTGCGAGCGCGACCGGATCGCGGCCGTCCGCGCGCGCGGCCGTCTGGCCGATCTTCGCGCGCCATTCGATGTCCGCGCCGCGCCACCAGCCGGTGACGGTCGGCAGGTCGTGCGTCGTCGTGGTGGCGGTCACGCCGCGGTCCCAGTCGGACGGCGGCTTGAAACCGTCGCCTTCGACCGCGCGCTCGAACCACAGCACGCGGATGCCGAGCAGCCCGTGTTCTTCCAGCCGCTCGGAAAAGCCGGGCGGCACGGTGCCGAGATCCTCGCCGACCACGATCGCGCGATGCCGCCACGATTCCAGCGCGATGAGCCGCAGCAAATCGTCGAGCGGATAGCGCAGGTACGCGCCGTCCTTCGCGGGCTCGCCTTCGGGCACGAGCCAGAGGCGCCGCAGCCCGAGAATGTGGTCGATGCGGATGCCGCCCGCGCGCGCGAACGACGCGCGCAGCATGTCGATGAACGCCGAGAAACCCTGCGTGCGCATCGCGCGCGGGGAGAACGTCGTGAGTCCCCACGACTGGCCGGCCTGGTTGAAGAGATCGGGCGGCGCGCCGACTGAAACGCCCGTGAGCATTTCCTCGCGATACGACCACGCGTGACTGCCCGCGCTATCGCAGCCGACGGCCAGATCCGCGATCAGACCGACCGCCATGCCGGCGTCGCGCGCGGCGTGCTGGGCGTGCGCGAGGCCCTTCGCCGCGAGCCATTGCGTGAACAAATGGAAATCGACTTCGCGCCGGTTCGCTTCCGCAAACGCCGCGACGGCGTCGCTGCGCGGGTCGCGCAGTTCGTCGGGCCAGTTGCGCCAGTGGCCTTCACCCGTGCTCGCCAGTTGGTCGGTCTGCAAGGCCTCGAAGCGCGCGTGGTCTTCGAGCGCCCGTCCGCCGCTTTCGACGAACGACGCGAAGTCCTTCGCGAAGGGCGTTTCCGCGTCCTGCGAGAACCAGGCGAAGAGCTCGCGCAAGACGGCGAGCTTCGCCTTCGTCGCGTTCGGCCAGTCGATCAGCGGCAGGCCTTCGAGTTCCGTCATGTCCTTCGCGACACCCGCGCGCTCGATCGCCGCGCGGGCCGCGGGCGCGCCGAGGACGGCGGCCGGATCGACGTGCGCGATGTTCAGGAAGAGCCGCGACGACGGCGAGTACGGACTGAACTTGTTCGGCTCGGCGCTGAACATCGCGTGCATCGGGCTGATCGCGAGCGCGTGGCTGCCGCGTTTCGCGCTTTCGACGGCAAGCGTCGCAAGCGCGGAGAAGTCGCCGATGCCGCCGTCGCCCACACGGCGCAGCCCGTAGACCTGCGCGGCGACGCCCCAGAGCGGCGGCGCGTCGCCGGTGGCGTCTTCGTGCAGCGCGCGCCAGGCGTCGTCGATCGTGTAGCAGCGCGACGGCGCGACGGCGAGCGTCGTGTGATGGTCGTTGATGACGAGCGTGTGATAGCCCGGCTCCGAGATCGGCGAGAGCAGCGCGATCTCGCCCTTCGGCGACGTGAACCGTCCGTCGATCACGGAGCCGCTTTCCAGTTCGATGCGGTAGCGCGCGCCCGATTTCGCCGCCGACACCGGCAGCGCGATCGCGCGGTCCACTTCGGCGGTGATGAGCGGCGGCAGCTTGCGGCCGGACAGTTCCGCGTCGAGCGCCGACATGCTGTGCTTCAGTTGCGTGGCGTTGCCACACGGCAGGCCGAGGCGGTCGAGCAGGACGCGCAGCGTCGATTCGGGCACGCGCTGCGTGTGCTTGTGCGCGTCGAGCCATTCGACTTCGAAGCCCGCGCGCGCGGCGAGCGTTTCGATCGCGTTCATCGGCGCGGACGGTTTTGCGGTGGTCGGGCTCACGAGGCGTGTCCCTCGGTGGTGGTGTGCTCGAAGCGGCGAGCGTCGTGGGCGATGGCGTAGTCGTTGACGTCGCCCGTCAGCCAGGCGACGAACGTGCGTTCGCCCAGTTCGCCGCGCTTCACGCGATCCTGCGCGCGCGCCGGCGTCTCGAAGATGATCTTGCCGGCCGGCGTCTCGCCGAGCGCGACGGGCGCGTCGCCGAGATTGAGCGCGATCGAGAGCGTCTCGCCGTCGCCCAGCCGCCAGCGCGCGACGAGCGCCTTCTCGCCGATGACGGTCGCGCCGAGCGCTTTCGCGTCTTTCAGGCGCGGCGTGATCAGCTTCGCGCGCACAGCGAGGCCCGAGCGGTAGAAATGCAGCCATTCCAGGCGGTCGGCGTCGCTTTCGGCCTCGCTTTTGGCCTGCAGAGGACGCGGCGATGACATCCTGAACGTGCCTTCGTCGTTCGGATCGGGAATCTGCGCGCGGCGCTTTTCGTCGGTGAACGCGGAGAACTTCGCGAATTCGCGGCGACGTCCTTCGCGCACGGCATCGGCGAGTTGGTCGTGGTAGTCGGTGAAAAAGAGGAACGGCTGCTTCGAGCCGTACTGCTCCTCCATGAACAGCATTGGAATCTGCGGCGACAGCAGCAGAAGGCCGGTCGCGGCGAAGAGCGCCTCGTCGGAGACGAGCGAGCGCAGACGTTCGCCCATCGCGCGGTTGCCGACCTGGTCGTGGTTCTGCAGGAACATCACGAAGCGCGTCGGCGGCAGATGCGCGCTCGGTTCGCCGCGCGGCTTGCCGTCGTGAATCGGCGACGGTTCGCCCTGATACACGAAACCCTCCGACAGCACGCGCGCGAGCTTCTCGATCGGCTTGTCGATGTAGGCGCCGTAGTAGCTCTCGCTCTCGCCCGTCAGGAGGACGTGCAGCGTGTTGTGGGAATCGTCGCTCCATTGGGCGTCGAAATGCGTTTCCAGCAGGTTCGACGTGTTGTGCTCGTTTTCGAGCACCAGATGCACGTGGCGCCCGGTTTCGACCCCGCTGCGCACACGATGCGCGAGTTCGCGCAGCCATTCGTCGTCGTTGATCGCGTGGACGGCGTCGAGGCGCAGGCCGTCGAAGCGATATTCGCGCAGCCAGTAGAGCGCGTTGTCGAAGAAGAAATCGCGCACCTGCGGGCGCTCGAAGTCGATCGCCGGGCCCCACGGCGTGTTCACACCTTCGCGGAAGAACGTCTTCGCATACGTGCTCAGGTAATTGCCGTCCGGCCCGAAATGGTTGTAGACGACATCGAGAAACACCATGAGACCAAGGCCATGCGCGGTATCGACGAGCTTCTTCAGGTCGTCGGGACGGCCATACGACGAGTCCGGCGCATAGGGCAGCACGCCGTCGTAGCCCCAGTTGCGCGTGCCGGAGAAATCGTTGAGCGGCATCAGTTCGATGGCCGTCACGCCGAGTTCGGCGAGTTCCGGAAGACGCGCGGTGACGCCCGCATAGCCGCCCATCGCGCCGACGTGCAGTTCGTAGAGCACCGTTTCTTCCCACGGCCGGCCGTGCCAGTTCGTGTGCGTCCAGCGATAGGCGCGCGGATCGATCACTTCGCTCGGGCCGTGCACGTCGTCCGGCTGGAAGCGCGACGCCGGATCGGGCACCGCGAGATTCTCGTCGAGCCGGTACAGGTAGCGCGTGCCCGCGCCGCCGTCGGCTTCGGCTTCGAACCAGCCGTCGCCGGTCGGTTCCATGTCGACGAGCGTCGGCGCGGTGTTCGCGTCACCGTGGATTTCGAGTTGCACCGTGTCGCGCGAAGGCGCCCAGAAACGATAGCGCGTCCGGGGTGTTTCCTGCGCCGCGCCCGTCACGTGCGCGCCGAAGGGCAGGCAGTACGAGTAGTGGTGCTGGTGCGGATCGATAGGACATTCGGACATGGTTTCCTGCCGTTTTCGTTTGCCTTGCAAAGCTGCGCCTGGGTCGTCTCAAGTGGTTCGTTGCGGTGCATCCGGCGTCTCGCCGATCGCATGCTCCGACGGAATGGCGGGCGGGCGGCGGCTCGGCAGCGTGCCGGGGTCGGGCGGCAGCGCCGTCAGAAGCCGCGGACCCTGATGGGCGCCCGCCATCCAGACGGCCTGCCAGTCGGCGTCGCCGGTCGGCTGGGCGAGCAGCACGACGATACTGTGCGCCGCCACCTCCAGTTCGCTGCCGACGAGCGGCCGCTGCGGCCCATCGGGCGCCGCGCTATCCAGGAGCACGTTCCATTCCAAGTGAGGCGGGGGCGGCGCGAACAGGAGCGCTTGCGACGACGCGTTGATCATCAAAAGGATCACGTCCGTTTCGCCCGACAGCCCCGGGCCGGCGCGGCGCAGCGTCAGCGCGCGGCCTTCGGGGTCCTGCCATGCCTCGATGGTGAGCGCCATGCCGCGCTCGTCGAACCAGCTGACGTCGTAGAGGCCCGGCAGGACCTCCCGGTCGCCGTACAGGAAGCGCGTTTCGCGCAGCACCGGGTAGTTTTTGCGCAGAGCAATGACACGCGCGACGTATTCCGTCAGCGCGCGGCCGGCGGGCGAATTTGCCGCTTCCCAGTCGATCCAGGAGATCTCGTTGTCCTGGCAGTACGCGTTGTTGTTGCCGCGCTGCGTGCGTCCGAATTCGTCGCCGCCGAGCAGCATCGGCGTGCCGAGCGACAGGAGCGTCGTGGCGATCATCGAGCGCGCGACGCGGCCGCGCGTGGCGAGGATCTCGGGGTCGTCGGTCGGGCCTTCCACGCCCCAGTTTGCGCTGCAATTTTCGTTGTGTCCGTCGTTGTTGCCTTCCTGGTTCATCTCGTTGTGCTTGTGCTCATAGGCCGTGACATCGGCGAGCGTGAAGCCGTCGTGCGACGCCACGAAATTGACCGACGCCCACGGCTTCCTGAAGCGCCGGTTGAAAAGCTCCGCCGATCCGGTGAGGCGCGCGGCGAGGTCCGGCCGCATGCCCGCGTCGCCGCGCCAGAAGCGGCGCACGCCGTCGCGGTACTTGTCGTTCCATTCCGCGAAACCCGGCGGATGATTGCCGACCTGATAGCCGTCCGGGCCGATATCCCACGGCTCCGAAATCAGCTTGCGGGTCGAGAGGACCGGGTCCTGGCGGATCGCGTCGAAAAAGCCGGAACCGGGGTCGAAGCCGTGGCCTTCGCGGCCTAGCGTGACGCCGAGATCGAAGCGGAAGCCGTCGATGTTGAACGCCGTGCACCAGTAGCGCAGCGAATCCATGACCATCTGCAACACGCGCGGATGCGACAGGTTCACCGTGTTGCCGCAACCCGTTTCGTTGATGTAGTGACGCTCGTCGCCGGGGATGAGGCGGTAGTAGCTCGCGTTATCCAGTCCGCGCCAGGAGACGGTCGGGCCGAGTTCGTTGCCTTCGCAGGTGTGGTTGTAGACGACGTCGAGGATCACTTCGATGCCGGCCGCGTGCAGTTGCCGCACGGCGATGCGCATTTCGTTCAGCCGGTGCGTCGAGAGATACGACGGCTCGGGCGCGAAGAACGCGGCCGTGTTGTAGCCCCAGTAGTTGCGCAGGCCGCGCTCGACGAGGAAGCGGTCGTTCAGGAACGCGTGGACCGGCAGGAATTCGACGGCGGTAATGCCGAGGTTTTGCAGATGCTCGATGAACCACGGCGACGAGAGCGCCGCGAACGAGCCGCGTTCGTGCTGGCGGATGTCGTTGCGCAACATCGACGTGCCGCGCACATGCGTTTCGTAGATGATGGTTTCGCCCCAGGGCGTGTCGGGGCGCACGTCGCGGGACCAGTCGAAGGCGTCGTCGGTGACGATGGCTTTGGGCATCGCGGGCGCCGAGTCGCGGCGATCCATCGACATGTCGAGCCGGTTCGAGTGCACGCGGTAGCCGAAGAGCGCATCGGACCAGCGCCACGGGCCGACGAGCTTTTTTGCGTAGGGGTCGAGCAGGAGCTTGTGCGGATTGAAGCGATGACCGTGTTGCGGCTGATAGGGGCCGTGCGCGCGCAGGCCGTAGACGGTGCCGGGATGCGCGCCGGGCAGATAGCCATGCCAGATTTCGTCCGTGCATTCGGGCAGGTCGAAGCGCATCAGTTCCTTGCGGCCGGTACTGTCGAAGAGACAGACCTCGATGCGGTGCGCATTCGACGAGAACACCGCGAAGTTGACACCGAGTCCGTCCCAGTTGGCTCCGAGCGGGTAGGGCGCGCCCGGGAGCAACCTCTCAGGTAATGCGTTCATTGGTTTTTTGCTCGCGCTTTCTGAGGTTGGACGTTGGACACCCGCTGGTGCGCTCGTGCTTCTCGTTCATTGAAGCACAAGCGCACCTTCAATCAGCCCGAAGCACGATCGTAGCCAACGGCGGCAACGTCAGCGCAGCAGAGAAAGCCCGCCCATGACTGGCAAAGTCATCGGCATGAATGACGCCTGCATTGCCCATGTTGGACCCGCCATAAATCGACGAATCGGAATTGAGCACTTCGCTCCACCGTCCGCCGCGAGGCAAACCGATCCGGTATCCGATCCGCGGCACCGGCGTCAGGTTGCACGCCACCACCAGCTCGCGCCCTTCGCCATCCGTGCGCCGGAACGCATAGACGCTGTTGGCGTTGTCGTCCCCGACAAGCCAGTCGAAGCCGCGCGGATCGCTATCCAGCTTGTGCAGCGCGGGCTCTTCGCCGTAAAGCCGGTTCAGGTCGCGCACGAGCTTTTGCAGTCCGCCGTGGAACGCATCGTCGAGCAGATGCCAGTGCGGTGATTCATCGTGATTGAACTCCGCGAACTGTCCGAACTCGCCGCCCATGAACAACAGCTTCTTGCCCGGATGCGTCCACATGAAGCCGAGATACGCGCGCAGGTTAGCGAACTTCTGCCAGCGGTCGCCCGGCATCTTGCCGATCAGCGATCCCTTCCCATGCACCACTTCGTCATGCGACAACGGCAGCACGAAGCGCTCGGAATACGCGTACACCATGCCGAACGTGTACATGTGATGATGATACTGACGGTAGACCGGGTCCTCCTCCATGTAGTGCAGCGTGTCGTGCATCCAGCCCATGTTCCACTTGAAGTCGAAGCCGAGCCCGCCGCTTTCCACCGAAGCCGTCACGCCCGGCCACGCCGTCGATTCCTCCGCGATCGTCATCGCGCCCGGAATCTGCCGGACTTCGTGATTGAGCCGCTTGAGGAACGCAATCGATTCCAGATTCTCGCGCCCGCCATAAATGTTCGGCACCCACTCGCCGGCCTTGCGCGAGTAGTCGCGATAGAGCATCGAGGCCACTGCGTCGACGCGCAGTCCATCGACGTGATAGCGCTTGAGCCACGCCAGGCCCGATGCGATCAGGAACGCGCTCACCTCGTTGCGGCCGAGGTTGTAGATCATCGTGTTCCAGTCCTGGTGATAGCCCTCGCGCGGATCAGCGTGCTCGTAGAGCGGCGTGCCGTCGAATTGAACGAGACCGTGCGCGTCGTTCGGAAAGTGCGCGGGCACCCAGTCGAGAATCACGCCGAGACCCGCTTCGTGCGCGCGGTTCACGAATTCCGCGAACTGCTCCGGCGTGCCGAAGCGCGCCGACGGCGCGAACTGCCCGAGCGGCTGATACCCCCACGATCCACCGAACGGATGTTCGGCGATTGGCATGAATTCGAGGTGCGTGAAGCCCATGCCTTTCGCATACGGGATCAGGCGCTCGGCAAGCTCGTGCCAGTTCATGCCGCGGTTGCCTTCCTCCGGCACGCGCAGCCACGACTCGGCATGCACTTCGTAGATCGTGATCGGCGCGGCGGGCGTCTGCCGCGCGGCGCGCTCCTGCATCCACTGGTCGTCGGTCCAGGCGAAGCTGTCGATGGCGTCCGCATCGGCGACGACCGATGCCGTCGCCGGCGGCTTCTCGCTCTGCATCGCGCAAGGGTCGGCCTTGAGCGGCAGCGTGTGCCCGTCGCGCGAGACGATCTCGTACTTGTAGCGCGTGCCCGCGCCGAGCCCCGGCACGAACAGCTCCCACACGCCCGCGTTGTGACGCAGACGCATCGGATGGCGGCGCCCGTCCCACGAGTTGAAGTCGCCGACGACCGATACGCGCCGCGCATTCGGCGCCCACACGGCAAAGCGCACGCCCGCCACGCCTTCGTGCGTGCACGGACGCGAGCCGAGCGCGTGCATCACCGCGTAAGGATCGCCGTGAGTCAGCCGGTTCAGCCAGTCGTCCGACAAAACCGGGCCGAATGCGTAGGTGTCGTGCGTGTCCTGCGGCGTGCCGTGCCAGTCGATCGACAGGCGGTAGGCGCCGGGCTTCTCGACAAAGCCCGAGTAGAGGCCCGCGTCGTGAATCTTCGTGAGCTGGCCGAGCGGCGCACCGGACTCGCGGTCGAGCACGATGACGCCCGATGCACCGGGCAGCAGCACGCGCACGACATGACCGGAGTCGGTCTGGTGCAGGCCGAGCTTCGAAAACGGATCGGGATGGCGAGCCTCGACGAGAGCATCGATGTCGAGCGAATGCAGCCCTTCCGCAGGGTCTCTCGCATCACTGCGCTTATTCATGTTGGGTTCCATCGGACGTATCCTTGTTGGCTTCGATCACGTGTCGCGTGCCGGGCGCGGGCGGCGCGCCCGTATCGCCGAGCAGGCGGCTCGCAAGCGATGCGAGGCCGCGCAGCGGAAGGCCGATCCAGGTCGGGCGGTTCGCCGCTTCGTAGCGGATTTCGTAGGCGGCCTTCTCGATCAGGAAAAGGTCGAGCAGCGCCGTGTAGACGGACTCGCCCGCAATCGGTTCCGGCGACTGTTCGAGCGCTTCGCGATACTGAAGCAAGAAGCTCTCCTCGGCATGCACGCGCAGACGCTCGAAGAGCGCGCGCTTGCGGTCGGCGGTCTGCTGCGGGGCGTTTTCCGTCGTCGGCTGCGCGGCGGCGCTCGCATACGACAGCGAACGCAAAAGTCCCGCGACATCGCGCAGCGGACTCGTCTTCTTGCGGCGCTCGTCGAGCGGACGCGCCGGCTCGCCTTCGAAGTCGATCAGGAACGCATCGCCTTGTGCCATCAGCACCTGGCCGAGGTGGAAGTCGCCGTGGATGCGGATGCACAGCGCATCGGCGTCGTCCGGCACGAGTTTCTTCACCGCGTCGATCAGCCTGTCGCGCCGGTCGGTCAGGCTTTGCGCGAGGAAACGGTCGTGCTCGTTGAAGTCGCCCTTCTTCTGCTCGACGATGTCGAGCGCCGTCGTGAGCAGCTTGAGCGTGCCTTCGATCCAGTCGTGCACGTCTTCCTTCGTCGCGCGGGTGGGCGAGAACGCTTCGTCGTCGGTGGGCGAGGCGAGCGCGACGTGCAGTTCCCCGAGCCTCCGGCCGATGATGCCCGAAATCGCCCGGTAGCCCTCGAAGCCCTGCACTTCGTTCAGGCGGTTCGGCGCGTGCTCTTCGGAATCGACGGCCACCGCGAGTTCGTCGACGGTGCGGCGCAGGTAGTCGAGCGCGTAGTTCCAGGCGTCGCCCTGATTGTCGATGTAGCCCTGCAGAATCGCGAGCGTGTGCGGCACGTTCTCCGGATCGACGCGCACCACTTCGCCGAAGAGCGGCCCGGTGTTCGCGTAGCCGAGCTTCGTAAGATAGCGGCTCATTTCCGCTTCCGGATGAATCCCGCCGACGAGCCGCCGCACGAGTTTCAGCACCACGCGATCGCCGATCACGAGCGAACTGTTGCTCTGTTCGGCGGCGAGCCAGCGGATTTCGGGCGGCGATTGCGGATTGAAGTCGAGTTCGGCGAGACGCTCGGTCGGAATGAAGCGAATTTCGCTCTTCTGCACGGTCGGCACGACGGCGCGCTCGTGCAGTTTCCTCAGCACGCCGTAGGCGAAGAACGGCACGGCGAACGCATCGGTGAGATGACCGATATTGCGGTTGCGCCGCACTCGTGCGAGCGCGAGCTGCATATAGAGCGGCGAGGTGGTTTCGCTGCCCCACGCGATGGCAAGCGGCAGCACGTAGCGCTCGGTGTGATCGCCGACATCGGCTTCGATCTCGGTGAACGCGAAGCCCGCGCCTTCGATGGTCGTCAGCGCGGCGAGTCGCACGCGATGCAGCTTCTGATCCTTCGATGCGAACCAGCGCCGCTTGCTCAGATACGACGGCAGCACTTCCGATTCGAGCAGGCGCACGTTTTCGGGCGTCGGGCCGGTTTGTCCCGCGCGGATCACCATCGTGACGAATTCGGGCAGTTGCTCGGACGGCGCCTGGCTCCACGCCGGACGCAGGTTGCCCGGGCAAAGCTGGAACCAGAGGAAGCCGTAGGGCGGAAAGGTCAGCAGATAAGTGAGCTGGCCGATTGCCGGGAAGGGCGAATCGGCGGTCATTTCGAGCGGCACTGAGCCCGCGAATTCCGACAGGTCGAGTTCCACCGCCTGCGGCGCGCGCGAGAGATTTGCCACGCACAGGACGGGCGGCTCGCCTTCCAGTTCGCGCAGATACGCAAGGATCTTGCGGTTGTTCGGACGCAGGAAGCGGATCGTGCCGCGTCCGAACGCGTGCTTCGAGCGGCGCACCGCGAGCATCTTGCGCGTCCAGTTGAGCAGCGAATGCGGGTCGCGGCTCTGCGATTCGACGTTGACCGCGTCGTAACCGTAGAGCGAGCCCATCACGGGCGGCAGCACGAGCTGTTCGGGATCGGCGCGCGAGAAGCCGCCGTTTCTGTCCGACGACCATTGCATCGGCGTGCGCACGCCGTCGCGGTCGCCGAGGTGGATGTTGTCGCCCATGCCGAGTTCGTCGCCGTAGTAGATGACGGGCGTGCCCGGCATCGAAAGCAGGAGCGAGTTGATCAGTTCGATGCGCCGGCGGTCGCGTTCCATCAGCGGCGCGAGACGTCTGCGAATGCCGAGATTCAGGCGCGCGCGGCGATCGCTTGCGTAGGTGTTCCAGAGATAGTCGCGTTCCGAGTCCGTGACCATTTCGAGCGTCAGTTCATCGTGATTGCGCAGGAAGATCGCCCATTGATTCGACTCGGGGAGGTCCGGCGTCTGGCGCATGATGTCGGTGATCGGGAAGCGGTCCTCGCTCGCAATCGACATGTAGATGCGCGGCATCAGCGGGAAGTGAAACGCCATGTGGCATTCGTCTTCTTCGCCGAAATATTCCTTCACGTCTTCCGGCCACTGGTTCGCTTCCGCGAGCAGCATGCGGTTCGGGTACTCCGCATCGATGGTCGCGCGGATCTTCTTCAGGATCGCGTGCGTCTCCGGCAGGTTCTCGTTGTTCGTGCCTTCGCGTTCGATGAGGTAGGGCACGGCATCGAGCCGCAGACCGTCGATGCCCATGTCGAGCCAGAAGCGCATCACTTGCAGCACTTCCTTCATGACGGCCGGGTTATCGAAGTTCAGGTCCGGCTGATGGCTGAAAAAGCGGTGCCAGTAGTACTGGCCGGCGACCGGGTCGTGCGTCCAGTTCGACGGTTCGGTGTCGATAAAGATGATGCGTGTTTCTTCGTACTTCTTGTCCGTGTCGGACCACACGTAGTAGTTGCGGTGGTTCGAGCCGGGCTTGGCGTGACGCGCGCGCTGGAACCACGGATGCTGATCCGACGTGTGATTGATGACGAGTTCCGTGATTACGCGGATGCCGCGCGCGTGCGCTTCCTGAATGAAGCGCTTGACGTCGGCGATGGTGCCGTAGTCGGGGTGGACGTTTCGGTAGTCGGCGATGTCGTAGCCGTCGTCGCGACGCGGCGAGGGATAGAACGGCAGCAGCCAGATCGTGTCGACACCGAGTTCCGCCACATAGTCGAGCTTCGCGAGAAGGCCGGGGAAGTCGCCGATGCCGTCGTTGTTCGCGTCGAAGAAGGACTTGATGTGGACCTGATAGATGATCGCATCCTTGTACCAGAGCGGATCGTTGCTGAGAGTCGAGGACTTGTTGCGTTTCACAATGTATCGCTCCGTTGTTTTTGCTGGCGCTTTGGGTAGGGGTGTGATGAACACCGTCCGGGCGCTCGTGATTCGGTGGAACTTGCTTTCTTAGTGGTCTATTAGCTCTGCCCCTGTCCGGGGCGGGACTTACTTTCTTTGCTGCTGCAAAGAAAGTAAGCAAAGAAAGCAGCTTTTCTAGGCAGCAGTCACAATACGTCAACGCACGAGCAACACCGAGTGGACATACCGCCTAAGTGTCGCCCTCAAAATTCGACAGGGCTTGGTGCGATTAACCACTGTGTCCTCGCACAGCCCACTACGTGGTAAGGCCATCATCCACCCGTCCGCGCTTCGCTTGGACGATAGGAACACCAAAAACGTCGGTCCGTCACGATCACCGCAAACCTTGAAACCGCGACCTGAACTGCCTGACGTCAGAGCGAAGCGAAGACGGATGAATGATTGCTGTACCGTTGTATTCGCTGCACGATGACACAGTGGTTAATCGCACCAAGCCGCTTAAGACCCTTGAGGGCGACACTTAGGCGGTATGTCCACTCAGTACTTCAAAGGCGTTGACTCTCTGCGACTGCTGCCAGAAAAGCTGCTTTCTTTGCTTACTTTCTTTGCAGCAGCAAAGAAAGTAAGTCCCGCCCCGGACAGGGGCAGAGCTAACAGACCGACGCGAAATCAAGTTCAACGACAGAACCGCACAAGCACTAAACGAACAACCCACCCCAAGCGCCAGCGCCCTCACAGTTCAACCGAAGGCTTCGGCAAGCCCCAAACCGGCGCGATGCGCCAAATAGCAAACGGCAACGAATTCGGATCAAGCCGAACGTGCTGCCGCCGCCCGCGCCATTCGAATCGCTGCCCGGTGATCTGATCCTCGACCGCGAGCGCGTCCCACTCGTGCACGCCCCAGCGTTCGAGCGTCTGCCACGGCAATTCGATGTCGGCCCCTTGCTCGTTGAACGGATCGAGATTGATGGCGACGAGCACGACGTTATCGCCCGACGCATTCGACTTCTCGAAGAACAGAATCTGGTCGTTATGCGCCGGCAGGAAGTTCACGCCCAGGTGCGTCTGCAAGGCGGGATTCGCCCGCCGCACGCGATTGAGCGCCGTAATCTCTCCGACGATGTTCCCCGGCCGGTTCCAGTCCCACGCACGCAACTGATACTTCTCGGAGTCGAGATACTCTTCGCTGTTCGGCAGCGCCGCGGCTTCACACAGTTCGAAGCCACTATAGACGCCCCACAGTCCCGACAACGTCGCCGCAAGCGCCGCGCGGATCACGAACCCCGCGCGCCCCGAACGCTGAAGGAAGCGCGGATTGATGTCCGGCGTATTGACGAAGAAGTTCGGGCGGAAGAATTCGCGGGCGTCGGTCTGCGTGAGATCGTGCATGTACTCGATGAAATCGCGCTTCGATTCGCGCCACGTGAAGTACGTGTACGACTGCGAGAACCCGAGCTTCGCCAGCCGGTTCATCACGCGCGGCCGCGTGAACGCTTCCGCCAGGAAGATCACATCGGGATGCCGCGCGCGCACGTCGTTGATCGCCCACTCCCAGAACGGAAACGGCTTGGTGTGCGGATTGTCGACGCGGAAAATCTTCACGCCCGCCGCGACCCAGAACAGGAACACGTCGCGCAAGGACGTCCACAACTCGGGCTTCGCATCCTTCGCGTAGAAGTCCGGATTCACGATGTCCTGATACTTCTTCGGCGGATTCTCCGCGTAACGCAGCGTGCCGTCGGGCCGCCAGGCGAACCACGTCGGATGCTCCTGCAGCCACGGATGGTCCGGCGAGCACTGCACCGCGAAATCGAGCGCGATTTCGAGGCCATGCGCGTGCGCGCTTTCCAGCATCTGCTTGAAGTCGTCGAGCGTGCCGAGTTCCGGATGAACGGCCGTATGCCCGCCTTCCTTGCCGCCGATCGCATACGGGCTGCCGACATCGCCCGGCTGCGCCGTCAGCGAGTTGTTCTTGCCCTTGCGATTCGCGACGCCGATCGGGTTGATCGGCGGGAAGTACAGCACGTCGAATCCCATCGCGCGGATGCGCGGCATCTTTCCGATCACGTCGACGAACGTGCCGTGGCGGCTTTCGTCGTCGCTCATCGAACGCGGGAAGATCTCGTACCAGCTCGCGAAGCGCGCGGCCGCCCGTTCCGCGTCGACGCGGTAAGTCACCGGATCGCGCGAGAGAAACGGCCGATGGCGCGCGGCGGCGATCGCCTTCGCGGTTTCGGCGCCGAGCACGATTTCGAGCTTGCGCTCGGGCGCCGCCTTCGTGAACTCCTTGACGAGACTTTCGAGCGGCTCGGTCGAGGCGCCCTCGGCGGTCTGCACTTCGGCGAGGATCAGCGCGAACAGATGCCGCGCCTCTTCGATCTCCAGTTCGACCGTCTGCCCGGCGTTCAGCTTCTTCTGCATGTGATCGACGAGCGACGCGAAGTCGTCACGCCACGCGATCACCGTGAATTCGTGACGCCCGACGCGATCGAGCGGAATCCGCGCCGTCCAGAGATCGCGGCCGAGCGGCTGCACGAGTGCCATCGGCGTTTCGTGCCAGTCGGTTTCGTCGGCGGCGCGCCATTGGACGGCCGCCGCGATCTTGTCGTGACCTTCGGCAAAAATCGCCGCCTGCACCTCGACCGCCTCGCCGACGATGCGCTTCGCCGGAAAACGCCCGTGATCGACCGAGGGCGTCACGCTCTCGATGGCGACGCGCGGCGCGGAAACGGCCTCGGTGACGGACTTCTTGTCGGCGGCCTTCGAGCCGCGCTTGACCTGCGGCTGCGCGAGCAGCACGAACGGCTCGGCGGCGGCGCGAAAGAGCCGGGTCTCGCCCGCAGCGAGCGTGAACGGGGCGAGACGCGCCTGCGTCGCGCCGGTTTCGCCGAGCGGTGCGAAGCGCGTAAAGCTGCCCGGCACCGCTTCGAGAAGATGCAGCGGATCGACGTACACCGGCGAGTGAAGATCGGGATTGACGACGATCAGCGCGGCGGCATTGGCGAGACGCAGATCCGGCCCGTTCGCGCGCACGAGCGCCGCGAACGGCGTGCCGGCGCCCGTCAGCGCGCGCATTTCGCCGACGGTCGCGAGCGTCGGGACATCACGCTGCAACGCGTTCGCGCGCGCGATGTCCTTCGACAGATCGAAGCGCGCCTGTTCGCGCGCACGCTCGAACTCGGCCGCGACGCCGTACTGGTACGACATCGGCAGTCCGACGCCGTATTCGAACCCCATCGGTAGGAGCAGGCCGGTGCCGATCGCGGTCGCCGTGAAGAGCGCGCGGCGGTACGCGCGCTCGACGAGCGCCGTGTCGCCCGTGTCGGGCAGGTCGGACAAAAGGCGCGCACCGTAAGGCTCTTCGGGAAACGCGATCGGCGGCGCGACGTGCGACAGCGCGGCGTGTTCGTCGACGAGCCATGCGCTCCTGAAATCCCACCAGCGCGACGACGAAAACACGGCGTCGAAGCCCGCGTCCGTCAGGCCGTGCAGATCGTGCCGGCTGATGCCGACCGTCCACGCGAGCCATTTCGTGTCCGGATGCCGCTCCCGCACCGCCGCGCCGAGCCGCCGCCAGACATGCGCGGGCACCTTGTGCGGCGCGTCGAAGCGAAACCCGCCGATACCGGCGTCGGCGAGCAGCAGGAGTTCGCGCGCCCACCATTCGGTGAGCTGATGCGCGGCTTCGCCGTCACTGAAATTCGCGTGGGCGACGTTCTCCTCGCGCGGCGGATGACGCGGATCGAGCCGCGCCTCGGCACTCTCGAACGGCTGGAACCAGTGCTTGTTCTCGTGATAGAGGCCGCCGTCGCTGCTCACCCGGTCGATCACGATATCCACGAGCAGCGTCAGGCCGTGCTGCTTCGCCCCGGCGGCGAGTCGCGCGAGGCCGTCGCTTGCGCTCGTATCGGATTCGAAGACGGCATGCAGACGGTGATGATCCGAGACGGTCTGACCGTGCCCGTTCGCGCCGGGCATGAACGGCGAGCCGATCAGGACGTGGTCGAAGCCGAGGGCGGCCGCGTGCTCGAAGTGAGCGGGCCATCGCGCAAGCGGTCCGACGAGCAGCGGGTCGATGAAATAAATACGCGGCGCGTACGCATGATGGGCGGGATGGTTTTCCATCGTTCGTCTTTTCCAGAGTCGTCCTGCGGTGGCGGGGATGCGGGTCAACAATCGCGATCACGCTCACGGGCGGCAAAGAGCCAATCCGCATCGGACGGCTGCCGCAGACGAGCCTCAGAGTGTTTGGAGCATCACCTTTCCGGGGTCACGCATGCGGCGAGCACCGCGTTCGAGCGATACGCCATTCGTTGCGGCGCCAGGGTCGCACGGGCCGATGCAGCATGTAGCGTGCCGCACCCGGCGGCGAGCCGGCGATAGTGCCGAGCCGCCCGTTTTCGGGCGGCTCGTTCAGGCGGTTTTCTGAAAAGCCGCGCTCTTTTTCAGACGAAAGATCAGGCACTGCGCGCGACGCGCTCGGCGGACACGCCGGTCGCGGGTTGCGCGCGTTCCGGCCGGGCAGGTCCGGACCGCACACCGAGCGCGGACTTCGCCGCACTGGCACCGGCGAGCCCGGCATACAGTCCGACGAATCGCGCGACCGGCTGCGCCCAGCCGAAGTCCCGCGACATCGCGTTGCGTTGCAGTGTGCGCCAATGTTGGGGCCGCATGAAGGCATCGATTGCCCGGGTTGCGCCCGCGATCACATCGTGAGCCGTCTCGCCGTCGAACAGGAAGCCCGTCGGTGCGGCGTTTTGAGGGTACGCGACGGGCGCGTCGTAAGTGGCTTCGCGCGGCATCGCGAGAGAGAGGTCGGCCGCGTCGACGATGGTGTCCGCGAGGCCGCCCACGCGCGATGCCACCGGCACCGTGCCGTAGCGCATCGCGTAGATCTGCGTGAGGCCGCAGGGCTCGAAGCGGCTGCCGTGCAGCAGGATGTCGGCGCCCGCGTGCAGCGCGTGCGCGCGCCGTTCGTCATAGCCGATATGCACGCCGACGCGGTCCGGCCAGTCCTGCGCGAGCCGCCGGAAGCCCTGTTCGATATACGCTTCGCCCTTGCCGATCACGGCGATCTGCAGACGCGCGTGCCTGTCGAGCAATTGCGGAATGGCTTCGACGACCACATCCGCGAGCTTTTGCCCCGTCATCCGGCTGCCGATGGCGACGAGCGGCGCGAACGGATCGGCGGGCAGGCCGAACATCTGCTGCAGCGCGCGCTTGCAGGCGTGCTTGCCGCGCATGTCGTCGAAGGAATAATTGCGGGCGATCAGCGGATCGGTGGCCGGATTCCACGTCTTTTCGTCGATGCCGTTGGTGACGCCAATAAGTTTGTCCGCGCAGCTTTGCAGCACGCCTTCCATCAGGTGCCCGAAGCGCGGCGTGAGGATTTCGCGCGCGTAGGTTTCGCTCACGGTCGTGACCGAATCGGCGTGGACGATGCCCGCTTTCATCAGACTCAGCGCGCCGTAGAACTCGATGCTCTTAGGTTCGGCGAGCGCCGGCCCGAGCCACGGCGCCGGCACGCCGAGCGACGCGCCGAGCGAGAGCGCGTAGTTGCCCTGGAACGCGAGATTGTGGATCGTGAAGACGCTCTTCGCCTGCACGCCCGCGTGCTTCATCAGGAGCGGCGTGAGGCCGGAGTGCCAGTCGTGCGCGTGAACGACGTGCGGCTTCTTCACGCCGCGCAGGCCTTGCGCGATGCGCACCGCAGCCGTCGACAACGCGGCGAAACGCACGGCGTTGTCGGTGTAGTCGCGTCCGTGTTCGTCTTGATAGAGGCCGGTGCGCGCATAAAGCGCGTCGTTGCGCACGAGGAGGAGCGGCACACCGGTATCGGGCATCCTGCCTCGCAACAGCGCAGCGTCGCCACCGGGAAGGCCCGGCAACGCGCAAACCTTGTGCAGACCTTCCGCCGTGGCGATCGCGCCGGGGTAAGCCGGCATCAGGATCGTGGCATCGACGCCCGCCTCGCGAAGCGCGGCGGCGTAGGCGCTCACCATATCGCCCAGGCCTCCGGTCTTCGCGAGCGGGACGGCTTCTGAGGCGACAAGCAGAACATTCAAGGACAAAATTCGGCTCCCGGATCGAGAGAGGAAGCCCGTCGATGGCGTATCCGGACAGTTCCAGACCGCACGTTCGCGGCGCTTCATCAGGTTGTTTTTGGTTTGGCGGGACTCTATAGAGCAAGGCGTGTGCCACGCGGCACACGCTCGATTGAACTGCGGAAAGTGGACGGCGCCGCGCGCTGTTAAGCGGATCGCGAAAATGGCCGTTCGCCCGGCGTGTAAAACTGACTGCGGCGGCCGCCGCCTTTTTACACGGTGCCCTGCGGGATGCTCTTCCGAAGTCTTGTCGAAATGAGCTTAGGGCGCGGATGTGACAGTGACGTTGCGAACGCCGTCAGTTGCCGCCGACGAGGCTCGCCGCGATGTTGACGCTTAAGCCCAGCACGGCGACATTGAAGAAGAACGACAGGACCGATTGCGCAAGCGCGGTGCGCCGCACTTCGGTGGAGCGCAGCGAGACGTCGGCGGTCTGCGAGGCGACTGCGATCGTGAACGAGAAGTACAGGAAATCCCAGTAGCCGGGCTTCAGTTGACGGTCGGGAAAGGCGAGGGCGGTGTCGTTGTCGTCGGACTGGTAATAGTGGCGCGCGTAGTGGAGCGTGAACATCGTCGGGATGAGGAACCACGCGCCGAGCATCGTCGCGCCGGTGAGCGCGTAGTGCTCGGCCGCGATGGCGACGCTCACGTTCTTCGCCGCCGACAGTTCGACGACGATCGCCACGATGCTCGCAATCGCCGCGAGACTCACGATGATCAGCACGGCGGCCGCGTTTTCGTCCTCGCGCTCGGCGAGTTCCTGAACCTGCTCCTGCTGCGCGCGCGCCATCTTCACCCAGATCAGGATCAGATAGAGCCAGACCGCCGTGTCCCAGCCGAGCAGCGTGCGGACGATGGCCGAGCCGGGCAGCGGCGCGAGGATCGCCGCGACGACGCCGATGAGAAGGGCGATCAGCGCGCGCGGACGGTAACGGAAGACGGTCGGGATCAGGTTCATGTTTTCGAGAGTGGGACGAAGCCAGCGGATTATTGTCCAGATGCCTTTCAAAGCGCTGCACGAATGCTCCGGAAGCGCAGTGGTAATATCGGAATACGAAAAGGCGTGTCGTATCGCAATAAATTCACGGTTTCCCTGAATGACGCCCTTTTCGTGGCATGTTTTACTCGAAAGCAACCGATTACCGAAAGCCGGTGCTGTCTCCGGCAAAAAGTCGCGTCGAAATTCGCGTTGCGAAAGAGTCCAAACGCGCACATGCTGGCGTTTTGCGGCGTTAAGATCATTCGCATGAATGCTCCTACTCATCCTGCCGTTCGCTGGCATCCGGCCAACAAGCTCGGTCGCGACTTCGTGGTCGGCGACCTGCATGGCTGCGTCGATGCCCTGCGCTATCTGCTCACCGAAATCGGTTTCGACGGCGCGCGCGACCGCCTGTTTTCGGTCGGCGACCTGATCGACCGTGGCACGGATTCGCTCGCCGCGATCAATCTGATCGACAAGCCGTGGTTCTTTCCTGTCCTCGGCAACCACGAGGATGCGCTGATTGCGGTTGCGTCGGGCAGGATGCGCCGTCAGGCGTGGTATTCGATCGGCGGCGCGTGGGCCGAAACCCTCGCCGACGATCAACTGTCGGAGCTTGCCGCGCGGTTGTCGGTGCTGCCGCTCGTGCGCATCGTCGGTGATGGCGCGGAGCGCTTCAACGTGCTGCACGGCGAATTCTTCGGTTCCGACGCCGATCTCGAAGTCGCGGAATTCCCCGGCGAAATCCGCAATACGCTGCTGTGGGGCCGCGGCCTCGCGCTCGGCAGCGCCGATCCGTCGCGCCAGGCCGGCCTGTCGCTCACCTATTGCGGCCATACGCCGACGCGCAACGTCAGGACGATCGGCTCGCAGGTCTATATCGATACCGGCGCATTTTCCTCGGATGGCCGCCTGACGATCGTCGAGCCGGGTTCCGACCGGCGCTGGTCGGTGAAGGAGCGCTGGGCCGCGTCCGAAGGCGCGCGGGAACTCGCGCTGCCCTGAAAAGCCCGAAGCGTCCGGAAGCGCCGCCGCAGCGGCGGCACAGGCTTTGCTCGTTGCGTCTCGAATCCAAACGGACAACGAGGCGCGCGGTGACCGGCACGACACGAGACAACCCATCCAGTTCCAGCGGCAACGGCGGCGTGCAAGGCTGTCCGGAAGACCTGCCGCCCGGCCTTCGCTACGTCGATGATTCGCGGCCCGGCTATACGCGCGAATGGACCGACGGCGCGTTCGCGTACTTCAACACGCAAGGCAAGCGCATCGACGACCCGGCGGAAATCCGCCGCATCAACGCGCTCGCGATTCCGCCCGCTTATATCAACGTCTGGATCTGTCCCGACGCGCGCGGCCATCTCCAGGCGACGGGCCGCGATGCGCGGGGCCGCAAGCAGTATCGCTATCACCCGCAATGGCGCGAAACGCGCGACGCCAACAAGTACGAGCGCATGCTCGCGTTCGGCGCGGTGCTGCCGAAGCTGCGGGCGCGCGTGGCCCGCGATCTCGCCCTCGACGGCATGCCGCGCGACAAGGTGCTCGCCACGGTCGTGCGTCTGCTCGACACGACGCTGATCCGCGTCGGCAGCGAGGAATACGCGCGTGAGAACCGCTCCTACGGCCTGACGACGCTGCGCAAGAAACATCTGAAAGTGACCGCCGGCACGCTGCGCTTCCAGTTTCGCGGCAAGAGCGGGATCGAACATGACGTGCCAGTGAGCGACCGGCGCGTCGCGAAGATCGTCAGGCGCTGCATGGATCTCGCGGGACAGGATCTGTTCCAGTATCTCGATGCGGACGGCGCGCGCCATGCCGTCACGTCGTCCGACATCAACGACTATCTGCGCGAAGTCACGGGCGCGGATTTCACCGCGAAGGACTATCGCACGTGGGCGGGCAGCGTGTTCGCGCTCGCCGCGCTGCGGCGGCTCACGTGGGAGACGGTGACGGAGGCGCGCAAGCACGTGGTCGGCACGATCAAGGAGGTGTCGAAGCTGCTGCGCAACACGCCCGCCGTGTGCCGCAAGTGTTACGTGCATCCGGCGGTGATCGAGGCTTTCGAGGCAGGCGAACTCGCCGACGCGCTGCCCGCGTCGCGCCGTCACGGTCTCAAGACGGACGAAGCCGCGCTGGCGATCTTTCTCGAAAAGGATACGAAGCGCCGTGCGCGCGAGGCGGCCCGCAAGGGCAAGAACGGTGCGGAGGCGAGCGATGCGCGGCTCACCGGGCTGCTGGCGAAGTCGAGCAGGAAGGCGCGGGCCGGGGCGCTGAAGAACAGCGGCAAGGATGCCGCGGCACAGGCGCTTGGGACCGTGGGGAAGAAAGGCGCGCCGAAGGCCGCGCGGCCCGCCGCGAAGAAACTGGCGCGCACGCGCTCGCCTACGGCGGTCGCGATCGGCTGACCAAATCCATCAGCCGACCTGGCTCGTCTCTAGCACATAATCGATCGTTTCGCCGTTCCAGTTGTATTCGAGATGCGCGGCATGCCGGCAGTCGCGCAGCATCGTCGCGCGGAAGGCGGCGAGGCATTCGCCTTCTGCGTCCCGCACCGACGGATACGCGATTCCCGGCGCGCCCGCCTTGCGCGCCGCGCGCCCGAGCGCCTTGCCGGGGCCGTAATCGTCGGGATCGAGGATGCGCGGATCGAGCGCCGAGTCCTTCAGGCGCGCGCCCCGCAAATCCACCACTTCGCCTTGCGCGATCACCGTGTAAAGACGCATCTGCTGGCGCAGCGGCGCTTCGTTCGTCGCGGCGAGAAAGAGCGTCGAGTGATAACGCGTTTCCGCGATCGCCGTCTGCCGGCTGCGCGCGCAATAAAACACGCCGTAACTGCCGTCGGAGAAGCGGCTGCCGTTCGGATTCAGATGCGTGAACGCGGCCATGATCGGGCCGCAGCCCGGCCCGAAGCAGCGCTCTTCCGGCGGCACGAGATCGAGTTCGCCGACCTCGGTGCGCAGACGGTCGTTGGTCATCGCTTCGAGCGCGTAGAGCGCATCGAAATCGCCGGGCGACGCCACGCGGTCGAACAGGTTCACGGCGGGAAAGCGGGTGGGAATCACGCGATAGGCCGGCGACCAGTCGAGTTCGCCGTGCGGCCAGGTCGCGCGCCAGTCCGGCGTTGCGGCACTTGCTCTTTCGGTCACGCCCATCCGCCTCGCATGGCATCGAGATACTGCCGGACCGCGACGAGATCGCTCACATTGCCCGCCAGCATGCGCTCGAGCGCCGGACGGCCGCCGAACGGCGACGCGCTGTTGGGACGTTTGATCCAGGTATCGGCGGCGTCGGCGTTGGGCAGCAGAATCTGCAGCGCCTTGTAGATGCCGAGAATCAGCGAAAGACGTTCGAGCACGTCGCGACCGAGGCGCGCGTTCTGCGGCTGCGATTTCCATTTGAAGAACGTCGAGCGGGCGGGCGACCCCAGCAGGACGATCTGCTCGTCGGTGGAAAGCGACCAGTCGCGGGCGATATTGAAAAACGCTCGCAGACCGGCCGCCGACATATCACCCAGGCGAGGCATCGGTCGCGGTGTGGCTAGCCCCGGGTCCGCTGGCGTTGCGCGGGCGGCGTTGCTCATGTGAGTGAGTCTCCATTTGAACTTGATTTTTATAATAGTCCATATATGGATTGGGTCAAGCGCTTTGTCAAGTATCCGGCGGGTTACTCTGCGTCGCCGTCTGCGGGACCGTAGCGTCGTCCGGGCACGTGGCTTCGCAGGACTTCGGCGATGTCGGAGGTCGTGCAGTCAGCGGGGACGGCGCGGCGCTGGATGCACGGATCGTTTTTCACGACCCATTCGACGAGGCGGTACGAAGGCCCCCAAGGCTGATCGAATGGCGCCGACAGACGGCACTCGTGAAGCGCCAGCGCGTGCTGGGATTTCATTTCCGATGCGAGATTGCGAAACGATGCGTTGGCAGACATGATCCGTCCTCACTCACGTTGATGCGCGTCCGCCACGGGCCGGACAGGGAAGCCGCGCGGGCTGCGCGGCGGCGGACATAACCGCGAGGTTGAGTGTGGCGTCCGAGAATTAAGAGCGACTTAAGCGCGGGCGAATTGTCGGACGAAAACGTTTGGCATTTTTGCGACGCCTTTTTCATCAGGCTTTGCCACCGGCACGGGTTACTGTATATTCATACAGCTTAAATCGCCGGAAAGACGATCGGAGGCACATCGAATGATCAATGCTCGCAATGGCACTTCCGAAGCTGCAGCGTTCGAGCGCTTCATGCGCGCGACCCGAGCCGTATCGGCTGCATTCGACGCCACGCGCGGCGAGCCCGATCTCGCACGCGGCGGTCGTTCGGTGGCGCGGGCGTTGAAACGTCTGGATGCCGCGCTACAGGAACTGGAGACGTCCGAGCGCACGCTCGACGCTATACTTTCGCGCGCTGCGGATCACTAATCAATTTGGAGCGACTGTCTTGAAGCCCGTATTCCTCACTGTTTTGCTGTTGACGTTATCGTCGAGCGTGCTGGCTGCCGAGCGTTACACCGAAGTCTGGAATCCGCCCGAAGCGCAAACCGTGAAGGGCAAGGCAAAGACGCGCGGCGTCGTGCCGGTGCAGGCGAAAAAGAAGCACAAGAACGTGACGTCGGTGAAGAAAGTCGCCGACAAGACTTCGGTCGCGCAATCGCCGTCGCAAGCCGTTCCCGCGCCGCGCGTGAAACCGGCGCCGAGGCAGGTCGATCCGCTGATGAACCTGCCGCGCAAGATCGGGCCGGACGGGCAAGTGATGCGAGTCGGTTATTCGGGCGGCTGAAGTGCCTCGCGCTTTCATCGCATGACAGAAGGGCGCTTCCGAGAGCGCCCTTTTTGCATGTCGAACGCGCTCTCAGAAGGCGGATCGCACGACGCCGCCATCCACGCGCAACGCCGCGCCCGTCGTCGCCGACGACGCTTCTGAGCACACATAAACCACCAGATTCGCCACTTCTTCGGGCTGCGCAAACCGCTTGATGAGCGAACTCGGACGCGCCGTTTCGAAGAACTCGTGCTCGACCTCGTCGAACGATTTCCCGCCGCTCAGCTTGTCGACGAATTCCTCGACGCCGTCCGAGCGCGTCGGTCCCGGCAGCACCGCGTTGACCGTCACGCCCGTGCCCGCGCACGTCTCCGCGAGCCCTCGCGAAAGCGCGAGTTGCGCCGTCTTCGTCACGCCGTAGTGAATCATCTCGACCGGAATCTGGACGCCGCTCTCGCTGCTGATGAACACCACGCGCCCCCAGTTCTTCTCCTTCATCTTCGGCAGGTACGCGCGCGTGAGCCGCACGCCGGACATCACGTTGGTGTCGAAGAAACGCTGCCAGTCTTCGTCGGGAATCTCCTCGAACGGCTTCGGATCGAAGATGCCCAGGTTGTTCACGAGGATGTCGACGGCCGGAAAGCGCGCGGCGATCGCATCCACCTGCGCGCGCTCCGCCAGATCGCCCGCGAAACCTTCGGCCTTCGCGCCGGGCACGGCCTCTCGCAACTTCGCGAGCGCATCGTCGACGGACTTCTGCGTGCGGCCGTTCACGATCACGCGCGCGCCTTCCTGTGCGAGCCCGGCTGCGATCGCGTAGCCGATCCCCTTCGTCGATCCGGAGACGAGGGCGAGCTTGTCGTCGAGATTCAGCTTCATCGATTCCATCCTCCAAAAAAGAACGGTTGACGAGCGAGATGCCCGTCAACCGTTTCGTGTAGAACGAGCCAGTTCGGAAACTTAGCACCGTTCCGCGTGCAATGCAGAGCGCATCAGACGTGTGTAAAGAACGTTCTTATAAACGTCCCATCAACAGGAGGACGATCACTACAACCAGCACGACGCCGAGGATGCCGCTCGGACCGTAGCCCCAGCTACGGCTGTGCGGCCAGGAAGGAATGGCCCCGACCAACAACAGGATCAGGATGATCAGCAAGATGGTTCCGATCGTCATGTCGACTTCTCC
The DNA here is from genome assembly GCF_001544495.1 of Caballeronia telluris. Classification (GTDB taxonomy): domain Bacteria; phylum Pseudomonadota; class Gammaproteobacteria; order Burkholderiales; family Burkholderiaceae; genus Caballeronia; species Caballeronia telluris. The sequence continues at coordinate 52,969 of NZ_FCNZ02000024.1, forward strand.
TTATACAAAGATCGCGGCTTTGGATGGGAATGCACGCTGGTTCAAAAAGCGAATAACGGCGTGCCACGCGGCAGATGTCAAGCCGCCGCGAATCCCTGTGTTTTGCGATCGACGGTGAGCTTTGAGCAAGGCCCATGCCAAAGGAGCGAAAGCCTTGTGGCAAAAGGGAGAACGCCGCGTGCGCGGGCGCGGCGAAGTGTCGGCGGGCGAGCAGGTTCGGCAAAACTTGCACAGTTCTGCCGGCGTTTTGTAGGGGCCATGTCGGCTTGCTATGCCGCGCGGATTCCTCAGAACAAGCCGCGAAATGCCCAGAAGAGCGCGCCCGCGAGCGCGATCGAGACGGGCAGCGTCAGGACCCACGCCAGCGCGAGACTGCGCACGGTGCGCCATTGCAGGCCGGAGCCGTTGGCGGCCATCGTTCCGGCGACGCCCGACGAGAGCACATGCGTCGTGCTGACGGGCAGGCCGTATACGTCGGCGGCGCCGATCGTCAGCATCGCGACGAGTTCCGCCGACGCGCCCTGTCCATAGGTCAGATGCGTCTTGCCGATACGCTCGCCGACCGTCACGACGATGCGCTTCCAGCCGACCATCGTCCCGAGTCCGAGCGCGACCGCCACGGCGACCTTGACCCACGTCGGGATGAACTTGGTCGCGTGATCGATCTGGCTTTTGTAGTTGCCGAGGACGGCGTCGTCGTCGGCGGAAAACGCGGGCGCCTTCTGTTTCGCCATCACGCGCAGCGCTTCCGACGCGATGTACATGTTGTTGCGCACGTTGTTCACGATGCCCTGCGGAAGCGCCGAGATCGCGCCGTTTGGCCGCACTTGCGAATCGATGATGTCGACGACCTGCTTCACGGCGATCACCGTGTCCGGCGCGAGCGTCTTCGTCTGCACGTAGTGTTCGACGGCGGCGCGCGGATCGGCGGCGGGCGCCGCGCCATTCGTGTATTTCCGCAGCACTTCGGAGGCGTGATGGCTGACCGAGAGGAACGTCTGCGTTTCGCCGGCGTTCACGGCCTTGTTGAGCGCGTAGGCGGTCGGCACCGTGCCGATCAGGATCAGCATGATGAGGCCCATGCCCTTCTGGCCGTCGTTGGAGCCGTGCGCGAACGACACGCCCGTGCACGTGAGGATCAGCAGGCAGCGAATCCAGAACGGCGGCGGCTGGTTCTTTTCCGGCTCCTTGTAGAGCGCCGGCACGCGCACGACGAGTTTCAGCACGTAGAGCAGAAAGCCCGCAAGCACGAAGCCGATGATCGGCGAGAACAGCAGCGATTTGCCGACCGAGAGCGCCTGACTCCAGTCGACGCCCGATGTGCCGTTGGTGCCGTGAAGCATCTGGTTCATCAGCCCGACGCCGATCACTGAACCGATCAGCGTGTGGGAACTCGAAGAAGGAAGGCCGAGCGCCCAGGTCCCGAGATTCCAGATGATCGCGGCGATGAGAAGCGCGAACACCATCGCGAAGCCCTGCGAGCTTCCCACGCCGATGATCAGCTCGACCGGCAGCAGTTGCAGGATGCCGAACGCGACGGCGCCGCTCGAAATCAGCACGCCGATGAAGTTCCACGCGCCGGACCAGACGACGGCGAGATTCGGCGTCAGCGAATGGGTATAGATCACCGTTGCGACGGCGTTGGCGGTATCGTGGAAACCGTTGACGAATTCGAAGCCGAGCGCGATCAGTAACGCCACGCCGAGCAGGACATAAGGAAGCAGCGACGACTGCTGCACGCCTTCCAGATCGTGGAGCAGATGCGTGACGCAGTAGATGGCGCCCACGGCGATAACGAGCAGGAACAGCAGCAACGCGAGCCGTTGTCCGGTTGAACGGCCTTCTCGTGGCTGGGGAAAGGCGAGATCGGGCATGGAGCGTCCTTGGATGGGCGTGGCGGGGAGTCCGGGAGGTCCGATGCGCTGCGTTTCGCGCCCCGGCACGCAGTCATGGTTGCATGCGTTTTGTGTCGACTTGATGACTGGGCCGGACTGGTTTTTGTATGAACAGACGCGGCCGAGCGCGTAACTCGTGAGGTTTCGATGACGGCTTGGATTGAATTAGCGCTGGTGGCATCGCAGAACACTTTCGACGAACTCGCCGAAGCGCTCGAAGCGGCGCCGCCTTTCAAGGGCGTCGAGGTGGAGCGTCTGGCTGTGATCGCGCAGGAACTCGAAACGCATGCGCCCGGCTGGTGTCTGTCGGTCGAGCAGCACGCCGACGCGCGCACGCTTCACGCCGTGGAGATCAAGCAGGCGGGGCTGCCGGGCGTCACGCGCTGCCGCAAGTTCGCGCGGCCGGTGGGGGACGCCGCCGGCGTGGCGTTGAGCGAACTCGTGGCGTCCGGCGACGCGCCTTCGGCACTCCAGCATGTCGAGCCGGTGCGCTCGCCGACGCGCGAGTCGAGGCGCATGCAATGGCGCGTCGACTCGCCCGCCGGCGGCGTGCTGGCGGTGCTCGCGGCGCAGGATGGCGAACGCACGACGCTCACGCTCGCCGCGCCCGCCGACGCGGCGGACGCGCTCGGCGCGGTCTTCGACGTCGCGCGCGCGGCGGTCGATGCCGCGCCGTTCCACCTTCTGGCCGACGCGAACGACGCGAACGACGCAGACACGTCCGGCGCGCCGGTCGTGCACGCATCGAAGGTCGACGTGCCGTGGCGATCGACGACCCGCGAGGCGTTCGTCGCCATCGCGGCGTCGATCGCGGCGCACTGGTTCGGCAACGAAGCCGGCGCGCTGCGCGCGCTCGACGTCGAACGCGTGCACCAGTTGCGCGTGGCGCAACGACGGCTGAAGACCTTGCTGAAACTGTTCCCCGATTGCGTCGATGCCGCGTGGGACGAGACCATCGCGCCGGAGCTGGCATGGTTCGGCGACCTGCTCGCCGACGCGCGCGACTGGGACGTCTTCACCGACACCACGCTCGCCGCCTGGGCGACGGCCGACGCGCAAGGGGCGCCGTCGTGGCGCAACGCCATCGATGCCGCCGACGCGAAGCGCATCGGCGCGCGCGAACGGCTCGACGCCGCGCTGCATTCGACGCGGTACGCGCGGCTGACGCTTGCTTTCGTCGAATGGCTCGCGCGGCTCGAAGCGCACGGCGGGCACGGCGCGCACGATGACGTCGACCTCGCGAAGTATGCGAAGAAGCGCATCCGCAAGCACTATCGAAAGATCGCCGACGTCGCCGATCTCACGACGCTCGATGCACACGCGCGGCATCGCGTGCGCATCCACGCGAAGCGGCTGCGCTATGCGCTCGAATTCTTGCGCTCGCTCGCGACGCGTCGCACGCGCAAGACCGTCGCCAGGCGTCTGTCTCGTTTGCAGTCCGTTCTTGGCGAGGCGAACGATGCCGCGGTCGCCGCCGACCGGCTCGCGGCCTTGCCGAGCGCGAGCGACTACCAGCGCGGCTTCGCGCGTGCGTGGGCGGCGGTGTCGGAGGCGAAGGACGCAGCGGAAGGCGAGCGCATTCTTCGCTCGATCGACGCCCCACGGCTGAAATCGCCGGATTAGGCGCGCGAGCCCGCGACCCGCGACCCGCGACCGGGACGCCCGACGCGGCGCCGATATAATCCGCGCGTCCCGTTCACGTCTGCACCCATGACCGAAAAATCAGCGCACCAACCCGGCGACACGCTCGAAGTCGGCGGCTCCGTCTGGCTGCGAAGCGGCGCCGAGACGCTCGGCGGCGCGGCGCGCATCGCGCTGCTCGCCGCGATCCGCGAGACGGGCTCGATCACCGGCGCGGCGAAAGCGGTCGGCATGAGCTACAAGGCCGCGTGGGACGCGATCGACGCGATGAACAACCTCGCCGGCGAACCGCTCGTCGTGCGCGCGAGCGGCGGCAAGGGCGGCGGCGGGACCACCCTCACGCCGGCGGCGCTGCGTCTCATTGATACGTTTCGTGCCATCGAGCGCGCGCATCGCGCGTTTCTGCAACAGGCCGGCGCGGCCATCGAGGGATTCGCGGAAAACTGGCAACTGATCGGCCGGATCGGCATGCGGACGAGCGCGCGCAACCAGCTTGCCGGCAAGGTGGCGACGGTGACGCGCGGTACCGTCAACGACGAGGTGCAACTCGCGCTGCCGGGCGGTCAGACGGTGGTCGCCGTCGTGACGCACGAAAGCACCGAAGCGCTCGGGCTCGTGCCCGGCCGCGACGCGGTCGCGCTCATCAAGGCGTCGTGGGTCATGCTGATGACGGACGATCGGGCGCGGCTCTCGGCGCGCAATCAGTTAGAGGGAACGGTTGTGCGCGTGACGCGCGGCGCGGTGAACGCGGAAGTGTCGCTCTCGATCGACGACTCGACGACCGTCACCGCGATCGTTACAAACGAGAGCGTCGATACGCTCGCGCTCGCGCCGGGGCAGCACGCGGTCGCGGTTTTCAAGGCATCGAGCGTGATTCTCGGCGCCGGTTTCGGCGGCTGAGGCGCGCGACAGGGCGCGCGTTTACGCGGCCGTCGACTGCGGCGCGGGAATCTCGGTGCGTTGCATCGGCGCGTCGTGATGGCCGGCTTTCCAGCGCGCGCGCACGAACGGGCGCTCATGTCCCGACAATCCGAGCGCGATCTGCGTGATCCATTGCTGCGTCGGAACGGGAACGCCGTGCAACGTGATAGCGACGACGGCGAGGCTCGCCGCGACCGGCGCGGGCGCGATCCGTCCCGGCTCCGCACGCCAGGCGAGGCGCGCGAACGCCACCGCGACCGCCGCGCCGAGCGCGCAGCCCGCGACGACTTCCGACACCGAATGCGCGTGCAACACGACGCGCGACACGCCAACCACGACGCCCGCGACGATCCCGAAGGCCACGCCCGACGCGCGAATCGCGCCGCGAGCGGGCAACAGCGCGACGAACAGCGCGACCGGAAGCACGGCGGTGGCGACCATCGCGTGACCGCTGATGCCGGTGAAATCCCAGCCGCGCAATCCCACGCCCCAGCCGATAAACGCGATCTTGCTCAGGAACACGAGTCCGCAGCCAGCGCCGAGCAAGGCGAGCCAGCCGAACGCATACCGGCGCGGATAGCCGATGCCCAGCCACGCGCCGGTGGCGAGCCCGAGCGGAATCATCACGCCGACGCTTCCGAGCGCGGTGATGGACAGCCACAAAGAAAGCGGAAGATGGGACATCGAATTCTTTTTCTTGGGTGGAACGGTGGTTGCTGCAATGCGGTAGTGCGAGGGAATCGGGCTGGGTCTGCTGCGGGTGGAACTCGAAGATACCAGCGAAAGCATGGCCGAGCACAGTATACGTGTTTCGGATATTTCCGAATATTCGCCAAACGGTCAGGAAATTCAGTGCATAAATAACGACATTTGTCGTTATCGTGCCGTTACAGCGCGCATGGGCGCGGAAAACTCGAAGACACCGGCTCGGGCCGTTCCACGCATTCCAACGCGAACGATGTTATTGTGCACCGCACAAGTTCTGCTACGCGTATCCGCTGTAGCCGAACCAACTGCATGCTGTGGAGGCCCCATCAATGCCCAAAAGTCTCACCAATCTCTGGCTGCGCGGCTTGCGTCGCCTGATGTCCGGCCAGCCCGCGCCCGCCCGTGCGCCAAAGGCTCGTACGCCGGCCAAACAAAAGCGCGCCACGACCGTCCGTAAGCCGAAAGCGCCGAGCCCGGTCAAGGCCGCGCCGGCGCCGCGAACCAGCGCCCGGCCGCCGCTGCGCGAATCGCGCGTGCGGCCGCGTGCGTCCGCCTGGGCGCGTGGCAAGTGGGAACGCTCGTTCCACTCCGCACCGCCGACGGCCGGCCGCTTCGTCAATCACGTTTCCTACGCGCTCTACATGCCGCCGGGAGCCGGGCTCGCACGCGTGCCGCTCGTCGTGATGCTGCACGGCTGCAAGCAGAATGCCGACGAATTCGCCCAAGGCACGCGCATCAACCTGCTCGCCGACCGCTACGGCTTCGCCGTGCTCTACCCCGAGCAGTCGAAGCACGATCACCCGCATCGCTGCTGGCGTTGGTACGACGATTCGAGCGCCGGCGGCGGCGGTGAGGCGGCGTCGGTCGTGTCGCTCGTGCAGGCGGTGGTTGCGCAACACGGGCTGGACGGCGAGCGCGTCTATCTCGCTGGGATGTCGGCGGGCGCCGGTCTGGCGGCTTTGCTGGCGGTGCGCTATCCGTCGGTGTTCGCGGCGGTCGGGCTGCATTCGGGCGTCGTTTTCGGCGAAGCGAGTTCCGCGATCGGCGCGATGGACGTCATGCGACGCGGCAGCCGCAGCAATCCCGTCTCGTTGATCGATGCCAGCGTCGACGTGCGCCAATATCCCGGCATGCCCGCCGTGATCGTTCACGGCGAACTCGACTCGGTCGTGTCGGCGACCAACGCCGACCAGCTCGCCACGCAGTTCCTGCGGCTGAACGGCTTTATCGACGCAACCGGCGCGCGCCGCGCCGGCGAGACGCGCGAGGAAGTGCTGCCGGACGGCGTCGTGCGCGATTTCGTCAAGAACGGGCGGCGCGTGGTGAAGACCTGCGTCGTGCGCGGACTCGGTCACTCCTGGGCGGGCGGCGACGACACCGTGGCTTTCCATTCGTCGAAGGGGCCGGATGCATCGGCGCTGATGTGGGAGTTTTTTAAGCACCAGCGACGCGTCAAGCAGTCCGTCGGCGACGAGTTGCTTGCCTGACGGCGCTCCGGCGTTTCATTTGTTGCAAATTAGTCTTTAGGATCAAAGTTTTAGAGCGAAACACTGGTGTTAGACTAGGGATTACCCTATAATTGGTTCTGTCATAGGTATTTACCCTAATCTTCGAGGTTCACCATGTATCTGCTCAGCCGCCTGTTTTTGTTCATGACCAAGACGCCCGACCAACGCGATCGCGAACGCGACGACGCTTATCTCGCCGAAGCCACCGACATTTACGATCTCGAATACCGCATGAAGACGCTGGATCGCCGCGCTTCGAAGCGCCATCCGTCGTGGCTCGCGCAGTAAGCGCAGCGCGCTTTTCGCGCGCAAGCTTCAAACATAAATGCCGGCTCGCGAGCCGGCATTTACTTTTGGCGCCGTGTCTTCGCAGCGCCAGTCTTCCCACTTGCTTCAGATCACCTTCACGCGCACCTCGACGTTGTTGCGCGTCGCGTTCGAATACGGGCAAACCTGATGCGCCGCATCGACGAGTTGTTGCGCTTCCTCGGCGGTCATGCCCGGCAGCGTGATGCGCAACTCGACGTCCAGTGCGAAGCCGCCGTTGTTGTTCGGACCCACGCCGACATCGGCGGCTACGGTCGTATCGGCGGGAATCGCGCGCTTTTGCTGACCGGCGACGAACTTCATCGCGCTCAGGAAACACGCCGAGTAGCCGGCGGCGAACAACTGTTCCGGATTCGTGCCCGCAGCGCCCGTGCCGCCCAACTCTTTCGGCGCACTCAATTTCACATCGAGTTGCTCATCCGACGAAACCGCCCGGCCGTCGCGGCCGCCCGTGCTCGTTGCCGTTGCCTTGTAGAGGATGCTCATGAGGTTCTCCATTCGTTGAGTTCGGTTCGATCTCTTGCCACCGCGGAGAGAAACATAACGCGCTAATCATTAGCGTACAAATTAAATAGTTTCGATCGACGTGTTCGATCGAAACTATCAGTCGGCGATGTATTCGTTCAGCGACGCGCGCAAGCGAACGAGCGAGTCGCGCAATTGCAGGATGCTGTTGGCGTCGGAACCGGCCGCGCAAAAAATCGCCGATGGAATCTCGCGTGCCGACTGCTTCAGCGTTCGACCCGCGTCCGTCAGGCGGATATGGACCTGGCGCTCGTCCTCGACGCCCCGGATCCGCTCGACGTAGCCCTGCGCTTCGAGACGCTTCAGAAGCGGCGTCATGGTCGCGGAGTCGAGGCTCAGGCGCGTCGCGATTTCCTTGACCGTCAGGTCGTCGCTTTCCCAGAGCACGAGCATCGCCAGATATTGCGGATAGGTCAGATCGAGCTTTTCGAGCAGCGGCTTGTACGCTTTGGTCATCGCGAGCGAAGTCGAATAGAGCGCGAAGCACAACTGCTGGTCGAGTTCGAGCGGGAAGCTTTGTGGCGTGGTCATGGCGTGAGTCCGGGCGCGGCGGCGATCGCGTTAGTGTACGGAAATCCTTCGCACACGAAGGCAAGCGCAAAAAAGGGCGCTTTTAGCGCCCGTTTTCCAAAAAACGCGGATCAAACGCCCGTCGGGCCCGATGCGTCCGGGATGTCCGGCGTATCCGGCGACTGCACGCCGAAACATCCGCGATACGTCGCGTAGAAGGAGCAATAGAGCGCGGTCGTCACGAGGATCGACGCGGGCATCAGCACCGCGAGCGCGACTTCCTGGCTGACGCCGAGCGCCTGCATCAGCGCGGTCAGGCCGAACGACACCGCAATCGCGATGGCGATCCACAGCACGCCGTAGAAGATGAACGCGCCGCGATTGCGCCAGCAGCCGACGAAGCTGAAGAACAGCGCTTTCGCCGGCGGGACGTCGTGCCACGCGACGAGGATCGGCGCGAACCAGAACAGCATCGCGACGGGCAGGTACGCGGCCATCGCCACCAGCACCGCGAGCGGGCTGAAGCTCGCCGCGACGGTTTCCGGATCGCCGGTTGGGCCGCTGCCGAGCATCAGCGAGAGCAGGACGCCGCCGTCGACCAGCGCCGACAGCGCGAAAATCACCGCCATCGCGACGATATACAGCGCGCCGAGCACGAGCAGCCGCCGCGAGACGACGCTGCCGTACGACCGGAAGCCATCGACGAGCACGGTCGGCCAGACCGGCTTGCCGGCGATCGTGTTGCGGCACGCAGCCATGAAGCCGACGGCGACGCCCGGAATCAGCAGAAGCGGCAACAGCGGGCCGATCAGCGGAATGCGCGAGATCAGCGTCATGACGAACAGATACGCGAAGAACACCGTGAGAAAGGCGAGCGGATTGCGGCGGAACAGCCAGATGCCCTGGCGGAACCACACGTAACCGGCTTTGGCGGGGACTTCGATCAGTTGCATAAATGAGCTTTACCGTGAGGCGGGATGAGGTGCGGCGTTGACGCGTTCGCGCAGGATGCGTTCGAAATGTCCCGGATCGTGCGGCTTGAGCATCTCGGCCTCACGCGGACGATAGAAATCGTACAGGCGCGACACCCAGAAGCGCAGCGCGCCCGCGCGCAGCATGTCGTTCCAGTGACGCTCTTCTGCCGGCGTGAACGGCCGCACGGTCTGGTAGGCGCGCAGCATGGCGTCGACGCGCTTTGGGTCGAGCACGCCCGTCGCGAGGTCGATGCACCAGTCGTTCACGCACACCGCGACGTCGAAGAGCCATTTGTCGACGCCGGCGAAATAGAAGTCGAAGAAGCCGCCGAGGCGCGCGTGATCCGCCGTGTGCGCGAACAGCACGTTGTCGCGGAACAGGTCGCAATGGCACGGGCCTTCGGGCAGCGACGCGTAATCGGCCGAGCCGAAAAACGCCGTCTGATGCGCGAGTTCGGTTTCGATCAGCGCGCGCTGGTCGTCGGTCAGGAACGAGAGGATTGCGGGCACATTCTCACGCCACCATGCGAGACTGCGCAGATTGTGCTGATGCTGCGGAAAATCGCGGCCCGCCAGGTGCAGGCGCGCGAGCATCTGGCCGACCTCGATGCAGTGCGCGGGCGTCGGCGCCAGCTCCGGCGTGCCTTCGAGTTTCGTGACGATGGTCGCGGGCTTGCCGTTGAGCGTGGCGAAGAGCGCGCCGTCGCGGCGCGGCATCGGATCGGGAACCGGCACGCGATGCGACGCCAGATGGCGCATCAGGTCGAGATAGAACGGCAACTGCGTCGCGGTGAGGTTCTCGAAGATCGTCAGCACGTACTGGCCGTGCGTCGTCGTCAGAAAGAAGTTGCTGTTCTCGATCCCCGACTGGATGCCGCGAAAGTCGACGACATCGCCGAGATCGTAGTCTTGCAGCCAGTCTTCGAGCTGGGAAGCGGTAACGGGAGTGAATACGGCCATGCGTGAACGTGGGTCAGGTTGGACGGCTGGCTCGTTCAAGCGCGTGGCGCGCGACGCTGCCAGTCCGGCGAGCCGCGCTGCTTGCAGCGGCTGCCAGGCGGGAATTGTAGAGGTCGCGAGGAACGTCTCGCGAAAGTTCAATAAACGCGCATCAATAATGCAAATTCACCGACGGCAGACGCGTGCTCGCCTTGCCGTTGTCGCGCACCGACGGCGACGTGTCGGCGGGCGCGCTCATCTGATAGCGGGTGCCGAAATTCGACTGTACGTTGATCTCGACGGGCTTGCCCTTGTCGCGATATTCGGTGATTTCGGTGCCGTTCGTGCTCAGTTCGTGGTAACTCGGCGTGCGCGGCGGCGAAATTTCGACTTTCGAGCTTGCCGTGGCGGCGGGACGGTTGATGGCCTTCAGATCGGGAAGCCCGGCGGCCTCTTCCGGCGACATCGCGCGCGGTGCCGGCGCTTGTTCTGCCGCGGGCGCCGGCTTTGCGATTGCACTGATGCTGCCGGCGGCGAGGACTGCCGCGACGGCGGCAGAGAAAAGCGGCTTCATGGTGGTTCTCCAAATGACTGGGCCGGATTTTAGCAAAACGCATCCGCCAAAGGGTCGCGCAACGCCTTATTTTGCGCCGCTTTTGGCGAATCCGACGGCCGCGTCATAAAGGTGTTGCAACGCGCACGCGGCGAGCATGGGCTTCATGGTTCTGGCGTTCTTCCGTGGTAAGGTCGATTGATCACACGAGCGCGCCAGATCATGACAAACGACCGAACACAAAGCACTCAGGCCACGCCCGCCAACGATTTCCCGACGGAGTCCTTCGACGACCCCGTAGCCGCCGTTACGCGCCTGTCGGCGATTTATGAAGCGAACACCTCATTCCTGCGCGATGCGTTCGCGCGTTATCGACGCAACGAGCACTTCACGCACCGCGTGCGCGCCTGCTATCCGTTCGTGCGCGTGCGCACCGAGCTGAATACGCAGATCGACTCGCGGCGTTCATATGGCTTCGTCGCGGGGCCGGGCATCTTCGAGACGACGCTCACGCGGCCCGACCTCTTCGGCGACTATTACCGCGAGCAATTGCGGCTTCTGACGAAGAACCATCATGTCGGGATCGAGGTGGGCGTGTCGGCGCAACCGATCCCGATTCACTTCGCGTTCGCCGAGGGCATCCATCTGGAAGGCGATCTCGATCGCGACCGGCTGCTCGCGATGCGCAACATCTTCGATACGCCCGACCTTGCGCTGCTCGACGACCGCATCGTCAACGGCACCTACGAGCCGGCCGCGGGCGAGCCGCATCCGCTTGCGCTTTTCACGGCGGCGCGCGTCGATTTCTCGCTGCATCGGCTGCGCCACTATACGGCCACCTTGCCGACGCATTTCCAGAACTACGTGCTCTACACGAACTATCAGTTCTATATCGACGAGTTCGTGAAGCTCGGCCGCACGATGATGTCGCGTGCCGACGACGATGAAACACGCGCCTATCGCAGCGAGTATTCGTCGTTCGTCGAGCCGGGCGATGTCATCACGTACAACGCGAACCTCGGCGAGCAGTTCGAGGACGAAGGCACGCCGCCCGCGCGTCTGCCGCAAATGCCCGCGTATCACCTGAAGCGCGCGGACGGCAGCGGCATCACGATGGTCAACATCGGCGTCGGGCCGTCGAACGCGAAGACGATCACCGATCACATCGCGGTGCTGCGCCCGCACGCGTGGGTCATGCTCGGCCACTGCGCGGGTCTGCGCAACACGCAGCGTCTCGGCGACTACGTGCTCGCGCACGGCTATGTGCGCGAGGACCACGTGCTCGATGCGGATCTGCCGCTGTGGGTGCCGATTCCGGCGCTCGCCGAAGTGCAGGTCGCGCTGGAGAAAGCGGTCGCGCAGGTCACGCAACTCGAAGGCACGGAGTTGAAGCGCGTGATGCGCACGGGAACGGTCGCGAGCGTCGATAACCGCAACTGGGAATTGCGCGATCATCGCGAGCCGGTGCAGCGCCTGTCGCAAAGCCGCGCGATCGCGCTCGACATGGAAAGCGCGACCATCGCCGCGAACGGCTTTCGATTCCGCGTTCCGTACGGCACGCTGCTATGCGTATCGGACAAGCCGCTGCACGGTGAACTGAAGCTGCCCGGCATGGCCGACCAGTTCTATCGCGCGCAGGTGGATCAGCATTTGCAGATCGGCGTGAAGGCGATGGAGTTGCTGCGGATGAACGGACTGTCGAGACTCCACAGCCGCAAGCTGCGCAGCTTCGCGGAAGTCGCGTTCCAATGAGCCAGTAAACGCAAGCGGGCGGTCTTCGAAGGAAGACCGCCCGCATCGCCATCTATCAGAGATAGAACATCCGGTCTTCGTCCGACTTGCCTTCGGCCGGCTGTTCGCCCGTTGCTTCGCGGTCTTCGTAGAACTTGAGCACCGCGTCGAGCACCTGATCGGGGTCGTCGATGACCTGCATCAGGTTCAGGTCCTTCTCGCCGATCACGCCGTTCGTGAGCAGCGTGTCCTTGAACCATGCGAGCAGACCCGACCAGAACTCCGCGCCGACGAGCACGATCGGCACATGGCGCGACTTCTTGGTCTGGATGAGCGTGAGCACTTCGGCCAGTTCGTCGAGCGTGCCGAAGCCGCCGGGCATCACCACGACCGCATCCGAGTTCTTCACGAACGTGACCTTGCGCGTGAAGAAGTGACGAAAGCGCAGCGAGATGTCCTGCCACTGGTTGCCCGACTGCTCGTGCGGCAATTCGATGTTCAGCCCGACCGACGGCGACTTGCCCGCGTGCGCGCCTTTGTTGGCCGCTTCCATGATGCCGGGGCCGCCGCCGGAGATCACGGCGAAGCCTGCATCGGAGAATCGCTGGGCGATTTCGATGGTCAGTTTGTAGTAGGGCGACTCCGGTTTCAGACGCGCCGAACCATAGATGCTGATGGCAGGGCGGATCTCCGAGAGGTACTCGGTCGCCTCGATAAACTCTGCCATAATCGTGAACATCTGCCACGATGCGCGAGCCTTTTTGGCCGTCGCGCGCTCTTGATCTGCGAGCGATCGCAGACTCGGAATCACTTTTCTCTTGTTCATAATGCCTGAAGAACTAAGTCTTGAAGGTAAGACCCTGCTATTGGTCGACGGTTCTAGCTATCTGTACCGGGCCTATCACGCGATGCCGGATTTACGCGGCCCCGATGGCGGGCCGACTGGCGCGCTGTATGGCATGATCAACATGCTGCGCCGCTTGCGGCGCGAAATCAATGCAGAGTATAGCGCGTGCGTATTCGACGCCAAAGGCAAGACCTTTCGCGACGACTGGTACGCCGACTACAAGGCCAACCGGCCCTCGATGCCCGATGATCTCTCGCGTCAAATCGAGCCCATTCATGTGACCGTGCGCGCGCTCGGCTGGCCGCTCGTGATGATCGAAGGCGTCGAAGCCGACGACGTCATCGGCACGCTCGCGGTCGCCGCCGAGAAGCGCGGCATGAAGGTGATCGTGTCGACGGGCGACAAGGATTTGGCACAGCTCGTGACTGATCATGTCACCCTCATCAATACGATGACCAACGAAACGCTCGACCGCGCCGGCGTGTTGAACAAGTTCGGCGTGCCGCCGGAGCGGATCGTCGATTACCTGTCGCTTATCGGCGATACGGTCGACAACGTGCCGGGCGTCGAGAAGTGCGGCCCCAAGACGGCCTTGAAGTGGCTCGCGCAATACGACACCCTCGATGGCATCGTCGCACATGCGAACGAGATCAAAGGTGCGGTAGGAGACAATCTGCGCCACGCTCTCGACTTCCTGCCGATGGCGAGAAAACTCGTCACCGTGCACACGGAATGCGATCTGAGCGCGCAGATCGAGTCGATCGACGCCACCTTGCCGAGCCGTCCCGAAGCGCGCGAAGAACTGCGCGATCTCTTCACGCGTCACGGCTTCAAGACGTGGCTGCGCGAAATCGAAATCGCCGATGCAGTGGAAGGCCCGACCGATACGCCGCCCGCCGAGACGACGGAAATCGTCCATCACTACGAGACCGTGCAGACCTGGGAGCAGTTCGACGCCTGGCTCGCGAAGATCGACGCCGCCGAGCTGACGTCGTTCGATACCGAGACCACGTCGCTCGATCCGATGGTCGCGCAGATCGTGGGGTTGTCGGTGTCGGTCGAGCCGGGCCATGCGGCTTATGTTCCGCTTGCGCATCGCGGGCCGGATGCGCCCGACCAGTTGCCGCGCGATGAAGTGCTCCAGAAACTCAAGCCGTGGCTCGAGGATGCATCGAAGAAGAAGGTCGGCCAGCATTTGAAGTACGACGAGCAGGTGCTCGCGAACTATGGCATCGAACTGAACGGCGTCGAACACGACACGCTGTTGCAGTCATATGTGCTGGAGTCGCATCGTCCGCATGACATGGACAACCTCGCGCTGCGCCATCTCGGCGTGAAGACGATCAAGTACGAGGACGTGGCGGGCAAGGGCGCATCGCAGATCGGCTTCGATGAAGTCGCGCTCGACAAGGCCGCGCAGTACGCCGCCGAAGACGCCGACGTCACGCTGCGCCTGCATCAGGCGCTGTATCCGCAGGTCGCGGAAGAAGAAGGGCTGCTGCGCGTGTATCGCGACATCGAACTGCCGACCGCGCGCGTGTTGCGCAAGATGGAGCGCAACGGCGTGCTGATCGATCGCGAGAAACTGCAGAAGCAAAGCAGCGAAATTGCGACGCGTCTGATCGAACTCGAAGGCACCGCGCATGAACTCGCGGGCGGCGAATTCAATCTCGGGTCGCCGAAGCAGATCGGGCAGATCTTCTTCGAGAAGCTGCAATTGCCGGTGGTGAAGAAGACGCCGAGCGGTGCGCCTTCCACCGATGAAGAAGTGCTGCAGAAGCTCGCCGAAGACTATCCGCTGCCGAAGATTTTGCTCGAACATCGCGGCTTGTCGAAGCTGAAGTCCACCTACACCGACAAGCTGCCGCGCATGGTCAACGCAACGACGGGCCGCGTGCATACGAACTACGCGCAGGCGGTCGCGGTCACGGGTCGCCTGTCGTCGAACGAGCCGAACCTGCAGAACATCCCCGTGCGCACCGGCGAAGGGCGGCGCATCCGCGAGGCGTTCATCGCGCCGCCGGGCAGCCGCATCGTCTCGGCGGACTATTCGCAGATCGAACTTCGCATCATGGCGCACATCTCCGGCGACGCATCGCTGATGCGCGCGTTCGCCGCCGGCGAGGACGTGCACCGCGCGACGGCGTCGGAGATCTTCAGCGTCACGCCGATCGAAGTATCCAGCGATCAGCGGCGCATCGCGAAGGTCATCAACTTCGGTCTCATCTACGGCATGAGTTCGTTCGGACTCGCGTCGAATCTCGGCATCACGCGCGATGCCGCGAAGCTCTACATCGACCGCTACTTCGCGCGCTATCCGGGCGTTGCCGCCTACATGGAAAACACGCGCACGAGCGCGAAGCAGAACGGCTTCGTCGAGACCGTGTTCGGGCGGCGTCTGTGGCTGCCCGAGATCAACGGCGGCAGCGGACCGCGCCGTCAGGCGGCCGAGCGCGCCGCGATCAACGCGCCGATGCAGGGCACCGCCGCCGACCTCATCAAGCTTTCGATGATCGCCGTGCAGGACTGGCTCGAAGCATCGAATGCGAAGTCGAAGATGATCATGCAGGTGCACGACGAACTCGTGCTCGAAGTGCCCGAGGAAGAATTGTCGGACGTGCGCAAGCGTCTGCCGGAACTGATGTGCGGCGTCGCGACGCTCAAGGTGCCGCTCGTCGCCGAAGTCGGTGCGGGCGCCAACTGGGAGGAAGCCCACTGACCGGAAACGCCGCATGCCCGGCATGCGGCAAGCGGGCTTGTGAGTGCGCCGCAACGGCGTGCACAATGTCCGTCGAGGCGAGCACGCATGCCGATGTCAGAAGAATCAAACGAGTCGCAATAAAGACGCAGCCACGACAAGCAACCGTGTTGCAAGGTCGACAAGGGAGAGTGCCATGCATCGCTTCATCATCGTTGGAGGAGGGGCCGGGGGACTCGAGCTTGCCACGCGTCTTGGCGATCGCTACGGTTCCACCGACCGCAAGAAGGCCCCCGCGGCGCAGATCACGCTGATCGACCGCAATCCCACGCACATCTGGAAACCGCTCCTGCACGAGGTCGCGGCGGGCAGCATGGACCCGTTCACGCAGGAACTCGAATACGCGGCGCAGGCGCTGTGGCACGGCTTCGAGTTCGCGCAGGGCGAACTGGTCGCGCTGGATCGGAAAGCGAAGCGCATCACGGTCGGCCCGTTGCGCGACGACGAAGCCGGCGAACTGATCCCGCAGCGCGAACTCGAATACGACACGCTCATCGTCGCCATCGGCAGCACGACGCACTTCTTCGGCGTCGCGGGCGCGCAGGAAAATTCGATCGCGCTCGATACCGTCGGGCAAGCCGAGCTGTTTCGCAAGCGGCTGATCGCGGCCTGCATGCGCGCGGAGCATCGGCCGCCGGAGCCGGACATCCCCGGGCAGCCGAGGCAGCCGCGCATCCAGGTGGCGATCGTCGGGGCGGGCGCGACGGGCGTCGAATTGTCGGCGGAATTGCGCAACACGGCGCACGTGCTGTCGGCGTACGGGCTGCACAAGCTCGATCCGAAACACGACATCGGCATCGTGCTGATCGAGGCGGGGCCGCGCATTTTGCCGGCCTTGCAGGAACGCGTCTCGACGGCGACCGCCGAGTTGCTCACCAAGCTCGGCGTCACGCTGATGACCAGCGAAACCGTCGCGGAAGTCTCGCGCGATTCGATCCGCACGGCGAGCGGCAAGACGATTCGCGCCGACCTGACCGTGTGGGCGGCGGGCATCAAGGCGCCGGCGGTACTCGGCGAACTCGACGGCCTGCCGACCAACCGCCTCGGCCAGTTGATCGTGCGCCGCACGCTGCAAACCGAGATCGACGACGACATCTTCGCGATCGGCGACTGCGCCGCCTGCGCCTGGCCGGGCAACGAGCGCAACGTGCCGCCGCGCGCGCAGGCCGCGCACCAGCAAGCCAGCTTCCTGATGAAATCGCTCGCGCGCCGGCTGGAAGGCAAGCCGCTGCCCGAGTACACCTATCGCGACTTCGGCTCGCTCGTGTCGCTCGGGCATTACAGCGCGGTCGGCAATCTGATGGGCGGGCTGATCGGCGGGAACATGCTGATCGAAGGGCTCTTCGCGCGCTTCATGTACATGTCGCTGTACCGGCTCCACGTGGCCGCGCTGCACGGCTATCCGCGCATGGTGCTCGATACCTTCGCGCACTGGCTGCGGCGTTCCACCGCGCCGCGCGTCAAGCTGCACTGAGCGTTCAAGCTGTTTAGAATGAGCGGCGCGCCTTCGGGCGCGCAGTCCGGAGCGCGGTCCGAGGTTGCGCCGCGCTTCTTGCCGTGCAGTGCCACGCGTCGTCGCGTTCCGGGGAACGGCGCGCGGTCTCCGATTCCAGCGTCGTCCGGCGCAATGCAGCCGGCGGCCCTCGGCGGCCTTTGCCGCAGGAGCTTCGTATGCTTAAGCCTGAAGTCGACAGCCTCATTCCGCACGTTCCGTTCGATCGCCGCACCTTCATCAAGGCCACCATCGGGACCGGCTTCGCCGCCGCCGTGCTGCCCGTCTCGGCGCAAACCATCCATACCGACAGCGACGGCCTCGAAGCCGGTCCCATCGGCGTGCGCGGCGCCGATGGCGCGCTCGTGCCCGCCTATCGCGCGCAGCCGAAGGGCAAGACGAAGCTGCCGGTGATCATCGTGATCCATGAGATTTTTGGCGTCCACGAGCATATCGCCGACGTCTGCCGGCGCTTCGCGAAGCTCGGCTATCTGGCGATCGCGCCGGATTTCTATACCCGGCAAGGCGACGTGACGAGCCTCAAGTCGATCCAGCAGATCAGCGACCAGATCGTCTCGAAGGTGCCGGACTCGCAGGTGATATCGGACATCGACGCCACCGCCAAATGGGCAGGCGAGCACGGTGGCGACCTGAACAAGCTCGGCGTCACCGGGTTTTGCTGGGGCGGGAAGTACGCATGGCTCTACGCGGAACACAATCCGCGCCTGAAGGCCGCGGTCGTCTGGTACGGGCGCGTCACCGGCGACAAGACGGCCAACAATCCGAGCTTTCCGCTCGACAACGTCGCCGAGTTGAAGGCGCCCGTGCTCGGACTCTATGGCAAGCAGGACCAGAGCATCCCGCAGGACACCCTCGAGCAGATGAAGCAGGCGATCGCGGGCGGTCCAGCGGTCGCGCGCGGCTCGCAGTTCGTCGTCTACGACGACGCGCCGCACGCGTTTTTCGCCGACTATCGCCCGAGCTATCGCAAGGCCGACGCCGAGGACGGCTGGCGCCGCGCCCTCGCGTGGTTCAAGGAGCACGGCGTCAAGTAAGGACGCCGCGCGCGCGTTACGCGGTCAGGCCGTCGCGCCCGTCGCGACGGGCCGCGACGGGTTCGCGCACCATTCGCTCCACGAGCCGCCGTAGAGCGCCGCGCCGTGCAGTCCGGCGATCTCCATCGCGAGCGCGTTGTGGCAGGCCGTCACGCCCGAGCCGCATTGCAGCACGACGCGATCGGGCGGCGTCTTGCCGAGCAACGCGCCGAACGCGTCGCGCAACTCGTGCGCCGTGCGGAAACGGCCCTCGTCGGTCAGGTTGTCCTTGAAGAAGCGATTGAGCGCGCCCGGAATGTGGCCGCCCACCGGATCGATGGTTTCGTTTTCGCCGCGATAGCGGTCGGCGGCGCGCGCGTCGATCACCAGGTGGTCGCGCGCGGTTAGATTGCGTTCGACCGCGTGAACGTCGACAGTCACCGCGAGCGGCTTGCCGGCCTTGAAATTGCCGGGCGAATGCGGCGGCACGTGCGTGTCGAGCGGCTGGCCGGCGGCTTCCCACGCCTGCAGGCCGCCGTCGACGAGCGCGACCGAATCGTGTCCGAGCCAGCGCAGCAGCCACCAGAGGCGCGCGGCGTACATCCCGCCCGCTGCGTCATAGGCGACGACCTGCTGGCCTTCGTTCAGCCCGAAACCCGCGAGTTTCGCGACGAGCGCCGCGCGATCCGGCAGCGGATGGCGTCCATTCGCGCCGGTTTTCGCGCCCGACAGATCGCGATCGAGATGCAGGTAATGCGCGCCCGGCAGATGGCCGGCCGCGTAGGCGGCAGCGCCTGCTTCGGGCGCGGCGAGATCGAAGCGGCAATCGAAGACGAGCACGCTGCCGGGCGCGGCGGCAAGCCGTTCGGCCAGATTGGCGGCGGAAATGAGCGTGGTGTAGTGCGTGTGCGGCATGACGGCTCCTGATGCTCGCCCGGCTTGCCTTGCAAAGAAGGGCGGGCGTTTTCGAGTAATGGATACACTCAGTCTAAACAAAAAAAACGCGCGCAAAGAGCGAAGTCGGATGCTCGCTCTTCGGTCGGCCATCGGGCGCCAATGCAAAAAGCCGCGTTCATTGCTGAACGCGGCTTTTTTCGTCATGAGCGCGGTACGCGCTTCAAATTTCGCCAAGCTGATGCCGCAGGAACTCGTGGAAATGCTGCATGCCCGATTCCATCGGGCTTTGATACGGCCCGACCTGCGATTCCCCGCGCGACATCAGCGCGCGGCGGCCCGCATCCATGCGTTCCGCGATCTCGTCGTCCTCGCGCGCCGTTTCCATGTACGCGGCGCGTTCCGCCTCGACGAACTCACGCTCGAAGAGCGCGATCTCCTCGGGATAGTAGAACTCGACGATGTTCGTCGTCTTCTGCGCGCCGCGCGGAATCAGCCACGACACCACGAGCACGTGCGGATACCACTCGATCATGAGACCGGGGTAGTACACCATCCAGATCGCGCCGAATTCGGGCGGCGTGCCGTTGCGGAACTTGAGTACTTCGTCGTGCCATTTCCGGTACGTCGGGCTGCCCGGCTTTTCCAGGTTCTTGTGCACGCCGACCGTCTGCACGCTGTACCAGTCGCCGAATTCCCAGGTCAGGTCGTCGCACGAGACGAAGCTGCCGAGGCCCGGATGGAACGGCGCAACGTGGTAATCCTCCAGATACACCTCGATGAAGGACTTCCAGTTGTAATTGCACTCGTGCACTTCGACGTGATCGAACATGAAGCCCGAGAAGTCGAAATGTTTCGCGGTGCCGAGGCGCGCGAGATCGGCCGCGACGTTGCGGCCCTCGGCCTCGAAGAGCAGGCCTTGCCAGTTCTGCAGCGGCGTGGCGCCGAGATTCAGGCAGGGCTTGTCCGCGAAATGCGGCGCGCCGAGCAGTTCGCCCTTCAGGTCGTAAGTCCAGCGGTGCAGGGGACAGACGATGTTGTCCGCCCGGCCGCGCCCGTTGAGCATGATCGCCTGCCGGTGGCGGCAGACGTTCGACAGCAATTCGATCTGCGATTGCTGGTTGCGCACGAGCAGGCGCCCTTCGCCCTCGCCAGGCAAAGCGAAATAGCTCCCCGCTTCGGGAACCATGAGTTCGTGCCCGATATAACGAGGACCCTGCTTGAAAAGTGTTTCGAGTTCGCGCGTCAGAAGCGCTTCGTCAAAGTAAGCCGTGACTGGCAGTTGGCTATGGACAGCCTTCAACTGCAATGCATTGCTCAGATTGGACATTCCCACTCCCGATGAAGACGTGAAAGCAGTGAACAACCCAACCATCGAAAATTCGATTTAGGGAGCCCGCGATTATACCCAAATCCCCTTTTCCGGGGCGCCAAGGTCCTGATTTGGGTCAATTTCCGCACGGGAGTTCCGGGGTTCCGGCGGGGAATTGGCAGCGTTTCCGGACACATGCGCGCGTGCCGGACGGGCGTTCGCGCAGGCGCGCAAGGCCCGGTGCGTATGGCGGGCGACGGCTTGAAGGTCGGAAAACCGGCTTTTGCCGTAGAATGTCCGACTTGTTCCCAAAAATTCGATTCCACACCAACGATTCATGGCGAAAACCGCAACAGAGGAAGCCGCCGGCGCGCCAGGCAACAGCGGCACGGCCCTCCCGGAGAACTACGAAGCGGCGCTGACAGAACTCGAGGGGCTCGTCGCGCGCATGGAAGGCGGAGACCTGAGTCTCGAGGAATCGCTCACGGCGTACCGCCGAGGCGCGGCGCTCGTTGGCTTTTGCCAGCAGCAGCTCGAAAAAGTCGAGCAGCAGGTTCGCGTGCTTGACGGCGACACGCTCAAATCGCTGCCCACGGACGCGCGGCGCGCAGGCGAGGGCAACGGGGACGACCTATGACATTCGAACAATGGATGCGCGCCAGTCTCGACCGTGTCGAGACGGCGCTCGAACACTATCTGCCGGGCGCGGACGTCGCGCCGGCCAGGCTGCATGAAGCGATGCGCTACGCGGTTCTCGGCGGCGGCAAGCGCGTTCGGCCGCTGTTGTGCCACGCAGCCGGCGAGCTGACCGGCGCGAGCGCGCAGGCGGTCGAAACGGCGAGCGCCGCGCTGGAAATGATCCATGTGTATTCGCTCGTGCATGACGACATGCCCGCGATGGACGACGACGCATTGCGTCGCGGAAAGCCCACCGTACACGTGCAATATGACGAAGCGACGGCACTGCTCGTCGGCGATGCGTTGCAGTCGCAGGCGTTTGTCGCGCTCACGGCCAACGGCAATGGTCTGAACGATGCCCAGCAGGCCGCGCTCGTGCGCGAACTGGCGGTCGCGAGCGGCTCGCTCGGCATGGCAGGCGGGCAGGCCATCGATCTGGAAAGCGTCGGCCGGAAGCTGTCGCGGCCGGAGCTGGAAACGATGCATCGGAAGAAGACGGGCGCGTTGCTGCGCGCGTCGGTGCGCATGGGCGCGCTCGCGGGCGCCACGCCCGACGCGGCGGCGCTCAAGTCGCTCGACGCCTACGCGGCGGCCGTCGGTCTCGCATTTCAGGTGGTGGACGACATCCTCGACGTCACCGCCGACTCCGCCACCCTCGGCAAAACCGCGGGCAAGGACGCGCAGCACGACAAACCGACCTACGTGTCGATCATCGGACTCGATGCGTCGCGCGAACTCGCAGCGCAACTGCGCCGCGACGCGCACGCCGCGCTCGAACCGTTCGGCCCGCGCGCCCAGCGCCTTGCCGAACTCGCTGACCTGGTCGTGAACCGGGTGCACTGAACGTTGAATGCGTGATTCCGTGGCCAGCACCGAAAAACGCGCCGCCGGATCACGCCAGTTTTCCTAAAATGGGACGACGATGTACGACTTGCTGAAAACCATCGACGATCCGGCCGCCCTGCGCGCCCTCGATCGCCGCCAACTGCAACCGCTTGCCGACGAACTGCGGGCCTACGTGCTCGACAGCGTGTCGCAGACGGGCGGTCATCTGTCGTCGAATCTCGGCACGGTCGAGCTGACGATCGCGCTGCACTATGTATTCGACACGCCCCGCGACCGCGTCGTCTGGGACGTCGGCCATCAGACCTATCCGCACAAGATCCTGACCGGCCGCCGCGACCAGATGCCCACGCTGCGCCAGCTCAACGGCATTTCCGGCTTCCCGCGCAGGAGCGAGTCCGAGTACGACACGTTCGGCACGGCGCATTCGAGCACGTCGATTTCGGCGGCGCTCGGCATGGCGGTCGCGAGCAAATTGCAGGGCGACAACCGCTTCTCGATCGCCGTGATCGGCGACGGCGCGATGACCGCCGGCATGGCCTTCGAGGCGATGAACAACGCGGGCGTCGAGGACGACGTGCCGTTGCTCGTGATTCTGAACGACAACGACATGTCGATTTCGCCGCCGGTCGGCGCGCTGAATCGCCATCTCGCGCGCCTGATGTCGGGCCGTTTCTATGCCGCCGCGCGCGCCGGCGTGGAGCGCGTGCTGCGCGTCGCGCCGCCGATGCTCGATCTCGCCCGCAAGCTCGAAGAGCACGCGAAGGGCATGATCGTGCCGGCCACGCTGTTCGAGGAATTCGGCTTCAACTACATCGGCCCGATCGACGGTCACGACCTCGATTCGCTGATCCCGACGCTGCAAAACATCAGGGAACTGCGCGGGCCGCAATTCCTGCACGTCGTGACGAAAAAGGGCCAGGGCTACAAGCTCGCCGAAGCCGATCCGGTGCTCTACCACGGCCCGGGCAAGTTCAATCCGGCGGAAGGCATCAAGCCGTCGACGGCGCCGTCGAAGAAAACCTACACGCAGGTGTTCGGCGAGTGGCTGTGCGACGCCGCCGCGCTGGATTCGCGCGTCGTCGGCATCACGCCCGCGATGCGCGAGGGCTCCGGCATGGTGGAGTTCGAGAAGCGTTTCCCGGACCGCTATTTCGACGTCGGCATCGCCGAGCAGCACGCCGTGACGTTCGCGGGCGGTCTGGCGGCGGACGGCATGAAGCCGGTCGTCGCGATCTATTCGACGTTCCTGCAACGCGCCTACGACCAGCTGATCCACGACGTCGCGCTGCAAAACCTGCCGGTCGTGTTCGCCATCGACCGCGCGGGGCTCGTCGGCGCCGATGGCGCGACGCACGCGGGCAACTACGATCTCGCGTTCATGCGCTGCATCCCGAACATGACGGTGATGGCCGCGTCGGACGAAAACGAGTGCCGTCAGATGCTCTACACCGCGCTCCAGCAGCCGGGACCGGCGGCCGTGCGCTATCCGCGCGGCGCGGGCACGGGCGTCGCGACCGTCAAGCAGATGACCGCGATTCCGCTCGGAAAGGGCGAAATCCGCCGCGAATCGTCGCAGAAGCTCGGCTCGGGCAAGCGCATCGCGATTCTCGCGTTCGGCACGATGGTCGCGCCGTCGCTCGCGGCCGCCGAAGAACTCGACGCCACCGTTGCGAACATGCGCTTCGTGAAGCCGATCGACGCCGATCTGCTGCGCGAACTCGCCGCGACCCACGACGCGCTCGTGACCGTGGAGGAAGGCGCGATCATGGGCGGCGCGGGTTCCGCGTGCGTCGAGGTGCTGCTCGCCAGTTCGGTCATCAAGCCGGTGCAGCAATTGGGCCTGCCGGACGTGTTTATCGATCACGGCGACCCGGTCAAGCTGCTCGCGAGCGTTGGTCTGGACGGCGCGGGCATCGCGAAATCGATCCGCGAGCGCTTCCTGACCGACGTCGACAGCGCGGCGGGCAAACTGAGCAAGCGCGTCGCCTGAAATAGAACGCGACGGGCGGCGCGTCCCGGGGAATGCGCGCCGCTTGGTCTCACCTTGAAGCTTCAATGCCGGCGCGCCATCGCCGATCACGCCGCGCGTCGCCCGGGAGAGGCGCGCGTCGAATGAGGACATAACAAGATGAATCAGATGAATCCCGCCTTCGTCATGCCCGACGTGCAGAGCACGCCGGACACCCGTCAGATTCCGATCCAGCGCGTCGGCGTGAAGGGCGTGCGGTATCCGCTCACCGTGCGCACGCAAAGCGGCGACGCGCAGCCGGGCGTCGGCGTGTGGAATCTCGACGTGCATTTGCCCGCCGAGCAAAAAGGCACGCACATGTCGCGTTTCGTCGCGTTGCTCGACGAACACCGCGCGCCGCTCGATCAGGCCGCGTTTCGCGCGATGCTTCAGTCGATGCTCGCGAAACTCGAAGCGCACGCGGGGCGCATCGAAGTGACGTTTCCGTATTTCGTGATGAAGACGGCGCCCGTTTCCGGCGTCGAGAGCCTGATGGATTACGAAGTCACGCTGACGGGCGAACTGCGCGACGGCACGACGCGGCTGTCGCTCAAGGTGCTCGTGCCGGTGACGAGCCTCTGCCCGTGTTCGAAGAAGATTTCGCAGTACGGTGCGCACAACCAGCGCTCGCACGTCACGATTGCCGCCGAACTCGCGGGCGAATTGCCCGTCGAGGATCTGATCCGGATCGCGGAAGAGGAAGCGTCGTGCGAACTCTGGGGCCTGCTCAAGCGCCCGGACGAAAAGTTCGTGACCGAGCGCGCTTACGAGAACCCGAAGTTCGTCGAAGACCTCGTGCGCGATGTCGCGACGCGGCTGAACGCGGACGAGCGCGTGCTCGCGTACACGCTCGAAGCCGAAAACTTCGAGTCGATCCACAATCACAGCGCCTACGCGGTGATCGAGCGCGGCAAGCGCGTCTGATTCACGCGAGCGCGTGAACGCGAGAAGGCCGATCCCAGGATCGACCTTTTTTCATTGCAGCGGCCCGCCGCGCACCGAATCCAGCACGATCGACGCGAGCCGCTCGACCTGCGCCGGCGCGACCGTCGAGGCGCGCAGTAACGCGAGCGGGATTGTCGGCAATTCGGGCAGTCCGCTTTCCTCTGATTTGAGCGCGCACACCGACGACGGCAAGCCGTAACGCGTGCGCACGGTCACGCCGAGCCCCGCCGCGGCCGCCGCCCACAAGCCCGCGAGACTCGGACTCGTGAAGGCGACACGCCATTTGATGCCCGCGCGGTCCAGCGCCTCGGTCGCCATGCTGTGAAAAAGACACGGCCGGTCGAACGCGATGAGCGGCAACGGTTCGTCGTCGTCGCGGGTCCACGGCAGGCTGGACGAGCCGATCCAGCACATGTGCGGCACGGCGACCGGTTCGGCCAGTTCCGACGCGGGCGCGCCCCACACGAGCGCAAGATCGAGCTGATTCGATCCGATGCGCTCCAGCAGGTCGGTGTTACGCGCAACCCGCGCCTCGATGCGCACCTTCGGATGCGCGCGCGCAAACCGCCCGAGCACGTCCGGCAGCACGACTTCGCCGAAATCCTCCTGCAAGCCGAGCCGGATCCAGCCTTCCAGATGGACGCTGCGCATCGCGACGGCCGCCTCGTCGTTCAGTTCGATCAGGCGGCGCGCGTAACGCAGCATGGTCTCGCCGGCTTCGGTGAGCGCGAGACTGCGCCCGGACTTGCGAAAGAGCGTCGTGCCCGCCTGCTCTTCAAGCTTGCCCATCTGCGCGCTGACCGCCGACGTCGACCGCCCCACGCGATCCGCCGCCTTCGCAAAACTCCCGAGGTCGATGCCCGCGACGAAGCTGCGCAGCACCGCGAGATCGAACGAAATCTGGTTCATCGCAATCGTCCTGATTTATCGAATGGTGAGTGAAAAACTTTCTGATATTCAGGATGATCGTAAAGCGTGAAACTGCTCCCGTCAATTTCGGAGAACAGGATCATGGCAACACCGCTGGATTTTCAAAGCGCGGCGCGCGGTGAATCGCATCGCTGGAAGGTGCTCGGCGTGGGCGTCGTGGCGAACGCGAGTTTTTCGGCGGCCGTCAACGGCATTCCGACCACGGCCGTCTGGCTGCGCGAAGGTTATCGCTTCGACAACGCGCAACTCGGCCTCGTGCTCGGGGCGATGGGGCTGGGCGTCGCGGTATCGGAACTGCCGTGGGGGATGCTCACCGACCGCTGGGGCGACCGCCCCGTGCTGCTGAACGGCCTCGCGGGCACCGCCGCCGCGCTTCTGGCGATGGCGTTGTTCGTCGTGCCGCACGGCGCTCACGCGATTCCCCCGCTCGGCTGGCTCGTGTTCGGCATGTGCGTGACGGGACTCATCAGCGGCAGCGTCAACGGTTCGAGCGGACGCGCCGTCATGGCGTGGTTCCGCGAAGGCGAGCGCGGACTCGCGATGAGCATCCGCCAGACCGCCGTCCCGCTCGGCGGGGGACTCGGCGCGCTCGTGTTGCCGTGGCTGGCGGCGTCGCACGGATTCGCGGCCGTGTTCGGTGCGCTCGCGGCGATGTGCGCGCTCTCCGCCGCGATCACCTGGCGCTGGCTGCACGAGCCGCCGTTCGCACAGGCGCCGGCGAATGTGCCGCACGCGGCGCCGTTGCGCGATGCGCAAATCTGGCGCGTCGTGCTCGGCATCGGCCTGCTGTGCTCGCCGCAGTTCGCCGTGCTCACGTTCGCGACCGTCTTCCTCCACGACGCCGCGCATCTCGGCCTCGTCGCGATCAGCGGGACGATGGCCGTCGTGCAGATCGGCGCGATGGCGATGCGCATCTGGAGCGGCCGGTTCACCGACCGTCGCGGCAACCGGCGCGCGTATCTGCGTGGCTCGACGCTCGTCGCCGCAGCGTCGTTCGCGGTGCTCGCGACGGCGCTTGAAGCATTCCACGTTTCCGGCGCGCTCTTGATGGCGCTCGTCGCGTTTGCCGGAATTTGCGTGTCGGCGTGGCACGGCGTGGCCTACACCGAACTCGCGACGCTCGCCGGCGCCGCGCGCGCTGGAACCGCGCTCGGGATGGCGAACACGGCAGTTTTCGCGGGCCTTTTCGTCACGCCGCTCGTGATTCCGCATCTGCTCGCGGCCGGATCGTGGGGCGCGGTCTGGTTCGTGGCGGGATTGTGCGCGCTCGGCGCTTATCCGTTGTTTCCGAAGCCCCGGCGACCTTAAACTGGCTATCCCGAAAATAAATTGCGGAGCGCCGGACCTTGATCCTGATCGGCCAATACGATTCCCCGTTCGTGCGACGCGTCGGCGTCGCGCTGACGCTTTACGAGATATCTTTCGAGCACAAGCCGTGGTCGGTCTTCGGCGCCGCCGGCAAGATCGCGCCGTTCAATCCGCTGATCCGCGTGCCGACGCTCGTGCTGGATTCGGGCGAGGTGCTGATCGAGAGCGCGATGATCCTCGACTATCTCGACGAGGAAGCGGGCGCGGACAAGCGGATGATGCCCGCGTCGGGCCCCGCGCGCCGGCAGACGCAGAAGATTTGCGCGCTGGCGACGGGTCTCGCCGACAAGGCCGTCGCGCTTGTCTACGAGCGCGTGCTGCACAAGGAGAAGTCGGCGATGTGGGTGGAGCGCTGCACGGGACAGGTGGAGCGCGTGCTGGACGTGCTGGAAGCGGACCGCGCGGCGCGCGCCACGCCCTGGTGGTTCGGCGATTTCATCAGTCACGCCGACATCGCCGTGGCCTGCGCGCTTTGTTTCGCGCGCGAGGCGCATCCGGCGCTCTTCACGGCGACGCGCTGGCCGACACTCATCGCGCATGCCGACCGCTGCGAGGCGCTGCCGGCGTTTCAGGCGATCGTGCAGCCGTTCAATCCGCCGAGCTGATGGTTACGCCGCCGCCAGCGAGGTCAGGTCCCAGCGCGGCTTGACGGTGAACGCGTAGTCGCGCACGGCCTGCTCCGGCCAGCGCGCGAGGCGCAGCGCGCCAGCGAGCGCGATCATCGCGCCGTTGTCGGTGCAAAGCGCCAGGTCGGGGTAATGCACGTCGAAACGGCGCTTTTTCGCCGCAGCCGACAGCGCCTCGCGCAACTGCCGGTTCGCGCCCACGCCGCCCGCGACGACGAGCCGCTTCAGCCCCGTCTTCTTCAGCGCGGCGAGCGATTTCGCGACGAGCACGTCCACGGCGGCATCGACGAAACCGCGCGCCAGATCCGCCTTCGCTTGTTCGCAGACGTTCGCGCCGAGTTTGCGGCTCTGCGTGAGGACGGCCGTTTTCAAACCGCTGAAGCTGAAATCGAGGTCGCCGGAATGCAGCATCGGGCGCGGCAGCACGACCGCGCCCGGCGTGCCGAATTCCGCCATCCGCGAGACTTCCGGCCCGCCCGGATAGCCGAGGCCGAGCAGCTTCGCCGTTTTGTCGAAGGCTTCGCCGGCGGCGTCGTCGAGCGTTTCGCCGAGCGTCTCGTACACGCCGACGTCGGTCACGCGCATCAATTGCGTATGGCCGCCCGACACCAGCAACGCGACGAACGGAAACGGCGGCGGCTCGTCGACGAGCAACGGCGAAAGCAAATGCCCTTCGAGGTGGTGAATGCCGACGGTCGGCTTGTCCCACGCCATCGCGAGCGCATTCGCGACGCTCGCGCCCACGAGCAGCGCGCCCGCGAGGCCGGGGCCCTGCGTGAACGCGATGGCGTCGATGTCACCGCGTCCGGCGCGCGCTTCCGACATCACCTGTTCGAGCAGCGGCAACGCGCGCCGGATGTGATCGCGCGACGCCAGTTCCGGCACGACCCCGCCATATTCGCGATGCATCGCGATCTGCGAATGCAGCGCGTGCGAGAGCAGGCCGCGCTCGGTGTCGTAGAGCGCGAGGCCGGTTTCGTCGCAGGAGCTTTCGATGCCTAGAACTAGCATGGGAATCAACGTCTTAGGGAACATGAAAGTATAGCAGCGGGGCCTTCGGCGCGTGCCTCGCGGCGGCGTTTCGCCGGGCGCGCCGGTTACAATGCGCGCCATGGAATCCTTCGATATCGCCGTCATCGGCGCGGGCGCGGCCGGCATGATGTGCGCCGCGGTCGCCGCCCAAAGCGGCCGCCGCGTCGTCCTGATCGACCACGCCGAACGCCTCGCCGAAAAAATCCGCATCTCCGGCGGCGGGCGCTGCAACTTCACGAACATCAACGCGGGACCGGCCAATTTTCTGTCGGCGAATCCGCATTTTTGCCGTTCCGCGCTCGCCCGCTACACGCCGCGCGATTTCCTCGCGCTGCTCAAGCAATACCGCGTGAGCTGGCACGAGAAGCACAAAGGCCAGCTTTTCTGCGACGACTCCAGCGAATCGATCATCGAACTGCTGAAAAGCGAATGCGACGCCGGGCGCGTCGCGTGGCGCCGTCCGGTGACCGTCGACGCCGTCCGTCGCGACGGCGAACGCTTCGCGCTCGACACGACTGCCGGCACGATCGAAGCGGCGGCGCTCGTCATCGCGACGGGCGGCTTGTCGATTCCGAAGATCGGCGCGACGGATTTCGGCTATCGCGTGGCGAAGCAGTTCGGCCACAAGCTCGTCGACATGCGTCCGGCGCTCGTGCCGCTTACCTTCGCCGCCGACGACTGGGCGCCGTTCTCGGCGCTTTCGGGGCTGTCCGTCGAAGTGGACCTGAGCACGGGCAAAGGCAAGACGCGCGGTGAGTTTTCCGAAGATTTGCTGCTCACGCATCGCGGGCTGTCCGGGCCGGGCGTGCTGCAGATTTCGAGCTACTGGAACCCGTCCGAGCCGATCCACATCGACTTGCTGCCGGGCATCGACGCGGCCGAGGCGCTCCTTGCCGCGAAAGCGGGCTCGAAGAAGCACATCGCGACGTTTCTCGCCGAGCACGTGCCGGTGCGCCTCGCGCATACGTGGCTCGAAGCGCAGGGCGTTCCCGCCGACGCCCGTCTTGCCGATTTGCCGGACCGCACGCTGAAGGCGGTCGGTGAGTCGCTGTCGCGCTGGACGCTCACCCCGAACGGCACCGAAGGGTATCGCAAGGCCGAGGTGACGCGCGGCGGCGTCGACACGCGCGAACTGTCCTCGGCGACGATGATGAGCGCGCGCACGCCTGGTCTGTACTTCGTCGGCGAGGCGGTAGACGTTACCGGATGGCTCGGCGGATACAACTTCCAGTGGGCGTGGGCGTCGGGCGTCGCGGCGGGCCAGGCCGTCGCCGAATTTGCCCGCGAGCGAGCGCTGCGCGACTCCGCCTGAGACTGCCGAAAGTCCGATGCGGCAAGGCTTCGGGCGCGGCGATGCGGGCCCGGAGCCCACTCGAAACGGCGAATCGACCTGCTATACTCGATCGGTACATTGGGTCGATCGGCGATATCGTAAAAAGTCCTTTGCGTGGCGCGTCGCTCGCATCGAACGGATCACATTGAAACGCGGCGGGGAACCTCCATGTGTTCCATTGCCAGCGGATATCGGCCGCGTCATGGCCCGCTTGAGGAAGCATCCCAAGCGGGTTTTTGCTTTCTTCGCCTCGATTTGCACGGCGGCGAAGGCAGCGGCAGGCCGGCCCATTCTCTCCAAATTTGCAATTGCACCGGGTGAACGATGAGCCTCAAGGACCAGATCAGCGACGACATGAAAACCGCGATGCGCGCACGGGAAACCGAGCGCCTTGGCACGATTCGCCTGTTGCTCGCCGCGATCAAGCAACGTGAAGTCGACGACCGCGTGACGCTCGACGACGCGGCCGTGACCGCCGTCATCGACAAGATGATCAAGCAGCGCAAGGACTCGATCAGCCAGTTCCAGAGCGCCGGCCGCGACGACCTGGTCGCCAAGGAAAGCGCCGAACTCGCCGTGCTCGCGGCGTACATGCCGGAGCAACTGTCGCCCGAGGCGATCGCGGCGGAAGTAGAGGCCGCCGTGGCCGCGACCGGCGCCGCCGGCCCGCAGGACATGGGAAAGGTCATGGGCGTGCTCAAGCCGAAGCTCGCGGGCAAGGCGGACATGACGGCCGTCTCCGCGCAGGTCAAGGCGGCGCTGTCGAAGTAAGCGCGCACGGTGATTCCGCACGCGTTCCTCCAGGATTTACTTAACCGCGTCGACATCGTCGACGTGGTGGGTCGCTTCGTCCAGTTGAAAAAGGGCGGCGCGAATTTCATGGGCCTGTGCCCGTTCCATAACGAGAAGAGCCCGTCGTTCACGGTCAGCCCGACCAAGCAGTTCTATCACTGCTTCGGCTGCGGCGCGCACGGCACGGCGATCAGCTTCCTCATGGAGCACACAGGGCTCACGTTCCCCGAGGCAGTCAAGGAACTCGCGCAGTCGGTCGGATTGACCGTGCCGCAGGAACCGTCTTCGTTCAGGGGCGGCGGCGGCGAAGGCTACGCGCCCGCGCCGAGCAAGGCGGTGAGCGTCGCGCTGACGGAAGTCATGCAGACCGCCTGCGACTTTTATCGCAAGCAGTTGCGCGGCGCGCCCAATGCGATTGCCTATTTGAAAAAGCGCGGGCTGACGGGCGAGGTCGCCGCGCGCTTCGGCCTCGGTTATGCGCCGGACGGATGGCAGAACCTCGAAACTGCCTTTCCCGACTACCGCAACGACAACCTCGTCGAAGCGGGACTCGTGATCGTCAGCGAGAAAAACGACGCGCAGGGTCAGGCGCGGCGCTATGACCGCTTCCGCGAGCGCGTGATGTTCCCGATCCGCAACGTGAAGGGCAGCGTGATCGGCTTCGGCGGGCGCATTCTCGACAGCGGCGAGCCGAAGTATCTGAATTCGCCCGAAACGCCGTTATTTAGCAAGGGCAGCGAGCTTTACGGCTTGTTCGAGGCGCGTCTTGCGATTCGCGAACTGGGCTATGTGCTCGTCGTCGAAGGATATATGGACGTGGTCGCGCTCGCGCAGCTCGGTTTCGCGAACGCGGTCGCGACGCTCGGCACCGCCTGCACGCCGGTTCACGTCCAGAAGCTGTTTCGCCAGACCGACACCGTCGTGTTCAGTTTCGACGGCGACGCGGCGGGCCGCCGGGCGGCGCGTCGCGCGCTCGAAGCGTGTCTGCCGCACGCCGCCGACAATCGCACCATCCGGTTCCTTTTTCTCCCGAAGGAACACGATCCGGACAGCTACGTGCGCGAGTTTGGCACCGACGGCTTCGGCGAACAGGTCGACCGGGCGATGCCGCTGTCGCAGTTCTTGCTGAACGAGGTGCTGAACGACAAGGAGCTGGATCAGCCCGAAGGCCGCGCGAAAGCGCTGTTCGACGCGAAGCCGTTGTTGCAGGCGTTGCCGGCGAACGCGTTGCGGGTGCAGATATTGCACATGCTTGCAGACCGG
This sequence comes from Caballeronia telluris, assembly GCF_001544495.1. Taxonomy (GTDB): domain Bacteria; phylum Pseudomonadota; class Gammaproteobacteria; order Burkholderiales; family Burkholderiaceae; genus Caballeronia; species Caballeronia telluris. The sequence continues at coordinate 85,359 of NZ_FCNZ02000024.1, forward strand.
CTCGCCACGCCGTTCGGCGAGATCGCCGCGTTATGCGACATCGATTCGCGCGCCGCCGCGGTCGCGCGCTCGGCGCTGCCGAAAAGCGAGCGCCGTCGGGTGACGGGCCAGGAGCAACGGGCATTGCGGAATCTCGTGATGTATCCGGGAATCGCGAAAGCGCTCGACAGCGAGAGCGAACAGACGCTCGTGACGATGACCGAGCACGGCGAGTTGTTCGGGGAGGTGATCGGCCACGCGCGCGAGTTGGGCGAGAGCGCGGAGTTTCAGATGCTTTCAGACCTGTTGAGAAACGCCGCGAATGCTCCGACATACGAAGACATCTTTCAGGAAATTCTCGCCTATGATGAAAATGTGCGGGACCTCCTGATGCGTGATCCGGCGGACGAAAGTGCGGCGGAGCGGGTCGCCGAGCAACGCAAGCTGCTCGCGGAAGAATTGCAGGCGACAGTCGTGAAACTGCGCCATGACAGCTACCGCGCTCGGCTGGATCAACTGGCGCGGCAGTCGTCGCTGTCGGCGGAGGAAGTGGCCGAATTCAGCGAGTTGTCGGCCAAGGCCGCGCAGATTAAGGCGGGGCGGGTGGTGAGCCCGGAGAGATAAACCTGGAATGCTATAATTAAAGACTTTAAGCAAGTTGTTTTTTGAGTTTGTTTTCCTTGTGTGGCGCGCGTCATTCGTCTGGTTTTTCAGGCACGTCGTGCGCGCGGCGAAATAGGCAAATGGCAAAGACTACGAGCGGCAAAAAAGCGACGGGACAGGGCTCGAACGAGCCGGAACGGGCAGCGGCACACAAGGAGTCAGCTTCTCTCGCGGGCGTGTCGCCAGCCGGCGCGCACCAGGCGCCGAACTCGAAAAAGAAGGCGCTGGCTGAATCGACTGCGAAGAAGGCATCGGCGACAGCGGTCAAGCCCGTGCGCACACCGGAGAAAGCGCCCGACGGGGCCGAAACGCTCGCAGCCGAACAGACGGGCAGAAGGGTCGCGGCTGTTATGGAGGGTAGGAACGAGGGCCGAAGTCCGCCAGTACGCGAGGGCCCCCGCGACAACCCGGGACATGGCACGCAGGACGAAGCAGCGCGCGTACATTCAGTATCCACGGTTCCATCGGCTGCCGTCCAGCAGCCGCGAGTCGAGACTAAAGCCGGCACGGCGAATTCCATGACGAAAAAGCTGAACGAAGTACCCGTCGAAGACGACGCAACGCAAAACGCAGAGCCTGCGGGTGTCGCGGCTCCGTCGGCGAAGGTGAAGGCACGTGATCGGCGCGCGAAGGAAAAAGCGCTGCTGAAGGACGCGTTTGCCTCGGCGGCGCCCGGCACGCTCGAAGAGCTGGAGGAGCGGCGCGCGAAACTGCGCGCGCTCATCAAGCTCGGCAAGGAGCGCGGCTATCTGACGTACGCGGAAATCAACGATCACCTGCCCGACAACTTCACGGAAACGGAAGCGATCGAAGGGATCATCAGCACGTTCAACGACATGGGCGTGGCCGTCTACGAACAGGCGCCGGATGCGGAAACGCTGCTCCTGAACGACAACGCGCCCGCCGCTTCTTCCGACGACGAAGTCGAGGAAGAAGCCGAAGTCGCGCTGTCCACCGTCGATTCCGAATTCGGCCGCACGACCGACCCGGTCCGCATGTACATGCGTGAAATGGGCACGGTCGAGCTGCTCACGCGCGAAGGCGAAATCGAGATCGCGAAGCGGATCGAAGACGGCCTGAAGCACATGGTCATGGCGATCTCCGCCTGCCCGACCACCATCGCGGACATCCTCGCGATGGCCGAGCGCGTTCAGAACGAAGAGACGCGCGTCGACGAACTGGTCGACGGCCTGATCGATCCGAACGCCGAGGACGCCGACGGTTTCTCCGAGCAGGAAGCGGAAGCGATCGAAAGCGAAGACGAGCAAGAGGAAGCGGAAGAGAGCGACGACGAGGAAGAAGAGGACGAAAGCACCGCGCAGGCGAATGCGAACGCCGCTCAGCTCGAAGCGCTCAAGCGCGCGTCGCTGGAGAAGTTTTCGCTCATCAGCGAATGGTTTGACAAAATGCGCCGCGCCTACGAGAAGGAAGGCTACAAGTCGAAGGCGTATTTGAAGGCGCAGGAAGCCATCCAGACCGAACTGATGTCGATCCGCTTCACCGCGCGTACCGTCGAGCGCCTGTGCGACACGCTGCGCGCGCAGGTGGACGAGGTGCGTCAGGTCGAGCGCCAGATCCTGCACACGGTCGTCGACAAGTGCGGCATGCCGCGTGCCGAATTCATCACGCGCTTCCCGGGCAACGAGACGGACCTCGACTGGTCGGAGAAAGTCGTCGCCGAAGGTCACGGCTACAGCGCGATCCTCGAACGCAACATTCCCGCGATCCGCGAGCAGCAGCAGCGTCTGCTCGACTTGCAGGCGCGCGTCGTGTTGCCGCTCAAGGACCTGAAGGAAACCAATCGCCAGATGGCAGCGGGCGAACTGAAAGCGCGTCAGGCGAAGCGCGAAATGACGGAAGCGAACCTGCGGCTCGTGATTTCCATCGCGAAGAAGTACACGAACCGCGGCCTGCAGTTCCTCGACCTGATCCAGGAAGGCAACATCGGCCTGATGAAGGCGGTGGACAAGTTCGAATATCGTCGCGGCTACAAGTTCTCGACTTACGCGACGTGGTGGATTCGTCAGGCCATCACGCGTTCGATCGCGGACCAGGCGCGCACCATCCGGATTCCGGTCCACATGATCGAAACGATCAACAAGATGAACCGGATTTCGCGGCAGATCTTGCAGGAAACCGGTTTGGAACCCGATCCGGCTACGCTCGCCGAAAAGATGGAGATGCCGGAAGACAAGATCCGCAAGATCATGAAGATCGCGAAAGAGCCGATCTCGATGGAAACGCCGATCGGCGACGACGACGATTCGCATCTCGGCGACTTTATCGAGGACACGAACACGGTCGCCCCGGCCGACGCCGCATTGCACGCGAGCATGCGCGATGTCGTCAAGGACGTGCTCGATTCGCTGACGCCGCGCGAGGCGAAGGTGCTGCGCATGCGCTTCGGCATCGAAATGAGCACGGATCATACGCTCGAGGAAGTCGGCAAGCAGTTCGACGTCACGCGCGAACGGATTCGTCAGATCGAAGCGAAGGCGCTGCGCAAGCTTCGTCACCCGAGCCGCTCCGACAAGCTGAAGTCGTTCCTCGAAGGGAACTGACCGGCTCTTGTCTTGCGAGGCGTTGTGAGGCAAACTCGCAACCCTCGCAGAACAAGCGCAATGTTCCGATGTATCGAAAAGCGCCGCCCGGCGCTTTATTTTTGCCCCTTGCTCATTAAAAGGGCCGGAAGCTTAATTGGTATAAGCTGTCGACTCATAATCGACCGATAGTGGGTTCGAGTCCCACCCGGCCCACCAGCTCGTCTCGCTCCTGTACTCCTCTTGCGCGCCCGCGCCTGTGCGCCTCTGTTTTCGGCGATACGCTTAGAATCGACGAAAGGGCCACGAAAGCCCCCTACGCATCAAAAGGAGCGAGACACATGGACAACACACCGAATCTGAAGCGCTACGAGTTGCTGATCGGCGGCGAATCCGTGCCGCCGAGCGGTGGCACCTATTCGACCGACCTCGACCCCGCCACCGAAACGCCGATCGCGCAGGTCGCGCAGGGCACCGCGGCCGACGTCGACCGCGCCGTGCTGGCCGCCCGCGCGGCGCTTAAACCGTGGAACGCCATCCGCGCCGCCGAGCGCGGCCGCATTCTGATGCGTTTCGCCGAACTGCTGCGGCAGAACCAGGAAGAACTCGCGGCCGTCGAGAGTCTCGACTGTGGCAAGCCGATCGCGGGCGTGCTGCGCCAGGACGTGCCCGCCGCTATCGACACCGTCGCGTACTACGCCGGCTGGTGCGACAAGATCAACGGACAGGTCGTGCCCGCGCGCCCGGACGCGCTCACATACACCGTGCGCGAGCCGGTCGGCGTGGTCGCGGCGATCGTGCCGTGGAATTTCCCGCTGATGATCGGCATGTGGAAGATCGCGCCCGCGCTCGCCTGCGGCTGCACGCTGATCGTGAAACCCGCGGAAATCACGCCGCTCTCGGCGCTGATGATCGGCCGGCTCGCGCTCGAAGCCGGCGTGCCGCCGGGCGTGCTCAATATCGTGACGGGCAAGGGATCGGTGGTCGGCGATGCGCTCGTCGCGCATCCGGGCGTCGACAAAGTTACGTTCACCGGCTCGCCGTCGGTCGGACGCGGGATTCTGCAAGGCGCCGCCGTCAACTTCAAGCGCGTGACGCTGGAACTCGGCGGCAAGTCGGCGAACGTGATTTTCGCCGACGCCAATCTCGACGCCGCCACCCGCGCCGCCGCGTCCGGCATCTTCTTCAACGCGGGTCAGGTGTGCTCCGCGGGCTCGCGCGTGCTGGTGCAGCGCGCGGTCTACGACGACGTCGTCGAGCGGATCGCCGAGCGCGCGCGGGCGATCAAGCTCGGCGATCCGTCGAAGCGCGAGACCAACATGGGCCCGCTGATTTCCGCGAAACAGATGCAGACCGTGCTGGATTACGTCGACATCGGCCGGGGCGAGGGCGCGTCGCTCGTGACCGGCGGCCAGCGCGTAGGCGAGCGCGGCTACTTCGTCCAGCCGACCGTGTTCGCGAACGTCGAGCACGAGATGCGCATCTCGCAGGAGGAAATCTTCGGTCCGGTGGTGAGCGTGATCCCGTTCGACGACGAAGCCGACGCGCTGCGCATCGCCAACGGCACGGCGTACAGCCTCGCGGCGGGCGTCTGGAGCGCGGATATCGGCCGCGTGCACCGGATGGCGGCGGAATTGAAGGCAGGGACGGTGTGGGTGAACACCTACGGCTACACCGACGTGCGGCTGCCGTGGGGCGGCTCCGGCGATTCCGGCTTCGGGCGCGAGCATGGCGATGTCGCGATCGAAAACTTCACGGAGCCGAAGGCGGTCTGGGTGTCGCTCGCGCCCTGACGAAGAAAGGCGGCCGAGGCCGCCTTTCCTTCAACGCAACCGCGACGCTCAGGCATGCGCGGCAACTTCGTTGCGCGAGCGCCAGAGACGGGCGCGGCGCGCGCTGTCGTCGTTCTTGACGGTGTTCGCACGGCACGCTTCCAGCACGGCGTTCTTGCGCTCGACGATCGCCTGGCACAAGAAATCGGCGCTGTAGGCCGTCAGCAGATGCGGGCAATGCGATTCGATGTAATTCGCGATGCGGCCGTAGTCGCTTTCGACGGCAGCGAGCGAGCGGTAGGTATCGGCATCCCAGCGGAACATCAGGTCGAGTTCCTCGAAGGCGTTGTTGTACGCGCAGAGTTGCGCCTGGGTTTCGCGGTCGTCGCTGTGCGTTGCGTGGTTCATCGTCGTCTCCTGTTTTGGCCGTGAGGGGTTAGAAACAGGATAGGAACTTCAATCCATATACGACAGTTAAAGTTTTTTCGAATAACGATAAGAAAAACTTTATGAATTCGGCCTGCCGGTTTCTGCACCGATATGGGTGATCTCTTCGATCTGCGCGGCGCCTTCGTCGATCAGGAATTGCTTGAACGCGAGCGCGACCGGCGGCAGCCGTTTGTTGTTCCGGTGCACGATGAACCAGTTGAGCTTCACCGGAAATCCTTCGATGTCCAGCACGGCGAGCTTGCCGACCTGCAATTCCAGGCTGATCGTATGCGCGGAGAGAAAGCTGATGCCCATGCCCGCGATGACCGCCTGCTTGATCGTCTCGGTGCTGGTGATTTCCATCGCGATATTCAGCCGCGGCAGCCGGCCCGCGAAGCCTTCCTCCATCGAATTCCAGGTGTCCGAGCCCTTTTCGCGGACGATGAACGGTTCGTCGGCGAGCGCTTCGAGCGGAATGCGCGTCTTGCCGACGAGCGGATGATCCGGCGGCGCGACGATCACGTATGGATGCGGCGCGAACGACACGTTCTCGGTGTCCATGTCTTTCGGCGGGCGGACCATGATCGCGAGATCGGTGAGATTGTCGGACAACTGATGCAGCAGTTCCTCGCGATTGTGGACCGCGAGGTTCAGCCGCACGTCGCTATTGCGCTGCGTGAAAGCGGCGAGCAGACGCGGGAAAAAATAGTCGCCGGCGCTGATGACCGCGACGTTCAGCGTGCCGCCCGAAATGCCTTTCAGGCGCGCCATGGCGTCGTCGGCTTCGCGGAACTGCTCCAGAATGGCCCGGCTGTAATGAAGCATTTCATTGCCAGCCGGCGTCAGATAGATTTTCTTGCCGAGCTGCTCGAAAAGCGGCAATCCAGCGTGCTCCTCCAGTTGCTTGACCTGCGTCGAAACCGCCGGCTGCGTCAGGTAAAGCTCCTCTGCGGCACGCGAAAAACTCAGTCGGCGCGCGACCGTTTCGAAGATTTTCAACTGCCGAAGCGTGGCATTGCGCATCACGGCGGAACCCTCCATCCATTCACGATCGCTAATTTATACAATAAATTTTTATAACTTTCCCTAATCGTTTTTCTCCTCCACGATGCTTTCACGCCCGGCAATTGTTGTAAGCCGTGCAACATTCATGACGTGCGGCCGCCTGCCCGCGCCGCGTGGTTTGAGCATTTCCCCTGACAGACCGACCCGTTGCTGCACCGGCACAATACGCCGGTGAACCTGCACGACATCAAGCGCCGCACGAGCGCTACGACTTATAAATTGGAGACAGACATGGCAAACGCAGGCACAGTCACGTCCGGGCATCCGCTCGGCCGTCATTCCAACCGATGGGTTCAACTGGCGATCGGCATCATCTGCATGGGCCTGGTCGCGAATCTGCAATACGCGTGGACGCTCTTCGTCGTGCCGATGGATGCCAA
>NZ_FCNZ02000025.1 GCF_001544495.1 Caballeronia telluris
GATGTCGCCGGCTTCCATGCCGGGCATAAAGCCGTCGTAGAGATGTAGATCCGAGCCGCAGATCGCGCACGACGTGACCTTGACGATTGCGTCGCGCGGATGCTCGATAGTGGGGTCCGGCACCGTATCGCATCGAATGTCCTTCTTGCCATGCCATCTGAGCGCTTTCATGTCTGCCAGCAATGGACGTACCGCATGAATCCGATGCGCAGTGCTTGCGAGGCATGGCGCGCGGATTCTTGAGAGTTCAGGGAGCGTCGGTGCCGCGAAGCGGTCTGCGCAGGCAGGAAATGGAATGCCTATACCTAACGACTGCCATAACGTGATCATTTGAACCAGCAGTTCCCAGGCCGCCGTATGTGCCCACGATGTTGCAAAGCAGTGCGCAGCCGACGAACCGTCGGCGAACGCCTTATACCGAATGGCGGATTCAACCAGTCGATGCAACACAATGAACGCTGCGTCGACCGCAGGAGTGTTGCGATGAAACAAAGACTCAGGATCTATCACAGTGAGAGCCAGAAGGTGCTGATGTGGGAGCGCTGGCGTGCGGGTGAGTCGCTGCAGCACATTGCGCAGCTATTGATCGCAATCATTCATCCGTGGCGGGAATACTGGCGCAAACTGGAGGGATCCAGCCGCGACGGCGATCGGAGCGGTCGCTCACACTTGCCGAGCGCGAAGAAATCTCAAGAGTCTCGCAGCAGATCATTCGATCCAGTCGATCGCACGGCGCCTGTCGCGAGCGCCTTCCACAATCTGCCGTGAGATTAAGCGCAACAGCGGCGAGAGAGGCTATCGGGCCGACTCCGCCGATCAGCTTGCCTGGCAGCGGGCGCTGCGCCCGAAGGTGTGCAAACTGGTCACGAAACCGGCGCTGGCAAAAATCGTGGGCGCAAAGCTGCAACTGCAGTGGTCGCCGCAGCAGGTCGCCGGATGGCTGAAGCGGGCGTGGCCGGGCAACGAGGATTTCCACGTGTCACACGAAACGATCTATCGAACGCTGTTCATTCAGGCACGCGGTGCGCTAAAAAAAGAGTGGCTGGAGCACCTGCGGCGCACCCGTGCCATGCGGCGCTCACGTCATCACACGCAGAAGACTGAGGATCACGGCCGTATCCGCGATGCTGTTTCGATCTGCGAACGTCCCGCTCCAGTTGAAGACCGCGCAGTTCCGGGGCACTGGGAAGGCGACCTCCTGTGCGGAAGCGGTAACAGCCAGATTGCAACGCTTGTAGAGCGACAGACACGTTATGTCATGCTGGTCAAGCATGACAGCAAGGACAGTGAAACGGTGGCTAACGCGCTCATCAAACACGCGGAGACGCTTCCCCAGGAGCTCTATAAATCCCTCACCTGGGATCGGGGCACGGAGATGGCGGGACACAAGCGGTTCACCGTTGCCACCGACGTCGCCGTGTATTTCTGTGATCCCAAACACCCATGGCAACGTGGTTCCAACGAGAACACAAATGGGCTGTTGAGACAGTACTTTCCAAAAGGCATCGACCTATCGGCTTATTCGCAGGCCAAACTCAACGCTGTAGCGAGACCGCTAAACGAGCGGCCAAGGAAGACATTGGATTACGAGACGCCAGCCGAACGATTCCATCAGGCTATTGCATCGACTGGTTGAATCCGCCAATCGAAAGCGGACAGTAGGAGGCCGACGGGACTGGTTCTTTAAACGAAAATGCACGTTTGACATTTACGCGCATTAGCCACGGCGCGTACGTGCACCTCGCGTCAATGGTCAGCCTTCGGGTGGTAGTCCTGCCATTGTGCTGTTGGTCGCCTTCCTAGGCGGATCGTGTTGTCATAGCCGTTCCCATAGTTGCTTGCCAAGTGGGAGTCGCAGGTTCTGGAAGAGAGCATTGTTGCTGGTGCCATTGGCGCGCTTTGCCATTGGATATCGAGTTGCCGGGCTTTAGCGCGCGTGTAGGCGCGCATAGGAAGATGCCTGGCTTAGCGAGCAGCCGACTGCGCGTTGACCGCTAACGCAATCCGCTTCGTGCGTTTTGCGACGACGAAACCGCGGCCGGCCCGAACCGCGTCTCGGCGTAAGGTTCGATGCGCGCTGCCGGCACCGGCTTGCCAATGAAATATCCCTGCGCGGCATCGCACCCGAGCTCCTTGACGAGAACGAGCTGGGTTTCGGTTTCGATGCCTTCCGCAACCGTTGCCATGCCCAGCGCGCGCGCGAGCGCCACCATCGCTTCGACCATCGCACGTGCCTGGTGACGGGTCTCCTCAACGGTGAGCTTCTGCACGAACGACTTGTCGATCTTAATGCGATCGACAGGCAGCCGTATGAGGTACGCAAGACTCGAGTAGCCGGTGCCGAAATCGTCGAGCGAGACGGTCACGCCAAGCTTTCGTACGGCCGACAGCGCGCGCGACGCGGAGGCGAAGTCGCTCATGACGGCAGTCTCCGTCACTTCGATGTCGAGTACGGAAGCGCATACGCCGGACGCCTCGGCCGCCTCCGAAACCAGTGCGGCGAGATCGCAGTTCTGAATCGTCATGGCCGACAGATTGACGGCGACCTTGAATGGCTCGCGGTCCGCCGCCTGCCACTGCGCCGCCTGGTGGAACGCGAGGCGAATTAGCCATCCGCCTGTCGCCTCGTCGGCCGGCGATTCAAGCAGCACGTGGAGGAATTCGGCCGGCGCGAGCAGCCCCAGTTGCGGATGGTTCCATCTCAGAAGCGCCTCGGCTCCGTAGATGCGGCCGGTATGCAAGTCCAGCTGTGGCTGGTAGTGCAGTTCGAACTGGCGCTCGGCGCTTGCGCTTTCCAGATCCGCACGTAGCCGCAGGCGATGCGAGAGGCGCTGCGCATCCTCCTTGCCAAACCACCACACGCGCGAGCCGCCCGCGCGCTTCGCCTGATACATCGCGGTGTCGGCGTTGCGCAGCAGCTCGCCCGCATTCGATGCCGCCTCGGGGTAGCGCGCCACGCCGATGCTCGCGCCCACCGAGGCGCGCACGCACGGTGTCTGAATTGGCTCGTGCATGCGTGCTATGACATCGCGTGCGACGCGCGCGGCCTCGCCCGCGGGGGCGTCAACGAGGAAAATTACGAATTCGTCACCGCCGATGCGCGAAACATGGGCGCGTTCGGCGAACATGTCCGAAAGACGCTCGCCTATCGCACGCAGCACTTCATCGCCTGCCGCGTGGCCAAATGAATCGTTGATATCCTTGAAGCGATCAAGGTCGATGAAGAGCAGATCGACAGAAGCGGCCGCGCCTTCGTCAACCAGACGGTTTAGCCGCAGCAGCAGTTCCCGCCGGTTGATGAGGCCGGTCAGTTCGTCGTGCGTGGCTTGGCGCGACAAGCGTTCGGAGATCGCGCGCGCTTCAGTGACATCGCGAACCAGCACGATGACACCGCCATCGCACGGAAATGCGCGCACTTCAAACCAGGCACCGAGCGGCGGGTAGAACTCGGTAGCGGTGCTCGACACGCCGGTTTCGGCTGCCTGCCGATAGGCTGCTTCGTAGCTCGACCCGATGAGGTCTGGGTACTCGGCCCAGATCTCGCGGCCCAGCAGATCCTCGGGTCGGCGCTTCAGCAACCGTGCAGCGGTGCGGTTGAGGTTGCGAAACTTCCACTCCCGGTCGAGCGACATCACTCCGTCGGTAATGTGATCGAGCACTTGAAAATCTTCCACGCCCTGCCCTCCCCTCCCTGACTTTAACGTCGCCACAGTTCTCGGCCAATCTTCGTGGAATTCCACAATGCCGTATCCTATTATGATTCGAGTATTTTTGGGAACGAAAGGTTTTACTGAACATGCGCTGCCCGTTCGCTGCGCGCGCAGTCATTGCAACGCCGCGCGATTTTCTATTGCTCCTCGCTAGCAAGCCGAAAGATCGGTGTTGCTCCGTGGTACTCGACGATCACCCCTCGTTTTCCAGCAGCACGGCAAGGGTGCCGCGCTCGCTCTGGCAGCCTGCCTCGTAGTCAACGTCGTGCGGCGTGAGATGCTGGATCGAGCGCAACAATCGCGGCGCGAAGCGTGCGCCGAAGCGCGCGACCAGCGCGTCGCGCTCGGTATCGCCAGCGTTCGCGAGCGCGCGTAACTCCGCGACTGGCAAGCCGACGAATAGGTCCAGCGGGAAAGGCGATGAGTCTGGGTCGTCATCCGGACTTACGGGCGAACGAATCCGCAAGCCAGGCTGCACGTGTGTCTCGAGTTCCATCGTGAACGTGTAGCGCGCGTTGCACGCAAGCGCGGTCTTTGCCTCGCTCAGTAGGAACGGCGCGATGGACTTGACGGTAGCGAGTTCTTCGTCGTTGAGCATGATCGATCTCGTCGGGCGCCGATTATGTCGGCGCGGGCCTCAGACAATGGGCGGTGAGCGTCGCCGTGCGCGGCGAGCGGAACAGAGGCTGCATAGTCCCTTCGTACGCGCTTAATCCCGGCGCAAACGCCGTGCCGGATACTCGGCGGATTGAACAAGACCATCGAAGCGTCAGACCAGAATGAACGTAATGCTTGGGTTCAAACGCTTTAGGAGTGCCGCGTTTACGATTTCAGGCAGTGAGCTGATGCAACGAATTCGCACGGGGCAGTTCGACCTCTGCGCTCTCGGACTCAAGGATAGCGCGGCACCCGCCGTCTAAATCCGTTGAGAAGTTCTGAGCGGGTTCAGTGTTGCAGCAACTCCTGTGCTGTATTGAGGTCCGTAACAAGGCCGGCCATCCATCGCCCCTTCAGTGCCGCGAGCACGCCGTGTCGTTTGCCCGGGCCTCCAGCAATAGCAATCATCGGTATGGAGGCAAGGCGTTCGAGTTGGATGCTGGTCACGCGGTCTGTCCAACCGCTTTTTTTTGACAAGGCCGCCATTTCGGTCAAGTGGCCAGCAAGAATCTCGGCAACGGTGCCTTCTGCGGCAAGTTCACTCGCCTCTTCCGGCGTCATGAGATCGCTCGGGCACGACCGGCGGCGCCTATCTTCTGGCGGCCCGCCCGCTTCGCTACGAATCGCCGCGTGCCCGCGCGCTGCCGCGTCCGCTTGCGGCTTAACGGAGTATGTGAATCGCTGGCGGGACAGCGTCGGCGCGTGACGAACGCCACAAGTCCGGCAAAAAATCGCGAACACCGCCTCGCGCGCGGCGATTTTCCTTACATGGGTCCGGGAAAACCCTGTACTTCAATTCCCACTCGATGGGAAAGCAGTTTTTGATCCGCGAGAAACTTCTGGCATTCTCTGCCCATCGCTATTCGGCTTTGGTGTCGCTTCTTGAACCACGATCAATCTGTCACGGGTGCAGAACGGGTCCTTCTCGTATTGGCCGCGCTTTCCAGTCATGGTCAAGCCATGTCCGCGAAGGATCTGCTCGCCGTTACCGGACTGGCGCAAAGCACGCTCTACAGACAGATCGCGCTTCTCAAGCGTTGGGGATTCGTCGCCGAGCACGCGGGCTACTATGCCCCGGGGCCGATCAGCCTTCAGCTTGCGCACGGTTTCGATGTCAACTCGCTGCTCGTCGAAGCGAGCCGCAATGAAATGCAGAAGCTTGCGCGCCTCTCGCAGGAAAGCGTGGGACTGGTCGTCGCGGTCAAGAATCAGGTGATGTGCGTCGAGATGTTCGACAGCGAGCATTCCCTGCGTTGCTCGTTCGAAAGGGGGCGAGCCGTACCGCTCAGGGCCGGCGCGTCGGCCAAGTCGTTATTGGCCTTCATGACCGACAAGGTACGCGCCGACGTCCTGAACAGCGTATTTCACGGTGACTCCGCCGGCCGCGCAATCGTCGAAACCGAGCTGGATGCGATTCGGGCACAGGGCTACGCCGTGAGCGACAGCGAAGTCGATCCCGGGGTGTGGGGCGTCAGCGCCCCGATTTTCCATCGGATCGGGCGCGCGGCGAGCAGCGGCGCCTCGATCACGTTGATGGCGCCCTCCACCCGCGCCGTGGGGCGCGAGAGCCAATTTATCGACGCCACCGTGCGAGCCGCGCGATGCATTTCCGAGCGCATGCAAACCGACTGACCCGCCTATTCCCCAAAGGACCTTGGACATGAAACTGCAACGACTGTTTTCTCTCGCGTGCATTGCATTTGCTGCGACTTTCGCGGCGCTTCCGCTTAGCGCGGCTGCGCAGACTCCGGATGTCGTGCGCGTGGCGACCGATGCCACCTTCCCGCCGATGGAGTTCACCGAGAACGGCGCGCGCACCGGTTTCGACGTCGACATCATGAACGCGCTCGTCAAGGCGATGGGCAAGCGGGTCGAATGGACCGACATCGACTTCAAAGGGCTGATTCCGGGCCTGATTGCCCATCGCTTTGACGCCGCCATCTCCGGCATCTACATCACCGACGAGCGCAGCAAGGTGGTCGATTTCACCGAACCGTACTTTGCCGGCGGGCTCGTTGCACTGGTCAAGAGCAATTCGCCGATCAAGACGATTGCCGACCTCAATGGCAAGAAGGTCTCCGTGCAGGTCGGCACGAAGTCGGTGAATTTCCTGCGCGACAACTTCCCGCAAGTCACGCGCGTCGAAGTCGAAAAGAATCAGGAGATGTTCGATCTGGTCGGGATCGGCCGGGCGGATGCGGCAGTGACGGGCAAACCGGCTGCATTGCAACTCGCCAAGACGCGTCCGGGTTTCCGCGTCCTCGACAAGCAGCTCACCACCGAAGCCTATGGGATCGCCGTGCGCAAGGACGCGCCCGAACTGAAGGCCGCGTTCAACGCCGCGCTCGTGAAGATCAAGGCGGATGGCACGTATGCGGCGATCGTTCGCAAGTGGTTCGGCGCCGACTCGCAATAAACGGACTTAGCCCTAAAAATGGAACTCGACTTCTCGCCGGTCCTGTCCGGCTGGACGGACATCGCGCACGGCGCGGTGGTGACGGTAGAGGTGACCGCCGCCGCACTCGCGCTAAGTTGCGTGCTCGGCTTGCTGATCGGTATCGGCAGGCTCACACCGCAGCGACGCATCGTGTACGGCTTTTGCACCGCCTACCTGACGTTCTTCCGTGGCACGCCGTTGCTCGTGCAATTGTTTCTGCTGTTCTTTGGCTTGCCGCAATTCGGCATTTTGCTGCCCGCGTTCGTGTGCGGCATGCTCGGGCTGGGACTCTATTCGGCGGCCTATGTCTCCGAAATCGTGCGCGGTGCGATTCAATCGGTGGATCGCGGTCAGATGGAGGCCGCGCGTTCGATCGGCATGTCGTCGGGGCAGGCGATGCGCGCCGTGATCCTGCCGCAGGCGATCGTGCGGATGATTCCGCCGCTCGGCAACGAGTTCATCGCGCTGATCAAGAATTCGGCGCTCGTCTCGCTCTTGACGATCGATGACCTGATGCACGAAGGACAGAAGATCATCAGCGTCTCGTACCGGTCGCTCGAAGTCTACCTGGCGATCGCGCTGGTGTATCTCGTGCTGACGCAGGCGACGAATTATGCGCTGCATCGCGTCGAACGCCGTCTGCGTGCAGGAGGAATGGTGCAATGAACAACACTTCTCAACCGATCGTCCAGATTCGCGGACTAACCAAATCGTTTGGCCCGCATGTCGTCTTGAACGGCATCGACTTCGACATTCAGCCGCAGCAGGTCGTCGTCGTAATCGGCCCCAGCGGCTCGGGCAAGAGCACGTTCCTGCGCTGCTGCAACGGCCTGGAGCAAGCAGAAGGCGGCACGATCGACGTCTGCGGCCATCGACTGGTGGATCACGGCGTGATGCTCAAGGAGCGGTCTCTCAACGCATTGCGGACCGAAGTGGGCATGGTGTTCCAGTCGTTCAATCTGTTCCCGCATCTTTCCGTGCTGCATAACATCACCGTCGGTCCACGCATGCTGCGAGGCACGCCCAAGGCCGAGGCCGAAGCACAGGCTCTTGCGTTGCTGGAAAAGGTCGGTCTTGCGCACAAGGCCGCCGTGATGCCGGCGAGCCTGTCGGGCGGTCAGAAGCAGCGGGTCGCCATCGCCCGCGCGCTCGCGATGCGCCCTCGCGTGATGCTGTTCGATGAGCCGACTTCCGCGCTGGACCCGGAGTTGGTGGGCGAGGTGCTTCAGGTGATGAAGCTGCTTGCGAGCGAAGGCATGACGATGGTGGTCGTGACGCACGAGATGGGCTTCGCGAAGGAAGTCGCCGACGTGGTCGTGGTCATGGATGGCGGCGTGATCGTCGAAGCCGGGCCGCCCTCGACGATTTTTTCCGCGCCGTCGCAACCGCGCACGCGTGCCTTCCTGCAAGCGGTCTTGTCGCGCTCATGAACGTTCCGTTCGATCAAAACGTCTGGCGCGGCCGCTCCGATACCCAGGAGCCCGGCGACACCCGGCGCGTGTTCAACCAGATCGCTCCGCTCGTGAAGGGCCAGCAAGTCGACGATGCCGCCGTGATCATCGGTTTCTGTTCCGACGAAGGCGTGCGCCGCAACCAGGGCCGAGTCGGCGCGGCACACGGTCCGAAGCAATTGAGAGCGGCTCTCGCGGGCCTGCCGGCGAAGGCATCGTCGACCGTATTCGATGCGGGCGACGTCGTCTGTGACGATGGGAGTCTCGAAGCCGCGCAAGCCAATCTGGCACGCGTCATCAGTGAGGTACTCGCCTGCGGCGGACGGCCGATCGTGTTCGGCGGCGGCCATGAAGTGGCATGGGGAACCTACAGCGGATTGCGCCAGCATCTGGGCGGCACGGGCGACCGTCGGCTCATGATTCTGAACTTCGATGCGCATTTCGATTTACGGCAGTCGCGGCCGGCGAGTTCAGGCACGCCGTTCGATCAGATCGCCTGCGATTGCGCAACGCGCGGCCTGCCGTTCGACTACGTGTGTCTGGGCGTCAGCGACCTCGCGAATACGGCGGCGCTTTTCGAGCGTGCGCGCGAACTCGGCGTGCGCTACGTGCTCGACACGGACATGCAGGAGTCGCAGCTCGCGAAACGGCTGGACGAACTGGAGCGCATGATCGACGCGGCCGACGACATCTATCTGACCATCGACCTCGACGTGCTTCCCGGCGCCGCCGCTCCCGGCGTGTCGGCGCCAGCGGTGTTGGGCGTGCCGCTGTCGGTCGTCGAGGCGATGATCAGGCGCGTGCGTGCATCCGGCAAACTGCGGGCAGCGGATCTCGCCGAGTTCAACCCCGCCTTCGATCAGGACCGACGCACAGCCCTCGCCGCAGCGCGGCTCGCGCATCGTTTGTTATAGCGCCATGTTGCGCGATCCGCGATCTGTCGTCATGCGATCTTCCTCGTGACGATCAACGTTCCAGGCCCGCGACCGCGGCCTGGTATCGGATCGCGGACACGACGCCGATTCGCCTGAAGGGTTCGGGCGGCAGCCAGTTGGGTTCATCGAGACTCAGCGCATCGGTCAGGTGTTGCGACTGCGATCCGACGGCCATTTCGCCCAGCAGCTTGCCGTACATGCTTCCCTTGAGCACACCGGCGCCATTGCAGCCCAGCGACGCGAAGATCCCCGGACGGAACGCGCCGAAGAACGTCGCGCCGTTGCGCGTCAGCGCCGTCGTGCCTCCCCATACGTGCTCGAAACGGTGCGACTTCATCGCCGGATAGCGGCGTCGATAGCTGCCCGTCAGTTGGGTGAGCGTCTTCTCGGCCGACTGTTCGCGCTCGTAGGAGTAAGCGCTGCGCACGAGGAACCGCCCGTCGAGGGTGCGACGGAGCGTCGTGCCCAGACGGTTCGCGGGAATCACGCCCCACTCCGGCGCAGTGCCGAGTTTCGCGAGTTCGTCCTCGGGCAGGCGCGGTGTCATGGCCGCATACGTGAAGATGGTGATCAGCCGGTCGCGCAGGATGCCGAGCGCCTTCGCGAACCCATTGTTCGCGACGATCACGCGATCCGCCGTGAACTCGCCGTTCGCCGTGCTCGCTCGAAACGGCGCGGTATGCGTGAGACTGAGGACCGCTTCTTCTTCGAGCAGCACGACATTGCGCGGCAGCGTGTCGGCGAGTCCGCGAATCAGCGCGGCCGGCTGCACGAACACATTGTTCGGCGAATGGTAGCCGTAGCGGTAGTAGTCCGTGCCGAGCTTCCCGCGCAGGCCGTCGCGATCGTATTCGGTAAAAGACACGCCCCACTCGCGGTACTGATCGAGCGTCGACTTGAGATTGCGGATGCCGTCGTCGCTCGCGGCGGCGTGAAACTTGCCCACTGCATTCCAGCCGCACTCGATTTCGTTGTCCCGCACCAGTTGCCCGAGCCAGTCGAGCCCCGCGTCGTACATGCGAATCTGCTTCTTCGCGACTTCCAGCGTGCTCGTATGCCCGCCGAGCCGCGTATTGTGCGGCAGGTTGATCAGAAACCCCGAGTTGCGCCCGGCCGACCCCTCGCCGATCGTGGATGCATCGAGCACGAGCACTTCCCTGTCGGGTTCGAGTTCGGCCACGCGCCGCGCGGCCGCGAGCCCGGTGTAACCGGCGCCGATCACGATCGTGCCGAACCGCCGGCCGGCGGGCATCGTTCTCGATGGTGAGCGCGGCGAGAGCAGCGCGTTCCAGCCACACTGGTTCTTGTAGACCGGATAAAGTCCGGATGCTTTGGAGGATGGGTTCATCGGTTGTCGCGGTTGGTGGCCTAATGCCCGGCAGGCGTGCCGAGGCTCTTCATGACTTCGGCCTGGACGGTGTTCCAGATCGCGGACTTGAGCTCGTTGAAGCGCGGCGACAGTTGCACGGCGGCGTCGCGCGGCAGCGGCAGGTCGTTGTCGATGTCGCAGACCACGCGGCCCGGCCGCGCGCCCATGATGATCATTCTGGTCGAGAGCATCAGCGCCTCGTCGATCGAGTGCGTGATGAAGACGATCGTCTTGCCGCTCTTCTCGTAGATCTGCAGCAGTTCCTCCTGCAACACCTGCCGCGTCATCGCATCGAGGGCGGCGAACGGCTCGTCGAGCAGGATGACGTCGGGATCGTTCGCGAGCACGCGCGCAATCGACACGCGCTGCCGCATGCCGCCCGAGAGCGCCTTCGGATACGCGCTCGCGAAATCCTTCAGGCCGACCATTTCGACGTAACGCATCGCCGCCGCGCGCCGCGCCTTGGCGGCCATGCCCTTCATCTTCAGGCCGAACGCGACGTTGTCGAGCACCGTCATCCAAGGGAACAGCGCGTACTGCTGGAACACCATGCCGCAGTGCGGATCAACATCAGTTACCGGCCGACCGTTGACGACGACCCGGCCCGAGCTCGGCCGCTCGAAGCCGGCAATCAGATTGAGCAAGGTCGACTTGCCGCACCCGGACGCGCCGAGCAAGACGAGGAACTCGCCCTTTCGGACGTGCAGGTCCACGCCGTCGAGCGCCTTGAAATCGCCAAAATTCTTGGTGACGTGCTCGATGGAAATCATGTTCGGATTCACTGTTGCCATTTCAGGACCCTTGCTTCGATTTTGCGGGAGACGACGTCGATGACGAGCACGGTGATGCTGATCATGACCATGCCGAGCATGACCGCATCGGTCTGGAAGAACTCCTTGCCGTTCATGATCAGAAAGCCGAGCCCCTCCTTGGCCGCGACGAGTTCGGCGGAGATGACACACGTCCAGGACAGACCGAGGATCACCTTGAAGCCGCTGATGATTTGCGCAAGGCTGCCCGGCAGCACGACTTCGCGCATGACCTGCCAGCGATTTGCGCCAAGGTTGCGTGCCGCGCGAATCAACAGCGGATCGATGCTGCGGGTCGCCTCGATCACGTAGATCAACGCGGGCGCGAAGGTGCCCATGAACACGATGCTGTACTTTTGCGTCTCGTTGATTCCGAACCACAAGAGCGACAGCGGAATCCAGCTCATCGACGGCAACGGACGCAGGAAAGAAAGCAGCGGATCGAACACCGCGCGTGCGCGCGGCGCCGTGCCAAGAAAGATGCCGAGCGGAATGGCGATCAGCGCGGCGGCGCAAAAGCCGACCATCACGCGCCGCGTGGACGCGAGGACGTGGCCGAGCAGCGTTCCGTCGGCGGACATCTTCAGCGCCAGCGCGAAGATCTGGCTCGGCGAGGGAAGGAAGATGGGATCGATCAGTTCGGCGCGGCAGGCCGCTTCCCATCCGAACAGAAAGACGACGACCGAAGCCAGACTGAGATAGACGAGACGCGGCGCACGGCGCTTGGCCGTAGCCGGCGCGCTCCCGGCGACGGGTTGTACGATGCTTTGTGGCATGGGGTGTGCTCCGGCATCAAAGATAGGACGTGTCAATCCAGTCACGCACAGATGGCGACTTGTCGAGCTGCTTGTGCGTGACGAGGAGATCCGACAGCTTCTGCAGTCCCGTCATGAACTTCGACGAAGGTTGCAACAGGCTTTGCTGCTGTGCGTGGTCGTACCAGGACGCTTCCTTGATGGTGGCGATCTGGTCCGGCAGCGGCAGGCCGGTCAGTTCCGTCAGGTACTTCGCCGCCTCGGCGGGCTTGTCGCGCAGCATCACGGACGCCTGGAAATACGCCGTCAGAAACTTGCGGACCTGCTCCGGGCTCTTGCTCCCGAACGCACGCCGCACGACCAGCACATCGGGACCGGGCGTCACGCCGAACTGCTTGTAGAGGCTGAAGCTCGTGTCGTCGGCGAGCAGCTTCATGTCGGGCATCGCGCGGACCTTGCTGAAGTACGGCGTCCACACGGCGGCGGCATCGATCTGCCTGCCCTTCAACGCGGATGTCAGTTCCGGCGCGGGCACGTTCAGGAGGCTCACGTCCCGCTCGGGGTCCAGTCCTGCGCCGGCCAGCAGGTCGAGCACGAGAAGATGACTGCTCGAGGCGAACGTGACGCCGATCTTCTTGCCCTTGAGCGCCTGCACGGAGCGGATATCGTCGGCCGCGAACAGCCCTTCGACCTTGCCGAAATCTTCCGCGGCGCCCGCTACCGCGAAGTGCTTCGAGCCGCGCGCCATCAATGCGAGCGCGGACACGATGCCGGTGCCGGCGATGTCGATATTGCCCGACAGCAGCGCCGAAAGCCGTGCCGACGAAGTGCCGAAGGACTGCCACTTCACGTCCAGCCCGTTCGCCGCGAACAGGCCGCTCTTGATCGCGATGTAGGCGGGATAGTGGCCGAGCCATGCCGATCCTCCATAGTTGATCACGTTGTCGGCTGCCGCCGCGACGCGCGAGAGCGCGAGGCCGGCAGCGGCGCCCGCGGACGCGAGCATGAAGGTCCGTCGTCGCAAATTCATGGTTGTCTCCTTTGAATTATCTATCGTCAGTTGAGGTGCAGCTTCGCGCCGATGCCCGGAAGCAGGGTCCGGATTTCGGGGAAAACGGTGGTGTCCAGTACGCGCCGGCTCGTCTGGTAGAAGTACTCGGCCATTTCCTCGTACTCGCCGGCACGCGAGATTTGATAGATCGTCCGTGTCAGCGCCGGTCCCTTGATCGGCACGACATGCACGTCCTTGAGATAGGCCCGGCTTTGCAGCAGAACGAGCGGGCTGGTGATGGCCCACCCGAGGTCCGCGGCCACCATCGCGAGCACGACGTCTGACGCGTCGATCTCGATGTGCCGCTTCGCGGCAATGCCGCGCCGCCGGAGATAGCGCTCGGTCAGGGCGCCGTAGTGAGAGCGGGTGCTGAAGCGCACGAGCGGCAGCGTCTGTGCGAGCAATGGCAGGTCCGCCTCCGCGCACGATTCAGCGCGTGCGGCAGGCAGCACCACGACGAACGGCTCCGTGAAAAGCGGCCGCCTGACGAGCTTGTCCATGTCCTCCATGGGGTCCGATGTCACGATGAGATCGAGCTGCCGCTGCAGCAACGCCTGCGCATGGCTGTACGCGAGTCCCGACCACAGCAGGACTTGGCTCCCTTCGACGATGGCAGCCTTGATAACGGCAGGGCCAACGGTCGCCGCATAGGAGTCGATCATGCCGACGCGGATTTCCGGCCGGTTCGTCAAATCGGCTTCGCGGACGATGGCGATCAGCCGGTCCATCTCGTCGATCACGCTGTGCGCGTGGCGTCTGAGCGCAATGCCGGCCGCGGTGAGCTTCAGCGGCCGCCGGGTACGGTCGAGCACCTTGGTGCCGAGCGTCTCCTCGATCTGCACGACCGCTTGCGAAATGGCTGATTGCGTCACGCCAAGGCTTGCCGCCGCAGCCGAAAGGCTGCCGCCGGATGCGACTGCTTCGAAAACGCGCAAAGAGCGAATGTCGAGCCGCTGCAGTTCGTTCACGTCGTCTCCATCGTTTATATTTTTAACGATACTAATTTAAAGGCACTATTTTGGCGTGTTTTGCGGTTCTGTATTAGATAATCTAATAGTGTATTGAAGCCAGACTGAAACCGGCGTCGATACGGAGTTGCGCCGCGTGGCGCTCGAGCCGTTGGCTGGCTGCGGAGAACAAGTGAGGACCTTCCGCAAAAGTGCTTTGCGAGAAATCTCGCCCGCCGCCCTTAAGTGAAACGAGGATCGCTCGTGAGCTAAGCAGAAACGGAGGTCGCCCTATCGCAGGGGTTATCGTCCCGTTCAATCAATGCGCCGGCAGCGTGTCGCTGTCGCAAGCGACCAGTTCGTCAATGAGTCACGGACTCGCCAGCGGCGTTCGACGAGCCGACGCTGCGCCTGCAACCTGCTACCTGCAAGCAGGCCACTCGCCTTCTTCGGTCAGCAGTTCCAGACGCTTCAGGTGCTTGCGAAGAAACCGCTGCTCGTCGATGTCGGGCGGCTGACGGACCACGTTGATCTGATGCACGACGGGCTCCCGTCAGCGTGACCTGCCACGAGTCCATGCGCACTAGCGACCGGGGATCGGCGTTAGGCTTGCCAGTGTTAGCACGAGCGTGCAGCGCCGCCGCAGCCGCCATACGGACCCCAACCTGGATACCTTCTGCCGGTTCTTGCTCATGCAAGCTAAGGTTGTGCGAAAAACTTAGCAAGATCTGACGGCAAGCGCCGTTCCGACGTAAGCGCGGAACACGCTTTGCTCGCCTGAACGGTACGTATCGGCGGAGCCTGTCATGATCCTTGGACCCGACCGAAGAAGCCGAGCCGCACGACGCGCCGAATAATCAGCATGCGACCGAGGCGACAATGAAAAGTCACGCAACTCTCGCTGCGCTAGGCGAACAGCTCGCGCAAACTACCAATGGCATTCGTGCGTTCGTCGTTGCCCGCGACGGCCGCACTTTGTTTGAACACTTCCGGCACGATGTCCAGCCGTCGGACTTGCAAGAGATCAATTCGGTGACGAAGAGCGTTGTCGGCATGCTGGCGGGGATCGCGTTGCGCGTCGGAGCGCTTCGCGACGTGCAGCAGGTCATCGGCGAGTTTCTGCCTGAAGCGCGCTCGAGAGAGATCGATGAACGTGTGCGAAACATCACGATCGAACAGCTACTGACAATGACCTCCGGCTTCGAATGGGACGAACGCACGGTTGACGAATGTCTGCTTGGCGCGTGTTCCCGGCTCGGCGGCGAGCGACTGCGCTTCATTCTTAGCAGGCCGCTCGCGTATGCGCCCGGCACGCACTTCAACTACGATTCCCACGCCACTCACCTTCTTTCGGTTGTGTTGGCGCGCGCGACCGGCCGCGCACTCGACCGGTTCGCGCGCGAAGCGCTCTTCGATCCGCTCGGCATCGAACGCTTCGAATGGATAGTGGACGAGGAAGGGCATGCGTTCGCGGGTCGCGGACTGTCGCTTACCACGCGCGACATGGCGAAACTCGGCTTGGTCATGCCGTCAGGCGGCGAATGGCAAGGCAAGCGCCTGCTCGACGAGCCATACGCCCGCGAAGCCGCGATGCCACACAGCGCGGGCGGTTGGCCGGTGGGCGATGCGCGCTATGGCTATCTGTGGTGGGTCGAGCCGCGCGGTTATTTTGCGACCGGGTTCGGAGAGCAGTTCATTTTCGTCGTTCCCGAGGAACGAATCGTTGCGGCCGTAAGTTCCGACAACAACAAGGCGCCCAAGCACGCACGAAGCTTATTCGACAAATACGTGTGCGATGCGCGCGCTGTCTAGCGGACGCATAGGTTTTGCGACCGGCACTTGGAGCCGTCGATCGTGTCGGGGACGGTTTACCTCGCGGCTGCTTAACGGACGATCTTAAGCGACGCGACTTCCGCATGATTTCGCGCCCTTCTTGGCCCGCCGCTAGAGATTGACCACGATCTCTTGCACTTTTGTCGATTGACACACGGCGACGAGCGCCTCGCATCCAAAAAGGTCCAAGCGACGAAGCGAGGGCGCGCATCGACAGGTCCGGCGCTTGCTGTGTTCGATACAGAGCGCGCGGTTCAATGGGACCTGCGCATCACGTCACGCACTGAGGGAGCCCACCATGCAGCACGATCCCGATCCGTCGAGCACAAGCGAGCGCGTACCCTATGCCACCGCTGACGACATGGACGAACCGGTCGGTCGCATCGAAACGCCCGCTGCGCCTCCGCCCGAGACGAAGCAAACGCAAGCAGATCAGCGTGAGAAGCGCACGCACGAGGCGTCGGAGAACGAATTGCCGTCGACGCAGGAGAAAAACCCGGTGCCACCGAACTCGACCAAGCCGTGATCCCTTGGGCACTGCTGGTGGCGGCCGCCCTAATCATCGGGATTGTCTGCTACGCGCACTATGAGATCCCGGGCTTCACGCGCGGAGTGGGCAAGCGACGCACGGCGCATCTCGTGCTCATCGTAGTCGGACTTGCGTTTGGCGCGATGGCCGCGTACACGCTCAACCTGCCAATGCCCGCCTGGCTCGCGGTACTGCCCGGATTCGGCACGATTCACGTACCCGCTGCCGCCATCCTTGGACTCAAGAGGCTACGCGGCTCGGGAATGTCATAACCGCCGCTCGCACGTCGATCGGAGAATGTTTGCCGCCTTGCGTCCGCATGCGTTGGATTACGGACGGGGTACAAACGGTCTTGTGCAACGCACTGTAAGTTACCCTTGGGAGGAAATTACATGCCGGGCGGCCGTTCAGTATTGCCACCTAGCTTAAGGAGACTATCATGCACTTACCTCGCGTCGATTTCATCGGACCGGACACTGTCCCCGCTGTCGCAACGGCGGTCGTCACCGATTCCAAGGACGAGATATTTACCGCGCAAGCGCTGAATTCCATTCCTACCGAAGCAGATGCATATCGCTTCTCCGACGCCCGCGCGGACCCCGAAGCTCGACTCCACCCCCTTGTCACTTTCTTCGAATGACGGGGCTCTTTCGACTTCGCTAAAGGCGTGTTAGCCGGCGGTCCACACTTCGTGAATCGAAGTCTGAAAGGCGCCGCCATTCATCGGACCGCCGCCGGCCACATGGATCGCATCCGCGATCATGACCGCGCCCATTCCGTGACGCGGCGTAAGCATGGGAGCATAGGCCTCCCACGTGCCGGTGCATGGATCATAAGTTTCGATCTGCCCAAAGACGCAACGCGTCCCCTCGCCACCCATGCAAAAAAACTTGCCGCGCCAGACGACGCCGCCGTGCCGCGAGCGCGGCGTCGGCATCGGCGCTCGCCCGCCTAGATGGCGCACCCTTCCGTTCATCGGAAGCTTCGCATGCGCGCATCGTCTTCTCCCCGAGTTCCGCTCGACGCCGCGCAGGCCGAGACCGCTGCGGTCTATGCGTTCGATTTACTGAACGCCTTTCTTTGCAGCCAGAGCCTGCGCCATCTTCAGATGCTCCTGGATCGTCGGCAAAGCCTTTGCTGCCGCTTTCTTCAAGTCGGCGTTCTGGCCGCTTTCCGCTTCCTTCTGGAACGCTTCGACGGCCTTCTGATGCCCCTCTACGCCGACGCTCTTGATGTACGCAGTGTCGAACTCCTTGCCCTTCAAACCCTTTAGCGAATCCAGAACGGTCGTGTCCGAGTTGTCCCTGGGAACTGCCACGCCGTGCGGCGCCGCCATCTTCAATTCGAGCGTGAGCTTCGTGTGATCGACCATCATGTGATGCGCAAAGTTCTTCACATCTTTGTCCTGCGATTGCTTGGTGGCAAGCTTCGCGGCATCGATTTCGGTCGAACCCGACATGGACGCTGCCTGCACGAACTCCTTGTCTTGAGGTGGAAGGTCGTTTGCCATTGTTGTGCTGGCCGCCTGCGTCTGCGCGAAGGCAGGCAATGCGGCTAAGGCGAGCGTCATCGGCAAAACAAGCATTTTCGTTTTCATTGGATTTCCTTCAGGTTGATGGGGTGATAGGCAATTAGCAATGCGGATGCCGCGTCGAATACTGTTCGGCACGCGTCTGTTCAAAGTGCCCGACACGCTTCGGCGCACGCGCGGCAGGCATCACTGCACGCCTGACAGTGATCGGCGGGGTGCCGGCCGCATTCGTCCGCGCAGGCGTCGCAAATGCGCGCGCATAGGTCGCAGAAGTCGCGCATGAACTGCGAATCTCGCGCGAGTGCTTCCGACGTGAAGCGGCACAACGCAGCGCAATCCAGATCGAGCCGTATGCACTTCTCCATGTCGGGGAGATTCCCCTCCGCGATACACGACGACGCGCAGTGTTGGCATGCAGCCGCGCAGCGATCGAGCGCGGCCATACAGTCGAGGTATTGGCTCATGTCGGTTTCCTTCAGATGTGGAGAGATCCATGCCGATTTTTAGCAAGCGCCGGACCCGCCTGGCGCGCTGGCAAGTTATGCGACGGTTAGCGCAACCCGGCATGCAGCGCGCTTTTGCTTCAAGCATTCCGCTCAGACTCGCATCGACGCATGAAACGCGCAAGGCTTAACCGGCTTGTATTGAGCGCGGGCATCATCGCAGGAGTCGGCGCGGTCTGGGTCGCGACCGAATGGGCGCGTCTGCGACGCACGCCCGCCGTCAGCACGGACAGCGAGCGCACCGGAATATGCCACGCTCACTTTCCGTCTTTGTGCCCCGGCAACACAGCGCTCAACACTTGCTTGGCAGTATCGAGCAGCACGTGGGTCTGATCCGGATCGCCCTTCATCAGCGTGGTCGCGAACGCCTTCGCCTGCGCCATCGTGATGTGCGGCGGCAGGGGCGGCACGTTCGGATCGGCCTTCACCTCGATCACGACCGGACGGTCCGAAGCTAGCGCTTCGTCCCACGCGGCGCCCAAGCGTTCGGCATCGTCGACGTAGATGCCCTTCAGGCCGATCAGTTCGGCAAACTTGTGATACGCCACCGAAGGAATATCCTGCGATGCCTCGAACTTCGGATCGCCTTCCATCACGCGTTGCTCCCACGTCACCTGATTCAGGTCCTCGTTGTTCAGCACCATGCAGATCCAGCGCGGATTCGCCCATTGCCTCCAGTATTTCGATACCGTGATCAGCTCGGCCATGTTGTTCATCTGCATGGCGCCGTCGCCGACGAGCGCGAACACCGGACGATCCGGGAATGCGAACTTCGCGGCGATCGCGTAAGGTACGGCCGCGCCCATCGAAGCGAGGCCGCCCGAAAGCGAACACTTCATGCCGCGCTGCACTTTCAGATCGCGCGCGTACCAGTTCGCACACGAACCCGAGTCGCTCGTGACGATCGCATCGGCAGGAATGCGCTTCGACAGTTCCCACACGCTGCGCTGCGGATTGACACCGCCCTTCGCCGGTTCGAGCGCGCGCTTTTCCAGCGTCTTCCACCAATCGGCGGTCCAGCCTTCGATCTTCTTGCGCCAGGCGCGATCCGTCTTTTCGGTGAGCAGCGGTAGCAATGCGTTAAGGGTTTCCGCGCTATCGCCAACGAGGTTCACTTCCATCGGATAACGCAGGCTCAACATGTCTGCCTTGATGTCGATCTGCACGCCGCGCGCCGCGCCCTCCTTCGGCAGAAACTCCGAATACGGAAAGCCTGATCCGATCATCAGGAGCGTGTCGCATTCCATCATCATGTCGTAGCTCGGCTTCGTGCCGAGGAGGCCGATCGAGCCCGTGACCCACGTCAGGTCGTCAGGCAGTACCGCCTTGCCGAGCAGCGCCTTTGCGACGCCCGCACCCAACTTCTCCGCCACGGCGATAACCTCGTCGGTGGCATCGAGCGCACCGGCGCCGACGAGGATCGCCACCTTCTTGCCTTCGTTCAGCACCTCGGCGGCACGGCGAAGATCGGCATCGTGCGGCACGACTTTCGGCGCGCTGAAGCCGACGCCGGAATGGACGGTGCCATGTTTGCGTCCCGGCGGTTCGTACTCCAGTTCCTGCAGATCGTTGGGCAACACGATCGCCGTGACCTTGCGCTGCGAGAGCGCCGTGCGCACGGCACGATCGACGAGATGGCGCACTTGGGCCGGCACGCTTGCCTGCTGCACGAACGCGCCCGCGACGTCCTTGAACGTCGACACGAGATCGAGTTCCTGCTGATAGTGTCCGCCGAGCGAGGCGCGCGCTTGCTGCCCGGAAATCGCAAGCACCGGCATGTGGTCCATGCGGGCGTCGTAGAGGCCGGTGATCAGATGCGAGGCGCCCGGCCCCGAGGTAGCGATGCACACGCCCAGCTCGCCGGTAAATTTCGCATGCGCGGACGCCATGAACGCGGCCATCTCTTCGTGACGTACCTGCACGAACTCGATCTTGTCCTTCGCGCGATTGAGTGCACCGAACACGCCGTTGATGCCGTCACCGGGATATCCGAAGATGCGGCGCACACCCCACGCATGAAGACGCTCGACCAGAAAGTCCCCGACTGTCTCGCTCATTGCCTGCTCCTTTCACTGAATGCACGTTGCCCGCAATCCGTGTGCCGCGATGGGGGCGAACGTTCCGCTCCATCCGACACGCGCGATGGACAAAGCGTTGATCCCAGCGAGTAACTTTCATCATGGAGTGATACAACAATTACTCGGCGAAGCGAGTCGAAGCGGATCGCGACGGAGCGTCGGCGCGCCCTGGCCCGGTTCATCTGGCATGATCGATGCTGAGACGAACGCGCGGTTTGTTTGCACAACCTACTCGACGCGAGCGCCTTCACGGAGTCTTCAATGTCACCTCGCAGCCCACGCGAAAATCCCCAAGAAACTATAAGCGCCGCGACTTCCGGTGACGACATCGCGCCGCCCCCCAACACCCGACGTTCGTTTCTCCAGCGCGGCAGTGCGGGTATCGCTGCCGCGCTCGCCGCAGGATCGGCGGGCAACGTGTGGGCGACCGGTGCACCCGGCGCGGATACGAATCAGGTCAGACTTCCGCTAATTCAGGACCCTGACACCGAGCAGAAGGAGCAAACACCCGACGCCAACTTGCCGCCCGACGATCGCGTCGGCTACGCCGTGGTCGGGCTCGGGCGGCTGTCGTTGAATCAGATTCTGCCCGCGCTTTCGCATTGCAAGTACTCAAGGCCGGCGGCGCTCGTCTCGGGCGATCGCGCCAAGGCGCTCAAGGTCGCGCGGCAATACGGCATCGCGGATACGGACGTGCTCGATTATCAAAGGTTCGAGCGTCTCGCCGACAACCCGCGCATACAGGTCGTCTATATCGTGCTGCCCAACGGCATGCACAAGGAGTACACGTTGCGCGCCGCGAAGATCGGCAAACACGTGCTCTGCGAGAAACCGATGGCAACCAGCGTCGCGGACTGCCAGGCGATGATCGACGCGTGCCGGCGCGCGGGCCGCAAGCTGATGATCGCCTACCGCAGCCAGTATGAACCCATGGACCGCATGATCGCGAAGATGGTCAGAGAGAACAAGCTCGGGCCGCTGCGCGAGTTCGTCGCGGGAAATTCGCAGAACGTCGGCGACCCAACTCAGTGGCGGCTCAACAAGGCGCTCGCGGGTGGCGGCGCGCTGCCCGATATCGGGCTCTATTGCCTGAACGCGGCGCGCTTTCTGTCGGGCGAGGAACCGCTCGACGTGATCGCATCGGTGCACAAGCCGGACGGCGATCCGCGTTTCGTCGAAGTAGAGGAATCGGTGCAATTCATCCTGCGCTTTCCGAGCGGGCTCACGGCGACCTGCATGTCGAGCTATGCGAGTCACGAGTCGCGATTCTTCCGGCTGCAAGGATCGCAGGGATGGGTAGAGATGGACCCCGCATTCGGCTACAACGGTTTGCGCATGCGGCACGGGATGCTCGTCGATGGCAAGAGCGCGACGACCGAATTGCAGATCGATCCGCAAGACCAGTTCGCGCGCGAAATCGATCACATGTCGGTGTGCGTCAAGAACGATATCACGCCGCATACACCGGGCGAGGAGGGTCTGCAGGATCAGCGCATCATGGAGGCGATCTACGAATCGGCGCGCACAGGACGCGTCGTGAAGATCGCAAGGCTTGCCGCGTCGACGCGCGGGCCTGATCCACACGAAGAGACGTTTTAGTCCGTTCCCCTTGGTTAAAGGCCGGGCTTAACTGTCGACCTTTGCACCGACAATACGAAATCCGTTCACCGTCCCGGCTTTACTTGAACCGTGCGACATGCCGCCGAATTCTTTAGACGTAGGGCCGCGGTTGTTTCATCCACACCGTCCGCGCGCCAGCCCGGCGGCAGGATCACATAGCAGATGGCAGTCCATACGCTGCCGGCCGACGCGACATCACGCGCAAGACTCACCCAGTGCTCGAATTCGACGACGAGCGGATTGCGGGACCGTGTCGGAGTCGTGAGACCGTAGCGGCAAGGCTCATCGGCGCGTTCTTCGACATACGTGCCGAACAGGCGGTCGAATATCACCAGCACACCGCCAAAGTTCGCATCGAGATAATCGACGTTCGATGCGTGGTGCACGCGATGCGCGGAAGGCGTATTGAACACGTATTCGAACCAGCCGAGTTTCGGGGTCCACGTGTTATGCAGCCAGAACTGGTACAGCAAGTTGAAGCTGAGCGTTGCCAGCACGATTTCCGGACGCACACCAAGCCATACCAGCGGCGCAAAGAAGATGGCCGAGCCGGTCAGCTTCCCGGTCACTCCTAGACGATAAGCCGACGACAGCGTCAACTGGTTCGGCGAGTGATGAACCGCATGCGTCGCCCAAAAGAAGCGGATGCGGTGCGACGCGCGGTGGTACCAGTAATAGCAGAACTCCTGGCCGATAAAGAGCAGGAACACCATCAGCGCGCTGTTCAGCGTTCCGGTGAAAATCCGATGATCCCAGACGAGCGCGAAAACAGGGGTCGCGAGCGAAAGCGGCAACAGCGCAAGCAGCTTGCGGCCAGCAACATCGGCGAGCGAAATCCAGACTTCATACCAGTCGAAGGGCGTGGCGCTATCGCGCTGTCTGCGCGTGAGCACGCAAGCCTCGATCAGCGAGATGCAAACGATGAACAACGTGACATACAGCGCGATTTTTCCAGTGCTGAACATGATGGGCGATTGGCAAGTTGAGAATGGCGCGCCGTCTGCGGGAAAAAGCCGCGGTCGCGTCGGGTGAAGCCAATGTAGCGGGCTGCCCGGTTACATGCCATCCAAAAACTATGTCGCCGAATGTCACAGCAGGCGGCCGGCATCGCACAGCGCTGCTTCCTCACTTTGAAGTGCTTCCTGGCTTTGGTGCAGAAATCTGCGGCCCCCTCCGCTTTGCACTAAAGCCGATCGACTAAGGTTGGCACTGTCCTTGCGGTATGACAGTGTCTGCAATCCGCAGGCGATTACGGAGAGTCGTCATGAACGAAGATCAAGTCAAGGGCGTTGGAGAGAAGGTAAAGGGCAAGATCAACGAAGGCGTCGGGAAAATGACTGACGACCCCGCTCAGGAAGCCAAGGGCGATGCGCAGCAGGTGGCGGGCGAAGCCCGAAAGGAAGTGGGAGATGCCAAGGAAGATCTAAAGGACGCCGCCGACCGCGCCGACGACACCCCAACTTCGGCACCGTAATTTGACGCCGGAAAAAATAAAGGCCCGCCGTAGCGGGCACGTCGTTTGAAATCGCGTTCTTGCGGCCCTTGCAAGAACGCGAGTTCAAATAGCCGCTGAGACAATTAAATTTGAGCCTTTAAAAACCTTGCCCGTCGAGCCTCGCATCGATGACTTCGTGCAGCCGAAACAGCGCCATTTTCAACTTGCCGTCGTCCGCCAGCTTTTCGACCACGTGCAGTACTTCCTGCTCGAACGGGTCGGGTTTGACGATGTGTTCCGTCTGCTGAATGAGCGCTTCGAGTTCTACATAGAACTGGCTGGGGTACGGACCGACGTGACGGTTGATCTGGTTCATGAGGACCGTCCAACGTTCGGCAAGCTGATTCAACGTTTCCGGGCAGAGCGATTTCACAAGGTCCCCCTTTCACGCGAAAAAGACGTGTTAGTCGTCAATGTTATACAGGCTCGCGCCTGCACTCGCCAACAGGGACGGACCATATTTCACTGAAGGCTTCGTCCACGAAATGTCGACGTAAGGGAACGCGTCTTGCTCACCGGCTCTTCATACGATAGAGGAGTCGAGCCGTGCGCAACAATCCGCCCCTGTCCACTGACGAACTCGAGACGGTACCGGACACGTCGAGCCCCGCCTATGCTGCGGGCCATCCGCTCACACGCGCCTTCGATGCGTTTGCCAGCGCCGTTACCCGCTGGGCCGGGTCGCCACTCGCGTTTGCGCTAGCGGTGACGTCGGTCGTTGTCTGGGCCGTCACCGGTCCGTTCTTTCATTACTCCGAGAACTGGCAACTCGTGATCAACACCGGCACGACGATCATCACGTTCGTCATGGTCTTCCTGATCCAGCAGAGCCAGAACAAGGACAGCGTTGCCTTGCATCTGAAGCTCAACGAGTTGATCGCATCGCATCGCGCGGCGAGCGACAAGCTGATCGGCATCGAGGACGCAAGCGAGGAAGAGTTGCGGCGGCTTGCGGCGGCATATCTGCGCGTCGCGAGCGGCACGACGACGGACGTCGCGCCGTCCGAAGAAGACAGTCTCGTGCAGAAGGCGGAGGACTGCTGAGGAGCAGGCGGTACACAATTTGCTGTC
The DNA here is from genome assembly GCF_001544495.1 of Caballeronia telluris. GTDB lineage: Bacteria > Pseudomonadota > Gammaproteobacteria > Burkholderiales > Burkholderiaceae > Caballeronia > Caballeronia telluris. Next base: position 24,782 of record NZ_FCNZ02000025.1, read on the forward strand.
GACGATTTGCACATGATTTCCGAGCCGGCGACGGCTGTCGCTCGGCGATTCGCATCTCACCTCGTCGAACTGCTACACGACCATGCCGAAGCGCCCGCCGTATTTCGCCGCGCTGCGCGTCCACCGCAGAAGGCTGTTCGCATGGCGCTGCGCAGCGCCTGTGTTGCCGCTCGCAGCGTGCCTTGCAGCGATGCGCGAAGTGCACGCGCAAGTTCAGAGCGCGCTCGCGCCGGCCGGTGTCCAAGCCGCGCAAATTCTCGAACTCTGGCATCTGACGCTCGCCGTCTGCTCGCTCGTCTTCGCCGCGATTTTGCTCGCGTGCTTCGTCGCGCTGCTGCGTGCCCCGCGCGCGGATCGCGCAACGCCGCCCGAGCTTCGGAGCATCGAGCACTCCGAGCCGCGCCTTAGGCGGCCCGTGATCGTCGCGACTTTCGTCTCGGCGGTGCTGCTCGCAGGACTCGTCATCGCCGACGTGCTCACCGACCGCGCGCTCTCACGACTGCCCGTCGCCGACGCGGTGCACGTCGAGCTGACCGGACACCAGTGGTGGTGGGAAGTGCGCTATCTGCCAAGCGACGGCGCGCCCGGCTTCACGCTTGCGAACGAACTGCATGTGCCGGTCGGGCGGCCGGTGGTCGTGTCGCTCGTCGCAGCCGACGTGATCCACACCTTCTGGGCGCCCAACCTGCACGGCAAGAAAGACATGATCCCCGGTCAGAAGTCCACGATCTCATTTCGCGCCGATCGCGCCGGGACCTATCGCGGCCAGTGCGCCGAGTTCTGCGGCGCCGAACACGCGCTGATGGCATTTCTCGTCGTGGCCGAGCCGCCGGCCGCATACGACGCCTGGGCGGCACGCCAGCGCGCGCTCGCGCTCGCGCCGTCCGGTGAATCCGCCATGCGCGGCCAGGAGATATTCATGACGGGCGCCTGCGCGCGTTGCCATACGATTTCGGGGACGTCGGCCACGGGCAGGCTCGGCCCGGACCTCTCGCACCTCGCGAGCCGCCGGACACTCGCCGCGGGCACGCTCGTCAACGATCGCGCGACGCTCGCTCGCTGGATCGCTGATCCGGGCGCGCTGAAACCCTCGGCGATGATGCCGCCGACCCGTCTTTCCCCTTCCGACCTGGACGCTCTGGTCGCCTATCTCGGCACGCTCGAATGACCGACTCCATCCCATCCGCCGGTGCCCGAAGTGAACGCCTGCTCGACGGGCCTCGCCCGTCCGAGCGCGTGCGCGAGACGCTCGCCGCGACGTGGCGCGATCCGCCCGGCATCATCGGTGCGCTGGCCGCGATCAATCACAAGACAATCGCGCGCCGCTTCATCATCACGACGTTCGTCTTCTTCGTCTTGGGCGGCCTGCTCGCACTCGCGATGCGCATGCAGCTCGCGCGCCCCGACGCGCGACTGATTGGTCCGGGCCTCTACAACCAGCTCTTCACGATGCACGGCACGACGATGATGTTCCTCTTCGCCGTGCCTGTGATGCAGGCGGTCGCGGGATTCCTGATCCCGTTGATGATCGGTGCGCGCAGCGTCGCGTTTCCGCGCATGAACGCCTACGCGTACTGGATGTTCCTGTTCGGCGGCGTGCTGCTTTTTGCGTCGCTGGCGGCTAACTCGGCGCCTGCCACCGGATGGTTCAGCTACGTGCCGCTCGCGGGTCCCGACTACTCAATCGGCAAAGGCACCGACATCTGGGCGCAGATGATCACCTTCACCGAACTTTCCGGTCTGCTCGAAGCGATCGTCCTCATCGCGACGATCTTCAAGCTGCGCGCGCCGGGCATGTCGCTCAACCGCATGCCGCTCTTCGTCTGGGCGACGCTCGTCACGCAGTTCATGGTGATCTTCGCGATGCCTTCCATCATGCTGTGCAGCACCGCGCTGATCCTCGACCGCCTGGTCGGAACGCACTTTTACAACCCGGCAAAAGGCGGCGACGTGCTGCTCTGGCAGCATCTCTTCTGGTTCTTCGGTCACCCCGAGGTCTATCTGATCTTCATCCCGCCGCTCGGTTTCATCTCGTCGATCATTCCGACCTTCGCGCGGCGTCCCGTGTTCGGCTATCCGGCGATGGTGCTCGCACTGATCGCAACCGCGTTTCTCGCATTCGGTCTCTGGGTGCATCACATGTTCGCGACCAACCTCCCCGAGCTGGGCAAGAGCTTCTTTACGGCTGCGAGCCTGATGATCGCGATTCCCTCGGCGATGCAGATTTTTTGCTGGATCGGCACGCTCTGGACCGGGCGACTTCACTTCAGGACGCCGCTCTACTTCGTGCTCGCGTTCTTCTTCATCCTCGTGCTCGGCGGATTGACGGGTCTCATGCTCGCGTCCGTGCCGCTCGACCTGCAAGTCCACGATACCTATTTCGTCGTGGCGCACCTGCACTACGTGCTGATCGGCGGTGCGGTGTTTCCGCTCTTCGGAGCGTTCTATTACTGGTTTCCGAAATTCACCGGCCGCATGCTCGGCGAGACGCTAGGCCGCTGGAACTTCTGGCTGTTCTTCATCGGCTTCAACATCACGTTCTTTCCGATGCATCTGCTCGGTCTGCAAGGCATGCCGCGCCGCGTGTGGACCTATCCGCACGGAATGGGCTGGGACAGTATGAATCTCCTCGCGACGATCGGTGCCTTGACGATCGCGCTAAGCGTGCTGCTCTTTGTCGTGAACGTCGCGATGAGCTGCCGGCGAGGCGCGATCGCGCCAGCCGATCCCTGGGGCGCGGGCACGCTCGAATGGAGCGTGCCGTCACCGCCGCCGCCGCACAATTTCGACGCGTTGCCGGTCGTTCACGGCCGCGATCCGTTGTGGGAGAAAGGCGCACAGCCTGCGTTCGTCGCGGGACTCGCCGCCGACGCTCGCGAAGTGCTCGCGACGAGCGTGCTCGACGCCGTGCCCGATCACCGGCCGATGTTCCCGTCGCCGTCTGTGTGGCCCTTCATCAGCGCGGTCGCGACGACCGTGCTTTTCATCGGATCGATCTATACGCCGTGGGCGGTGGTGTGGGCGTCCATACCCGTCGCTATCGCCATGATCGCGTGGTTCTGGCCGAAGCGCCGTGAGAACGCGCTTGCCGTCGCCCGGGAGCAGCGGCCATGAAACGCGCCCACGGATCGTCCACGGCTCACGTGCATCCCGAGGCCGGCGTCGATGGCCGGTTCGTGCTCGACGTGCGCGAGCTTCCCACTTATGGCTTCGGCCATCGTAGCCTGATGTGGTGGAGCACGATGGGCCTGATGCTGATCGAGGGAACGGTATTCGCCATCGGCGTAATGATGTACTTCTATCTGCGCAGCGTTGCCCCCGCGTGGCCGATGGGTGCGAAGCGCCCGGATCTATTCTGGGGCACGCTCAATACCATCGTGCTGATCGCGAGTCTCGTGCCCAATCAGTTCGCCAAGCGCGCAGCGGAGCGCGAGGACCGCAGACGAGCGAGGATCTGGCTCGTCGTGTGCCTCGTGGGCGCGTTCGTATTTCTCGTCATTCGCGCTTTCGAATTCGCTTCGCTCAACGTGAGCTGGTACACGAACGCTTACGGTTCGGTCGTGTGGCTGCTGCTCGGACTGCACACGACGCACCTCATCACCGATACCGTCGATACCGCCGTGCTTGCCGTCCTGCTCTTCACCGGGCCGCTTGAAGGCAAGCGTTTCGTGGATGTCAGCGAGAACGCGCTGTACTGGTACTTCGTCGTTCTGAGCTGGCTGCCCATCTATGCGGTGATCTACTGGACACCGCGCTATTGAACGCGCAGAGGAAAGCCTATGCGAAGCTGGTTAGCGCTGATCGTCGCGCCTTGTGTCGCGCTCGCATGCCTGAGCGTGAACTACCTGCTCGTCTGGACGATGACCTCGCGTTGCCCGGCGGCAAGCGCTGCGCCGCTCAATGGCGTGAGCGCGGGGAGCCTGGCGGTGTGCGTCGCCGCGACGGTCTTCGCGTGGCTGCGCTGGCGCTCGACGCGAAACGACGCGTCCGCCGACAGCCCGGCGCGGCCCGCACGTGCCGGTTTCGTGGCGGCTGTGGCGACCGGCGTGGGCGTGCTGTCGGCCGTGTCGGTAATTGTGATGGCAATACCGCAATGGCTGCTCGCGCCATGCTGATCCTGCGCGTCCTCGTGTCGGCTGCGCTTGGATGGCCCGCCGCCGCCCTGGCGCATGTGCTCGCGCCGACAAGCTCCGTCGATGCGGGCACGCTTCGCTTGAACTGGACATTCGAGCCGTGGGTCGCGGCGTTGATGATCGCGAGTCTCGCGGCTTACCTTGCGGGCTATGCGCGTCTGCGCCGGCGCAGCGCCCGCTCCCGCACGACGCGCGCCGCGCATGCGGCGGCGTTCGTGTCCGGATGGCTGGCGCTCGTTGCCGCGCTCATGTCGCCGCTCGATGCGCTGTCGTCCGCGCTCTTTTCCGCGCACATGCTTCAGCACGAAACGCTGATGCTGGTCGCCGCGCCGCTCTGCGTGATAGGCAGGCCGCTTGCCGTATGGATGTGGGCGTTGCCCGTATCGATGCGGCGCGGCGTCGGCCGGGCGATCCGATCACGATGGATTCGCGGGCCGTGGCGCACGCTCACCGCGCCGCTCGCTGCATGGCTCTTGCATGCGGCCGCGCTCTGGGGCTGGCATGCGCCGATATTCTTCGAAGCGGCGCTCGCGCGTCCGGGCATTCACACGCTTCAGCACGCGAGCTTTCTTGCAAGCGCCCTGCTCTTCTGGTGGACGGTGTTCGGCAATCCCCTGCGTCGCGAACGCAACGCGCACGCGATGCTCTCGCTCTTCACGACGATGGTTCATACGAGTGCGCTCGGCGCATTGCTGACGCTTTCGCCCGGTCTGTGGTATCCGTCCTACTTCGAAAGCACCAGTGCGCTCGGCTTCGATCCGTTGCAGGATCAGCAGTTGGGTGGCCTCGTGATGTGGGTGCCCGGCGGGCTCGCGTATCTCGCGGGCGGACTGGCGGTCGGGATGCGCTGGCTGACACGCCGCGCGACGCCGCAATCGGACATACCCGCCCTTTCCGCCGATACGTCTCTACGGGACGGCTGACATGCGACCCGCCATGCTTCGAGCGCTTGGCTCTGCAATCGCGATCGCCATCGCGCTCTCGCCCTTCGCGGCATTCGCCGCACCCGACGCGACGGAAGGTACGTCAGCGCAGATCGCACGCGGCGCCTATCTCGCCAAGGCCGCCGACTGCGCCGGCTGCCACACCGCCGCCGATCATGGCGCGCCTTACGCCGGGGGGCTCGGGATGAGTTCGCCGTTCGGCACGATCGTCAGCACGAACATCACGCCGGACCGGCAGCACGGAATCGGCGACTACAGCTACGAGGACTTTGCCCGCGCGTTGCGCGAAGGCGTCGCGCCGGGCGGAAAGCGGCTCTATCCGGCGATGCCGTATCCGTCGTTCGCGAAGATCACCGATGAGGACATGCACGCCCTCTATGCCTTCATGATGCACGGCGTGCCTCCCGTCAGCACCGATCCGCCGCGCACTCATGTACCTTTTCCATTCAACCAGCGCTGGGCGCTCGGGATCTGGCGGCGGCTCTTTGCGCCGTCTGCGACGTTTGCGCCGCGCGCCGATCGCGATGCCGCGTGGAACCGCGGCGCGTATCTGGTTCAAGGGCTCGGCCACTGCGGCTCTTGCCACACGCCGCGCGGGCTCGCGTATCAGGAGCGCGGTTACGACGAATCGTCGAAGGAATATCTGGCGGGCGGAGTCAACGACAACTGGTACGCGCCCAATCTGCGTGCCGATCCGGGCTCGGGGCTCGGGCGCATCGGCGAGGCGGATATCGCGTCGTTCCTCAAGACCGGGCATGGCGGCGGAATGGTCGCTTTCGGCAGCATGGTGCAGACCGTCGAGGACAGCCTCCAGTATCTCGACGATGCGGACCTGCGCGCGGTCGCTGCGTATCTAAAGAGCCTGCCGGCGACCGGCGCGGCGGACGGCGCCTGGTCCGCTGCAAGCGGCCCGGCTCCCGCGTTCAAGACCCGCGCACCCGACACGTCGCCCGCGATGGGCGAAGCCGCCTACGCGTCCTTCTGCGCCGGATGTCACCGGCCGCGCGGTGAAGGCGTTCCGAACGTATTCCCGGCACTCGCAGGTAATCCTTCGGTCATCAGCGAGGACACGACTTCGCTGATCCGCCTGCTCGTCGAGGGCGGCAACAGTCCCGCGACTAAGCATGGGCCGCCGCGTCAGGCGATGCCCGCCTTCGCCGGACAGTTGACCGACGTGCAGATCGCGCAGGTGCTGACCTACGTGCGCGCGTCGTGGGGCAACGATGCGCGGCCGGTCACGGCGAACGACGTCGCGTCCTTAAGAAACCGGCTGCACAAGTAAGCACCTTGCCGTCTAATTTTTCACGGCGTGGATCTTCGCCGACGGCGCGATCTGCCGGATGGCGTCGATCAACGCTTCCGCGGCGACGGGCTTCGTCAGATGCAACTGAAACTGCGCCGTACGCGCGCGGGCGCCGTCCTCGGTTTGCACATAGCCCGTCAGCGCGATAGCGGGAATCCGCTGATCCGGGGAGACGCGTCGCTCCTCCTCCAGGCGGCGCACGCGACCCAGCAATTCATATCCGTTTTCCTCGCCGAGCACGACGTCGATCAGCAACGCGTCGGGCCAACGCGCACATGGGGTCGCTGCGAGATGCTCATAGGCTTCGCTCGCCGATGCGGCGAGCTGTACCTGCGCACCGACGGCCTGCAGCAATGCTTCGAGCGCGTCGCGCGCCTGTTCCTGATCGTCGATCGCCATGATCCTCAGCCCCGCAAGCGAACGCTCGCGCGCGGGCAGCCGGGCGAGCTCGTCGGGCAACGACGGTCCTTCAACGACAAATGGACTCAGCGGCAACTCCGTGACATACGAGAGCTGATTGCCGACGGGGCTAAGGGTAAAGCTGCCGCCCGCCTCGGCAAGCGCGTCCTCGAACCGCCTGGCCTCTTCCTGCGATAGTTCCGCCGGCGCGCCGCTCGCGCCGAGCACGTTCAGCCACACATGATTCGGCTTGCGCTCGGAGCGCAATTCCACGCGATCGCCCGGCGCCGCGCGCGCGATTTCATAGCGACACAAGTCGGCGATCACCTGTTGGAGCACGGCGGGATCGCCCCAAACCAGCAGGTCGCTCTCCGCGGCCACAGTGGAAAAATCGACGCGCTTCTCCGCGATCTCTGCGCGCAACGCTTCGATCACCCCGCTCACGAGCGCGCCAAGCCTCACTGGCTGCGCAGTGAGCTTCCTTTGCGTATGCGCGAGTTCACCCTGTTGCCATTGCAGCGACCACATCTTCGCGTAGACGCCGTCGCGCGAAAGGAGTTCGTCGTGCGTGCCCTGTTCGACGACGCGGCCATGCTCCATGACGAGCGTCCAGTCCGCATCGACGACGGTCGACAAGCGATGCGCGATGACGATCGACGTGCGCCCACGCGCGAGCCGATCGAGCTCGCTTTGAATCGCGCGCTCCGAACGCGTGTCGAGGGCCGATGTCGCTTCGTCGAACACGATGATGCGCGGGTCCTTGAGGATCGCGCGCGCGATCGCAATGCGTTGACGCTCGCCGCCCGAGAGCCGCACGCCGCGCTCGCCGACGCGCGTGTCGTAGTGATCCGGAAGACGCTCGATGAAGTCGTCGAGTTGAGCGGCGCGCGCCGCGCGGGCGATGTCGGCACGAGTCGCACCCGGCCGCCCATAGGCGATGTTGTAGGCGATCGTATCGTTGAACAGCACCGTATCCTGCGGCACGATGCCGACCGCTTCGCGCAGGCTTTGCTGCGTGACATGACGCAGATCCTGCCCGTCGATACGGATCGCACCGCCCGTCGGCTGATAAAAGCGAAACAGCAGCTTCACGAGCGTCGACTTGCCCGAGCCGCTGCCGCCGACGATGGCGAGCTTGCGTCCCGCATGCGCGTTGAAGGTGACCTCGCGCACGATCTGCCGAGCCGGTTCATAGCCGAACTCGACGTTCTCAAACTCGATCTCCCCGGCAGAAACGACGAGCGGCCGCGCGCCGGCTTCGTCGATATCTTCGCCGCGGCGTCCGCGCGCCAGCAGAATGTCGAACATGCGCTCGACATTGACGAGCGCATCGTTGGTCTCGCGAAACACGAAGCCAAGCGTATTAAGCGGCATGCAGGCCTGCACGATGTACGCATTCACGAGCACGAGATCGCCGACGGTCATCCCGCCCGCCACGACATTCTGTGCCGCGAGCAGCATCACCGCTGCGATGCCCGCCGCGACAACCGTGCTCTGACCGACATGCAGAATCGTCAGCGCGCGTTGATTGGCCGTGCGAGCGTTCACCCACTCGTCCAGGACGGACGACAAGCGCCGCGTCTCCGTCGTTTCGGTCGCGAAGTATTTGACCGTTTCGTAGTTCAGCAGGCTGTCGACCAGACGGCTGTCGGCTTGCGCCTCGATGCGATTGACCGCGCGCTGGAACTTCATGCGGTAGCCCGTCATGAAGAACGTATAAATGCCGTACGAGACGAACGTCGCGATGACGATCAGCACGAAGCCGATTGCATAGCCGCTCATCAGGATCGCCATCACCGTGCCGATCTCGATGACCGTCGGCACGATCGTGAACAACGCGACGCCGAGCAGAAAGCCGATGCCGTCCGTGCCTTTTTGCACGTCGCGAACCACGGCTCCCGTCTCGCGCTTTGCATGAAAGCGTGCGCCCATGCTCTGCAAATGCGCGAAGGTTCGCTGCGTGAACGATGCGACCGTGCGTTGCGTGACGACGCTGAAGACGACATCGCGCGCTTCGTTGAGCACGTCCCCGAGCCAGCGCAGGATCGCGTATGCGAGCACGATGAAAACCGGAAACACCAGTGAGGACGGCTGGCTCAAGTCGTCGATGATGAGCTTGAGCACAAGCGGCACGCCGACGACGGCGAGCCTCGCGCAGATCATCAACGCGACCGCGACCGTAGTCTGGGCCTTGTAGAGCCAGACGGCTTGCCAGAGATCCAGCGCGATCCGGCGCTTCACCGCTGCACGATCCGGCGATGCGTGCGCATTCTCCATTGGGGTCCTCAGCAGGAAGAGCTTACGTCTTCCAAGCGTAGTCGATTGTCGTCGGCGGGCAAGTCAGCAATCGTCGCACCAACGGCTGACAAAGCATCAGGCCCGCCGATTGCGAAGCGCCCGGGACCTTAAGCGCCGGACTCCGATATGCCCGAAGCCTCACGCATTCTCGTCATCTCGCCCCACTTCGACGACGCCGTTTTTAGTTGCGGCGCGCGGATCGCGTCGAGCGGCGGCGCGCGGGTGTGCACCGTTTTCGCCGGCTGCCCCGACGCAGACGTCGCGACGGACTGGGACCGTCAGTGCGGCTTTAGCAATGCGCGTCAGGCGATGCGAGAACGCATCGCAGAGGACCACCGGGCGCTCGATGTGCTCGGCGCGAAGGGCGAACGCCTGAACTTTCTTGACGCGCAGTATGTCCCCTACGGTGATACACCGACCGTCGATGCGATCGAACGCGCGCTCAGCACGATCATTCGTTCGAACGAGCCCGCAACCCTCGTGATTCCACTCGGCCTTTACCACTCCGACCATGTCCTCGTGCACGTGGCGTGCCGAAACGCGTGGCGTAATTCGCGCGGACTCGCTTGCATCGCTTACGAAGACGCACTGTACCGCCGGATGGACGGGCTCGTGCAGCAACGCCTGGCAGACCTGCTGGCCCAAGGAATCACGGCGACGCCCGAGGTCAGCCACGAGTATCCCGTGCTGCTGAAGCGCAAGGCCGTCGCCGCTTACGCAAGTCAGCTGAAAGCGTTCGGTCCGCACGGCTACGACGATGTCTTTGCCGGCGAGCGCTACTGGCGTCTCGGCCTTGCAACGCAATGACGGCCATGCCGATGACCGCCGCACGCGTGACCGTGGTCGTCCTGACGCACAACCGCGTCGAGCAAGTCCTGGACACACTCGCGAAGCTTGTTGCGCTTCCCGACCGCCCGAGTGTCGTACTCGTCGATAACGCATCGACCGACGGCACCGCTCAGCGCGTATCGCTGCGCTACCCTTCCGTACGCGTTGTCACCTCAAAAACGAATCTCGGTGCGGCCGGTCGTAACCTGGGTGTCGCCTGCGTGACGACCGATTACGTCGCCTTTTGCGACGACGACACCTGGTGGGAAACGAACTCGCTAGCCCGCGCGATCTCGATTCTCGACGCATGGCCTGAGGTGGGCGTATTGAGCGCACGCGTGGTCGTTGGCGAAGAGGAAGCATCCGACGCAACCTGCGCGTTGATGCAGGTTAGCCCGCTCGACGCGCGCGCCTTGCCCGGTCCCGCGTTGATCGGCTACATGGCCGGCGCAAGCGTATTCCGCACGGCGGTGTTCCGGCGCGCCGGCGGCTATGAGCCAAAGCTTTTCATCGGAGGCGAAGAAGAGCTCGTCGCGCTGGACGTCCTTGCAAGCGGCCTCGCCATCGTTTATGCGGACGATCTCGTCGTCCATCACCATCCTTCGACATTGCGCGACAGCGCGCGGCGCAGGCGCCTGCTCGCCCGCAACGCCGCGTGGATCGCGTGGCTGCGGCTCCCCATGCCCGAGGCATGGCGCACGACGCTGCGCGCACTCGTGCTCATGCGCCGCGAGGGGACTCTCTTGCGCGACGCGGCGGCCATGTTCGCAGCGCTTCCGTGGGCGCTCGCGCGGCGCCGGGTCATCCCGCCGAGGGTGCGGCGCATGCGCGCCATCGTGTTCGAGGGACAGCAACGGCTCGACTTATGAAGTACCACGCCTTTCGCTTCTACACACTGTGTGTAATAACGCACCAATCGTTCTCCGTTAGAAATTGCTTTCGTCCCGCAACGAACAAACGCTTATGCGCGCTTTTAGACGAGTGGCACAACGAATGCTGAAACGTCTTGCCTCAGCCATTGCGCTGCACGACCGAAAAAGCCCAGACGGAACCACGACATGAAGATCGCATTGATCAGCGAACACGCATCGCCGCTAGCCGTCGCGGGCGGTGTCGACAGCGGAGGACAGAATATCTATGTCGCTAACACCGCTAAGCAACTTGTTCGCGGCGGCCACCGGGTAGACGTCTTCACACGATGTGACCGGTCGCTATTGCCGCTGGTGTCGCGCTTCGACGGCGTGCGTGTGATAAATGTACCGGCGGGTCCGCCGACCCAGCTTGCCAAAGAGCAGCTTCTTCCATTCATGGAAGATTTCGCTCGCTTCACCATCGAATTTTTCCGCCGTGAAGACGAGCCCTATGATGTAGTACACGCGAACTTCTTTATGTCAGGCCTCGTGGGTCTGCGTGTGAAAGAAGCGCTCGGCACGCCGCTCGTCACGACCTTTCATGCGCTCGGTCGCGTTCGGCGCATTCATCAAGGCACGGACGACGGCTTCCCCGACGCGCGCTTCGACATCGAGGACGCGCTCGTCGCGCAGGCCGATTCCGTGATCGCGGAGTGTCCGCAAGACGAAGCGGACCTCGTGTCGCTGTATCGCGCGGACCCGGCGCGCATCGACCTCGTGCCCTGCGGCTTCGACAGCGACGAGTTCTACCCGATGGATCGTGCGGAAGCGCGCGAGGAACTAGGCTGGCCGCACGATCGGTATATCGCCCTGCAACTGGGACGCATGGTGCCGCGAAAGGGTATAGAAAACGTCGTGCGCGCCATCGCGGCTTGCAATCGGGAGTTTGGCGAAACCGCGCATCTGTATATCGTGGGCGGCAACTCCGACGACCCGAACGAGCTCGCAACCCCGGAGATCGGACGGCTAAGAGGCATCGCGCGCGCGTGCGCGATCGAGCCGCAAGTCGAATTCCTTGGACGGCACGCGCGGCAGCGGCTAAGGCTCTTCTACAACGCCGCCGATGTATTCGTCACGACGCCGTGGTACGAACCCTTCGGCATTACGCCGCTCGAAGCGATGGCCTGCGCACGACCGGTGATAGGCGCCGATGTTGGCGGCATCCGTTATTCAGTTTCGCACGGCCACACGGGCCTGCTCGTCCCGCCGAAGGACCCGATGGCGCTCGCGCATTGCCTCGCCGTATTGAAGCGCGATCCGCAACTCGCCGAGCGCATGGGCGCGGCTGGGTTAGAGCGCGCGAAGCAGATGTTCACATGGCACGGCGTTGCCCAGTCGCTCGCCGGCGTGTACGCGCGCGTCGCGGGCATTGCGACGAGTGAGCACGTTGGTGGCTTTGAAGAGCGCACGCGCATCGCAGCCCGAGGCGCTTCTGCATGACCGGCGCCGCTGCGATCTTTCTCGACAAGGACGGCACCCTGCTGGATGACGTGCCCTACAACGTCGATCCCGACGCGATGCGGCTCGCACCCGGCGCGCGCGAAGCGCTTTCGATCTTCTCCGCGCTCGCTCTGCCGATCTTCGTCATCAGCAATCAGAGCGGTGTGGCACGCGGGCGCTTCCCTATCGAATCGCTCAATGGGGTCGAAGCGAAGCTGCACGAACTCTTTGCAAAATGTGGCGCGACACTCAGCGCGGTCTACTGGTGTCCGCACGATGCCGAAGGGACGGTCGAACCCTTTAACCACGAATGCGATTGCCGCAAGCCGATGCCCGGCATGCTGCTGCGCGCGGCGCGTGAGCACGACGTCGTGCTAGCCGATAGCTGGTTTATCGGTGACATCCTCGACGACATCGAAGCCGGCCGGCGTGCGCGATGCCGCACCATCCTGATCGACAACGGCAACGAGACCGTATGGCGTGGCGGGGCGTTGCGCGAGCCGCATGTGGTTGCAACCGACATGTTTCGCGCAGCCCTGTCGATTCGCGACGCCATGGACAAGCGCGTGAGCGCGCGGGAGATTGCGCGATGAGCCGCAACCCGATCCCCCTCGCGCTGGAGGCTCACGCCCGTACTCCCGCGGCAACGTCCGTGCGCCCGTGGGGCGACGATGTCAAACGCATTCTGTGCGTCCGGCTCGATAACCTTGGCGACGTATTGATGACCACGCCCGCCTTGCACGCGTTGCGATGGGCGAGTCCCCAACGGCATCTGACGCTGCTTGCATCGCATGCGGGCGCGGCCGCCGCGCGCCATCTATCAGACGTCGACGACGTGATCGAATACGATGCGCCGTGGGTCAAGCAAAATGCGCCTCCCGATTTCCGCAACGATCTCGCGATGCGCGATCGTCTTGCACGCGGAAATTTCGACGCCGCCGTGATCTTCAGCGTCTATAGCCAGAATCCGCTGCCCGCCGCGATGCTGTGTCATCTCGCGGGCATCGGCAAACGTCTCGCGCACTGCCGCGAGAATCCCTATGGCTTGCTGACCGATTGGGTCGCCGAGACCGAACCGCAACATGGCACGCGTCATGAAGTCGACCGGCAACTGGCGCTCGTCGCGCACGTGGGCGCCGAGACGCAGGATCGGCGCATGCGCTTCGACGTGTCGCCGCTAGACGCCGCGAGTCTTGCGCGCAAGCTCTCACTGCTCCACGCGTCGGCCGACGAGCCTTATATCGTCATTCATCCAGGTGCGAGCGCCGCATCGAGACGCTATCCGCCAGAGCGCTTCGCACAGGCCGCCGAGCGCCTGGCGCACATCACCGGCTGCGCCGTCTTCGTCTCCGGCGCTCAGGCCGAAGCGGACCTTACCGCGCTCGTCAGCGGCGCACATCCGAACGCGATCGATCTTGCCGGCGCGCTGAATCTGGGCGAACTCGCCGCGCTGATCCGTGGCGCGCGCGTCCTCATATCGAACAACAGCGGGCCGGTTCATATCGCCTCGGCGCTCGGCACGCCCGTTGTCGATCTCTACGCGCTCACGAATCCGCAGCACATGCCGTGGCAGACGCCCCATCGCGTGCTGTATCAGGACGTGCCTTGCCGCTGGTGCTACCGCAGCGTGTGCCCCGAGGGACATCACGCATGTCTCAACGGCGTCGCCGTCGACGACGTGGTCGCCGCCGCTTGCGAACTCATGGAAGAGCGCCGCGCCAACCGCGAAGCCTTAGCCGTGCCGCTCACGACACTCTGAAACCTCACAGGGCTCTTGTCATGTACACATTGGGAATCAATGCGGTTTATCACGACAGCGCGGCGGCGCTCCTGAAGGACGGCGTGGTCATCGCAGCGGCCGAAGACGAGCGCTTCACGCACGTCAAGCACGCAAAGCGGCCGGTACCGTTTTCAACGTGGGAGTTGCCGTTTCATGCGATCGACTACTGCCTGAAGGAGGCGGGCATCGAACTCGCCGATCTCGATCATGTGGCGTATTCATACGATCCGCGTCTTCTCTCGACGATGCCCTCCGCCTCGCGCCCCACGATCGAACTGCCGCTCGAACCGGGCAAGAAGACGATGACGAATCCCTCGGAATCGCCGTGGGACCCGCTCTTTCTCAGCTATATCGTGAACGCCAGAGCACAGCTCGTCGACGGCGCGCCGCATCACTTGCAGAAGCGCTTCAAGAGCGGCGGCCGGGCGCCGCGCTTCGAATGGCATTACGTCGATCATCATCTGTCCCATGAAGCGAGCGCCTTTCTTGCCGCGCCGTTCACCGACACCGCCGTGCTCACGATGGATGGTCGCGGCGAAGGAGTGACCACGAGCCTCGGGCAATTCGTCGACGGCGAGTACAAGCGTCTGAGGCAAGTGGAACTGCCGCATTCCCTCGGACTGCTTTACGAAGCAGTGACTGCCTATCTCGGCTTCCTCCACTCGTCCGATGAATACAAGGTCATGGCGCTCGCGTCGTATGGCAAGCCGCTCTACGTAGATCAGTTCCGCGAAATCGTGAAGTACCGGCAAGACGGCACGTACACGGTCGACGCGCCGCGTCTCGTCGAGCGGTTCGGTGCGGCGCGTGAACGCGGCGGTCCGCTGGAGCAACGCCACTTCGATATCGCACATTCGCTGCAGACCGTGCTCGAGGACACCGTACTCGAACTCGCTCGCTGGCTGCATGGACAAACCGGTCTCGATCATCTCGCGATGGCGGGCGGCGTCGCGCTCAACTGCGTCATGAACGCGCGACTACGCGATCGCGGTCCGTTCACAGACGTGTGGGTCCAGCCGGCCGCGGGCGATGCCGGTACGGCGCTCGGCGCGGCCTTATGGATCGATCATCGCGAACGGCGCAGGCAAGGCGAAACGACCAGGCGCTGGGTGATGAACCACGCTTATTACGGCCCAGGCTACACGGACGACGAGATCGAGCAATTCCTGCAATGGGCGAAGGTCCCCTATCGTCGTCTCGACCATATCGCTGAAGAAACCGCCGACATCCTCGCCAGCAACCGGGTGATCGGCTGGTATCAAGGGCGCACCGAGTTCGGGCCGCGCGCACTGGGTGCGCGATCGATCCTCGCGTCACCCGTCGATCCGGGCATGCAGGCCAAGCTCAACGAGATCAAGGATCGCGAAGACTTCAGGCCGGTCGCGCCGGTCGTGATGGAGGAACACGCGAACGATTGGTTCGTCGATGCGCGCGTCGCGCCGTTCATGCTGTTCATATTCGATGTCCGCCCCGGCAAGGAGAAACAGATTCCCGCCGTGCGCCACGTCGATGGAACCGCACGCGTGCAGACCATCAACCGCGAACAGCATGCGCTCTACTATGACCTGCTTGCCGCGTTCAAGGCGCGTACCGGCGTGCCGGTGCTCGTGAACACCTCCTTCAATACGCGTGGCGAGCCGATGGTGAATTCACCGCGCGACGCGCTCGAATCCTTCTGGACGTCACCGCTCGACGCGCTCGTAATCGGCTCGTTCCTCATCGAAAAGAACGGGGCACGCGCATGAGCACCGTGATGGGCGGAATGTCGGACGTGTTCGGCGACGAAGCGAGCATCGCGCACGCATCGGCCGTCGAACATCCCTACACCGGCGCGTTGCCCGACGTCTCCGTTGTGATACCGACTTACCGTCGTCCGGACATGCTGGCGTGCTGCCTTGCGAGCGTGCTCGCGCAAGACATCGATCCGGGGCGCTACGAGATCATCGTATGCGACGACGGGCCCGACGACGCGACGCGCGATTATGTGCAACGTCTCGCGAACGATCATGCGGTGCAGGGCCCACGCATTCGTTACCTGCCGGTGACGTCGACTCAAGGTCCCGCTGGCGCGCGCAATGCGGGGTGGCGAGCTGCGCGTGCGCAACGCATCGCCTTCACCGACGACGATACGCAACCTGCCAATCGCTGGCTTAAGGCGGGTTTGCAGGCGCTCGACGCGGGAGCGCAAGCCGTTTCAGGGTGCATCGTCGTGCCGATCCCCGAGCATCCTTCCGACTATGAACGTGACGCCGCGGGGCTTGCGAGCGCCGAGTTTGCGACGGCCAATGCGTTTGTCGAGCGCGCGGCGCTGATGCGCACGGGCGGGTTCGACGAACGCTATACATCGGCGTGGCGCGAGGACTCCGACTTGCAGTTCGCGCTGCTCGACGCGGGATTCGTGCTCGCACGCGCGGACGATGCGGTGGTGATCCATCCGGTGCGGCCCGCGCGCTGGGGCGTCAGCCTATCTCAACAGAAGAAGAGCCAGTTCGATGCATTGCTCTACAAGAAGTATCCAAGGCTATTCCGCGAGCGCATCAGGCGCGCGCCTCCGTTTCTGTACTACGCGATCATCGCATCGGCCGTGCTTGCTGCTTGCGCGTTCGCCCTCGGGCATCCGAAGACGTCGGCCGTTGCCGCCGCCGCATGGTTTGCGATGACCGGCTGGTTCTGCGCGAAGCGCCTCGCGACCACCTCACGCAGCGCCTCGCACGTACTCGAAATGGCGTACACGTCCGCGGCAATTCCGTTTTTTTCCGTGTTTTGGCGGCTCTATGGCGCGATCAAGTTTAGGGTGCCCTTCGTATGAACGCCGTTGCCGATACGCGCCGTATCGCAATCTTCCGAGCGCTTCAACTCGGCGACATGCTGTGTTGCGTGCCCGCGTTGCGCGCTTTGCGAAAGCGATATCCGGATGCGCATATCGTATTGATCGGCTTGCCGTGGGCGCAGGCTTTCGTGGATCGCTATTCACATCTGCTGGACGAGTTGATCGTATTTCCCGGCGCGGTCGGCTTCCCGGAGCAACGCGAAACCGACGAGCATCTCGACGGGTTCTGCGCCATGATGAGCGAGCGCCGCTTCGATCTTGCGATTCAGATGCACGGCAGCGGTGGCGTGGCGAACGACCTCGTCGCGCGATGGAATGCGCGCACCCAGGCGGGCTTCATCCAGCCCGACGAAGTTTCGCGTCCCGGTTCGTTCATTGCATGGCCCGACGATCTCCCCGAGCCCACGCGCTATAACGCCCTCATGCATGCGCTTGGATGCGACACCGGAGATCAGCGGCTCGAGATCCCGCTAAGCGCAAAAGATCTGGACGAACGCCGGCGGCTCATGGATGCCTTCGGACTCGAAGCGCGGCGGCTGATCCTCGTGCATGTGGGCGCCCAGTTGCCCTCGCGGCGCTGGCCGGTCGAACGCTTTACCCAAGTTGCGCGCGAACTGGCGTGCGATGGCTGGCAGATTGCCATCACGGGCAGCGCCAGCGAGACGACGTTGACGTCGGCGATCGCGGCGTCGCTTGGTCCGTTAGCGGCCGACCTCACCGGACACACTTCGCTTGGCGGACTGGCCGCGCTCGTCGGCTGCGCGCAGCTCGTCGTCTGCAACGACACGGGTCTGTCACACGTCGCGGCCGCCATGCGCACGCCGAGCGTCGTAATCGCTTCGGGCAGCGATACGCTCCGCTGGGCGCCGCTCGATCACGAACGCCATCGCGTGCTCGCCGACTATCCGCCATGCCGCCCGTGTTCGTATCGTGAATGCCCCTTCGGTCACCCATGCGCTCTTGCAATCGACGTACAACAAGTACTCGATACAGCGCGCATGCAGTTGAACCGCTATGCTTCTCAACCGCTTACGACCACCCATGCCGACTGACCGCCAACGCCGCCTGCGCATCCTCACCTGGCATGTGCACGGCAACTACCTCTATTATCTGACGCAGGTCCCGCACGACTTCTATCTCGTCACGAAGCCATCGCATCCGCCCGGTTATGCAGGCAAGGTCGGCGTGCTCCCGTGGGGCGAGAACGTGCATGAAATTCCGGTCGATCAGGTTGCGTCGCAGGAGTTCGACGTGATCCTGTTTCAGCATCGCACGCACTGGTTCGACGACCGCTTGAACGTACTAAGCGAAGCGCAACGGCGGCTTCCGACTGTCTACATCGAGCACGATCCGCCGCAGCGGAATGCATTCGAAGAGCGTCACTGGGTACAAGACCCCGACACACTGCTCGTCCATGTGACGCACTTCAACCGGCTGATGTGGGACTCGGGGGACACCCCGGTACGGGTGATCGAACACGGCGTCGTGGTGCCAGAGGGCGTGCGCTACACCGGTGAGAAAGCACGAGGGATCGTCGTAGTCAATCATCTTCAGCAACGCGGACGCCGTCTCGGCAGCGATGTCTTTGCCGACGTTGCGAGACGCGTGCCGCTCGATCTCGTCGGTATGGATGCCGAGGCGGCGGGCGGCATCGGAGAAATCGGCAACCTCGATCTTGCCGCCTTCACGGCGCAGTACCGATTCTTCTTCAACCCTATCCGATGGACGAGCCTTGGACTTGCGATAGTCGAGGCGATGACGATCGGGATGCCGATCATCGGCTTGGCGACAACCGAGCTTGCGACCGTGATCCGCAATGGTGAAAGCGGCTTTATCGATACCAATCTAGACACGCTCGTCGATCGAATGCACGGGCTTCTGTGCGATCCCGCTGAAGCGCGTCGGCTCGGCGAAGGGGCGCGGCGGGCTGCGCTCGAACGCTTTCACATTAACCGCTTCATACGCGACTGGAGCAACGCGTTGCACGACGTAAGCCATTGAATGTGAGTCATTGACGCAACAGGGACGATCATGAAAGAAGCACATCGCAAGCGTATTCTCGTGACGGGCGGCGCCGGCTTTCTCGGCTCGCATCTTTGCGAGCGACTCGTCATGCAAGGGCACGACGTGCTCTGCGTCGACAACTTCTACACGGGGACGAAGGACAACATCGCGCATCTACTCGACAGCACCAACTTCGAGCTGATGCGTCACGATGTGACCTTTCCGCTGTATGTCGAAGTGGATGAAATTTACAACCTGGCTTGTCCCGCCTCGCCGGTCCACTATCAGCACGATCCGGTGCAGACGACCAAGACGAGCGTGCATGGCGCCATCAACATGCTTGGACTCGCAAAGCGAGTCGGCGCCAGAATTTTCCAGGCATCGACGAGCGAAGTGTATGGCGATGCGCGAATTCATCCACAGCCGGAGGACTACTGGGGCCATGTGAATCCGATCGGGCCGCGTTCGTGTTACGACGAAGGCAAGCGCTGCGCGGAGACGCTCTTTGTCGACTATCGAAGGCAGCATGGATTGTCGATCAAGATCGCGCGCATCTTCAACACCTACGGGCCGCGAATGCATCCTTCGGATGGCCGCGTGGTGTCGAACTTCGTGATGCAAGCGCTGGCCGGCGTACCCATCACTGTGTACGGCGAAGGCTTGCAGACACGATCGTTTTGTTACGTCGACGACATGATCGATGCGTTCATCCGCCTCATGAACACGCCCGACGAGGTGACAGGCCCGATCAATCTGGGCAATCCACAGGAGCTGTCGATGCTGGAGATCGCGCAACGCATCGTGGCGTTGACAGGATCATCGTCGGAAATCGTATTCAAGCCGCTTCCGACCGATGATCCGTGGCATCGCAAGCCCGATATTTCGCGTGCGCTCGATGTACTGAACTGGCGTCCGACTACATCGCTCGATGAGGGGCTGCGGCGTACTGCGCAATATTTTCGGCAACTCGTTCAGCAGCGCGACTCGCTCACTGCGGCACACGCTTTACATAGCGGGCGATAAACGTGCGCGTCGAGTCGTTGGCGAAGCGCACGGCGACGCGCTCGCCGCTGACGAGTTCGACCTCTCCCACGCCATAGCGGCGCACGCGCACGCGATCGCCTTGTGCAAACTGGTCCACGGCGCGTGCCGGCTGTTCTTGCTGCTCACTCGCCAAGGCCTGCTCGCGCAGTTCGCGCTCACTCTCGACGACTTCCGGCGGATGCACGCAGTTGTCGCAGACACCACAAGCCTTGCCCTTGAGTTCGTCTTCCGGCTTGCAGTAGCTGACCTCCGACGACTTTAGCGGCCCGAGCATGCGTGGGTCACTGGCGTCGTCGGCAAAATAATCGAGCAGCATGCGCCAGCGGCAGCGCGCGCTTTGCGCATAGTCGATCATGCGCTCCAGCACGGCGCGATCGCGCCCGGCTCGCGCTGTGTATTCACTCGCCGCGTCGTGCAGACGGGCGAAATCCGCGCCGTCGTCGATCAGCTTCATGCCGCCGCGCCGCGTGCGACGCGTCATGCCGACATCGTTGAGCAGCGCCACCGCCACGCGCAGCTTGTTCGCGCCAATGGCCGGCAACGCTTCACGCAGTCGTTCGAGCGGCTTTTCCAGCGTGTCGCCCCCGCCTTCGCGGGCGAGTTCGCTTACCGTTTCAGCGACGCGGCGAATCGTCTCGGCACTGGGGAAGCGTCCGCTCAGAAAGAACTGTTGCACCTGCTTGTCCCTCAACTCGAACAACAAGATGCAGCGCGCGACTTCGCCGTCGCGGCCGGCCCGTCCTGCTTCCTGATAGTAGGCATCGAGGCTGCCGGGCATCTGCGCATGAATCACGAAGCGAATGTCCGGCTTGTCGATGCCCATGCCGAATGCGTTGGTCGCAACCATCAAGCGTGTGCGATTCTCCATGAACGCATCTTGCGATTCGGCGCGCATCCGCGCCGCCAACTTGCCGTGATATCGCCCGGCATCCACACCGGCTTCGACGAGCAGCGCATGCAATGCCTCACATTCGGCGATGGTCGCGCAGTAGATGATGCCGCTGCCTTCGGTGGTGCTTGCCAGTTCGATCACGCGCTTTCGCTTGTCCTCGATATTGGTCGCTTGCTCGACCGCGAAGTGCAGGTTGTCGCGATACACGCCCGTGTTGATGATGTTCGGACGCTGCATCTGGAGCTCGTTCACGATGTCCGCGATGACGGCCGGCGTGGCGGTCGCGGTCAGCGCGAGTACGGGTGGACGGTGAAGCAGCTTGATCGCGTGAATCAGTTCCACATAGGCGGGCCGAAAGTCGTGGCCCCATTGAGAAATGCAATGCGCTTCGTCGATCACGACAAGCGATACGCCCAGCACCTCATCGCGAGCGAGCGATGCCGTGAAGTCCGCGTTGACGAGCCGCTCCGGCGTGACGAACAGAATGCGCACCGCGCCATTCGCCAGGGCTTGCATGGCCTCGTGCTCTTCGCTCGCCGAAAGTGTGCTGTTGATGACCGCCGTGGCGACGCCGGCGTCTTTCAACTTGACCGCTTGATCGCGCATCAGCGAAATGAGCGGCGACACGACGACCGTCATGCCATCGAATTGCAGCGCGGGCAACTGGTAGCACAACGATTTGCCGGCGCCAGTGGGCATGACGGCAAGCGTATCGTGCTCCTCGATGACACTGCGAATCACTTCCTCTTGACCGGGACGCAGATGCGGAAAGCCGAAGACTTTGCGAAGGGCGGTTTCGAGTTCGGGGTCGAGGGGTTTGCGTCTGCGTGCGTTCGCCTTAGTGCTATCGTTCATTAAAGTTATTGTGATGTAGGTAACACCGTCGACGAATCGTCGCCGGTTCGCGTGGCTCGATCGCTTATGGTTTCCGATCCTTGCGCTTCGAGCCAGCCTGGGTAGTCGGAATAAAGGTCTATGGCTTTAGAACGACCTTGATGCAACCGTCTTCCTTGTCGCGGAACGTCTTGTACATGGACGGTCCATCAGCGAGCGACATTCGATGCGTAATGACAAAGGAAGGATCGATTTGCCCTTCCTGGATGCGCTTGAGCAGATCATCGGTCCAACGGTTGACATGCGTCTGCCCCATGCGCCAAGTGAGCCCCTTGTTCATCGACGCGCCGAACGGAATCTTGTCGATGAGTCCGCCGTAGACACCCGGCACCGAAAGCGTGCCGGCAGGACGGCACGCAGAAATCATCTCGCGCAACACATGGGGGCGGTCTGTCTCGAGCATCACAGCCTGCTTCGCGCGGTCGTAGATCGAATCGATGGAGCGCGTGGCGTGCGACTCCATGCCCACCGCGTCGGCATTTTTCCGGGCCCTTGCCGCGGGTGAGTTCCTTCAGGCGTTCGAGCACGCTCTCGTTTTTGAAGTCGATCGTCGTTGCGCCGCCTGCGCGCGCCATCGTGAGACGCTCGGGCACGCAGTCGATCGCAATCACCTGCTTCGCGCCGAGCAAGACGGCGCTTCTGATCGCCATCTGCCCGACCGGACCCGCGCCCCAGATCGCGACCGTGTCCGTCGGTTCAATGTCGCATTGCGCGGCCGCCTGCCAGCCGGTCGGAAAGATGTCACCGAGAAAAAGAACCTGTTCGTCGGTCAGGCCCTCGGGAATCTTGACGTGAGTCTTGTCCGCGAACGGCACGCGCACGTACTCGGCCTGCCCGCCCGCATAACCGCCCGTCAGGTGCGTGTAGCCAAAAAGGCCGGCGGTGGTATGGCCGAAGAGTTTATCGGCCGCGTCCTTGTTGCGGTTCGAGCGTTCGCAAACCGAAAAATTGCCGCGCTTGCATTGCTCGCATTCCCCGCAAATGATGGTGAAAGGCACGACGACGCGTTCGCCCACCTTGAGCGCCGTGTTGCCCTTGCCGACTTCGACGACCTCGCCCATGAACTCGTGACCCATGATGTCGCCGGGTTCCATGCCCGGCATGAAGCCATCGTATAGATGCAGATCCGAGCCGCAGATGGCGCACGACGTCACTCTGATAATCGCGTCGCGTGGCTGCTCGATTTGCGGATCGGGAACCGTGTCGCATCGAATGTCCTTTTTTCCATGCCATCTGAGTGCTTTCACGATCGCCTCCACGAGTCATCGCCGGTTGAGAATCACGCTATCGATGTTGTCTTAGCAATCAGGGTGCCTTAAGCACGGGTGCTATCACGACTAGGCGCAACGGTTGCTGCAAGATGCGTCTCGAACCGCTTCGAAGGAGATACCATGAAAGCAGTCGTCTTCCACGACATTGGCAATATCTCGCTGGACACCGTGCCCGACCCGTCGCTTGAGCGCGACAACGACGCCATCGTGCGCCTCACATCCAGCGCGATCTGTGGCACCGACTTACATATGATCCGAGGCACGCTCGGCGGCATGCAAGCGGGAACGATACTCGGACATGAGGGCGTCGGCGTTATCGAGGAAGTGGGCAAAGGCGTGCGCAACCTGAAGCGCGGCGACCGGGTGCTGATCCCGTCGACGATTTCCTGCGGCTTTTGCTCCTACTGTCGCTTTGGCTATACGGCTCAGTGCGACACCGCCAATCCCAACGGTGCAAGCGCGGGCACGGCCTTCTTCGGCGGACCGAAGTCCACCGGTCCGATCGACGGATTACAAGCCGAATATGCACGCACGCCATTCGCAAACGCGAGCCTCGTCAGGCTACCCGACGGTATCGACGATGACCGCGCGATCCTCATGTCCGACATCTTCCCGACCGGCTACTTCGGGGCGCAGCTCGCCGAGGTGACGCGCGGCGATACGGTCGTCGTGTTCGGTGCCGGGCCGGTTGGACAATTCGCGGTTGCAAGCGCGTGGCTGCTCGGCGCGGGGCGGGTGATCGTCGTGGACCGCCTGCCGGATCGTCTTGAAACCGCGCGGGCGCAAGGCGCGGAGACAGTGAACTTCGACGAGGAAGACCCGGTCGAGGCGATTCTCTCGCTCACGGGCGGTATCGGCGTCGATCGCGCAATCGATGCGGTCGGTGTCGATGCTCAGCATGCCCGCACCGGCCCGGCTGCCTCGTCGGAGACGGCGCAACAAGGCGAGGCGGAAAGTCGCGACGTCACGCCTCAGCGCAACACGGCGGGCGGCAACTGGGTTCCGGGCGATGCGCCTACGCAGGCGCTCGATTGGGCCGTGGCCGCGCTCGCCAAGGCGGGCACGCTCGCTGTGATCGGCGTGTATCCGCCGAACGACCGCTTTTTCCCGCTGGGCGCCGCGATGAACAAAAACCTCACGCTCAAGATGGGCAACTGCAATCACCGTTCGATCGTGCCGGAGCTTGTCGAACGCGTCCGCAACGGTTCATTCGATCCTTTGCTGGTGCTGACCAACCGCGAGCCGATCATGAACGTGATGGATGCCTACAAAGCATTCGATTTGCGACAGCCGGGCTGGCTCAAGGTGAAGCTCGACGTCTGAATCCGAAGCGTTCGAAATGATCTAGCGGGCCGTCGTCGGTATTGCCACGACGTTCAGTGTGCCGATGGACAGGCGGCTCGCCTTGATGCGGCATGACCATCGCCGACGTGCCCCTCCGCTCTCTGCACCTCACGGTTGCGGAGCTTCACTGTGAGGCCCTGGCATCGGACGGTCACTCGATGGCGATTCCCTGAAATGATCGGGATAGACATTTCCAATGAGAGAGTCGTATTCGTTCCGCTTCGCCGACACGATCGCCTGCAACATCTTGATGAAGGCGTTGCCATCCTCAAGATTTTCGACAATCACGCGCGCGGTGCGCAGTGAGATTGTCTCGCGCAGAGGCTGCGCTAACCCATCGTCAAGCTCGAATCCGAAGCGGTGAATTTCCGCTGAATTGGAGGACGGCGCCTGTTCGTGGGAAAGAATCGTCGCTTTCATTCCTGCATCCTTCGGGTTAGATTTCTTTATTGCTCCCAGCACGAAAGATGCCAACCTGTCGCCGCCCGCTAACCGCACCGAATATCGAGCCCTGGAAACGGCCGCATCCCTCGTTCTCAAGAAACGCGCGGCCGCGCGGCATAGCGATGGCACGCGCGTTGCTGTGCATGAACCGCGTGCCGCTCGATCGCGATGGCGACTTCGGCGGCATGCGCTAACCACCACGCGGCAGTTTTCCCGACCGCATCACGCCAGCGCGGCATTGCCTTGCGCTGAGGCTCGCAGCAGACGACCGCAAGTGACGCACTCGCGCTCCTCTCGGTCGCTGCGAGATTCAAACCTGTTGCAAATTTGATTGTGGCGGCCGATGCCACACGAAATCTTGCGCCCTCAAACAAGGAGCCTTTGAAATGTTCGTGCATAACAAACGCCTGCAATACACCGTCCGCGTAGCTGCGCCCAATCCGGGTCTTGCCAATCTGCTTCTCGAGCAGTTCGGCGGACCGCAAGGCGAGCTGGCCGCCGCCTGCCGTTACTTCACTCAGGCCGTCGCGGAAGACGATCCGGGCCGCAAGGATCTGCTCTTCGACATCGCGACCGAAGAACTGAGCCACCTGGAAGTCATCGGCTCGATTGTCGCGATGCTGAACAAGGGCGCGAAGGGTCAGCTTGCCGAAGCGGTGGAATCCGAAGCCGAGCTTTATCGGTCGCTCACTGGCAATGGCAACGACTCCCACACGACCGCGCTGCTCTATGGCGGTGGCCCAGCCCTGACGAACTCCGCGGGAGTGCCGTGGACCGCGGCCTACATCGACACGATCGGCGAACCGACGGCCGATCTGCGCTCAAACATTGCCGCCGAGGCACGGGCGAAGATCGTCTATGAACGTCTGATCAACGTGACCGACGATCCCGGCATCAAGGAAGCGCTCGGCTTTCTCATGACACGGGAGATCGCGCACCAGAAGTCGTTCGAGAAGGCGCTGCACGCCATTCAGCCGAACTTCCCGCAGGGCAAGCTGCCCGGCGATCCGGAGTTCGCGAGCGTGTACTTCAACATGTCGAAGGGCAACGACGCGCGTGGCCCGTGGAACGAGGGTGGCGACTGGAAGTTCGTCGAAGACCCGCAACCGGCTGTCGACGGGGGCGATGGCTTGGCCACCGTGCAGGTGTCCTTGCAAGAGGTCGAGACGTTGAAAGCGATGGCGGAGCGGACCGCGTCCGACCCGACGAGCTCGCCGACCACCGGTGCTGAGCTGGGTTCCAACCAGCCGACATAACGACGGCTGCGCTTGCGGCCGCCTTTAGCCGGCGGCCGCAACGTCGCCGAGTGCATCGGGTCGTTCCGATGAGAGGGCCGCACTGGCCTAGCGGTCAGTGTGTATGACTAAGATCGCAATCAGCATTCAACGTCAATCTCTCGGAACTTCGATCGGAAGCGATCGCTTGTGTCGTGTCGCCATGTAGAACCGATGTATTGTCGTAAGGACTTCGTCGCTGACTTCCTTTCCTTCCAAAAAATCGTCGATGTCTTCATAGCCTATGCCATAGCTATCCTCGTCGGGTTTCTGCGGCGTGAGCGTCTCGAGATCTGCAGTCGGCACTTTCATGACCAGGCGTTCATGCGCGCCCATCGAACGCGCAAGCCCGCGCACGCGGCGCTTGGTCAGACCCGAGAGAGGCAGGACGTCCGCGCCGCCGTCGCCGAACTTCGTAAAGAATCCCATGAGCGATTCAGCGGCGTGGTCAGTGCCGATCACAACACCTCGCCGCGCGCCGGCAATCGCGTACTGCGCGATCATCCGCTCGCGAGCCTTGACGTTGCCGAGCACGAAGTCTTCCTGGAAGTCATCGACGTATTGCGCGCCTCCCCGCTTGAGCGACTGGAGCATCTCGTCCGATGGCTGCTTCACATCGACGATCAACGTTTCGTCGGGACGGACGAATTGCAGCGCATGTTGTGCGTCCTCCTCGTCGCGCTGGGCGCCGTAAGGAAGCCGAACGGCGAGAAAGTGCGCCTCATAACCACGCGCACGAAGACGCTCGACGCTGAGTTGCGCGAGACGCCCCGCCGTCGATGAATCGACGCCACCGCTAATGCCGAGAACGTAGGTCCGAAGGCCCTGTGAACTCAGGTACTCGGAGAGGAAGGCGATGCGTCGCTCGCGTTCCGCATCGACGTCGAAGCTATCGCGAACGCCCAGCTCGCGAATGACATCCTGCTGCCACTGCCGCCAATTGTTCGGGTTGTCTTGCATGCTCGCCTCCGTCCATTCAGTGTTTCGGTAGACAGTTGAAGTAATGCTCGATACGCGAAAGGGCATAGAGCGCCGCAGCGCGCCGAACTTCGTTGCGCTCGCCGTCGAATACCTTCGTCTCGCTGAAACTCGTTATCTCGCCGCCTCGCATCTTGTAGGACCACGCGAAGCATTGCGTACCGGGCGGCGGACCGTCGCCGGCGACCGAGTCGGCGACACCCGTGTTCGACACGGCGACGTCCGCACAGCAGGCCTCTTGACTGAGCGCACCCTCGGCCATTTCCCGCGCGACTTGCTCGCTCGTGAGGCCGTGCTTTTTCATCGTTTCTTCGCGCACGCCAAGAAAACCCGCTTTGCCGGTCGGCGAATAGGTAACGAACCCGACGTCCAGACAACTCCCGCTCCCCGGCACCGACGAAATCAGTGACGCGATGTAGCCCGCGGTACATGACTCGGCCGTCGCGAGCATCAGGCCGCGGGAACTGAGAAATGAAACAACCTGACGTGGGATGTCCATTTTTTCACCTCGAACGTAACTTGACATCGTTGCTGTGATAGCACCAGCAATCGCTGCGCCAAAGAAATCGCAGCTCGGAACGTCGCCCACGGCAAGGCTTTCGATGCGAGACCTCAAACCTCGCTGCGCTTTAGCAAATAGTCCAGGCCCCCAACCCGATACCACCGATACCCGTAAGGCTCCAGCACGACCGTATGCCGCCCGGACGCATCGGCGTGGCTGTGATCGTCGGATAGCAAGCTCACCAGCATGTCACTTGCCCCGCCCGCCGGCCCGACGCGAAACTTCACCGTGCAGGCCGCGGCGCTGAAGTTGTGCACGCATACGACGGAGTTGTTGCGCCAGTCGTAGCGCAGCGCGAGCACGTCCTCGCGCGAGGCGCGCAGGATCGCGAAGTCGCCCCAGCCGATCTCGGGCACTTCCTTGCGCATGCGGATCATCCGCTCCATCCAGTTGAGCAGCGAGTTCGGATCGCGTCGCTGGGCCGCCACGTTCACGCGTTCGAATCCATAAGGACCGCCCGATATCACGCGCGACACCGGCCGCCCGTGTTTCGTGAAGCCGCCGTGCGGCTCGGTCGACCACTGCATCGGCGTGCGCGCGCATTCGCGCTCGGGCAGACGCAGGTCGTCGCCCATGCCGATTTCGTCGCCGTAGCGCACGACCGGCGTCCCCGGCAATGTCAGCATCAGGCTGTACGCGAGTTCCAGTCGGTGCCGGTCGCCGTCGAGCATCGGCGCGAGACGTCGCCTGATGCCGCGCTCATAGAGCTGCATGCCGGGCTCCGGGCCGAACGCGGCAAAGACGGTCTCGCGTTGCTGCGGCGAGAGGCGCCCGAGATCCAGTTCGTCGTGATTGCGCAGGAACACGCCCCACTGCGCCGTGGCCGCGCGCGATCGGGTCGCGAGGAGCGCTTTCCTGAGCGGACCGGCATCGGCGCTCGCGAGCGCATAGAAGCTCGTCTGATTGACCTGGAAATTGAACATCATCTGCAGACGCTCGCCCGCGTCGCCGAAATACTTCATGTCGGTGTCGGGCAGCACGTTCGCCTCGGCGAGGATGATCGCGTCGCCCTCGCGCCATTGCAGGAACTCGCGGAAGGTGCGCAGCATGTCGTACTGCTCGACGGGGCGCTTGACCTGCGGGCCCTTCGTCGCGATGACGAACGGCACCGCGTCCATGCGAAACCCCGACACGCCGAGCTGAATCCAGAAGCCCATGATCTTGAGCAGCTCGGCCTGCACGTAGGTGTTGGCGGTGTTCAGGTCGGGCTGGAAATCATAGAAGCGGTGGAAGTACCACATCCGCGCTTCCTTGTCGTAGGTCCACGTCGACTTCTGCACGCCCGGGAACACCACGCCGTCCTCGGCATTGGCGGGCTTCTTCTTCGACCAGACGTACCAGTCCCGGTATTTCGACTGGGGATCGCGCCGCGCGTCGCGGAACCACGGATGCTGGTCCGACGTGTGATTCACGACGAGATCGATCAACACGCGCAGACCGCGCTGGCGGCACGCGTGGGTGAACTCGGTGAAATCGCCGAGCGTGCCGTAGCGCGGGTCGACGTTGTAGTAATCAGAGATGTCGTAGCCGTTGTCGCGGCACGGCGACGGCTGGAACGGCATCAGCCAGATCGTCGTGATGCCGAGGCCCTGCAGGTAGTCGAGCCTTCGAACGAGGCCCTGGAAGTCGCCGGTTCCATCGCCGTTCGCGTCCATGAACGTGCCGACTGAGAGGCAATAGACAATCGCGTTTTTGTACCAGAGGTCGTTGACCATGCGCTGTTGACGAAGCCCGGTTTGCCATGCTCAAAGGCGGCCGCGCCGGCAAGTCGGGAGGCGCGGGGACGGATCAAGTGTAGCCGCCGGGCTTCCCGTTCGACAATCCGTGTGACGCCGGAGGCGAGCATGCTCGCCTGCGCGATCAATCAACGATCGAGGCAATACTGGCTGAAGAATCGAACGATCTCCGTGGTCGCGTGCGGACCGCGGGCATCGGTATGAGTACCGGCGGCGCTCCCTCCTGACCATGCATGACCGAGCCCGTGAACGATCCACTGCTCGCCGCTCGCCACGCCGTCGCGATCATGAAACACGTGATGTGTATAACCGTGACCATTCCGCTCGATCTCGACGCGCGTCAACGGACTGGCTTGCGTTGCATCGCGCGCGCCGGACAGCAGCCGGCTCATGGAAACGATCTGATCGCTGTTACGCGGATGCACGGTGTCGTCGGCATCGCCGTGAAAGACGATCAGCGGCACGGCACGCGCCCGGATGCCATCGGACGATAGTGCGGGCAAGCCCGCCTTCCCCATGCCGTCGTTCATGGCGCACAGCGCCGACAGCGGTTCGTCGGCCACGCCGAACGCGACGCCCGAATGAATCGCTGCCGCCGCGTAGAGATCCGGATGCGTCACGGCGAGATTAACCGCCATCGCGCCGCCCGCCGACATTCCCGCGACATAGACGCGCGCCTCATCGACATTGCATATCGCCATGACCTCGCGCGTCAGGGCGGCGATCATCGCTGTTTCGCCCGATTCTCGGGTCCGGTCTGCCGGCCTGAACCAGTTCCAGCACTTGAACGGATTGGCGCCCTCCGACTGCTCCGGATACACGACGATATAACCCTGCGCTTCCGCGATGGCGTTCATCTCGGTGCCTGCGGCGAAGTCGTCCGGGTCTTGCTGCGCGCCGTGGAGCATGACGATCATCGGCATCGGTTTGCCGTGGTAGCCGCTCGGCACATAGAGTTTGAAGTGAAGCGCGTCGTCGCCGTGCTCGAAACGGCTGCTCAACCAGTTGGGCCTGCCGGCTTGCAGAGTCAGCCGCCCGACAGGCGGTGCAGTCGCACCCGCCTGCGTGCCTGCCGAAGCAAGGCGATGCGCGGCGTCCGTCTTGCTGGTTGTTTCCGGCGCGGCGCTCGCAACCGCAGTCTGCGGGTCGACGAAAAACTGGGCCGCGAGCCCTACTGGTCCAAGTGCGATCAGCGACCAAAGCGTGTCGCGCGTCGAGGCAAACGCGTCGAAAGGGTCCATCGGTTTTCCTTATTCCTGTCGAGCACAATAAAAAGCCCGCCTGAAGCGGGCTTCGAACAACCGTGATATGCAACGCCAAGCGTTCAGGATCAACGCTTCGAGCCGGCCTTGGCAGGACGTAGCGCGGCGTCCGATGCTTCCTGCACGCCGTCGGTTACCTCGGCGCTCGCGTCGAGAACAACCTCGGCCGACTCGTCGACGACATCCGTCGATGTCGAGCCGATATTCGACAGAAGCGCGACGGGTCCCTGGGACATCGATTCGAATACACCCTTCACGCCAATGCCGTATTTTTCGTACTGGCCGCGCGTTTCGTTCAGGATGTCGGCTTCGGTGGCACGGACGATCTCGAAGTAATGCCGCGTATAGGCCGCCGTCTTTTCCGGAATTTCAGCAAGCAACGTCGATTGCCAGCTCAGGAAGTCGCCCGGTTTCGCGCTGGAACCCGCCTTCAGGACCGACGTACTTTCCTCGAACACCGTCTTTACTGTTTGCACGTTCAACTCGGCGAGTTGTTGAAGACCGCTAGCGAAACGCTTCGTCACGTTCACGAAACTCTGAAGGTTTGCTGCTGCAACCGAGGATGCCTGCTGGGGGGAATAAGGAAACATTGACCGCTCCAAAAAAGGATTCATCAGGGCCGGTAAATTCCGCCCCCGTATTTTGCTGCGCTGCACCAATGAACCCATCATACGGGAGTCTCGCCGGGCGTCAAGTACGCATTTCGTGGGGTTCATCTCCGTGGCAGTCCGCAGCATGTCGCGATGCGGCCGGTCGTCGCCGTTGCTGCTTGAGCTTTGCGGCGCTAATCCTGTAGCAGAAAGTCGCGCACCACGGGACCTACTTCGCTCGTTCGCGTGACGAGAAAGAGATGGCCGTCCTCGACGACGTGAAGCGTCGCCTGACGGATGCGTGAAGCCAGAATCCTCGCGTTGACGAGCGGCACGATGGGATCGTCGTTACCGTGCATGACGAGTGTCGGCTGCCGCAGACGCCCGAGCCAGAGCAGGCTGCTCCAGCCCCACACCGCCAGCAACTGGTAGACGTATCCGCGCCCGCCCGGCGCCTGGATGTGGCGTCCGTGTTCCTTCAATAACTCGGGGTCGCGCCGGTATGCGCCGCCATAGATCTCCGCGCCAACCTCCTGTAGAAACTTCGGGTCCTTATAGCGGCGGGACCCGATCAGTTTGGACAGCACGGAAATCCGTCCGGGCACCATGATCACGCCCGGCGACGTGGAAGCAAGCACTAGGCGCCGGCAACGCGACGGATACTGATACGCGAACTGCTGCGCGAGCGCTCCCCCCCACGACACGCCGAGCACGTCCACCGGCCCGCTGTAGCCGAGCTTCGCGAGCAGCTTGTCGGTCAGCACCGACAGCGTAGAGAAGCGATACGGCGCAAGCGGTGCGGGCGACCCGCCCACGCCCGGAATATCGAACATCACGACTTCAACGTCGCCGAGCGCATCGACGAACGGCTGAATCAGTTCGAGATTGGCGCCGATGCCATTGAAAATCACGAGCGGCGGCGAAGCATCGCTGCCGCGCCAGATGCCGACACGCAGCAACTGACCTTCGAGAACGACGGACTGAATCTCCATGGTGCGCACACTTGCCATTGTTCTTTTCCTTGCGAATGTGAACGGTTCGTCGCGAGCGCGCGTGAGCACGACCCATCGCGATGGCCGGTCATGTCTTGGGATCAGGCCTCGAGGACATAGGCTCCGGGCGCGTCGGCCAGTCGTTTGTGCCGCTTGTTGCCGAGCGTTTTGGGTGCGGCGCGCAGCTCGCCCGAACGTTCGGCGAGCCACTGGCGCCAGTCGTTCCACCACGAATCCGCATGAGCCTGAGCGCCGGCGAGCCATGCATCGGCGTCGTCGGGCAGATTTGCGTTGGAGAAGAACTTTGCTTTGGGATTGCCCGGCGGATTGATCAGGCTCTGGATATGGCCGCTCGAACTCAGCACGTAACGCGTGTTGCCGCCGAATGCGCGCGCCGTGTTGTAGACGCCTCTCCACGGCGTGATGTGGTCGGTCATGCCAGCCATCACATACGTGTCGCACGTGACCTCGGACAAATCGACCGGCGTGCCGAGGACGGTCAATGCCCGCGGCTTAGTGAAGAGATTGTTCTGGAAGATGTCGAGCAACTGGCCGTGCAGTTTCGCCGGAAGACGTGTCGTGTCGTTGTTCCAGTAGAGAATGTCGAAGGCCGGCGGTGCCTTGCCGAGCAGATAATTGTTGACCCAGAAGTTCCAGACGAGATCGTTGGGTCTCATCCAGGCGAACACGCGACCGATGTCCTCGCCTTCCAGCACGCCCTTGCTCCTGCTGTTCTGCTTGGCGATCTCGACGGCCTCGGGCGTGGTGAAGAGACCCAGCTGGGACGGGGCGGTATTGTCCAGCACCGCCACCATCAGCGTGGCCGCATTGACGGTCTTCTGATCGCGGCTCGCCAGATGGCCGAGCAGCGCGGAGATCGTCATCGCACCGGAGCATGCGCCGTGCAGATTGACATCCGCGTGACCGGTGATATCGCGCACGGCCTGGATCGCTTCGATGAGCGCGGCGACGTAGGTGTCCATGTCCCAGTCGCGGTGTTCCGCGGTGGGATTGCGCCAGCTCACGACGAACACCTGGAACTCGCTCTTCACCAGATACTCGACGATGCTCTTGTTCGCGGCCAGATCGAAGATGTAGAACTTGTTGATCTGCGGCGGCACGATCAATTGCGCGCGAGCGTAGACGTTCGGGGTCGTCGGTGCATACTGAATGAGTTCGAGGACCTCGTTGCGAAACACGACCGCACCGGCAGACGTGCCGAGATTCCCGCCGACTTCGAACGCGGTCTTGTCGACCTGTGCGGGCATGCCCTTGTTGTTCAGCGTGTCGGCGAGCATATTCTTCATGCCCGCAACGAGGCTCGTGCCGCCGGAATCCACGAACTTCCTGAGCGCTGCGGGATTGCCCGGCAGCGTGTTGGTCGGCGCGAGTGCGTCGGTCATGAGTGACATCACGAACTGCGCGCGTTCCTTGCTCGTTTCATCGAGTGCCGAGCGCTCGACAAAACCGGCAAGCGCATTGCGCCACGCCTGATAAGCCTGCAACGTCGTGCGGTACAGCGACTGATCGCGCCAGGCCGGATCGGCGAAGCGCTTGTCGCCTGGTTGCGGCGACGACGTGTCGTTGCCGGTCATGGCCGATGTCAGATCGCGGGCGAGCGCCGCGGTTTGATCGACGAGGAGCGCGGGATGCAGCATTGCCTGCGCGCCGATCTGCTGGACGGCCGCCAAAATGTCGATGGCGCGCAGACCGACGAACGGGTTAGGTCCGAGCATGCCGTCGGTCGCGCCAGCCGTGATGTCGTCGTTCTCGCTGCTCATGTTTGCTGCCATCTCGGTCTCCGTGCGTTCATCCTTGCCTTCTCCTGCTGTCGTCACGCGACGAGCATCACGAGTGTCTGCGCGATCAGCGCGGGCTTGTCTTCGCCTTCGATCTGCAGCTCGTTGTCCATCTT
Organism: Caballeronia telluris; assembly: GCF_001544495.1. GTDB lineage: Bacteria > Pseudomonadota > Gammaproteobacteria > Burkholderiales > Burkholderiaceae > Caballeronia > Caballeronia telluris. The sequence continues at coordinate 58,850 of NZ_FCNZ02000025.1, forward strand.
GACGACGACGCGCCCGCCGCCCTTCCGTTCGATCGAAGTCAGCATCACGCGGGCTCGCACGCGGGCGCCGGCTTTGACCGGCGTCATGAAGCGCACCTTGTCGAGCCCGTAGTTCAAGCCGGCTGATGCGTCCGCCGGAATGAGGCCCACTTCGATCGCGAGTGTCGCCAGCAACGAAAGCGTCAGATAGCCGTGCGCGATGGTGCCGCCGAAAGGGCTTTCGCGTTTCGCGCGCTCTTCGTTCAAGTGAATCCATTGCGTGTCGCCGGTGCATTGCGCGAAGGCGTCGATGCGCGCCTGGTCGACCACGACCCAGTCCGACATGCCCAACTCCTGGCCGACGAACTCGTCGATCGTCGCCATGCTGTATCCAATGGTGCTCATGCTGTTGCTTTCCGTTTGGGCGATTGCGCGGCTCTTCGCGCAGGCGCTTCCTGTTGAGTGTGCCGACGACGCAGCGAGAGCAGGCATTGAAACCGGTCGGCCGTTCATCGCGCGGTGATGCCGCTATTCGCAACCTGTGCGAAGGACATCGCGGTGGCGCTTGAAGTCAAGCAACAAGAATACGGAAGGAGGGGACTTCAGGCCCCTCTCGTGGCGGGAGGGGATCGAACGACGCGTGCGTCGGCCCTCCCGCCACGAGAGGGTGACGCAAGGCGGCTCTGCCCTACGATGCAGCCATCCATGCGCACCCGAAGGAAATTACCTTGACGCGATACATACCGATTGCCCGCGCCGACGCCCTCAATGCCGGCTCGCGCATGCTCAAGTTCATCGACGGACGCAGCGTCGTGTTGTTCAACATCGAAGGCGTCGTTCACGCAGTCGACAATTCATGTCCGCACAACGGCGCATCGCTCGCGAATGGCCGCCTCGACGGCAATGTCCTGCAATGCCCGGCGCACGGCTTGCGCTTCGACGTTGCGTCGGGGTGTCTCGTCGGCGCGCGGGGCATGTGCCTGACCAAGCTTTCCGTCGAGACGATCGACGGCGAACTGGTCGTGCAAGTCGACGATTAACGGATACCGCTTTTTGGCCGCATGCGGTTCGTCACCGTTTGGCCGGCCCGTCAGACTTGAGGCGACCGCTTTCCGCCGTCGCGTTGAATGAATCCAGCATCGCGACCATACGATGCTGCCGCGTGCGACGTGTCCTCGCGCGCTCCGAACACCTCCGCACTGCCCCTTCCTTAATTACCCTGCCGCGCGTCTCTCCCTTTCAATGCAAAAGGCGTATTGCCATGCGCTGAATTCGCACGCCATGCCCGCATGCAAATAGCAAAACCGCGAGCTAATAAGCGACGTAATTGGTGTGAAGTAATCAATCGCCGATCTGTTAGAGCGAAGCCTGCTCCATTTTCGACTTTCGTCGAAATCAGCAAACGATCAACCGGCATTAAATACCGAATTCTGACGCCGCTTTCGGCTAAAGAAGCGAAATTTACTTTCAACCAGTAATAGATGTAACACTTTGTTTCATAAGACAAATAGGAAAAACCGGTAGTTTTGCTATTTTTTGCGTTTTTCTACGGCTGCGAAATCGGTAGAAGTCTGCTGGATATAATGCGTCGCATCCTAATCCAGTACTTTATACCAATGATTAATACCAAACGTAACAGCGAAGACGCAATAAATACCGCTTCCGCTAATGGCACTTCTTTCGACGCCCAACTCACTCGTCGGAAGTTTCTTTCCTTTTTGATGGCCGGTGCGGGCTCGACTGCCTTGGCCGCCTGCGGCGGAGGTGGAATCGCCGATGAAGGCACGAACGTCGCGAGCGTGTCGAAGGCTGCCACGACCGCGTCGCCGGACGGCACGACGATTCCGTCGGCAACGTCCATCGTCGACAGCGCCGGGAACGTCTGGACGCTCGTCAGCAATCGCGTGACCCGCAACGGCACGTCGGTCGCGACCGGCTCGGCCAAGCCGCTGACGCTGATCCTCTGGTACGGCGGTGTCATCTACGCGCAGAACGCCGACGGCATCTGGTACAAGAACGGCAGCCCATGGACATCGCTCGGCGCGAACGACCCGCGCCCGAAGACCAACGCGGCTTCGCTCTTCTATGGCATGAACGGTCACATGGCCTACAACAGCGGCATCTACAAGACGACCACGCCGGCCGCGCAACTCGCGTTGCTGCAGGATCTCGGCGCCGGCATCTATCGATGCGACACCGCGGGCGCCGGCATGTCTCAGGTGCTGGCCGATGCGCTCAACGGTGCGTTCAAGGGCAGCGGCGTGCAGATCCTGCCGGTGCTCAATCCGATCTCCGCAGGCTGGAACATCACCAGCACGGAATCGGCAGCGTACACGCTCGGCTATAACCTCGGCGTCAACTGCACGAAGCCGCTGAAGGGCCTCGTGAAGTACGTCGAATGCGGCAACGAATGCGACGTCCCGCTGAAGATCGGCGGCAACGGCGCCTCGTGTGCGGACTGGAGTCCCGCGTACTGGCCGTCGTTCCGTGGCGTGATCCGCGGCATGATCGACGGCGTTAAGGCAGTCGATCCGACGATCCAGGTCGGCGTGAACGTCGGCATCCCGATGGCTTACCGCGCACTGCAGATGCTGTGGAACGGCATCTCACCGGACGGCACGGCGGACGGCGTCGGCGGCGCGGCGCTCGTGCGCTGGGACATCACGATGTATCACTGGTACAAGAGTTCCTACGACATCCTGTATGCGGGCGGCCCGGCGCGAGTCGACATCCCGCAGGTGCTTAAGGACTCGTTCGGCATGCCGATCTGGCTGACGGAGTTCGGCTGGTCCGGTTCACTGGATACGCCCGATACGGCCGCCGCCTACGTCACGAAGGCAATGACGCAGTACAAGTCGATCAAGGACAAGTACAACATCCAGTGCATCATGATGTATTGCGTGATCGATCCGAACTACGGCCTGATTCAGGCGGATGGCGTGACGAAGAACCCTGCCTACAGCGCGTACAAAAACTTCGTCGCTGCGAATCCGGTGTAATGCCGAGGCCGCACGCTACCGGTCGGCGGGGATACGTGTTTCCCGCCGACCGGGCTTCGCGGTATAGGCGCGGACAAGAGACGCGTTGTCGAACAGCCATCGTAAGCGTCGATGGTATCGGCGCTGAATGATTGCGCCCGCGTGCAGTTCAGCGACCCATGCCGTCTCTTTAGACGGCTTCTCCCGTACGAGGCCACTCGTCGACCTGCCGCGTCAGCGACATTCAAAACGGACTGATGCCTGACATGCCCCCATCGACTGCAAGGTCGGCACCGGTCATATAACGCGATTCATCCGAGGCAAGAAAGAGGATCGCGGCGGCGATTTCGGCTGGCTCGGCCGGCCGCTTCATCGGAATCGCTTTCGACCATTGCATCAGTTGCGCTTCGGACATGCCCAGGGAATCGAAGATCGGCGTGTGCGCAACGCCCGGTGAAATGCTGTTGACGCGTATATCGAACTCGACGAATTCCGCCGCAAAGCTCTTTGCCAGCGAGACCACCGCCGCCTTCGACGCGCAATAGGCGGAGAAATTCTTCGTGCCCTGATTGGCCGCTAGCGACGCAACGAGGATGATCGACGCAGGCCGGGCGAGAAACGGCAGCGCCTCACGCACAGTCGAATACACGCCGCCAACGTTGATGTCGAGGACCTCTGAAAACTGCTTCACCGACGTCTCGCGCACCGGCGTTTGTCGGGAAATATCCGCATTGGCGACCACGACATTGACATCGCATTGGAAATGGCCGACTGCGGTCTCATACAACCGTTGCATGTCGTCCGGGTTCGCCGCGTTCGCAATGACAGGCAGCGCATGCTCGCCGAGCCTCTCGGCGGCGCGTTGCAGCTTGCCCGGGTCGCGCCCACTGATCACCACGCGCGCGCCTTCGGAGACGAATCGTTCGGCGGCGGCGAAGCCAATGCCGCTACTGCCGCCCGTCACTACCGCCAGAGCATGTTTCAACCGCATCGTCTCATCCCCGCACGTTGACGACCAATGCGCGGCCTGAACGGATCGCGCGCGTCGTGTGGCCTGTGCCCTGCAGATCGGCGGCAAGGAAAACCGCGCCCGCTGCAAAGCGGCGCGCAGCATCTCCCCCTTGCACGGTGATTTCAAGCTCGCCTTCGAGCACGACTACATATTGCCTGGATGGCGGGTTATGCCAGCCGAGGAAATAGTCACCATCGAACTCATGCACGAGCACGCTTTCGCAAGGCTGCGGCGACGATAACGATACGACAACGCCGTTGAAAGACACCGGAGCCGCTTCAAACGGGCGAATGGTCCTGAATTGCGAGTGTCCGTCGGGGCCGGTGTATATCTCGATGCATTCCATCGTGTCTCCTCTGGCGGATCTCGTAGCGCTTAAGTAACCGTCGACGTCTACGACTCCGCGACGATCACGTGCGCCTGAATCTTCCCGTCGACCGGTCCCGTGCCGAATCGCTGCGCGATCGCGGTCGCGCATGCGGACGTCGCATCGTCGATGCTCGCTCCGGAGCGGGCCTCGATCTCATCGCGCAACGGCGTTCCCTGACAATAGGCGACAGCAGGCACGCGAGCCGAGGCCGCGCGACTGCGCGCGGCGATTGTCTCGAAGTGCGGCGCCGCGCTAAAGCCCGCATCGGCGAGGTCGCGTGAAATCGCTTTTGAGTCGAAATAGCTGTGGGGTGTGCGCTGCAGGAAGCGTGGCGGGTCTGCGGGAAAGAGACCGGCAAGCGCGGCCGCGACGGTATCGGCGAACTCGTTTTCCTCGATGCGGTCCCAGACGCTGAACAACAATACGCCGCCATGCCGAAGCACGCGCCGGGCTTCCGAAAACGCGCGCACCTTGTCTGGAAAGAACATGAAGCCGAACTGGCAGACGACAGCGTCGAAACTCGCATCGTCGAACGGCAACTGCGCAGCGTCTGCCTGTTGCCAATCGACGGGCCTTGGGGCGCCGGTTGCCGCGGCACGATCCAGCATCGGCTGGTTGAGGTCGGTGGCAACGAGATCGACATGTATCGGCAATGCATGTGCCATCGCGCGGCTCACGACGCCCGTACCGGCAGCGGTTTCCAGCACCCGCGACGGATGGCGCGCGGTGACCCTCTTCGCGAGATCTGTGGCATAGGATTCGAAGATCAGCGGAACGAGGTAGGTGTCATAGACTTCCGGAATCGAGCCGGTGAAGCGAGTGTCGGTATGAATGCGGGTCATGCGCCTCCTCCTGGTCCAGCAATCTTAGGTCGAAAGCGGTCGGTCGTGGTGGCCTGAAGTCGAGTTCGATGGTGCCCGCCCCGCCCGCGAACTCGTCATTGATTAAGTACTTATTGGCGTACGCTATGTTTTAGAACAATTTTCAAAAATTGGTAAGAAGAAATCCAGGGACGGGAGATCGCGCCATGCAACTTCAAACGGGTAACCTCTTCAGCTTCGCTGCGAAGCGCAACAGCGAAGAGCAGATCGACGTGCTCGTCACAGGGCAGCGCCTGAACGTCGAGCGGATCGTATCGATGGGTCACGCGAGTCCCGAGGGATTCTGGTATGACGACTCGCGCGCCGAATGGGTCGTCCTGCTGTCGGGCGCGGCCGCGCTCGAGTTCGAAGCAGACTCGACGCTGCACGACATGCGTCCCGGCGACTACGTGCTGATCGAGCCGCATTGCCGGCATCGCGTCGCGTGGACGCATGCCGACGAACAAACCGTCTGGCTTGCGATCTATCACGAACGCTGAATGAGCGCGGCATTAGAGCAGGTTCTGCCCGATAATGGCGCCCAGCCCGGGAGGAGCGTCGATGCGCTGGCTCTCGGCGCAACGGGAGGTCACCATGCATCTCGCCGGCACCATACTTCCGATCTTTGCGATCATTCTCGCGGGATGGCTCGCCGGCGCCTCCGGTTACATACCGCGCGCGCTGGCCGCGCCACTGATGCGCTTTGCCTACTACGTGGCGATGCCGTCCCTCGTCTTTCTGACGATCGCCGACGAATCGCTTCACGCGCTCCTCGACTGGCGCTTCCTCGCTGCGTTCGGCGGCGGTTCCATGATCTGCTTTGCGGCGGTGATGATCTTCATGCGCATCGCGCGCGGCGCAGGCATCGGAGCAAGCGGCATGCTGGCCGCTGCCGTGTCGATGACGAACACCGGATTCGTCGCCTTTCCGATATTGAAGACGCTTTACGGCAAGCCGGGCGTGCTCGCGGCGGCGATCGCGACCGTCTTCATCGGCGCCGTCATGTTTCCGATACTGGTTCTGCTGCTGGAGATCGGGCGATACGACACTTCGCGCAACATACGGAGTGCGGCGCTGGTGCGGCAGATCGCCACCAATCCCGTCATCCTCGCTACGATCTTCGGACTGCTTTGGTCGATGCTCGGTTCGACACTGCCGGGACCTGTCGCATCGTCGCTTGCGATGCTCGGCGAAGCGCTGACGCCGTGCGCACTGTTCGCCATCGGACTCGATCTGACCATCGCCGAACTGCGCGAACGCCTGGGTCTCTATGCGTTGCTGACCGCGCTCAAACTGGCCGTCATGCCGCTCGTTGTCTACGCGCTTTGTCTTGCGGCAGACCTCGGCAGGACTGCGACCGTCGCCGCCGTCGTATGCTCTGCCGTGCCGACCGCCAAGAGCGCCTACGTGCTCGCAGTCGAATACGACGTCCAAAAGAACGTAGTCGGCGCAGTGATCTCGATGACTACGCTCTTTTCAGTCCTCACGCTGCTCGGCTGGCTTTACGTTCTTTAGCGCGGCGCACGGCCTGGCGCTAAAGAGCCGCTTGAACCAGATTGCGCGGCATGCCCGCGATGAAACTTTCGATATTGTCGATCAGCTGGTCGGCAAGCGCCTGCTGCGCTTCGTCCGATGCCCATGCGACATGCGGCGTCACGATGACGTTCGGTCGCCCGGCGATACGCATCAGCGGGTTGTCGGCGGCCGGTGGCTCGCCCGAGACGACATCGAAACCCGCGCCACTGATGAGCCCTTCGTCGAGGGCGCGCGCGAGATCGGCTTCATCGACGAGTCCGCCGCGCGCCGTGTTGATGATCAACGGCTTGCGCTTCATCGCGCGGAATTCGGGCATCGCGAGCATGCCGCGCGTCTGCGGCGTGAGCGGGCTGTGCACGGTGATGATGTCGCTCGTCGCGAGCATCTCGTCCCACGGCGTGTAGAGCGGCCCGAACCCCTGGCTGCCTTTGTGCGCCGCGAATATCGGCCGCATGCCGAAGACCTTCGCGATCTCCGCGACGCGCTGCCCGAGTACGCCTTCCCCGATGATGCCGAGCGTTGCGCCCGCCAGATCGCGGATCGGATGATCGAAGAAGCAGAACTGGCCGGACTTCTGCCAGACGCCGTTCAACACGTCGTCGCGATACGCTATCAGGTTTCGACGCAACGCGAGCATCAGCGCGAACGTATGCTCGGGCACCGTGTTCACCGCATAGCCGCGAATGTTCGCCACCGCGATGCCATGACGCGCGCACGCGGCCTTGTCGACGCAATCCGTGCCCGTCGCCGCGACGGCCACGAGTTTCAGCCCCGGGCTTTGCGCGAAGATGTCGGCCGTGAGCGCGACCTTGTTCGTGATGACGATGGACGCACCCGCGATGCGCGCCGCCACGTCCTCCGGTTGCGTCTGCGCATAGTCCGCGAGTTCGTGCGCGAAGCCCGGCGCGCGCAGCTTGATCTGCGGAGCGAGCGTGGCGCGGTCGAGAAATACGATCTTGTGCATGATCAGCCTTCGTGGGATGAGATGAGGCGCTTCGCTTCGGCGGCGATATGCGCGGGCGTGATGCCGAAATGTTCATACAGCGCCTCGGCGGGGCCGGAAGCGCCGAAGCCCGGCATCCCGACGAAGCCGCCGCGCTCGCCGAGATAGCGGTCCCAGCCGAAGCGCACCGCTGCTTCCACCGCGACGCGCGCCGTGCCCACGCCGAGCACGGACGCACGGTAGGCGGCGTCCTGCTCGTCGAAGATCTCGCAGCACGGCATCGACACGACCGCCGTCGCGATGCCTTCCGCCTGCAAGCGCGCACGCGCTTCGAGCGCGAGCGCGACCTCCGATCCGGTCGCGATCAGCGTGACGCGTCGCTTGCCGCCCTCGGCTTCGGCAAGCACGTATGCGCCGCGCTGCGACAGGTTGGCGGCCGCGTGCGTCGTGCGCACCATGAGCAACGCCTGCCGCGCGAACACGAGCGTGCTCGGCCCGCTCCGATGTTCGAGCGCGATCATCCAGCACTCGGCGGCTTCGACGGCATCGGCGGGTCGGAACACGCGCATGTTCGGCATCGCGCGCAGCGACGCGAGAATCTCGACGGGCTGATGCGTCGGCCCGTTCCTGCCGACGCCGATCGAATCGTGACTGAACACGAACTTGACCGGCAGGCCCATCAATGCGGCCATGCGCATCGCGGGACGCTCGTAGTCGGAGAACGCGAGATAGGTGACGGCAAGCGGAATGACGCCGCCGTGCGCGGCCATGCCGTTCGCCATCGCGCCCATCAGGTGTTCGCGCACGCCGCAGTGCACGTAGGCGCCGCTGCGATCGCTCGTGGTGAACGCCTTAAGGCTGCGCTTGTGGCCCGTCGGCGCTTCGAGGTCCGCGCAGCCGACCATGCGTTCCGGCAGATACGGCACAAGCAGATCGTTGATCTCACCCGAGATCGTGATGCCTGCCTGTGCATCGGAGGTTTCGACCGCACGACGCTGGTACGCCTCCAGCGCTTCGCGCAAGCCATCGGGCAGACGCCCTGCCTGGATGCGCTCAAACTCGGCGCGCTCGGCCGCCGGCAACGCGGCCACGCGCGCCTGCCACGCGCGATACGCGTCCTCGCTGCGACGTCCGGCGCTGCGCCATGCATCGAGCACGTCGGCGGGCACGTCGAACGGCGCGTGCGGCCAGCCGAGTTCGCGGCGCGCGGCTTCCGAATCCGCCTCGAAGAGCTTGCCGCTGTGGCCGCCGCGCTGTCCCTGAAGACGCGCGATGCCGCGCGCGATCACCGTACGGCACGCGATCATCGAAGGTCGCGGATCGCGACGCGCCATCACGAGCGCCGCCGATACGGCTTCGAGATCGTGCCCGTCCACTTCGACCACATGCCAGCCCGCGACGCGAAAGCGCGCGCTCACGTCCTCGGAGATCGAGAGCGACGTGCTGCCGTCGTCGGTGATCTGGTTATCGTCCCAGCAGAGGATCAGCTTGCCGAGTTGCAAATGGCCCGCAAGCGAGATCATCTCCTGGCCGATGCCTTCCTGCAGGCAACCGTCGCCGACGAACGCATACGTGTAGTGATCGACGATGCCGTCGCCGAAACGCGCGTTCTGATAAGCCTCCGCCACTGCCATGCCGAACGCGTTCGCGATGCCCTGCCCGAGCGGCCCCGTCGTCACTTCGATGCCGGCGGCGGGTTCGAACTCGGGGTGTCCGGCACACGTCGAACCCATCTCGCGGAACGACTTGAGCGCGTCGATCCCGAAGTGCGCGTAGCCCGTGAGATGCAGCAACGCGTACAGCAGCATCGAGCCGTGGCCGTTCGACAAGACGAAGCGGTCGCGATCGGGCCATTGCGGATCGGCGGGATTGAACTTCATGTGGCGCGTGAAGAGCGCCGTCGCGATCTCGGCCATGCCGAGCGGCACGCCCTGATGGCCTTCGCCGGCGCGCACGATCGAGTCGATGGCGAGAAAGCGGATTGCATCGGCAAGCGGCCGGGCCTCGGTATTTGACATGACGCATCTCTCCTGTGCCGCCCGGATGCGGGCAGCGTCTAAGGCTATCGATGGGAAAATCGGTGAAAGAAGCGGTGAAGGAAGCGGTGAAAGAAGCGCCCTCGCCCGAACGGCGAGGGGCGTCGATCAATGCAGGAAACCGGTCGAGATCCAGGGCACCGCGGCGACCACGATCAGGCCGACGATGAGCGCCAGGATGTAACCGACGATCGGCTTCATGCCTTCGTCCGGATGGATGCGGCTCACCGCGCAAGCCGAGTAGTAGCCCACGCCGAAGGGCGGCGCGAACAGGCCGACGCCCATCGACAGGATCACGACCATCGAGTAGTGAACGTCGTCGATGCCCATCTGGCGCGCGATGGGGAACATCAGCGGGCCGAACAGCACGATCGCGGGAATGCCTTCGAGCACGCTGCCGAGCACGATGAACGCGACGATCGATGCCGCCATGAACATCGCCGCGCCGCCCGGCAAGCCGCCCATCGTGCGGGCAAGCTGGCCGGAGAAACCCGACTGCGTGAGCGCCCACGCCATGCCGGTCGCCGCGCCGATTATCAGGAGAATCGCGCCCGACAGCGCGGCCGTGTCGATCAGCATCGGCTTCAGGCGCGCCCATTCGAAGCGGCGGTAGATGAGAAGGCCCGCGAGCACGGCATACGCGATGCCGATGGTCGACACCTCGGTTGCCGTCGCGATGCCTTCGACCACCGCCGCGCGGATCACGAACGGCAGCGCGAGCGCCGGCACCGCGATCACCAGCTTCTTCGCGATCTCCGCGCGGTTCGCGCGGCGCACGCCCGACAGATCGTCGCCGCGATAACGCCACCACACGACCGCGCACAGCGTCACCGCGAGCACGACGCCCGGCAGCATGCCGCCCGTGAAGAGCGCCGAGATCGACACGCCCGTCACCGAGCCGAGCGTGATCAAGACGAGGCTCGGCGGGATCGTCTCGGTCTGCGCGCCGGTGGCGGCGAGCAGCGCGACGAGGTCGCCGGGCTTCGCGCCGCGCGCCTTCATCTCGGGAAACAGCACCGGCGCGACGGCCGCCATGTCGGCGGCCTTCGAGCCCGAAATGCCCGACACGAGATACATCGCGCCGACCAGCACGTAGGACAGACCGCCGCGCACGTGTCCGAGCAGACTCGCAAGAAACGCGATCATCGCGGCGGCCATGCCGGTCATCTCGATCAACTGGCCGAGGAACACGAAGAGCGGCACCGAGAGCAGGATCAGGTGCGACATGCCCTCGTCCATACGACCGACCACGACGACGAGCGGCGTGCTCGTCGTGAGCGCGAGATAGCCGAAGGTCGCGAGGCCGAACGAGAACGCGATCGGCACGCCCGAGAGCACGGTCAGCGCCACCAGCCCGACAAAGAAGATCAGCAGGTTAACGTTGCCGAGGTCGCGGAACACCGGCGCAAGCGCGTAGAAGGCGCCCCCGACCACGGCGACGAGCACGAGCGCCGCGATCGTCAGGCGCCAGTTGGCGCTGCGCACGAGCCGCAGGCACGCGACGAGCAACATCAGCGCCGTGCCGACCGGCAGCGCCGCCGCCCGCCACGAGTTCGGGATTTCGAGCGCGGGCGTCGTGATGAACGCTTCGTCCTGTGCGAACTCGACGGCCGGGCCGATCACGAGCACGAGGAACGCGAGCGGCGCCGCGATCGCGATGACTTCGAGAAACGCCCGCACGCCCGGCGACGCCATGCCGACGAGCGCCGTCATCCGCATGTGCTCGCCGCGCCGCAACGCGACCACCGCGCCGAGCATGGCGAGCCACAGGAACAGGATGGACGCGAGCTCGTCGGACCAGACGAGCGGCGCGTGCAGCAGGTAACGGCTCGTCACGCCCGTGAGCAGTACCACGATTTCCGCGAGCACGAGGAGCGCGGCAGGGATCTCCACAAGATGACCGAGAACGGTGTCGAGGACACCGGCTATGCGGCGCGGCGCCGCGTGCGAAGCCGTGTACGTGGTCATGGCATCACACCAGCTTGCCGACGTTCTTTTCCAGGAGCGACCAGCCCTCGTTGCCGTACTTGGTTTTCCAGTCGCTGTAGAAGCTCGTCTTGCGCAGCGCGTTGCGGAAGGCTTCGCGATCGACTTCCACGATGTTGATGCCCTTCGTCTTCAGGTCCGTGCGCAGCGAGACGTTCAGCTTCGCGATGTCCGCGCGCTGCAGCATGCCGGCCGCTTCGAACTCACGCGTGACGATCGCGCGCATGTCGGCGGGAAGCTTCTCCCACGCGCGGCGGTTGCCGAGAATCCAGTACGCGTCCCACACGTGCGAGGTCAGGCTGATCGACTTCTGCACTTCATAGAGCTTGGCCGTCGCGATGATCGGCAGCGGATTTTCCTGGCCTTCCACCACGCCCGTCTGCAAGGCGGAATAGAGTTCGTTGAAGTTGATCGGCGAGGGGCCGGCGTCGAGCGCCTTGAAGAGCGACGTGAGCATCGGCGCCTGCGGCACGCGAATCTTGAAGCCCTTGAGGTCATCGGGCGTCTTCACGACTCGCGTCGACGAACTGACCTGGCGGAAGCCGTTGTCCCACGCGCGCGAGACCGACACGATGCCCGCTTTCTCGATCTGGCCGCGCACGTAGGCGCCGAGGTCGCCGTCCATCGCCTTCCAGACGGCGTCGTAGTCCTGGAACGCAAACCCCGTGTTGACGATGCCGGCGGCCGGCGCGAGCGTCGCGAGAATCGACGATGCCTGGTTGAAGAACTCCACGCCGCCGCTGCGCACTTGCGAGAGCAGGTCGGTGTCGGAGCCCAACTGGTTTGCCGGGAACAGCTTGATGTCGAGCTTGCCGCCCGTCGCCTCGCGGATCTTGTTGAGCGCTTCCTGCGCGCGGATGTTGACGGGATGCGTCGGGTCCTGGCCGGTCGCGAGCTTGTAGTTGAATTCGGCGGCGGACGCGCGGTGCGAAAGGCCCAACAGCGGCGCCGCGGCGGCGACCGTGGCGCCTGCTTTCAGGAACGTGCGGCGGTCGATGCCCTTCAGGGCGGTCGGACGGGTTGTCATGGTGTGCTCCTCCAATACTGGGTATCGGTATGGTTATCGCGCCTTCCGAGGCGGCTTTTTGCGGCGCCTCGTGGACGCTTCATTCAATGCGTTTCGGCAATGCGCTCTCTGGCGCGTGTGCCTTGCTGCGACGCTCAACCGTGGATCAGCATGCCTCCGTTGACGTCGATGACGGCGCCGGTGATGTACGACGAAATGTCCGCCGCGAGGAAGAGGAACGCGCCCGCGACGTCGTCCGGCACGCCGAGGCGGCCGGCCGGAATGCCCGCGAGAATCTCGCCGCGCTTCTCTTCAGGAATCTTGCCCGCGTTGATGTCGGTCTGGATCAGACCCGGCGTCACGCAATTGACGCGGATGCCTTCGCCGCCCAGTTCGCGCGCCATCGCCTTCGCCAGACCGAGCACGCCCGCCTTCGCGGCCGAGTAGTGCGGGCCGCCCAGAATGCCGCCGCCGCGCTGCGCGGACACCGACGACATGCAGCCGATCGCCCCGCTCTTCTGCTTCTTCATCTGCGGCACGACGGCTTGCGAAAGATACAGCACGCCGCGCAGGTTGACATCGAGGATGCGGTCCCAGCTTTGCGGGTCAATGTCGAGGAACTTCGCCGCCTGCGTGATGCCGGCGTTGTTGATGAGCACGTCGATCTTGCCGAAGTCGGCGACGACTTTCGCTACGGCGTCCTCGCACGCCTGCCGGTCGGTCACGTTGCACACATAGCCGCGATGCTCCGCGCCGATCGATGCCGCCGCTTCCTTCGCCTGAGCTTCGTCGAGATCGAGAATCGCGACCTTCGCGCCGTGCTTCGCGAACATGCGTGCGGTCGCCATGCCGATACCGCGGGGAGATGCTGCGCCGGAAATGACGGCGACCTTGCCTTCGAGAAGACGCGAGTCAGACATGATGGGTTTCTCCTGATTATTTGACTGATGAGTGTGTGCGGTTTGAAGCGTGTTTCAGCCGAGCCAGTTCCTGATGGTGTCGACCATCACGTTCGTCGAGATGCCGTAGCGGTCGTGCAAGGTCGGCAGTGCGCCCGCGTCGAGGAAGGCGTCGGGCAAGGCAATCTGGCGGAACGGCGGCGTGATGCCCGCGGTGAGAAGCGCAGTGGCGACGCCTTCGCCGAGTCCACCGATGCCGGTATGGTTCTCCGCGACCACGACGAGGCGCCCGGATCGCTTGGCTTCGCGCAGGATGGTGGCGGTGTCGAGCGGCTTGATGGTCGGCACATGCAGCACGCCCACGCCGACGTTGTCCGCTTCGAGCGCCTTGGCCGCTTCGAGCGCGCGCATCGTCATGATGCCGGTCGAAATGATCAGCACTTCGGCGCCGTCGCGCAGCAGCTTCGCCTTGCCGAGTTCGAACTGATAGTCGTATTCATCGAGCACGACGGGCACGTTGCCGCGCAAGAGGCGTGCATAGACCGGGCCCTTGTGGTCCGCGATCGCGGGCACCATCTGTTCGATTTCGAGCGCATCGCATGGATCGATCACGGTCATGCCCGGCATCGCACGCATCAAGGCAAGATCTTCCGCCGCCTGATGGCTCGGGCCGTAGCCGGTCGTGAGCCCCGGCAAGGCGCAGACGATCTTCACATCGAGATTGTCCTCGGCGATGGCCTGATGCATGAAGTCGTAGGCGCGGCGCGTCGCGAACACGGCGTAGGTTGTCACCCACGGCTGCGCGCCTTCGTGCGCGAGACCGGCTGCCGCGCCCATCAGCAGTTGCTCGGCCATGCCCATCTGGTAGTAGCGCTCGGGAAACTCCTTCGCGAAGAGATGCAGGTCGGTGTACTTGCCGAGGTCGGCCGTCATGGCGACCACGTTCTGCCGCTCGCGCGCCAGTTCGACAAGCGCATTCCCGAACGGCGCCGAGCGCGTGACCTGCCCTTCGCTCGCAATCGACGCGATCATCGCCGAGGTCTTCAGGCGCGGCTTCTTCGTCGTGGTGTCGTTCATGCTTGTCTCCCTTCGTCGAGCGCGGCAAGCGCCAGTTGCCATTCATGCGGATCGACGCGGATAAAGTGATTCTTCTCGCGCGCTTCGAGAAACGGCACACCGCACCCCATGCGCGTATCGCAGACGATCATGCGCGGCTGCGGTTCCGGATGATTGCGTGCGTTGTCGAACGCGGCCTTCACGGCATCGATGTCGTTGCCGTCGACGCGTTGCGTGTACCAGCCGAACGCTTCGAGCTTTTCGACGAGCGGTTCGAACGCCATGATTTGCGTCGACGGGCCATCGGCTTGCTGATTGTTGACGTCGACCATCGCGATCAGGTTGTCGAGCTTCCAGTGAGCCGCCGACATGATGCCTTCCCAGATCGCGCCTTCATCGAGTTCGCCATCGGAGAACAGCGTGTAGACGAACGCGTCCGAACCTTTGCGCTTCAAACCGAGGCAGCGCCCCACCGCAATCGTCAGACCGTGGCCGAGCGAGCCGCCCGACATCTCCATGCCCGGCGTGTAGGCAGCCATGCCGGACATCGGCAGACGGCTGTCGTCGCTGCCGTAGGTTTCGAGTTCTTCCGGCGGCAGGAAGCCTGCTTCGAAGAGCGCCGCATAGAGCGCGATTGCATAGTGGCCGTTCGAGAGCAGGAAGCGATCACGCCCTTCCCAGTCGGGATTCTCGGGCTGGTAACGCATCGCGCCGAAGTAGGCGACGGCCAGCACGTCGGCGATATCGAGTGCCTGGCCGATATAGCCTTGCCCCTGCACTTCACCCATCAACAGCGCATTGCGCCGGATGCGGTAGGCGCGTTCCGCGAGAGGGGCGCGTTGCCCGGCTTCGCTCGTATTCACGAGTTGTCTCCATCTTGTATCGGCAGACGAAACGGCTGTCGGCCTCGGTTCTGGATGATGTGAAGTGACCGCTTTAGAGGCCTTCGCACCCACCCTCGCCGCATCGGGAAAACCCTTGTCGTATATGGCTCGGCGAGTGATTCAAGCGTATCGGCTTGAGTCCGCGCGCTCAAACGAATTAAAGTGGCTGATCGCTGAATTGAATTCACTCGGATACTGCAATGCAAAATCGCGCAACACTCAAGTCGATACAAGCCTTCGAGGCGGCTGCCAGGCTATCGTCGTTCGCGCTTGCAGCAGAAGAGTTGTTCGTGACGCCCTCGGCGATCAGTCATCAGGTGAAGCTGCTGGAGGAGCAATTGGGCGTGCGGCTCTTTCATCGCGTGCATCGCGCGGTCGTGCTCACCGACCTCGGCCGAACGTATGCCGAGGAGATCGGCGCGGCGTTCGGACGCATCGAGGCCGCGACGCGGGACGCCGGCCGCGTCGCGAAGAGCGACATCCTCACCGTGCATGCGACGCCGAGCTTCGCGACGCAATGGCTCATGTCGCGGCTCGCGCGTTTCAGCGCGCTCAATCCGGATATCGACGTGCGGCTCAATGCGTCGACGGAACCCTGCGATCTCACCACCGGCGCGGTCGATGTGGAGATCCGTTACGGCGCGCGCAAGATGCAACCGGCCGGCACGATGGTGCTCGAGTTCCCGCCGGAAACCATCGTGCCGCTTTGCTCGCCGGCGCTGATGCAGGGTGAGCAATCGATCCGCACGGTCGCGGACCTGCGGCACCATGCGCTGATTCACAGCGAGGGATGCCTCGTCGGATGGCGAGACTGGATGCGCCTCTATCGCAAGACCGTCGTCGATATCACGCGCGGGCCGCGCTTCGCGCGCTCGTTCATGGCGATCAGCGCGGCGGCGGACGGGATGGGCGTGTGCCTCGAAAGCCTGCTGCTGGTGCAGAGGGAGCTTGAAACGGGACGACTCGTGGCGCCGCTTGGCGTGGAGGGACTCCGCGTGAAGGGCTATACGATGAATCTGCTGAAGTCGCGCGCGGAGTTGCCGAAGCTGCGCAATTTCCAGGACTGGCTCTTTACCGAACTCGACAAGTCAGTGCGCGACTGATGATGCGTGGTCATTGCACGCCCTATGGGTGCGTCATCGGATGCGAGGAACGATACGGCCTTGGCGATCGCATCCGCTTCACCGACCCGGCCTAGAGGCGTCGTTTCGCTTACCTCGCGACGATTCCGCGTAAAACCGCGATTCCGGGTAAACGATTAACTCGCCCTTTCGAGTGCGCCGAGCGCATCGAAAACAACGATGCTATATTGCGCCAGACCGGCATGCACGTTGGCACACGCGGCCGCCGCTCAGGGCAGACAGCCCGCCATCCGTACGCTCAAATCACGGAGGAGACATGAAGATAAAGAAAGCGATTGACCGCATTCCCGGCGGCCTCATGCTGGTGCCCCTGTTGCTCGGCGCCTGCGTTCATACGTTCGCGCCCGGCGCGGGCAAGCACTTCGGCTCGTTCACCAATGGCCTGATCACCGGCACCGTGCCGATCCTCGCCGTCTGGTTCTTCTGCATGGGCGCGACCATCGATCTTCGAGCGACCGGAACCGTGCTGCGCAAGTCGGGCACGTTGCTGGTCACGAAGATGGCCGTCGCATGGGTCGCGACGATCCTCGCGGCGCGCTTCATCCCGATCGACGGCATCAAGACCGGTCTCTTCGCGGGACTGTCCGTGCTGGCGATCACGACGTCGATGGACATGACCAACGGCGGACTCTACGCCGCCGTCATGCAGCAATACGGGAGCCGCGAAGAGGCGGGCGCGTTCGTGCTGATGTCGGTGGAATCCGGGCCGCTCATCAGCATGCTCATTCTCGGCGCGACGGGTGTCGCGGTTTTCGAGCCGCGGCTTTTCGTCGGTGCGGTGCTGCCGTTCCTGATCGGCTTCGCGCTCGGCAACCTCGACGGCGACCTGCGCGAACTCTTTGGCCGCTGCGTCCATCCGCTGATTCCGTTCTTCGGCTTTGCACTTGGCAACGGCATCGACCTGCACGTGATCGCGACGAGCGGATTGCCGGGCGTCGTGCTCGGACTGGTGGTCATCGTCGTGACGGGCATTCCGCTGATTCTCGCGGACCGCTGGATCGCGGGCGGCAATGGCGCGGCCGGGTTGGCCGCATCGTCGACGGCGGGGGCGGCGGTAGCGAATCCGGCGATCATCGGCGAAATGATCCCGCGCTTCAAGCCGCTCGTGCCGGCGGCGACGGCCATGGTCGCGACCGCGTGTCTGGTGACGGCCATCCTCGTGCCGATTCTGACTGCGCTGTGGGTTCGTCGATACCGCGCCCGCCACGGTCTGGAGGATTCCCATGCGGAAGAGACCGTGCGACCGCTCGGCGAGCAGGACGTGCACGCCTGATTCGTCGAGCGGGCCGCTCGCGGCAGAAGAGCGCTGACCACCGACACGCGTGGCGAAACGCGATTGACGAGTTGCGCCAATCGTCGCCGGTGGTTCATCGCGCGTCGCGGCGCTTATTTGCTCATGCCGTTCTCGCTGCCCTGCTTCATCGCCGAGTCACCCTTTTTCATCTCGTCATGCTTCATCTTCTTGCCTGAATCCTTGGACATCGAGTCTTTGCTCATCGAATCCTTGGACATCGAATCCTTCGACATCGCATCCTTCGACATCGAGTCCTTCGACATCGAATCGTTGGACATTGCGCCGCTTGCCTGGGCGAATGCCGGGCCACCGCTTGTGAGCAAGGCTGCGGCAAATGCTGCGATTGCAATGCGTTTCATATCAACTCCTTGTAGGTTTGCAGTAAGTTGCGTGAAGTCGGATTCCGCACAACCGCGCGGCCCCGACGACGTACGCCTCTGTTTTCGATGCGTCGTTCAACGCGCATCCGAGAGGTAATTCGACGCGCGAACCGATCCGGTTACAGGCAGCGAATAATTTTCTGTGGACGGTGCGCGACAACGGCCAACGGGCTTGCGCTCGCGGGTAGGTAGAATGTGGCGAAAATAAGTTCGTGCTTCCTGTAACCAGAGCGGGCAATGGATCGAATTACGGATAACGCCCGTCTAAAAGCACGGGAGGCGCACCTCCAGGCACTCTTCTTGAGCGGGCTCGACGGCGACGAAAAGGCGTATCGGCTGTTCCTGGTGGAATTGAGCACGCATCTTCGTGGCTTCCTGCGGCGAAGACTCCTTGCTCAGCCGGGCGACGTCGAAGACCTCGTGCAGGAGACCCTGCTCGCCGTGCATAACGCGCGGCAAACGTATCGCCGGCACGAACCGCTCACCGCCTGGGTACACGCCATAGCGCGCTACAAGCTGATGGACTACTTTCGGGCGCGCGCGCGGCATGACGCCCTGAATGATCCGATCGACGACGCGTTCGAGCTGTTCGCGGCGCCCGACCTCGAACCTGCACAGGCGAAGCGAGACCTTGGGAAGTTGCTGGAGCAGTTGCCCGAGCGCCAGCGTCTGCCGATCGTGCATGTGAAGCTGGAGGGGCTGTCGGTGTCGGAGACTGCACGCGTGACCGGACTGTCGGAATCCGCGGTCAAGATCGGCGTGCATCGTGGATTGAAGGCGCTGGCTGCCAAGACTCGAGGAATGCGATGAAAACCGATGACTTCATATCGATGCTCGCCAACGGCGTCACGCCAGTTGACCGGCACGTGCTCGTGAGACGATTCGGCATCGCCGTATTGATCGGCGCGGTCAGCGCGATGCTGCTCGTCGCCGTGTTTCTCGGCGTCCGAACCGACCTTGCTGTCGTGGCAGTTACGCCGGTCTTCTGGGCAAAGATCGCGCTGCCGCTCTTGCTGATGGTGGGTGCGCTCGTCGTGTCCACGCGGCTCGCGAGGCCCGGCGTCGCGCCGAAAGGCGGCTGGGCGCTGATCGGCCTGCCGGTGGCGGCCGTCTGGATCGCCACGCTTTATGTGCTGGCGTCGGCCTCCGCTGACGAACGGCTCGCGATGGTGCTCGGCAAGACCTGGCGCGTGTGTCCGTTGAACATCGCGATGCTGTCGGTCCCAGGATTGATCGCCGCGTTCTGGGCGCTCAAGGGCCTCGCGCCGACCCGACTTGCGTTGACGGGCGCCGTCGGCGGGCTGCTGGCCGGATCGACGGCGACGCTCGCTTACTGTCTGCACTGCCCCGAGATGGCGATACCTTTCTGGGGCGTCTGGTATGTGCTCGGCATGCTCGTGCCGACGGTGATCGGCGCGTTGCTAGGACCGCGCTTGTTGAGATGGTGAGGCGCGTCGTCCTTTCGGGGACTGTGCAGGCTGCATGCCGACTTCGATGGACGTTGAGCGCTGCGCATTCGGTACATGCGCTCGCGCATTCGCGCAACCACGAGCGTATGGTTCAACGATCCGCGGACCAGACGGTTTGTGCGAGTACCGGCCATCGGCGTATGCATGATCGAGCGCGCGAATCGCGATAGCGCGCTCACGGAGCCGCTCACGCTCGTGTATTCCTCGTGGCCGATCCGGCCTTCGAGCAACACCAGCATTCCCGAGTCACGCGCAATCTGAAGTATGTCCGGGTTCATCACTGCCTCCGGGTCGCGAAGTATTTCCACTCCGTTCGGAAGCAACGCAAATGCCAAGGCCGTGCTTCGCCTTGGCGATCACGGGGCTCCAGATCGTCGCGAAGCAAACATTTCCGGTCGCCGGCTTGTCTCTAGCGCTTTGTTTCGCGGTGCGCGAGTGAAATGGCTCGCGCCTTCCGGTCCTTTGTACGAAATGATTCTCTTACGTACAACGCCATCGTCCGGGCTGCGGTGTAGGCTCGTTTCATGTCTGTGCGCTCGCGAAAGTAAGTCCTGGCAACCTCAAAAGGATGTGCAACTCTTCCACATGCCGACAGGTCATCGTCACGTCATCGTTATCGGTACATCGCTCGGCGGCCTTGCCGCTCTGCGAGCAATCCTTGCTGCTTTCCCCGAGGACCTGCACGCCGCCGTGCTCGTGGTGATGCATGTCGGCACGCAACGCAGCCTTCTGCCCGAGCTTCTTGCGCCGCATTGCCGTCTGCCGGTCAAGCACGCCGAGGACGACGAGCCCCTTGCGCGGTCGGTCGTCTACGTTGCGCCGCCCGACCGGCACTTGATGGTCTTCGAAGGACCAGTGCGTCTGAGCTCCGGTCCAAAGGAAAACTTCGCGCGTCCCGCCGTCGACCCGCTATTTCGATCCGTAGCGGTCGAGTTTGGTGAACGCGTCATCGGGATCGTGCTGACCGGCGATCTCGACGACGGTGCAGCCGGCATCGCAGCGATCAAGGCATGCGGCGGATGGGTCGCGGTCCAGGACCCGTCGGACTGCGTCGCGCCCTCGATGCCGTCGAGTGCGCTGCGCGCCACGACGGCGGACGTGATCGCCCCACTCGACCGGTTGGGCGACGCCATCGTGGACGCAGTGAACCAAAAGCCTTCTGAGGAACGACGGATCGTCATGGATAAAACACCCATCGAGCTGGAAACGCGCATTGCGCTCACCGGTCATTCGTCGCCCGATGATCTCGACGCGCTCGGCGAACGGAGCACCCTGACGTGTCCGGATTGCGGCGGCGTGATCTGGCGCGTCGGAGAAACCGAGCCGTTGCGTTACCGGTGCCACACCGGCCACGCGTTCTCGAACGCGTCACTCAACGCGGCGCAGGAGCGAAGCGTCGAAGAAGCGCTGTGGGTCTCGGTGCGTCGATTGCAGGAGCGCGCCGCTTTCGCGCTGGAACGCGCGCATGTCGCGCAACGCCGCAACGAACGCCACGAGGCTGCGGAGGAACTCGAACGGCACGCCAGATTTGCCGCGCTCGAGGATTCGTTGCGCCGGTTTCTTCAGCAGGACGCCATCGAACGAACCGAGCCTTGAGGACGAACCATCCTCGTCGAACCGGAACCCATTACGTCGTCGCCTGGGCCGCAGGGGCCATCGAACGCGACCGGCATCTTCAATCCGGTCCCCTCGGACGCTCGCAGCACGGATGACGGATGATTGCGCGCGGCCAATCCTCTATTTCAACTGCGCCGACTGCGCAGGAAGCTGATCCGGAAAATCCTCCCAGCCTCCGCCCAACGACTTGTAGACGGCAATCAAATCGGTCGTCACGCTGACGGTCGATTGCGCGAGTTGTTCGCGCATCTGGGCCAGTCGCCACTCGGCGTCGAGCACCGAGATAAACGTAGTGAGCTCCTTGCGATAGCTGTCCGTGGAAAGCTCCAGGCTCACGCGATTCGCCTCGACGGTCCTGATAAGCGCCGAGATGCACCTTGGCGCGCGAGGCGTCGATGATGCCGACGGTCCGCGCGGCTTCGTCGGCGAGCGTGAACGCGCGCTCGCCGCTTTAGGGTCCGGTGCTGTCGCAGTCCTAGTGCTCGGGCGCGAAGAACGCATGGCGCGAGCCGAGCGCCTCGTTGAGCTTATGCCATTGCGCGGCTCCGCAGCCGGAGCAATGCAGGGCGATCACGGTCGTCGGGGACGGGAGGGCTTGCGATGCGATGGCGTTGTCCATCTCGCTCATGGGACGCGAAGGCAGTGCGCGTGGACTTCACTCGTGGTCAAGCGACTCGCCGCTTTAGTGGTTCATCTCCATCGAACGCATGCGGCGTTCGAGTTCGCCTATGTCGACGGCGGCGCCAAGGTACGCGTCGCGACGGCTGTGTTCGGCGCGTTCCAGCGTCTTCTTCAGCAAGAAATAAAGGTAGACGAACATGATGTCCTCCGACTGCGGCCTGGTCGATTGCGTGTCGGCACAAGCCGGCGCGACACATGGATTCCAGGCGGGCATCCGGTGCAGGTCATCGGGGTCGATGGCTGGCAGTCCGTGCTACGGCTGGACGCTTCTCAATGCAGAGCCCATGCCAGATTGCAGCGAACCTTGTCTGGCGGACTCTTGATGGTTTTGAAGAGATGCTGAACCGGCGACGTGTCGTCACGCGACCAACGGATTTTTTAGCGATAGTGGGACGGTGGCAAACATGTGTCCCGGCCCGCGTTCAGCGACGTGCGATATATGTACGCTCTGCGCTCAGAAGTCGTCGGTCACCTGCGCAAACGCGGCACCCGGATTCGCATGAGCCGCCGGCCGGATCGCGTGCCAGATGCTGCCGACTCCGTTGTCGTTCACGTCGCCAAGCTTGCGGTCGTCCGCGTAGAAGTGGTCCGGCCCGACCACATCGCACGCACTGCGGCACGGGCCCGCGCGGCTTACGGAAGCGTCGTCGTCATAGACATACGCGGTCATGCCGTCGATCGACGACAACAGGTCGGTACCCGGAACGGCGCCGATCAGCGTCAATCCCGCGACTGCCGCGCCGAAACACATCGATTTGCTCATCACACACTCTCTCTCGAATCGGATTCACGATGAACGCAAGCGGCGCCCGAAACGAAACAACGCGTTTTGCGAGCGCCTCCTGATGCGAGAGACGTGCCAGGTGCACGCGCGAGAACGGCATGCATCGCCGTCGGCCTTGTGACGCAAGGGTCCGCTTCGATGCAAGAACACCGCGCCGCCGCTGCGGGCACGCTCACGCAGGGCGTGCGTTCACGGCGGTCTTCGGGAGATTCACGGAATATCGGGAACGTTCAGCTCGTCTTACGATTGATGGCGAGGCGCTTCATGCGCGATTCGAGCGTCGTGGGCTTCAGTCCGAGCCGCTCGGCCGCTCCCGACTTGCCGCTCACACGCCAGCCGGTTTCCTCCAGCACTTTGAGGATATGAAGCCGCTCCGCTTCTTCCATCGTCACCGCGCCCGAGTCGGCGCGTGCCGGTTCCGTTGCGGCCGGTGTCGTCGATGTCGGCGGCGCGGCAGGCGCCGTGTCCCGGAACCAGTCGCCCAGTGCAAGTCGCGCGCTTTGAGTCAGGATCACCGCGCGCTCGATCACGTGCTGAAGTTCGCGCACGTTGCCGGGCCACCGGTAGTTTTCGAGCACGGCCAGTTGCTCATTCGAGATCGCCTCGATGTGCTTGCCGTACTTCGTCGCGAAGCGCCGCACGAAATGCGCGGCGAGCGCCGCGATGTCGGCACGGCGCTCGCGCAACGGCGGCAGCGCAACCGGAAAGACGTTCAGGCGGTAAAAGAGATCCGCGCGAAAACGGCCGGCCGCGGCTTCGTCGGCGAGACTACGGTTGGTCGCGGCGACGATGCGCACGTCCGCCTTCTGCGTGCGCGTGCCGCCGAGACGCTCGAATTCGCCGTCCTGCAACACGCGCAACAGTTTCGCCTGGAGATCGAGGGCGAGTTCGCCGATCTCGTCGAGGAAGAGCGTGCCGCCATCGGCGAGTTCGAAGCGCCCGGCCTTGCGCGCCAGCGCGCCGGTGAACGCGCCTTTTTCATGGCCGAACAGTTCGCTCTCGATGAGACTGGCCGGCAGCGCGGCGCAATTCAGCTTCACGAACTGCCGGCTCGCACGCGGACTCATGCGGTGGATCGCGTGAGCAATCAGTTCCTTGCCCGTGCCCGTCTCGCCGCTCACGAGCACCGATGCGTCCGTACAGGCGACCTGCCGCACCTGCTCCATGACCTGACGCAATCCAGCGGGCCCGATGAGTTCCTCCGTCGCCTGCGCTTCGCGCAATTGTTCCCGCAGGCACCGGTTCAATCCGCGTAGCTGTCCGACTTCCGCCTCCGCTCTCCTGCGCTCTTCGATGTCGCGCAGGATCAGCGTGTAGATCGCCTGACCCGTGGCTTCGGCCCATGAAAGCGTCGCTTCGATCGCGAACGACTCGCCATCGGCGCGTAAGGCGCTCGATCCCTCGGGCACCCAGACGGGCGCTTGCGGACGTTGTCCGAGCATGTAGTCGCCGAGCAACCGGCACAGCGGCTCCGAAAGAAACCGGTGGCATGGCTTGCCGAGCGCTTCGTCCGCGATGCAGCGAAACACGCGCTCGGCCGCGCGGTTGAACAGCGTGACGCGGCCGGCTTCGTCGAGCGCGATGATGGCGTCCATCGCCGATTCGATGATGCGCGAGAGCCGATGCTCGCTCTCCTTGAGCCGTGCCCCGAGCCGTCTGAGTTCGAGATGCGTGCCGACACGCGCAAGCACTTCCTCGTGCTGGAACGGCTTCGTGATGTAGTCGACGGCGCCTAGTTCGAGGCCCCTCACCTTGTCGACGGTATCGGTCAGCGCGCTCATGAAGATCACCGGAATGTCGCGGGTCGCGGGGTTCGCCTTGAGACGCGCACAGGTGGCGAAGCCGTCGAGGCCGGGCATCACCACGTCGAGCAGGATCAGATCGGGCGAGGCGTACTCGATCGCTTCGAGCGCGCTCTCGCCGTCCTCCGCGACCGACACCGAAAAGCCGTTGGCGCTCAGCAGATCAAGCAGGATCGACAGATTGGCCGGGATGTCCTCGACCACGAGGATCAGCGGCCGTTGGTCCGCAGGGGTGGAGACGGTTCGCTTCATGGCTCGTCTGCGAGACGCTTCAGCCACCGGCGCAGTTCTTTCATGCGATAGGCTTCGCCGAGTTCGCGCAGTTGCGCCGCGAACGGCGCATGCGCGTGATCGCGCCGGGCCAGCTCGTTCGTCTCGTGCAGCAACTGCCTGACGTCGCCGCGTGACGCGAGATCGAGCAGCCGTCGCAGATCCGCGGACGGCGGTACGGCGAGGATCTCCGCGCGCTCCGGCTCGGCCTCCGCGCCATCGCCAGCGGCGTAAAGCACGGTGAGCCCAAGACGCGTGCACAGCAGATCGATCAGCCTCTCCTGCCGAAACGGCTTGGGAACGAATTCGTCGGCGCCCGACTCGATGCAGCGCGCGCGGTTATGTTCGAACGCGCTCGCGGAAATGGCGAAGATGACCGTCCCCGAAAGTTCAGGCAGCGCGCGGATACGGCGGGTCGCCGCAAGTCCGTCGAGGCGCGGCATGCGCACGTCCATCAGAATCGCATCGGGCCTGAGGAGGATCGCTTCGTCGATGGCGGCTTCGCCGTCCGCCGCTTCGTGCACGTCGAAGCCTAGCGGCGCGAGCAGGTCGCGCAGCAGGCCCCGTCCTTCCGCCTCGTCGTCGACCACGAGAACGCGCCGGCGCTCGCCTGCGATGCCCGTCGCGATCCGGACCGCGGCCATCGGCGGCTCTGCCTGGACCGGCGGCACCTCCAGTTCGAACCAGAAGCGGCTGCCTACTTGCGGCGTGCTCTCGACCTGAAGCGCGCCGCCCATCAGATGCACGAGACGCTTGCTGATCGCGAGCCCGAGCCCGGTTCCGTCGATCACCGTCGCCGGGTCGCGGACCTGATGAAACACGTCGAATATTTCGGACAAATGTTCCGGCTGAATGCCGATCCCCGTGTCTTCGACGAGAAAGCACAAGCGCGCTTCGTTCAGCCCGGTCTTCAGTACGATGCCGCCCTGCTGCGTGTACTTGATCGCGTTATCGAGGAGATTCATGAGCACCTGTCGCAGACGGCGCTCGTCGCCTCGGATCACGCGCGGAATGTCCGACCACTGCGCCGTGGTGAACGAAAGCCCCTTTGCTTGCGCGCGGCTTTTCATCATCCCGGCGATGCTCGCGAGCAGTCGATGCAAATCGAAGTTGTCGGCCACGACGTCCAGCGTGCCGGCCTCGATCTTCGCCATGTCGAGAATTTCGTCGATGAGTCCCAGCAAGTGTTCGCCCGACTGCTGGACGATCGTGAGCGCCTTGCACTGCCGCTCGTTCAGTTCGGCCTCGCGCCGCAAAAGCTGCGCATAGCCGAGCACGCTGTTGAGCGGCGTGCGCAACTCGTGGCTCATGTTGGCGAGGAACTCGGACTTCGCGCGGTTGGCCGCCTCGGCCGCCTCCTTCGCGCAGTTCAACTCCGACTGCGCGCGCTTTCTCTCGCTGATGTCGATGACGCTTCCCCGCACCAGCCGGCGCGCCGCGTCGGGCAGGCGCACGAGCCTGACCTCGCAGGGAAAGAGCGCGCCTGCCGTGTCGACATGCCACCATTCGAATACCGGCACGCCGCCCGCGAGCGCCTCCTCCACTTTCTCGCGCGCGGCCTCGCCCGACAGTCGTCCATCGGGCTGCCGCTCCGGGCTCAACTCGACGGGACCGATACGCAGCAGCGCGTCACGATCGCGGCCATAGAGCCGCGCGGCCTGCTCGTTCGCTTCGACGAAGCGCAGCGTGTCGACGTCGAGCAAGGTGATCGCGTCGGGCGAATAGGCGAGCATCGTGGAGAGGCGCTGCTCGCTCGCGCGCAGTGCCTGCTCGGTGCGCATGCGTTCGCCGATGTCGATGACACTGCCGCGGACCAGTCTGCGCGTTGCGTGCGGCAGGCGCACGAGGCGGATCTCGCACGGCACGAGCGCGCCCGATGCGTTGAGGTGCATCCACTCGAAGACCGGCGTGCCGCCGTCGAGCGCACGGTCGATCATCTCAAGCCGCGCCTCGCTCGAAATACGCCCGTCGGGCTGACGCTCCGGGCTGAGTTCCACTGGGTCCACCGACAGCAGCGCGTCGCATTCGCGGCCGAAAAGACGCGCGGCCTGCGCGTTGGCCTGCACGTAGCGATCGGCGTCGGCATCGAAGACGAGAATGGCATCCGGCGCGTACGCGACGAGTGTCGCGAGCCGCTGTTCGCTCTCGCGCAGCGCTTCCTCGGCGCGTCGGCGATCGTCGCGCTCGACAGCCAGCGCAATCAGGTTCGCAAGCGCAATACCGAACAGGCGGTCTTCCGGCGTCCACGGTGTAGGCGGCCCGACTTGCTCATGGCACAGCACGCCGTCGATCCGGCCGTTCAGATAGACCGGTGTATCGAGCATCGCGGTCACGCCGAGCGGCGTGAGATAGCTGCCCGAGAATTCATGCGTACGCGGGTCGGAATGAGCGTCGTCGACGACGATGGCGTCGCTCGTCGCCAGTGCTTCGAAGTATGCGGGGTATAGCTCGGCCTGCAATTGCGCGCCGCCGCTGTGCCGGTCGACGCTCGCCTCGTAGAGATCGAGGCAGACGATCGCGGAACGCGTGTGCGTGTAGCGCCAGAGGCTCACGCGCTCGACGTACATCAACTGCGCGGCCGTCTCCATGATGTACCGGATCGTCTGTTCGAGATTCTCGTTCTGATACACGTCGATGCGGGTCAGCGCGGCGAGCGCGGCTTGGCGTTCGAGCAGGCGCTCGCGTTTGGGACGCAGTGTGGAGAGTGGCCCTGGAGTCGTCACCGTCGTTCCTCTAAGGCTCTGGAGACGGCAACGTGCGGAACTGCACCATGCGGCGCACGATGCCGTCATCGCGGTGCCGAAGCTACTCTACACCGCTGAAAAGCGTTTGACATGGGATGTCACCGCATCGAAAGCGAGGGCCGCCGTCGTTTGCGTAGCAGCCGCTTACTACATGCGTCGGTGGCTGCGCGTCGCCTCATATGCGATCGACTCGCGGCATGAAAAGTAAAGTCGAATCTCTTCGTTGGTCCGGGTCGCAGGGGATGCTTCAATGCATCGATCGCGGAGAGTCGTCCGCGCACGATCGATCCAGAGCAACCGACCCACACGGAGATCCGCATGACCGGTACAGCCACCCTTTCGCATCCGTCAACCGAGCAACAAGCGTCCGCGCAGACGGAACTGCATGTCCGTCCGATCGGCGGTCGCGTCGGCGCCGAAGTACGCGGCGTCGCGCTCGGCGCCGAGCTCGACAGCGCCACCATCGGCGACATCAACGCTGCGTTGCTTCAACACAAGGTGTTGTTCTTCCGCGGCCAGTCGCATCTGGACGACGCCGCTCAGGAAGCCTTCGCCGCGCGCTTCGGCGAGACCGTCGCGCATCCGACCGTGGCCTCCGTGAAGAGCGGTAGCCGCCTGCTCGAACTGGATTCGAAGCACGGCACGCGCGCGAATTCGTGGCACACGGACGTCACCTTCGTCGACGCCTATCCGAAGATCTCGATCCTGCGCGGCGTGGTGATCCCGCCCGCAGGCGGCGACACCGTGTGGGCCAATACCGTCGCGGCTTACCAGCATCTGCCGCAGCCGTTGCGCGAGCTCGCCGACACGCTGTGGGCCGTGCACTCGAACGCCTACGACTACGCAGCGACCCGCTCGACGCCCGCCACCGATGCGGAACTCGCGTATCGCGAGCAGTTCACCTCGACGCTCTACGAGACCGAGCATCCGGTCGTGCGGGTGCATCCGGAGACGGGCGAGCGCAGCCTCGTGCTCGGGCACTTCGTGCAGCGCTTCGTCGGCTTGTCGCAGCGCGATTCGGATCGCCTGCTCGAACTCTTCCAGGACCACATCACGCGTCTGGAAAACACCGTTCGCTGGCGCTGGACGCAGGGCGACGTCGCGATCTGGGACAACCGCGCGACGCAGCACTACGCCGTCGCCGATTACGCCGACGCGCATCGCGTCGTGCGCCGCGCGACCGTGCACGGCGACGTGCCGGTGAGCATCGACGGCCGCACGAGCCGCACGGTCACGCGCACGGTGCGTTCCTGATTCGCCTGCCCGGACGCTCGTCCGGGCCCTCTCGTTCTTCCCTGCATACACGATGACACTGCGACTTCTACTCAAGACGCTGACAACGACGCTCGGCGTCATCGCGAGCGCAACTGCGTTCGCCGCCGCGCCGGGCGTCGTCAAGATCGGCGTGGCGCAACAGGGCGCAGGCGATCCGCCCGTGTTCGGCGGATCGCCTGCCGCGACCGCGCAACTGCAACATCGCGTCGAGGACGCGCTTAAGGCCGACGGCACTAAGGTCGAATGGATCTTCTTCAAGGGCGCGGGTCCGGCCGTGAACGAAGCGCTCGCCAACAAGCAGATCGACTTCGCCTACCAAGGCGATCTGCCCGCCGTGCTCGGCCGCGCAAACGGGCTCAAGACGCATCTGCTGGTCGCGTCGAACGTGCGCGCGGGCGTGTATCTCGCGGTGCCGCCGGATTCCGACATCAAGGGCGTGAAGGAGCTCAAGGGCAAGCGCGTGGGCATTTTCCGCGGGACCAACCTGCAACTCGTCGCCGACAACGTGCTCAAGGAGAACGGTCTCACCGAGCGCGATCTGCGCGTGATCAACCTCGATTCGGCGGCGGCACAGGCGGCGCTGGCATCGAAGGGCGTGGATGCGGTCTTCCTCGACTACAACCTCTTCAAGCTCCAGCGGCAAGGGCTTGCGAAGATCGTCTATGCATCGCGCGACGGCGGCCTGCAACTCACGCGGCAAGCGCATCTGCTCGTGCTGGAAGACTTCGAGCGCGCGCACCCGGAGACCGTGCAGAAGCTGGTGACGTCGGTCGTGCAGGCGTCGCAATGGTCCTCCGATGAAGCCAATCGCGATGCACTGTTCGAACTGTGGTCGAAGAGCGGCGTGCCGGCGCAATCGTGGCAATCGGAGTATGCGAACCAGCCGTTGAAGGATCGCAGTTCGCCGTTGATCGATCCGTTTCTGGTCGCGCGCTACCAGGCCGTCGCCGACGATGCACTGCGTCTAAACCTGATCCGCCAGCCAGTGAGCGTGAACGGCTGGTTCGAGCCGAAGTACCTCGACGAAGCGCTCAAGACGCTCAAGCTTCAGGCCTACTGGCCGCGCTTCGATGCGTCGGGCAAACCGATCGCATCCTGACCTACGGAGATTCGACCATGGCGAACGGTTTCGCACGTAGTTTCGATCCCGCAGTCGATGTCGGTGTGCGTGGCGCCCGAACGCCGACGCGCGGATCGCGGTTGAACGCGGCGCGCACGGCCGGCTGGGTGGCCCTGCCCTGGCTGCTGCCCGCGCTGTGCGCCGTGCTCTGGACGCTCGGTTCCCACTATGGCTGGATCTCGGCGCAAGTGCTGCCGCCGCCAGCGCTCGTCTTCGATACGCTCGCCGCCATGATCCGCAGCGGCGAATTGTGGATGCACGTCGGCGCGAGCCTGTCGCGCGTCGCTGTGGGCTTCGGCGCGGGCGTGGTGCTCGGCCTGCTGCTCGGCGGCGTGCTCGGGCTGTCGCGCACGGCGGAGGCCTATGTCCTTCCCGCGTTCAACGCGATCGTGCAGGTGCCTGTGCTCGGCTGGCTGCCGTTCCTGATGATCGTGGCCGGCATCGGCGAACCGCTGAAGTACATTCTGATCGCGCATGCCGCGCTCGTTCCCGTGACGCTCGGCACGCTGCAGGGCTTTCGCCAGACGCCGGACGCCTACCGGGAAGTCGCACGCGTGTTCCGCTTCACGCCCTCGCAGACGATTCGCTCAGTGATCCTTCCCGCCGCCGTGCCCGTGATCGGCACCAGCGTGCGGCTGGCGTTCACGAAGGCGTGGCTCACGCTCGTCGTCGTGGAACTCGTCGCATCGTCGGAGGGGCTCGGCTACCTGATCGTCTACGGACGGCAGTTGTTCCAGCTCGATCTCGTGCTGGCGTCGGTGCTCGTGGTCGGCGCGATCGGGTATGTGGCCGACCGTTTGCTGACCATCGTCGAAGCACGGCTGCAACGCGGCAACGCGCACTAAGGAAGACCTCATGGCCCACACCTCACTCGAACTCGAAGCCGGACGCGCGCTCGGCACCGATCGACCTTCAGGCCGATGGCGCGGCTGGGCACTGCCCATCGCGGCCCTCGTCGCGTGGTGGTATGTCTCGCGCAATGCAGGCGGCACGCACGGCATCCTAGTGTCGCCCGCGCAGGTTTGGCACACCGCGATCGGCCAGGCCGAAAGCGGCGCGCTCTGGCGAGCATTGTCCGCGTCGCTCGCGCGCGAACTGACCGGCTTCGCCATCGGCACGACGGCGGGCCTTGCGCTCGGTGCGCTGCTCAGCGTCTCGAAGCTTGCGGACCGCGCCATCGGCCCGAGCTTCAACACGTTCAAGCAAGTGTCGCTGTTCGCGTGGATCCCGCTGATCTCCGTATGGTTCGGTCTCGGCGATGTCGCGAAGGTCGTGTTCCTCTCGCTCGCGGCACTCGTGCCGGTGGTCGTGCATACGAGCGACGGCATCCGCGCCGTCCCGCCCGCGTTGCTCGAAGTCGCCCGCGTGTTCCGCTACAGCAAGTGGCAGACAGTGACCCATGTCGTGTTGCCCGCAGCGCTGCCCTCGGTGTTCACCGGCATCTATCTCGCGCTGATCTATTCGTGGCTCGCGACGCTCGGCGCCGAGTATCTGCTCGTCGCGGGCAGCGGGATCGGCAATACGCTCGTCGATGGCAGCGAGCAGTTCCGCATGGATCTCGTCGTGTTCGGCGTCATCGTGATCGGCGTGACGGGCTGGGCGCTCAACGCGCTCGCGCGCGCCATCCAGCGGCGCTGGTTCACTCATGCGCACCACGCGCGTCAAACGCAATAGGAGCTTTATCGTGTCGACCGTCATCCAGGATTCCGACAGCAGGCTCGACCTGCGGCAAGTAGCAAAGCACTTCGCGGGCGACGACACCGCGCGGCCCGTGCTCGACGGCATCGACCTGTCGATTGCGAGCGGCGAGTTCGTGAGCATCGTCGGCGCGAGCGGCTGCGGCAAGTCCACGCTGCTGCGCCTCATCGCCGGACTCGACGGCGAATTCGAAGGCGCGATCGACTTCGCCGGCCAAGCCGTGCGCACGACCGATCTCGCGCGCGGCATCGTGTTCCAGGACCACCGCCTCTTCCCGTGGCTCGACGTCGAGCAGAACATCGCGATCGCGCTCAAGAACGCGCCGCTTTCACGCGACCAGAAACGGCGCGCGGTAGAAGAGCATGTCGCGCTCGTCGGCTTGAGCGGCTTCGAGCATCACTTCCCGCACCAGTTATCGGGCGGAATGGCGCAGCGCGTCGCGATTGCGCGCGGGCTCGTGAACCGGCCTCGCCTGCTCTTGCTCGACGAACCGTTCGGCGCGCTCGATGCGCTGACGCGCGCGCGGCTTCAGCGCGAGCTGCAACGCATCTGGGAACACGAGCGGATCACGATGGTGCTCGTCACGCACGATGTCGACGAGGCCGTGTTTCTTGCCGACCGCGTCGTCGTGATGCGGGCGCGGCCGGGGCGTATAGGCCGAGTGCTCGACGTCGGGCTGGCGCGGCCGCGCGATCGCAGCGATGCGCGGTTCGTCGCGTTGCGCGACGAGATCCTCGGGGAACTGGGGCAGTTGTAGCGCGATGCCGTCTCTCGGAACGGCGTAGCACTATCACGGGCCGCTGTTCCGCGCCTCAAGAGGGAGCGTGCTCACATGTTCGGATAGTTCGGCCCGCCACCGCCTTCGGGCGTGACCCAGACGATGTTCTGCGTCGGGTCCTTGATGTCGCAGGTCTTGCAGTGCACGCAGTTTTG
>NZ_FCNZ02000026.1 GCF_001544495.1 Caballeronia telluris
GAACAGGACCGTGAAACGACTCCACGCCGATGATAGTGCGGATCTCCCGTGTGAAAGTAGGTAATCGTCAGGCTCCTCATGCGACAAGCAAATACCCCACCCCGCAAAGGTGGGGTTTTTTGCTTTGTGGATCGGTATTCGATACCTCAAAAAATCTATTCAAAAAGAGGATATTTTCGAGGGTTTTCAAAAATTAATTAAATAATCGATCGTTATCGACTTTCATTTAATAGCGGCCCACAACTGCCAGCTCAGCTTTTCCTCTTCAGTCCGCCTCACCTTCCACGCTTACCTTCGTCCTCAAAGTACTGTATAAATATACAGTAAACGAGAGGTCACACGCAGCTCGCACTCCGAGCAGGCCCCTTCATTCGTATCGCAGCGGGGACCCATGGGCGCAGCAATTTCACTATTTGAACTCGGGGTGTCGTCGAGATTGCAGCGTCAGCTATGGCGCGGCAATCAGTTCAGCGACGCAGATTCCGGCGTCGTCTCAAGCGGCCATCGGAAGCTTGATCGCGTATTGCCCGGCGCAGGCTGGATGACCGGCGTGCTCACCGAAGTGCTCGTCGAGGACAGCGGCGTCGGCGAGATGCGCCTGCTCGCGCGCACGCTTCGCGAGTTGACGACGACCAAAGGCCGGTCCGTGGTCTTCGTGGCTCCGCCGTGGAAGCCTTTTCTGACGGCTTTTCGCGCGTGGGGCATTGAGACGGAAAAGCTCTTCTGGGTCAAGGCGCCCGACGATCAGGCGCTCTGGGCGGCAGAGCAATCGTTGAAGCAGAAGGGCATCGGCGCGGTGTTGATCTGGCTGCCGAAAGTGCGTCCGGAAGCCGTTCGGCGTCTGCAAGTGGCGGCGCAGGAATCGCAGGCGCTGGCGTTCCTGTTTCGTCCGATCGAAGCAGCGTCGCAATCTTCGGCCGCACCGCTGCGCATGATCTGCCGGCCCGTGCTGCCCGACGATGCCCAGACGATGAACCGCCGGGAGTGGATGCAGCAGGTCATGCTGGAGATCGACATCATCAAGCGGCGCGGTCCGTTGCTGGAAAAGCCGCTTCGTCTGCCATTGCCGCTGCAGATGCCGGCGCTGCCCGAACACGTCCGCCGCGCGCGCCTGGGCAAACCAGGCAAGTCGGGCCAGAAAGCACGAGAGGTCAATCATGTTGTGGATAGCGGTGACTTTGCCGCTTTTATCGCTAGAAGCAGTCAAGCCGCCATCGATGGCGACACCGGAACCGATCTCGAATTCGTCTGGAATGACGATCTCGTCGGACCCGTCGATCGAAGATGAAGGCGCGCCGTGCTTCGCGCTCTCCGATCACGCGCGCATCCTGCTGCCGGATCTCATCGCGTTCCGGCTCGGCGTGCGGCCGGGCAGCACGCGCTCGCATGCGTTCGCGCTCGCGCCGCGGCTGACCTTGCTCGCCGTCGACGTTCGGCTCGAAACGCAGGCGTTGGAAGCCGTTGCGCTGGCGTTGCTGACTTTTACGCCCAAAGTCGTGTTGGCGCAGGCGAACACGGTGTTGCTCGAAGTCGGCGCGAGCGTGCGTCTTTTCGGCGGCATGAAAACGCTGCTGTCGAAGGTGACGTCGACCGTGAAAGGCTGCGGCTTTACGTCGCGGATGGGTTGCGCGCCCACCGCGTGGGGTGCGTGGCTGCTTGCGCATGCACGCACGCGCCGGGTGCTGCGGCGCACGCGCATCGTGAAAGAGACGTCCCTCGCGCGCGTTCTCGATGTCCTGCCGGTGTCGCTGCTGCCCTCGGCGATGACGCACGGCAATCTTTTCGAGCAGATCGGCTGCAATACGCTCGGCGATCTGCGTCGCTTGCCGCGCGCGGGCGTGGCGCGCCGTTTTGGCGGCGACGTTCTGCAACTGGTCGCGCAGGCTTACGGTGAGGCGCCCGATCCGCGCGAAGCGTTCTGCGCGCCGGCGTCGTTCGAGGCGCGGCTCGAATTGCAGGCGCGCGTCGAGAGTGCGGAGGCGTTGCTGTTCGCCGCGCGCCGGCTGGTGTTGCAGCTCGCGGGCTGGCTGAGCGCGCATCACGCGGCTGTCAGCGAGTTCACGCTGTATCTCGCGCACGAACTGGCCGCGCGCCATGCGCCGAAAACGTCGACGCTGAAGGTTGCGTGGGCTGTCCCGACGCGCGACGCCGACCACGTTCTCTGGCTTTTGCGCGAGAAGCTGAACCAGACGGCGCTCGCGGCACCGGTCATCGAAATGAAGCTGCTTGCGGATAAAGTCAGCGAGCATGCGCCGCCATCGGAGACGCTTTTTCCGATGCCGAATGCCGATAGCGAATCGATGGCGCAATTGCTCGAACGGCTGAGCGCGCGGCTCGGCGCGGAGAACGTGCTGCAACTCGTCGCGCGCGACGATCATCGGCCGGAGGCGGCGATGGCCGTCGAGATCTACCAGCCGGCGCGGGAGGCGAAGACCAAACGCAGGAAGAAGACAGCCGCGCAACCCGCCGCGCAGGACAAAACCGCCGATACCGATTCTCCGGCCGAAACATCCGAAGAAGAACAGCCGCTTACCCTGCCGGATCTTGCGATGCCGTCGCAACCGAGGCCCTCGTGGATTCTGGAAGCGCCGCTCCGGCTGATGTTGCGCAACGAGCGGCCGTTTTACCGGCGGCCGTTGAAGGTGATCAGCCGGACCGAGCGGATCGAAGCCGGCTGGTGGGACGGCAACGGCGTCCAGCGCGATTACTACATCGCCTCCGACGATCGCGGCCGCATGTTCTGGCTGTATCGCGAGCGCTTGTCGGGCGACTGGTTTTTGCACGGTTTTTTCGGGTGACGGGAAAAATGAACTTCGGAAAATCTGCGTTCTCGCGTGCCATGAAGACGTCGGCGTTCTTGCCCGACTATGCCGAGTTGCATTGCCTCAGCAACTTTTCGTTTCTGCGCGGCGCCTCGCATCCGCAGGAACTGACCGAGGCGGCGTTGGAAAACGGTTACACCGCGCTCGCGATCACCGACGAATGCTCGCTCGCCGGTGCCGTGCGCGCGCACGGCGCGATCAAGGAGTTGGAAGCGCAGGCGAAAGCGGCCGCCGATGCCGCCTCGAAAGCCGGCCAGCCGATGCCGGAAATACGGATGCTGAAGCTCGTCATCGGCAGCGAGCTGAATCTCACCGATGCCGACGGCGCGCCGTTCTGCACGCTGATCGCGCTTGCAACCAATCGCGCAGGTTACGGCAATCTGTCGGAACTGATTTCGCTCGGACGTTCGCGTGAACGTAAAGGGAGCTATCGGCTGACGCCCGAGGATTTCACGAATCCGGAGGCATTGTCGGACGATGCGACGGATCTGCGCGGCGACGTCGCGCATCTGAAGCATTTGCCCGATTGCCTGCTGATCCTCGTTCCGCAACGCTCGGCGACGCTTTCGCAAACGCTCGACTGCGCGCATTGGCTCGCGGGTTTCGCCGCCGGCCGTGCGTGGCTCGCGCTGGAGCTTTGGCAGGACGGCAGCGACGACGAACGCCTCGCGTCGTCGCGGCTGATCTCGCAGGAGAGCGGTCTGCCGCTCGTCGCGGCGGGCGGCGCCCTGATGCACGCGCGCTCGCGCAAGCCTTTGCAGGACACGCTGACCGCAATCCGGCTGAACCGTCCGCTCGCGGAATGCGGCTACGCGCTCGAAGCGAACGCCGAGCGGCATTTGCGCACGCGCTTGCGGATCGGCGCGCTGTATCCGCCGGAAGCGATCGCGGAAACGCTGAAGATCGCGGCGCGCTGCACCTTCGAACTCGACGAACTGCAATACGAATATCCGGAAGAACTCGTGCCGGCGGGCGAGACGCCGGCGAGCTATCTCCGCAAGCGCGTCATGGCGGGCGCGCTCGAACGCTGGCCGGACGGACTCGACGCGCGCACGATCGCGCAAATCGACAAGGAACTGACGCTCGTCGCGGAACTGAAGTACGAGAAATACTTCCTGACGGTCTACGACATCGTCGCGTTCGCGCGCAGCCAGAAAATTCTCTGTCAGGGACGCGGCTCGGCGGCCAATTCGATCATCTGCTATTGCCTGCACATCACCGAAATCGATCCGGTGAGCATGGACATGCTGGTCGAGCGCTTCATCTCGCGCGCGCGCAACGAGCCGCCCGACATCGACGTCGATTTCGAGCATCAGCGCCGCGAAGAAGTCATTCAGTACATTTATCGCAAGTACGGGCGGCATCGCGCGTCGCTCGCGGCGTCGCTCATCACGTATCACACGCGAAGCGCGCTGAAGGATGTCGGCAAGGCCCTGGGATTGGATGCGTCGCTGATCGAGCGGATCGGCAAGTCGCAGCAGTGGTGGGATGGGCCGGCGGCGGTCGCCGGCTATCTGGCGGAAGCCGGCTTCAGCGAGGACTCGCACATCACGCAGCATCTGATTCGCCTGACGCGCGAGTTGCGCGGCTTTCCGCGGCATTTGTCGCAGCACGTCGGCGGCTTCGTGATCGCGCGCGACAAGCTGTCGCGGCTCGTGCCGATCGAGAATGCGGCGATGAAGGACCGCTGCGTGATCCAGTGGGACAAGGACGACATCGACGCGCTCAAGCTCCTGAAAGTCGACGTGCTCGCGCTCGGCATGCTGTCGGCGGTGCGCCGCGCGCTCGAATTCGTCGCGTTGAGGCGCGGCTTGCCGGATTTTCCGGTGCAGCGCATTCCCCGCGAGGACAAGGCGGTCTACGAAATGTGCTGTCACGCCGACACCATCGGCGTGTTCCAGATCGAATCGCGCGCGCAGCAGGGCATGTTGCCGCGTCTTAAGCCGCAGAAGTATTACGACCTCGTGATCGAGGTCGCGATCGTGCGGCCCGGGCCGATTCAGGGCGGAATGGTGCATCCGTATCTGCGCAGGAAGCAGGGGCTGGAGGCGGCGGATTATCCGAAGGAGGAATTGCGGCCGGTGCTCGAACGGACGCTCGGCGTGCCGATCTTTCAGGAACAGGTGATGAAGCTCGCGATGGTCGCGGCGGGTTACACGGCCGAGGAAGCGGATAAATTGCGGCGCGCAATGGCGGCCTGGCGTCGCGGCGGTCATCTCGAAAAATATCAGGCCGATCTGATGACGAAGATGCTGGCGCGCGGTTACGAGCGGGAATTCGCGGAGCGTGTCTGCAAGCAGATCGAGGGTTTCGGCGAGTACGGCTTTCCCGAGAGCCACTCGGCGAGCTTTGCGCTCCTCGTGTATGTCAGCGCGTGGATCAAGCGCTACGAGCCGGCGGCGTTTCTGGCGGGCCTTCTGAACAGCCAGCCACTCGGGTTCTACTCGCCGTCGCAACTCGTGCAGGACGCGAAGCGGCACGGCGTGCGCGTGTTCGCGCCCGATGTTTCGCTGAGCGACTGGGAATCGGTGCTCGAAAAGCCGGAAGGGCGCGGCGAGCGGATCGTGTTCGACGTCGACATGGCGGTGCGCCGTCAGCAGTTCTACAGCACGCCGATGCCGAAGCAAGTCCTCAGGAAAACCGTGCGGCGCGCGGCGCGGCGGCTTGCCGCGAGGATCGGCGAGCCGTCGAAGGCGTATGGGGCCCGCGGGCCGGGCGTGCGGATCGGCCTGCAGCTTCTCAAGGGTTTTCCGCAGGCCGCGGCCGAGCGCATCATGGCCGCGCGCCGCGTCGCGCCGTTTGCCGACGTCGACGATCTCGCGCGCCGCGCCGCGCTTTCGCGCCGCGAACTCGACGCGCTCGCGGCCGGCAACGCGCTCGCGAGCATCGCGGGGCATCGGCGGCAGGCGTGGTGGGCGGTCACGGCGCAGCAACAGGTGCCGGAACTGCTGCGCGACGCGCCGATGGCCGAAGCGCCGCTCGCGTTGCCCCAGGCGCCGGAGGGCCGCGAGATCGTCGACGATTACGCGAGTCTCGGCCTAACGCTGAATCGCCATCCGCTCGCGCTCTTGCGGCCGCGCCTCGCGCAGATGCGCTTTAAGACCGCCGCCGAACTCGCGCATTATCGCAACGGGCGCGCGGCGCGGGCGTGCGGCATCGTCACGGTGCGGCAGAGGCCGGGCACGGCGAACGGCACGATTTTCGTGTCGATCGAGGACGAGACCGGCGCGATCAACGTGATCGTGTGGCCGGGACTCGTCGAGAAAGCGCGCAAGGTGTTGCTCGGCGCGTCACTGCTGGCGGTGTACGGCGTCTGGCAATGCGAGGGCGAAGTACGGCATCTGGTGGCGCAGCGGCTCGAAGACCACAGCGGATTGCTCGGGCGCCTCGCCACTGCGAGCCGCGATTTTCACTGAGTTTCCCGAGTCCGTGCGCGCGGATAGTTTGCGAGTACCTGCGCGATCGCGGTATCGAACGGCGTCCGGCGGCCGATGCCGAGCGCCTCGAGCACGCTGGAATCCAGATGGCAATCGCGCGGACGCGGGGTCGAGTCGGTGGGCGTGCGCTGCGCGACGAGCCTGGCGTCGACCTTCAACACGCGCGCGATGCGCTCGGCGATGTCGAACTTCGTCATCGGCTCGTCGCCGGACCATTGCGTGATGCCGCCAATCGTCTCGCCGCGTGCGTGGCGCTCGATCATCTGGCGGATCACGACGGCCACGTCCGGCGTGAAAGTCGGATAGCGCGTCGCCCACGCGTCCATCGTGGCGGGCGCGGCGCCGCTTTTCGCCGATTCGACGATGGCCGGCGTCAGGCTCGTGACCGCCGATTCGTTCCAGTCGAGCACCGGGCCGTAAAGGAGCGGCAGTCGCAACACGCAGGCTTTCGCGCCGGAGTCGATGAGCGCGCGTTCGCCTTCGAGCTTGCTGCGACCGTAAGCGTTGAGCGGCGACGGCGGATCGTCGGGGAAATAGGGCGGCTTCGTGCCGTCGAAGACGTAGTCGGTCGAAATCGACAGCACCCACGCGCCGCGTTCGCGCGCGGCGCGGGCGATCGAGCGCAGCGCATCCACGTTGAGCGCGCGGGCGAGCGCGGGGTCGTTCTCGCACACGTCGGGGCGCCGCTCGGCCGCCGCCACCACGATCGCGTCGGGCGCTTCGCGGGCGATGAAACCGGAGATCGCGGCGTCGTCACGAATATCGAGTTTCACGATCTGCGGCCCGACGCGGCTCCTCGCCGTGCGTACGACCTGCCAGCCGGCGACATCCGCGAGTTCGTTGGCGACCGCCCGTCCAAGCAGGCCCGACGCGCCGATCAGCGCGACTTTGAGACGCGACCCCGTCATCACGCGCCAGCGGACGAAACCACGGTGTAACCCGCTTCGTCGATGGCTTCCTTGAGCGCTTCGGCGGATTGGCTCGACTCGACGGCCACCTTGCCGCGCTCGAGATCGATGCGTACCTGCGCGGACGGATCGACTTCCTGGATGGCGCGCGTGACGGCGCCGACGCAATGTTGGCAGCTCATGCCTTGAACTTCGAATTCAGTCATCTTCGGTCCTTTCAAATCAACGATTGTTCTCATCGTATACCTTCCTATGGTTGGAAGGTGTAGAGTCGAAAGATGATTTTTAGGAGTCAACGATGAACATTGGAGAAGCAGCGCGCGAATCCGGCGTGACGGCGAAGATGATCAGGTATTACGAGAGCGTCGGTTTACTGGCGCCGGTCGGCCGCACGGCGTCGGGTTATCGCGTCTACAGCGCGCAGGAGGTGCATGCGTTGCGTTTCGTGCGGCAGGCGCGGCGGCTCGGCTTTCTCGTCGAGGACATCCGCAAGCTGCTCGCGCTCTGGCAGGATCGCGCGCGCGCCAGCGCCGAAGTGAAAGCGATCGCGCTGGAACACGTCGCCGAGCTCGATCGGCGAATCGCGGAACTGACTGAAATGCGCGACACGCTGTCACATCTTGCGCGCCATTGCCACGGCGACGATCGTCCAGATTGTCCAATCCTGGAGCGCCTCTCGCAGTGAGCAAGAGCGCATGCACCAAAGAAGAGCATTTTTGGCCCGATGGGGGCATTTCAGATCGGTAGAATCGAGAAAATATGAAGAAAAACAGCCACTTGTCTTAATCCGGTGCATGCACCATTCCGAAACGGAATGCACGTTATTCATGCATTTCACTAACACATACGGTGCAGTTTCGCTATAATTCGGGTTAACCCTTTAGAGGGAAATCCCTGACCCGAACTGCCGGGGATTCAACCGCAATCCTTGGAGAACATCATGTTTGCTTATCTGCTCGAAAAACTCAGCGTCTGGTTTGAAACCGCAGAACGCCGCCGTCGCGAAGAATATCTGGCTCAATCGTCGGATATCGTGCAGCTGGAAAAGCGGATTCGCTCGCTCGAAACCAACGGCTACACGCTGTAAGTTCTCGGCGCCGAACCCCGGCTGAGTATTGAAAAGCCCCGCATCGCGGGGCTTTTGTCATTTCTGGGCCGCACTTTCGTGCATCGGCGCAGACTGCGAAGCGTCGGTTTCAGCCGATGTCACTTCGCTTGCGGATGCGCGGCGAGCCACTGCTTCATGAACGCGATTTCTTTCTCCTGCGCCGCGATGACGTCCTTCGCCAAATTGCGCAGCTTCGCGTCCTTCCCGTATTTCAATTCGACCTTGGCCATCTCGACCGCGCCCTCGTGATGCGGAATCATGTGCGCGACGAAATCGCGATCGGCGTCGCCGGTGTACTGGATGTTCGACATGCCGGACATCATCGACTGATCGGCAGTCCGGAATTCGGCCGTGGAAGGCGCGTCCTTGCCCGAACCGGACATCGCGTCGTGCGAAGGGGCGGCAGTCTGCGCGGACACGGTGGACATCGTCGCGCATGCAATCGTCAAGGCTGTAAGCAGTTTTAGTTGTGATTTCATCGCATCTCCTTGGGTGTAGGAGCCGCTAGCGTAAAGCTTGCCACCACGGTAAGGTAAAGCGTTTTCGTCCAACGAATCGGTGGCTCGCGACATGAACCTCATACCTGCCAGCAAACGGTACGCGCGGCGCCTCGCGATGGGCGGCGCTGTAGTGGCATGGATCGTCGGCATCGTGCCGCCGGCGCTCGCCAAGCCGGGCGGCGAGCCACTCGTTCTCGATACACAAACGGGCATCCACAGCGGCGTGCCGGGCACCGTGCTTCAGACCGGCCCGCTGAACGCGCCGGGCATGATCCAGGCGCGGCCCATGGCGAACCTTCCCGAGCTGCCGCCGCAGGAGCAGGTGCCGATCATCGTATCGCCGTATGTCACTTATCCCGGGTCGCAGACCACGGACCAGACCACTCAGCCGCCGCGTTTTTATCGGCCGAC
The DNA here is from genome assembly GCF_001544495.1 of Caballeronia telluris. Taxonomy (GTDB): domain Bacteria; phylum Pseudomonadota; class Gammaproteobacteria; order Burkholderiales; family Burkholderiaceae; genus Caballeronia; species Caballeronia telluris. The sequence goes on from NZ_FCNZ02000026.1 coordinate 9,187, forward strand.
GCCGCACTGAACGCACGGCCCGTGGCTTCAGTCGCCGCAATGTTCCAGCTTGAACGCGGCTTTCCCGTCCTGCCCGAGCGTCTCCACGAGATACGGCAGCGCGTCTTTCAGCGCGCCCGTGAGCGTGTAGGGCGGATTGAAAATGAACATGCCGCTGCCAAAAAGACCGAAGCCGTCGGCGGGATGCGTGCTCACCGTCAGCGAGACGTGCAACCAGTTCTTCGGCTGCAGGCGTTTCAATTGATCGGGGAAGCGCTGTGATTCGAGGCGCGTGACCTGCGGATACCACACTGCATAAGTGCCCGTTGCGAATCGCTTCAGGCTTTCCTCGATGCAGTTGAGCGTGCGCGCGTAGTCGCGCTTGTCTTCGTAAGACGGGTCGACCAGGACGAGTCCACGGCGCGGCGGCGGAGGAAGCAGCGCCTTGATGCCGTCGAAGCCGTCGCCTTCGTAGATCATCGCGCGCCGGCCTGCGTCGCGGAAATTGTGGCGCAAGACGTCGATTTCGGTGGTGTGCAGCTCGAAAAGGCGCAACCGGTCCTGCTCGCGCAACATGCGCCACGCGAGATACGGCGAGCCCGGATAGAACTGCAGGGTGCCGTCCGGATTCAGGGCCCGGATTTCGTCGACGTAATCCGCGAGCATCGGCGGCAAGTCCGTGCGGCTCCAGAGACGCGCGATGCCCGTTTCGAACTCGGCGGTTTTCGTCGCGTAACCCTCGGTCAGCGAATAGACGCCGGCGCCGGCGTGCGTGTCGATATACCAGTACGACTTGTCCTTCTGGCCCAGATGACGCAGCAACTGAACGACGACCGAGTGTTTCAGCACGTCGGCGTGATTGCCTGCATGAAAGGCGTGGCGATAGCTGAGCATGGCGAGTGAACCGAAAGACAGAGATGGAGCGGGCGCGGCGCGCGGCAGGGCGGTCATTGTAGCGGAAGGCTTCCATTCGTCCTGCGTCGGGAAGCTGGCGTTCCACGGCCGGTTGCTGCAGCGCGTAACGGGCTTCATGCACAATAGCCTCATCGAACGGCGCGCGGTAGTCGGCCGAATGGCCTAGGACGTTTTGCGCAAAACCGGGGCGTTCGCCTATGCCATTCGGCCAGCTTGTCGCACCGCGTGTCGCGTGTTGTCATTCGTCATCCACGAGGAGGTTCGCATGTCACTGAACACGAAGCTGGACGGAAAGGTCGCGGTCGTCACGGGCGCGGCGAGCGGCATCGGCAAGCAAATTGCGCTGACGCTGGCCGATGCGGGCGCGGCGCTCGCCATCGCGGACCTGAATCAGGCCGGTGCGGACGCCGTCGCCGAGGAAATCCGCGGCAAGGGCGGCCGCGCGATCGGCGTCGCGATGGACGTCACGAGCGAAGAAGCCGTGAACGAAGGCATCGACCGGGTTGCGGCAGAGCTGGGTTCCGTTGACATCCTCGTTTCGAACGCGGGCATCCAGATCGTCAATCCGATCGAGAACTACGCGTTCTCGGACTGGAAGAAGATGCAGGCAATCCACGTCGACGGCGCATTTCTCACCACCAAGGCGGCGCTCAAGCACATGTACAAGGACGATCGCGGCGGCGTGGTGATCTACATGGGATCGGTGCATTCGCACGAGGCGTCGCCGCTCAAGTCGGCCTACGTGACGGCCAAGCACGGTCTGCTCGGGCTCGCGCGCGTTCTGGCGAAAGAAGGCGCGAAGCACAACGTGCGTTCGCATGTGGTGTGTCCGGGCTTCGTGCGCACGCCGCTCGTCGACAAGCAGATTCCCGAGCAAGCAAAGGAACTCGGCATCAGCGAGGAAGAGGTCGTCAAGCGCGTGATGCTCGGCGGAACGGTCGACGGCGTGTTCACCACTGTCGAGGACGTCGCTCAAACCGTGCTCTTCCTGTCGGCGTTCCCGACTGCGGCGCTCACCGGACAGTCGTTCGTCGTGAGCCACGGTTGGTTCATGCAGTGACCGGAGCGCATGGGATGGCAGTGAATGAACCGGTTTTGAGTCCACGTGACGCGGGGCGAAGCGGTATCCAAGAGGCGTCGACTTCGCATCGCAACCGCATCGATCTTCCGCCCTACCAAACCATCGCGTTGATGTTGCAGGGCGGAGGCGCGCTCGGCGCCTACCAGGCGGGCGTGTATCAGGGTCTCGATGAAGCGGGCATCCGCCCGAACTGGCTGGCCGGCATTTCGATCGGCGCGCTCAACACGGCGATCATCGCGGGCAATGCGCCGCAGGACCGCGTGCCGCGCTTGCTGGAATTCTGGGAGACCATCTGCCAGCCCGCGTTCGGGCTGCCGCTGCCGGGCTTCGTCGAGCACTGGTTCTTCAATGCCAACGACGAGATCCGCAAGGCGTTCACGGCGATGCAGGCGGTCGGCGCGCTCGTAGAAGGGCAGAAGGGTTTTTTCGTGCCGCGCCTGCCGCCGCCGTCGCCGCTCGCGGCAGGCGTGCCGCAGACGGCCAGCTATTACGACACGGCTCCGCTCAAGGCGACGCTCGAACGGTTGTGCGACTTCGAGCGCATCAATTCGGGCGAGATGCGGGTGTCGGTCGGCGCGGTGAATGTCGCGACCGGCAACTTCGCCTATTTCGACAACACCCGCATCAGGCTGCGCGCCGAGCATTTCATGGCGTCGGGCGCGCTGCCGCCGGGTTTCGCCGCCGTGGAAATCGACGGCGAATACTTCTGGGACGGCGGACTCATGTCGAACACGCCGCTCTATGAAATCGCGATGGCAACGCCGCGCCGCGACACGCTCGCGTTCCAGGTCGACTTGTGGAGCGCGCGCGGGCCGGTGCCGGACAGCATCGTCGACGTGATGGGGCGCGTAAAGGACGTTCAGTTTTCGAGCCGAACGCGCATGGTCACCGACATGATGCAGCGCTCGCAGCGCTATCGGAACGTGCTGCGCCACGTGCTGGACCAGGTTCCGGAGCAGCAACGCCAGAGCGACGAATGGTGCAGGCTTGCCGAAGAACTCGCGTGCTCGAAGCGCTACAACGTGATCCACCTCATCTACCGCCACAAGGAGTACGAGGGGCATTACAAGGACTATCAGTTCGGGCTTTCGACGATGCGCGAGCACTGGGCGAGCGGCCTCGACGACATTCGCGGATCGCTTGCGCATCGCGACTGGCTCGACATGCCGAACGGCGAATCGCGTTTCGTGACACACGATATCCATCGCGACGGTCGCTGAAAACCGACGAAAAAAAATGGCGCCCATCGCGGGGCGCCATTTCTAGGAATCGACGACGAACGTTGCTTTACTTCAGTACGTGCGCGATGGCGCCGGCCACGACGTCGAGGTTGCGCGTATTGAGCGCGGCCACGCAGATGCGGCCGGTGCCGACGGCGTAGATGCCGAACTCTTCACGCAGACGGTCGACTTGCGGCGCCGTCAGGCCCGAATACGAAAACATGCCGCGCTGACGGCTCACGAAGCCGAAATCGCGATCGACGCCGCTCGCCTTCAGGCGTTCGACGAGGCCGTTGCGCATCGCGCGGATGCGCTCGCGCATTTCGCCGAGCTCCTGTTCCCACGTCGCGCGCAGTTCCGGCGACGCCAGCACGGCCGCGACGACGGCGCCGCCGTGCGTCGGCGGGTTCGAGTAGTTCGTGCGGATCACGCGCTTCAGTTGCGACAGCACGCGCACCGATTCTTCCTTGGCCGTCGTGATGATCGAGAGCGCGCCGACGCGTTCGCCATAGAGCGAAAACGACTTCGAGAACGACGACGACACGAACACGTTCAGGCCCGCGCCCGCGAAAAGGCGAACCGCTTCCGCGTCGGCTTCGATGCCGTCGCCAAAGCCCTGATAGGCGATGTCGAGGAACGGCACGAGGCCGCGCGCCTTCACCACGTCGACGATCTGGCGCCACTGGTCCTGGCTCAGGTCGACGCCGGTCGGGTTGTGGCAGCACGCGTGCAGCACGACGATCGTGCCCGACGGATAACCGTTGAGCGCCGACAGCATGCCTTCGAAGTTCACGCCGTGGCTCGCGGCGTCGTAGTACGGGTAGTTCACGACCTCGAAACCGGCGCCTTCGAAGAGCGCGCGGTGGTTTTCCCAGCTCGGATCGCTGATCGCGACCATTGCGCCCGGATTCACGCGCTTCAGGAAGTCCGCGCCGATCTTGAGCGCGCCCGTGCCGCCCAGCGCCTGCGCCGTGACGACCTGGCCGGCCGCGATCAGCGGCGAATCGTTGCCGAGCAGGAGCTTCTGCACGGCGGCGTCATAGGCGGCGATTCCGTCGATCGGCAGATAACCGCGCGGCAGCGCAGCGTCGACACGGGCTTTTTCCGCGTCACGCACCGCGCGCAGGAGCGGAATCTTGCCTTCTTCGTTCGTGTACACGCCGACGCCCAGGTTGACCTTGGTCGTGCGCGTGTCGGCGTTGAAAGCTTCGTTGAGGCCCAGAATCGGGTCGCGGGGAGCGAGTTCGACGGCAGAGAAAAGAGACATGATTTTTCGGCAGTAGTGAGAAGACGTGCTGCAAAGGACCTGCGGGAAGGGCGAAGGCGGCCGGCGGCAGAATTCAACGGCGTCGCGCCGGTCACAGCCCGAAAAAGCGAAAGCGTGCCGCGGCAAGCTCAATTCGACATTGTAGCGAATCGCTAACGCGTTTTCGGCGGCGGCACTGCGCCAAATGCGTCGTTTTTTGCTTTTTTGCCTCGTAATTTGCACGGAAATGGGGCTCCGATCGGTCGCGAGAATGTTTTCGCGCGAGTCTTCCTCGAGGGCTTGGCATCCGGCCGATCGACCTCATCTCAAAAACTTGTTTCCCGAAAGTTCGGGTGCCCGGCCACGCGCCGCGCACGCCGGACCGCCGTCCACGACCGCCCGCGCGAACCGCTAGAATAGGTGTTTGCTCTCGGCGAAGGCTACGTTTTCCTCATGTCCGATACCCTCATCGAAGCTTCCGAAGCCCTCGACGAATCGAAATTCGTCACGTTCGACGGCTCCCCGTTTCAGCTCTACCAGCCTTATGCGCCCGCCGGCGACCAGCCCGAGGCGATCAAGACGCTCGTCGAAGGCATCGAGGATGGGCTCTCGTTCCAGACGCTCCTCGGCGTGACCGGTTCCGGCAAGACCTTCACGATGGCGAACGTCATCGCGCGCATGGGCCGGCCGGCTATCGTTTTCGCGCCGAACAAGACGCTCGCCGCGCAGTTGTACGCGGAGTTCCGCGAGTTTTTTCCGCGCAATGCCGTCGAGTATTTCGTCTCGTACTACGACTATTACCAGCCCGAAGCGTATGTGCCGCAGCGCGACCTGTTCATCGAAAAGGACTCGTCGATCAACGAGCACATCGAGCAGATGCGGCTTTCCGCCACCAAAAGCCTGCTCGAACGGCGCGACGTGGTGATCGTCGCGACCGTGTCGGCGATTTACGGTATCGGGAATCCGTCGGAATATCACAAGATGATTCTGACGCTGCGCACCGGCGACAAGCTCGGTCAGCGCGACATCATCGCGCGCCTGATCGCGATGCAATACAACCGCAACGAAGCCGATTTCCAGCGCGGCTCGTTTCGCGTGCGCGGCGACACGATCGACATCTTTCCGGCGGAGCACGCCGAAATGGCGGTGCGCGTCGAACTGTTCGACGATGAAATCGAGTCGATGCAGCTCTTCGATCCGCTCACCGGCCGCGTGCGCCAGAAAATTCCGCGTTTCACCGTCTATCCGTCGTCGCATTACGTGACGCCGCGCGACACCGTGATGCGCGCAATCGAAACGATCAAGTCCGAACTGCGCGAGCGGCTCGAGTTTTTCCACAAGGACGGCAAGCTCGTGGAGGCGCAGCGGCTCGAACAGCGCACGCGCTTCGACCTGGAAATGCTGCAGGAACTCGGCTTCTGCAAGGGCATCGAGAATTACTCACGGCATTTCTCCGGCGCGGCGCCCGGCGAGCCGCCGCCGACGCTCGTCGACTATTTGCCGCCCGACGCCCTCATGCTGCTCGACGAGTCGCACGTGCTGATCGGCCAGTTGAACGGCATGTACAACGGCGACCGCGCGCGCAAGGAAAATCTCGTCGATTACGGCTTCCGGATGCCGTCCGCGCTCGACAACCGGCCGCTCAAGTTCAACGAGTTCGAGCGCAAGATGCGTCAGGCGATCTTCGTGTCCGCGACGCCCGCTGATTACGAACAGCGCACGTCCGGCCAGGTCGCCGAGCAACTGGTGCGGCCGACCGGTCTCGTCGATCCGGAAATCGAAGTGCGTCCGGCGCGCTCGCAGGTCGACGACGTGCTCTCGGAGATCAACGCGCGCGTCAATGCGGGCGAGCGCGTGCTCGTCACGGTGCTGACCAAGCGCATGGCCGAGCAACTGACCGAGTTTCTCGCCGATCACGGCGTGAAGGTGCGCTATCTGCACAGCGATATTGATACGGTCGAGCGCGTCGAAATTATCCGCGACCTGCGGCTCGGCAGCTTCGATGTATTGGTCGGCATCAACTTGCTGCGCGAAGGGCTGGATATTCCGGAAGTGTCGCTGGTCGCGATTCTCGACGCCGACAAGGAAGGTTTTTTGCGCGCCGAGCGCTCGCTGATCCAGACCATCGGCCGGGCGGCGCGCAACGTGAACGGCAAGGCGATTCTCTACGGCGACAACATGACCGATTCGATGAAGCGCGCGATCGGAGAAACCGAGCGGCGGCGCGTGAAACAGATCGCGCATAACGAGAAGATGGGCATCGTGCCGCGCGGGGTGACCAAGCGCATCAAGGACATCATCGACGGCGTCTACAACGTCGACGACGCCCGCGCCGAACTGAAGGAAGCGCAGACGCGCGCGAAGTTCGAAGACATGTCCGAGAAACAGCTCGCGAAGGAACTCAAGCGCCTCGAAAAGCAGATGATGGATCACGCCAAGAATCTCGAATTCGAGAAGGCAGCGCAGACGCGCGACCAATTGTCGCTATTGCGGCAGCGCGTGTTTGGCGCAAACGTCGGCGATCACGTGCCCGGTGTGAACTGACGACACTTTGGTACGACAAAAAGCGGCGAATCCCACGGATTCGCCGCTTTTTTCACACGAATCGAAAACTCACCGCCGCCGGAAACCCCCGTCGCAACAGGGCTGTAAGCCGGATCAAATTGTTGCGTCGATAGAACGGTGCTACACTCCAAAAATATTGAGAATGGTTCCTATTAACGTTCCGTGCTCATTCTCATTGTCGTTCTGGCGGCCGAGTTCCGAGTCGGCTGACGATCAACCAAGGCGCGCGGCGCGTGTCATTCATCGATAAGAAAAGGGAATAACTCATGGTGGGTTCAACTTTGATGCGCGGCACGCTCGCCGCCCTGGCCCTTGCCGCTGCGACCTCCGCGATGGCTGCCGAGTACCCGATCGGCAAGCAGCACATCGAAGGCGGCATGGAGACGGGCGCGGTTTATCTGCAACCGATCACGATGGCGCCGGAAGGCATGATGCGCAAGGCATCGGATTCGGATATCCACCTCGAAGCGGACATCCACGCGGTCAAGAACAATCCGACCGGTTTCGCCGAAGGCGACTGGATGCCGTATCTGCAAGTGTCGTATGAACTTACGAAGGTCGGTTCGACGGAATCGGTCAAGGGCGACATGATGGCGATGGTCGCGAGCGACGGCCCGCACTACGGCGACAACGTGAAGCTCTTCGGACCGGGCAAGTACCACCTGAAGCTGCACGTTTCGCCGCCGACGCAGACGGGCCACATGGCATTCGGCCGTCACGTCGACAAGGAAACGGGCGTGGGCCCGTGGTTCAAGCCGTTCACCATCGAATACGACTTCCCGTTCGCCGGCATCGGCAAGAAGGGCGGGTACTAAGCGCGGTTAGCGGTGCGCCTTGCTCGATGCGAGACGCGTCCATTTCAGGAAGGCTGCATGAAAGTGAAAACCCAGATGGCCGCGCTCGCGCTGTCGGCGCTCGTTGCCGGCATCGCCCACGCGGACGATCTGCCGACGTTCAAGCTCGAGATGAACGACGGCACGCTGATTCCGGCGCGCATCGAAGTGCCGGCGGGCAAGCGCATCAAGATTGAAGTGCACAACATCGGAAAAGGTGCCGCGGAGTTCGAGAGCATCCAGTTGCGCAAGGAAAAAGTGCTGGCGCCGGGCGCCGACTCTTTTGTCGTGATCGCGCCGCTAACCCCGGGCGAGTACAAGTTTTTCGACGATTTTCATCAGTCCGCACAGGGCGTGATCGTCGCGAAGTAGTGGTCGGCGCACGGCGGCTCGCAGTGCTTCGCGCCGCGTGCGAAGCGGAATTGGCTGGGAGATTTTGAATGGGTCAGGTTCTTTTCATCGTCTGGCGCGAGAGCGTCGAGGCTCTGCTCGTCGTCGGCATCCTGTATGCCTGGCTCAAGAACGGCGATCATCATGCGCGGCGCGGCATGCCGTATCTGTGGGCCGGCGTCGGGATCGGCCTCGTTGCCGCGGTCGCGCTCGGTGCGGCGCTCGTCGGCTTCACGGAAGTGCTGTCGGGCAACGCCCAGGACTATTTCCAGACCGTGATGGTCCTCGTCGCCTGCGTGCTGATCGTGCAAATGGTGCTGTGGATGAAGCGCCACGGCCGCACGCTCAAGCGCGACATGGAAGCGTCGCTGCAAAAGTCCACGCAGGACGGCCACTGGTGGGGCATCGCGGTGCTGGTCGCGCTCGCGATCGCGCGCGAAGGCAGCGAGACGGCCGTGTTCCTCTATGGCGTGGGTTTCGGGCAGTCGGGACACGTCGCGCCGTCGCAATATCTGGCGGTGATCATCGGCCTTGGCCTGGCGTTTCTCACGTTCTATGTCTTGCAACTCGGCGGCAAGTATTTCTCGTGGCGGATCTTCTTTCGCGTCACCGAAATCATGCTGTTGTTCCTCGCCGCGGGGCTGTTCGAAACCGGCGTCGACAAGCTGATCGACATGGAAGTCCTGCCGGTCGTGATCAACCAGGTGTGGGACACGTCGCGCATTCTCGACGATTCCACCACGTTCGGCTCGCTCGTCGCGACGCTGACCGGCTACCGCGCCCATCCGGCCGGGATGAACCTGATCGCCTATGCCGCGTACTGGCTCGTGATCTTCCTCCTGCTGCGCCGTTCGAAGACGGGCATGGCGCAAAAGGCAGCGGGCCGTCCAGCATGAACAGTGTCCTTGAACGGCCGGGCCGGCTGCGCCAAGCCGGACAGTGGATGCAACGGCACGGCAGCGCGATCCGCGGCATTCAGTGGGTCGTGGTTGCCGTGTACGCTTTCCTGATCCTCGTGCCGGCCGTGATGCCGCTGCCCGACGGCACCGCGCATCTCTGGACCAACCTGACGCTTGCCGCGCAGTTCGTGTTCTGGGGCATCTGGTGGCCGTTCGTGCTGCTGTCGATGGTGATGCTCGGGCGCGTGTGGTGCGGCGTGCTGTGTCCGGAAGGCGCGCTGTCGGAATATGCGAGCCGCTTCGGACGCGGCTGGGCGATCCCGCGCTGGATGCGCTGGGGCGGCTGGCCGTTCGTGGCGTTCGGCCTCACGACGATCTACGGCCAGATGGTGAGCGTCTATCAGTATCCGAAGGCCGTGCTGCTGGTGCTCGGCGGGTCGACGGTCGGGGCGATGATCGTCGGCGTGCTGTATGGGCGCGAGAAGCGCGTCTGGTGCAAGTACCTGTGCCCCGTGAACGGGGTCTTTTCGCTGCTGGCGCGCCTCGCGCCGTTTCACTACAAGGTCGACGAAGACGCCTGGCGCCGTTCGTACAAAGAGGGCGAGCACGGCCATCGCGTGATTCCGATCAACTGCGCCCCGCTCGTGCCCTTGCGCAACATGAAAGGCGCCTCCGACTGTCACATGTGCGGCCGATGCAGCGGCCACCGCGACGCCATCGCGCTGACGTGGCGTTCGCCGTCGGACGAAGTGGTCAATCTGGGCGACAAGCAGGCGAACGCGTGGGATACGGCGCTGATTCTCTACGGCCTGCTCGGCATCGCGATCGGCGCTTTCCACTGGACGGTAAGCACGTGGTTCGTCGATCTGAAGCAGGTCTTCGCGACCTGGCTGATCGATCACGACATTCTCTGGCCGCTCGACACCAACGCGCCGTGGTATCTCTTCACGCACTATCCGGAACAGAACGACGTCTTTTCGTGGCTCGACGGCGGCATGGTGATCGGCTATATCGTCGTGACGGGGCTCGTGTACGGCACGGTGCTGCTCGCGCTCGTCGCGCTCGCGACGCGCATGCTCGGCCGTTTCGACTGGACGCGCCTGAATCACCTGACTCAGGCGCTGATTCCGGTCGCGGGATGCGGCGTGTTCCTCGGCTTGTCGGCGACGACGGTGGGGCTCCTGCGCGCCGAACACGTGCCGCTCTGGTGGGTGACGGATCTGCGGCTCGGCCTGCTTGGCGTGGCGAACCTGTGGAGCGCGTGGCTCGCCTGGCGTGTGACTAGCCGGTATGCGGCATCCCGTATTGTTTCGCGCGTGGGGGCGATGGTATGGTTCGTGGCTACGCTGGCCGTCGCGGACAGCGCGTGGTACCTGATGTTCTGGGGCTTTACCCGCTAGCCATTTTTGACCAACCTGTGAGCCGATTGTGAGAACCAAACCCGTACTGACCGACGACGACATCAAGGCCATCGCCGCCGCAGCCGAAGCCCATGCGCACGAGCACCACTGGAACGTGACGGTCGCGATCGTCGACGACGGCGGACATCTGCTGTATCTGCACCGCCTCGAAGGCGCGGGCGCGAGCACGTCGGACATGGCGGCGGGCAAGGCGCGCACGGCGGTGCTCGGCCGCCGCGAAACGAAGGTCTACGAAGACATGATCAAGCAGGGCCGCACCGCGTTCCTGAGCGCGCCGATGACCGCGATGCTCGAAGGCGGCGTGCCGATCATGGTCGGCACGGACATCGTCGGCGCGGTCGGCGTGTCGGGCGTGAAGTCGGACCAGGATGCGGCGATTGCGCGCGCGGGCATCGCGGCGCTGAAGATCGAAAACGTCTGAGCGCGGCGAAACCACTCGCGCCAAAGCAAACGGCGCGCTTTCCGCGAAGGAAAGCGCGCCGTTTTCATTCATCTGGCCGCGGTGCTTCAGAAGAGCACGGCGCACCCGCGGGAACCAAAAAAAGCGGCTTCGCTGGCTATCGACGACTGGCTGGTGTTTGCACGAAGGGGTCTAATTTCTCGCGTGCAAGTCGTCCTCGCTGGCTAATGCCAAACACCTCTTGGAGAGGTGGTCCCCACAATACCCGGTACTGCAATTCTGTCGTTTGTGCGAGTGTTACTTCGTCAGGATGAGCTTGCCGAGACGCGTCGCGCGCAACTGGTAGGTCTCGCCGTTGTGGACGATGCTGATGTGACTATGGCCCTGCAACAGCGCATCGCTTCGCACCGAACGCTCGCTGCCCTGATCCGCCGACGCCGAAACATGCACCGTCGTCACAGCTGCCTGTTTCGGTCGCGTGATGGCGGCATCGCGCACCACCGGGCGACGCAGCCGAAGCGTGGAAGAGCGCAGGGGGTCGGTCATGTCGGAGTGCTCGTTCGTCGATTCGATGGATTCATAGTAAATGATAACCATTCCTATTTACAACAACGATTTCTTCATCGAAAGCGATTTCTGATAGTCTAAGCCGCGGCGTTACGCGCCGCGGCCGGGAAGCTCAGTGGAGCGGACCTTCTTCGCTGCGGCCGTGCGCAAACTGGCGGATGAGCCGTACCGTGTCGATGTCGGCTTCGCGATACGCCGATTTCACGATCTCCTGCGTCTGGTGGGCGTCGGCGCTGGCAGTGGCGTCGTCGGCGACTGGCAGCGTCGTGCTGTAGGTGAAACGCAGGAAGAGTTGGAGGTCGTCGGGCTGCTCGATCGCCATCGTCAGCGATCCGCCGACGTGGTCCGCCGTCGGCAGGATGTCGTAACGCACGCTCGCGCCTGAGTTCAGCGTCACGCGGTCGCGCACGATGGCCTGCCCGTAGTGCAGTTCGCGCTCCATCACGTCGCCCTCGCGCGAGAGGATCGTGCAACTGTCGAGGCCGATCACGAAGAGCTGCGGCTGTTCCGCGCGCAGCACGAGGCCTTCCCACAACTGTTCGCGCGTCAGCGAGTCGACGAACGGATTGAGCGGGTCGTTGATCTGGATCAGGTGTTCGAAATTCAAGACGACGGGTTCCTTCTCGGATTCATGGCGGGCAAAAGCGGTTCAGGCCGGAACGATGCCGGTATCGATGCGGATCGCGCCGCTCAGGATCTTGTGGACCGGACACGCATTGGCGATTTGCAAAAGGCGTTCCCGCTGTTCGTCGCTGAGCGCGCCGGTCAGCACGATCTTGCGGTCGATCACGCTGCCTTCGGCCGTGCTCGCGAGCGAGAGCGTGACGCGCACTGCGTCGAGCGGCCAGTCCTTGCGCCTGGCGTACATCTTGAGGGTGATCGAGGTGCAGGCGCCCAGGCTCGAAAGCAGGAGCGACGCGGGCGCCGGGCCGGTGTCGCGGCCGCCGAGCGTCTCGGGTTCGTCGGCGATCCACTTGTGCATGCCGTCGTCGAGTTGAACCTGATAGTCGGTCGGGCCGATGGTGGCGATCACGGACGGTTCAGCCATGCAGTGCTCCTCTTGTGGGTGTTCAGGCGACGCATCGACCACAAAAAAGCGGCGCGGCGCGAACGGTTATTGTGACGCAATGTCGCCGTTCGTGCCGCGCCGCGTGACTCGCGTATCGCGATTGTTTCAGCGCGTGGACGCAATCAGTGCGTGATCGCGCCCATGCGTCCCGCCTGGTAGTCGATCACCGCCTGACGGATCTCGTCCTCCGTGTTCATCACGAACGGACCGTAGCGCACGACGGGCTCCTTCAGCGGCACGCCGCCGATCAGAAGCACCTCGAGCGGCTCGTCGCCGGCGGCGAGCGTGACGCTCTCGCCGTCGTCGTTGAAGAGCACCATCTGTTGCGCGCGCACCGGCGTGCGGTCCGCACCGTAGAAGCCCGCGCCGGCGAGCGGATAGGCGAACACGCGGAAATCGCGCGGCACCGCCGTCTCGACCGACGCACCCGGCTGCAGCGAAAAGTGCTGGTACAGGATCGGCGTGCGGGTTTCGATCGCGGCCTTCACGCCGAGCGCCTCGCCTGCGATCACCTTCACGCGCACCCGGCCGTCCTCGCTCACGGCGATCGGGATTTTCCCCGACGCGATCTCCTGATAATGCGGCGCGATCATCTTGTCGCGGCGCGGCAGGTTCACCCAGAGTTGCAGACCGTGCACGCGGCCGCCGGTACGCGTGAATTCGGGATCGGGCATTTCGCTGTGCACGACGCCCGCGCCCGCCGTCATCCACTGGACGTCGCCTTCGCGCAGCGTGCCGGAGTGGCCCGCCGAATCCTTGTGGCCGAACTGGCCTTCGAGCACGTAAGTGACCGTCTCGAAGCCGCGATGCGGGTGATCCGGCGCGCCTTTCGCCTCGCCGGGCGCGTAGTCGACCGGGCCCATTTCGTCCAGCAGCAGGAACGGATCGAAATCCATCAGAAGGCGCGTCGGAAACGGGCGATGCACGACAAAACCGCCGCCTTCGACGGTTCGAAGGGCGGGAAGGGTGCGTTCGATAGTACGGGTAGTGCTCATGGGACCTCGCGTCGCTATCAGGGGAATAGCGCTAGATTTGAAACACAGAGCTATTATATGGGCCCGATTTGCGCGAAAAAGCCGTTCGAACGCAATGGATTGTCCCGCCAGTGAAACGATATGAAAGCCGACACGCACGACCTCAATGACCTGATGTACTTCTCGCATGTCGTCGAGAACGGCGGCTTTTCCGCAGCCGAGCGCGTGCTCGGCATTTCGAAGTCGCGGCTGTCGCGGCGCGTGTCTGAACTGGAGGCGTCGCTTGGCGTGCGGCTTTTGCAGCGCTCGACGCGCAAGCTCGCGCTTACCGAAGCCGGCCAGCTCTTCTACCAGCACTGTCAGGCGATGCTCGCCGAGGCGCAGGCGGCCGTCAACGTCGTGCAGAGCCTGCGCGATTCGCCGCGCGGCACCGTGCGCGTGAGCGTGCCGGTGACGATCGCGCAGACGTTCCTGTCGGCGGTGATGCCGGAGTTCCTGCATCGCTATCCCGAAGTGCGCGTCGTGCTGCGCGTGACGAACCGCGTCGTCGATCTGTTCGAGGATGCCGTCGATGTCGCCCTGCGCGTGCGTTCCGAGCCGCCGGCGAATTCGAACGTAGTCGCGCGGCCGCTGTGGCGCACGGAACAGATGCTGGTCGCGGCGCCGTCGCTGCTCAAGCCCAACGCGCCGCCGCTCACGCCGTCCGAGCTCGCGCAGTTCGACACGCTCGACACGCCGTCGAGCGATGGCCGTCACGTCTATCGCCTGATCGCGCCCGACGGCACGCGCCACGAGTTCGAACACGAGCCGCGCCTCGTGACCGCCGATCTGTCGATGATCCGCGAAGCCGTGCTGCGCGGCGTCGGCATTGCGGCGCTGCCGGAGATGATGTACGGCGCGCCGCTGCGCTCGGGCCAGCTTTCGCCGGTGATGCCGGGCTGGACGTTCCCGGCGCCGCAACTGTACGCGGTGTTCCTGTCGCGGCAGGGCATGGTGCCGGCAATCCGGGCCTTCGTCGATTTTCTGGTCGAGTCGATCGACGATGGACGGCGCTTCCCAGGAGAATGTCCTGTCGAGCCAGCGCCTGCGCGCGAAACAGTGTGACTATTCTGCGTGCGGCGCATCGTTTCTCGCATTGAAGCGCGTGCTTGCGATGGGCAGATTCAATCGGCCGAGGGTTGTACGCAAAAATGCGCGGCGTTATATTGAAATCCCTTCGCTAAGGAGCTTCTTATGCGAAAACTGACGGCTACTCTTATAGTTAGCCTGATAGGGTTGATCGCGCTGTCCGTGTCGACCACGGCTGCCGCATGTGGCGATTCTTCGAACTCAAATTATTCGAGCCCGAAGTGACTGCCCGCCCGAATGCGCTGAGTGCGCACAAAAAAAGGCCTTCATCCGACGATGAAGGCCTTTTACTTTGGGGCGTCTGAATCAATCAGTCCGCCTGCTTATTTTCCCGCTTATTTCCCCGCTTTCGGCTCCGTCACGAAGCCGATCTTCGACAAACCGCCCGCCTGAGCGGCCGACATCACATCGGCGACGCGCTCATACGGCACCTTGCGGTCCGCGCGCAAATGCAGTTCCGGCTGCGGCGATTGCTTGGACGCCTGCGCGATGCGCGCGGCGAGCGCGGTGTCGTCGACCTTCTGGTCGTCCCAGAGGATCGTGCCGTCGGCTTCGACCGCGAGATTTACGTGCGCGGGCTTCGTGTCCTGCGGCTGGCTGCTCGCGTGCGGCAGGTCGATCTTCACGGCGTGGTTCATCGCCGGAATCGTCACGAGAAAAATGATCAGGAGAACCAGCATCACGTCGACGAGCGGCGTCATGTTGATCTCGCTCATCATGCCGTCGTCTTCGTCGCTGGCGAAAGGGCTCATTGCCATCGGAAACCTCGTTTTAGCTGGCGCGCGTGGCGAGACGCAGGCTGTCGGTGGCGCCCGCGCCAGCGGGGCGCTTGGTCGACGAGAGCTTGGTGCCCGTTACGAAGAACGCATGCAGGCCGTGCGCGAAGCGGTTGAGCTTGATCACGATCGACTTGTTCGCACGCGTGAGCGCGTTATAGCCGAGCACCGCCGGAATCGCGACGAAGAGGCCGAACGCCGTCATGATGAGCGATTCGCCGACCGGGCCCGCGACCTGGTCGATCGACGTCTGGCCGGTCGCGCCGATCGTGAGCAGCGCGTGATAGATGCCCCAGACCGTGCCGAACAGGCCGACGAACGGCGCCGTGCTGCCGATCGAAGCCAGGACGGCGAGGCCCGACTGCATGCGGCCGACGCCCTCGTCCATCGTGTCCTTCAGGCAGCGCGTGACCCAGTCGGAGACGTCCATGCGGTCGTGCAGATGCGGCTGCGTCTGGTGATGATGGTCGGCGGCTTCCTGGCCGGAGAGGGCGAGGGCGAGAAAGGGATTGTCGGCGGGGCTCGACGAATGGCTGCCGAGCTTCTTGATGCCGTCGGCGAAATCGTCGGAGTGCCAGAACGCGCGCTCGGCGTTCTTGGTCAGGCGCTTCAGGCGCAGGACGTTCCACGCCTTCACGACGATAACCGTCCACGAAAGCACGGACATGATCACCAGCGCGAGCGCGATGCCGCGTGTCACGAAATCGCCTTGCGCCCACACGTGCGCAATTCCGTAGTTTTCCATTGCAGTTCCTGTTGTATCTGAGAAATTTGATCAGTCGGTCAGACTGAAGACGAAAGGCACGGAAGTGACGGCGCGGATCGCCTCGCCGTTTTCTTTGTAGGGTTTGCAGGCGCTCGCTCGCACGGCGTCGAGGGCGGCTTCGTCGAGACGCGACGAGCCGCTGCTCTTCTTCAGCGCGATGTTTTCGAGCTTACCAGACACGCCGAGGACGAATCCGACCACCGCGGTGCCGGTCTCGCCGCGGCGCTTCGCCATCGTCGGATAGTCCGGCTGAACGATGCTGCACGACAGGCGCGAAATGTCCTTCGGTGCGGAAAGCGCCATCGTCGGGCGTCCGACGGCGGGCGCGGCCGCCTCGGGCTGCGCGGGAGCCGCCGTGGCGGGCGGCGCGGGGGGCGTCGGTTCGGGCGCGGGAGCGGCGATCGGCGATGGCGCGTCGCTCAGCGGCATCGGCTTCGGTGCCGGCTGCGGACGCGGCTGGACCTTGGGCTTGACGACCGGCTTCGGCGAAACGAGTTTCGGCGGCGGAGGCGTCGGCGTCGATTCGACCGCGACAGGCGCGGCCACGGGCGCCGGCTCGGCGCTGATCAATTCCGCGGTGATCGCGCGGACTTCGACCGGGCGGGGCTTCGGCTCGTTGCGCATCGTCGTGACGACCGCGACGAGCGCCACATGAAGTGCGACGACGGCAGCGGCCGCCACCATCACGCGGCGATCGACGCCGCTTGTGGGCTCCGGCGTCGGCCCGGCGGGTGTCATTGTCGGGGACTGCATGGGATCAGATGTGGGCCGCGAAGAGTGAATCCGCCGGGCCTGTGCAGCACTTCAGGCTAAACAACGTCATGTTCGGAAAATCAGCAGAGAGATAAAGAGAGTGGTCACGAAGCCGATCAGCAATTCCATCATTTCTCCCGGAGAAGACGTGGCGCGGCTGGCTGGTGCGACTGGCTTGCGGCGGTGAGATCGATGCAGCATCCGGCAAAGCGCGCAATGGCTCGCCGGACGCCGCACGGGTGTGAAGCGTCAGGCGGCCTTGCGTTCGTAGAACGTCAGCGGAACGGCATGGTGCTCGTGCCCGACGCCGCAGCGCGACGCGCAGACGCCGCTTTGCAGCATCACGTCCCGCACCGATTCCTCGCATTTCCCGCAGCATAACGCGACGCCGAGCTCGAATTGCAGCTCGTCGAACGAATCGACGCCGCCGGCGATAGCCGTGCGGATCTTGCGGTCGGATACGGACTTGCACACACAGACGATCATGATCGGTCGCGATAGCTTGGGTTAATGCGAACTATTATCATTCAGTATCAGCGTGTTTGCAAGCGCGTGTCTGTGTTTAATGTAACAAAACAAGGAAGTAGGAAGGGTTTTCCTGAGCGCCCGATGCGACCGGGCCGGGCGAGGGCGCCCGGTATTCAGGGATGCATCACGCCGCGTCGGATTCGAGCGACTGCGTGCGGCGCGACGGGATGACGACGTGCTGGACGCGCGTGTCGATGCCAAGGAGTGTCGCTGCGAGCTGGCGCTGCGATTCGCCATCGGCGGTGGAATAAAAGAGCGGGAGCGGGGCGGATGCCGACGGGGCGGCGCGCAGGCCGTGGAGGTCGAGTTGCCGTTCGAGCTGCCGCGCAATGGCGACGCTCGTATCGACGATTTGCAGGCGGTCGCCCGCGATCGAGCGGATCGCTTCGTCAAGGAAAGGGTAGTGCGTGCAGCCGAGCACGAGCGTGTCGGCGCCGGCGTCGAGCATCGGCTGAAGGTAGCCGGAGAGGAGCGCCATCAGTTCGGGCGAGCGGGTGTCGCAGCGCTCGACGGCCTGCACGAGACCATGTCCCGGCTGGCAGATGAAGCGGCAATCGGCCGCGTAACGGTCGAGGAGCGCCTGGAAGCGCAGGCTGCGCAAGGTGACGGCGGTCGCAAGCACCCCGACGACACGCGTCTTCGACAATGCCGCGGCCGGTTTGACACCGGGTTCCACGCCGATCAGCGGAATGGACAGCCGCTCGCGCACGAACGCGATCGACTGCGCGGTCGCCGTATTGCATGCGACGACCAACGCCTTGGCCCCGCGCGCGACGAGCCATTGGCCGATTGCCATCGTGCGGTCGACGATGAAATCGTCGTCGCGCTCGCCATACGGCGCATAGCGCGAGTCGGCGACGTAGACGAGCGGTTCGTGCGGGAGCGCTGTGCGCACCGCGCGCAACACGGACAGCCCGCCGAGCCCGGAATCGAAAACGCCCACGGGCGCGCTCGTCACGGAGACGGCGCGCTCGAAGGATGAGTTGGTTTGCGAAACGGACAACGACACGATGCGCGAGACTTATTCGCCTTCGCCCATCATGGTTTGCTGGTAATTCTGAATACCGACCTTGTCGATCAGATCGAGTTGCGTTTCGAGCCAGTCGA
The DNA here is from genome assembly GCF_001544495.1 of Caballeronia telluris. Classification (GTDB taxonomy): domain Bacteria; phylum Pseudomonadota; class Gammaproteobacteria; order Burkholderiales; family Burkholderiaceae; genus Caballeronia; species Caballeronia telluris. The sequence continues at coordinate 27,804 of NZ_FCNZ02000026.1, forward strand.
TGTGCTCTTCGGTATCGTCGAGAATCTTCACGAAAATTTCACGCGAGACAAAATCGCGCACCGATTCGCAATAAACGATTGCTTCCTTGCACGTGCTTTGCGAAATCTGCTCGAGCTTCAGGTCGCATTCGAGAATCTCTTTTGTCTCTTCGCCGATCAGGAGCTTATGCAGATCCTGCAGATTTGGCAGGCCGTCGAGCATGAATACACGCTGGATCAGCCAGTCGGCGTGCTTCATTTCGCCGATGGATTCGTCGTATTCGTGCTTGTTCAGGCGCTCCAGGCCCCAATGCTTGTACATCCGGGCGTGCAGGAAGTATTGATTGATCGCAGTCAGCTCGTTTTTCAACTGCGAGTTCAGGTATTCGATGACTTTCGGGTCGCCTTGCATGATTGTCCTTGTTCGGGGCGTACTACTTCTCGGAATCTTTGAACCATAAACCTTACAGCGAAGATTGCCAAGGTTGGATAAAAATCTTTTGTTTCAGATGAAAATGAGAACGAATCTCTTTATCGGAAGATTCCTAGTTAATAAAAAACCGGGCGATCATGCCCGGTTTTTTCATAGGCGGATATTGATTAGACGGTCCCGCATCAGACAGTCGCGACCGGAATCTTGCCGATCTTCGCCTGCCATTCGGCCGGCCCCGTCTTGTGTACCGACGTGCCCGACGAATCGACCGCGACCGTCACCGGCATGTCCTGCACGTCGAACTCGTAGATCGCTTCCATGCCGAGGTCCTCGAACGCGACGACTTTCGCGTGGCGGATCGCCTTCGAGACCAGATACGCCGCGCCGCCGACCGCCATCAGGTAGGCCGCGTTGTGCTTCTTGATCGCCTCGATCGCGACCGGGCCGCGCTCGGCCTTGCCGATCATCGAGATGAGGCCGGTCTGGGAAAGCATCAGTTCGGTGAACTTGTCCATGCGCGTCGCGGTGGTCGGGCCCGCCGGGCCGACGACTTCGTCGTGTACCGGATCGACCGGGCCGACGTAATAGATCACACGATTCTTGAAATCGACCGGCAGTTTTTCGCCCTTCGCCAGCATGTCGGCGATGCGCTTGTGCGCGGCGTCCCGGCCCGTGAGCATCTTGCCGGAGAGCAAGAGCGTCTGGCCCGGCTTCCACGCGGCGACCTGCTCGGGCGTCAGCGTGTTCAGGTCGACGCGCTGGCTCGTTTCCGTGTTCGGCTCCCAGTTCACCTTCGGCCACGCGTCGAGCGACGGCGCTTCGAGCTTCGCGACGCCCGAGCCGTCGAGCGTGAAGTGCGCGTGGCGCGTCGCCGCGCAGTTCGGGATGATCGCGATCGGCTTCGATGCCGCGTGCGTCGGCGCCGCCATGATCTTGACGTCAAGCACGGTGGCAAGGCCGCCGAGACCCTGCGCGCCGATGCCGAGCGCATTGACCTTCTCGTGCAGCTCGATGCGCAGTTCCTCGATCCAGTCTTTCGGGCCGCGCGCGATGATGTCCTGAATGTCGATCGGGTCCATGAGCGACTCCTTCGCCATCACCATCGCCTTTTCGGCCGTGCCGCCGATGCCGATGCCGAGCATGCCCGGCGGGCACCAGCCGGCGCCCATGGTCGGCACGGTCTTGAGAATCCAGTCGACGATCGAATCGGACGGATTCAGCATCGCGAACTTCGACTTGTTCTCCGAGCCGCCGCCCTTCGCCGCCACCTGCACGTCGACCTTGTCGCCCGGCACGATCTCGTAGTGGATCACGGCCGGCGTGTTGTCCTTCGTGTTCTTGCGTCCGCCCTCGGGCGGGCTCACGATCGACGCGCGCAGCACGTTGTCCGGGTTCAGGTAACCGCGGCGCACGCCTTCGTTGATCATCTCGGTGACGCCCATCGTGGCGCTGCCGTTTTCACTTGCCCAGCGCACGTCCATGCCGACCTTCACGAAGACCGTGACGATGCCGGTGTCCTGGCAGATCGGCCGGCGGCCTTCCGCGCACATGCGGCTGTTGGTCAGGATCTGCGCGATCGCGTCCTTCGCGGCCGGGCTTTCTTCCAGCTCATAGGCGCGGCCGAGCGCCTGGATGTAATCGAGCGGATGGTAGTAGCTGATGTGCTGGAGCGAATCGGCGATGCTCTGGATCAGGTCTTCCTGTTTGATGACGGTCATGGCTTGGGCTCTGGGAAGCGTCTTGGGGGACGGAGTCGGTTCGGCGCTCTGCGGCGCGCTCAGTCGGCTGCGCGGGCGGGCGCGGCCGACTCGTTATGGAAATGCTGCGGATGCGTATGCGTGGTCAGGCGGTCGACCCAGGCCATGATGAGCGCGGACAGCAGGAACGCGAGGTGGATGAGCACCTGCCACATCACGGCGTTTTGCGAGTGCTGGTCCGGATCGATGAAGGTTTTCAGCAGATGGATCGACGAGATGCTGATGAGCGCCATCGACAGCTTCACCTTCAGCACGCCCGCGTTGACGTGATCGAGCCATTCGGGCTCGTCCGGATGGCCTTCGACGCCGAGCCGCGAGACAAAGGTCTCGTAGCCGCCGACGATCACCATGATGAGCAGGTTCGAGATCATCACCACGTCGATCAGGCCGAGCACGACCAGCATGATGTTGGTTTCGTCGAGCGTGAAGGCGTGCGAGACGAGGTGCCACACTTCCTTCAGGAACAGCACGACGTAGACGCCCTGCGCGACAATTAGGCCGAGATAGAGCGGCACCTGGAGCCAGCGGCTCATGAAGATGAGCCTTGGGAGCGGGCCCATCGGGCGGGGCGAGCCGGGGACGTGCTTGGAAACGGACATGGGCTTCAGGTTGGACGAATGCCGGATTGGGGAACCCGCAATTGTAGCGTGTCGATCGTAAGGTTCGCCGAAGGCACCGGCGCGAGGCGAGGGCGCGAGCCAAGGGCGGCGCGCTCAGGAGGCCATCGGCGGAACCTGGCGGGGGCGGATGCTCGCGAGCGCGATGCCCGCGACCACGCACGCGAGCGCGATGCCATGCGCGACGGTCGGCCGCTCGCCGAGGAACACGATGCCGTACACCGCGGCCGCGATCGGCAGGACGGCCGAGAACACGCCGGCAAGGCTGCCGTCGACGTGCCGGATGCCCTTCATCCACAGCCAGAACGAGAAGATGCTCGCCGAGAGCCCGTACCACAGCACGAGCGTCCACGTTCCCGCGCCGACGCTCGCGTAGTCGAAGGAGAGGAGCGCCGGGAGACCCAGCGGCAGCATCAGCAGGAGCCCGAAGCCATGCGTGTACGCGCAGATGTCGATGGCGGGCAGTGTTTCCGTGAGGCGGCGCGAGAGGATCACGTAGAAGGATTCGCAGCACACGGCGCCGAGCACCATGAGGTTGCCGGCGAGCGAACTCTCCCTGGCCGTGCCTGCGAGCGCGCCGTGCGCACTCTGCGCGACGTTGATGACGACCACGCCCGCGATCGCCAGCGCGATCGACACGAGTGCGCGGCCGTTCGGCCGCTCCTTGAGAAAGAGCCATGCAAAGAGCGCGACGACCGCCGGGATCGTGCTCGTGATGACGCCCGCCGCGACCGCGCTCGTGCGCTGCACGCCGTTGAGCATGAGCAGCGTGAACATGAACGTGCCGAAGAGCGCTTGCAGGAAAAGGTTGATCCATTCGCCGCGCGCGACGCGCTTCATCTTCGACGGCCGAAGGAGCGGCCACAGCACCGCGATGGCGATCACGAAGCGCAGGAGCGCGAACAGCGTGACAGGAACGAACGCGACGATCGACTTGCCGACACCGACATTGCTGCCGACGAGGAGCATGGCTGCGATAAGGTACAAGGCGTATCGATTCAAGCTGGAATCCGGACGGCGAGTTCAGTTACGATTGTAGGGACGTATGCAGGTCGGGCGCTTTACAGCCGCGTGGATCGGAATCCAGGCGCGCATTGTAGAAGCCGCGCGACCCTCTCGTATACCCCGTGTCGATTGGCGGCGCCGCGTAAGAAGCGGGTAAGGCGAGAGGCTTATCGTGCGGATAAAGGCCGGACATACAGGTCGACGAACGAACGTGCTGCAGCGCGGCAACGAGCGCTCGTCGACGCAGGAGACACAGTCAGCTGCGAGGCGCGAATGCGCGTCCCGCGTCAAACGAAACATGCGGCCCGCGCCCACGCGCGCCGACGGTTTTAGAGTCACCATCAAAGGGGTTGTCGATGTCTGCGATTGAATCCGTACTCCAGGAACGCCGCGTTTTCCCGCCTTCCGACAAGGCTTCGGCCCATGCCGCGATCTCCGGCATGGACGCTTACAAGGCCTTGGCCGACGAAGCCGAACGCGACTACGAAGGCTTCTGGGCGCGCATCGCGCGCGAAACGCTCGCGTGGCACAAGCCGTTCACGAAGGTGCTCGACGAATCGAACGCGCCGTTCTACACCTGGTTCGAGGACGGCGAACTCAACGCGTCGTACAACTGCATCGACCGTCACGTCGAAGCGGGCAACGGCGCGAAGAACGCGATCATCTTCGAAGCGGACGACGGCACCGTCACCAACGTCACGTATCAGGACCTGCTCGGCCGCGTATGCCGCTTCGCGAACGCGCTGAAGAAGCAGGGCGTGAAGAAGGGCGACCGCGTCGTGATCTATCTGCCGATGTCGGTGGAAGGCGTCGTCGCGATGCAGGCCTGCGCGCGCATCGGCGCGACGCATTCGGTCGTGTTCGGCGGGTTCTCGTCGAAGTCGCTCAACGAGCGGCTCGTCGACGTGGGCGCGGTCGCGCTCATCACCGCCGACGAACAGATGCGCGGCGGCAAGGCGTTGCCGCTCAAAAACATCGCGGACGAAGCGCTCGCGGCCGGCGGCTGCGAGGCGGTGAAGAACGTGATCGTCTATCGCAGGACGGGCGGCAAGGTCGCGTGGACCGAAGGCCGCGACCAATGGATGCACGAACTCGTCGCGAACGAATCGGACCAGTGCGAGCCGGAATGGGTGAGCGCCGAGCATCCGCTCTTCATCCTCTACACGTCGGGTTCGACGGGCAAGCCGAAGGGCGTGCAGCACAGCACTGGCGGCATCCTGCTGTGGGCCGCGCAGACCATGAAGTGGACGTTCGACATGAAGCCGGACGACGTCTTCTGGTGTACTGCCGATATCGGCTGGATCACGGGACACAGCTACATCACCTACGGGCCGCCCGCGATCGGCGCGACCCAGGTCATGTTCGAAGGCGTGCCGACGTATCCGAACGCGGGCCGCTTCTGGGAGATGATCGCGAAGCACAAGGTCACGATCTTCTACACCGCGCCCACCGCGATCCGCTCGCTCATCAAGGTGTCCGAAGCGGACGCGAAGGTGCATCCGAAGAGCTATGACCTGTCGACGCTGCGCATCCTCGGCACGGTCGGCGAGCCGATCAATCCGGAAGCGTGGATGTGGTATCACGAGAACGTCGGCGGCGGGAAGTGCCCGATCGTCGATACGTGGTGGCAGACCGAAACCGGCGGGCACATGATCACGCCGCTGCCGGGCGCGACGCCGCTCGTGCCGGGTTCGTGCACGCTGCCGCTGCCGGGCATCATGGCGGCGATCGTCGACGAAACCGGGCAGGACGTGCCGAACGGGCAGGGCGGCATCCTGGTTGTGAAGCGCCCTTGGCCGTCGATGCTGCGCAACGTGTGGGGCGACCCGAAGCGCTATCAGACGAGCTACTTTCCCGAAGAACTCGGCGGCAAGCTGTATCTCGCCGGCGACGGCGCCGTGCGCGACAAGGACACCGGCTATTTCACGATCATGGGCCGTATCGACGACGTGCTGAACGTCTCCGGTCACCGGCTCGGCACGATGGAAATCGAGTCCGCGCTGGTCGCGAATCCGCTCGTCGCGGAAGCGGCGGTCGTCGGCCGTCCGGACGACACGACGGGCGAAGCGGTCGTCGCGTTCGTGGTGCTCAAGCGTGAGCGTCCCGAGGGCGAGGAGGGCACGAAGATCGCGAACGAGTTGCGCGCGTGGGTCGCGAAGGAGATCGGTCCGATCGCGAAGCCCAAGGACATCCGCTTCGGCGAGAACCTGCCGAAGACGCGTTCGGGCAAGATCATGCGGCGCCTGTTGCGCTCGCTCGCGAAGGGCGAGGCGATCACGCAGGACGTCTCGACGCTCGAAAATCCCGCGATTCTCGACCAGCTCGGCGAAGCGAAATGAACCTTCGCGGTTGACTGCTCGTGCAAAACGGCTGCCCTCGGGCAGCCGTTTTGCATTGCAGCGGTCGATCCTGATTGCCCGCGCGGCGCGGTTTTGGTAAACAGTCGCATGCCCGTCGAGACCCCTTCCCAAAGCTCGCCCGAAGCGCCGCCCGTATCGGCCGCGATGGCGCGCGCGCATCGCGCTTACTGGCGCTTCAACGTCGCGCTGATCGCCGTGCTGATGGCGGTCGGCTTCGTCGTGTCGTTCGGCTTGCCGCTCGTGGCGTCGCGGCTCGAAGACGTGCGTATCGCGGGCTTCCCGCTGCCGTTCTACTTCGGCGCACAGGGCGCGATCCTCGTGTATGTCGCGCTGATCGTCGTCTATATCGTGCTGATGCAGTTCGCCGATGCGCGCCTTTTGCGAGCCTCGCGCGCGGCCGGCGGGCAGACATGAAGCTGACCAACCGCCTGATCGTCTACTACGCGCTCTATACGGTCGGCTTTTTCTTCTTCATCTTCGTGATGGAGCGCATCGAGCGCGTGACCGGGCCCGGCATGTGGATCGGCTACGTGTTCCTGTTCGTGCCGATCGCGGTCTATGCGGTGATCGGCCTTTTATCGCGCACATCGGATCTCGTCGAATACTACGTCGCGGGGCGGCGCGTGCCGTCCGCGTTCAACGGCATGGCGACGGCGGCCGACTGGTTGTCGGCGGCATCGTTCATCGGATTGGCTGGCTCGATCTACGCGAGCGGCTACGACGGCCTCGCCTACGTGATGGGCTGGACGAGCGGCTACTGCCTCGTCGCGTTCCTGCTCGCGCCCTACGTGCGCAAGCTCGCGCGCTACACGATCCCCGATTTCCTCGGCACGCGCTTCTCCAGCAACCTCGTGCGCGGACTCGCCGCGTTCGCCGCGATCCTCTGTTCGTTCGTCTATCTCGTCGCGCAGATCCAGGGCATCGGGCTGATCGCGTCGCGCTTCATCGGCATCGACTTCGCGATCGGTATCTTCTGCGGGCTCGCGGGCATTCTCGTGTGCTCGTTTCTCGGCGGCATGCGCGCCGTCACGTGGACGCAGGTCGCGCAGTACATCATCCTCATCAGCGCGATGCTGATCCCGGTTTCGATGATCGCGCATCGCGAAGGGCTCGGCTGGCTGCCGCAACTGAACTACGGACGCGTGATGGAGCGCGTCGAATCGCTCGAACGGATGGTCGCGCAATCGCCCGAGGAAGCGCGTGTGCGCGACGACTACCGCCGGCAGGCCGCGCAAATCCAGACGCGGATCGACACGCTGCCGCAGTCGTATCGCAGCGAGTACGGGCGGCTCGTGTACGAGATCGCGGAACTGCGGCGGCATAACGGGCCGCTGCGCGAGATCAGCGCGCGCGAGCGCGAACTCGAAGCGTTCCCGAAAGATCCCGCCGACGCGCTCGCCAAATGGTCGCGCGAGCGCGATGCGCTGCTCGAACGCGTGGCCGCGCCCGTGCCGATGGCGCAGGCGTTTCCGGTCGCCTCAAAGGGTCGTGCTGAGGAGGAGAGCCAGCGCGTGCATCAGCGCAATTTCCTGTCGCTGCTTTTGTGCCTGTCGCTCGGCACGGCGAGCCTGCCACACATCCTCACGCGCTATAACACGACGACCTCGGTGGCCTCGGCGCGGCGCTCGGTCGGCTGGACCCTCTTCTTCGTCGCGCTTTTCTATCTGACGGTGCCCGTGCTCGCGGTGCTGATCAAGCACGAGATTCTGTCGGGGCTCGTCGGGCACCGGTTCGTCGATCTGCCGCAATGGGTCATGCAATGGCGCAAGGTCGAGCCGTACCTGATCCGCATCACCGATGTGAACGGCGACGGCATCGTGCGCTGGGCCGGCATCCAGATGCAGCCGGACATGGTCGTGCTCGCCGCGCCCGAAATTGCCGGGCTGCCGTATGTGATTTCGGGGCTGATCGCGGCGGGCGCGCTGGCGGCGGCGCTTTCGACGGCGGACGGTCTGTTGCTCACGATCGCCAACGCGCTCTCGCACGACGTGTATTACTGCATGGTCGACCGGAACGCGACGAGCCAGCGGCGCGTGACGATATCGAAGATTCTGCTGCTTGGCGTGGCGCTGTTCGCGTCCTATGTGGCGTCGCTGAATACGGGGAATATTCTGTTTCTGGTGGGGGCGGCGTTTTCGCTGGCGGCGTCGAGTCTCTTTCCGGTGCTCGTGCTCGGCGTCTTCTGGAAGCGCACGACCCGGCGCGGCGCGGTGGCGGGGATGATGGCGGGGCTCGTCGTGTGCGTTTATTACATCGTCTCGACGTATCCGTTCTTCACGCAGATGACGGGTTTCGCGGGCGCGCGATGGTTCGGTATCGAGCCGATCAGCTCGGGCGTGTTTGGCGTGCCGGCGGGATTCGCCGTGGCGATTGCGGTGAGCCTCTTCGACCGCGACAAGCCCGATGCGTATACGCGCGCGCTCGTGGACTATATCCGGCACCCGTAGGCAGGGGCTGGCAGGGCCGGCGGAGTTTGCTATACTCTGCGTCTTGCCGGAGAGATGGATGAGCGGTTTAAGTCGCACGCCTGGAAAGCGTGTATAGGGTCAAACCTATCCGGGGTTCGAATCCCCGTCTCTCCGCCAGAGTCAGTCATAAAGCCCTGTAACTTGAATGAGTTACAGGGCTTTTGTTTTTTCGGGCCATCAGAAAACCAACAGCGTACGCTCAGGTTTCCATTCTTGGTCTGTTTGAGGAATGACACACTGTGCGAGTCACGCAGCATTGGTTTCAACACTCGATGATGTACAGCAAGGGACTACGCGCGCGCCGAATAGAGGATTGTCTGAGCAACGCAAACAGGACATGGGGTTGGCATCTTGCCAAGGATGGTCAACGGCTTGAATCGGTTCTTGGCGGATATCCGTCTTTCCACGATTCCGCTGTACGGTCATTCTGTCTGCAGAGAATCCGGCAATCGCACGAAGGTTTCAGCGGTCTTCCTTTGCCGGAAAATCGCACGCGCGAGATGCTGGACCTTCGGCTCGAAGTGTTTCACAACCGATATGGTGCGCCGCCCGTTCCGGGGCAACCCGATTACATCGCCGTACTCGACTTTCTGGAAATTCAAGCGTCGGATATCGACGTGAATGGTATGGTGGACGAAGCGACGATTATGGAAATGACGCTCGCAGAAACGCCGGAAGGTTTGATTCAGCTAGACCTTACACCGAATGTTGGCCTTGATATCCGGTTGACGTGTAAGGAGGCCGTGGTTGTCGATTTACGTCCTTACACACGCGAAGGCTAATCTTTCGGGGTAGCAAGTTCCGCCGATAACCGCCTCGAAAGGCGGGTGTCTCATCAGACGGCGCAAAACTCCAGCAATACTCACCGACCGGCGTCGCCGCGCCCGTCATTCCACCTTCTCCGCATAGTCGCCCCCAAACTGCGCGATATACGAACTCAGTCCGCGGCCCGCAACCGCAAGGCGCTTCATTTCTTCGACGTGCTCCCGTCCGGGTACGCGATGATCGTAGAGATACGTCGCGCCATTCGCGAATCGCACGCGAATGCCGTCGCGCAAGACTTCAAAGGCTCGCACGCCCGAATTCCCCGCGAGATTCCGGTAAGCCTGCATCAGCGGCTCTCCTTCTGTCGACCAAACCCGGGCGAACGATCGTACGCGCATTAAAAAGCGAGTTCGCGCGAATCCCGTATACTTCGGGGCTCGAAATTTATCTTCGATCCGGCTAAAGTTCGCGCGGATCGTGCCGAAATAGCATTCATGGAACACGACCACGATCCCTTCTTCGAATCCGACGACCCGCATTTTCAGCGCGCCCGAGCGTTGAGCATGAGTATCGGTGCGATCCGCAAGGCGCAAGGCAAGGCCAGCCCGAACGACTTTGCAGTCGGCACGGTCGAATGGCACGTCGCCGTGGAGGACTTCGCCAATGACGTGCTGGCCGCCCTCATGGACGACGCGGATTTCGCCAGCCTGCAATTCGGCCACGCCGGCTCGAGCAAGTAGGCCGCTCGCTTAGCACCGGGCCGCCGGCCGTCGAAGGCCCGGCGGACGGCCCGCACCATCTCAAAGTTTCACGCCACCTGCTTCGGGCGCATCGACGCCCGCCGGCGGTATCGCTCCCGTGTCGCGCACATCCGACGACCAGTACGGCTCGCGTCCGTAATGCTGATGCACGGTGCTTGCCCATTGCTTTTCCGCCATCAAGGGCCAGGCGTCCTTGTCGAACCCCGGCGAATTGCGGATCTGCTCCGAGGTCGCGGCGAGCCGGAAACACTTCTTGTCGGTATCGAGCGTCAAGGCGCTCCACGGAATGGCGAGCAACTTGTCGCCGATACCGAGAAAGCCGCCGCTCGACATCACCGCGTAGGCGATGCGCCCTTGCCGCACGTCGAGCATGATTTCCTTGATCGAGCCGACATCGTCGCCGTCGCTGCTGATGACCGTGTTGCCGTCGATCGTGCTGGCCGCCATGACGTCGGGACCGGGGCCATCGGCCGTGGCGGCGCCCTTGCCGACGATTGCGGCACCGCCCGATGTAGCAGAGGTTGGAATGCTCATGTTAGCTCCTGAAATGTCGGCGGCTCGTCTGGCCGTCTGCATCGAATTTAGCAATGAGTGTTCCCATCGTGGAGGGTTGGGAGCAGGTCGGTGATCTGCGCTCCGTTTTAACCGAACAGAACAGATATTGGAAAAGTCAGAAGCGTTTATTGAGCAAAGTAGAAACTATTGCGTCAGCCGCAATTGTTTGAGTTCGCGAAGCGTTTAATGGATTCGGTTCACGCATTAATCCGGGCGAGCGTTTTATTTAGACAGATCGTTGTAAATATAAAAAACACTTTGTCCTTGACGGATGTCGACCTGGCGACAACAATAAATCGGAATCACCCTCGCAATATAATCGCCGGATCGCCCGAATCGACGGCTACGCGCCATGACAGACGCAGAAAACAACCTTCGCAAAACCGAAGAACTGCGCAGCTTCGTCTTTCTGACGGCGGTCATGGTTCCTGTTTTGACCGTGCTCTTCATTGCCGCGTATGGCTTTGCGGTCTGGTTCTATCAACTGCTGGTCGGCGGCCCGCCTCACTGATTGTTATAGATCCGCATGGGCGGTTGGCGTCATGGCGCACTCATGCAGTCGGAACAAGGAGCTGCGAAATGCCTGTCTCCGCATTCGAAACGATCGCCCATGTCAATTCAAACGGCGAAACAGGCGACGGCGAAATTGCTGAAAGCGCAGCACGAGATTCAAAAGCGGAAATGGCGGAGTCGCACATTGCGGGAATTGTCGTCCATGCGAATGGCACGCATATGGAGTCGATTCGCAAGTCCATATCGGTCATTCCGGGCGCGGTGATTCATGCAATCACCCCGACGGGAAAACTGGTCGTCACGCTGGAGGCGAACCGTTCAGCCGATATCGTTGGACAACTCCAGGCCATTCACGCGCTGCCCGGCGTCCATTCGGCGGCGCTGATCTACCAGCATCACGAAGACGTCGAATCGCTCGACGAGGAGATTGGCGATGAAACTGACCCGGCGGGCGTTCATTAGGCAGACCGCCGCGGCGACGGCGGCATCGGCCGCCGGCGTCACGCTGCCAGTCCTGGCGGCCGGTGCGGACCGTGCAGCGCAGGTCGTCGGCGGCGACCTCACCTGGTCGAAGGCGCCATGCCGCTTTTGCGGGACGGGCTGCGGCGTGAGCGTCGGCGTGAAGGCGGGCAAGGTGGTCGCAACGCAAGGCGATCCGCAGGCGGAAGTGAATCGCGGGCTCAACTGCGTCAAGGGCTATTTCCTGTCGAAGGTCATGTACGGCGAGGACCGCCTCACGACGCCGCTTCTGCGCATCAAGGACGGCAAGTACGACAAGGACGGCGAATTCACGCCCGTGTCCTGGGACCGGGCGTTCGACGAAATGGCCGCTCAGTTCAAGCGCGTCCTGAAGGCGAAAGGCCCGACCGCCGTCGGCATGTTCGGCTCGGGCCAGTGGACGGTCTTCGAAGGGTACGCCGCCGTCAAGCTGATGAAGGCGGGGTTCCGCAGCAACAACATCGACCCGAACGCGCGCCACTGCATGGCATCCGCCGTGACGGGCTTCATGCGCAGCTTCGGCATGGACGAGCCGATGGGCTGCTACGACGACATCGAAGCCGCCGACGCCTTCGTGCTGTGGGGCTCCAACATGGCGGAGATGCACCCGATCCTCTGGACGCGCGTGACCGATCGCAAGCTCAGCGTGCCGCAGACGAAGGTCGCGGTGCTCTCGACGTTCGAGCACCGCAGCTTTGATCTCGCCGACCAGCAACTCGTCTTCACGCCGCAGTCGGACCTCGCGATCATGAACTACATCGCGAACTACATCATCAAGACGAATCGCGTGAATCGCGACTTCGTGACGAAGCATACCGTCTTCAAGGAAGGCAACACCGACATCGGCTACGGGCTGCGGCCGGATCATCCGCTGCAAAAGGCCGCGAAGAACGCGAACGACGCGACCGGTTCGAAGCCGATGGACTACGACGCGTTCGCGAAGTTCGTCTCGAAGTACGACGCCGCCTACGTGACGAAACTCTCGGGCATCCCGAAGGTGAAACTCGACCAGCTCGCCGAGCTTTACGCCGACCCGAAGATCAAGGTCGTTTCGTTCTGGACGATGGGCTTCAACCAGCATACGCGCGGCACGTGGGCCAACAACATGGTCTACAACCTGCATCTCCTGACGGGCAAGATCTCGACGCCCGGCAACAGTCCGTTTTCGCTGACGGGGCAGCCGTCCGCGTGCGGCACGGCGCGCGAAGTCGGCACGTTCTCGCACCGGCTGCCGGCGGACATGGTCGTGACCAACCCCGAGCATCGCAAGCACGCCGAGGAAATCTGGAAGATCCCGGCGGGCACCATTCCGGAGAAGCCGGGCTTTCACGCGGTCGTGCAGAACCGCATGCTCAAGGACGGCAAGCTCAACGCGTACTGGGTGATGGTCAACAACAACATGCAGGCGGCCGCCAACCTGATGCAGGAGACGCTGCCGGGCTATCGCAACGAGGACAACTTCATCGTCGTGTCGGAGGTCTATCCGACGGCCACGGCGGTGGCCGCCGACCTGATCCTGCCCTCGGCGATGTGGGTCGAGAAGGAGGGCGCCTACGGCAACGCGGAGCGGCGCACGCAGTTCTGGCATCAGCTCGTGCCGCCGCCGGAGGGCGCGCGCTCGGACCTGTGGCAGCTCGTCGAGTTCTCGAAGCGCTTCAAGATCGAGGAGGTGTGGCCCGCGGACCTGATCGCGAAGGAGCCGGGCGTCAAGGGCAAGACGCTCTACGACGTGCTGTACCGCAACGGCAACGTCGACAAGTTCCCCGCCTCGCAAATCGACGCCGCCTATCGCAACGACGAAGCGAAGGCGTTCGGGTTCTACATCCAGAAAGGGCTCTTCGAGGAATACGCGTCGTTCGGACGCGGCCACGGCCACGACCTCGCGCCGTTCGACGACTATCACCGCGCGCGCGGCCTGCGCTGGCCGGTCGTGAACGGCCGCGAAACGCGCTGGCGCTATAAGGAAGGCGCCGATCCCTACGTGAAGGCCGGCACCGGCTGGCAGTTCTACGGCAACCCGGACGGGCGCGCCGTGATCTGGGCGCTGCCCTACGAGCCGCCGCCCGAGGTGCCCGACAAGGAGTATCCGTTCTGGCTCTCGACCGGTCGCGTGCTCGAGCACTGGCATTCCGGATCGATGACGCGGCGCGTGCCGGAGCTGTATCGCGCGTTTCCGAACGCCGTGTGCTTCATGCATCCCGACGACGCCAAGGCGCTGGGTTTGCGGCGCGGCGTCGAGGTGAAGGTGATGTCGCGGCGCGGCTACATCCGCACGCGCGTGGAGACACGCGGACGCGACAAGCCACCGCGCGGGCTCGTCTTCGTGCCGTGGTTCGATTCGAGCCAGTTGATCAACAAGGTGACGCTGGATGCAACCGATCCGATTTCCTTCCAGACCGACTACAAGAAGTGCGCGGTCAGGATCGTGAAGGTATAGGGGGCTGCCATGCGACTGTGGATCGCACTCGTCGCCGTGTGTTCGCTGCTCGCGCCGCCGGGGCCGCAGGCCCAGCCGACGGTGCCTGCGGAGCCGTTTCACGACGGACTGCGCGGCACCACGCCGCTCGACGAGGAGGCAAAACCTCCGCTCATCTATCCCACCGAGAACAAGGACGTGATCCGTGGCCGCGCTTACGCACAGCAGCCGCCGACGATCCCTCACAAGATCGACGGCTATCAGGTCGACAAGAACGCGAACCGCTGCCTGTCGTGCCATGCGCGCAGTCGCGCGGCGGAAAGCGGAGCGGTGCCCATCGGCGTTACTCATTACGCCGATCGCGCCGGCACGACGTTGGGCACGCTCGCACCGCGGCGGTATTTCTGCACGCAGTGCCACGTTCCGCAAGCCGATACGAAGCCGCTCGTCAGCAACACGTTCACGGACATCGAAGATATCCGCGTGGCCCCGGGACCGAAGGCGAGCCCGGCGCGCAGAAACTAGGGGCGTTCAATGCTCGACCTGGTGAAACGCTACTGGCGCACGATCAACCGGCCGAGCGCCTACTACAGCCTCGGCTTTCTCACGCTGGGCGGCTTCATCGCGGGCGTGGTGTTCTGGGGCGCGTTCAACACCGCGCTCGAATTCAGCAGCACCGAAGCGTTCTGCACCGGCTGCCACGAGATGCGCGACAACACCTTCGCCGAACTGAAATCGACGATCCATTTTTCGAACCGCAGCGGCGTGCGCGCGAAGTGCTCGGACTGTCACGTCCCGCACAACTGGACCGACAAGATGGCGAGAAAAATGCAGGCGTCCAAGGAAGTGTGGGCGAAGGTGTTCGGCGTCATCGACACGCGCGAGAAGTTTCTCGACAAGCGGCTCGAACTCGCCGAGCACGAATGGTCGCGCCTGAAAGCGAACGATTCGCTCGAATGCCGCAACTGCCACTCGTTCGAATCGATGGACTTCACGCGCCAGAGTCCGCGCGCGCAGAACGCGCACCAGACGTTCCTCGGCACCGGCGAGAAGACGTGCATCGACTGTCACAAGGGCATCGCGCATCAGTTGCCCGACATGACGCAGGCGATGCGCGACCAGGAAGCGCACAGCGCGAAGGGGAAATGACCGATGCGAACCATGCGCTCGGCCGGGGAAACCGAAGTCAGCGCAGCGCCGACGCTGTGCGTCGCGGGTCTCGCGTTCTGTCGCGGCGGCGAGATGGTGTTCGACGCAGTCGACTTCACGGCCGACGCCGGACAGGTGCTGCAAATCCACGGGGCGAACGGCAGCGGCAAGACCACGCTGTTGCGCGTGCTTGCCGGTCTCCTGCGTCCGTTTCACGGCACGATCCGCTGGCAAGGCGTCGACACGAGAAAGGACGCGCTGGCGTGGCGCCGCGCGCTCGCGTATGTCGGGCATGCGAATGCGGTGAGCCGGGACCTGACCGTCGTCGAGAATCTGCGCTTCGCGGCGCGGCTCGGCGCGGCCGTCTCGTGCGATACCTCGGATGCGCATTCCGAACATCGCGCGCTCGGGCGGCTCGGGCTCGCGGCGTGCGAGAACCGGCTCGCGGGTGCGCTGTCGCAGGGCCAGCAGCGGCGCATCGCCATCGCGCGGCTCCTGCTCGAACCCAAGCCGCTGTGGCTGCTCGACGAACCCGCCGCCGCGCTCGATGCCGAGTCGTCGCGGCTCATCGCCGCGTGCATCGGGGAACATGTCGAGCGCGGCGGCATCGTGGTGATGACGACGCACCTGCCGCTCGATACCGCGCCCTCGGCGACGCGCGACTTCTCCTTCGAGCGGAGCGAGTCATGCCTCGCCTGATCGCATGCGTCGCGCGCCGCGAATGGGCGCTCACCTGGCGGCGCCGCACCGACGCACTCGGCTCGCTGCTGTTCTTCGTCATCGCGACGAGTCTCTTTCCGATCGCGGTGGGCGCCGATGTGCGCTTGCTGCACGCGATCGCGCCGGGCGTGCTGTGGGTCACGGCGCTCTTCTCGACGATGCTCGCCGCGCCGCGCCTTTTCGCGCAGGATTTCGACGACGGCTCGCTCGACCTGATGCTGCTCGCGCCGCAGCCGCTCATCGCGATGGTGTTCGCGAAGATCGCGGTGCACTGGCTGACGAGCGGCTTCGCGCTCGTGCTGCTCACGCCGGTCATCGCACTTCAGTACGATCTGCCGGCGCGCGCGGTGCTGCTCCTCACGGCGTCGCTCCTCGTCGGCACGCCGGTGCTTTGCCTGATCGGCGCGATCGGGGCGGCGCTGACCGTCGGCGTGCGCGGCGGCGGCGTGCTGCTCGCGGTGCTGGTGCTGCCGCTCGACATCCCCGTGCTGATCTTCGGCGTCGGCGCAGCCGATGCGGTGCGCGGCGCGGCGTGGAGCGCGGCCAACTTTTCGCTGCTCGGCGCCGGGCTGATCGCCGCGCTCGTGTTCTGTCCCGTCGCGAGCGCCGCGGCGCTGCGCGATGCCGCGCAATGATTCCCTAGCGAACCTTCTTCGAACATGAGCACGTCGAGCGCCACGAACCGCACCCCGATCCACTGGTTTCGCTACGCGTCGCCGAAGACGTTCGACGCGCTCGCGCGCCGGCTGATTCCTCTGTTCAGCTGCGCGGCGCTCGCGTTCCTGGCGGCGGGGCTTTACATCGCGTTCGCGGTCGCGCCGACGGATGCCGTGCAGGGCGAGGTCTACCGCATCATGTTCATCCACGTGCCGGCGGCGTGGATGTCGATGCTGATCTACGTCGTGATGGCGGGGTACGCGGCGCTCGGCCTCGTGCTCAACGCGCGGCTCGCCGCGATGATGGCGCGCGCGCTCGCGCCGACCGGCGCGCTCTTCACCTTCGTCGCGCTCGCGAGCGGCGCGCTGTGGGGCCGGCCGACCTGGGGCGCGTGGTGGGTCTGGGACGCGCGGCTCACGTCGGAACTGATCCTGCTTTTTCTTTATCTCGGCTTTCTGGCGCTGCACGCCGCCATCGACGACCCCCCGCGCGCCGATCGCGCCTGTGCCGTGCTGGCGCTCGCGGGCGTCGTCAATATTCCGGTGATCTATTTTTCGGTGCAATGGTGGTACACGCTGCATCAGGGCGCGTCGCTCGGATTCGGCAGCGGGGTGGCGATGGCGCCTTCGATGCTCTGCGGCATCGTCGCGATGACGCTCGCGCTTTGGAGTTACGGGATCGCCATCGTGCTCGCGCGCATGCGCATCATCGTGCGCGTGCGTGAGGACGCTGCGCCGAGTCATGCGGAGGGGCGCCCGCGATGAATCCTTCGGCTTTTGTCTGGGCCGCGTTCGGCGGCGCGTTCGTGTTGTTCGCTGTCGAGGCGCTGCTGGTGTGGCGCGCGAGCGCGAGAGCCCTGCGCGAGCGCGAGGCCACCGCGCGGGTTCGCGCGCCGGTGACGCTGCGGCCCGTCTCGCGCGGGCCGCGCAGCGGGCGGGAACCATGAAGCCGCGCACGCGGCGCTTCTTGTGGGTCGCGCTCGGCGTGGCGGCGCTAGGCATGGCGACGACGCTCGTGCTCAACGCGTTCCGCGCCAACGTGATGTTTTTCGCCAGCCCGACGCAAGTGGCCGAGGAACGCCTCGCCGCGGGTGCGCGGTTGCGCATCGGCGGGCTGGTCGGGCAGGGCTCGCTCGCGCGCGATGCAGCCGATCGCGAAGGGCTCACGGTACGTTTCATCGTCACCGATACGGCGCACGACATCCGCGTGACCTATCGCGGCGTGCTGCCCGATCTCTTTCGCGAAGGCAAGGGCGTGGTCGCGGAGGGCACGCTGATGGCGGACGGCACGTTCGTCGCCGACCAGGTGCTGGCGAAGCACGACGAGAACTACCTGCCGCCGCCCGTCGCCGGCTCGCCCGAGCGCGCGAGCCGGTCGCGTCCCGCCCTGCGCGTCTCGGACCACTCGTCGACGGATCCGGCGCGATGATCCCCGAAGCCGGCCACTTCGCGCTGATCGTCGCGCTCGTGCTCGCGGTGACGAACGGCGTGCTGCCGCTCGTGGGCGCCGCGCGCGGCATCGACGGCTGGATGCGCATGGCGTGGCCCGTCGCGCGCGCGCAGTTCGCGTTCGTCGCGATTGCGTTCGGCTGCCTCGCGGCATCGTTCGCCGGCAACGATTTTTCGGTCCTCTACGTCGCCGGCAATTCGAATTCGATGCTGCCGCTCGTCTATCGCGTGACGGCGGTGTGGGGCGGACACGAAGGCTCGATCCTGCTGTGGACTTTGCTCCTCACCGTCTGGATGGCGGCCGTGACAGTCTTCAGCAAGTCGCTGCCGATCGCGATGGTCGCGCGCGTGCTGGCCGTGATGAGCTGGGTCGCGGCGGGGTTCCTCCTCTTCATGCTATTCACGTCGAATCCGTTCGCGCGGCTGCTTCCGCCAGCGATGGACGGCCGCGATCTCAATCCACTCCTGCAGGACCCCGGCATGGTGTCGCATCCGCCGATCCTCTACATGGGCTATGTCGGCTTCACGGTGGCGTTCGCGTTTGCCATCGCGGCGCTGCTTTCCGGGGAGCTGAACGCTGCGTGGGCGCGCTGGTCGCGCCCGTGGACGCTCGCCGCCTGGCTCTTTCTCACGCTCGGCATCATGCTCGGCAGCGGCTGGGCGTACTACGAACTCGGCTGGGGCGGCTGGTGGTTCTGGGACCCGGTCGAGAATGCGTCGTTCATGCCGTGGCTCGCGGGCACGGCGTTGATCCACTCGCTCGCGGTCACCGAGAAGCGCGGCGCGTTTCGAAGCTGGACCGTGCTGCTCGCGATCTGCACGTTCTCGCTGTGTCTGCTCGGGACCTTCCTCGTGCGCTCGGGCGTGATCACGTCGGTGCATTCGTTCGCCGCCGACCCGGCGCGCGGCATTTTCATCCTCGTGTTCCTCTGTGCGGTGTCGGGCGGCGCGCTCTTGCTCTTTGCGTGGCGCGCGCCGAAGGTCGGCCTCGGCGGCGGCTTCGACGTGATTTCGCGCGAGTCGCTGCTGCTGTCGAACAACGTGCTCCTGATGGTGGCCGCTGCGTCCGTGCTGCTCGGCACGCTCTATCCGCTCGGCCTCGACGTGCTCGGGCTCGGCAGGATTTCAGTCGGGGCGCCGTACTTCGATGCGATCTTCGTGCCGATCATGACGCCCGCCGTGTTCCTGATGGGGATCGGACCCGTCGCGCGATGGAAAAGCGCACGCGCGCCCGAACTGGCCGTGCGTCTGCGCTGGGCGTTCGCCGCGAGCGTCGCCAGTGCGGCGGCCGCGCTCGTGCTGCAGGGGATCGGCGGCGGCTTCCGACCGCTCGTCGCGCTCGGCGTGCTGCTCGCGGCGTGGACCATGAGCGCGACGGCGGTGGCGCTCGTCGAACGCATCGCGCAGCAGACCGGGCCGCTCGCCGCGCGCTTGTCGCGTCTGCCGCGCGGATTCTGCGGGATGCTGATCGCGCACCTCGGAGTCGGCGTGTTCATCGTCGGCGTGACGTTTGTGAAAGGCTTCGAAACGGAGCGCGATGTCAGGCTCCAGCGAGGCGAATCGGTGACCGAAGGCGGCTACACATTCCGCTTCGACGGCACGCGCGCGCGCGACGGCCCCAACTATCGCGCGATGCAGGCGAGCATCTCGGTGACGCGCGACGGCAAGCCCGTTGCGCTGCTCCATCCGGAGAAGCGCTTCTTCGTCGTGCAGGAAACGCCGATGACCGAAGCGGCCATCGACCGCGGCGTGTTCCGCGACCTCTATGTCGCGCTCGGCGAAGAAGTGAGCGCCGCGCCGGACACGCGAGCCGGCCGCGAGGCGTGGACGATGCGCATCCACACCAAGCCGTTCGTGAACTGGATCTGGGGCGGTTGCCTGCTGATCGCGCTCGGCGGCGCGCTGGCGGCGAGCGATCGCCGCTACCGGTCGGTGGTGCGCGCAAGGCGAGACGCCGCCGCGCCGATCGCGAGCGAAAGTCATGGCGCGGCGCCCGGACCGGAGACCGGCCGATGAAGCGCTTTCTCGTGCCGCTTGCCGTCTTTGTCGTGCTCGGCGCGCTGCTCGCGGCGGGGCTGTCGCACGATCCGCGGCGGCTGCCGTCCGCGTTGATCGGCAGGCCCGCGCCCGCGTTCGATCTGCCGCAGTTACAGGCGGCCGGGCAGCGCTTCTCGCCCGCCGATCTGCGCGGACAAGTGTGGCTGTTGAACGTCTGGGCTTCGTGGTGCGAGTCGTGCCGCGACGAGCACGCGCTCCTCGTGGAAATCGCGCGCCGCAAACTCGCGCCGGTCTACGGCCTCAACTACAAGGACGAGCCGCAGGCGGCGCTCGACTGGATCGCGCGCGCGGGCGATCCGTACGTCGCGTCGATCGTCGACAGGCTGGGGCAGGTGGGCATCGAATATGGCGTCTACGGCGTGCCGGAGACCTTCGTGATCGACAAGGCGGGCGTGATCCGCTACCGGCACGCGGGTCCGCTCAGCGCGAAGGCGCTTGAGGCGGACGTGCTGCCGCTCGTGCGGCGGCTGCAGCGGGAGTCCGGCGATGACTAGCGGTTTCGCGCGCGCCATGTGGTTCGCAATGACGTTCGCGATGACTCTCGCGACGACGCTCGCGCTGACGACGCACGCGCACGCCGCGCCCGACGCGGCCCAGGCCGCGCGCATCCGCGAAATCGAGCAAAGCCTGCGCTGCCTCGTGTGCCAAAACGAAACGCTCGCCGATTCCACCGCCGATCTCGCCGCCGATCTGCGCGCGAAAGTTGTCGAGCAGGTCGAAGGCGGCGCGACCGATCAGCAAGTGCGCGACTACATGACCCAACGTTACGGCGATTTCGTGCTGTACTCGCCGCCGTGGCGGCCACGGACCTGGCTGCTGTGGCTCGGGCCTTTCCTGCTGCTTGGCGTGGGCGTCGCGGCGCTCTCGCGTATCGTCGCGCGCCGCCGCACGATGAACGCGCGCACGCTCTCGGACGACGAGCGCCGGCGCGTCGGCGCGCTCCTCGCACGCCACCCAGGGGAGCCGGGATCGTGACGGAATTCTGGACGATCGCGGCAGCCATGCTCGTCGGCGCGTTGCTGTGCGTGACGTGGCCGCTCTTGCGCGGCGCGGGCCGCCCGGACGGCCCCGACAGCCGCGCGCTGCTCGTCGCGCTGTATCGCGATGAACTCGAACGCGCCGAGTCGGACCGGCGCACCGGCGCGCTGTCGAAGGACGCATACGAGTCGACCCGGCGCGAGATCGAAACGCGTCTCTTCGACGATGTCGATTCGGTGCGACCGCCCGGCACCATCCAGGCGTCACAGGGGTTCGCCGCGCGCGCCGCGACGGCGGGGCTCATGGTCGCGCTGCTGCCGTCGGCGGTGCTCGCCCTGTATCTGAAACTCGGCGAACCGCGCGCGCTCGCACTCGACGCCACGCCCGGCGGGCAGCACGAGATGGCGTCGGGCACGCTGGACGTGATGGTGTCGCGCCTCGCGCTGCGTCTGCGCGATCGATCCGGCACCGCCGACGACTGGGCGATGCTCGCGCGCTCGTACTTCGTGCTCGATCGCGCGAACGATGCCGTCGCGGCCTACGCGCGTGCCGTCGCGCTCGCGCCGCGCGATGCGCAACTGCGCGCGGACTACGCCGACGCCCTCGCGAGCGCGCGCGGCTCGGGGCTCGCGGGATCGTCGCTCGAGCAGATCGACGCCGCGCTGGCGCTCGATGCGGCCAATCCGAAAGCGCTCGCGCTCGCGGGATCCGCGGCGCTGGATCGGCGCGACTACGCCGCCGCGCTCGACTACTGGCAGCGGCTCGCCAACGCGCTGGAGCCGGGCACCGCCGCGCAGACGCAGGCGCGCCGCAATATCGACGAAGCGCGTTCGCTGCTGGCGGCCAAGACGCCCGCGGCCTCTCGCTGATCGCGTCACCGGGCGGTTTTTGCTAAGCTCGCCGTTCATTCCTCCCTGCGCGCGGCCTGCGCGTCGCCATGTTCGATTTCGAAGAACTGCTGTCCATCGCGTATAAAAAAGAGCGCGCGCAGAGCCGCCGCTTGTCGAAGGGCGCGTCGATTTCCGCGCGCGAAGCGCTCGTCAAGACGCTCGAAAAAGCGGCCGGCGGGCAGTCGCTCGGCGATCTCGTGCACGCGCGTCGGCTTGCCCATGCCCGCGCGCACGAAGCCGCACAGGCGCGCGAAGCGTCGCGCGCGAAGCCGCGCCTACGCGCGCATCATCGCGGGTCCCCTCACGAACATGGCGCCTGGCTCGCCTGGTTCGACGGCTCGGCGATGCCGAACCCGGGGCGCATCGCAATCGGCGCGGTATTGAGGAGTCCGCACGGCGAGACGCTCGAAATCAGCGCGGCGGCGGGTCACGGCGACAGCAGCAAGGCCGAGTATCTCGCGCTGATTTCGGTGCTCGAAGCCGCGCTCGACCGGCGGGCGGAGAAGCTCGTGATTTATGGCGACAGCCGCGTCGTGATCGACGACGTGAAGGGCGTCGCGGGCGCGGCCGTGCTCGCGGCGCATGCGGCGCTCGCGCGGCGGTTGATCGGGGAACTCGGCGAGGTCCATCTGCACTGGATTCCGCGCGTCAGGAACTCGATTGCCGACGCGCTCTCACGCCGGCCATTCCTGCCCGGCGCGCCTTAAGCCGAGGTCACGGCAGATCGCGAACGTCGGCGACCGGCGTCTCGCCGAAGGCGTCGCTCAACGCGTAATCGACCAGTTTTTGCGCCGACTGCGCGGGGCTCGCGAGCAGGCCGTCGCGCTTGAGCGAGTCGAATTTTTCGCGCAAGGGGAAGCGTTCGAGCCCGGTCGCGCGAATCTCGCCCTGCATGTCCGTATCGACGACGCCCGGCGCGACGCTCGCGATCCGCAGCGCGCGGCTCGCGTCCAGCGCGACCGCGCGCGCGTGGTGATCGAGCGCGGCTTTCGTCGCGCAGTAGATGCTCCAGCCGGGATACGCATTGCGTGCCGCGCCGCTCGACACATGCACGATGCGGCGCTCTTGCGCGTCGCTGCCCGCGACGGCCAGCGACGCGGCGAGCATGAGCGGCGTCGCGACATTCAGGCTGACAGCGCGCGCGATCGAACCGGCATCCTGCTGTTCGAGCGCGCCGACCGGCTGCAGCATGCCTGCGTTGTTGACGAGCAGCAGCGTGCCGGCGCCGGCCGAGAAACGTTGCAGCGCGTCGCTCGCGAGCCAGCGTTCGACGCCCGCGAGATCCGCGAGATCGAGTTCGACTTCTTCGAGCGTGCCGGGAAACCGCGCGGCGAGGGCCGCGTTGCGGCGCCGCGCGAGCGCGAGCACCGGA
This sequence comes from Caballeronia telluris, assembly GCF_001544495.1. GTDB lineage: Bacteria > Pseudomonadota > Gammaproteobacteria > Burkholderiales > Burkholderiaceae > Caballeronia > Caballeronia telluris. The sequence goes on from NZ_FCNZ02000026.1 coordinate 51,203, forward strand.
ATGCCGCGCAAGAGCAGTGCTTCGGCGATGGCCTCGCCGAGCCCGCGTGAATGGCCGGTGACGATCGCTTTGGTGAGGAGGTCGGACATGTCGGAATCGCAGTGGTGGGAATCACGTGATCTTACCGGTCATGCCCGCAACGCTCACGCCGCCGCGAGCGACCGTTCGAGCGCCGCGACGCCGGCCGGCAGATCGACATCGACGCCGAGATCGTGCATCGTGCGCCCGAGCGCGTGGACCGTGCGAAAGAGGTGATGCTCGCGGCATTGCTCGCCCATCTGCCCGATGCGCACGATGGGCGCGCCGAACGACCCGGCGATCTCGACATGATGATGCCGCGAAATATGCGCGCAGACATCGGCGCCGGACAGGCCCTCGGGCAACCGGATGCCGACGACCGAATTCAGCCGGCTTTCGCGCGCCACATAAAGCTTGAGCGACATCGCCTCGATGCCGGCCTGCAGCGCGTTCGAGCACTTCAGATGGCGCGCGAAACGCCGCTCGAGCGTCTCCGCGCAGACGAGCCGCAACGCCTCGTGCAGCGCGAGCACGCCGGACACGGGCGCGGTGTAGTGATACGACGCGTTGTGCCAGAAGTTCTCGGCGAGCGACGCGTCGAGGCACCAGTGCGCGGGCGCGGCGGGGCGCGACTTGATGCGCTGCCAGGCGGGCTCGGAGAACGCGAGCAGCGAGACGCCCGGAATCGACGACAGTCCTTTCTGGCCGCCGGTGATGACCGCGTCGATGCCCCATTCGTCCATGGGCAGCGGCATCGTGGAAAGCGTGCAGACCGCATCGACGACGACGAGCGCGCCCGCTTCGCGCGCGGCCGCCGCAATCGACGCGAGATGGCGGTTCCATACCGTGTTCGACGTTTCGCCCTGCACGATCGTCACGATCTCGGGCCGAAAGCGCGCGATGGCGTCGGCGACTTCACCCGCCTCGGCGGCACGACCGTTCGGAATCACAAGCATTTCGACGTCGGCGCCGACGCGTCGCGCCATTTCCGCCATCCGCTCGCTGAAAAAGCCGTTGCACACGCAGAGCACGCGCGTGCCGGTCCACGCGAGGTTGGTCACGGCCATTTCCATCGCGGCCGATCCCGGGCCCGCGACGCCCATCACCCATTTCGACTCCGTCTGGAACACGTAGCGGGCCATCGCCTTCACCTGACCGATGACAGTCGCCATCGTCGAGCCGAGGTGATTGATCACGACGCCGTTCGCTTTCGCGACGGCATCGGGAATCGGCACGGGGCCCGCGCCCATCATGAGGAGCGGCTCTTCGGGAAGGATGGAGGAGAGTGGCACGACCGCCGGGCAGGCGATTTTCTTCGAATCGTGCGGCAGGTCGAGCGAAACGGAATCGTTTTTCATGTTCTTCACGGTTAAGCGGGGAAACGGCTGATCGAGCGATTATTCAGTGCAACAGCGTACCGGGGAATGAACAGTCAGGGGATTTTTGGCCGGAAATTGTGTTTCGGGCGCAGGTTGATCCGCCGCTCTTCGAGAATCCGGCTGACGCGCGCACGCAACATCGCGGCCGCTTTTCCTGCGCAAACATAACGATTTCGGCGATATCGACACCTTTTCGAAAGCAGATTTTCATTTGTTAAATGAAAATCACTATCATTCCAATCAGATGCGATTCAGGAGTCAGTAGTAAATTCGACCAACGATTGGAGAAAAGCATGCGCATTCGACCCAAGGTCCGTCATCGCCACGTCATCTGCGGCGCCGCGCTCGCGCTTGTCGGCAGCGCCGCATCGGCGCAGAGCGCCGTCACGCTGTACGGCGAACTCGACGCCGGCTTCGCCTACGTGAACAACGTCGCGGACAATGCGCAGTATCGCCTCACGTCCGGCCTGATCGACGGCAGCTACTGGGGCCTGCAAGGTTCCGAAGACCTCGGCGGCGGCGCGAAGGCGATCTTCCGCCTGGAGCGCGGCTATTCGGTCGCGACGGGCGAAGGCTTCAACGATCACCCGTTCTACGTCGGCCTCGGCACCGACACGCTCGGCACGCTGACTTTCGGTCACCAGTACGATTCGATCCATGACTACTTCGCGCCTTTCACGTTGACAGGCGGCGCGGGCGGCACGGCCTTCGCGCACATCTTCGACAACGACAACGCCAACAATTCCTTCCTCGCCGCCAATTCGGTGAAGTACACGAGCGAAAACTACGGCGGCTTCAGCTTCGGCGGCATGTACGCGTTCTCGAATGCGGCAGGGCAGTTCGCGAACAATCGTGCTTATAGCGTCGGCGCGAATTACTCGGCCGGGCCGTTCAACGCGGGCGCGGCGTATCTGCACAACAATGGCCGCGGCAACACGACGACAGGCGCCTACGATTCGCTGACTTTGCCCGGCGCCGACGGCACGGTCATCGCGGCAAACGTCCAACGGCAGAACACGTTCGGCGTCGGCGCGAGCTATGCGATCGGCGACTTCACGTTGGCAGGCGCGTTCTCCCGCTCGATCAATTCCGGCGTGACCAACGCCGACACAGGCGAAGCCGCCGGCTCGATCGCGTTGAGCAACTACGAAATCAACGGCATCTACCAGCTGACGCCGGCGCTCGCGCTCGCGGGCAATTACGTCTACACGAACGGCGGCGGCGCGCACTGGCACCAGGGCGCGATCCAGGCGGACTACTTGCTCTCGAAGCGCACCGACGTGTATCTGGAGTCGCTGTATCAGCGGGCGTCGTCCGGCGCACCAGCAGTGATCAACACCAACGATCCGGCGAGCGGCCGCAATCAGCTGATGATCGCGACGGGCATCCGGCATCGGTTCTGAGCGCCCGGTTCCAATCGTTTTCGGCCTGCACCGGGCACGAATCTGCTAGCGTGACGGTTTTCGTCGACACCGGAAGGTGACTGGAATGTCGCTGCAGACTTTCTGGCTGTTCGTGCCCGCGTGCTTCGCGATCAACATGGCTTTCGGGCCGAACAACGTCCTGTCGTTGTCGAATGGCGCGCGCGACGGCGTGCGCCTCTCCGTGCTCGCGGCTTTCGGGCGGCTCGTCGCGTTCGCGATCATGATCGCCGTTGCCGGACTCGGGCTCGGCGCGCTCTTGATGGCGTCGCAAACGCTCTTCACGCTGATCAAATTCGCCGGCGCCGCTTATCTCGTCTGGATCGGCGTGAAGCTGATCCGCTCGGGGCCGGCGCTGATCGCCGAACGTCGCGACGACGCGTCGCGCGCTCCCGCGCGGCTCGGCAAGCTCGCGAAGCAGGAGTTTCTGGTCGCGGCGGGCAATCCGAAGGCGATTCTGGTGTTCACGGCGTTCTTTCCGCAATTCGTCGACCGCGCCGCTTATTCGACGAGCTTCGCCGTGCTCGGCGCGATTTTCCTCGTGCTCGAACTCTTGGCGATCGCGATCTACGCGGCGCTCGGCGCGCGTCTCGGCTCGGTCGCGAACGGCGCGCGCGGCTTCAAGTGGTTCAATCGCGTGAGCGGTTCGCTGATGATCGGCTTCGGCGTCATGCTGGCGTTCGTGCGACGTCCCGTCAGCTGAGTCGAACTGCATTGGCAATGGCCTTCGACGCAGCGAACGCGCGGATCCGGGAAAACGCGAAGTATTGATTGCGTCGGCGGCTGCTTTTCAGCTATAATTTAATTCTTCAGACGCGGGGTGGAGCAGTCTGGCAGCTCGTCGGGCTCATAACCCGAAGGTCGTAGGTTCAAATCCTACCCCCGCAACCAGGATTCAAAGCAAAAAGCCCGGCTCGCCGGGCTTTTTGCTTTTCTGCGTCAGAAACAGCACTGCGTCGAGGCACGGCGTCGAAGCACCCGATCCGCGGTAGTCGCGATAAACCAAAGGCCACAAACACGAAAAGCCTGCATGACTATCGAGTCATGCAGGCTTTTTTTATTCAGCATCCGTCCGGCGCCTGGACGCGCTTGGGTCCAGACAGGTCGACAACGTCGCCCGCTACGGGGCGCCAGCCAGATTTTGGCGCACATCGCTCGACGTGCCCGGCGCCAAGGCTCACGCAAACGAGCAGGCAGCCAAGCCGGCGACTACGCGCCTCACATCAATAAAACTTTTTCGGCAACTGGGCGCGACGGATTTGCTTGCGCAGACGAGCGACAGCAGCAGCTTTCTTGCGCTTGCGCTCGGTGGTCGGCTTTTCATAGGCCATGCGCGATTTGAGTTCCTGAATCAGGCCCGTGCGTTCGACGGTGCGACGAAAACGACGCATGGCGACGTCGAAAGGCTCGTTCTCTTTCAACAGTACTTTAGTCATTGAGTTCTCGGTTGATCTGGCCCTGCCAGAAATTAGGGCAAAGCGCAATTGTACACTTTTTGAGAGCCGAACTGAACCGTCATCGTCGGAACGTGGCACTGACTAGTTCGGGATTGCAATCGTATGTCGTTGAATGGAGACGACAAATCCTGAATTACCCGCGCACGCGCCGTACTAGAACCCGCGCGAGGGCAAGCGACGCGGCGCGGCGCACGACACGGCCGCCGCGGGTTGCTCGATCGTGAGGTCCGATTCGGCCAGCGCGACGCACGGCAGGACCCAGCCCTCGCGCTTTTCCTCGGCGGCGAGGCCGGGCCATTCGATCCGGTAGCGCACGTCGCCCGCCACGAGCCGGCACATGCACGCGCGGCACGTTCCGTTTCGGCACGAACTCGGCAGGCGGATGCCGGCGCGCGCGGCGGCTTCCATCAGCGAAGCGCCGTCCTCGACGACGACCTCGCGCCCGAGCGGCTCGATGCGCAGCGTCTTCATGCGTTCACGCAGACGCGGACGCGCGTCACGGCGTGTCGGGCGCGATCGACGCGCGGCCGTGCGTGAGATCGCGCAGTTCGGCGGTCGCCGCCTCGCGCGACGCGATCGGCATCCGAATGACGAGCCGCACGCTCATCGCATACGCGTGCTCGACCAGCTCGCAGTCGTGCTGCTCGATCCAGCGGCGCACGCGGGCTTCGTCGGCGTAATCCACTTCCACCGTGAGCAGGCCGCGCTCGATCCGCTCGATGCGCTCGGCCTTCTGCATCGCGGTCGCGATGGCGTCGGTGTAGGCGCGCACGAGCCCGCCCGCGCCGAGCTTGATGCCGCCGTAGTAGCGCACGACCGTCGCGAGCACGCCGTCGACTTCGTGATGGCGCAGCACTTCCAGGATCGGCCGGCCGGCGGTGCCGGAGGGCTCGCCGTCGTCCGACATGCCCGACTGGCCGCCCGCGAGCAGCGCCCAGCAGACGTGCGTCGCGCCCGGATGTTCAGCGCGCAGCGCGTCGAGTTCGCGCATCGCGGACTCGCGATTCGGGACGGGAAGCGCGCGCGCAATGAAGCGGCTCTTGCGAATATCGAGTTCGGCGGCGACGGCGGCGGCGAGGGTGTAAGTGGGCAAATGCGGGAAGCGTCGAAAAAGTGAATCAGTGGCCGTTGAGACGGGTGTCGGCGGCGCGCGCGATCAGACCGCAATGGTAACGGCTTCTCGCGGCGGCCCGGGCGCGCGCGTCATCCGCGAGCGGACGCGGCCCGCGTTCGCGCATCGCGCTCGCCGAGCGAGCGCTGCATCAGCACGGTATCGACCCATTGCCCGTGCTTGAACCCGACCTGGCGCAGCACGCCGACGTGCTCGAACCCGAGCCGCGCGTGCAGCGCGATCGACCCCGCGTTGCCGCTGTTGCCGATCACCGCGATCACCTGCCGCCACGGCCCCGCTTCGCAACGCGCGATCAGCTCAGACAAGAGCGCCATGCCGATGCCGCGTCCGTTCATGCCGTCGGCGATATAGACCGAATCCTCGATCGTGTGCCGGTACGCCGAGCGTGCCCGGTACGCCGTCGCATACGCGTAGCCGAGCACCGCGCCGTCGGCGACGGCCACGAGATACGGCAGGCCCGCCGCGACGACGGCCGCATGGCGCGCGCGCATTTCATCGGCGCCGGGCGCGATTTCCTCGAAGGTCGCGAGCGCGTTCTCGACGTAGTGCGCGTAGATGCGCGCGATGGCATCGAAGTCGGCGGGCGTCGCATCGCGCACGACGGGCGATCGGGGCGGGTTCGGGGTGTCTGGGTTCGTGGCGTCGGCTGGCATCGCGGAAACGGCGGGCGGGTTGTTGGTCGGATGATTTTCGCATGGCCGGGTGCTCGCAGGCGACGCCCAAAAAAGCGTGGTCCGGCCGTGCGGCAGACCACCAAAGCGACGCGTTTTACGTTAAAGAAACCATTGAGTCGCGCGGGCGCCGCCCTCTACACTAGGTCGTTTGGCACGATGCTGCGCGCCGGACGACGACGGCGCGACCAGGCGTGCCAATTCCGTGAGCCCATCACCGAACACATCAGCGAAGCAAGTCCCGATCGGCCGGCCGGGCTGCCGCAAGCGTTAGCTATCTGAATGGCATGTCGCGCCGCGACGAGGTTGTTGCAACGTTTCGCGGCGAGAGGGCGATAAGACGCAATGAAAAAACTTCGACGCTCGAGCCTGGCGGTGTTTCTCGCCGCCGTCGTGCTGGTTGCGGCGCTCCTGCCGGCCGCACTCGGCTTGCTGTTCGCCCAGCGCAGTCTGCGGGCGGAGGAGGCCGGGCAACTCAACCGGATGGCCGACGCCGCGCTCGTGCAGGCCGAGGACGTAACGCGCCATCTGTCGAGCGCGCTCGGCGAAATCGGGCGGGTCTCCGATGAGCCGTGCACCGCCTCCTATTTGCAGGAGTTGCGCCGCATTGTCACGGCGCACCGCGCGGTGGGCGACGCCGGCGCGATCGATCACGCCGGCCGCTGGCAATGTTCGTCGCTGCTCGGCGCGGTCGCGTTGGGCGCGCTCGGCGGCCGCTCGCTGCCGCCGCCAGACTGGCGCGGCCGCGACGGCGTGATCGCGTGGTTCCGGCTGCTGCACATGCCGGGCGGCGAACAGTCGTTCGTGCTCGGCCGCAACGGCTATTACGTCGCCGCCGATCCGGCCGCGTATGTCGAGGGCGTGAAGACGCGCCTAAACGACGGCCCGGCGCCCGCGAGCGGTCTCGGCGTGATCAACACGGAAGCGAGCCGCGTCATCGCGACGACACCGAGCGCCGATCCGTCGCTTCTGCTCGCGCTGTATCGCAAGCCGGTGCAACCCGGCTATTTCGACGCGCCCTATGTCGTGCGCCGCTCGGGGACGATGCCGATCGCGGTCGTCGTGAGCGCGCCGCGCGAGGCGCTGCCCGAACGCCTGCGCAGCCTGCCGTGGGGCTGGCTCCTCGGCGGCCTGGCGGCGGGCGTCGCGCTCGCGGGCTGGGCGGCGTTCTTCATCGTGCGCCACATGTCGCCGCGCGGGCAACTGAGCGACGCGGTGCGGCGCCACCAGTTCATCGTCGCGTACCAGCCGATCGTCGATCTCGCGACGCGCCGCTGTGTCGGCGCCGAGGCGCTCGTGCGCTGGAAGCACCACGACCGCATCGTGCGGCCCGATCATTTCATTCCGCTCGCCGAGCATCGCGGCCTGATCCAGGCGATCACCGACCAGGTGCTCGACACCGTGCTGCTCGAACTCGCCGAGTTCCTGAAGCGGTATCCGGAGTACTACGTGTCGATCAACCTGAGCGCGGGCGACCTCACGACGCCGCGCTTTCTCGGCGTCCTGCGCGCGGCGCTCGCGCGGCAGAAGGTGCGGCCGGAGCAGATCCGCATCGAGGCGACCGAGCGCGGCTTTCTCGACGCCGAGGCCGCGAAGGAAGTGATCGGCGCGTTCCGCGACGCCGGCCATCCGGTCTATATCGACGACTTCGGCACCGGCTATTCGAGCCTTTCGCACCTGCAAAACTTCCACGTCGACGCGCTGAAGATCGACAAGTCGTTCGTCGATACGATCGGGCAGGACGCGGCGTCGAGCAGCGTGGCGTCGCACATCATCGACATGGCGGCGACGCTCGACGTGCAGGTGATCGCGGAGGGCATCGAGCGCGAGGAGCAGGCGAGCTACCTGCACGCGCGCGGCGCACAATTCGGCCAGGGCTGGCTCTTTTCGCCGCCGCTCACGGCGGCCGAGTTCATCCGCTATGTCGGCAAGATGCGAAAAGGCTGACGCGGGGCTGACGCGGGCCGACGCGGCACGACGCGCTTGGTTTTCTGCATCGAAGCCCCATCTAGTGCGCTTCCCGTCATGCAGTCAACCGAGAGCACCGCCATGAACGACCAAGCCGCGACGACCTTCCTTAACGACGTGCGTCATCCGCTGCTCACGCTGCACCGGAGCATGCTCGCCGAATTGCGCGCGCGGCACGAGGCCGAGTTCGGGCCGGTGTCGCCGGGGGAATTCCTGCAGATCGTGATCAACGGCTCGGCGTATCGCTGGCTCTCGCCGCTGTCGACGCTGATCGCCGCCCTCGACGATGTCCTCGACGACGAAAAAGCACAGGCGCAGGATCGCATCGACATCGCGACGTCGGTCGTCGCGATGTTCTCGGCCAAAACGCGCGACGCCGCATTCGCCGACCAGTACCTGCCGCTTTTGCAGTCGAGCCCGGAGATCGCGGTCGCGAACGGGCAGGTCGCGCGGCTCGTGCGATCGGTCGCGCCGCAAACCCCCGCCACGGACGACTGAAGGTCTATCGAAAAAGCGACCGAAAACCTGCGAATTTCGCGCACGGCGCGCGTGCGGGTTTTCCGGGTCGCCACAGCGGCCGTGCCTTGTCCGAAGCGCCATTGCGCGCCGGCAAGACCGGGTGCGTGTCATGCTGCAATGCAATAAACCTGTCCCGTCGCATTTGAGCAATTGATTTTCGCTTGCGAGTATCGGCGCCAATCGCGGGATCTCACGAATTTGCCGGTGAGATCCAGACGATGCCGATTCGAAAATCAGACGGAGACGCAAGTGTTCCTATACGGCTACGGCCCGCTGCTGCTCGCGGGCGCCAGACAGACCATCGCGCTCGCGGTGCTTTCCCTCGCGGTATCGGTCGTGCTCGGGTTGCTGGGCGCGTCGGCGAAACTGTCGCGCCACGGTGTGTTGCGCGCGATCGCCACGGGCTACACGACGCTCATCCGCTCGGTTCCCGATCTCGTGCTGATGCTGCTGCTCTTCTACAGCATCCAGATCGCGGTGAACAACCTGACCGACGCGTTCGGCCTCGACCAGTTCGACATCGATCCCTTCACGGCGGGCGTGCTCACGCTCGGGTTCATCTACGGCGCCTATTTCACCGAAACCTTCCGCGGTGCGTTTCTCGCCGTGCCGCGCGGACAGCTGGAAGCCGGCAGCGCGTACGGCATGAGCGGCATGCGCGTGTTCGGCCGCATCCTGTTTCCGCAGATGATGCGCTTCGCGCTGCCGGGCATCGGCAATAACTGGCAGGTGCTCGTCAAGGCGACGGCGCTCGTGTCGATCATCGGTCTCGCCGATATCGTCAAGGCCGCGCAGGACGCGGGCAAGAGCACGTTCAACATGTTCTTCTTCATCCTCGTCGCGGCGGCCGCTTATCTCGCGATCACGACCGCCTCGAACGTCGTGCTGATGCTGCTCGAACGCCGCTATTCGACGGGCGTTCGCCACGCCGACCTTTAATCCGGAGCACCGGCCATGATCCAGATCTTCGCCGAATACTGGCGTCCGTTTCTCTATTCCGATGGCCTGCGCGCGTCCGGCCTCGCCGTCACGCTGTGGCTCCTCGCGGCGTCGATCGCGCTCGGCTTTGCCGCGGCGGTGCCGCTCGCGTGCGCGCGGGTGTCGAAGAACCGCTGGCTTTCCACGCCGGTGCGTCTCTACACGTATGTCTTTCGCGGCACGCCGCTCTACGTGCAACTGCTCCTGCTCTACACCGGCGTGTACAGTCTTGAATTCGTGCGCACGCAATCGCTCCTGGAGGCGTTCTTTCGCAGCGGCTTCAACTGCGCGATCCTCGCGTTCGCGCTCAACACCTGCGCCTACACGACCGAAATCTTCGCGGGCGCGATCCGCGCGATTCCCCACGGCGAAGTCGAAGCGGCCCGTGCCTACGGCATGGGCACGTTCACGATGTACCGGCGCGTGATCCTGCCGTCCGCGCTGCGCCGCGCCTTGCCTCTCTATAGCAACGAGGTCATTCTGATGCTGCACGCCACGACCGTCGCGTTCACGGCGACCGTGCCGGACATCCTGAAGGTCGCGCGCGATGCGAATTCGGCGACGTACCAGTCGTTCGAATCGTTCGGGATCGCCGCGCTGATGTATCTCGCGATTTCGTTCGCGCTCGTGGCCGCGTTCAGGAAGGCGGAGAAGCGCTGGCTCGGCTATCTCGGCGCCGGCCGCCGCTGAGCTTCAGCGGCTAGAATCGCGTTGCATTGACCAGTCATCACCCGGGAGAACGAGTTGGAGCCAACCGCCAAGGACGCCGCGACGAAGCTCGTGGCAGAAGACATTCACAAGCGCTACGGCGACAACGAAGTGCTCAAGGGCGTCTCGCTCGCGGCGCGCGCGGGCGACGTGATCAGCATCATCGGCGCAAGCGGCTCGGGCAAGAGCACGTTCCTGCGCTGCATCAATTTCCTGGAGCGGCCGAACGCGGGGCAGATCATCGTCGATGGCGAGGCCGTGCGCACGAAGCCCGATCGCGCGGGCAATCTCGACGTCGCCGATCACAAGCAGTTGCAGCGCGTGCGCACCAAGCTCGCGATGGTGTTCCAGCACTTCAACCTGTGGTCGCACATGACGGCCATCGAGAACGTGATGGAAGCGCCGATGCACGTGCTCGGCCTGTCGAAGAAGGAAGCCGAGGACCGCGCGCGCACGTATCTGGAGAAGGTCGGCCTCGCGCCGCGCATGGAGAAGCAGTATCCGTCGCATCTGTCGGGCGGACAGCAGCAGCGCGTCGCGATCGCCCGCGCGCTCGCGATGCATCCCGACGTGATGCTCTTCGACGAACCCACGTCCGCGCTCGATCCGGAACTCGTCGGCGAAGTGCTGAAGGTGATGCAGAAGCTCGCGGAAGAAGGGCGCACGATGATCGTCGTGACGCACGAGATGGGGTTTGCGCGCAACGTGTCGAATCACGTGATGTTCCTGCATCAGGGGCGCACCGAGGAAGAGGGCGCGCCGGCCGAGGTGCTGAGTTCGCCCAAGAGCGAACGGCTCAGGCAGTTCCTGTCCGGCAGTCTGAAGTAACCGGTGAGCGTCAGTCCCGCCACGGTGTCGAGACCGCTCACGGTCGCGATCGTCGCGTTGCCGCCGTGTTCGATGAGCGCCATCGGGCCGATCGTCGACAGCCTGACTCTTGCCAACGAGATCGACGGCCATCGTCTTTACGACTGGCGCGTCTGTTCCTGGGACGGCCGCCCGGTGCCGCTTTCGGGCGGCGCGCAGCTTCCCGCCGACGCCGCTTTCGGCGACGCCATCCAGTGCGACTGGCTGATCGTCGTGTCCGAGCGTTACCAGCAATTCGCCGACTACCGGCTGTTTCTCGCGAGCCTCGCGCGCGTGGCGACGCGCACGCCGCTCGTGAGCGGCATCCATCATGGCGTGTGGTGGCTCGCGATGGCGGGGCAACTGAGCGCGTATCGCGTCGCGGTGAACTGGGAGACGTACCAGCAGTTCGCCGAGCAGTTCGAGCGCACGATCGTGACGCAGCAGATCTTCGAGATCGACCGCGACCGCGCGACCTGTGCGGGCGGGCAATCCACCGTCGACTTCATGCTCGCGATGGTCGCGCGCGATCATGGCCGCGATCTTGCGGAGCGCATTGCGGATTCGATGGGCGTCGGCGTACTGCGCGCGGGCGAGGAGCGGCAGCGGATTCCGTTCGTGACCGCGCCCGGCGAGCGTCATCCGCGGCTGAACGATGCGTTGCAACTGATGGAAGCGAATATCGAAGATCCGCTTGCGACGGATGAGATTGCCGGGCTCGTCGGGATTTCGCGGCGGCAGTTGGAGCGGCTCTTCCGGCAGTATCTCGGTTCGATGCCGTCGAAGTATTACCTCAACCTGCGGCTTTCCAAGGCGCGCACGCAGTTGCAGCGCACGAGCAAGTCGGTCGTGCAGATCAGCCTCGCGTGCGGATTTGCGTCGGCGGCGCACTTTTCCAATGCGTATCGCGACCGGTTTGGGGTGACGCCTCGCGAGGAGCGGCGCAACTGGATCGAGAAGCACCGCACGGAGGGCGCGGTCGAGCCGCGCGGTGGGGCCATGATCGAGGGTCGGTGAGGGGCAGAGCTCATAGACCGATGCGAAGACAAGTTCCACAGAAGCGCAGAAACATCAAACGGCGTTGAACCCCAACCTCAACCCCCACCCGAGCGCCAGCGCCCAACCCAGAACCATGTCGCGTACACGCAAGACGCCGCCGCCGCGATTACCTAATATGGTTGATAACGCAGCGGCACAGCAAAAACCGACCCAAGGAGTGGACTCATGACCGACATCAACGTAACGCGTGGCACTTTCGACGAAGTGATGGTCCCGGTATTCGCGCCGGCGAATTTCGTGCCCGATCGCGCACGCGGCTCGCACATCTGGGACACGGAAGGCCGCGACTACATCGACTTCGCCGGCGGCATCGCGGTTACGGCGCTCGGCCACGCGCATCCCGAGCTGCTAAAAGTGCTCCACGACCAGGGCGACAAGCTCTGGCACATCGGCAACGGCTACACCAACGAACCGGTCCTGCGCCTCGCCAAACGCCTGACCGAGGCGACCTTCGCCGACCGCGCCTTCTTCGCGAATTCCGGCGCCGAAGCGAACGAAGCCGCGCTCAAGCTCGCGCGCCGCTACGCCATCGAAAAGTTCGGCCCCGAGAAGATCGAGATCATCTCGTTCACGCAGTCGTTCCACGGCCGCACGTTCTTTACCGTCAGCGTCGGCGGCCAGCCGAAATACGCGGAAGGCTTCGGCCCGCAGCCGGCGGGCATCCGTCACCTGCCGTACAACGACCTCCCGACAGCGCTCGATGCGATCGGCGCGAACACCTGCGCGGTCATCGTCGAGCCGATCCAGGGCGAGGGCGGCGTGCTGCCCGCCGATCCCGCGTTCCTCGAAGGCCTGCGCGAAGCCTGCGACAAGCACGGCGCACTCCTCATCTTCGACGAAGTGCAGACCGGCGTCGGCCGCACGGGCTCGCTCTACGCGTACATGCAGTACGGCGTCACGCCCGACATCCTCACGACCGCAAAGGCGCTCGGCAACGGCTTCCCGATCGGCGCCATGCTGACGACCGATGAAATCGCCGCGCACTTCAAGGTCGGCGTCCACGGCACGACTTACGGCGGCAATCCGCTCGGTGCGTCGATCGCGGAGAAGGTGGTCGAGCTGATCAGCGACCCGACACTGCTCGAGGGCGTCGGCGAGCGCAGCGAAGCGATCAAGGCGCATCTTGCGCGCATCAACGAGCGTTTTGGTCTCTTCAAGGAGATTCGCGGCAAGGGTCTTTTGATCGGCGCGGAACTCGCCGACGCCTACAAGGACCGCGCGAAGGACGTGCTCAACGCGGCCGCGGCAAACGGTGTGATCATGCTGATCGCGGGGCCGAACGTGCTGCGCTTCGCGCCGTCGCTCGTGATGCCGATGGCCGATCTCGACGAAGGCTTCGCGCGCATCGAAAAAGCGATCGCCGAAGTGGTCGGCGAAGCCGTTGCGGCGCGCTGATTCCGAACCCCCGACACTGGAACCGATGATGCTATTCGTCCGACCGGCAAGACTCTCCGATCTCGACGCGCTCGAACGGATGGCGCGCGCGGCGCATCCCGTGCTGCATTCGCTGCCGCGTGATCGGCAAGCGCTCGAAACGCGTGTCGCGCTTTCCGAGGATTCGTTTCGCGCCGAAGTCGACTTTGCGGGCGAGGAGTTCTATCTCTTCGTGCTGGAAGAGTCGGAGACGGGCGCGCTCTTCGGCACGTCGAGCATCGTGGCGTCGGCGGGCTATTCGGAGCCGTTCTACGCGTTTCGCAACGACGCGCTGATCCACGCGTCGCGCGAACTGAAGGTGAACCGCAAGATCCACGCGCTCACGATGTCGCACGAACTCACCGGCAAGAGCCGGCTGACCGGCTTCTACATCGACCCGGCTCTGCGCGACGAAGCGGGCAACGACGCCGCCGCGCATCTGCTTTCGCGTGCACGCATGCTGTACATCGCGGCGAACCGCAAGCGCTTCTCGGACGAAGTGTTCTCGCTGATGCTCGGCGTGACCGACGACGCGGGCGTGTCGCCGTTCTGGGAAGCGGTCGGGCGCAAGTTCTTCGGGCGCGACTTCGAGCAGGTCGAGCTGGAGTCGGGCGGGCGCAGCCGCACGTTCATCGCGGAAGTGATGCCGAGCTATCCGCTCTATGTGCCGCTTTTGCCGGCCGAAGCGCAGCGCGTGCTCGGCGAGCCGGACGAGGAAGCGCTCCTCGCCTACGACATCCATCTGGAGGAGGGCTTCGAGCCGGATCGTTTCGTCGACATCTTCGACGCCGGTCCGGTCCTGACGATTGCCGTGGAACGCAGCGCCTCGGTCACGACCAACGAGCTGCGCACGGTGTACGACGGCGCGGCACCTGCCGGCACGCCGTATCTCGTGGCGGCGGGCGGCGCGCATTCGTTTCGCTGCGCGCTTGCCGCGCTGCCGCCGACGCGCGCGGACGGCGCCACGCTCACCGCGCCGATGCGCGAGACGCTCGGCGTGACGGAAAAGGACACGGTGCGTTGCGTGCCTTTGCATCTGGCCTCGGGAGAACTGCAATGATCGTCGTGCGCTCTGTGCAGCCCGGGGACGTGGATGCGCTCGTCGCGCTCGCCCGCGAGACGGGTCCCGGACTCACCACCTTCAAGCCCGACCGCGACGCGCTCGCCGCGCGCGTCGATCGCGCGCGCCGCACGCTCGCCGACGCGGCCGAGCCGTATGAAGCCGGCTACTTGTTCGCGATGGAAGATACCGCGACGGGCGATATCGCGGGCGTGTGCGGCATCGAAACGGAAGTCGGCCTCGAGCAGCCGTTCTACAACTACCGCGTCTCGACGGTCGTGCACGCGAGCCGCGATCTCGGCGTGTGGACGAAGATGTCGCTGCTCAACATCTCGCACGACCTGACCGGTTACGCCGAAGTGTGTTCGCTGTTCTTAAGCCCGCGCTATCGCACGGCAGGGGTAGGCGGCCTGTTGTCGCGCTCGCGCTTCATGTTCATCGCGCAGTTCCGCGAACGCTTTCCGCAGCGCCTGTGTGCCGAACTGCGCGGCCATTTCGACGACAGCATGGAGTCGCCGTTCTGGAACGCGGTCGGCTCGCACTTCTACCAGATCGGTTTCAACGAAGCCGACTATCTCAGCTCGCACGGCAAGAAGTCTTTCCTCGCCGAATTGATGCCGCGCTATCCGGTGTATCTCGACCTGCTGCCGGAAGCGGCCCAGCAGGTGGTCGGCGTGACGCATCGCGACACCGCGCCCGCGCGCAAGATGCTCGAAGCGGAAGGGTTGCGCTACGAGAATCACGTCGACATCTTCGATGCCGGCCCGGTGCTCGAATGCCACATCACCGACTTGCGCACGGTACGCGAGAGCGTGCTCGCGCAGGTGCGCATCGGCGAGCGACACGGCGAGGGCGACGCGCGCAGCCTCGTATCGAATACGTCGCTGGACGATTTTCGTGTCGGCGCGACCTCGGGCGTGCCGGACGACGGCGCGTTCCTCTTGACGGCCGACGAAGCCGCCGCGTTGCGCGTGAAGGAAGGCGACACCGTGCGCGTGCTCGCATCGCCACCGCGCGCGAAGACCGCCGCCTGACGCTATCAAGGACTTACGATGACACTCTCCAATCAGCTTTATATCGACGGCGCATGGATCGAAGGGAAGGGCGCGCCGTTCGCGTCGCGCAATCCGGCGACCGACGAACTCGCGTGGGAAGGCCGTAGCGCCGACGCAGCCGATGTCGATCGCGCCGTCGGCGCCGCGCGGCGCGCGTTCGCTTCGTGGTCGGCGTTGCCGTTCGACGAGCGCGTCAGCGTTGCGAAACGTTTCGCGACGCTCCTCAACGACAACAAGGAAGACCTCGCGCATGCGATCGGCCGCGAGACCGGCAAGCCGCTGTGGGAAGCACGCACCGAAGTGGCATCGATGGCCGCGAAGGTCGATATCTCCGTGCAGGCCTACCACGAGCGCACGGGCGAGAAGCGCGCTCCGATGGCCGATGGCGTCGCGGTGTTGCGTCACCGGCCGCACGGCGTCGTCGCGGTGTTCGGGCCGTACAACTTCCCCGGGCACTTGCCGAACGGACACATCGTGCCGGCGCTGATCGCGGGCAACGCCGTGGTGTTCAAGCCCTCGGAACTCGCGCCGGGCGTGGCCGCGGCGACCGTCGCGCTGTGGGCGCAGGCGGGGCTTCCCGCGGGCGTGCTGAACCTCGTTCAAGGCGAAAAGGATACTGGCGTCGCGCTCGCGAATCACCGGCAGATCGACGGCCTCTTTTTCACCGGCAGCTCGGACACGGGCACGCTCCTGCACCGGCAGTTCGGCGGCCGGCCGGAGATCGTGCTCGCGCTGGAGATGGGCGGCAATAATCCGCTCGTCGTCGCGCCGGTCGAGGACATCGACGCCGCCGTGCATCATACGATCCAGTCGGCGTTTTTGTCGGCGGGGCAGCGCTGCACGTGCGCGCGACGCCTCTTCGTCCCCGACGATGCATTCGGCGAGCGCTTCATGGCACGCCTGACCGACGTGACGTCGAAGATCCGCTACGGCGCCTTCGATGCCGATCCGCAGCCGTTCATGGGCGCGGTCGTCTCGGCGCGCGCCGCGGCGAAGCTCGTCGCGGCGCAAACGCAACTGATCGAAATGGGCGCGAAGCCAGTGCTCGAAATGACGCAGCGCGACGCGCGACTCGGACTCGTGTCGCCGGCGATCCTCGACGTGACGAGTGCCCGCAACCTCCCCGACGAAGAACACTTCGGCCCGATGGTGCAGGTCACGCGCTGCGCGACGTTCGACGAAGCGATCGAGCGCGCGAACGATACGGCCTTCGGCCTGTCCGCCGGCCTGCTCGCCGACGACGAATCCGCCTGGACGCACTTCCAGCGCACGATCCGCGCGGGCATCGTCAACTGGAACCGGCCGACCAATGGCGCGTCGTCGGCGGCGCCGTTCGGCGGCGTCGGACGCTCGGGCAACCAGCGGCCGAGCGCGTACTACGCGGCCGACTACTGCTCGTATCCGATGGCGTCGGTCGAAAGCGCGCAGTTGCAGATGCCGGCGAGCGTGTCGCCCGGACTCGAATTCAAATAATCGCGCGAAGGACTCATGATGCAAGCATTCGAAGCGAACTTCGACGGGCTCGTCGGCCCGACGCACAACTACGCGGGGCTGTCGTTCGGCAACGTCGCGTCGCGCAACAACGAGAAGTCGGTGGCGAATCCGAAGGCCGCGGCGAAGCAGGGCTTGCGCAAGATGAAGCAGCTCGCGGACCTCGGCTTTCATCAGGGCGTCTTGCCGCCGCTCGAACGGCCGTCGCTGAAACTCCTGCGCGAACTCGGCTTCACCGGCAGCGACGAAACCATGATCGAGCGCGCCGCGCGCGAAGCGCCCGAGTTGCTCGCGGCGGCGAGTTCGGCTTCCGCGATGTGGACGGCGAACGCGGCGACGGTCAGCCCCTCGGCGGATACGGCCGACGAGCGCGTTCACTTCACGCCGGCCAATCTGGCGAGCAAACTGCATCGCGCGATCGAACACGGCGAAACGCGCCGCTCGCTCGCCGCGATTTTCGCCGACGAGTCGCGCTTCCGGATTCATCACGCGCTGCCCGGCACGCCCGCGCTCGGCGACGAGGGCGCCGCGAACCACACGCGCTTTTGCAGCGAATACGGCGCGCGGGGCGTCGAGTTCTTCGTGTACGGACGCAGCGAGTACAGTCAGGGACCACAGCCGCAGCGCTTTCCGGCACGCCAGACGCTGGAGGCGAGCCGCGCGGTCGCGCGCCTGCACGGTCTCTCCGAGCGGACGACGGTGTTCGCGCAGCAGCTTCCCGACGTGATCGACGCGGGCGTGTTCCACAACGACGTGATCGCGGTCGGCAATCGCACGACGCTCTTTTGCCATCAGCGCGCGTTCCTCGATCAGCCGGAGGTCTATCGCGAACTGCGCGCGAAGCTCGACGCGCAGGGTGCCGGTTTCACGGCGATCGAAGTGCCGGAGGACGAAGTGAGCGTCGCGGACGCGGTGTCGTCGTATCTCTTCAACAGCCAGTTGCTGACGCGCCCGGACGGGCGGCAGGTGCTCGTCGTGCCGCAGGAGTGCGGCGAGAACGCGCGCGTCGCGAAGTACCTCGATGCGCTCGCGACCCGCTCGACGCCGATCGACGATGTGCTCGTCTTCGATTTGCGCGAGAGCATGAAAAATGGCGGCGGCCCGGCGTGCCTGCGCCTGCGGGTCGTGCTGAACGACGCCGAGCGCGCGGCCGTGAACCCGGGCGTGTGGATGAACGACATGCTGTTCGCGCGCCTCGATGCGTGGATCGACGCGCATTACCGCGACCACCTCGCACCGGCCGATCTCGCCGATCCGAAGCTGCTCGGCGAGTCGCGCACGGCGCTCGACGAACTCACGACGATCCTCGGACTGGGTGCCATCTATGACTTCCAGCGCTGAAGGCGCGATGCTCGCCGACCTGCTGTCGTTCGTGCTGGCCGGCAAGCGGCCGGCGTTGTCGGAGGGCACGGCGCCTTCGGGCGTGCGCTGGACGTGGCTTGGTGACGGCGTCGTGTGCCTCGAACCGCCGGGCGCGGCGACGCATAGCGTGATCGCATCGGCGGGCATTCACGGCGACGAAACCGCGCCGATCGAAATGCTCTCGACGCTCGTCGCCGACATCGCGAGCGGCGCGGTTGCGCTCAACGCGCGCATGCTCGTGATCCTCGGCAACATCGCGGCGATGCGCGCAGCGGACCGCTATCTCGACGACGACCTCAACCGGCTCTTCAACGGCCGTCATCTTGCGTTGCCCGCGAGCCGCGAAGCGCCGCGCGCGGCGCAACTCGAAGACGCCGCGCTCGGCTTCTTCGCCGCCGCGCCGCAGACCGCGCATCCGAAGTGGCACATCGACATGCATACGGCGATCCGCGCGTCGGTCTTCGAGCAGTTCGCGCTCTTGCCGCACACGGGCGCGCCGCTGTCGCGCGCGATGTTCGACAGGCTGCGCGACGCGCATCTCGAAGCGGTGCTGCTGCATCGCGAGAAGTCGAACACGTTCACGCATTTCACCGCCGAGCGGGCGGGCGCGCTGTCGTGCACGCTCGAACTCGGCAAGGTGCGGCCGTTCGGACAGAACGATCTCGCGCGCTTCGCCGCGTCGGACCGCGCGTTGCGGCGGCTCATCGCGGGAGAAGCCGCCGTCGATGCGGCGAGGCCGTTGCGCGTGTTCACCGTCGTCGGGCAGATCGACAAGCTAAGCGATGCATTCCAGCTCGATGTCGCGAGTGACGTGCCGAATTTCACGCCGTTTCCCGCCGGGACCGAACTCGCGCGCGACGGCGAGTATCGCTATCGCGTGACGCACGATGAAGAGCGCATCGTGTTTCCCAATCCGAAGGTGAAGCCGGGGCTGCGCGCCGGCCTGATGGTCGTCGACACCACCGACGAGGCGCTTCTGTCGCTCGCCTGAAAGCGCGTTGCTCACGCTGTATCGCTTGCGCGTGAGCGACGTTCGCTTGCCAGTTTTTTCTCCTTCTCCAGACGACTCGACTCGCGCTGCTTCGCCGCACGGCAAGCCGGCGCGCGTATCCGGCGCGCTACAATCGCGGCCCGCCGGTCTGTTGCGATGCGTCATCGCGATACGGTGCGTTTGAAACGGCCTTTTTGCGAGGCGATGCTGTGCAGGCCGGCATTGACCCAGATACGCCGCACAAAAAACGAAAGAGACGAAGCACCCATTGGAGGACACCGATTTGAACACCCTGTACTCGCTGAATCGCACGGTCGCGGCTTTCGCGATCGCGGCCACCGCTGCATTGCCCACCCTCGGCGCGCACGCCGCCGACATGAAGGAAATTCGCTTCGGCGTCGAGGCGTCGTATGCGCCTTTCGAATCGAAGTCGCCGGCCGGCGAGCTGATCGGCTTCGACATCGACGTGGGCAACGCCGTCTGCGCGAAGCTGAGTGTGAAGTGCGTGTGGGTCGAGAATTCGTTCGACGGACTGATCCCGGCGCTGCAGGCGCGCAAGTTCGACGGCATCAATTCGGACATGACGATCACCGACAAGCGCCGCGTGGCGATCGATTTCACCGACCCGATCTACACGATCCCGAACCAGCTGGTCGCGAAGAAGGGCAGCCATATCCTGCCGACGGCAGAGAGCCTGAAGAGCCGGCATGTCGGCGTGCTGCAGGGCTCGATCCAGGAGACTTACGCGAAGGCGAAGTGGGCGCCGGCGGGCGTCGACGTCCAGTCGTATCAGGCGCAGGACCAGATTTACGCCGATCTGGCTTCGGGTCGGCTCGACGCCGCGTTCCAGGACGCCGAGGCAGCGTCGAAGGGCTTTCTGAAGATGCCGCAGGGTGCGGGTTTCGCGTTCGCGGGACCGGCGGTCTCGGATGAAAAGCTGCTCGGCGCGGGCGTCGGCTTTGGCGTGCGTAAGAGCGATCGCGCGCTGAAGGATGCGCTCAACCGGGCGCTGAAGGAGCTGAAG
Organism: Caballeronia telluris; assembly: GCF_001544495.1. Classification (GTDB taxonomy): domain Bacteria; phylum Pseudomonadota; class Gammaproteobacteria; order Burkholderiales; family Burkholderiaceae; genus Caballeronia; species Caballeronia telluris. The sequence goes on from NZ_FCNZ02000026.1 coordinate 71,755, forward strand.
GACGACGGCACGATCGACAAGCTCGCCGCAAAGTACTTCGATGTGAAGGTGGTGTTGAAGTAGGGCGGGGAGCTTCGCGAAAAGCCGTCCGGTTCGAAGGCGGACGGCTTGTTGTTTGACGCGACTACAGGGCCATGAATACAGCGGCGAGGTAGTCAGCCAGGTCGTCGCGCTCGATGCTTCCTTCTGCCACGTACACCATGACTTCCACCAGTTCGTTTTCCAGTTCCGGCGTCGAAGTCAGGTCGTAGTTTTCCAGTCCGAGATAGGTCAATGCGCAGACAAGCGCGGTCCGCTTGTTGCCGTCGTTGAACACGTGACCTCGTGCAATGGCAACGGCGTACATGGCGGCAATTCCGAAGACGTCGTTGAGGCCGGCGTAGTGGGCATGATTTTCCACTCTCGCCAGCACTGCCTCGACGCCGCCAGGGCCCGCGTGAGCAAACCCCGGGAGCCCTCCCTCGCGAGCGAGGATCTCGTCGTGCACTGCTCTCACGTAATCGGCGTCGAGTAGCATCAGCGCTTCGCAAGTTCCTTGATCGCGACGTTGTGCGTGCTGATCACCTTGCGCACCGCCTTCATGACGCGCTCTCTTGCCTCGGGCGTCGACATATCGACGGTGTTGTCCGAACTCGGCGCGATCATCTTGCGCGGGGGCAGCGTGCCAGCCGCGAATCTGCCGATGTTTTTACGTTCCATCAAGCGCTCCATCCATTCCAGGTCGAGAACTCATTCTACCTGCCGAAGTAACGCGCACAGCGGGCAAACGTCAACCCGACGCCCCGATCACCACCGTACACGTCGTCCCTGCCGACAGCACCATCCCCGCCGGCACCTCGTCGATGTGAATGCGCACCGGCACGCGCTGCGCGAGCCGCACCCAGTTGAACGTCGGGTTCACGTCCGCGAGCAGTTCGCGGCTCTCGGGATTGTCGCGGTCGTAGATGCCGCGCGAGATGCTCTGCACATGGCCCCTCAGCACGCCGCCGCTCATGAGCCGCATCTCCGCCCGATCGCCGATGCGCACGCGCGGCAGCTTCGTTTCCTCGAAGTAGCCATAGACCCAGAACGAATGGCTGTCGACGATGGCGAGCTTCGGCGTCCCCGCCGTCGCATAGTCGCCGCGATAGACGTTCAGATTGGTCACATAGCCGTCGACCGGCGAAACCACCTTCGTGCGTTCGAGGTTGAGTTGCGCGGCATCGAGCGCGGCTTGCGCCTGCTGCAACTGCGCCTCGGCGGTCGAGGCCGCCTGCGTCGCGTTCTCGCGCTGCTCGCGCGACACGACGAGGCTGTCCATGTCCGCGCGGCGGGCGGCGTCGGCGCGGCGCATGCGCAACTCGGCCTGGCGCGCGGCGACGTTCGCCTGCGCCTGCTGCACGGCGATCCGGTAATGCGCCGGATCGATTTCCATCAGCAGTTCGCCCTTCTTCACGAACTGGTTGTCGGCGACGGGCATCGTCACCACCGCGCCCGACACGTCCGGCGCGACGTTGATCACGTTCGCGCGCACGCGGCCGTCGCGCGTCCACGGCTCGTCCATGTAATGGACCCACAGCGCGCGTCCTATGAGGATGGCGGCGGCGAATATCACCGCCGTCAGAATGAAACCCACGATTTTTCGAATGATCATGATGCGACTCGTTGTAGCTTGGGTGAACGGATGCGCCTAGCCGTAGACGGCGAGACCGATGAGCCCGCAGACGCACACGAGCAGGCTCGCGCGAAAGAGCGACGGGTGCCACACGACGCGATAGAGGCCCGTCAGCGCGAGGCCGCGGTCGATCAGCCAGGTCAAAAACGCGCCCGCGACGAACAGCAGCAGGATGGTCGGCACATAGGCTTCGAGGATCGCGATGCTACGCGGCATGGTGGACTCCGAGGTTCGGCGGTGCGGTGCGCGAATCGTTTTTTTCGATGTTGAACGGATCGAGCGGCGATTGCGGGTCGAGCAGTGCGGTGCGGATGAAATGCAGATGACTCAGGATGCGCTGCAACCGGTGACGCTCGTCGCGCGGCGGACGCTCGGCGTCGAGCCGGTCCTGCAACTGCGCAATCGCATGCGACGTCGATCCGAGCGCGGCGCCGAAACGCTTGGCATCGGGTTTGTCGAAGAGACGCGCGACGGCGCCGAGCGTCGTCGCGGTGGAGCGGCGCCACGGCGCGTCGCCGATCTCGCTGCCGAACGCGGCGAGTTCCTCGCGCAGGTCGATCACCGCATGCCCGACTTCGAGCACGGAAAAGAGCCATTGCAAGGCGTCGCGCTGCACGTCCGGACGATTCGCCGTGAGCGCGCTGATCTGCGAAAACAGGTCGCGCGTGCGGCTTTCGAAGCGCGTCGCAAGCCGCGAGCCGAAGCCCGCCGCGAATCCCGACAGACGCGCGCGGCAGCCCGTCACGACTTCGCGCCGCAAATCGGCGACGAGCAGGCGCCGAAGCCACGGCGCGTCGGTGGGCAGCAGCACGGCGAAGGCGATCGCGGAAACGAGCATCGACAGCACGAGCGCGATCGCGTCGTTGATGAAGCCGGTCGGATCGTAGTGCGTGAGGTTGTCGGGGCCGGCGAGAAAGCAGAAGAAGATGCAGTAGCCGACGCCGACGCCCATCAGGTTGCGGCGCGTGCTGAGCCAGCTGCCGAGCATCAGGAACGGCACGAGCGCCGCCGACAGCAGCAGGAAGCCGTCCATGCGCGGATACAGCCCGAACACGACGATCATCCCGGCGAGCATCGCGAGCAGCGTGCCGCTCGCCATCTGGAAAGCCATCAGCGTGGGCCTCGGCGACGACGACGCGAGCGCGCACACCGCCGCCGCGTTCAGGACCATCGTGCCGCCGCTCGGCCACGCGGTCGCGATCCAGAACGCGCCGAGCGCGAGCATCACGATCGCCGTGCGCACGCCGGCGACGCTCGCCGCGAGCAGGTTGGTGCGCGGCACGTAACGCGCGATCCAGTGCTCGCGCTCGTGCGTCGGCACCGCGAGCGACGCGTAAGTCTCTGCATACGCGAGCAGGTCGTCGACAAAGCGGTAGAGCAGCTCGGACGCGGTGTCGAATTCGAGCAGCGCAAAGTCGGGCTGCGTGGCGAGTTCCGTGCGCGTCGCGCGGATGCGTCTGGGCAACGCGGCCTTGAAGGCCGCGAGTTGGGCTGCGGCGTGTGCGGCATCGGCGGCGTTCATCACCGGTTCGCCCGACTTGTTCAGGCGCGGCGCGACTTCATGAAAATACGGTTCGAGCGCGGCGACGGTAATGGTCGAGCCATTCGCGCGCAGCCGGTTCATCAGCTGATGCAGCGCATGAAAACGCGTCGATGCGCTCATGAACTCGCTGTTCAGCCGCGCGAGCCGCCCGCTTTTCAGGCGCGTCTCGGGATGCTCGAATACGGCGACGCTGCGCGCGGCCTCGAAGCCGACGATATCCGCGACGAACGCCGCGTGGGTCGCCTCGATCTGCGGGCGGTCCATGCGGCCCGACAGCGCGCGACACACATAGTCGACGAAACCGCTGAAGCGGCGGCGCACCGTGGTCTTGATCTGCTCGCCGGCGTGCTGCGGAAAGACGAGCGCGCTCACCGCGCCCGCGCACAGGATGCCGAGCGACACCTCGGAGACGCGCGTGAGCGCCGTGAGGAACGCGCCGTCGGGATGCTGCGCGGCCGGAATGCCGATCAACGCGGCCGTGTAGCCCGCGAGCACGAAGCCATACGAGCGGAAGTTGCGGTTGCGCGCGGCGCCGGCCGTGCAAAGGCCGACCCAGAGCGACGTCGCCGTGATGAAGAGCACCGGCTGCTGCGAGAAGAGGCTGATGAGCACGAGCATCACGACGAGCCCGACTATCGTTCCGCAAAACCGGTAGAAGCTTTTCGCGAGCACCATGCCGCTTTGCGGCTGCATCACGACGAAGACGGTCGTCATCGCGGTGCGCGGTTGCGGCATGTCGAGGCGCATCGCGATCCAGAGCGTCAGCAACGCGGCGAGCACGGCCTTGAAGATGTAGATCCAGGCGAGTCCTTCGGTCTGCGCCCAGTGAGCGATAGCGCTGCGAAGCGAGGTGACGTTTGGCATCGGCGTGGCCTTACTGAGAGGCGCTCAGGCCGCGCAGCGGGCCGATATGCTTCGACGGTGCGAGCGTGCTGTCGTCCGGACCGTTCGACAGATCGTCGAGCCCGCCGCCGAGCGCCGCCTGCAGCGACGCGTAGGCCGCGAGCCGCTCCGCGCGCACGCGCGCCTCGCCGTCCTGCGCGCGCAAGAGTTGCGTCTGCGCGATCAGCACGTTGAGATAGTCGGTAAGCCCGCGCCGATAGCCCTCGTTCGCGAGCCGATAGTTCTTGCTCGCCGCCGCGACCGAGCGTCCCGACGCTTCCAGCTGCGAATCGAGCGAGCGCATGCGCACGACCTGATCGGCGATTTCCCTGAGCGCGCCGACGAGCGTGCCGTTGTAATGCTCGACCGCCTGATCGTATTGCGCCGATGCCGCGCCGAGCTGCGAGCGCAGCCGCCCGCCTTCGAAGATCGGCAGCGTGAGCGCCGGGCCCGCGCTGAAACCGGTTCCGGTACCGCCGAGGAAAGTAAGCAAGGCGCCGCCCGCGGCCATCTGGCTCACCGACGCGAGCAGGTTCACGTTCGGATAGAACTCGGCCTTCGCGACGTCGATGCCACGGGCTTCCGCGGCCACCATCCAGCGCGCGGCGACGACATCGGGCCGGTGTCCGACGAGTTCCGCCGGCAGCGCGGACGGCAATCCGAGCGGCTGCCCGAGCGCGAGCACCGGCCGCGCGAGCGACGCGCCCGCGCCCGGTCCTTCGCCCGCCAGCGCGGCGAGCTGGTTGCGCGCGAGTTCGATCGCTTCGTTCTGGATGTCGGCCTGACGCTCGTATTCGGGCAGCGGCGTCTCGGCCTGGCTGACTTCGAGTTGCGTGCCGAGACCGCCCGCGAGGCGCCGGCGCGCGAGGTCGACGATCTTCTGCTGCTGTTCGAGCGTCTGCTGCGCGATGTCGAAGAGCGCGTAGCTCTGCGACATGCCGATGTACGCCCGCACCACGTTCGCTTCGAGCTCGAGTTGCGCGGCGCGCGCGTCGGCGGCGCGCACATGCGCGGCGTCGAGCGCGCGTTCGGTGGCGTTCTCGTTGCGGCCCCACAGGTCGAGGTCGTAAGAGAGCGAGAGGGCTGCGGTGTTGTTCCAGGTGGTCGTGTCGTTGTAGGTGGGCGGACCGTAGTAGCCGTTTTCCGGCCAGCCCTTGCGCGTGACGGACAGCGAGCCGTCGACGTGCGGCGCGAGTGCCGAGCGCGCGACGCCCGCCATCGCGCGCGCTTCACGCACGCGGGCGGCCGCCATCGCGAGCGTCGGGCTGCCCGCGTTCGCGCGTTCGACCCAGGCGTTCAACTGCGGATCGCCGTAGGCGCGCCACCATTGCTCCGACGGCCAGCCGGCCTCGCCATCGGCGGCGCGGATGGCGGCACCGGCGTCGAGCGTCGAGGCCTGATCGAGAGTGGATTCGGGCGCGACGTTTCCCGTGCTGGCGCAACCGGCTATTGTTAAGATAACTGCAAGAGCCGCGATGGCGATGGCTCGTCTCGATACCGGCGCTGACACGATTGGCTCCCGTTCCTGAACTAGACATGAGGCACTTATTATATTTTTGCGCTAATTAGCGAATAACCCGTAAAAATGAAAAGCATCCTTACGACGGTTGAGATAATCGCTATTGCCGATCATGTAATAATCGACAGCAAGACATAAAGACGACGGAAGCCGGTATGGATACGCTACAAAACATGCGCGTTTTCGTGCGCGTCGTAGAGGCTGGGAGCTTCACGGCGGCGGCGCAGCATTTGAATACGACCACGGCGTATGCCTCGCGGGCCGTCTCCGATCTGGAAGCGCACCTGCGCACGCGGCTTCTGAACCGCACCACGCGGCGCATCGCGCTCACCGAGGCGGGCGAGCGCTACCTGCAGCGCTGCGAGCAGATCCTCGCCTACGTCGATCAGGCCGAAGCCGAAGCCAGCGACGCCCATGCGCGGCCGTCCGGCAAGCTGAAGGTGCATTCGATGACAGGTTTCGGCCAGCACTATGTCGTGCCGATGATCTCGCGCTATCAGGCGCGCTATCCGTCCGTGCAGGTCGAGTTGACGCTCGCGCAGCGCATGCCCGATTTGCTCGACGAGGGGTTCGACGTCTCGGTCGTGCTCGCGTCCGACCTGCCCGATTCGGGACTCGTGTCGCAGCGGCTCGGCTCGGCGTTCAGCATCGCATGCGCCTCGCCGGCGTATATCGAGAAGCACGGCACTCCGCACGTGCTCTCCGATCTCGTGCGCCACACCTGCCTGCAACTCGTCACGCCGGTGCTTCCCACCGACAAATGGATCTTCGAAGGCCCCAACGGTCAGGAAACGGTGAGCCTCGGGCCGTCGACGTTCACGGTGAATGTCGCCGACGCGATGGCGGTGGCGATCCGCGAGGGCATGGGGCTCGGCGTGCTGCCGACATCCTCGGCGCTGCCGCTTTTGCGGGCCGGGACCATCGTGCGCGTGCTGCCGCAGTACACGATGCAGGAACTGAATGTCTGCGCGCTCTATCCGTCGCGCCAGTATCTGGACGCGAAAATCCGCACGTGGGTCGATTTCCTGCGCGACGAACTGCCGGCGACGCTCGCCGCGGACGCCGAATCGCTGAAGGAATTCGTCGTCGCGTGACGGCGCAGCCCTCAAGTTCTGTTGTCATTGCGCCGTAACAACAATAGTGTGCGGCGCAACACTTGCTTACTTTTATTTCGGCCGCATCTTGTTACTTTCGACGCATGTCCACTCGCTCACGACCGGGGAAAGCCTGATGAATACGCCACTCATGTTCGCTCTCGCGATGCTGCTCGTGCTGATCGCCGTGCCCGCCACGCGCGAGCTGTTGCGCGCCTATCGCGACGATGCCGCGAAAAAGCGTCTCGTGCCGATCAGGATCGAGTCGCGCAGCGACGTGCGGCGTCCACGCGACTACTGAGCGCCCCGGAGTCATTCGCCGCTTTCGAGCGGCGCGAGCGGTTCGATCAGGCGCGGTTCGTCGTTGACCGCGCGATTCACGTCGCCCGACACGCGGTGCCACACGAATTCCGACGCGGCCACGCCGCCGTCTTTGCCGAGCGCGTCCAGTTCGGCGGGAGGCAGCGCGGGGTCGAGCCAGCGCCGCGCGGCGTGCGGTGCGAACACGAGCGGCCGGCGATCGTGCACATCGACGAGCCCTTCGTCCGCCGTGGCCGTCACGATCACGAAGCCGGCGCCGGGCACGAGCGCGTCGTCTTCCGTCTGGATGCTCGTCAAGGCGGCGAGGAACATCGGTTCATCGTCGGCGCGATGGATGAAGTAGGGCTGCTTCGGCGGCTTCGCGCTGGCTCGCACGCCGGGCGCCGGCTCGTCCGCCAGCTCGGTCTTCCATTCGAACCAGCCGTCCGCTGGAATCAAAATTCGCGCTTTTCTCCATAACGCCCGGAAATACGCGCTCGTCGATGCGGTCTCGACGCGCGCGTTGATCGTCTGCGGGAGCTTCTTCTGGATCGCCCATGCCGGGCAATAGCCCCAGTGCACGGCGCGGATCGTCTCGTCGGGATAGATCGCGAGCGGATGCGTGCCGGGCGAGAGGTTGTAGCCGGGCCGCCGGTCGGCGGCATCGACGAGCACGAACGGATTTCTCAGATGCAGGCGTTGTGCATAGTGCATCGGTAGTCGGTACTGGCTGATTCGGCCGCACATGGCGCTCCTCCGCTAGGTCCAACGGTTGTGCCGCTGATTGCTGATCCTTCCCGCTGCTCGGTGCCGCGCCATTGCAGGCGCTCAGATTTCGACGATCTTGTCCCACGCGAAATGCGGATTTTCGAGCTGGCGCGTGCGCCGGTCGATATAGCCGCGCGGATTGCAGACGACGCGCGTGCCTTCGACCGTATAGTCGAACGCCGTGTGCGTGTGCCCGTGAATCCACAACGCGACAGGCGCGCGCAGGAGCGAGGGCAGGTCATTGACGAAGCCCGCCGACACCACGTCCTCCGCGTATTTCTCCGCGAGGCTTTGCCGCAACGGCGCATGATGCGTGACGACGATCGTCCGGCCGTCGAACGGCTTGGCGAGCTCGCTTTCGAGCCAGGCGCGCGCGTGTTCGTGCAGCGCGAGCGAATCGCTCGTCGCGAACGAACGCGGTTCGCCGTCGGGCTCGGGCCACGCGATCTGGATCACGCCGCGATAGTCGAGCATCACGCGCGCGCAGGCGTCCTGCGCTTTTTCGAGCTGGGACGCGCCCGAGCCGAACAGCGCGAAGTCGGTCCAGAGCGTCGTGCCGAGCACGCGCCATTTGCCGTAGCGGTCGACGAGCGTCGCGTTGTTCAGGTAGTGCACGTTGTCCACGCTTTGCGCGGCGTCCTGCATCGCGACTTCGAGCGCGCCGAACTCGCCGTCGTAGTACTCGTGATTGCCCGGCACATAGACGATGGGCACGCGCGAATCGAAATTCTCCGCCGCCCAGCGCACGCCTTCCGCGTGATTGTGGATGTCGCCGGCGAGCACGACGAGATCCGCCTCGGCATACGGAATCGCGACGGGTTCGTCGGCTTCGAGATGCAAATCGGACAAAACGCGAATCTTCACGACGGCTTCTCCTCGATGCGAAATCAGTCGCGGGCCGGTACGACCTTGCCCGGATTCATCAGGTTCTCCGGATCGAGCGCGGCCTTGATCGTCTGCATCAGGCGCACTTCGACGGGCGACTTGTAGCGCATCGCCTCGTTCACCTTGAGTTGCCCGAGGCCATGTTCCGCGCTGATGCTGCCGCGGTGCGCGTGCACCTGCTCGTAGACGAGCGCATTGATGCGCTTCTGATACCCGGCGAGAAACGCCTGCGGATCGACGCCTTCGGGCGCCTGCACGTTGTAGTGCAGATTGCCGTCGCCAAGATGGCCGAACGTGACCATGCGCGCGCCCGGCGCAGCCTGGGCGATCAGCGCATCGGTTTCCTCGATGAAGCGGCCGATGCTCGAAATCGGCACCGAAATGTCCTGCTTGATGTTGAGGCCTTCCTCGGCCTGCGCGAGCGGGATGTGTTCGCGCAGGTCCCAGAACGCCCGCGATTGCGCGAGATTCTCCGCGACGACCGCATCCTCCACGATGCCCGCCTCGATCGCTTCTTCCATCAAACGTTCGAAGAGGGTGCGCGCGTGCGCTTCGCTTTCGCTGTCGGAGAGTTCGAGCAGGACGGTCTGCGCGTGCGGCTCGGCGAACGGATAGCGCATCTGCCCGAAATGCCGGCCGACGAGCCGCAGCGAGAAGTCCGACATCAGCTCGAAGCCGGTCAAAAGCGCGCCCGCGTGACGCTGCGCCATCGCGAGGAAGTCGAGCGCGGCGTGCGGCGAAGCGAGCCCGGCAAGCGCCGTCACTTGCGCGACGGGCGCCGGATGCAGCTTCATTACCGCCGCGGTGATGATGCCGAGCGTGCCTTCCGCGCCGATGTAGAGATCGCGCAGGTCGTAGCCGGTGTTGTCCTTGCGCAGCGCGCGCAGGCCGTCCCAGATCTCGCCATGCGGCGTCACGACTTCGAGGCCGAGACACAGTTCGCGCGTATTGCCGTAGCGCAGGACGCCCGTGCCGCCCGCGTTGGTCGAGAGATTCCCGCCGATCGTGCAGCTGCCTTCCGCCGCGAGGGAAAGCGCGAAGAGGCGCTGTTCGGCCGCGGCGCGCGCCTGGATCTCGGCGAGCACGACGCCCGCCTCGACCGTGATCGTGTTGTTGTGCGGATCGACGCCGCGGATGCGGTTCAGGCGCTTGAGGCTCACGACCGCCTGCAGGCCGCTCGCATCGGGCGTCGCGCCGCCCGCGAGGCCCGTGTTGCCGCCCTGCGGCACGGTCGCGACGCGGTATTCGCGCGCGAGCCGCACGACGGCGGCGACCTGCTCCGTATTGGCGGGCAGCAGCACGGCGCATGCTTCGCCCGTGTAGCGGCCGCGCCAGTCGGTGAGGAAGGGGGCGGTATCGTGCGGGTCGGTCAGCACGTGGGCGGCGCCGAGCACCTCGGCGCAGGCGGCGACGAACGCGGAACGGGAAGGGCGGGCGGTAGCAGTGTGGGCGGAAGCGTTCATGACCTTGGAAATCGAAAAGCGTAGTCGACAGTATCGCGCAGGATGCACCAGGGCGATGCCTGGCCGGATGGCGTAGTCCCGGCATGGCGGGGGCAAGTCGTGCTACAAAGCGTCCTTGCCGAGACGTTTTGCGGCGCGGGCCGCACGCTTGTAAGGCGCGACGTAGCCGAGCGCGCAGCCGAAAAAGACGAGCGCGAGCAGCGCTTCGATCCAGCCGAGCCGCGCGGACAGTCCGCCGTCCGTCATGCCGCGCACGATGCCCTCCGCGAGATAGAGCAGCACCAGCATCGACGCCCATTGCAGCGTGTAGACGTCGCGCCGCCAGGTGCCGGGAAGCGCGAAGACGAGCGGCAGCGCCTTCAGCGCGAGCGCCGAGCCGCCGGGACGCAGCGGCGCGAGCCACAGTTCCCACGCGAGCGAGAGCGCGATGAGCGCGATGAGGCTTGCGAACGCGCCCGTCGCGAAGACGGGACGCGCGCTCGCCGGACGGGCAGCGGGCTGGCTCATGAGCGCTCTACGCGCGACGCGTTCATGCGGCGGCCGCTCCGCGCACGAGATTGAGCGCCGTGCGCGCGAGCCGCGCGCCGAGCGCGACGGCGAGCGCCTTCTCGTCGGCGGAAATCGCGCCGTCGGCGTTGGAGCGCGCGTGATGCGAGGCGCCGTATGGCGTGCCGCCGCCTTGTGTCGTCGTGAGGCGCGATTCGGTGTACGGAATGCCGACGATCATCATTCCGTGGTGCAGCAGCGGCAGCATCATCGAGAGCAACGTGCTTTCCTGGCCGCCGTGCAGGCTTCCCGTCGACGTGAAGACGCTCGCGGGTTTGCCCGCCAGCGCGCCGGAAAGCCATTGCGGCGTGGTGCCGTCGAGAAAGTATTTGAGCGATGCCGCCATGTTGCCGAAGCGCGTCGGCGACCCGAGCGCGACGCCCGCGCATTCTTCGAGGTCGCGCAGCTCGGCGTACGGCGGGCCGTCGGCGGGAATATCGGGCGCGGTCGATTCGCAGACGCTCGACACCGGCGGCACCGTGCGCACGCGCGCCTGCATGCCGGGGACGCTGTCGATGCCCTGCGCGATGGCGAGCGCCAGTTCGCGCGTCGCACCGTGCCGGCTGTAATAAAGCACAAGGATGTCGTTCATAAGGCTTTTTTTAGTGAACGGGTATTATAGAGACGGGTTCACGATCGTGGTTTCCGGCGCGATTCTGCTGGTTTTCCGCGCTTTTGCGACCCGTGACGGCGCTGTGGTGCATAGGGCCGCAGTAAGCGCTGAAACGCCAGCTCGGCTCGCCAGAGGAGAAGGATTTTTGCAGAAGCTTTCCATCGATCTCGCCAGTGTCAAGCGGCTCGCGGGCTTCGTCGCCAGGCGCACCGGCGAGGACCGCGTGGCGCAGGTAGCCGGCAGTCTCACGTTCACGAGCGTGCTGTCGATCGTGCCGCTCGCGACCGTCGCGTTCGCGCTGTTCACGGCGTTTCCCATCTTCGGCTCGTTCCAGGAGTCGCTGCAGGATTTTCTGGCGGTGCATTTGATGCCGAACCAGATCAACACGCAAATCTTCAAATACCTGAACCAGTTCGCGTCGAAGGCGAAGGGGCTGACGACGGTCGGCATGACCATCCTGTTCGTCACCTCGGTCATGACGATGATGACCGTCGAGTCCGCGTTCAACGTGATCTGGCGCGTGCGCAAGGCGCGGCCGCTCGCGCAGCGCGTGCTGGTCTACTGGGCGATCATCACGCTCGGACCGATCATGTTCGGCTGCAGTCTCTCGATCTCGTCCTATCTCTTCGCGCAATCGGTGGCGTTCGCGGGCTCGCATCACCTGATGCCACCGATCGTCGAATGGGCGCTGACGGGTGTCTCGCTGCCCGTGACCGTGCTCGCGTTCACGATGCTCTACGTCTACATGCCGAACTGCAAGGTCGAATGGCGCGACGCCGTGATCGGCGGGCTGATCGCGGCGGTCGCCTTCGAACTCGGCAAGCGCGGATTCGGCTACTACGTGCGGCGCATTCCGACCTATACGGCCGTCTACGGCGCGTTCGCGGCGCTGCCGGTGTTCCTGCTGTGGGTCTATCTCTGCTGGATGATCGCGCTGATCGGCGCGATGGTGACGTCCGCGCTGCCGGCGATCCGCATCGGCCAGTTTCACCGGCGCGAGTTTCCGGGCAGCGATCTGCTCGATTCGCTCGAATTGCTGGCGCGGCTCGTCGAGGCGCGCGAAGGGGGCAAACCCGGCCAGACGGCGCTGGAACTCGCGCGGATGCTGCGTTGCGATATGGACACGTCCACGCGTCTGCTCAACACGGTGGAGGCGCAGGGCTGGGTCGGTCGGCTCGAAGACACGCGCATGCCGCGCTACGTGCTGATCGCCAATCCGAACCAGATCACCGTGACGATGCTGTTCGACCTGTTCGTGATCGACCGCGAGGAACTCGAGTACCAGTTGCGGCTCGACGCCACGCAGGTGGACTGCGCGGCGCTGACGGGGGCGCTCGAGAACGAGAAGCTCGACGTCACGCTCGGCTCGCTGATCGCCGCGCGCTCGTCGGCGCTCACCGATGAGCGGCTGCACGGCGCCGCCCGCGCGGCGATGCCGCACCAGCACGCGTGAGCGTCCTCAATCGTCATTGCGCGCGGCGCTTCAAAGCGAGATTTTTCCCGTGCAGATGTCCTTGAACATCACCCAGTCGCCCATCAGGCTGTAGAGCGGGTGAAGAAAAGTGGCCGGGCGGTTCTTTTCGAAGAAGAAATGGCCGATCCACGCAAAACCGTAGCCGCAGACGACCGCCGCCGGCAGCCAGAGCCAGTCGCCGGTTGCGACCGCCATCGCGATGCAGCCGATCACGCCGAGCGAGCCGATGAAGTGAAGTCTGCGCGACACGAGATTGCGATGCTCTTCCAGATAATACGGATAGAACTCGGCGAAATTCGCAAAGTGGTCGCTGTGTGCCGTATGCGCCATGGCTGCCTCCATTGGATCGACGCACGGGACTCGGCCGTGCCTTGACAGCCCATTGTGCGGCGAAAAGCGCGCGCCGTGCAACCTGGCTGTTCGGCCGATGGGGCGGCGCTTTCGCGGCGCTTATGCTGGCGTGGTCGCTGGCTTGATCGCGAAGTCAAAGAGGGCGTCGAGCGTTGCGTCGGGTTGCTCGCTCATCAGCGCGTGGCCGGCGTCGAGCGTGAGCGTTTCGACGGCCACGCCCGCCTGCGACATCGCTTTCACGAGTGCGCTCGCCGCTTTCGGCGGCGTCATCACGTCGCGCCGTCCAGAGAGCACGAGCACCGGGCAACGCACCGCTGCCGCGCGTTCGAGGCCGTCGGCGTAGGCGTTGCAGGCGCTGAAGTCAGTGTAAAAGAGCTGGCCTTCGCCGCGCGCGGAGACGCGCTCCATCAGGCGCTGATTCACGCCATGCAGCCAGAAGCCGGGCGCGGGACTCGACGGCTTGGCGGCGATCGTCGAATGCGACCACTGGTTGACCATGTCGATGGCCTGCGGCTCGTGTTCGCGGGCGGCGTCGAGCAAGGCGTCGGAGACGGTCATCGGCACGGCGGTGGCGATGAGTGCGAGCTTCGCGACGCGCGTCGGGTGCCGGGCGGCGGCATCGAGCGCGATCAGCGAGCCCATGCTGTGGCCGATCAGCACGGCTTTTTCGACCTTCGCCGCGTCGAGCACGTCGATCAGCCAGTCGGCGAGCGACGCGACGCCGGCCAGTGCCGGTCCGGCGCTGCGGCCATGTCCGGGCAGGTCGAGCGCGAGCACGCCGAAGCCGTGATGCGCAAAGTAGCGCGTCTGTAGCGCCCACACGCTGTGGTCGTGTTCCGCGCCGTGGATGAAGACGGCCGCCGGGCGGCTCGCATCGAATGTCTTGCCGCCGGTGTAGGCATAGGCCGGCCGGCCTTTGACGTCGAAATTCATGCGCGGCTCCCGGGCGCCGGCGCCGTCGAACTCGCCTTCTGCGATGCCTTCAGGCCGCGTTTCAGGTCGTCGATCAGGTCGTCGGGATCTTCCAGGCCGATCGACAGGCGAATGCGCCCTGGCCCGATGCCCGCTGCGGCGAGCGCGGCGGCGTCCATGCGGAAATGCGTCGTCGATGCGGGATGGATGACGAGCGAGCGCGCATCGCCGACGTTCGCCAAGTGCGAAAAAAGCGTGAGCGACTCGATGAAACGCCGCGCAGCCGCCACGTCGCCGCGCAGGTCGAAACTGAACACGGCGCCCGCGCCGCGCGGCAAAAGTCGCTGCGCGAGCGCGTAGTCGCGGTGCGTCGGCAGTTCGGGATACGCGACGCCTTCCACGGCCGGATGCGCGAGCAGAAACTCGACCACGCGGCGCGTATTCGCGACGTGCCGGTCCATTCGCAGCGGCAGCGTTTCGATGCCTTGCAGCAGTTGCCACGCCGCCTGCGGATGCAGGCAGGCACCGAAGTCGCGCAAGCCCTCGCGGCGCGCGCGCAGCAGGAACGGCGCGACCGTGCTTTCCTCGGCGAACACCATGCCGTGAAAGCCGTCGTAGGGCTCGGTGAATTCGGGGAAGCGGTCGGTGGCGGTGAAGTCGAACGTGCCGCCGTCGACCAGCACGCCGCCGATCGTCGTGCCGTGGCCGCCGAGGAACTTGGTCGCCGAATGGTAGACGAGGTCCGCGCCGTGCTCGAAGGGGCGCAGCAGGTAGGGCGTCGTGAAGGTCGAATCGACCAGGAACGGCACCTGGTTCGCGTGCGCGATTTCCGCGACGCCCGCGATGTCGAGCACGTCGAGCCCGGGATTGCCGAGCGTCTCGCCGAAGAAAAGGCGCGTGTTCCGGCGCGCGGCGGCGCGCCACGCGTCGAGATCGTGCGGCGGCACGAAGGTGGTCTCGATGCCGAAGCGCGCGAGCGTGTAGTGCAGCAGGTTGTGCGAACCGCCGTAGAGCGCGCTCGATGCCACGATGTGGGAGCCGGCGCCCATCAAGGTCGCGATCGCCAGATGGAGCGCCGCCTGGCCGCTCGCCGTGCCGATCGCCCCGGCGCCGCCTTCGAGCGCGGCGACGCGCTCCTCGAACACCGCGACCGTCGGGTTCGAGATGCGCGAGTACACGTGCCCCGAGCGCTCCATGTTGAAAAGCGCGGCGGCGTGGTCGGTGTCGCGGAAGGAGAAGGACGTCGTCTGGTAGATCGGCGTGGCGCGCGCACCGGTCGCCGGGTCGGGCGCGGCGCCCGCGTGCAGCACGAGCGTGTCGAAGCGGTTGGCGGGCATCGCGAGCGGCCGCACGCTACCCGCGTGTGGCGAAAATCCAGGGGGCAATCATCGTAACATCGGGCCCGCTTCGGCGGACCTAGGGCGCGAACCTAGTCCGTTCGCACGAAAACCTTATACGTCAAGCCAGCCGGGCCGTCCGCGCTTTCCTTTTCACAGCCTTTCCGATAGCATCGACTCACGATCAGGCATTTCGCAAGGAGACCAATCATGCGAGTCAGCGACATTCTGAAGGTCAAGGGCAATGTGCTCTTCACGGTGACGCCCGAGACACCGCTGCACGACGCAATCAACACGATGGCGTCGCACGACATCGGCTCGCTCGTCGTCATGGAGTACGGCGATCTCGTCGGCATGCTGACGTTCCGCGAAATCATCCTGACGCTGAAGGAAAACGGCGGCAGCGTCGGCACGACCACCATCCGGAAGGTCATGGACGATCATCCGCTCACCTGCACGCCGGAAACGGACGTCAACGAGGTGCGCCGCATGATGCTCGAACATCACGTGCGCTACCTGCCCGTGATGGAAAACCGCGCGCTGATGGGCGTGATCTCGTTCTACGACGTGGCGCGCGCAGTCGTCGAGGAGCAGGGTTTCGAGAATCGCATGCTCAAGGCTTATATCCGCGACTGGCCCGAGCAGCAGGAAGAGGCGCGCTGAGCGGCTGGCGTACTGCTCGCGCCGCACGCACTGCCTATCCGCGAAGAGCGCGCCCCGGCCGGCGCGCTTTTTTTCGCCTGATGAATTCCACGTTTTTCCTTCCTTCAAGCGCTCCATTCCCATGAGCCATGAGTGACCGCCCGATTCGCGACGCTCGCCGCGCGTCCCGCCGCGCCGACGCATCAGGCGAAAGCCAGTTTCGACTGATGCGCGAGCGCCGCTTCGCCCCGTTCTTCTGGACGCAGTTTCTCGGCGCGATGAACGACAACGTGTTCAAGGTCGGCTTCACGTCGCTCGTCACGTTCCAGGCCGCGCGCTTTTCCGGCGTCGATCCGAAGTCAGCGCCGTTCCTGATTTCCGCGATCTTCATCGTCCCGTTCGTGCTGTTTTCCGCGACTTCTGGCCAGATCGCCGACAAGTACGACAAGGCGACGCTCACACGCCTCGTGAAGACCTTCGAGATCGCGGTGATGCTCGTCGGCGGCGCGGGGTTCCTGCTGCATAACGCCACGCTGCTCTACGTCTGCACGTTCCTGATGGGCGTCCATTCGACCGTCTTCGGACCCGTCAAATATGCGTATCTGCCGCAGCATCTGAAATCGTCCGAACTGGTGGGCGGTAACGGGCTCGTCGAGATGGGAACATTCGTCGCCATTTTGTTCGGGACGATCATCGGCGGCGCGTCGGCCGGGCTGACGGAGCACGGCGCGATGCTGCTCGCGACCGCGTGCCTGGCGTTCGCGCTGATCGGACGCGCGGTGTCGGGGTTCGTGCCGAAGTCCGAAGCGCCGCAGCCCGAACTGCGCATCAACTGGAATCCGTTTTCGGAAACCTGGCGAAACCTCGCGCTCGCCAAGCATAACCGCACCGTGTTCCTGAGCCTGCTCGGCATCTCGTGGCTGTGGTTCGTCGGCGCGACCTTTCTCACGTCGTTCTTCAACTTCGCAAAGGACGTGCTGTCCGCGGACCCCGACGTCGTCACGATCCTGCTCGCGACGTTTTCCATCGGCATCGGCATCGGGTCGCTGCTGTGCGAAAAGCTCTCGAAACGGCGCGTCGAGATCGGGCTCGTGCCGCTCGGTTCGATCGGCATCAGCGTATTCGCGATCGATCTATTCTTCGCGAGCCATCGCATCGCGCCGGCGGGTCATTTGCTCGGCGTCGGCGAGTTTCTCGCGATTGCCTCGCACTGGCGCATTCTCGCGGACCTGTTCCTGCTCGCGATGTTCGGCGGCTTTTACAGCGTGCCGCTCTACGCGCTGATCCAGAGCCGCAGCCAGCCGACGCACCGCGCGCGCATCATCGCCGCGAACAACATCCTGAATTCGTTCTTCATGATCGTCTCGGCGTTGCTGGCGCTCGCGCTCACGTCGATGGGCGTCGGCATTCCGGGGCTCTTCCTGACGACCGCGCTCCTGAATATCGTCGTCGCCGCGTATATCTATTCGCTCGTGCCGGAATTTCTGCTGCGCTTCGTCGCGTGGGTGCTGGTCCACACGTTCTACCGCATTCGTCTCGTCGACGCCGAGCGCATTCCCGAGCAGGGCGCCGCCGTGCTCGTGTGCAATCACGTCAGTTTCGTCGATGCGATCGTCATCATGTCGGAAAGCCCGCGGCCGATCCGCTTCGTGATGGATCACCGCATTTTCAGGTCGCCGTTCGTCGGCTGGTTGTTCCGCCACGTGAAGGCGATTCCGATCGCGCCCGCGCACGAGGATGCCGACCTGCTCGCGCGCGCCTACGATGCGTGCGGCCGCGCGCTCGCCGAGGGCGAGCTCGTCTGCATCTTTCCGGAAGGCAAGCTCACGCGCACGGGCGAACTCAACCCGTTTCGGCACGGCATTTCGGAGATTCTGAGAAGACACGCGGCGCCGGTCGTACCGATTGCGCTGCGCGGACTGTGGGGCAGCGTGTTCTCGCGGCACGAGGATTCGCGCTGGCCGCGTCCGGTCCAGCGCGGCGTGATGAGCCGGCTGACGCTCGCGGTCGGCGAGCCGATCGATCCCGCCGATGCCACGCCCGAGCATTTGCAGCAGGTGGTCGGTGCGTTGCGCGGCGCCCGCAGGTAGCGCGGCGCGGCGCCTTATCGAGATGCGGCTGGCATAATGTGAGCTTCCCGTTTCACTTCTCAGGGCGACGCACATGTCCGGCAATACGTTAGGCACGCTTTTCACCGTCACGAACTTCGGCGAGTCGCATGGACCCGCGATCGGCTGCGTGATCGACGGCTGCCCGCCCGGCATGGCGCTGACCGAAGCCGACATCCAGATCGAACTCGACCGGCGCCGTCCCGGCACGTCGCGCCACGTCACGCAGCGCCAGGAGCCGGACCAGGTCGAGATTCTCTCGGGCGTGTTCGAGGGCAAGACGACCGGCACGCCGATCGCGCTCCTGATCCGCAACACCGACCAGCGCAGCAAGGACTACGGCAATATCGTCGAGACGTTCCGCCCCGGTCACGCCGACTACACCTACTGGCAGAAATACGGCATCCGCGACTATCGCGGCGGCGGTCGTTCGTCCGCGCGCCTGACCGCGCCGACGGTGGCCGCGGGCGCGGTCGCGAAGAAGTGGCTGCGCGAGCGTTTCGGCATCGAGACGCGCGGCTACATGAGCGCGATCGGCGAGATCGAGGTGCCGTTCGTGTCGTGGGACTGCGTGCGCGAGAATCCGTTCTTCGCGCCGAACGCGGAGATCGTGCCGCGTCTCGAGGAATACATGGACGCGCTGCGCAAGGACGGCGATTCGATCGGCGCGCGCATCGAAGTGGTCGCGACCGGCGTGCCGGTGGGCCTCGGCGAGCCGCTCTACGACCGCCTCGACGCCGACATCGCGAAGGCGATGATGGGCATCAACGCGGTGAAGGGCGTCGAGATCGGCGCGGGCTTCGCGAGCGTCGCGCAGCGCGGTTCCGTGCACGGCGACGAAATGTCGCCCGACGGGTTCGCCGCGAACAACGCAGGCGGCATTCTCGGCGGGATTTCGAGCGGGCAGGACATCACGGTGTCGATCGCGATCAAGCCGACGTCGAGCATCCGTACGCCGCGCCATTCGATCGACAAGGCGGGCAATCCGGCCGTCGTCGAGACTTTCGGGCGTCATGACCCGTGCGTCGGGATTCGCGCGACGCCGATCGCCGAGGCGCTGCTCGCGCTCGTCCTGATCGACCATGCGCTGCGGCATCGCGCGCAATGCGGCGATGTCGTCACCGAGACGCCGAAGATCGCGCCGCGCGCTTCCTGAAGTCAGCGAGCGTCACGCAAACGAGAAGGGCGCCGGTTTTCAAGCCGGCGCCCTTTTTTCATGCGTGAACGCTCACATGTTCGGATAGTTCGGCCCGCCGCCGCCTTCGGGCGTGACCCAGACGATGTTCTGCGTCGGGTCCTTGATGTCGCAGGTCTTGCAGTGCACGCAGTTTTG
>NZ_FCNZ02000027.1 GCF_001544495.1 Caballeronia telluris
GGCGGGAGACTGAACCGCCGTGGACGCATCACCGCCCGTCGACCGTTCGACGACCGGCGCCGGCACGAGCGCCGACGAACACCCCGCGAGCCCCGCCCCGCAAACGACGGCCCACGCCGTCAATCTGAATAATCCTGAACGCATCACCGCCATACTTCCGAACCCTGCCTGTTTGTTTTATCGACGTCCCGACGACCATCGCGCCGCTCAGAACCGCATTCCGGCGCCGCAGCCGCCGAAAAAGCCGCCATTCGACGCCGCGCCGCCGCAACCGAAGATGCCGCATCCGGACAACATCGCCGCCAGCCCGAGCGCCACGACCGCCATGCGAGCCCGACGCCACCCATTCGTTTCACTGCTGCCTGCCACCTTCGATTCGACTTTCCACTTCACGCCTGACACATCCCCGCGAGCATAAAACATTTAACGATGGTTCACGATTCCAGACGCCAAATTCACCACATCGGGCGCCGTCACTGCGTCGAAAAGGCCCCGAAACTTTGGCGTTCTAACGTTTGACGTTATCACACGGAATCGCGTGCTCGCATCTGCGTATGTCCGAATAACCGGCTGGCGCACGCGGCATTTTATCGGCTACCTGGCCGAATGGCGGCGCGATCGATGTTCTGACAATGCTTGACATTTCCGGGCCTCCACGGGACACGCGCATCGGCTACATTCACCGCGCTCGATGCGGGTGCATTCTGCATTTTCACTTTATGGAGATTGACGCATGGAATTCATGCAACACGGACTCGTTTGGGCGCTGATCATCGGCGCGGTGGCGGGCTGGCTCGCGGGCCTGCTCGTCAAGGGCGGCGGCTTCGGCCTTTTGGTCGACATTCTCGTCGGCATCGTCGGCGCGGTGATCGGCGGCTGGCTTTCGGGCGTGATCGGCATTTCGTTCGGCGGCGGCCTTCTTGGCTCGCTCATCACGGCAGTGATCGGCGCAGTCGTGCTGCTGTTCGTCTTGCGGCTTTTCAAGCGCGGCTAAACACCGCGCGATCCGCAAAAACGACGAGGCCGCCCGCAAGGCGGCCTCGTCCGTTTCGACGCCGGCGAACGCCGCTCAGACCTTCGACGACTTGCGCCGTGTCATCTTCCACAGCGCGCCGAGCGCGACGGGAATGACCGCCGCGCCGATCCCCACGAGCACGATCACGTTCAGATATTGCCGGATGAACGGAATATTGCCGAAGAAGTAGCCAAGCAGCACCAGCAACAGCACCCAGATCAGCGCGCCCAGCACGTTGAACACCTGAAAACGCGTGGCATCCATTGCCGACGCGCCCGCGACGAACGGCGCGAACGTGCGCACCACCGGCACGAAACGCGCGATGACGATGGTCTTGCCGCCGTGCTTATCGTAGAAATTATGGGTCTTCTGCAGCGCGGCGCGGTCGAGAAAACGTTCGAGAACCGGAATGTTCGAATGGAACACTTTCGGTCCGACCGCGCGCCCGATCCAGTAATTCACCGTGTTGCCGCCGATGGCCGCCACCAGCAGCAGCACGATCAGCACGCCGAGATGCATCGAGCCGGTCGCGGCAAACGCGCCGCCGATGAAAAGCAGCGAATCGCCCGGCAGGAACGGAAACACGACCAGCCCGGTTTCACAGAACACGATCAAAAAGAGCACCGCATACACCCAGCCGCCGTAGTGCTGGATGAAGAAGCCGAGCGACTTGTCGATGTGGAGAATGAGCCCCAGAAATTGCAGCAGTGTGTCCAAAAGCGTTCCTTGAAATGATTGAGACAGCGCGCTCGGCCGTGCGGGACGGGCATCGAAGGCGCTCGAAAAGCGGTCGCGTCATGATACCGAAAGTCGACAGCCGGAGACTTAGCGCGCCTGCATTTGGCGGCACGGAGCCGATACCGTGGCGGTCGAAGCCGACTGGCGAGTGCGCTTCGCACGCGATCGCTATAATTTCGCCATGCCCGATCTCACCGATACCCCCGCCGCCGCGCCCGTCGACGGCGCGCGCCGCCTGCGCGCGATCCAGCCGCTTCCCGACCAGCTGATCAGCCAGATCGCGGCGGGCGAAGTGGTCGAACGCCCCGCGTCCGTCGTCAAGGAACTGCTGGAGAACGCGCTCGACGCCGGCGCCACGACCTTGCGCATCACGCTCGACGAAGGCGGCGTGAAACGCATCGTGATCGCCGACGACGGCTGCGGCATGCCGTCCGATCAGTTGCCGCTCGCGCTCCTGCGCCACGCGACGAGCAAGATCCGCTCGCTCGCGGAACTCGAAGCCGTCGCGACGCTCGGCTTTCGCGGCGAAGCGCTGGCGTCGATCGCGTCGGTGGCCGAGCTGTTCATCACGAGCCGCACGAGCGACTGCGCGCACGCGACGCGCATCGACGCGCAGACGGGCGCGCTCTCGCCGGCGGCGGGCACCGTCGGCACGACGATGGAAGTGCGCGAACTCTACTTCAACACGCCCGCGCGCAGAAAGTTCCTGAAAAGCGAGCAGACCGAGCTCGGCCATTGCCTCGAAATGATCCGTCGGGTCGCGCTCGCGCGGCCCGACGTCGCGATTTCGGTGATGCACAACGGTAAGGCCGTCGAGCACTGGAACGCGAGCGATCCGCAGGCGCGCGTCGCGAAGATCCTCGGCGAAGTGTTCGATACGGCCCACCTGCCACTCGACGAGCGCGCCGGGCCGCTCGCGGTCTACGGCTGCGCCGGTCTGCCGACCGCGAGCCGTGGCCGCGCCGACCAGCAGTATTTCTTCGTCAATGGCCGCTTTGTCCGCGACAAGCTGCTGACGCACGCCGTGCGCGCCGCCTACGAAGACGTGCTGCATGGCAATCGCTATCCGTCGTACGTGCTGTTCCTCGACCTGCCGCCGGAATCCGTCGACGTGAACGTGCATCCGTCGAAGATCGAACTGCGTTTCCGCGATTCGCGCTCGATCCACCAGTTCGTGTTTCACGCCGTTCAACGCGCGCTGGCGCGGCACGCGGGAGCGTCGCTGGAAACGACTTCGGGCGCGCACGCCGCGCAATTGCAGCCGAGCGGTCCGGCTTCGTTCAGCGCGCGGCCGCTCGCGGGCGCGGGCGTGCTGGGCGCGAATGCGGCGCAAGAAAGCGCGAAAAGCGAAAACGGCACGACCTGGCTGCGCCAGTCGCGGATGACGCAGGGCACGCTGCCCGTCGCGCAGCCGCTCGCGCTCTACGACGCCCTCTTCGGCCGCAAGGACGCGTCGCCCGCCCCGGCGCAGTGGGCGTCCGACAGCGCGCCCGCGGCACGCTACGGTCACGACGAAGCCGAGCAGCCGCTCGGCTTCGCCCTCGGCCAGATTCACGGCATCTACGTGCTCGCGCAGAACGCGCAAGGGCTCGTGATCGTCGATATGCACGCGGCCCACGAGCGCATCCTCTACGAGCAGTTCAAGAACGCCCTCGCGAATCGGACGATCGCCGTGCAGCCGCTTCTGATCCCCGTTGCCATCACGGCGGAACCGGTGGACATTGGCGTCGTCGAGGAGGAGCGCGCGACACTCGATGCGCTCGGCTTCGACCTGGCCGTGCTCTCGCCGACGTCGATCGCGATCCGCGCCGTGCCCGCGCTGCTCAAGGACGCCGATCTGCAATCGCTCGCGCGCGCCGTGCTCGCGGATCTGCAGGCCTACGGCGGCTCGCGCGTGTTGACCGAGCGCCAGCACGAACTGCTCGGCACGCTCGCCTGCCATCACGCGGTCCGCGCGAACCGGCGCCTCACGCTCGACGAAATGAACGCGCTCCTGCGTCAGATGGAAGCCACCGAACGCGCCGACCAGTGCAATCACGGCCGGCCCACGTGGTTCCAACTGACGCTCGGCGACCTCGACCGCCTCTTCATGCGCGGACAATGAGCGATTCGCCGACGAAGCAGATCGCGTGTCTGCTCGGCCCGACGGCGTCGGGCAAGACCGCCGCCGCCCTCGCGTTCGCGGCGCGGCGGCCGGTGGAAATCGTGAGCGTCGATTCGGCGCTCGTCTACCGCGAGATGGACATCGGCACCGCGAAACCGAGCGCCGACGAACGCGCGGCGGCGCCGCATCATCTGATCGACATCATCGATCCCGCCGAGACTTATTCCGCCGCCGAGTTTCGCGCCGACGCACTGCGCCTCGTCGGCGAGATCGAGGCGCGCGGAAACGTGCCGCTTCTGGTCGGCGGGACGATGCTGTACTACAAGGCGCTGACGCAGGGCCTGAACGACCTGCCCGCGGCGGACCCGAAAGTTCGCGCCGCGCTCGATGCCGACGCCGCGCGCGACGGCTGGCCCGCGCTCCATGCGCGGCTTGCCGCGGTCGATCCCGAGACGGCTGCGCGGCTCGCGCCGAACGATTCGCAGCGCGTCCAGCGCGCGCTCGAAGTGTTCATGCTGACCGGGCAGCCGATGTCGGCGCTGCTCGCCGCGCCGCGCCGCGAGCAGGAGCCGGCGCGCTGGCGCTTCGTGCCGATCGCGCTGGAACCGTCGGAGCGCAGCGTGCTGCACGCGCGCATCGCCGCACGTTTCGACGCGATGCTGGCGCACGGTTTCATCGACGAAGTGAAGCGCCTGCGCGCGCGCGGCGACCTGAATCTCGCGATGCCTTCGATGCGCTGCGTCGGCTATCGGCAGGCGTGGGAATATCTCGACGGCGCGACCGACCGCGACACGATGCGCGACAAGGGTATCTTCGCGACGCGCCAGCTCTGCAAGCGCCAGCTGACGTGGCTGCGCGCGATGCCGGAGCGGATCGTGATCGACTGCTGCGCGGACGATGCCACCGCGCAAGCCGTCCAGGCGATCGAACGCGTGAGCCAATAAAAAACCGCTCCCTGGGGAGCGGTTTCATGAACGGCGGTGCGTGAAACTTAGACCACGACGGTCTGCGCCTCGCCTTCGCGGCTTTCACGCACGGTGCCGATCGTCCAGACTTGCTCGCCGGCAGCCGACAGCAAACCGGTCGCCGCTTCCGCGTCCTCGGCGGCGACGACCACCGCCATCCCGATCCCGCAATTGAACACGCGATGCATTTCCGCGTCCGCGACGCCGCCGTGCTTCTGCAGCCACGCGAAAAGCGGCGGCAGCGGCCACGCGCGATGATCGAGTTCGGCGGTCAGCCCTTCGCGCAGCACGCGCGGAATGTTTTCGACCAGCCCGCCGCCCGTGATATGCGCCATGCCCTTCACCGTCACGCTCTGCATCAGCGAGAGGAGCGGCTTCACGTAGATGCGCGTCGGCGCCATCAGCGCATCGGCGAGCGACCGGCCGTCGAAGTCGGCGGCGAGGTCCGGCTGCGCGCGCTCGATGACCTTGCGCACGAGCGAATAGCCGTTCGAATGGATGCCGCTCGATGCCAGCCCGAGCACGACGTCGCCCGGCTTGATCGTGCTGCCGTCGATGATCTTGCTCTTTTCCACCGCGCCGACCGCGAAGCCCGCGAGATCGTACTCGCCGTCGGGGTACATGCCCGGCATTTCCGCCGTTTCGCCGCCGATCAGCGCGCAGCCCGCGTATTCGCACCCTTGCGCGATGCCCTTGACGACGGTCGTCGCCGTGTCGACGTCGAGCTTGCCGCACGCGAAGTAGTCGAGGAAGAAGAGCGGCTCCGCGCCCTGCACGAGAATGTCGTTCACGCTCATCGCGACGAGATCCTGCCCGACCGTGTCATGCTTGTTCAGCTGGAACGCAAGGCGCAGCTTGGTGCCGACGCCGTCCGTGCCCGACACCAGCACCGGCTCCTTGTAGCGCTTCGGCACTTCGAACAGCGCGCCGAATCCGCCGATGCCGCCCAACACGCCGTCGCGCATCGTTTTCTTGGCAAACGGCTTGATCCGGTCGACGAGCGCGTCGCCGGCATCGATGTCCACGCCCGCGTCGCGATAGGACAAACCTTGGGCGTCGGGGGCGGTTTTCGGCTGATTCATGGGGGATGAGCGAGAAGGTCGGTAAAATGCGATTTTACCCGATGACAGCCCTGCGGCTGGAATTCACGCGTTTCGCCGCGCCTCGTCCCGAATCACGTCCGAATCGTTTCCAGGATGGGGAAAACGCGCGAAACGCTTGGGCGCCCGGCGCGAACCGTACCGCGGCACGACCCGCACCCTGCATTTCAAGATACGCCCCGACGGAACCGACTGCCCGTGCAACGCCAACTGACGCTCGATCTCGGCACGCCGCCGCCTGCCACCTTCGACAATTTCTTCGCCGCGAGCAACCACGAACTCGTGACGCGCCTGCGCGAGCTGGAAGGCGCGCTCGCGGCCGGCCCGGTCGCGGACCGCACTTTCTACATCTGGGGCGAGCCGGGCAGCGGCCGCAGCCATCTGCTGAAGGCGCTCGTCCATGAAGCAACCGGCCGCGCGCGTTTTCTGAGCCCGCAAAGCGCGCTGACCGCGTACGTCTTCGATCCGCGCGTGACGCTTTATGCCATCGACGACTCCGACGGCCTGTCCGGCGCGCAGCAGATCGCGCTCTTCAACCTCTTCAACGAAGTGCGCGCGCATCCGACGAGCGCGCTCGTCGCCACCGGCAGCGCGCCGCCGATGGGCCTCGAAGTGCGCGAAGACCTGCGCACGCGGCTCGGCTGGGGACTCGTGTTCCATCTCGCCGCGCTCACGGACGAAGGCAAGGCGTCGGTGCTGAAGCACGCGGCGCGCGAGCGCGGCATCGCACTCGCGGACGACCTGCCCGCCTATCTGCTGACGCATTTTCGCCGCGACATGCCGAGCCTGATGGCGCTCCTCGACGAACTCGACCGCTTTTCGCTCGAACAGAAGCGCGCGGTCACGCTGACGCTCCTGCGCAACATGACGAAGAGCGCCCGCGCGAGCGACAACGACGAAGCGCCCGCAGATCCGCCGCCCGCGCCGGACCCCGCGACGACCGACCTGCTCGGCGATCCGCTGAGCCTCGATTCCGTCTCGGCGCCGCCGGAAACGGCTTCAACCCGCTTCAAGTAAAATGCGCTCCCATGAACCTCGCCCTCTTTGATCTCGATCACACGCTCATCCCGACCGACAGCGACCACGAATGGGGTCGCTTCATGGTGAAGCTCGGCATCGTCGATGCGGAAAAGTTCGCGCGCCAGAACGACGCGTTCTACGCGGACTACAAGGCGGGCGTGCTCGACATCGACGCGTACCTGCACTCGGCGCTCGCGCCGCTCTCGAAGCATTCCCGCGAGCAACTCGCCGACTGGCACGCGCAGTTCATGCGCGAAGTCATCAATCCGCGCATCGTCCCGGCCGCCGTCACGCTCGTGCGCGAGCACCAGGACAACGGCGACCTCTGCTGCCTCGTCACCGCGACCAACGCGTTCATCACCGCGCCGATCGCCGAGGCATTCGGCATCGAGGCGCTGATCGCGTGCGAAGCCGAAACCGTCGACGACCATCCGCACGGCGCGTTCACCGGCCGTCCGAAGGGCACGCCGAGCTACCGCGAAGGCAAGATCGTGCGCGTCGAGGCGTGGCTCGAATCAATGGGCAAGAAACTCACGGACTTCAAGCACAGCTACTTCTACAGCGACTCGCACAACGACATTCCGCTGCTCGAGCAAGTCACCGACCCGATCGCGACCAACCCCGACGACCTGCTCCGCGCCCACGCCGAAACCCGCGGCTGGCGCATCCTGGACCTCTTCAATTCACAGTGATCAAAAAACTCATCCGCAAGCTGTTCGGCCAGGATAGCGCCGCATCCAACGATGGCGCATCGGCCGACGCAGCATCGTCGGCGGTCTCGCCGGCCGATTCATCCGCCCGGGCGCCGGCCCGCAAGAGCACGCGCAAGAAACCCGCCGACGCACCGGTCCCGAAGCGCGATCCGAACGTGCCGGTCATCCTCTCGTCGGACATCCACGGCATCGATCCAACGCTCATCTCGAAGAACGCCATCCGTGTGACCGACGCTTTGCAGGAAGCCGGCCACCGCGCGTTCATCGTCGGCGGCGCGGTGCGCGATCTGCTGCTCGGCGTCGCGCCGAAGGATTTCGACGTCGCCACCGACGCCACGCCCGATCAGGTGCAAAAGCTCTTTCGACGCGCGCGCATCATCGGGCGGCGGTTTCAGATCGTCCATGTGCAGTTCGGGCAGGACATCATCGAGACATCGACCTTTCGCGCGCTCGTCGATGTTCCCGCCGACGCGCCGCCCGCCGAGCCGCCGCGTCGTCTGAAGCGCGGCGAGCTGGATGCGCGCACGCACGCGGTCGATGCGAGCGGCCGCGTGCTGCGCGACAACGTCTGGGGCGAGCAGCACGAAGACGCCACGCGCCGCGATTTCACGATCAACGCGATGTACTACGATCCGGCGACGCAAACCGTGCTGGATTATCACGACGGCATGGCCGACATTCGCGCGCGCCTGTTGCGCATGATCGGCGATCCGGCCACGCGTTATCGCGAAGACCCGGTGCGCATGCTGCGCGTCGTGCGTTTCGCGGCCAAGCTCGGCTTCGAGATCGAAGACGCAACGCGCGCCCCGATCAAGGAACTCGCGGACCTGATGAACAACGTGCCGGCCGCGCGTCTCTTCGACGAGATGCTCAAGCTGCTGCTGTCCGGCCACGCGCTCGCATGCCTCACGCGTCTGCGCGCGGAAGGCCTGCATCACGGCGTGCTGCCGCTTCTCGACGTCGTGCTGGAACAGCCGCACGGCGAGAAGTTCGTGACGCTCGCGCTCACCAATACCGACGAGCGCGTGCGCGCCGGCAAGCCGGTGTCGCCGGGCTTTCTGTTCGCCACGCTCCTGTGGCACGACATGCAGACGCGCTGGCAGCAATACTCGAACGCGGGCGAGTACCCGGTGCCCGCGCTGCATCGCGCGATGGACGACGTGCTCGACATGCAGACGGAGAAACTCGCGATCCACAAACGTTTCTCGTCGGACATGCGCGAGATCTGGGGCCTGCAGCATCGGCTCGAAAAACGCTCGGGCAGAAGCGCGCTGAAGCTGCTGGAACACCAAAGGTTTAGAGCGGGTTATGATTTCCTCTTGCTGCGATGCGAATCCGGCGAGCTCGATCTGGAAATCGGACAGTGGTGGACGGATTTCATCGACGGCGATGCCGCCGCGCGCGAAGCACTGCTCTCGCAAGGCGGCAAGGACCGCGCGCCGAAGAAACGGCGCCGCCGCAGCAGCAACGCGAAGAGCCGCAGGACGGGCGAGACGGCGGACAGTGGCGCGAGCGCCGCGGAACGTGAAGGCGGCGAGCATCGTGACGATGGCGACACGCGCGAAGGACACAACGAAGTACGCAACGAAGTACGCAACCAAGCACGCAACGACGGCCACGACGATTGACGCAACCGGAGCGTCGGCCGTCACGCTGGCCGCGCAACGACAGTCGTAGGACTTATGCCATGACGGTAGCTTATCTGGGTCTCGGCGCGAATCTCGGCGACGCGCGCCAGACCCTGAAAGACGCAGTCGTGTGTCTTGCTCAGCAACGCACGATCACCGTGCTCGCGAAATCGAGCCTCTATCGCACCGCGCCCATCGACGCCGGTGGCGACGACTATTTCAATTGCGTCGTGAAGCTCGAAACGTCGTTGCCCGCGCGGCAGTTGCTCAGGCTCTGCCATACCGTCGAAGAGCAGTTCGGGCGCGAGCGGCCGTATCGCAATGCGCCGCGCACGCTCGACCTCGACATCCTGCTCTACGGCGACTCCAGCATCGACGAAGCCGACCTGATCGTGCCGCATCCGCGTCTCGCCGAGCGCGCGTTCGTGCTCGTGCCGCTCCTCGAACTCGACGGCGAATGCATCATCCCGCTGCGCGGCCGCGCCGACGCGTTCCTCGCCGTCGTCGCCGATCAGCGCATCGAGAAGGTCGCGACGTGCCAGTGTCCCTTGCTCGGCACGCCAGATGTCGACAAGACCGCATCCTCCACCGCATCCAACAAGCCCGACTGCCGATGAGCGCCGCTCCGCCCCTGACCGTCACCGCGCCGCAAACGCGCCCGCCGCATCGTTACATCGCGATCGAAGGTCCGATCGGCGTCGGCAAGACGACGCTCGCGACGCTGCTCGCCGAGCGCTGGTCCATGCGCACGCTCTTCGAGCGCCCGCAGGACAATCCGTTTCTCGAACGCTTCCATCGCGACACGACGCGCTATGCGCTGCAAACGCAACTGAGCTTCGCGTTGCAGCGGCTTCAGCAGACGCGCGAAGTCGCCGACGCGCTGTCCGGCCACGCGCCGCTCATCGCCGACTTCATCACGCAGAAGAGCGAACTCTTCGCGCGCCTCACGCTGCCCGACGACGAGCTCCAGCTGTATCGCGACATCGCCTCGCGCATCGATGCGAGCGCGCCCGCGCCGGATCTCGTCGTGTATTTGCAGGCGAGCCCCGAAGTGCTGTTCGCGCGCATTCAGAAGCGCGCGGTGCCCTCGGAGTTGCAGATCTCGGACGCGTATCTGCGCGCGCTCTGTGACGCGTACAACGACTTCTTCTATCACTACGACGCGACGCCGCTGCTCACCGTAAATGCCGAGCACCTGAATCCGCTCGATTCGCACGCGGACCTTGCCCTCTTCGCCGAACGCATCGAGTCGATGCGTGGCCGCAAGGAATTCTTCGTCAAGGGCATGTCGGTCTGACGGCCCGAGGCTTCAAGACGATTCACCCTTCTCTGGAAAGATCATGGCGTACTTGCAGGAAACCGCGCGCAACGCGATCACCGTCCCCAAGCTTCAGGCGATGCGCGACGCGGGTGAAAGAATCGTGATGCTGACGTGCTACGACGCGAGCTTTTCCGCGCTGCTCGACCGTGCGGGCGTCGAAGTGATGCTGATCGGCGATTCGCTCGGCAACGTTCTGCAAGGTCACAGCACGACGCTCCCCGTCACGCTCGCGGACATCGCGTATCACACGGCGTCGGTCGCGCGCGGCAACAAGAGCGCGCTGATCGTCGCGGACATGCCGTTCGGCACCATCGGCTCGCGCGAGGAGGCCTACGCGAACGCGGTGCAACTGATGCGCGCCGGCGCGCAGATGGTGAAAATCGAAGGCGGCGAATGGCTCGCCGATACGGTGCGCTTTCTCGTCGAACGCGCGATTCCGGTGTGCGGGCATGTCGGGCTCACGCCGCAGTCGGTGCATGCGTTCGGCGGCTTCAAGGTGCAGGGCAAGACCGACGCGGCCGCGGCCCAGATGCGCCGCGACGCGCTCGCGCTTCAGGAAGCGGGCGCGCAACTGCTCGTGATCGAAGCGGTGCCAACGCTGCTCGCACGCGAAGTGACGGAGCAGGTCACGATCCCGACGATCGGCATCGGGGCGGGCATCGACTGTTCGGGACAGGTGCTGGTGCTGCACGACATGCTCGGGATTTTCCCCGGCAAGCGGCCGCGCTTCGTGAAGGATTTCATGAACGGACAGCCGTCGATCTTCACGGCCGTCGAAGCCTACGTGCGCGCCGTGAAGGACGGCAGCTTCCCCGGACCGGAGCATACGTTCTAGGCGCAGACGCCGTCTGATCTACTTCGCGATCCGGAGTCGCGCCTTTACCGCGCCGCGCAGCGCATTGCTCAACATCAGCGCTTCGGCGCCTTCCAGCTCGTCGCGCGTGATCGTGCGTTCGGCCGCGTCCAACTCCTCCAGCAGCACGGCGCGCATCACGCCCGGCAAGACACCGGCGTCGATCGGTGGCGTGTACCAGCGGCCTTCCAGCTTGACGAACACCGTCGAGCGTCCGCCTTCGGTCACTTCATCGCGCTCGTTGAAGAAGACCATGTCGAAGGCGCCCTGCGCTTCCGCCTCCTTCCAGGCGCGATCGTAGTCCGCGCGACGCGTGGTCTTGTGGCGCAACAGCGGATCGGTTGACGCTTGCGGCCCGAAGCCGTGCTCCGGTGCAAGCAGCACATCGACCGTATCGGCGCCCAGCGGCGCGAGCAACGCGCTCGTCAGCGTGATCGTGCCGTCCTTGCCGAGCGCGATTCGCAGACGATACGGCGCGCCCTCGTCGAACGATTCGCAACGCGCGTTGATGAGCCTGCGCAGCCTCTGCGGCTCCAGCGCAAAATCCAGATACCGCGCGCTATGCGCAAGCCGCGCGAGATGACGTTCGAGATACCGCACGCCCTCGCCGCGCGTCGCGTACGTCGTCTCGAAGAGTTCGAAGCCCGGATCTGCGCCCGTCAGAAACGACGCTTTCAAGCGGCACTCGGCGTATTCGTCGTCGGCGACGCTGTCGAGGACAATGCCCGCGCCGATGCCCATCGTCCCGCGCCCGTCGCCTGTGAGCAGCGTTCGGATCGCGACCGAAAGACAGAAGTCGCCGCCATGATCGAGCCAGCCGATCGCGCCCGTGTACAAGCCGCGCGGCGTGTTCTCGATTTCGTCGATCAGTTGCATCGTCCGGTACTTTGGCGCGCCGGTGATGGAGCCGCACGGAAAGAGCGCGCGGAAAATGTCGGCGAAGGCGACGCCCGCGCGCACGCGCGCCTCGATGGTCGATGTCATCTGCCAGACCGACGCATACGGTTCGACCGAGAACAGCGCCGGCACATGCACCGAACCGGTGGCCGCGACGCGCGACATGTCGTTGCGCAGCAGATCGACGATCATTACG
This sequence comes from Caballeronia telluris, assembly GCF_001544495.1. Lineage (GTDB taxonomy): Bacteria > Pseudomonadota > Gammaproteobacteria > Burkholderiales > Burkholderiaceae > Caballeronia > Caballeronia telluris. The sequence goes on from NZ_FCNZ02000027.1 coordinate 12,551, forward strand.
TTTTCGGCGCGATTTTTCGGATCGTCGTGGAGAAGTTGGGGATCGGTTTCGCGCGGCGCGGTGCCTTTCATTGGTCGCGCACGCAGCACGTTGCCCTGGCTCTCGACGAAGAGTTCGGGCGAACACGAGATCACGGCATCGCCGTTCGGCAAAGCGATCAGCGCGCCATAGCGCACCGGCTGCCTCGCCCGCAGCCGCCGATAGAGCGCGAGCGGCGTGCCGAACACATCGAACGCGAGGCGGTACGTGTAATTGACCTGATACGAATCGCCGGCGCGCAAGGCGTCGTGCACGGCGGCGATCGCCCGATCGAACGCATCGCGCGTGACGCTCGCCTCGATGCCCGCGACACCCGCCGCCGACGGCACCGGCGCGCCGTTGTCCTGCGAGGCGAGCCACGCATCGGCTTCGTCGCGCGAGAGAAATACACAATCGCGGAACAACAAAAAGCGCAGCGCGGCATTGCCGGACTGCGCTTTTTCAGACAACTGCAGATTGCGGCCGAATTCGTAGTCCGCGACGAGAACCGCATGCAGACCGTCGCGCACGTCGGCTTCGACCTCCGCGCACAGGGCATCGAGCGCGGCGCCGTCCGTTGCGGACCGCTCGTGCGCGAAGCCGGTGTAGAGACGAGTCGACCGTCTGTCGGCGGTCGACTCGCAATCGTCGAGCAGCGCGAAGACCACGCTGCTTGGGTTTGACGTCAATGAGCTTGACGTCAATGAGTCGGACGCCAACGAATCGGACGTCATTGCATCGCCCGGATCAATGAAGCATCAATCGAAAAAGCTCTTCACACGATCGAACCAACTCTTGCTCTGCGGACTATGCCGCGAGCCGCCCTCGACCAGCGACTTCTCGAACTGCTTGAGCAGATCGCGCTGCTGATCGGTGAGCTTGACCGGCGTTTCGACCTGCACATGCACGTACAAATCGCCCGCGATGCTGGAGCGCAAACCCTTGATGCCCTTGCCACGCAGACGGAACGTCTTGCCCGACTGCGTGCCTTCCGGCACCGTAAAGCTGGCGCGGCCCGCGAGCGTCGGCACTTCGATCTCGCCGCCGATCGCCGCCGTCGTGAACTGGATCGGCATCTGGCAATGGAGGTCGTCGCCGTCGCGCTCGAACACCGAATGCTGCTTGATGTGAATCTCGACGTACAAGTCACCGCTTGGTCCGCCGTTGATGCCCGGCTCACCGTTGCCGGCGGAGCGGATGCGCATGCCGTCGTCGATGCCTGCCGGGATTTTCACTTCCAGCGTCTTGGTTTCCTTCACCTTGCCCGCGCCGTGGCAGTGCGCGCACGGATCTGGAATATAGCTGCCGGTGCCGTGGCACTTCGGACACGTCTGCTGGATGCTGAAAAAGCCCTGCGACATGCGCACGGTACCGTTGCCGTGACAGGTCGGGCAGGTTTCCGGCTTGGTGCCGGGCTTCGCGCCCGAGCCCTTGCAGACCGTACAGTTCACCCAGCTCGGCACGCGAATCTGCGTGTCGTAGCCGTGCGCGGCCTGTTCGAGCGTGATTTCCATGCTGTAGCGCAGATCGGCGCCGCGATAAACCTGCGGACCTGCGCGCCCGCGCGCGCCACCGCCGCCGGCCTGCTGGCCGAAGATGTCGCCGAAGATGTCGCCGAACGCATCGGCGAAGCCGCCGAAACCTTGCGCGCCCGCGCCCGCCATGTTCGGATCGACGCCCGCATGACCGTACTGATCGTAAGCCGCACGCTTTTGCGAATCCGACAGCATTTCATAGGCTTCCTTGCCCTCCTTGAAATGGTCCTCCGCATTCTTGTTGTCCGGATTGCGGTCGGGGTGGTACTTCATCGCAAGCTTGCGATACGCCTTCTTGATCTCGTCGTCGCTCGCATTCTTCGCGACGCCCAGAACCTCGTAGTAATCCCGTTTCGCCATATCGGTTCGATGCCGCCGCACGCGACGCGCGCCGGCTCCCTCTCGGATGCTCGAGTCTTGCGACTCGTGTGTAACTTCGACGCCGCGCGTTCCTCGTCGACGCATTTCGTCGATGAAGGCGGCGCCCTCTAAAAAAACAACGTGCCCGGAAAGCCATTTGGCTCGCCAGGCGCGTCTTCAAACCTGCTTCGTCTCGATCGGCCGGCTTCGTGCATCATGCGATGCGCGCGAAACCGGCTCCGTCCGTGGCGATGAATCGCTCGTCGCGGTCAATCGGATTAGTCCTTCTTCACTTCCTTGAAATCCGCGTCGACCACGTCGTCGTGCTGCTGGCTCGCGCCCGCCGACGATGCGCCCGCTTCCGCGCCCGCCGCGCCGGCCGCAGCACCTGCCGCGCCCTGCGCCGCCTGCATGTCGGCGTACATCTTCTCGCCGAGCTTTTGCGATGCGGTGGACAGCGCCTCGATCTTCGCGTCGATCGCAGCCTTGTCGCTCGATCCGCTCTTCAGCGCGTCTTCGAGATCCTTCAACGCGGCTTCGATCTTTTCCTTCTCGGACGCATCCAGCTTCTCGCCGTACTCGGCAACCGCCTTCTTCGTGCTGTGAACGAGCGCGTCGCCCTGATTGCGCGAGTCGGCCAGTTCGCGAAGCTTGTGATCTTCCTCGGCGTTGGCTTCGGCGTCCTTCACCATCTTGTCGATCTCGGCATCCGACAGGCCCGAGTTCGCCTTGATGGTGATCTTGTTTTCCTTGCCCGTCGCCTTGTCCTTCGCGCCGACATGCAGGATGCCGTTCGCGTCGATGTCGAAGGTCACTTCGATCTGCGGCGTGCCGCGCGGTGCCGGCGGGATGCCTTCCAGGTTGAACTCGCCCAGCAGCTTGTTGCCCGCCGCCATTTCGCGCTCGCCCTGGAACACCTTGATCGTCACGGCGCCCTGGTTGTCGTCGGCCGTCGAATACACTTGCGCGTGCTTCGTCGGGATCGTCGTGTTCTTGTTGATCATCTTCGTCATCACGCCGCCGAGCGTTTCGATGCCGAGCGACAGAGGCGTCACGTCAAGCAGCAACACGTCCTTGCGGTCGCCCGACAGAACCTGACCCTGAATCGCGGCGCCAACGGCGACGGCTTCGTCCGGGTTCACGTCACGGCGCGGGTCCTTGCCGAAGAACTCCTTCACCTTTTCCTGCACCTTCGGCATGCGCGTCATGCCGCCGACGAGAATCACGTCGTCGATGTCGCCGACCTTCACGCCCGCATCCTTGATCGCGATGCGGCACGGTTCGATCGTGCGCTCGATCAGTTCTTCGACGAGCGCTTCGAGCTTCGCACGCGTAAATTTCAGGTTCAAGTGCTTCGGACCCGACGCGTCCGCCGTAATGTACGGCAGGTTGATGTCGGTCTGCGCGGTCGACGAGAGTTCGATCTTCGCCTTTTCCGCCGCTTCCTTCAGGCGTTGCAGCGCGAGGACGTCCTTCGACAGATCGACGCCCTGCTCCTTCTTGAACTCGCCGATGATGTAATCGATGATGCGCTGGTCGAAGTCTTCGCCGCCGAGGAACGTGTCGCCGTTGGTCGAGAGCACTTCGAACTGCTTTTCGCCGTCCACGTCCGCGATTTCGATGATCGAGACGTCGAACGTGCCGCCGCCCAGGTCATACACCGCGATCTTGCGGTCGCCCTTTTCGGCCTTGTCGAGACCGAACGCGAGCGCAGCCGCCGTCGGCTCGTTGATGATGCGCTTGACTTCCAGGCCCGCGATGCGGCCGGCGTCCTTGGTGGCCTGACGCTGGCTGTCGTTGAAGTACGCGGGAACCGTGATCACGGCTTCCGTGACCGGCTCGCCGAGATAGTCTTCAGCGGTCTTCTTCATCTTGCGCAGCACTTCTGCCGAAATCTGCGGCGGCGCGAGCTTCTGGCCGTGCGCTTCCACCCAGGCGTCGCCGTTGTCGGCCTTGACGATCTGGTAAGGCATCAGCGCGATGTCCTTCTGCACTTCCTTTTCTTCGAAACGGCGGCCGATCAGGCGCTTTACCGCGTACAGCGTGTTGCGCGGGTTGGTGACCGACTGACGCTTCGCCGGCGCGCCGACCAGAATCTCGTTCTCGTCGACATACGCGATGATCGACGGTGTAGTGCGCGCGCCTTCCGAGTTCTCGATGACGCGAACCTGATTGCCTTCCATGATCGCCACGCACGAGTTGGTCGTGCCGAGGTCGATACCGATGATTTTGCCCATTTTTGTAATCTCCAGAACTTTGATCGCAGCGGGGCCGGTCGTTCGAACCGCGGTTTTTACCGCAGATTCATTGGGCCGACGCCCTAAAATTCATACCTGTTCGCAAGATAAGTGCGCTCGCACCGTTTTCAAGACCCTGAATTCGATGCAGTCTTTCTTTTTTTGAACCTTTTCGCCGCGCCGGCTCACGACTTTTTAGTCGAGCGCGCGCATGTTCTCGCGCGCGGCTGCCACAGCCGCTTCGAACTGCCCGAGACCGTGCCAGCCGGTCGTCCAGCCGAGGCGCTTGCCCCGGTAGCTTCAGTCCACGCCCCGAACAAAACGATCGTCAGCTCGCCGTCCATAGACCGGACTCGCCGCATCGAAATATCCGGAGGCGACTTGCGCATGCCGAACACCGGAAACGCGGTAGCGTTGGCCCCGACGTTCGCCGCTGCGCTATTTCGGCGCAGCGACGGTGACGAGCGCCGGGCGCAGCACGCGATCGGCGATCACATAGCCCTTTTGCAGCACGTTCACGATCGTGTTGGCTTCCTGTTCCGCCGGAACCATCGAAATGGCCTGGTGGCGATGCGGGTCGAATTTCTCGCCGACCGGGTTCAACGCGATCACACGGCCCTTTTCGAGCGCGCCGGTCAACTGGCGCAGCGTCAGTTCGACGCCTTCGCGCACCTTGGCGATATCGGTCGACGAATCCGCGAGGGCGGCTTCGAGACTATCGAGCACCGGCAGCAGGTTTTCCGCGAAATTTTCGATGGCGAACTTGTGCGCCTTCGACACGTCTTCCTGAGCCCGGCGGCGAACATTCTCCGTTTCGGCCTTGGCGCGCAGGAACTCTTCCTGGAGCGCGGCGACCTTCACCTGCGCTTCGGCGAGTTGCGCCTCGGTTTCGTTCGCCTGAGCGGCTTCCGGCGCCGCTTCCGCGGCCGGTGACGGCTGGGCGTTGTTGGCGCCGGTTGCGTCGGCGGACTGGCGCGCTGTGTCGTCGGCGGGCGTGGGGTTCTGGCTCGCTGGATTCTCTTGCGTGTTTTCCATGTCGCTGAATGTCTTGCTGAGGGTTGATTCGGATGCGAACCGCGGGATGAACGCCAACAGAAGCGGCCAACCCGCGTTGCAAAAATACAACTAGGGAAACGCGGACACCAATGCGTTCCCGCACCAGCGACTCATCTAGGGCTCGTGCGGGCATTTTCAAGAGCCGCCGCGTGATTTTTCGACGTTTCGGGTGCGGCCGAAACACCCGGTAACAAGCAATTGAGGGCCTCCTGCAGATTCAGATTGAGCCCGTGGCGCCGGTCGCCTACACTTCGATTAGGCTCTCGTCGGCACAGGTTAACCCTAATCCTACGGAAGCATTTCAAACCGCTCAAGCCCTTGCCCGTTTCGCCCGCTCACCGGGGGTACCATGAAACTGACCTTTGCTATTGCGGTGGTCGCCCTGGTACTGGTTGCGGGAACCACGACCATCTGCATGTCCGGCGCCGTCACGGCGCGCAATACGGAATACGGCGGCATTCATGCCACTGTCGAGCAATATTTCAATCCGGACCTGAAAATTTGTCGATGATCCGGCGATCGCGCTTGGTCGGCCGGCCCTGAAGCTCGGCCGCCGGCTCGCGATACGTCTTGCGCCGCTCGGTTTCCGCCAACCGCTTCTCGCGGCCTTCCTGCGTTTCGGCGTAGAGCGTCTGCGCGACCGTGGCCGGTCCGCGCACGTCGCAGATTCCCAGCACTTCCACTTGCCAGACGATCCGTTCGATGTCGATCTCCACGAGGTCGCCGACGCGCACGTCCTTCGACGGCTTCACGTTCGCCCCGCCTATCCTCACGCGGCCTTTCTCGACGGCGTCGCTTGCAAGCGAGCGCGTCTTGAAGAAGCGTGCCGCCCAAAGCCATTTGTCGATACGAAGACGCGCACCGGGTTCAGTCGAAATCGTGTGGTTCATGAGAGTTCGGGTTCGGTCAGGCGACCGCGCTCAACGGCTGCACCGTCTGCACCGGCCAGCCCTGCAGATGTTGCGCGACGATCTCGCCGAGCGCCTTGATCCACGCCGGCGACGCGTTCAGGCACGGAATGCGGTGAAACGCCTTGCCGCCCGCTCGCAGGAATTCATCGCGCACCTCGATGCCGATTTCCTCGATCGTCTCCAGGCAATCGGCCGTGAAACCCGGGCAAAACACGTCCACGCGCTTCACGCCGCCCGCGCCCAGTTCGGCGAGTGTCGGCGCCGTGTACGGCTGCAGCCATTCCGCCCGGCCGAAGCGCGACTGGAACGTCACGCGGCATTCGACCGGCGTAAGCCCGAGCGCCGCCGCGAGCAGCGAGCCCGTCCGCTGGCACTGGTCGTGATAGGGATCGCCGAGATCCATTGTGCGCTTCGGGACGCCGTGAAAACTCAGCACGAGCTTGTCGCCGGCGGCGAAGTCGGGATGTCCGTGATGACGCCAGTAATCGCGCACTTGCTCGGCGAGCGCGCCGATATAGGCCGGATGGTCGGCGTACTGGCGGATCGTGCGGATTTCAGGCTGGTTGCGAACGCGTTTGAGCGCGTTGAAGGCGTCGTCGAAGGCGGTCGCGGTCGTCGAAGACGAATATTGCGGGTACATCGGCACGAGCAACACGCGCTCGGCGCCTTCCAGCTTGAGCTGATTGAGCATCGCGGGAATGCCCGGCGTGCCATAGCGCATCGCGTAATCGACGATCACCTGGTAGTCGTTCGCCGCGAACAGGCGCCGCAACTGCTCGACCTGCCGCTCCGTGTACACCCGCAGCGGGGAGCCCTCCGGCAGCCACACCTGCGCATACTTCTTCGCCGACGCGCGCGAACGGAACGGCAGGATCGCGAGCCGCAAAATCAGTTGCCACACGATTTGCGGAATCTCGACGACGCGCGGATCGGACAGGAACTGCGCGAGGTACTTGCGCACGGCGCGCGGCGTGGGCGCATCAGGCGTGCCGAGATTGATCAGCAGCACCGCGACCCGATGCGAGGCGGCGTGCTGCGAAGGCAACTCAAGATCGAAACGCATGAAGGAAGCGGCCGGATGAGCGACGTCGTGAAGTGAAGGCCATTATAGCGGCGCGGCTCGCGACGCAGCATCGGCCGAACGGCCTAGTGGCGGCCGGCGCGGCGGCGGGGCAAGATCAACGTGGGCAACGCGCCGTCACTGCTGGCTGAGCGACATGGAGAGCAACCGCGCGGTGATGTCGACGATCGGGATCACGCGGTTGTAGGCCATGCGCGTCGGCCCGATCACCCCGAGCGTGCCGACGATCTTGCCGTTCACTTCGTACGGCGCGGTCACCACGCTCATTTCCTCGATCGGCACGAGATTCGACTCGCCGCCGATAAAAATCTGCACGCCTTGCGCGTGGCTCGATACGTCGAGCAATTGCAGGAGACTTGTCTTTTGGTCGAATACATCGAAAAGTTTGCGCAGCCGCGCCATGTCGGACGAAAGGTCCGCCACTTCCAGCAGGTTGCGTTCGCCGGAAATCAGGAGCGTGTCGCCGGGATCGGTTTCATCCGTGCTGGCGGCCACCGCTGCGTGCATCAGCGTGGTCATGTCGCCGCGCAACTGGTCGATTTCCTCGCGAAGTCGGCGGCGTACTTCGTCGAAGGAGAGACCGGCGAAGTGCGCGTTGATGTAATTCGACGCCTCGGTCAGTTGCGACGGCGAATAATCGCGCTGTGTCGCCATGATGCGATTCTGGACGTCGCCTTCCGGCGTCACGATGATGAGCAGGATGCGCTTGTCCGACAGCCGCATGAACTCGATCTGCTTGAACATGTGGCTGCGCCGCGGGGTGAGAATCACGCCCGCGAACGACGAAAGATTCGAGAGCACGCTCGCCGCCGCCGCGACGATCTTCTGCGGCTCCTCGCCCTGCAGGCGCGTCTTGACGGCGGTGGTCATCGCCTCGTCTTCCGGCGCCTCGACCGTGAGCATGGTGTCGACGAAGACGCGATAGCCGCGCGGCGTCGGAATGCGCCCCGCCGAGGTATGCGGGCTTGCGACGAGCCCGAGCTCCTCGAGGTCCGACATGACGTTGCGGATCGTGGCCGGGCTGAGTTCAAGGCCGGAGTAGCGCGACAACGTGCGCGACCCCACCGGCTGACCTTCGGCGATGTAGCGCTCGATCAACGTCTTGAGGAGGGTTTGTGCACGTGGGTCTAGCATGGGGAAATTTTAGCTCAACGCGTCATCGTACGGCGAGCGCGCTGGCCCCTTCGCCGTGACGCACCCGAATTCAGGATGTGCTCCATTCTAGCCACAAACAATCCGGACGACGGACAAGCACGCGCGTGCTGAGAGCCGGGTTCGCCCACGGTTCTTTTCGACCTTCACCTATGGTGTAATGCCGGCATGGAAATTGGCCAATTCAAGACCGTCGCGCTCGTGGGGCGCACCAATACACCCGGCATCGAAGAGCCGCTGGCTTCGCTCGCCTCGTTGATCGCGAGTCAGGGCTTCGAAGTCGTGTTCGAGGCGCAGACGGCCAAGGAAGTCGGCGTGAGCGGCTATCCCGCGCTTTCGACGGCGGAAATCGGCGCGCGCGCGAATGTCGCCGTGGTGCTCGGCGGCGACGGCACGATGCTCGGTCTCGGCCGGCAACTCGCGCCGTACAAGACGCCGCTCATCGGCGTGAATCACGGGCGGCTCGGTTTCATCACCGACATTTCCCTCGCGCAGATGCGCGACCTCGTTCCGCAGATGCTCGCCGGCTGTTTCGAGCGCGAGGAGCGCACCTTGCTCGAAGCGCGCATCGTCCGCGACGGCAAGCCGATCTACCACGCGCTCGCGTTCAACGACGTCGTCGTCAACCGGAGCGGCTTTTCGGGCATGGCGGAGCTGCGCGTCTCCGTGGACGGCCATTTCATGTATGACCAGCGTTCCGACGGCCTGATCGTCGCAACGCCGACCGGCTCGACCGCCTACTCGCTTTCTGCCGCCGGACCGATCCTGCATCCCTCGTTGCAAGGCTTCCTGCTTGTGCCGATCGCGCCGCATTCGCTCTCCAACCGGCCGATCGTGCTGCCCGACGACTCGAAGGTCGATATCCAGATCATCGGCGGGCGCGACGTCAACGTGAACTTCGACATGCAGTCGTTCACCGCCGTCGAACTGAACGACACGATCGAAGTGCGCCGCTCGCGTCATACGGTGCCGGTGCTGCATCCGGTCGGCTACAGCTATTTCGCGACGCTGCGCAAGAAGCTGCACTGGAACGAGCATCCGTCGCAGGAAGACGCTTCTTAAACAGCATCCAAGCCTTCATCCATGCTCCGTCATCTCTCGATTCGCGACTTCGTGATCGTCGCCGCGCTCGACCTCGAATTCGACAGCGGTTTCACGGTTTTTTCGGGTGAAACCGGCGCCGGCAAATCCATTCTGATCGACGCGCTCGCGCTCACGCTCGGCGCGCGCGGCGACGCGAGCGTCGTGCGCACCGGCGAAGCGCGCGCCGACATCACCGCCGAATTCTCGACGCACGAGGGCGTGTCGCACTGGCTCGAGGAGCACGCGCTCGTGGCGGACGAGTCGGACACCGTGATGCTGCGCCGGGTGGTCGATTCGAACGGCCGCTCGCGTGCATTCATCAACGGTACGCCGGCAACGCTCACGCAGTTGCGCGAAGTCGGCGAGATGCTCGTCGACATTCATGGGCAGCACGCGCACCAGTTGCTGATGCGCCCCGACGCGCAACGCGAACTCTTCGATACCCACGCGGGCCTCACGGAGACCACCGCTTCCGTGACACGCGCGTATCGCGCGTGGCGCGAGGCCGCGCAGGCAGTCGACGCCGCGCTGAGCCGCGACCGCGAGTTGCAACTGGAGCGCGAACGGCTCGCGTGGCACTTAAGCGAATTCGACAAGCTCGCGCCGCAGCCCGGCGAATGGGAGGACGTGAGCGCGGAGCATCACCGGCTGTCGCATTCGGCGAGTCTCATCGACGGCGTGCAGGGCGCGCTCGACGCGCTATCCGAATCCGACGCGGCGATGATCACGCAACTCGCCGCGATCGTCTCGAAGCTGCGCGGTCTCGCCGACATCGATCCGGCGCTGTCGGACGTGCTCGCTTCGCTGGAACCGGCCGAGATCCAGTTGCAGGAAGCGTCGTATTCGCTCTCGCACTATGCGCAGCGGCTCGAACTCGACCCGGACCGGCTCGCGCAGGTCGAAAAGCGCATGGACCAGTTGCACTCGACCGCGCGCAAGTTCCGCCTGCAGCCGGAAACGCTGCCCGAGGAACACGAAGCGCGCCGCCAGCAACTGGCGCAGCTCGATGCCGCCGCCGACCTCGATGCGTTGCGCGCCACGGAGTCGAAAGCGAAGGACGCGTATCTCGCCGAGGCCAAGGTGCTGTCGAAGGCGCGCGCGAAGGCCGCGAAGGCGCTCGGCGCGGCGGTCACGGTCGGCATGCAGGAATTGTCGATGGCGGGCGGCCGCTTCGACGTCGCGCTCGTGCCGCTCGCCGAAGGCGGCGCGAACGGTCTCGAACAGATCGAATTCCGTGTCGCGGGCCATGCGGGCGTGGCGCTGCGGCCGCTCGCGAAGGTGGCGTCCGGCGGCGAACTGGCGCGCATCAGCCTCGCGCTCGCCGTGATCGCCAGCACCGCCAGTCCCACGCCGACGCTGATCTTCGACGAGGTCGATACCGGAATCGGCGGCGGTGTCGCGGAGGTCGTGGGACGGCTGCTGCATCAACTCGGGCGCGATCGTCAGGTGCTTTGCGTCACGCATTTGCCGCAGGTCGCGGCGCGCGGCGATCAGCACTTTCAGGTCGCGAAGGCAGGCGATTCGAACGGCGGGACCGTCAGCACGGTGACGGCGCTGGACAAGGCGAAGCGCGTCGAGGAAGTCGCGCGGATGCTCGGCGGGATCGAGATCACCGCGACGACGAGAAAGCATGCGAAGGAGATGCTGGCGGCCTGATGCGAGCGGGCGAGCGATGAACCCAGTGGATTCGCAGCCCCTCCCACCCCGATGCTCGGCACCCCATCGAAAAACCGGCGCAACGAGGTCGAACCCGCTACGTCGGTTCGCACGAAAGCGTGTCGTGCTTCGCAAACACTTCCTTCGCGGCGAAGAGCCCGTTGAGAGCCGCCGGAAAGCCCGCGTACACCGCCATCTGCATGATGACCTCGACGATTTCCTCACGCGACACGCCTACGTTCAGCGCGCCCGTAATATGAACCTTCAGTTGCGGCGCCGCGTTGCCGAGCGCGGTGAGCGCCGCCACGACGGCAAGCTCCCTCGCCTTCAGATCGAGACCCGGTCTCGAGTAGATATCGCCGAAGGGAAACTCGATCAATAACCGGGCAAAGTCCGGTGCGATATCGCTCAGGCTGGCAATGACCTGCTCGCCGGCATGTCCGTCGACTTCCTTGAGTTTCGCCCAGCCCCGTACATAACGCTCGTTGTCCATTTCAATTCCTCCTGTTGAATTGAAGGACAATTTACGGCGGCCCGACTAGCTCGGCCAATACCATTTTCGTGATACTTTTTAGGTATGAATACGTCCATCGACCTGCGGCAGTTCCGTTACTTTCTGGCGGTCAGCGAAGAACTGAATGTCGGCCGCGCCGCGCAGCGTCTGCACATGTCTCAACCGCCGCTGACCCGACAGATTCAGCAGTTGGAAGATTCGCTCGGCGTGGCGCTCTTTCGGCGAAGCAAGCGCGGCGTCTCGCTGACGGAAGCGGGACTCGCATTCCTGCCCGAAGCGAGACGAACGCTTGCTCAGGCGGAAAAGGCGGTCGCGGCGGCGCAGGCCGCGCGCCGTTCCCAGGGCGGACAGTTTTCCATCGGCTACACCACCGTATTCGACCGAAGTACGATTCCCGATGTCTCGGGCGCCCTGCAACTGGACTTTCCCGACTGGAAGATCGTCGTCAAAGGAAAGCATTCGATCCGTCTGGTGCAGGACCTCAGAAAAGGCGTCATGGATGCGGCCTTCATTGGGTTGCATACCGAGGCTCAAGGCTTGAACGTGGAGACGATCTTCGAGGAACCGCTGGTCATTGCCTTGCCCGCAGCACATCGACTCGCCAAGAAGCGCCGGCTCGACTTCGACGATCTGCGCGACGAGCCGCTGTTCTGGTTCGAGCGCCGCCTGAACCCGGGTTTCTATGATTACTGTCAGGCGTTCTTCAAGCGCGTCGGTTTCGAACCGACGACGATCGCCGAGCCAGCAGATCATCACATCCTGCTCGGGCTGATCGCGGAAGGACAGGGCATCGCGCTGGTCGCCGCGTCGCTGAAAAACGTGAGGCGCAAGGGCGTGACTTTCCGCGCCTTCACCGAGAAATCGCGCGGACTTTGTTCAGGCATCGCCGTCGCGTATTCGGAGCAGAACCGTTCGCCCGTCTTGCGCACGTTTCTGGAACTTGCCCGGCGTGGCGTCCGGCCCGTCGCAGCCGCCTGAGCACGCTGCGCCGCCAGGCGATCTAGGCCAGCCCCGCAAACACCCGCTCCCACCACGACACCACGGCGGCCCTCTTCCCCGCGACCGTCTCCGGGTCGATCCGCGCCTTCTCCATTCCGTCGAGCCTCAGCTTGTGCTGCAGCTTTCGATACGTCCGGTATGCCGCGCCAAGCGTCTCTGCCTCCTCGTCCGTCATCAATCCGCACTGCGCCGCGATCCGCAGGAGCGAAATATTGCCGGCGTTGCGCACGAACTCGCGATGCTCGCGCGAATGCAGCAGCACCCAGTACTGCACGATGAATTCGATATCGACCATTCCGCCGCGATCGTGCTTCAAATCGAACAAGGCCGTCCGGTTCGGATGCCCGGCAAAAACCCGCTCGCGCATCGCGACGATCTCGCGCGCCAGCGCCTGTGCCTCCCGCGGCATCACCAGCACTTCGGCGCGGATCGCCTCGAACTGCTCGCCGATCGCGGCATCGCCCGCGCAATAGCGCGCCCGCGACAGCGCCTGATGCTCCCAGACCCACGCCGTGTTGGCCGCGTCGCCTTCGCGGATCTGATAGGCGCGAAACGACTGCAGGCTCGTGACGAGCAACCCCGATTCGCCGTTCGGCCGCAGCCGCAAGTCGACGTCGAAGAGCGTGCCGGCGCCGGTCGCCGTCGTGAGCCACGTGATGAGGCGGCGCGCGAACATCGCGTAGACGTCGGAGGCGGCGTCGTCCGGGTCGTCGTAGAGAAAGATCAGGTCGAGGTCGGACGCATAGCCCAGTTCCTTGCCGCCCAGCTTCCCGTACGCGATCACCGCGAACTTCGGCACCTCGCGATGCCGCTTCGGAAACTGCTTCCAGACCGTTTCGACCGTCACGTCGAGCACCGCGTCGGCGAGTTCGGAGAGCCGGTCGCTCACGTGCTCGACGGTGAGCTTGCCCGCCAGATCGATCAGCAGGATGCGGAACACCTCGGCCTGATGCGCGTGGCGCAGCAGATCCATCTGCTGCTCGGCGCCGTCGGCGGCGGCGAGGCTCGCGCGCAGCGACCGCTTGAACTCGGGCCAGTCGAACGGGCTCGCGATGGCTTCGTCGTCGAGCAGTTCGTCGAGCAGTTGCGGATGGCGGATCAGATAGCCCGACGCCCAGCGCGATCCGCCGAGCACCGACAGCACGCGGTCGAGTGCCGCCGGATATTCGGTCAGAAGCGCGAGATAGGCGCCGCGTTTGGCTGTCGCTTCGAGCAGATCGAAGAGACGCATGACGGTGTCGCCGCGCCGCTCGGGCGGCTCGATCGACTGCGCCGCGGCGAGCGTGCGCTGCGCGACGATGTCGAAACGCTCGCGGCTCTTCGCGGGCAAGCCCGCATAACGCCCCGACTTCCAGACGTTGGTGAGCCGCTCGAGCAGCCCGGCCGGACTGGTGAAGCCGAGTTCCGCGAGACTCGCGACCAGTTCTTCGCTCGCGCTTTCGTCGCCGAGCGCGCTGCTCCAGACCCACGACGCCGCCGAATCCTCCGGCACGCCGCAGCCGCCCTGACCGCTCACCTTGTCGGCGAAAATCTCGTCGAACTGCTCTTCGACGACCTCCCGGTGCGCATCGAGCGTCGCCATCAGCGCGGCATAGTCGGCAAAACCGAGCGATTCGGCGAGGCGCGCGCGTTCTTCGGGCGCGACGGGCATCGCGTGCGTCTGCGCGTCGTTGCGATACTGCAGCCGGTGCTCGACCGTGCGCAGAAACAGATACGCGTCGCTCAGCGCCTTGCAGACCTGGGTCGCAATCAGCCCGTGCGCAGCGGCCCGCGCGAGCACGGCAAGCGTCGGACGAATGCGGAATTCCGCCGCCTGACCGCCGCGGATCAACTGGAATACTTGCGCGCTGAACTCGATCTCGCGGATACCGCCGCGCCCGAGCTTGATGTCGTCGGCCTTGTCAGGGCGCATCGATGCGCGGCGCTGCGCTTCCTGGCGAATCTGCGCATGCAGCGAGCGGATCGCGGCGATCACGCCGTAGTCGAGATAGCGACGATAGACAAACGGCGTGACGATCGCCTCCAGCTGCTTCGCGAGCCGCTTCGCCGAATCGCTCTCGTCTTCCGACACGAGCCGTCCCTTGATCCACGCATAGCGCTCCCACTCGCGGCCCTGCACGTAGAAATACTCTTCGAGCATGCCGAGGCTGCACACGAGCGGGCCGGAATCGCCGTTCGGCCGCAGCCGCATGTCGACGCGAAACACGTAGCCGTCCTGCGTGAGTTCGGCCAGCGCGCCGATCAGCCGGCGGCCGAGCCGTGTGAAGAATTCCTGCGTGGTGAGCGGCGCGCGCTGGCCGCCGGCCGTCTCGCCGTCTTCCTCGTACACGAAGATCAGGTCGATATCCGACGACGCGTTCAGCTCTCGCCCGCCGAGCTTGCCCATCCCGACGACGCCGAGCGTCAGCCGTTCGCCGTCCGGTCCGCGCGGCTCGCCGAAGAGCGCTTCCAGGTCCGCCGAGAGCACCGCGAGCGCGCGCTGGATCGTGAGTTCCGCGAGGTCGGTCATGGCGCCGGTCACTTCGGCGACGTCGGCGTGGCCCGCGAGATCGCGCTCCATCACCGTGCAGAAGACTTCGGTGCGCAGGCGCCGCAGCGCGGTCTTGAGCGCGGCTTCGTCGAGCGTGCCGTCAGCGGCGCAGCTCGCGCACAGCGCGTTCAGGCGCGCTTCGATCCAGGCGCGCGTGACGCGTGACGACGCCCACTCGGCCACCTGCGCGAAGAGTTCGGGGCGCGCCGCGTACGCACGCGACGCATAGCTGGAATAAGCGGAACTGCGAAGTGCTGCGGGAGTCATCTGAAGTCGGGCTCGCTCGTTGCTTGGGTGTTCGTTGCTCGATTGGGTCGAGGAGGGCCGAAACGGCGCCGGGCACCTCCGGCGCGCTCACTCGCAAATCGCCCGAAAGCAGACCGGGCATGGCTTTGCGGCAGGCATCCGAACGCGCGCACACGGCCGGAAGTGCGGCACCCTGTGTTACATTCCATCGTCAAACACGCAAAACTACCATATCGCAGAAACGCCGCAGCATGTCCGACAGCAAGGAATCCGTAGACCCTCTCGAAGTTGGACAAGCGAAGCCCAGCGGCACTGCCGAGCGCGGGCGTTCACGCGTCCTGAAGATCATCCTGGTGCTCGGCGTCGCGATCTATTTCGTGATCGCGGGACTCTATCTCGGCCTGCGTTACGCCGTCCTGCCGCAGATCGACGCGTTCCGGCCGCGGATCGAACAGCTCGTCTCCTCCAAGATTCACGCGCAACTGCGCATCGGCCGGCTCACGTCGCACTGGTCCGGACTGCAGCCGGTCATCGAACTCGACAACCTGCGCATCGACGCCCCCGACGGTTCGCCCGGCCTCGCCGTGCCGCACGCGAGCGCGAGCCTCTCGTGGGCGTCGGTGTTCAAGCTCGCGCCGGCGCTCTCGAACCTCACCGTCGACGGTCCCGACGTGATCGTCTCGCGCGCGACGGACGGCACGATCCGCGTCGCGGGCGTGCCGATTCCGGCACGGCGCACGAACGAAAGCGCGTTCACGACGTGGCTGCTCAAGCAAGAGCACATCGTCCTGCGCGACGGCACGCTGCGCTGGCGCGATGCGCAGCGCACGGCGCCCGAGATCGCGCTCAAGCGCATCAAGCTCGTCGTGCTCAACGAGGGCATCCGTCACCGGCTCGCGCTCGACGCGCCCGCTGACGGCGACGTGCTGCACGGCCCGCTCGATTTTCGCGCCGACTTCCGCCACCAGCCGTTCGCGGCGATCGGCGCGCCCGCGCACTGGACGGGCCGCGCGTATGTCTCGACCGGCCCCGTCGATCTGCCGACGCTCGCGCGCTACGTGAAGATGCCGTTCGAGATATACAGCGGCCAGTTCGACAACCGCATCTGGCTCAACTTCGCAGGCGGCAAGCTGCAGACGGCGAGCGGCGACGCGTCGGGCGGCCAGATCGCGCTGCGCGTGCGGCCGACGCAGCCGCGCCTCGACCTGCCCGTCGCAAAGTTCGGCTGGACGATCGAGCAGAACGACAACGAGTACACGCTGCGTCTGTCCGACCTGCGCGCGGAGTTCGGCCAGCCGCCGCTCGACGACGGCACGCAGCTCACGCGCCTCCTCGCGTTCCGCACGCTGACGGGCACGTATCGCGCGGCGTCGGCGAATCGCGGGCAGGTCTTCGGCGTGTCGGGCGACCGCGTCGACGTGGGCATCCTCGCCGAGTTCGCGCGCGCCCTGCCGCTGCCGCGCAAGGTGCTGACCGAGCTCCTGCTGTTCAATCCGCGCGGGCTCGTCGCGAATTACACGCTGCGCACGGAACGCGCGGCGCCGAAAAGCGACGAAGAAGCCGAGGAGCAGCGCGCGAAGGGCGAGGCCACGCCGCTCAAGAGCTACACGGTCAAGGCCGACCTGCAAGGCATCAGCGTGCAGGCGCAGGAGCCGCCGCCCGGCCTCACCGTGAACAATCACCCGCGCGCGGGAATTCCCGGCATCGAGAACCTGTGGGGCAAGATCGACGCGGACCAGTCGCAAGGCTCGATCACGATCGACACGAAGATCGCGGCGCTCACCATCCCCGGCGCCTTCGACGACCCGCGCCTCACCTTCGATTCGCTTAACGGCCGCGCGTCCTGGACCATCGCCGACGCGCCCGCGCCCGGCGAACCGCGCAAGGCTTTCACGATGCGCGTCGAGACGCTGCACGTGAAGAACGCCGACGCCGAGGGCGAGGCCACCGCTTATTACTGGAACCAGGGCCACGGGCGCGGCTCGCTCGATCTCAAGGCGAAGGTCGCGCGCCTGAAGGTGACGAGCCTCGTGCGCTATCTGCCGACGAGCCTCTCCGAACGCGTGCGCATCTATCTCGGGCACGCGTTGCAGGCGGGCATCTCGCGCGGTGGCACGATCGAAGTGCACGGCGACCTCACCCGCTTCCCCTACGCGAAATTTCCGAACGACGGCATCTTCCGCATCGAGGCGCCGTTCACGGGCGGCAAGTTCGACCCGACGCCCTTCCCGCCGCGCAAGATGAGAAACGGCCTGCCGAACATCTGGCCGGGCTTCGAGGGCATCGACGGCAAGTTCCAGCTCGCGCAGAACAAGCTGCGTTTCGACATCGACCGCGCGCACTATCGCCGCGTCGCGATCACGAAGACGAGCGGGCGCATCGAGGACACGGGCAATCGCGAGTCGCTGTTGCTGATCGACGGCAACGCGCGCGGCCCGCTCGCCGACATGCTCCAGTACGTCGACGACAGCTCGCTCGGCCTGATGGCGAAGCACGCGACGCGCAAGATCCGCGCGAGCGGCGACGCGACGCTCGCGCTCAAGCTCGGCATTCCGCGCATCCGGCTGCCTAAACCGCACGTCGACTACGAAGGCTCGCTCACCTTCGCCGACAACGAAGTCGCGTATGACACCCTGCCGCCGCTCTCGCACGTGCGCGGCCGTGCGCGCTTCGCCGAAAAAACCGTCGTGCTCGACAACCTCAGCGGGCGCTTTCTCGGCGGCGAAGTGCGCGGCACCGGCGGCGTCAAGCCGGACGGCAGCTATGCACTCGATGTGAACGGGCGCATCGGCACGGATGCCGCGCAGGGACTCAACATGCGCATCAGTCCGCAAGTCGCGCAGGTGCTCAGGCACGTGAGCGGCACGGCGCCCTACCGGATGCAGGTGCGCGGCATGAAGAGCGCGCTGCCGCGCATCGAGGCGAGTTCCGACCTGACCGGGCTCGGGCTCGACTTCCCCGCGCCGTTCGCGAAGCCGCAGGGCACGCCGATGCCGTTCGCCCTGAGCTTCGCGCCCGCCGCGGGCGAAGCCGGCCGTCACGACGCGAGTCTCACGCTCGGGCCGGTGAAGGCGCACTACCTCGTGCAGCAGGCCGGGAAGACGCAGTTCAACGTCGTGCGCGGCGCGATCGGCGTGAACAAGCCGGCCGATCTGCCGTCGCAGGGCGTCGCGGCCAACATCGAACTCGACGAACTCGACGCCGACGCCTGGCGCCGGCTCTTCGCGGAACTGAGCCCGCCGCCGGCGCCAGGCACGGCGCGGGCGCCGGCGCCCAAGCCGCCGATGAGTGAGAACGTCAGGCAGTTCATCCCGACGCGCGTCGCGCTGCATCTCACGACGCTCAAGCTGCTCAACCGCCGCTGGGAAAACGTGGTAATCGGCGCGAGCGAGTCCGAGCGCAAATGGCAGGCAAATATCGCGTCGAATCAGGTGTCGGGCTATGTTTCGTGGACGCCCGGCGCGACCCGCGACAGTCCCGGCGCGTTGCAGGCGCGCTTCGCGCAGGTCGTGATTCCGGAGAAGGCGGAGAACGAGCTCGTCGGACCGATGATCCGCCGCCCGCCGCGCAACATGCCGACGATCGACCTGATCGTGAACGAAGTGGTCATGCGCGGCCGCACGCTCGGGCGGCTCGAAGTCGACGCGAGCAATGGCGTCGAGAACGGCCTGCCGGTGTGGCGGCTCGACAAGTTCGAGTTCGCCAATCCCGACGCGACGCTCAGCGCGACGGCGAACTGGCGCGCCTTGTCCGCCACGGACGACGACGCCGACGACAATGCCCCGCGCCGCACCGCGCTCGATTTCAAGCTGGACGTGAAGGACGCGGGCGCGCTGCTCGATCGCTTCGGCCTGCCGCGCACGGTCAACGCGGGCAAGGGCTCGATGTCGGGCAAAGCCGCCTGGATCGGCAGCCCGACAGTGCCCGATCTGCCGTCGCTCAACGGCGAACTCGCCGTCGACCTGCGCCACGGCCAGATCCTCAAGGTGAACGCGGGCGCGGCGAAACTGCTCGGCGTCCTCAGCTTGCAGAGCCTCGCGCATCTGTTGACGCTCAATTTCCAGGATGTCGTGGGCCGTGGGCTGCCATTCGAGAAGATCACCGGCACGGCGAAGATCGAGGACGGCATCGGACGCACCGACGACTTCACGATGGTGACGTCCCCCGCGCGCGTCGAGCTGAAAGGGCTCGTCAATCTGCCGACGCAGTCGCAGGACCTGCACGCGCGCGTGATCCCGACGGTGAGCGCGGGCGCGGTCGCGCTCGGGGCGGCCGTCATCAATCCGCTCCTCGGCCTCGGCACGCTGGCGGCGGACCTCGTGCTGTCGAAGTCGATCGGAAAGGCGTTCGCCCGCGACTACGCGATCACCGGAACGTGGTCGAAACCGGTCATCCAACGGGTGAAGGGCGATCAGGGTAAGATCGAAACTCCTGCCGCCGCCGTCACCGACTGAGGCCGACAGCGTCGCGTTTTGTCCCCGAGAGAGCCCTGCCGACGCAACCGGACACCGCAAGCAGACATGAGCGAAAGATCAAGCGAAAACCCCGCCGGGCCGTTCCGGGTCGCGGCGCTGCAGATGGTCAGCACGCCGGATCGCGAGCGCAATCTCGCCGAAGCGGGCCAGCTGATTGCCGAAGCGGCGCGCGACGGCGCGCGGATGGTGCTCCTGCCCGAATATTTCTGCTTCATGGGCTTCAAGGACACGGACAAACTCGCCCTCCGCGAGACGCCCGGCGCCGGCCCGATCCAGCAATTTCTCGCCGACACCGCGCGCGAACATCGCGTCTGGGTGATCGGCGGGACGCTGCCGCTCGAATCGCCGGAGCCCTCGCGCGTGCTGAACACGACGCTCGTCTTCGACCCTGCGGGCAATCAGGCCGCGCGCTACGACAAGATTCATCTGTTCAATTTCGAAAAGGGCGAAGAGTCCTTCGACGAAGCCCGCACGATCTGTCCCGGCGGCGAAGTCCGCACCTTCGACGCGCCGTTCGGACGCGTCGGGTTGTCCGTGTGCTACGACCTGCGCTTTCCCGAGCTGTATCGCAAGATGGGCGACTGCGCGATGATCGTCGTTCCTTCCGCGTTTACTTACACCACCGGCCGCGCGCACTGGGAAACGCTGCTCAAGGCGCGCGCCATCGAAAACCAGTGCTACGTGCTCGCCGCGGCCCAGGGCGGCAAGCACGAGAACGGCCGCCGCACGTTCGGCCACAGCATCCTGATCGACCCGTGGGGGGAAACGGTCGCCGTGCGCGAGGAAGGCGCGGGCGTCGTCGCGGGCGACATCGATCCGGCTCGCATCGCGGCCGTGCGGCAGAGCCTGCCGGCGTGGCGCCATCGCGTGCTAGGCTGACGCTGTCGACGAACCCTCAGACCAGAAGACCCACGCTCCGGGCTTGAAAGCGCACTTTTTCCCCCGCAGATAGCTCCCCAGACACCGACGCTAGAATATTCATACCCGTCACCGATACAGCCACAGGCACCGCATGAACATCATCGAACCCGGCATCCGCAATCTCGTCACCGCGAAGGACGTTCTGCTCACGCCCTATGGGCTCGACGAGGCGCTCATCACGCGCACGCTCGCCGAGATCTTCACGCACAAGGTCGACTACGCGGACCTCTATTTCCAGGCGACCCGCAGCGAGGCATGGAGTCTCGAAGAAGGCATCGTCAAATCGGGCAGCTTCAGCATCGACCAGGGCGTCGGCGTGCGCGCCGTGTCGGGCGACCGCACGGCCTTCGCCTATTCCGACGACCTCTCGCCCGACGCGATCCGCCAGGCGGCCCACGCCACCCGCGCGATCGCGAAGGCAGGCGGCGGCAAGCACAAGATCAGGTCGGCGAGTTCGCTGACGGGCGTCTCCGGCCGCGACCTCTACCTGCCCGCCGACCCGCTCCATTCGCTCGACGCCGCCGCGAAAGTGAAGTTGCTCGAGCGCGTCGAACAGATGGCGCGCGGCCGCGATCCGCGCATCACGCAAGTGATGGCGGGCCTTGCCGGCGAATACGACGTCGTGCTGGTCGCGCGCAGCGACGGCGCGCTCGCCGCCGACGTCCGTCCGCTCGTGCGCGTGTCCGTCACGGTGATCGCCGAGCAGGACGGGCGCCGCGAAATCGGCAGCGGCGGCGGCGGCGGACGCTTCGACTACGGCTATTTCACCGACGCGGTCCTGTCGAAATATGTCGACGACGCCGTGCATGCCGCGCTCGTCAACCTCGAAGCGCGCCCCGCTCCGGCCGGCGCGATGACCGTCGTGCTCGGGCCGGGCTGGCCGGGCGTGCTCCTGCACGAGGCGATCGGCCACGGGCTGGAAGGCGACTTCAACCGCAAGGGATCGTCGGCGTTCGCGGGACGCATCGGCGAGCAGGTGGCGGCGAAGGGCGTGACGGTCGTCGACGACGGCACGCTGCCGAATCGGCGCGGCTCGCTCAATATCGACGACGAAGGCAACCCGACGCAGTGCACGACGCTGATCGAGGACGGCATCCTCAAGGGCTACCTCCAGGATTCGCTGAACGCGCGCCTGATGAAGATGCCGGTGACGGGCAACGCGCGGCGCGAATCGTACGCCGCGCTGCCGATGCCGCGCATGACCAACACTTACATGCTCAACGGCGACAAGGACCCGGGCGAAATCCTCGCGTCGGTGAAGAACGGCCTCTACGCGGTGAACTTCGGCGGCGGTCAGGTTGACATCACCAACGGCAAGTTCGTGTTCTCGGCCTCCGAGGCGTACATGATCGAAAACGGCAAGATCAGCTACCCGGTCAAGGGCGCGACGCTGATCGGCAGCGGCCCGGAAGCACTCAAATACGTGACGATGATCGGCAACGACATGTCGCTCGATTCGGGCGTCGGCGTGTGCGGCAAGGAAGGCCAGAGCGTGCCGGTGGGCGTCGGCCAGCCGACGCTGCGCATTGAAAAGATGACGGTGGGTGGCACGGTCTGACGCGCGTGGATCATGCGGTTTTGCCGCATGATCCACTCTCGCTTCGTGCGGTTTTGCCCGCGCGCGTGCGGATTCTCCGCGTTTTGAAGCTCGATGGCTTGCCAGTCGAGCATTCCAGAGGTTATAAAGGCACTCACCTGTTTTTCACGACACTCATCCGAACCGCCATGTCCGCCAAGTTTTATTTTTATTTCTTTTGGCATCTCAAGCCGCTGGCGGATCGAGAGGGGTGAGTCGTAGGTACGCAAAACCCGAAATTCCCGAAAAACCGCCAGCCGAGTCTGGCGGTTTTTTTTCGCCCCGGTCCGGCAAAAACACCCAAGAAATCGACGCTACCGAGCGTTCCTGGAGAACCGTAATGCCCCCGCATAACACCGACGACGTCCGTATCCGCGAATTGAAAGAACTGACCCCGCCCGCGCACCTGATCCGCGAATTCGCTCTCGCCGAGCCCGTATCGGAGCTGATCTACACCGCCCGTCAGTCGATGCACCGCATCCTGCACGGCATGGACGACCGCCTGATCGTCATTATCGGGCCGTGCTCGATCCACGATCCGAAGGCGGCGCTCGAATATGCGGGCCGATTGATCGGAGAGCGCAAGCGCTTCGCCGGCGAACTCGAAATCGTGATGCGCGTGTACTTCGAAAAGCCGCGGACGACGGTCGGTTGGAAAGGTTTGATCAACGACCCGCATCTCGACAACAGCTTCAAGATCAACGACGGCCTGCGCGCCGCGCGCGAACTGCTTTTGAACATCAACGAGATGGGTCTGCCCGCGGGCACCGAATATCTCGACATGATCAGCCCGCAGTACATCGCCGACCTGATCTCGTGGGGCGCGATCGGCGCGCGCACGACGGAATCGCAAGTGCATCGCGAGCTGGCTTCGGGGCTGTCGTGCCCGGTCGGCTTCAAGAACGGCACGGACGGCAACGTGAAGATCGCGGTCGACGCCATCAAGGCCGCGTCGCAGCCGCACCATTTCCTCTCGGTGACGAAGGGCGGCCATTCGGCGATCGTCTCGACGGCCGGCAACGAGGACTGCCACATCATCCTGCGCGGCGGCAAGACGCCGAACTACGACGCGGCGAGCGTCGATGCCGCCTGCAGCGACATCGGGAAGGCCGGACTGGCGGCACGCCTGATGATCGACGCAAGCCACGCAAACAGCTCGAAGAAGCACGAGAACCAGATTCCGGTGTGCGCGGACATCGGACGGCAGATGGCGGCGGGCGACGAGCGGATCGTCGGCGTGATGGTGGAATCGCACCTCGTCGCGGGGCGGCAGGATCTGAAGGAAGGCTGCGAGCTGACCTACGGCCAGAGCATCACCGATGCATGCATCGGCTGGGAGGAAAGCGTGAAAGTGCTCGAAGGTCTGGCGCAGAGCGTGAAAGAGCGGCGCGTCGTGCGCGGCGGAGGGAACTGAGCGCGTCGGCGCTCGCAATGCAAAAGGGCTGCGGATTTCGCAGCCCTTTTGTCATTTGAGGCGCGTCAGTCGAGCATGCCCGAGCCGAAGATCTCGGTATGAATGCGCTCGGCGCGAATGCCCGCCGCGTGCAGCGCCGCGACTTGCTCGCGCATGAATGCGAGCGGGCCGCAGACGTAATAGTCGGCGTCGGGCAGGAGCGCGAGGCTCACGAACTTCGCCCACGCCATGCGCCCGTCGAAATCGAAATCGACGCCTTGACGGTCGGCCGCGCGCGGCGACTCGTAGAACACCGTCCGCGAGACGTTCGGATGCCGCGCGACGATCTCGTTCAGCCAGTGTCTGAAGGCGTGGACGCCGCCGTTCCTGCACGCATGCACGAACGCCACCTGCCGCGCGCTGCCCTCGCCGGTGAGCGACGCCAGCATCGACACCATCGGCGTGATGCCGACACCGGCGCTCATCAGCACGACGGGCGTCGTCTTCGAGCGATCCAGCGAGAATTCGCCCATCGGCGCGCTCACCTCGACGACCGAGCCGGCGACGACATCGTCGTGCAGGCCGTTCGAGACGTATCCAGCGGGCCGTTCGACTGGCCGCTCGCGCTTCACCGAAATGCGCAGCCACTGGCCGTTCGGGGCGTCGGAGAGCGAATACTGGCGCGGCTGATCGACACCGACCGCCTGCACGAAGCGCTTCACGCTCACGTACTGGCCGGGCGCGAAATCGCAGACCTTGCCGCCGTCGGACGGCTTCAGGTAGAACGACGTGATTTCGTCGCTCTCCATCTCCTTGCGCACGACGACGAACGGCCGGAAGCCGCTCCACGGCGCGCCGTCATAAAGCTTTTGCTCCGCGCCGATCAGGATGCCGGCAAGCTGGCCGTAGGCGGCGGCCCAGGCGTCGAGCGTCGGCTGGTCGGCGGCGTCGCCGAGCACTTCGGAAATAGCCGCGAGCAAATTTTCGCCGACGATCGGGTAATGCTCCGCGCGGATGTTCAGGCTCGCGTGCTTGTGCGCGATATGCGCGACGGCGCCGCCGAGCGCGCCGAGATTGTCGATGTTGGCCGCGTAAGCGTAGACCGCGCGCGCGAGCGCTTCAGGCTGGCTGCCGCTTTGCTGGTGCGCCTGATTGAAGACGTTCTTCAGCTCGGGATGATTGGCGAACATCCGCTTGTAGAAGTGCTTCGTGATGGTCGTGCCGTATTCGGCGAGAACCGGAGCCGTGGCCTTGACGCGGGCGATCTGGTCGGCGGTCAGCGTGGTCATTCGTGCGATCTCCTTAAAAGGTGCGCCGATGCTACATCTTTTAATCGGACTCCGATTGCGCGATCTTGTCGCAGCTGCACGCCGCCGGCTGGCTCGTTCCCTACTTGCGCCGCGCGTGCTCCCACAGCACATCGGTGCCGCCATCCACGCGATTCATCACGCGCGCGAAGACGAACAGCAGGTCCGACAGCCGGTTCACGTACTGCCGCGGCGCGTCGTTCACCGTCTCGACGCGCCCGAGCGCCACGATCGAGCGCTCCGCCCGCCGGCATACCGTGCGCGCGACATGCAGGAGCGCCGCCGCGCGCGACCCGCCCGGCAGGATGAATTCCTTGAGCGGCGGCAGCGTCCCGTTGTAGTCAGCGAGCCATTCGTCGAGCCGCGCGAGATGCGTTTCCTCGATCATCGAATGCCCCGGAATGCACAACTCGCCGCCGAGATCGAAGAGATCGTGCTGGATATCGACGAGCGCCGCGCGCACGTTGCCCGGCAACGGCTCGCACAGCAATACGCCGACCTGCGAATTCAGTTCGTCGACGTCGCCGATCGCCGCGATCCGCGCGTCGTCCTTCTGCACGCGGCGGCCGTCGCCGAGACCGGTCGTGCCGTCGTCGCCGGTGCGCGTCGCTATCTTGCTCAGGCGGTGGCCCATGACTCATCTCCGATCGTCCGTGAATGCGCGGTCCATTATAGGTGCCGCGAGAGGGCCGGCGGGCGAGGGTCTATCGGCGTAAAATGTAGGGAAAATATCTTTTAGGCGCCCGCCAGGCGTTTGTTGAACGTGCGCCGGCGCCGTACTCGAATAAAAAGCCATCGCCTAATAACAGGGCCGCCACGCCACGCGCGGCCGCCGTCCGGAGACAACAACGTGAATCACCCCGTACCGCCGCTGGCCGTCCGTCGCCCGTTTCCCGCCGCGCTCTTCGATGCGCTCAAGTCCCGCTTCGGCGAGCGCGCAACCAGCGCCCACGCCGTGCTCGAACATCATGGCCGCGACGAATCGCCGTTCGACCCGCAATTGCCCGATGCCGTCGTCTACGCGCGCAGCACCGAAGAAGTGCAGTCGATCGTGACGCTCTGCGGCCAATACGACGTGCCGATCATTCCGTACGGCAACGGCTCGTCGCTCGAAGGGCATCTGCTCGCGGTACAGGGCGGCGTGTCGATCGACCTGTCCGAGATGAACCAGGTTCTTGCGATCAACGCCGAGGACCTGACCGTCACCGTGCAGCCGGGCATCTCGCGCAAGCAGCTGAACGAAGCGCTGCGCGACACCGGCCTCTTCTTTCCGATCGACCCGGGCGCGGACGCGAGCATCGGCGGCATGGCCGCGACGCGCGCCTCGGGCACCAACGCCGTGCGCTACGGCACGATGCGCGAGAACGTGCTCGCGCTGACCGTCGTGCTCGCGGACGGCCGCGTCATCAAGACCGGCACGCGGGCGCGCAAGTCGTCGGCGGGATACGACCTCACGCGTCTTTTCGTCGGCTCGGAAGGCACGCTCGGCGTGATCACCGAAATCACCGTGCGCCTCTATCCGCAGCCGGAAGCGGTGTCGGCGGCCGTGTGCGCGTTTCCGTCGATGGGCGATGCGGTGCGCGCCGTCATCGAAACCATTCAGATGGGCGTGCCCGTCGCGCGCGTCGAGTTCCTCGATTCGCTCGCCGTGCGCGCGATCAACCGTCATTCGAACCTCACCTTCCGCGAATCGCCGATGCTGTTCTTCGAATTCCACGGCTCGGAAGCGGGCGTCGCGGAGCAGGCGGGCATCGTGCAGGAAATCGTCGCGCAGAATTCGGGCGCGGACTTCGACTGGGCGACGCGTCCCGAAGACCGCAGCCGTCTCTGGAACGCGCGCCACAACGCCTACTTCGCGATGCTGCAACTGAAGCCCGGCTGCCGCGCGGTGACGACCGACGTCTGCGTGCCGATTTCGCGGCTCGCCGAATGCGTGGTCGAGACGGAGCAGGACCTGAAGGCGTCGTCGCTGCCCTGCCCGATCGTCGGGCACGTGGGCGACGGCAATTTCCACGTCGCGATGCTGCTCGATCCCGCGAAGCCGGAAGAGATCGAGGAAGCCGAGGCGATCAATCACCGCATCGTGCAGCGCGCGCTGCGCATGGGCGGAACCTGCACGGGCGAGCACGGCGTCGGGCTGCACAAGATCGGCTTTCTCGTCGAGGAGCACGGCGAGGACGCCATCGGCGTGATGCGCTCAATCAAGCAGTCGCTCGATCCGAAAAACCTGATGAATCCCGGCAAGATCTTTTCCTTCGCGGCATAGGGGCGTGGCCTGGAGTCGCGCAAGCGCCGCGACGCGCATGACGGGCCGGCGAGCGGCATCACCGGCACCGGCCCGATTCGAAATCAAGCGCCTGGAGGAGACATGAACGCACCCACCGAGCTCACGCCGGATGTGCTGGAACAACGCCAGCGCGAAGTCGTGCAGGCGCTGATGGCCGTGCTGCCGACGCATTGCCTGCTGTTTCGCGACGAAGACACCGCCGCCTACGAGTGCGACGGCCTCGCCGCATATCGCCGCCTGCCGCTCGCAGTCGCGTTGCCGGAGACCGAAGCGCAGGTCCAGCGCGTCGTGCAGATCTGTCATCGGCTCGACGTGCCCATCGTGCCGCGCGGCGCGGGCACGGGCCTCTCCGGCGGCGCGATGCCGATCCGGCACGGCATCGTGCTGTCGCTCGCGCGCTTCCGGAAGATCGTCGAAGTCGATCCTTATGCACGCACCGCAACCGTTCAGCCGGGCGTGCGCAACATTTCGATCTCGGAAGCCGCCGCGCCTTATGGCCTCTACTACGCGCCCGATCCGTCGTCGCAGATCGCGTGCACGATCGGCGGCAACGTCTCCGAGAATTCGGGCGGCGTGCATTGCCTGAAGTACGGCCTGACCGTGCACAACGTCCTGCGCGTGCGCGCGGTGACGATGGAAGGCGATGTCGTCGAGTTCGGCTCGCTCGCGCCCGATGCGCCGGGGCTCGATTTGCTCGCGGTGCTGATCGGCAGCGAAGGCATGTTCGCGATCGTCACCGAAATCACCGTCAAGCTGATCCCGAAGCCGCAGACGGCGCAAGTCATCATGGCGAGCTTCGACGATGTCGTGAAAGGCGGCAACGCGGTCGCGGCGATCATCGCGGCGGGCATCATCCCCGCCGGGCTCGAAATGATGGACAAGCCCGCGACGCGCGCGGTCGAGGAATTCGTGAACGCGGGCTACGACCTCGACGCCGCCGCGATCCTGCTCTGCGAATCCGACGGCACCTACGACGAAGTCGCCGAGGAGATCGTCCGGATGACGGCCGTGCTGCGCGAACATGGCGCGTCGCGCATCCAGATTTCGCGCTCGGAAGCCGAGCGGCTCAAGTTCTGGTCGGGACGCAAGAACGCGTTTCCGGCGGCGGGCCGCATCTCGCCGGACTACTACTGCATGGACGGCACCGTGCCGCGCCGCGCGATCGGGCCGCTGCTCGCGCGCATCGAGGAGATGGAGAAGAAGTACGCGCTCCGCTGTATCAACGTGTTCCATGCGGGCGACGGCAACATGCACCCGCTCATTCTCTTCAACGGCAACGACCTCGACGAATGGCACCGCGCCGAGGCGTTCGGTTCCGACATCCTGGAGACGTGCGTCGAACTGGGCGGCACGGTGACGGGCGAGCATGGCGTCGGGATCGAGAAGATCAATTCGATGTGCGTGCAGTTTTCGCCGGAAGAACGCGACGCGTTCCACGCGGTCAAGCGCGCGTTCGACCCGCCCGGTCTGCTCAATCCCGACAAGGGCATTCCGACCCGCGCGCGCTGCGCGGAGTACGGCAAGATGCACATTCGCGGCGGGCTGCTGCCGCATCCGGAGATTCCACGCTTCTGACGACGCCGCGGCGCTATCCACGTTTCACCCGAGTCTGGCGGCCTTAACCGGCCGGTACAATCGATCGACGAGCCACGAGAAGCAGGACACCATGGAACACGACGACATCGTCGCCGGCTGGTCGGAACGGATTCGCCATGCCACCGAAACCGGGACGCCGCTGTGCATCCGCGGCGGCGGCACGAAGGACTGGTACGGTCAGACGGTGCAAGGCGAGCGTCTCGAAACCCGTGCGCATCGCGGGATCATCGCCTACGACCCGGCCGAACTCGTCATGACCGTGAAGGCCGGCACGCCACTCGAAGCAGTCGAAGCGGCGCTGCGCGAATGCGACCAGATGCTGCCGTTCGAGCCGCCGCACTTCGGGCGCGACGCGACCATCGGCGGCTGCATCGCGGCGGGCATCGCGGGCCCGCGCCGCGCGTGGACCGGCGCCCCGCGCGACTTCGTGCTCGGCGCGGTCGTGATGAACGGGCGCGGACAGGTGCTGCATTTCGGCGGCCAGGTCGTGAAGAACGTCGCGGGCTACGACGTCTCGCGCCTCCTCGCCGGTTCGCTCGGCACACTTGGGCTCATTCTCGAACTGTCGATCAAGGTGCTGCCGAGGCCGGTCGCCGAAGCGACGCTCAAGTTCGACATGCACGCGACCGACGGCGTGCGCAAGCTCAATGAATGGGGCGGCCATCCGTTGCCGATCACCGGCAGCGCGTGGCGCGACGGCACCCTCGCGTTGCGGCTCGCGGGCGCGGAGGCGGCGGTGAAGTCGGCGCGCACGTCGCTCGGCGGCGAAGTCGTCGATGCGGTGGAGGCCGATCGCTTCTGGATCGGCCTGCGCGAACAGACCGATCCGTTCTTCTCCGTGATCGAACCGAAGTCGGCGCTCTGGCGTCTCGCGCTGCCGTCGATTGCCGAGCCGCTGCATCTGCCGGGCGCGCAACTGATGGAATGGGGCGGCGCGCAACGCTGGTGGATCACCGACACCGATCCGCAGACCGTGCGCATCAGCGCAAAGCAGGCCAGCGGCCACGCGACGATCTTCCGCGCGGGCAGCGCCTACGATCGCAACGCGGGCGTCTTCACGCCGCTGCCCGCGCCGTTGATGAAGATACATCGCGGCCTGAAAGCCGCTTTCGATCCCGCGCGCATCTTCAATCGCGGCCGCCTCTATCCCGACTTCTGAGCCGACGAACCCACGCGATGCAAACCAATCTCGCCGATTTCATCCGCGATACGCCCGATGGCGACGAAGCCGATGCCATCCTGCGAAAATGCGTGCACTGCGGCTTCTGCACGGCGACCTGCCCGACCTATCAACTGCTCGGCGACGAACTCGACGGCCCGCGCGGACGCATCTATCTGATGAAGCAGATGTTGGAAGGGGCGCCCGTCACGCGCAGCACGCAACTGCATCTGGATCGCTGCCTCACCTGCCGCAATTGCGAGAGCACGTGCCCGTCGGGCGTGCAGTACGGACGGCTCGTCGAGATCGGGCGCAAGGTGGTCGAGCAGAAGGTCGAGCGGCCGCTCGGGCAGCGCGTGCAACGCAAGCTGCTTGCGAACTTCCTGCCGAACAGCACGCTCTTCACGCCCGCGATGAAGCTCGGACAGCAGTTCCGGCCGCTGCTTTCGAGGAAGCTGCGCGCGAAGATTCCGCAGGCCGAGCGGCCGCTCGCGCTCCCCACGCGCAAGCACGAACGCAAGATGCTGATGCTGTCGGGCTGCGTGCAACCGGCGATGATGCCGAACGTGAACACGGCGACGATGCGCGTCTTCGATGCGCTCGACATCGAGATCGTGACGGCGCCCGATGCGGGGTGCTGCGGTGCGATCCGCCTGCATCTCGGCTATAACGACGACGCGCTCGACGATGTGCGCAACAACATCGACGCGTGGTGGCCGTATGTCGAAGAGGGCATCGAGGCGATCGTGATGAACGCGTCGGGCTGCGGCGCCACGGTGAAGGAATACGCGCACCTGATGCGCAACGACCCGGCATACGCGGAAAAAGCGCGGCGCATCGTCGACCTGACGCGTGATCTCGCCGAAATCCTGCCGCTCTACGCGGAACAACTCGTGACGCTCGCGCGCCGCCGCGGGGTTCATACGGTCGCGTTCCATCCGCCCTGTACGCTACAACACGGCCAGCAGATTCGCGGACACGTCGAGCAGTTGCTGACCTCGCTCGGCCTCGAAGTGCGCCTGCCCGTCGACAGTCATCTGTGTTGCGGCTCCGCCGGCACGTATTCGGTGCTGCAGCCGAAGCTCTCGTACCAGCTTCGCGACCAGAAGCTCGACAAGCTCGACAAGCTCGAGACGCAACTGATCGTATCGGCGAATGTCGGGTGCATCGCGCATTTGCAGAGCGGCACGTCGACGCCCGTCACGCACTGGATTCAACTGCTCGAACACCTGCTTTACGGGTGAGTTTGCGCGCTGGGCGTTCCGTATAATCGACGCTTTGCAACGCCTGAAGCCGCACTTCGCCATGTCCGATATTGCCCAACATCTCGATGAAGTCCGGCAGCGCATCGCGCAGGCGGCCG
This sequence comes from Caballeronia telluris, assembly GCF_001544495.1. Taxonomy (GTDB): domain Bacteria; phylum Pseudomonadota; class Gammaproteobacteria; order Burkholderiales; family Burkholderiaceae; genus Caballeronia; species Caballeronia telluris. Next base: position 44,006 of record NZ_FCNZ02000027.1, read on the forward strand.
CTGCCGCGTCGCGCGATCCGGCTTCGATCGCCCTCCTCGCTGTTTCCAAGACCTTCCCCGCCGACGATGTCCGCGCCGCGTTCGACGCTGGCCAGCGCGCGTTCGGCGAAAACTACGTGCAGGAAGCGGTCGCGAAGATCGCGGCGCTCGCTGAATGGCGCGGCGAGATCGAATGGCATTTCATCGGGCCGCTGCAATCGAACAAGACGAAGCTCGTCGCGGAACAGTTCGACTGGGTGCATTCCGTCGACCGGCTGAAGATCGCCGAGCGGCTCTCCGATCAGCGTCCGCAAGGCGCGCGCGCGCTCAATGTCTGCCTGCAGGTGAACGTGAGCGGCGAGGAATCGAAGAGCGGTGTCGAACCGGCCGAAGCGGCCGCCCTCGCGCACCGGATCGCCGCCCTGCCCGGCTTGCGGCTGCGCGGCCTGATGGCGATTCCCGAGCCCGCCGCGACGCTCGACGCACAACGCGCTCCGCATGCCCGGCTGCGCGCGCTGATGGAGACATTGCGCGCCGACGGCCTCGAGCTCGACACGCTGTCGATGGGCATGTCGGCGGATCTGGAAGCGGCCGTGCTGGAAGGCGCGACGATGGTCCGCATCGGCACGGCGATCTTCGGCGCACGCGATTACTCACACTGACGTTTCACTGAACTCACCATGAAAATTGCCTTCATCGGCGGCGGCAACATGGCCGCCGCGCTCATCGGCGGACTCATCAAGCGCGGCGTGGCGCCGGCCGATCTCTACGCGATCGACATCAACGACGAAGCCCGCGCGCGCACCGCGCAGCAGTTCGGCATCGCGACGGGCGGTGCGATCGACGGAACGCTCGCCGGTTTCGACGCGATCCTGCTCGCCGTCAAGCCGCAGGTGCTCAAGGAGGTTGCTTCGTCGCTGGCACCGCATTTGTCGCGGCAACTCGTGATCAGCATCGCCGCCGGGATTCGTGCGAGCGATTTGTCGCGCTGGCTCGGCGGCTATGCGCGCATCGTGCGCACGATGCCGAATACGCCCGCGCTGATTGGCATGGGCGTGACGGGACTGGCCGCGCTGCCGGGCGTCGACGACGCCGCGAAGGCGCTGGCGTCGCAGGTGCTGGAGGCGGTCGGCTCGACAGTCTGGTTCGACGACGAAGCGAAGATCGATGCGGTCACGGCCATCTCGGGTAGCGGGCCGGCTTACGTGTTCTATTTCATCGAAGCGATGCAGGAGGCGGCACGCCAGCTCGGCATGGACGAGGAGCAAGGACGCGCGCTCGCGGTCGCGACATTCGCGGGCGCGGCGCAATTGGCGGCGCAGTCGGGCGAGCCGGCGAGCGTGCTGCGCGAGCGCGTGACGTCGAAGGGCGGGACGACGGCGGCGGCGCTGGCTTCGTTCGATGCGTCGGGCGTGAAGGATGCAATCGTGCGCGGCGCCCTCGCGGCCGATGCCCGAGCGAAGGAGATGGGCGACGAGTTGGGGAACGCTTGAAGCGAGCTTGGCGCGCTGCGTGACGAAGCCGTTACCGCGGCGCAAGTCGCAATCGCTCATGCGCCCCAACCGATCGAAGCGTTATCCGCCTCGCGTTTCAACAGCGATTACTGGCCGGCAGCCGGTGACTTGACGCTCGGGGTCGCGAGCGTGTTGTTGCTGGGGGGAGCGCTGGTGCCGGACGTCGAGTTGTTGTTGCTCGGCAGGCCCGAATTCGGCGACATGGCGCGCGCACCGCTATCCGAGTTCGTCATGCCCGGCGTGCCGTAGCCGCCCGTGGCACCGTTCATCTGACCGGGTGTGGCGTTCATCTGATTCGACGGGCTCGCCGTGCTGCCCGTCGAACCGCTGCCGCTCGATCCGCCGGCCGCCTGCGCATAAGCACCGCCCGACAGCGTGAGTGCGGCGAGGGCCGCGATTAACGTGCTGGTTGCCTTGCTCATGATCCGTACCTCCTTAATCGGACTGGAATAGAGACACAGACGATCGACGCCTGCTTGATTATGAGCGCAGCAAATGCCGTGCCGCGCACTCCTCAGTAACCACCCGCCTGCTGTGTCGCTTCTGATCGCTCAACCGCTTGACGCGCCCGTCACGCTCCTAGCGCATAGTGCAACGCAATCCCCGCAAACAGCATCCCGCCCAGCCAGTTGTTGTGCTTGAACGCAGCGAAACAAGGCATGCGTTCGCGGTTGCGAATCAGCCCGTAGTGATAGACCGCGCATCCCGCCGCCGCCGCCCAGCCGAGCCAGTACATCCAGCCGAACTTAAGCGCGATCCCGATCCCCACGTAGATCGCGAGCGTCACCGCATAGCAGACCATCACGGCTAGCACGTCATATCGCCCGAAAGTCAGCGCAGACGTCCGGATGCCGATCTTGATGTCGTCATCCCGATCGACCATCGCGTATTCGGTGTCATACGCGACCGACCAGAACACGTTTGCGATCAGCATGATCCACGCGAGCATCGGCACATGGTCCTGGACCGCGGCGAACGCCATCGGAATGCCGAATCCGAATGCGATGCCGAGGTACGCCTGCGGAATCGCGAAGAAGCGCTTCGTGAACGGATAGGTTCCCGCGACGAAAAGCGCGAACACCGAGAGCTCCTTCGTCAGCGTGTTGAGCGGCAGAATCAAGAGGAACGCGACGAGCGAAAGCGCCGCCGCCAGCGCGACCGCTTCCCACGCCTGAATCTTTCCCGACGTCAGCGGCCGGTTCTCGGTGCGCTGCACATGGCGATCGAAGTCGCGGTCGGCGTAATCGTTGATCGCGCAACCGGCCGAGCGCATCAGGATCGTGCCGACGATGAAGATCACGAGCAGCATCGGCGAGGGATGGCCGTTCGATGCAATCCACAGCGCGTTGAGCGTCGGCCACAGGAGCAGCAGGCTGCCGATGGGCTTGTCGAGGCGCACGAGGCGCAGGTAGAGCGGAAGGCGGGCGAACATGAGCGCGGGCAATGAGGACGATGCCGTATTTTAGAGCAGCGCGAAACCGCCGCCCAAAAAGCAAAAACCCCCGCACTCCAGCGAGCACGGGGGCCTGTGAACCGCAACGTCGAGTCACATCATCAAGCGAGCATCGCGCGCAGCATCCACGCGGTCTTCTCATGCGTCTGCATGCGCTGCGTCAGCAGATCGGCGGTCGGCTCGTCGTTGGCGGCATCGGTCGCCGGGAAGATCTCGCGCGCCGTGCGCACCACCGCTTCCTGTCCTTCCACCAGTTGGCGGATCATCTCTTCGGCCGCGGGCACGCCATCGGCTTCCGGAATCGACGAGAGCTTCGCGAAATCGCGATAGCTGCCCGGCGCATGCACGCCGAGCGCGCGAATGCGTTCCGCGATCTGATCGACGGCCAGCGCCAGTTCGTTGTATTGCGTCTCGAACATCAGGTGGAGCGTGTTGAACATCGGCCCCGTGACGTTCCAGTGGAAATTGTGCGTCTTCAGATACAGCGTGTAGGTATCCGCGAGCAGACGCGAGAGACCGTCGGCGATCTTCTTCCGATCCTTGTCGCTGATACCGATGTTCACAGGCAGTGCAGTTTCTTTCTTCGCCATGATGACTCCGTGAGAGAGTGATACGAACGGTGCGAACGCGCCGCGCCTCGCCGGTTGTTCCAGACGCAGCCGTTCGAGCGTTCGACAGTTTATCTTAGAAACGTTGGCCGCCTGGTGGGCCGCTGCCTTGCCCGGCGAGGCCGCAAACCTTGCTGCGACGCGCCTTTGCGACGCATCGCGGCGTGTCGCCGGATTCAGGCGAACGCACCCGCGCCGCCCGCGCGCAACGCCTCCACGACGATCGCGCCATAGCCTGCCGCGATCATCCCGAAAGCCAGCGCGACGCGCACGCCACGCGATGCCTTGCGGCTTTTTGCCTCGATCCGCTCCACGGCCTGTTCAATCGTCATCAGCGCTTGGTTCATCGCCATTCTCCTTAGGTTACGCACCCTATCTTAACAAATTCTATTGTCATTTCGAATTCGATAAATTTTATCTATCCGATAGACGCGGACTCACGCGAAGCGATAACGCGATGAAAACGGGAAGCGCGCGAAAAACCGCGCCTCGAACGAGGCGCGGCGTGCGGTCAGTTGACGGCGACCGGCATGTCCAGCTTCTTGACGCCGGGCAGATCGCAGGCGGCGATGGCGTCGGAGATGGCGTCGATGGCGGCCATCCGCGTGAAACTCTTGCGCCAAGCGAGCACGACCCGCCGATCCGGCACCGGCTCGTCGAACGGCACGTAGCTGAGAAGTCCGGCGTCGATGCCGCCCGCGTGCGGTTTCACTTCATGCACCGACATGCGCGGCAGCACGGTAATGCCGACACCGCTCGCGACCATATGCCGGATCGTCTCAAGCGACGATCCCTCGAACGTCTTCTGAATGCCGTCGGCGTTCTGCGAAAAGCGCATCAGCTCGGGACACACGCCGAGGACGTGATCGCGGAAACAATGGCCGCTGCCGAGCAGCAGCATGGTTTCCTGCTTCAAATCGTCCGGATCGATCTTGCTGCGGTTTTCCCACGCGTGCCCCGACGGCATCGCGACGACGAACGGCTCGTCGTAGAGCGCGCGCACCATCAGGCCGGTTTCGGGAAACGGCAGCGCCATGATCGCGACGTCGATTTCGCCTTGTTTCAGCAGCTCGATCAGCTTGAGCGTGTAGTTTTCCTGCAGCATCAGCGGCATCTGCGGGACGTTGCGGATCATCTGCTTGACGAGCGTCGGCAAGAGATACGGCCCGATCGTGTAGATCACGCCGAGGCGCAACGGACCCACGAGCGGGTCCTTGCCCTGCTTGGCGATTTCCTTGATGGCGAGCGTCTGTTCGAGCACGCGCTGCGCCTGGGTGACGATCTGCTCGCCGATCGGCGTGACGCTGACTTCGCTCGTACCGCGTTCGAAAATTTGCACGTTGAGCTCGTCTTCGAGCTTCTTGATCGCCACCGACAAGGTCGGCTGGCTGACGAAGCATGCCTCGGCGGCGCGGCCGAAGTGCCGTTCGCGGGCCACCGCGACGATGTACTTCAATTCAGTGAGCGTCATTGCGGACCAATGAAAGACGTTGAGTCGATAGGTTTGACTTATACACCCGCGAAGACGATTCGCCAACTGATCGGCCTTGCGGGCGCGGCGCCGGGTGAAATAGGGACCGACACGCGCGCGCCGAGTTCAACGCCTATGCCTTCAGGTACTGTTCGCGCGCGCCGAGCCAGCGGGTCAGATGGCGCGTGACGGCCTCGGGGAACTCTTTGAGCATGTGATCCGCCGCCGCACGCGCCGGGTCGATCAGCCAGCCGTCGTTCTCCAGGCTTGCGAAACGCAGCATCGCCTCGCCGGATTGCCGGGCGCCGAGAAATTCGCCGGGACCGCGAATTTCGAGGTCGCGCCGGGCGATTTCAAAGCCGTCCGTGGTTTCGCGCATCGTCTGCAGGCGGGCGCGGGCGGTCTGCGAGAGCGGCCCCGCGTACATCAGCACGCACACGGACGCGGCGGTCCCCCGCCCGACCCGCCCGCGCAACTGATGCAACTGCGCGAGCCCGAAGCGCTCGGCGTGCTCGATCACCATCAGCGACGCGTTCGGCACGTCCACGCCCACTTCGATCACCGTCGTCGCGACGAGCAGTTGCACCTCGTTGCGCGTGAAGGCGTCCATGACGGCGGCTTTTTCGGCCGGCGCGAGCCGCCCGTGAACCAGCCCGACGCGCAACTCCGGCAGCGCGGCGGAAAGCGTCTCGTAGGTTTCGACGGCCGTCTGCAATTGCAGCGTCTCGCTCTCCTCGATCAGCGGACACACCCAGTACACCTGGCGCCCGGTCAGCGCAGCCTCGCGCACGCGGCCGATGACTTCGTCGCGGCGGGCGTCGGAGACGAGCTTCGTCAGGATCGGCGTGCGGCCGGGCGGCAGTTCGTCGATGGTGGAGACGTCGAGATCGGCGTAATAGGTCATCGCGAGCGTGCGCGGGATCGGCGTCGCGGACATCATCAGTTGATGCGGCTGGAAATCGCGCTGGCCGTCGGCGGCGTTCTGCGCCTTCGCGCGCAGCGCGAGCCGCTGCGCGACGCCGAAGCGATGCTGCTCGTCGACGATCACGAGCCCGAGGCGCGCGAATTCCACCGCGTCCTGGATGATCGCGTGCGTGCCGATCACGAGTTGCGCGCCGCCCGAGGCCGCCGCGGCCAGCGCCTCGCGCTTTTCCTTCGCCTTGAGACTGCCCGCGAGCCACGCGACCGTCACGCCGAGCGGTTCGAGCCAGCCGCGCAGCTTGCGCGCGTGCTGCTCGGCGAGAATTTCGGTCGGCGCCATCAGCGCGGCCTGATACCCGGCGTCGATCGCCTGCGCCGCCGCGAGCGCCGCGACGATGGTCTTGCCGCTGCCGACGTCGCCTTGCAGAAGACGCTGCATCGGATGCGGCAGCGTCAGTTCGCCGGCGATTTCCGCGCACACGCGCTGCTGCGCGCCGGTCAGCGCGAACGGCAGCGCTTTCAAAAAGCGCGCCGACAGCGACTCCGGCTCGTCGAGCGAGCGACGCGGCATCGCGGGCGCGGCGCGCGTGCGGCGCTCCTCGTGCGCGCGCTTGAGCGACAACTGCTGCGCGAGCAGTTCCTCGAACTTGATGCGCGTCCACGCCGGATGCGTGCCGTCGACGAGCGCGGTTTCGTCGGAATCGGCGCGCGGGTGATGCAGCGTTTTCACCGCATCGAGCAATTCCGGCACGCCGAGCGGCTGCAAGTACGCGCGCGCGATCGTCTCCGGCAGCAGTTCCGGCAGCGCGACGCGCTTGAGCGCGCTGTCGATCGCCTTTCTCAGATACGCCTGCGAGACGCCCGCCGTGCTCGGATAAACCGGCGTGAGCGCTTGCGGCAGCGGCGTGTCATCGTCGACGGGACGCAGCGCCGGATGCACCATCTCCAGCCCGAAGAATCCGCCGCGCACGTCGCCGCGCACGCGCAGACGCACGCCGATCGCCATCTGCTTGACCTGCGAGCCGTAGAAATTGAGGAAACGCAGCGTGAGCTGATCGCCGGCGTCGTCCTGGATTTTCACGAGCAACTGGCGGCGCGGCCGGTACGCGATCTCGTTCTCGAAGACGACGCCTTCGGTTTGCGTGTTGTCGCCGGGAATCAGTTCGCCGATGGGCGTGAGCGTGGTTTCGTCCTCGTAGCGCATCGGCAGGTGCAGCACGAGATCGATGTCGGATTTGAGGCCGAGTTTCGCGAGCTTGTCGGCGGGTTTCGACGGCGACGCCGGCTTTTTGAGCGCTTCAGCCGGTTCGACGCCGCCCGTTTTCGTCCGCCCGCGCGGCCTCGCGACCGGCGTGCCGGGATCGTCGGCTGGGTCGGGAGCGTCGGGTACGGAGGCCAGGCGGCGGTCGGACAAGGGCATCTGATCTCTTCGCAAGTACAATATCGGGCTTATTCTCAGGCTTCGGTTCGCTGCGTGGCGCTTCTCAAAGCGGTCCGGCGCGACTCGTGCCGGCTGCAACCGCGCGTTTGCACCGCGCTCCAACCCGCATCCCATGTTCACGCTTTCCGATTTCGATTTTAATCTGCCGCCCGAGCTGATCGCGCAGACCGCGCTCACCGAGCGCAGCGCGAGCCGTCTGCTCGACGTCGACAACCACACGACGCCCGCCGCGCTCACCGATCGCCAGTTCGCCGAATTGCCGACTCTGATCGAGCCCGGCGACCTGCTCGTCTTCAACGATACCAAAGTCCTGAAGGCGCGTTTCCTCGGCAAAAAGGCCAGCGGCGGGCGCATCGAAGTGCTGGTCGAACGCCTGACCGGCCCGACCACCGCGCTCGCGCAAATCCGCGCGAGCAAGAGTCCGGCGCCGGGCACGGTGCTGACGCTCGCGGACGCATTCGACGTGACCGTCGGCGAGCGCGTCGAGCCGTTCTACACGCTGCATTTTCCCGCCGAGTGCCTGACGCTGATTGAGCAGTACGGCCGGCTGCCGCTGCCGCCGTACATCGAGCACGATCCCGACGCCATCGACGAAACGCGTTACCAGACCGTCTATGCGGCCAATCCGGGCGCGGTCGCGGCGCCCACGGCCGGCCTGCACTTCGACGCCGCGCTGTTCGACCGCCTCGACGCACGCGGCGTCGAGCGCGCGACGCTTACGCTGCACGTCGGCGCGGGCACGTTCCAGCCGGTGCGCGTCGAGAAGATCGACGAGCACAAGATGCACAGCGAGTGGTATCAGTTGCCGCAATCGCTCGTCGACAAGATCGCGGCGACGAAAGCGCGAGGAAACCGCGTGATCGCGGTCGGCACGACCTCGATGCGCGCGCTCGAAGCCGCCGCCCGCGATGCCGCGAACGAAAACCGTCCGCTCGCGGCGGCCGTCGCGGAAACCGACATCTTCATCACGCCGGGCTATGAGTTTCGCGTCGTCGACCGGCTGGTGACGAATTTCCATCTGCCGAAGTCGACGCTTTTGATGCTCGTGTCCGCGTTCGCGGGCATGGAGACGATCCGCGACGCTTACCGGCACGCAATCGAGCAACGCTACCGCTTCTTCAGTTACGGCGACGCGATGCTGCTCACCCGCCAGCCACGCTGATTTCCAACCCACTTGCGCCGGACTGTTTTCCGGTGGCACAGGAGCTTTCTCCATGACCGACGGTCATCATCCGCCCGAAAACGGCCTCAAGTTCGACCTTCTCACAACCGACGGCCAGGCGCGCCGCGGCCGCCTGACGCTCAATCACGGCGTCGTCGAGACGCCGATCTTCATGCCGGTCGGCACTTACGGCACGGTCAAGGCGATCCAGCCGCGCGAACTCGAAGAAATCCGCGCGCAGATCATCCTCGGCAACACGTTTCACCTGTGGTTGCGTCCCGGGCTGGAAACCATCGGCGCGCACGGCGGCCTGCATCAGTTCATGAACTGGAAGCGCCCGATCCTCACCGATTCCGGCGGTTTCCAGGTCTTCTCACTCGGCGACTTGCGCAAGATCACCGAGGACGGCGTCACGTTCGCCTCGCCGATCAACGGCGACAAGCTGTTCCTCTCGCCCGAGATCTCGATGCAGATTCAAAAGGTGCTGAACTCCGACGTCGTGATGCAGTTCGACGAATGCACGCCCTACGCGACCAACGGCGTGCCGACCTCGCACCAGGACGCCGCCGATTCGATGCGCATGTCGATGCGCTGGGCGAAGCGTTCCATCGACGAATTCGGGCGCCTCGGCAATCCGAACGCGCTCTTCGGCATCGTGCAGGGCGGCATGTTCGAGGATCTGCGCGACGAATCGCTCGCGGGCCTCGCGGACATCGGTTTTCACGGGCTCGCGATCGGCGGGCTGTCGGTCGGCGAGCCGAAGGAAGACATGATGCGCGTGCTGAACCACATCGGCCCCAAGCTTCCCGCCGACAAGCCGCATTACCTGATGGGCGTCGGCACGCCGGAAGATCTGGTGGCGGGCGTGGCCGCGGGCGTCGACATGTTCGACTGCGTGATGCCGACGCGCAACGCGCGCAACGGCTGGCTCTTCACCCGCTTCGGCGACGTGAAGATTCGCAACGCGACGCATAAGAGCTCGCTGAAACCGCTCGACGAAACCTGCGGCTGCTACACCTGCGCCAATTTCACGCGCGGATATCTGCATCACCTGCATCGCGTCGGCGAGATTCTCGGCGCGCAGTTGAACACCATCCACAACCTGCACTACTACCTGCAATTGATGGCCGAAGTGCGCGAATCGATCGAAAATCACACGTTCGACACGTTCAGGAAGCAGTTTCACGAAAACCGCGCGCGCGGCATCGAGTAGGAAAGCCTACAAAACCTTTACAATCAGCGGGCGCCGAATGGCCTGAAGCGGCCGCGCGCAATGCGTTAACAGCTTGATCGCAAAGCACTTCCGGTGCTGTCGCGCCCTTGCCCGGTGTAGAATACCGGGCTAATTTTCTGAATCAGTCGTCATAACGGAGAGACCAACGTGTCGTTTATTTCCAATGCGTTTGCACAGGGCACATCAACGGGTGGCATCGAATCGAGCGTCATGCAGTTCCTGCCGCTGATCCTCATGTTCGCGGTGCTGTACTTCATCATGATCCGCCCGCAAATGAAGCGTCAGAAGGAACATCGCAACATGCTCGCCGCCATGGCGAAGGGCGACGAAGTGGTGACGAACGGCGGCATCGTCGGCAAGGTCACGAAGGTCGGCGAAGCGTACGTGGGCGTGGAGATCTCCGAGGGCACCGAGATCACGGTCCAGAAGGCATCCGTCACGACGATTCTCCCGAAGGGCACGATCAAGTCGCTGTAAGGCCAGTTTCTCCCGCGTCCGGCGCGGCCTCGCCCCTCACGGGCCGCTGTCAGCCACGTCTGCCGGCTCGTCGCGCTCAACGCCGGACGCACCCCGCTCTTCTCAAGCCAACTTTCCCGTTCGGCCATCCCCATGAATCGTTACCCCCTTTGGAAATATGTCGTGATGCTGGTGGCGCTCGTCATCGGCCTCGTGTACACGCTGCCCAATTTCTTCGGCGAAGCGCCGGCGGTGCAGGTGTCGAGCGGCAAGGCAACGGTCAAGCTCGATTCGTCCACGCTCGACAAGGTCGAGAGCGCGCTCGCCGCCAATCAGGTGAAGCCCGACGAAGTGACGTTCGACAACACGTCGGCCAACGCGAACATCCGCGTGCGCCTGAAAGACACCGACACGCAGTTGCGCGTGAAGGACGTCCTGCAGAAGTCGCTGAACCCCGATCCGTCCGACCCGACCTACATCGTCGCGCTCAATTTGCAGGCCGCGTCGCCCCGCTGGCTGACCGCGCTGCACGCGCTGCCGATGTATCTCGGCCTCGATCTGCGCGGCGGCGTGCACTTCCTGCTGCAAGTCGACATGGCCGGCGCGCTGAACAAGAAGCTCGATTCCGACGCCGCCGACGCGCGCGCGCTCCTGCGCGACAAGAACATCCGCGATGGCGGCGTGAATCGCGTGTCGCAGTCCGTCGTCGTCAATTTCTCCGATCAGGCCGTCGCGGACAACGCGCGCCAGGTGCTCACGAACGGCGTGAGCGAACTGCAATGGGCGACGCGTCAGAGCGGCGACGGCTATCAGCTCGTCGGGACGTTCGCGCCGGCGGCGCAGAAGCTCGTCGAGGACGGCGCGCTCAAGCAGAACATCACGACGCTGCATAACCGCGTGAACGAACTCGGCGTCGCGGAGCCGGTGATCCAGCAGCAAGGCGCCGACCGCATCGTGGTCGAACTGCCGGGCGTGCAGGACACGGCGAAGGCGAAGGACATCATCGGCCGCACGGCGACGCTCGAAGCGCGTCTCGCCGACCCGACCAACACGCATCCGAATCCGAACGACCCGGTGCCGCCGGGCGACGAACTCTTCACGCAAGGCAACTCGACGCCGGTTCTTTTGCGCAAGCAGGTGATCTTCACCGGCGACCGCATCATCGACGCGTCGGCGAGCTTCGACGAGCACCAGCGTCCTTCCGTGAGCATTCGCCTCGATGCAGCGGGCGGGCGCGCGGTGAGCAGCGTGTCGCGCGACAACATCGGCAAGCCGATGGCGATGGTGCTGTTCGAAAAGGGCAAGGGCGAAGTGCTGACGGTCGCGACGATCCAGTCCGAACTCGGCGACCGCTTCCAGATCACCGGCCAGCCGACGCCGCAAGCCGCCACCGATCTCGCGCTGCTGTTGCGCGCCGGTTCGCTCGCGGCTCCCATGGACATCATCGAGGAACGCACGATCGGCCCGAGCCTCGGCGCCGACAACATCAAGAAGGGCTTCGATTCGGTCGTGTACGGCTTTGCCGCGATCGCCGTCTTCATGATCGCGTACTACATGCTGTTCGGCCTGATCTCCATGTTGTCGTTGTCGGTGAATCTGCTGCTGCTCGTCGCGATCCTCTCGATGCTGCAGGCCACGCTCACATTGCCGGGCATCGCCGCTATCGCGCTCGCGCTCGGCATGGCGATCGACGCGAACGTGCTGATCAACGAGCGTATCCGCGAGGAACTGCGCAACGGCGCACCGCCGCAACTGGCTATCCAGAACGGCTTCTCGCACGCCTGGGCGACGATTCTCGACTCGAACGTGACGACGCTCATCGCCGGTCTCGCGCTGCTCGCGTTCGGCTCGGGTCCGGTGCGCGGCTTCGCGGTCGTGCACTGCATCGGCATTCTCACGTCGATGTTCTCGGCCGTGTTCTTCTCGCGCGGTCTCGTGAACCTCTGGTACGGCGGCAAGAAAAAATTGCAGACGCTCGCGATCGGTCAGGTGTGGCGTCCGGAAGGCGGCGACACCGCCGCCGCGACTGCCCACTATCTGGCAATGCAGCGCGGCGACGACTCCCCCGTCGACGAAATCGTCCAGCCCGCGAAGGCCCGCGCGAAAGCGCCGGTCCCCGCGCGTGCGGCGAGCCAGGCCGCGGCGCCTGCGCGCACCGGCAAGCCGGTCGCGCGCCGCCGCTCGGGCCCGGGCGTCGATCAAAAGAAACCGGGTTCGTCCCGCTGAGTCCCGGAGCATAAATCATGGAATTTTTCCGCATTCGTCGTGACCTGCCGCTGATGCAGCGCGCGTTGATCTTCAACGCAATCTCGCTCATCACTTTTCTCGCGGCCGTGTTTTTCCTCGTGCATCGCGGGCTGCATCTGTCGGTGGAATTCACCGGCGGGACGGTCGTCGAAGTGCAATATCCGCAGGCCGTGCCGCTCGAACCCGTGCGTGACACGATGGCGAAGCTCGGTTACGCCGACGCGCAGGTGCAGAACTTCGGCACCTCGCGCGACGTGCTGATCCGCCTGCCGCTGAAGCAAGGGCTCACGTCCGCGCAGCAGAGCGAGCAGGTGATGACGGCGCTGAAGGGCCAGGATGCGCAGGCGCAGTTGCAGCGCGTCGAGTTCGTCGGGCCGCAGGTTGGCCGCGAACTCGTGACGAACGGCCTGCTCGCGCTCGCGTGCGTGGTGATCGGCATCATCGTGTACCTGTCGTTCCGCTTCGAGTGGAAATACGCCGTGGCGGGCGTGATCGCCAACCTGCACGACGTCATCATCATCCTCGGCTTCTTCGCGTTCTTTCAGTGGGAGTTCTCGCTCTCGGTGCTCGCGGCGATTCTCGCGGTGCTCGGCTACTCGGTGAACGAATCGGTCGTGATCTTCGACCGGATTCGCGAAACCTTCCGCAAGCAGCGCAAGATGAGCGTGATCGAAGTGATCAACCACGCGATCACGAGCACGATGTCGCGAACCATCATCACCCACGGCTGTACGGAAATGATGGTGCTCTCGATGTTCTTCTTCGGCGGCCCGACGCTGCACTACTTCGCGCTCGCGCTGACGGTCGGTATCCTGTTCGGTATCTATTCGTCGGTGTTCGTGGCGGCGGCCATCGCGATGTGGCTCGGCGTGAAGCGTGAAGATCTCGTGAAGGAAAAGAAGACGAAGTACGATCCGAACGATCCGAACGCGGGCGCGGAAGTCTGATTTTCCTGCCGCAAAATGAACAAAAGGCCGGTTCGCGATGAACCGGCCTTTTGCTTTTTCAGGCGCTGAAGCTTACTGCTTGATGCCTTCCGCCTGGATGTGCAGCACGGTCTTCAGGCTGAAACCGTAGGTCTTGCCGTAGTCCATGCCGAAGTCGCCGCGATCGAACGTCGCCGTCGCTTCCGTGCCGCACACTTCCTTCTTCAGCATCGGGTTCTGGAAGCACTTGAACGACTCGATCGTCAGGTTCATCGGCTTGGTGACGCCGTGCATCGTCAGCGTGCCTTCCACTTCCACCGGCTTGTCGCCGTCGAACTTGATCGACGTGCCCTTGTAGACGGCCGTCGGGAACTTCGCGACGTCGAAGAATTCGGCCTTTTGCAGGTGCTCGTTCAGCTTCTCGTTGCCCGTGTTGATCGATGCCACGTCGATCGTCACGTTCACCGTGCCGGTCTTCGCCGCGCGATCGAGCGTCACCGTGCCGCTCGACTTGTTGAACTTACCGCGCCACGTCGACACGCCGCCGAAATGGTCCGACTCGAAGCTCGGATAGGTGTGGTTCGGGTCGAGCTGATACGTGTCGGCGGCCATCGCGTTAAAGGACATGCCCGCGACCAAAGCACCCGCTGCAATCAAAAGTTGTTTCTTCAAGTTCTTCTCCTGGCTGGTTGTGCCGCTCACTTCTTTGCGGCGACGATGTGAAATTTGATGACGACGTCGTCCGCCACCACCGAAGTGTCCTTCCATTCCCCGGTTCCGATGTCGAACTGCGTGCGCTTGATCGGCAGCGACCCGTCGAAGGTTTCCGTCGCGCCCTGCTGCGTCACGGTGACGGGCACCGTGACCGTCTGCGACTTGCCCTTGATGGTCAGCTTGCCCGTGACCTTGTACTGGTTCGTGCCGGCCGGCGCGATGGCCGTCGACGCGAAGGTCGCATTCGGATAAGTCGCGCTGTCGAACCATTCCTTGCCGCGGACCTGCTTGTTGTATTCGTCGTCGCCGAGGTCGTAGCTGCCGGTGTCGATGGAGAGATTCGCGCTGCCCGCCGCCGGCTTGGCCGGATCGAAGCTGATCTGCGCGGTGAACTTCTTGAACTTGCCGTCGACGGGCACGTTCATCTGCTTCGACGTCGCGATGACCGTGCTCTTCGACGCATCGACCTGCGCGTGAGCGGCAACGGCCGCCGCGAGCGATGTGGCGGCGACGCCTGCCAGGACCCAACGTTGGAGATTCGCTTTCATGTCTGCCTTGTTCTTTGTTGATTCACGCAAATAAGCGACGCATAAAGAGACGCAACCTGTATTGAAATGCAAAAAGCGGTCAAAACAATCCGCCGCCGGGAAATGCGCCGCCAACGGACGGGAAACAGTGTCCGGCTATTTCATGAACGGAAGCATGCGTCCGAGCAGACCGTCGCGATCGACGAAATGATGCTTGAGCGCGGCGAGCACATGCATGACGACGAGTGCGAGCAGTGCGTAGTTGAGCCACACGTGCACGAGCCGCAGCGTGCCTTTGAGCGCCTGGTCCGGGCCGATGATCGTCGGCAGCGGCAGCAGGCCGAGATACACCACCTGGATGCCCGCGGCCGAACTGTAGAAATAGCCGGAAATCGGGATCACGAGCATCAGCAGGTAAAGCAGGACGTGCGTAACGTGCGCGGCGCCCTTTTGCCAGTTCGCCATGCCGTCGGGCATCGCGGGCGCGCGATGGTTGATTCGCCACAGCACGCGCACGGCGGCCAGCACGAACACCGTCACGCCGATCCATTTGTGCCACGAGAAATATTTGAGCTTGGTCGGCGTGAAGCCGGGGATGTCCGTCATGATCCAGCCGAGCCAGAAGCCGCCCACGATCAGCAACGCGATCAGCCAGTGAAGGCCGATTGCCGTGCCGCTGTAGCGGGTCGTCGACGAGAGATTGGCGCTGTCTTGCACGCTGCGTTCCATGGAGGACCTGACAGAAGGATTGCGGGATTGCGAAAAACCAGTCGATCTTCGCCGACCGGTGTTCAAGGCCGCCATCGTACCCGAACGCAAACGAACGGGCATGATGCCCGGAAACACCCGCCTCGCCGCCGTGCACGCCCGCCGGCATTGGTTTTGGCGGGCTTTATCGGCCCATTCTCGCAGCCGCGTTCTGCTGCTGCAACGAACTATTCCACCGGTGCAACGCTGCGACTCGCCACGCGCCCATCGGCGGCCACATGGACTAAACGCTTGAATCCTTGTATTCATTCCGAAACGGCGGCGCGACGCGTGTGCGCATTGTGTCATTTGGTACCATGCGCACTGGCCCGCCGCTTGCTAGAAACGCCGGTCGCCGCTGAATCGGCTTTGGAATGCACGCTTGAGGAGCCTCGGCATCTCGCCCATGAAAGAAGCAGAACAGAAGGACACAGTCGATCTGATCGCATGTCACGAGTGCGATGCACTCCTTTCCAGACGCAGCCTGCCTCGCCGCACGACGGCGCGATGCCCGCGCTGCGGCAGCCTGCTGTATCGCGCGCTGTCGTCGAATCTCGACCGGGTGTGTGCAATCACGCTCGCGTCGCTCATCACGTTTCTCATCGCGCAGGCCTTCCCGATCGTCGAACTGGATGCGAACGGCCTCGTCTCCCAGACGACGCTGATCGGCGCGATCGTCGCGCTGTGGGACGAGAACATGCAGGTGGTCGCGGTGCTCGTCTTCTGCTCGACGATTCTCTTCCCGCTGACCGAACTCGTCGCGCTGCTCTACGTGCTCGTGCCGCTGCGCGCGGGCTATGTGCCGGGCGGCTTCAATCTGGTGCTGCGGGCGATCCAGGCCGTGCGGCCGTGGGGAATGATCGAAGTTTTCATGCTCGGCATCCTGGTCACGCTCGTGAAGATGGTGAGCATCGCGCGCGTGATTCCCGAAGCCGCGCTCTTCGCGTTCGGCGCGCTCACGCTGATGATCGCGGTCGTCGTGAGTTTCGATCCGGGCGTGCTGTGGGATCTCGCCGAACGCCTGCCGCGACGCCGCGCCGCGCGCGTCAGGGCGAAGCGCATGCGACGCAACCGGCAAACCGCCGGCTCCGCGACGAAACACGGATGAGGAGCACTCCAGAATGAACGATTCCACCGATCCGACCGGCGAACCGGCCGCGCCGGAGCTGCACTACACGACCGCGTCGCGGGCGGGGCTCGTCGCGTGCCATTCGTGCGGGCGTGTGCAGCCGCGCGCGTACACCGTCGAAAAGCAGCGCTGCGCGCGCTGCGACGCCACGCTGCACCGGCGCCATCCGGACAGCATCGCGCGCACCTGGGCGCTGCTCATCACGGCGGCGATCCTCTACGTCCCGGCGAACCTGTATCCGGTGATGCATACCGCGTCGATCCTCGGTTCCGAGGACGACACCATCATGAGCGGCGTCGCGCTCTTCTGGAACGACGGCGACTATCCGCTCGCGGCGGTGATCTTCATCGCGAGCATTCTCGTGCCGATGCTGAAGCTCGGCACGCTCGCGTTCCTCACGTGGACCGTGCAGACGCGCTCGACATGGCGGCCGCGCCAGCGCACGACGCTTTATCGCGCGGTCGAGCGCATCGGCCGCTGGTCGATGCTCGACGTCTTCGTCATCACGCTCACGGTCGCGCTGGTGCGCTTTCGCTCGCTCGCCGTCATCACGGCGGGGCCGGGCGCGCTCGCGTTCGCGGCGGTCGTCGTGCTGACGATGCTCGCTTCCATGCAATTCGATCCGCGCCTCATGTGGGACAACATCGAACCCTCAGGAAAGAAATATGACTAGTCGAGAAGGGCCGAACGAGCCTGACAACGAACCCACGAACGGCGGAAAAAACAACGGCAGCAACGGCGGCAGCCTGCCGCCCAACCTGCCCGAGCCCGTCATCGAACCGAGGAGCCGCTGGCTGCCGTCGCTCGTCTGGGTGATTCCGCTCGTCGCCGCGCTCGTGGGCGTGCTGCTCGTGGTGAAGACGGTCGCCGGGCGCGGCCCGACCGTCACGATCAGCTTCGTGAGCGCCGAAGGGCTGGAGCCGGGCAAGACGAAGCTCAAGTACAAGGACGTCGACGTCGGCACGGTCAAGACGATCACGCTGTCGAAGGACCATTCGCGCGTGCTCGTCGACGTGCAGTTGACGAAGGAAGCCTCCGACTTCGCCGTGAAGGACACGCGCTTCTGGGTCGTGCGTCCGCGCGTGGCGGCAAGCGGCGTGAGCGGCCTTTCGACGCTGCTTTCAGGCGCGTACATTGGCGTGGACGCGGGCAAGTCCGACGAAGACCGCACGGAGTTCGTCGGGCTGGAGACGCCGCCGGCCGTCACCGGCGACCAGAAGGGGCACAAGTTCACGTTGCGCGGCGAGTCGCTCGGCTCGATCGACATCGGTTCGCCGATCTACTACCGGCGCGTGCAGGTCGGACAGGTGACCGGCTTTTCGCTCGACAAGGACGGCACCGGCGTCACGATGCAGGTGTTCGTCAACGCGCCCTACGACCAGTACGTCGGCGCGAATTCGCGCTGGTGGCACGCGAGCGGCGTCGATCTGCGGCTTGATTCGAGCGGTTTCAAGCTCAACACGCAGTCGCTCGCGACGGTCGTGCTCGGCGGCATAGCGTTCCAGACGCCTCCGAACCAGCAGCCGGGCCAGCAGGCACAGG
Source organism: Caballeronia telluris (assembly GCF_001544495.1). Classification (GTDB taxonomy): domain Bacteria; phylum Pseudomonadota; class Gammaproteobacteria; order Burkholderiales; family Burkholderiaceae; genus Caballeronia; species Caballeronia telluris. The sequence continues at coordinate 62,077 of NZ_FCNZ02000027.1, forward strand.
ACAACATGACGTTCCGCCTCGGCTCCGACGAAGCCGACGCGATGCGCGATCCGGACGGCACGCCGCTGCGCGTGGTGATGAACTTCAACCAGTCGCTGCGCGGGCTGTCGGTCGGTGCGCCGGTCGATTTCCGCGGCATCGTGCTCGGACAGGTGACGAACATCGGCATCGAATACGATCCGAAGGCGCGCAATTTCATGATGCCGGTCACGATCAACCTCTATCCGGACCGCCTCGGCCGCCGCACGCGCGACGCGCTGCCCTCGCCCGGCTCGACCGCGAGCCAGGAACTGCTGCAACGCCTCGTCGAGCATGGCTTGCGCGGACAGTTGCGCACCGGCAACCTGCTGACGAGCCAGTTGTACATCGCGCTCGATTTCTTCCCGAAGGCCGCGCACGTGAAGATCAACGCGAGCGCCGATCCGCTCGAACTGCCGACCGTGCCGAACACGCTCGACGAATTGCAGCTGCAAGTCGCCGATATCGCGAAGAAGCTCGACAAGATCCCGTTCGACGAGATCGGCGCGAACCTGAACAGCTCGCTCAAGAACGCGAACAGCCTCTTCAAGCAGCTCGATACGCAGGTCGCGCCGGAAGCACGCGACACGCTGTCGGCCGCGCGCAAGACCTTCGCCGACGCGCAGTCGACGCTGCAGCAGGATTCGCCGCTGCAATCCGACGTGCATCAGGCGCTGCAGGAACTCACGCGGACGCTGCAATCCCTCAATGCGCTCTCCGATTATCTGGAACGTCATCCGGAATCGTTGCTGCGCGGCAAATCAGGAGACAAACCATGAGGTCCGGCGCGCTTTTCACGATGACGGCGGGCGTTTTCGCCGTATTGGTGGCGGGCTGCGCTTCGTCGCCGTCGAGCCGCTTCTACACGCTTGGCGGCGATGCCGCGCCCGCGGCGGCGTCGATGCCCGCTTCGTTCTACGTCGAAGTGCCGCCCGTCGACATGCCGCCGCAGGTCGCGAAAAACCAGCTCGTCGTGCAGACAAGCCCCGCGCAGGTCCAGGTGCTGGAGCAGGAGCGCTGGGCGTCGCTGCCCGCCGACGAAGTGCGGCGCGCGCTGTCGGCGGATCTCACGCGGCAGCTCGGCGCAATCGACGTCTACAACACGCCGCGCCCGGACTCCGTGCCGGTGTATCGCGTGAAGGTGAACGTTCAGCGCTTCGAGTCGTGGGCGGGTTCGCAGGCGGTGATCGACGCGGTCTGGAGCGTGCGGGCCGTGGGTTCGCAGGCGGTGCTCACGTGCCGGACCGTGGCGCAGCAGCCCGTCGGCGCGGGCTACGACGCGCTCGTCGCGGGCCACCGCAAAGCGGTCGACCAGCTCGCCGCCGAGATCGCCGCGGGCGTGCGCGAAGTCAGCGCGATTCCCGCGCCAGCGGCTGCGGCAGCCGACGGCGCTTCGCCGGCGAAGTCCCAGGCGAAACTAAGGCAGCCGGTGGCGGCGCGACCGCTGCCTTGTCCGGTGGCAAGCGCGTCGGCGAGCGCGCCGGCCAACTGACGCGCCGAACCGGAAGCAGAACTGACGAGCCGCGCCAGCGGCTCGACGCAACTGTTGTCGCCCAGCCACAACGCTGTTATCTCGAAATCGCCTTACGGCAATGTCGGGCGGTTAAGATCGTTCTCCACGATCAATCCCGCTGAAAACCGCAAGAAGAGATGATGAAACTGATCGGTTCGCTAGGCAGCCCGTTCGTCCGCAAGGTGCGGATCGTGATGGCGGAAAAGAAAATCGAATGCGAACTGGTGCTCGAAAACGTCTGGGCATCCGATTCGAAGATCCACAGCTACAACCCGCTCGGCAAGGTGCCGTGTCTCGTGCTCGACGACGGCGAAGCCGTGTTCGACTCGCGCGTCATCTGCGAATACGTGGATACGCTCACGCCCGTCGGCAAGCTCCTGCCGCAGGAGCGTCGCGAGCGCACGGAAGTGCGCTGCTGGGAAGCGCTGGCGGACGGCATGCTCGACGCCGCCGTGCTGATCCGGCTGGAAGGCGTGCTGCGCGAGGAAGCGCATCGCAACGACGGGTGGATCGCCCGCCAGCAGCACAAGATCGACGACGGACTCAAGGCGATGTCGAAGGGTCTCGGCTCGAAGCCCTGGTGCTCGGCGAATCACTTCACGCTCGCGGACATCGCGTGCGGCTGCGCGCTCGGCTATCTCGATTTCCGGATGCCTGAACTGAACTGGCGCGACGCGTATCCGAATCTTGACAAACATTTTCAGCGGCTTTTGCAACGTCAGTCGTTCATCGATACGCTGCCGTCCTGAAAATCTGCACGGTTTCCTGTTCTAAAGCCACCCGCCGGGTGGCTTTTTCGTTCGCGCCGACCTCGGCAGACAACGTGCGCTACCGATCATAATTAATCTACTCATAGATAGAATGGCTGGCGGAAAAAACCGGAAGCAAGGTCTGCGCCTTTTACCGGCCTTAATTTTCCAGGGGTGTGTGCGCGAAAAGCGGTTGCACGTCGGCCATTGAGGCGCGTTCGTCAAAATCTACCTATCTGAAGGTAGATAAATCCGACTGTTGAAATCGGAGTTATCCACAATTTCTGGTTTTCACGACTAACGCGATATCTTCGAGACGCGTCTTCGTCTGGAAAAGACGGCTCGTCAGCAAACTGCCTTGGAATGCCGCATAGAGCGCCCGCGCCGCCGCTTCGGGCTGGCCGTTCGCCTGCAGCGTCTCCTGCATCTCGCCCTCGGCAAGCACCTTGGCAAGCCAGTTCTCGTTGGCCTTGTAGAACGCCTGGATGGCCTGCCGCACTTTGTCGGGAAGCGCAGCGATGTCCGCGGCGAGCATCGCGCACAGGCAGATCTGGTCGCCGTCGCCCAGCATCCGGCCGATTACCTTCGCGTAGCGGTCGAGCTTCTTGTCGGCGGGCGCGGAACTGTCGATCGCGTAGATCGACGACATCACATCCGCGCTGTAGGCGTTGACCGCCTCGAACGCCAGATCTTCCTTCGACGGAAAGTAGTAGTGAATGCTCGACGTCTTGACGCCGACGAGCGTCGACAGATCGCGATAACTGAAGCCGTTGTAGCCTCGCGTCATCAGGAGCGTTCGGGCGTGCTCGAGCAGTTGGTCGCGTACCGGGTTCCTGTCCATCTTCACATCATTATCTACTGCTAGGTAGATGGTCAAGCGCTTGTATCAAAAAAGGATTCCGGTTCGGAACGACCGTCGCGCGCGGAAAAAGCAAAGCGGCCGCGACCCGCTTTGCCCCATTCAGCGCGCGCCGAAGAGGGCCGCTTCTGCGCTTTCGCCGACCGGCGCGGCCGTCGCCGCCCGTTCGATGATGCCGCCGCCCAGACAGACGTCGCCCTGATAAAGCACGGCGGATTGGCCGGGCGTCACGGCCCATTGCGCGTCGGTGAAATGCAGCGCGAAGCGGCCGTCGTCCGCGGCGCCGAAGGTGCACGGCGCGTCGGCCTGACGGTAGCGCGTCTTCGCGCCGCAAGCCGCGCCGTCCTCCGGCGCCGCGCCCGCGACCCAGCTCGTGTTGCCCGCGACGAGCGTCTGCGCGAGCAGCCACGGATGATCGTGCCCCTGCACGACGTAGAGCGTGTTGCGCTCCATGTCCTTGCCCGCGACGAACCACGGCTCGCCGCTGCCGTCCTTCGCGCCGCCGATGCCGATGCCCTTTCGCTGTCCGAACGTATAGAACGCGAGGCCGATGTGCTCGCCGATCGTCTTGCCGTCGGGCGTCTTCATCGGGCCGGGCTGGGTCGGCAAATAGCGGTTCAGGAATTCGCGGAACGGGCGTTCGCCGATAAAGCAGATTCCGGTCGAATCCTTTTTCTTCGCGTTCGGCAGGCCGATTTGCGCCGCGATCTCGCGCACGCGCGTTTTCGGCATCTCGCCAAGCGGGAAAAGTGTCTTCGACAACTGCTGCTGGTTCAGCCGATGCAAGAAGTACGACTGGTCCTTCGTGTGGTCGGTTGCCTTCAGCAGTTCGAAGAGGCCGTCGCGTTCGCGCACGCGCGCGTAGTGACCGGTCGCGATGGTTTCCGCGCCGAGCGACATCGCGTGATCGAGGAACGCCTTGAACTTGATCTCGGCGTTGCACAGCACGTCCGGATTCGGCGTGCGGCCGGCCGAGTATTCGCGCAGAAACTCGGAGAACACGCGGTCCTTGTACTCGGCGGCGAAGTTGACCGCTTCGACGTCGATGCCGATGAGGTCCGCCACCGACACCACGTCGATCCAGTCCTGACGCGTCGAGCAGTATTCGCCGTTGTCGTCGTCTTCCCAGTTCTTCATGAAGAGACCGACGACGTCGTAGCCCTGCTCCTTCAGCAGCCACGCCGTCACCGACGAATCCACGCCGCCCGACATGCCCACCACCACTTTTTGCTTGCTCATGTTGCTACCAGTTTGCTGATTGGCGCCGTGGCGGGCATCGAAGGATCAAGCCCGCACCACTGGCGCGACGGAATGCGTATGGATGAAGTCGAGCGGCACGCGCCGCCCGGAGAGGTAATCGTCGACGCACTTCATCACGAGCGGCGTCCGGTGCCGCGCCGATGCCGCGCGCAGTTCGTCGGCGGTGAGCCACATCGCGCGGATGATGCCATTGTCGAGCGCGCGGCCTTCGACTTCGCCCGCTGACCGGCCGCAGAACGTGAAGCGCAGATACGTCACCGCGCCGTGCGGCCGCTCGAAATGCGTCATGTAGGCACCGACGAGCGCTTCCGGCACGAAGCGATGCGCGGTTTCCTCGAGCGTTTCGCGGATCACGGCCTGAGCGAGCGTCTCGCCGGCTTCCAAATGACCGGCCGGTTGGTTGATTTTGATGCCCGCCGACGTGTGCTCTTCGATCACGAGAAAGCGCCCGTCCCGCTCGACGATGGCCGCGACCGTCACATGCGGTGCCCAATGTTCTGGTTTCATGGGTCGCCATTTTACCGTTTCGTGCCATTTCACGCCGCAGCGTCGGACGGGCGGTCCGCGCGCCATTCGTCCCGACTGATGCACACGAGAAATGAGTCGGTCGAAAAGACCAAATAAATGCGCCAAACAAGTGCCAGAGCTGATTTTTGCGCGGGCCTTCTTCGGTTACAGTTGCGGTAGCCGTTTGTCCCAAGCATTTGAATATTCTTTCTCAGCCTTAAATCCACGCCTCCTCAGGGAACGCGTGCGTACAAAAAACTGGAGGATTCAAAGATGCACATCGGAGTGCCTGCTGAAACGCGGGCGAACGAGGCGCGCGTCGCCGCCACGCCCGAGACGGTCAAGAAGCTCGTGTCGCAAGGTCACCGGGTCACGGTGCAAAGCGGCGCGGGCCTGCCGGCGAGCTATATCGACGATGCTTACGCGCAAGCGGGAGCGGATATCGTCGATGCGAACACCGCGTTTGCCGCCGAGATCGTCCTCAAGGTCCAGTCACCGAGCGAAGCCGAATTGCCGCTGCTGAAGTCAGGCAGCGTGCTGGCCGGCATGCTCGATCCCTTCAACACCGAGAACACCGCGCGGCTCGCCGCGGCGGGCGTCACCGCGTTCGCGCTCGAAGCCGCGCCACGCACGACGCGCGCACAGAGTCTCGACGTGCTGTCGTCGCAGGCGAACATCGCGGGCTACAAGGCGGTGCTGGTCGCGGCCAATCTGTATCAGCGCTTCATGCCGATGCTGATGACCGCCGCCGGAACGGTCAAGGCGGCCCGCGTGCTGATTCTCGGCGCGGGCGTCGCGGGCCTGCAGGCCATTGCGACGGCCAAGCGTCTCGGCGCGGTGGTCGAAGCGTCCGATGTACGCCCGGCCGTGAAGGAGCAGATCGAATCGCTCGGCGCGAAGTTCGTCGATGTGCCCTTCGAAACCGATGAAGAGCGCGAAGCGGCCGAAGGCGTGGGCGGCTATGCGCGTCCAATGCCGCCGAGCTGGCTCGCGCGACAGGCCGCGCAGGTGCATGAGCGTGCGAAGCTCGCCGACATCGTGATCTCGACCGCGCTGATCCCGGGCCGTCCGGCGCCGACGTTGCTGTCGATCGAAACGGTCAAGCACATGAAGCCCGGCTCCGTGATCATTGATCTCGCGGCCGGACGCGGGCCCGAGTACGAAGGCAAACGCGGCGGCAACTGCCCGCTGACGGTCGTCGATGAAGCCGTGATGAAGCATGACGTGCATATCGTCGGTTATACCAATCTGGCATCAATGGTGGCCGCCGACGCGTCCGCGCTGTATGCGCGCAATCTGCTCGACTTCCTCAAGCTGATCATCTCGAAGGAAGGCACGCTCAACATCGATCTCGCGGACGACATCGTCGCGGCCACGCTCCAGTGCCGCGACGGACAAGTCACGCGCCCGGCATCGGCGTAAGCCCAATACTTGGATGGGACCAGAGTAAGGCGCTAAAGCGCCAACTCTGGTCGACAGGAGACAGGAATGGAAGTGGACATCATCAACCATACGGTGATCAACCTGATCATCTTCGTGCTGGCGATCTACGTCGGCTATCACGTCGTGTGGAACGTCACGCCCGCACTGCACACGCCGCTCATGGCCGTGACCAACGCGATCTCGGCGATCGTGATCGTCGGCGCGATGCTCGCCACCGGTCTCACGATCGGCGGGACGGCGAAGTTCTTCGGCACGTTGGCCGTCTTGCTCGCGGCGGTGAACGTGTTCGGCGGCTTTCTCGTCACGCGGCGCATGCTCGAAATGTTCAAGAAGAAGGAGCCCAGGAAGCTCGTGAGCAAGGAGGGCGCGCGATGAGCCTCAACGTCGTCACGCTGCTTTATCTGGTCGCCTCGGTGTGCTTCATCCAGGCGTTGAAGGGCTTGTCCAATCCGAAGACCGCGCGGCTCGGCAACACGTTCGGCATGACCGGCATGGCGATCGCGATCCTCACGACGCTCGCGCTGATCGTCAAGCAGGCCGCCTATCTCGGCTCGAACCTGGGCTATGGCCTCGGCCTCTTGTTCGCGGCACTGATCATCGGCGGTGCGGCGGGCGCGTACATCGCGGCGAAAGTCGAGATGACGAAAATGCCGGAACTGGTCGCGGCCATGCACTCGCTGATCGGTCTCGCGGCGGTGAGCATCGCGTATGCGGTGGTCGCCGAGCCTTCCGCGTTCGGTCTCGCGGCTCCGGGTTATCCGATTCCGTACGGCAACCGCGTCGAGTTGTTCATCGGCACGTTCGTCGGCGCGATCACGTTCTCGGGTTCGGTCATCGCGTTCGGCAAGCTCTCGGGCAAGTACAAGTTCCGGCTCTTCCAGGGCGCGCCGGTCGTGTACGCGGGCCAGCACATGATCAACCTCCTGCTCGCGATCGCCATGCTCGGCTTCGGCATCATCTTCATGATGACGCAGTCGTGGCTGCCGTTCGTGATCATGACGCTGATCGCGTTCGCGCTCGGCGTGCTGATCATCATCCCGATCGGCGGCGCGGACATGCCGGTGGTCGTGTCGATGCTCAACTCGTACTCGGGCTGGGCGGCGGCGGGCATCGGCTTCTCGCTGAACAATCCGATGCTGATCATCGCGGGGTCGCTCGTCGGTTCCTCGGGTGCGATTCTTTCGTACATCATGTGCCGCGCGATGAACCGCTCGTTCTTCAACGTGATTCTCGGCGGCTTCGGCGGCGAGGCGGGCACGGCGGCCGTGGCCGGTTCGGCGGAGCAGCGTCCGGTGAAATCCGGTTCCGCCGACGATGCCGCGTTCATGCTCGGCAATGCCGAAAGCGTGGTGATCGTGCCGGGTTACGGTCTTGCCGTGGCTCGGGCGCAGCACGCACTGAAGGAACTCACCGACAAGCTGGTCGAGAAAGGCATCGACGTGCGTTACGCGATTCACCCGGTTGCCGGGCGGATGCCGGGGCACATGAACGTGCTGCTGGCGGAGGCCGAAGTGCCGTATGAACTCGTGCACGAGATGGAGGACATCAACAGCCAGTTCGGCCAGACCGACGTGGTGCTGGTGCTCGGCGCGAACGACGTGGTGAATCCCGCCGCGAAGACCGATCCGAAATCGGTGATCGCGGGCATGCCGATTCTTGAGGCGTACAAGGCACGCACGATCATCGTGAACAAGCGGTCGATGGCGGCGGGTTATGCCGGTCTCGACAACGAGTTGTTCTACATGGACAAGACGATGATGGTCTTCGGCGATGCGAAGAAAGTCGTGGAGGACATGATGAAGGCGGTGGATTGATTTAGCATCGCAATGCATCGAGTAGCGCCGCCGAGGCCCCGCAAAGCGGGGCCTCGGCGTTTCAGGCTGGGCCTGTCATAAATTTTGTGTGCGAGGCATAACATGTAGTTCGAGGAGCATGTATGCCACGCAAACCCAGGACGAC
>NZ_FCNZ02000028.1 GCF_001544495.1 Caballeronia telluris
TACGACGCCTGCCCGCATGCGCCTTTGGTGCGGGCCCAGCTGCACGGTGAAGGGCAGGCATCCTACAAACCTAAACTCAAACTGCCGAACGGTCACTTTGGAATCACGGGCGGTTCAGGGCCGGCGGGTCTGCGAGCGCGCTCGGGAAAGGCAACTAACCGTCTTTGAGCTCGTTCTCTGGCATATTGGGGCGTCCCGTGCACAGCTAATCGCGGTGACGAGCCGCACAGCAAAGTTAAACAGGCGGGCTCGGGGCGGTCGACAAAGGCGCGCGCAGTGATGCGCCCGGCTGAGAAGCACATGACGGCGCCTACTGCACCTAGAGCAGGAGCAGGCATCGTTGCCGCCGCTGAGTTGACTAGCAAACCGGTCGGCGTGAGCCCTGTCCAAACCCAAGGAATATCGAAAGACCTCACCTACCTCGCGCGAAATCCGACGACGTCAACTCGATAGTCGCCGCCGGATGGGCGAGCGCTTTGCGTGCCGCGATGGCGGTAATTCGCTGGTAGCCATCGCCGAAGCATTTGAGTGTGCGAGCGTCGCTTGCGCCCGGTTCAAGCCAGAAATACGCTTCGAGTGCCTCGAGGGCGACCACACACTCGACTGAGCCGATCGCTCGTACGAGGTCAAACGCGACACCGCGGTGATTTGCGAGGATGCGGGGTGCTGCCGCTGCGGCGTCCATGATTAAACTGTGTAATTGAAGTTAGGCAAGTGTTTGAACTCTGACCCGCGCAATAGAACGCAAGCCCGATGCGTTGCTACCAGTCGATACGGTGCTTGTCTTCCGTTTCCTGGTGCCGCCGGTCATCGTCGATATGCAGGTACAGGCTGGTCGTGGTCAGCGAAGCGTGACCCAGATTGTCACGAACGAGCCGAAGATCAACCTTTTGATCTGCCATGTGAGAGCCCGCGCTGTGACGCAGCCAGTGGGCCGACGCTTTCTCCAGTAAGTCTGAACGCGCCGAAGCACCATCTCGCTCGCGCAGTCGCGCAGCGGCTCTCGCAAATACGTCCTTGACGATCGCGTGCAGTCCGGCGCGCGTCAGTGGCGCGCATGCCTGCGTTCGGTCGTTGGCTGCGGTTGCCCCAATCGGCAAAACTAGCGGCGTCTCTTCGTTGGGCGACGGCAGTGCGCTCAGGCCCAGTTGCTGGCGGTAGCGCGAAAGCTCCATCATCATCTCGCGCGTCGCGGGGACGAGTCGCTCCTTGCCGCCTTTACCGTGAACGGCCAGCCACCAGCGAAGGGCGCCGTCGGCGTCGCGCCGCACGAAGAACTGGCCCATGCTGTTCGCGCCAACTTCAGCAATACGCAAACCACCCAGATACAGCAGCGTGAACAGCCACCGCACCCGGTAGGCGTGCGCACGCGCGCGATCGGTGTCGCGCGGCAGCGTCGCGATGGTGTCTTTGACTTCCTGCCAGAGCCCCGGCTCGAGATAGCGGGTGATGCGAGGAGCGGCGTGCTTCGTGCGCTGGCGGGATAGGGAAAGGGGATTGCCAGCCAAATAGCCCGCCTGCACGAGCCACGCAAACAACGCGTTGAGAATGACGATCGCCTGGCGCTGACTCGCGGGCGACAGGGGTCCATAGAAAGGCCGCCACCGTGCATCGTGGCGAGGGTGTTTGCGACCACCGCCGGCGACCCAGGTTGCGGCGGGTTGCGGATCGGCCAGGAATTGCTGGTAGCGCAGACAATCTTCGTGGGTGAGCGATGAGAGCGGCTTGCAGAGCGTTACGAGCGACCAGAGAAGCAGACGCTCGGCCTCCTTGCGATAACTCTCGAAGGTGGTCGTCGTGTCGTGAAAGCGCGAGAGCCAGGCGCGAATCGCATCGAGATCATTGCTGGCCGCGATCTGCGCCCGACCGTCCGTCGCGCGATTCGCCCCTAGACTACCGTCGAGCGTCGACGGAATCACGAGCGATTCGAGTGGCGCGGGTTGGAGTGCAATGGATGTCGGTGGCGGAAGAGCGGGCATCGAGTCTCACGCGGTTTCAAAGTCGGTACGACGCAAATGACTCAACATTATAGCACTAATGTCAAATATTTAAGTCGGCAAGGTTAGATAGGAATTGGAATACGTTGTATTATGAGCTATGTTCTTCGCCCTCACTGACCCATGTCCGACGTTCTTTCCGACGAAACCCGCCTCGCCGCCGATATCGAGCGCCTCAAGGTCGAGTTCCCAAAGACGCGTGAGCTCTATCGCGAGGTGTGCGCGCTACTGTTTTTCCGCTTCGGCGTCCCTCCCACCGCCAATCGCCTCTACAACTTGGTTCGGCGCGGCACCATGAGCACCCCGGCGTCGGTGCTAAGCGAGTTCTGGGCGGAGTTACGAGAGAAGAGTCGGGTGCGAATCGAGCACCCGGACTTGCCAAAAGAGCTGAGTGAGGCCGCAGGCGAGTTGATCGGAACGCTTTGGACGCGCGCGGCGGCCTCCGCACACGCCGAACTGACGTCACTTCGCGATGACGTCGAAGCGCGTCGCGCCGAGGGGGAGCAAAAGGTCGTCGCCGCGCGCGGCGAGCTTGGTCGGACTGAGACGGCGCTCGAGCAACGCACCGCGGCATTGCTTGCGGCGCAGGTCGAAATTCGAGAGTTGGAGCGGCAGCAGGCGCAAGAGGCGGCCGCACGCAAGGCACTCGAGGCGCAGGTCAAGCGTCTTGGCGACGAGGTCGTCGCGCGCGAGCGTGATCTCGACAAGGTTCGCGACACCTTCTCGCGTGATCTCGAAAAACTCCGCGAGACGGCGGGTCGTGCGGAGGAGCGCTTGCGCGCATCGGAAAAGCGTGCGCTCTTGGAAATCGATCGCGAACGCGGTGCAGTGGTAAAAGCGCAGAAAGAATTGGCGGAAGCTGCCAAGCGCGCCGAAAAGCGGGATGCCGAACATCGTCGAACAGTCGAAGCGCTGCAAGAGCAGCAGGGCGACGCTCGCCAGCAGACCGGGGTGTTGCAAGGCAAGCTGGCCGCGCTCGAAGAGGCATACAAGTCGCTCCAAGAGCAGTTGAAGTCGCTGCGCGCAACGACGCGTCCCTCAGCGCAACGCGCGCCCGCGGCAGAATCCCGTCCTTCAGCCAGGCGCGCAACGCGCAAGGCGACCGCTGGGAAAGCGGCGGGAACGAAGAGCCAAACGTAACCTTGGCGTCGTGGCGAGTTCGACCTCGCTCCCGTGCGTCCGGGAAAGGAGTGAAAAATTGAGAAGAACGGCAGAGAACAAACTGAGGGTGGTCGCAGTCCGCATCGACCCAGTCATCGAACAGAGGTTACGCGTGTTGGCGGAAGCGACAGGGCGAAAGCAGTCCTTTTTCCTGCAGCAGATGATCGAGGGCGGTATCGACGCGATCGAAGAAACTTGGCTGTCGTCCGATACGTTGGCGAAGGTTCGAAGTGGTGCTTTGCCAGATCTCCTGGACGAACACCGCACGACCTCGGATCTGTTCGACCACGGTGCGAGTGATCCGGCGCCATAGCGCACCCGGGGATCCAGATACGGCGCAATACATACATACACGCGATGCGCTGAGTCGCGAGAACGCCAGATTTTGCATCAAAAGGACACGACTCAACCACATCGACTATTCGTTGGCACGTCTTCGAGAACTGCGTGTCGGTTAGGCGCTTCTACCCACTCAACTGGCTCGCATTTCAGCGCTGGAACGAAGCGTAGAGCGACTCGTCGAGCCAAACAATCGGGATGCCGCGAGCTAAACGGCTCGTTGCCTAGCAGGTCGGGTGGCGCGTATGCGCAAGCGGCGGGCGGATCAAGCGGTAACCGTCCTTTTCGAGCTTGTATGGACCCGACGCCTTTCGCAAGCTAGCGAAAGTGAGGCTACGGCCACGATGAGTGTGCTGATTAATTTGCTTATGATACGTCGCTCCCTTGTTCGCACTCGATGTAGACGGAGACGGTGTCCGCCTGCTCCATAGCTGACCAGCAATCGCCGTGTCGCGCGCATCGCGTGTTGCCGGCTGAAAGCTGATCCGCGCTCAGGCGTAGACCCAGGGACGTGCCGCACGATCGGCGGCCTGATAAGCCGATATGCGTGCCTCACGCGCGACGGCCTGATCGACATCGTCCTGACCGTTGAGCAAGGCAACACGCTGCGACTCCGGCAAGCTGAAGGCTATCGGCTCCAAACCCGGTACGCGAATCAGGCAAGCGCGTAGATCGACTGTCAGCTCCGCGCCGCTCGCGGCAACGGGCATGATCGATGCAATCTGTTCTCGCGCGAGACGGATCGGCAGCACGCCGTTCTGGAAGCAGTTGTTATTGAAAATATCCCCGTAGCTCGACGCGATCACGCACTGGATACCGAACTCGTCGAGCGCCCACACCGCCATTTCACGCGAACTTCCACAGCCGAAATTCGCACCGGTCACGAGGATGCGGGCGTCGCGAAAAGGCGGCCGGTTCAGCACGAAATCCGGATTTTCGCTGCCGTCCGCGCGATACCGCATCGTCTCGAACGCCCATGGCTGAAACTGTCCGCGCTTCAGTTGCGAAATGCGCTCGATGCGCACGATGAGGTCGGTGTCCACATCGTCGAGCGCGAGGACGGCGGCGTATCCCTTACAGACTTCGAATGCTTTCATGACGCCCCCCGGATTTCGCCTGCCAGTGCCGATGCCGCAGCCGTTGCCGGGCTGGCGAGATGCGTCATCACGCCCGGCCCCTGACGACCCACGAAGTTGCGATTCGATGTGGATACGCAGCGTTCGCCGCTCGCACCCAGATCGCCGTTCGCGCCGACGCACATTGAGCAGCCCGGCTGACGCCATTCGAAACCCGCATCGCGGAAGATCTGATCGAGTCCTTCGCGCTCGGCCTGTTGACGCACCGGTTGCGAGCCCGGCACGACCCACGCGCTGACGTGCTTCGCGATCTTGCCGCTTTTCACGACTGCCGCCGCCGCCCGCAAATCGGTGATACGGCTGTTCGCGCACGAGCCGATGAACACGCGGTCGATCTTCGTGCCTTCCATGCGCTGCAAGGGCTTGAGTTGCATGTAGCACAGCGCGGCCTCGGATTGCGCGCGCCGCTGCACGTTGCGCTCGACAGCGGGGTCGGGCACCACGCCATCAATGCCCACCACTTGCTCAGGCGTCGTGCCCCACGTGATCTGCGCATCGACCCCGTCGACATCGACGGTGACGTCTTTATCGAACACCGCGTCGGCATCGGTTGCGAGTCGGCGCCAAGCGACGATGGCATCGTCGAACGCCTTGCCTTTCGGCGCATAGGGACGGCCGCGCAGGTACTCGAAGGTGACCTCGTCCGGCGCGATCATGCCGAGCCGCGCGCCCATCTCGATGGCGAGATTGCAGAGCGTCATGCGTGCTTCCATGTCAAGCGCGCGCGTTGCGTCTCCGGCAAATTCGAGCGCATGACCCGCCGCACCCGCGACGCCTAGCTGGCCGATCACGTGCAGGATCATGTCCTTGGCGGTAGCGCGACGCGCGGGCAGACCGCGCAGCGTGACGCGCATTTTCAGCGGCTTGCGCTGGCGCAGCGTCTGGCTCGCGAGCACCTGAACCTGTTCCGACAAGCCGATGCCCCAACCCATCGCGCCGAACGCGCCGTGCGTGCAGGTGTGACTGTCGCCGCAGACGAGCGTCGTGCCCGGCAACGTCAAGCCCTGTTCCGGCGCGATGACGTGAACGATGCCCTGACGTGCATCGTCGAGATCGAAGCGCTCGATGTTGAGCCGCTCTGTCTGTTCCCGCAGGGCGTCGACCAGTTCGGTGGCCCACGGCTCGTCGCCGCCGCGCCGTCCGGGTACGCTCGAAATCACGTGATCGGGCGTCGCGAACGTGAGCGAAGCATCGCGCACGGCGAGGCCGCGCCGCTCCAGCACGCGGATCGCTTCGACGGCGGTCAGTTCGTGCAGCAGATGGCGGTCGATATGCAGGGCCGTGGTGCCGTCGGACAACTCTTCGACGACATGGTCGGTCCAAATCTTGTCGAACATCGTCTTCGCAATCATTCGATATCCTTATTAGTTATACGGATGTCACCGTTGGCTCCTCCCTCGAAACCTTCACTTCAGCTCAAAGGGGAACCCATGCCCGCGAGCGCGGGCAGTTGGAGGATAAGGTCGGCGGAATGCCAGAGATGGCGCTTCATCGCCTGATAGGCCATGTCTGGATTGCCGGCGAGGATGCCCTCGGCGATGTCCTCGTGTTCGGCGAGCGCGTTCTTCATCATCTGCGCACTGCCGATGAGCTGGCGCAACTGAATCATGAAGACCGGCAATTGGTATTTGTCGATGAGTCCGCCCAGTTGCGGGTTCGCGCACATATGCACAATTTCCTGATGGAAGGCGCGGTTGTCGACGATGAAACGCTGGAAATCCGGGCGCTCGTTGTGAGCGCGGCCTTGCTCCAGCACGGCGACGAAGCGCTCGCGATTCTCGCCGATGTCGATATTTTGCGCGGCCATGCGGGCCGCGTATCCCTCGAGCGCCTCGCGAATCTGATAGACGTGCGCGACTTCCGCCGCCGACAGGCTGCGCACCACCGCGCCGCGATTCGGCACGACGTCCACGAGACCGTCCGCTTCCAGGCGACGAAACGCCTCGCGCAACGAGCCGCGGCTGATACCGAGCTGTTCGACGAGATCGCGCGAAATAAGCCGCTGGCCTGGCACGAGACGGCCATCGAGGATGCGGCCCTTCAGTTCGGAAGCAATCCGCTCGACAGTTTCGCCCGAGCGGCCGGCGCTTTCGAGATCGGGGTCGGCATCCACGGAAATAGGGTTATGAGGGAAGTCCATGAGCGCATTGTCCAACATTTTACGTTGACGCACCAGAGTTTTTGACATTTAATCCCTACAAAAGTGTTAGACACTTTTAATGACATCAAAAATCAGGAGACGTGCATGAAACTTTCAGTGCGCTTCGGCGCCCTCGCGCTGTCGCTGTCGGGACTGGCTTTCGCGGCTGTCGCTCAGGCGGACGACGTGGTCCGCATCGGTGGAACAAGCAACTACGGACCGGTTCTGCCGGTCGCGGCGGCGGAAGAGTTGAAACTCTTCGACAAGGTCGGCGTGAAGACGCAGTTCACCGGGTTCCCGGGCGGCGCCGCGTGCATGGAAGCGCTCGCGGCCGGTGAAGTCGACATGGTCAACTTCTTTCCGCCGGGACTCGCACTCGCCAAGCGCCGCGGCGTGAAAGCGACCATCGTCAGCGCCGATTCGCTGACGCCCCGCGGCTGGGACGTGATCGTCAAGAAAGACTCGCCGCTCAAAACCGTCAAGGATCTCGCGGGCAAGAAAGTCGGCATCTCGGCGACGGGGTCGACCACCGACTTCTTCGGCCTGTGGGCGGCGAACGAGGCGGGCGGTCCGGTGAACCGCATTCCGGTCGGCGGCCCGGGCATGGTGCCGAACCTGCTGTCCGGCAATGTCGATGCGATCGTCGCGTATCCACCGCTCAGCTACAAGATGCTGCAGGCGGGCACGGGCCGAAGCCTCGTCGACTTCGGCAAGGTGATGCCCGCCAATGTGCCCGACGTGTGGATGGCCTCCGACGAGGTCATCGCGAAGAATCCGGATGGCGTAAAGAAGACGCTGATCGCGCTCTACAGCGCTGTGGTGTACATGCAGGCGCATCCTGACTGGTCGATCTCGTTCATCCAGAAGCAGACGGGTCTGCCGCCCGAGATCGCCAAGCAGGAATACGACAACACGATCATGGGTCTTTCGCCGGACGGTGCGATCAAGACGGAATGGGTCGAGGAATCGCTCAAGCTCGCGAAACTCGCCGGTATGAACGACACGCCGCCCGCGAAGGATCTCTTCACGACGCGCTTCGTGCCCGTCAAGGTGGTGACGCCATGACGCCGTGGGCCACCCGACTCACGCAGGCGGCGATCGTCGCGGGCTTCGTGCTCGCCTGGCACGTGACGGTCGTGATGCGGCTCGTTGATCCGATGCTGCTGCCGCCGCCCGCCGACGTGTTCGCACGCATGATGCATCTGCTCGGCGACGCGCGTTCGCTGCACCATCTCGGCGTGACTCTTGGGGAAGTGACGCTCGCGGTCGTTCTGGTCACGCCGATCGGCATCGCGCTGGGTCTCTTCCTCGGCGAAAACGCTTATTGGGGCGCGGCGTTCCGGCCGCTCTTCTACTTCATGTCGAGCGTGCCGAAGTCGGTGTTCCTGCCGGTCTTCATCCTCGCGCTCGGCATGGGCTTCTCGCAGAAGGTCGCGTTCGGCATGTTCCAGGCGATCTTCGTGCTCGTGGTGGCCGCCATCGCGGCGGCTCAGAGCGTGCCCGTCGATTATGTCCGCACCGCCCGCTCGTTCGGCGCGACCCGCGCACAGATCTATCGCCATGTGTATCTGCCGTCGATGCTGCCGGTCATTCTCGAAGGCCTGCGCCTCGGCATGATCTTCAACATCACCGGCGTGCTGTTCGCCGAGATGTACGTGTCGCGAGCGGGTCTCGGCTATCTGATCGCCAACTGGGGCATGAACTTCGACATCGTCAGTCTGCTGGCGGGCATCGTGCTCGCGAGTCTGGTGTCGATCCTGGTAAACGAGGCACTTCGCTGGTACGAGCATCGCGTCGGCGCCTGGCGCGGTTAAAAGATGCACCCATCCCCGCACGAAACCACGAGCATTCGAATGAGCCAACCCAACGCAATCACCCGCACCGAAACCGCCGCGCTGCATATCGACGGCATCTCGCAAACCTATCAGTCGAAGAGCGGACCGGTGCATGCGCTCGACGACGTGTCGTTCAGCATCGACAACGGCAAGTTCATCGGCCTCGTCGGGCCGAGCGGTTGCGGCAAGTCTTCGCTCCTCATGATGATGGCGGGCCTGCTCGCACCGAGCGCGGGCTGTATCCGCGTGGGCGAGCGACGCATCACGCAGCCGGAGCCGGAAGAGATCGGCGTCGTGTTTCAGGAGTCGAGCCTGCTGCCCTGGAAGACCGCGCTCGAGAACGTCGAGTTTCCGCTGGAGCTGCGCGGTATCGACGTCGCGACGCGTCGTCAACTTGCGCGCGAGATGCTGACGCGCGTCGGCCTCGGAGAGTTTCTCGATCGCCGTCCGCACGAATTGTCGGGTGGCATGAAGCAGCGCGTGGCGATCGCGCGCGGCTTCTGCCAGAACCCGCGTGTCCTGCTGATGGACGAGCCGTTCGCCGCGCTTGACGAACAGACGCGCCTCTCGCTCGGCGACGAACTGCTGTCGATCTGGGAGCAGCATCGCAAGACGGTGGTGTTCGTCACGCACAGCCTCACCGAGGCCGTCTATCTTTGCGACGAGGTCGTAGTGATGGCGGCGCGTCCGGGCCGCGTGATCAAGCGCATCACGATCGACTTGCCCCGTCCGCGCACCTACAAAATGATGGCTACCGCTCGTTTCGGCGAACTGCGCGACGAGATCTGGGAACTCATCCGCACGATGGAGCACGCATGATCTCGCAGCTTTTGCCTCGCGCCAAGCAAGCGCCGGCCGAAGCCGGGCACGCCGGCTTGCCGCGCCGTCCGGCTTTGACGCCATCGGCGGTACGCATGCTCTGTATCGCGCTGTTGCTCGTATTCTGGGAACTCGCGCCGCGGCTCGGCTGGGTGCCGGAAGTGATGCTCGCGCCGCTCTCGTCGACGCTCGCAGCGGGCTTCGCCAACGGTTCGATGTTCGCGATCAATCTTGCCTCGACCGTGGGCGAGATGGCCGTGGCGCTCGCGCTGGTGTTCACGCTCGGCGGCGCGTGCGGGCTGCTGCTCGGCAGTGTCGCGGCGCTGCGCGACACGCTGCTGCCGCTCGCGTCCTCGCTGTATGCGGTACCGCTCGTGATTCTTTATCCGCTGCTGACAGCGTGGATCGGCATCGGTGTCGAGTCGAAGATCGTGTTCGGCGCGATCTACGGCTTCTTCCCGATGCTGCTCACGACGGCCGCCGGCGTGCGAACCGTCGACCGTCAGCTGCTTGTCGCGGCGCGCAGCATGGGCGCGCTGCGCATGCAGCTCGTGCGTCATGTGCTGGTGCCTGCCGCGGTGCCGTCCGTGTTGTCCGGCATGCGGCTTGGCAGCGCCATGACCGCGATCGGCGTGGTCGTGGCGGAGATGATGGCCGCGACCTCGGGCATCGGCTTCGTCATTACGCAGAACCGGACGCTCTTCAACACCTCGAACGTCTACTTCGGCGTGCTGCTGGTACTTGTGCTTGCCGTGGCGCTCGATCAGCTCGTCAATTTCCTTCAACGGATCGCCGCCCGGCGCTATCCCCAACCTGAAAACAAATCATGAAACCTGCCTCGCATGCCCGCGTGTTGCGTGAACGTCTCGAACGACGGGACATCATCGTCGTGCCCGGCGGTGGCTCGCCGCTCGAAGTCAAACTCATCGCGCGCGAAGGGTTCGAAGCCGCGTATCTCAGCGGCTATGCGACCGCCGCGTCGCGCTACGCGGTGCCGGATATCGGCCTCGTCGCGTACGGGGAAATCGAGAACGCCGTGCTCGCGACCACGCGCGTCGCGGACGTTCCGCTCATCGTCGATTGCGATACCGGCTACGGCGACGTCACCAACATGGCCCGCACCGTGCAAGGCATGGAGCGTCTCGGCGTGGCCGCGATCCAGATCGAGGATCAGGCGTGGCCGAAGCGCTGCGGTCACATGGACGCGAAGATCGTCGAGCCGCGTGAAGTCGCGTTGCGCAAGTTGCGCGCGGCACTCGATGCGCGTCTCGATCCTGATACGGTGATCATCGCGCGCACCGATGCGCGCGGACCGCACGGTCTCGACGAAGCGCTGGAGCGCTGCCTGATGTTCCGTCAAGCAGGCGCGGACGTCGTGTTCGTCGACGGTCCGCAGTCGCTGGAGGAGCTGCAGATCATCGGGCGCGAACTGGCGGGCGGACCGCTCGTCGCGAACATGTCGGAATCGGGACTGACACCGTTGCTGTCGGCGGCGGAATTGCAGGAACTGGGCTTCGCGATCGCGTTGTTCCCGAGCAGCACCGTGCGTTTGTGCGTGCGCGTCATCGAGGGCTTCCTCACCGACCTCAAGACGACCGGCGACTCCCGCGCGTGGGTCGATCGCATGGCGAGTCTGGCGCAGACCAATAGCGCGCTCGGCATCGATTCGATGCGCGCGTTCGAAGCCGGTATTCTCGCGGACGTTCAACGACGTCTCGGCCAATGATCCCATCTGGAGACTCAGGCATGACCTCGAATTACTATCCCTATCCGCCGGGCGGTCCGACCGTCACCGACCGCATTCTCAAGGGCGCGATCGACCTGCATCATCACGGCTACCCGGAAATCAGCTTCGAAGCGAAGACGCGTCTCGACGACGTCGACGAGATGTCGATCGCGCGTAACGCGGGCATGCTTGGCATCGTGCTGAAGTCGCACATGTTTCCGACGGTCGGCCGCGCGTATCACCTGCGCAACCTCGTGCCGGGCATCGAAATCTTCCCGAGCATCACGCTGAACTACGCAGTCGGCGGGTTGAATCCGCTCGCCATCGAAAGTGCTGCGAAGCAGGGCGCGAAAGTCGTTTTCATGCCGACGTGGAGCGCCGAGCACGACATCCAGCGCGGCGGCATGAGCCGGCACTTGCGGCACTTCATCGACCGCGCGGAAAGCACGCTGCGGCCGGGCAAGGGCATTCGACTCACTGGCAGCAACGGCAAGCTGCTTCAGGAAACGCGCGAATGCCTCGACTGCGCGCGCCAGTACGGCATGACGATCTGCACGGGCCACGTCTCGCCGCGCGAATCGCTCGCGCTCGCGCTGGAGGCGAAGGACTACGGCATCAACGAAGTCATCTTCTCGCATCCGGACAGCAATTCGGTCGGGGCGAATCGCGAGGAAATCCGCGACATGTGCGCGCTGGGCGCGGTGTGCGAGTTCTGCGCGCTAGGTTGCCTGCCGCCGCTCATGCGCATGAAGCCGAAGGATTTTGCGGATATCGTCGGCGATATCGGCGAGGACAAGGTGATCCTCACGACCGATTACTTCTTCGAATGGTCGCCGCCGGGTCCGGAGACGATGCGTATGCTGATCGGCACCTTCCTTGCGCTCGGCATGTCCGAGACCGCCGTGCGTAAGATGGTGCGGGAAAACCCGGCGCGCATGCTGGGCATGGACGCCGACCGGCTCACGAGCCTCGATGCTCAACAGGACGCGCATCGCGCACAAGCCACGCAGCCCTCGAACTGATTCTTTTAATAATCATTCGGAAAGCGAAACATAAGAACGGAGATGACTTTCATGATTCAGAAAGTTGCAAGCCGCGCGGGCTGGAAGAGCGCGGACCTCGCTCAGACGGAGAGCTGGTTTCATCGGCTGTCGAATGAAGCGATTGCGGACTTCGAGACGGCGATGCGCACGGCGATCGCGTCGGAAAAAGAGATGTTCGACCTGGACGTGCGCGACTTTCCGCTCGGCGAAGCGGGCAATGCCGCGCTTCGGTGTGTGCACGACGCTACGCAGGAGGGTCTCGGCGTGATGGTGCTGCGCGGCTTCCCGGTGCAGAAACATGCTCCCGCGCATCTGCGGCTTCTTTTCTGGGGGCTCGGACTTCACATGGGCGTGCCGCGGCCGCAAGGCAAGCAAAGTCAGTTCATGTCGGACGTGACGGATGCGGGCGGCGTCTATCGGAGCGCGAAGGGACGCGGCTACAACACGCGATCGAAGCTCGATTTTCATGCTGACAACGCGGACATCGTCGGCCTGATGTGCGTGAATGCCGCGATGAGCGGCGGCGAAAGCCTGATCGCGAGTTCGGTGCATGCGCACAACGTGATGCTTGAAGAGCGGCCCGATCTCGTCGCCTCGATGTACGAACCGTTCGTTTTCAGCCGTCAGGGGGAGGAAGCGCCGGAAGAGGAACCCTGGTACGAATCGCCGATCTTTTCGGTCACCGATGGTCAGTTCGCGTGCCGTCACGTGCGCAATCACATCAACGGCGCGCAGGCGGCCTTTCCGGATGTCGCACGCCTGAGCGCGCAGCAGACCGAAGCGCTCGATCTCTTCGATGCGATTCTCGCCCGCGACGACGTGCGATTCGCGATGCATCTGGAAGCCGGCGACCTGCAGTTCCTCAACAACCACACGCAACTGCACTCGCGCACCGAATACGAGGACTGGCCCGAGCCGGAGCGGCGCCGGCTGTTGTATCGCATCTGGCTCGCGATTCCCGATGCGCAGCCGCTCGCGCCCGGACTTCGGCCGACCTACAAGGACGTATCGACGCGTGCCGTGCGTGGCGGTTTTCGCGGCGTTGGCATCACCGAGGCGACGCGCGCGTTCGAGACGCGCATGGCCGCGCATCACGGGATGGCGATGCGCATCTACGGATAGTGTGCCGATGGAAAGTGGCTGGCCGCGCGTGTCGCGGCCAGCCTGATCGACGGAATCAGGGCTGCGCCATTCCGGCCATCGCGTCGGGTATCGTCTGCCTGAGCGAGCGGTAAGTGGTTTCGGTGATGATCCGTCGGAAGGTGCGCTCGGCGAAGTCCGCATCGCCAGACTTCAGCGCTTCGAAAAACTCGCGATGATGATGCACGACGCTGCCGCTGCGTGTCTCGTAATTCGCGTTGCTCTGCTGGTAGAGCCGCACGAGCGAACTGATCGAATGCCAGGTCGAATGCAGGAAAGTGTTCTCCGCGAGCCTGCAGACGAGTTCGTGGAATTCCCAGTCGACGTCGCGCAGCGAGCTCGCATTGTGTTCGGCTTCGGCCTGTTCGAGCGCCGCGAGCGATGCTTCGAGTTGCGCCACGACAGCCGGTTCGGTGCGACAGCGGCTCGCGACAAGCCGCGCGGCAAACCCTTCGAGCACCGCGCGCACGCCGGTCATGCGCAGGAAATCGTCTAGCGAGACTTCGGCGACATATGTGCCCTTGCCCCGCACCGTATAGACGAGTCGGTTGGCCTCCAGCGACTTCAGCGCTTCGCGCAGAGGGCCGCGGCTCACGCTCAGACGTTTTGCAAGCTGCGTTTCGACGATCCGCTCGCCGGGTTTCAGATCACCCGAGCGAATGGCGCCGACGATGCGCGCCTCGACCAGTTCAGGCAGTGAGTGTTGCTGGGGAAGATCCCATTTCTGATCGTGTGCGTTCATCTTCTTGCAGGTTCGAGGATCGCATGAGCCGCGCGACGCCGGATTTGCTGCGTCACGTCCGGGGCGGCTGCGATCCGAAATGGTATCAGATCATATTGCGCCTTCTTCCTTCAGCTTGTCCATTTGCGCGTCGGTCAGCCTGAGCAGGTCGCGGTAGATCTCGCCGTTGTGCTCGCCGAGTTCCGGTCCGAGCCAGTCGATGCTGCCGGGCGTCTGCGAAAGCCGCGGCACGACATTCGGTACGGCCAGTTCGCCGACGCGATCGTCGCGCATGTACTTGATGTTTTCGCGCGCTTTGTATTGCGGATCCTCGAAGATCTCGTCGATGCCATACACCGGACCGCACGGAACCTGGAACACCTCGCAACGCGCCAGGACTTCGTCGCGCGTGAACTTCGCGGTCCATTCGCCGACAGTGCGATCCACCTCAGCGCGGTCGCGATCACGCGCGGAAATATGACCCCACTTGCCATCGCCGGCGACTTCGGGTGTGCCCATCGCTTCGGCGAGGCGCGCGTAGATCTTGTCGCTCGTGCAGGCGATGGCGATCCAGCGTCCGTCCTTGGTCGGATAGTGGCTGTGCGGCACCACGTTGACGGTGCCGGGCCCCATGCGCTGACGCACGAAACCGTTCAACTGATACGACGGCGCAAGCTCGTCCAGGATGCGGAAGATTGGCTCGTAGAGTCCGATATCGACGAACTGGCCTTCGCCCGTGCGCTCGCGCGCCTGAATCGCGAGCAGCGCGCCGAGCGCGCCGTAGAGTCCCGCCATGTAATCGGGAATGGTCGCGGAACCCGGCGTAACGGGCGGCCGGTCGGGATAGCCCGCGAGAAACGACAGCCCGCCGAACGCATTGCCGATGCGCCCGAAGCCCGGCCGGTCGCGATACGGTCCGGTCTGCCCGAAGCCCGAGATGCGCACCATGATGAGCCGCGGGTTTACCTCATGCAGCACATCCCAGCCGAGGTCCCATTTTTCCAGCGTCCCGGGCTGAAAATTTTCCACGAGGATGTCCGCGTCCTTCACCAGTTGCTTTAGCAACGCCGCGCCGCCCGGCTTGCGCAAGTCGAGCGTGATCGACTTTTTGTTGCGGCATTCGGACAGCCACGGCAGCGTGACGCCCGCTTCGGTCATGGAACCGAAACGGCGTAGCGCGTCGCCGACATCGGGCAGTTCGGCCTTGATCACCTCCGCGCCGAATTCGCCGAGCTGGGTCGAGCAGAACGGTCCGGCCAGAAAGCTCGATACGTCGATCACGCGAATGCCGTCCAGCGGACGGATGGTCGTTCCTGCATTGGGTGCGGTCATGCGAAAGGTCTCCTGCGTCGATATGAAGTCAATGAGCGGCGTTGCGCGCAGCGATCTGCTCGGCCTTGTCGATCACGCGTTGCGCGCGATAGGCCAAGGGGTAGTCGATGAAATCGCCGTCGAGACGGACTGATGCGTTGCCTTGCGCTTCCGCCTGCGCGAACGCATCGACCACGGCGTGGGCGCGGCGCACTTCGTCGGCGCCTGGCGAGAAGGCGCGGTTCGCGGGCTCGACCTGTGCCGGGTGAATACACAACTTGCCCTGGAAACCGAGGCCGCGCGCGCGTTGCGCCGAAGTGTCCATGCCGTCGGCGTCGTCGAGCCGGACCCATACCGTGTCGATGGGCGGTTCGAGTCCAGCGGCGCGGGAAGCCAACACCAGCGCGCTCCGGTAGGGCTGGAGTTCGATTTCGTCGCGAGTCCATTCGAGATTCATGTCGAGGCAGAAATCGCCTGCGCCGAAAGAAAAGCGCCGCACGCGGCGTGTCGCTCGCGCGGCATGGCGCGTGAGCGCGTCGATGGCCGCGAAGCCCGCGCCCGTTTCGACGATCGGCATGATTTCGAGCGCGCTGGGCGCCAGACCGCGCCCGCGTTCGAGTTGCCCGATGATCCAGTCGGCGGTGTAGAGCTGCTCCACCGATTCGAGCTTCGGCAACACGATGCCGTCGACGCCGCGCACGACGACTGCTTCCAGGTCGCCGAGCGCGAAGTCCGTATCGAGCGCGTTGATGCGCACGAAGCCGCGCGTTGCGCGCCGCCGTTGCAGCGCTTCGATCACGAGCGCGCGCGTCGCGATCTTCTCGCTCGCGGCGACGGCGTCTTCGAGATCGAGGATCGCCGCATCGGCGTCGGATGCGAGCGCCTTTTCGACGCGCCGCGCGTGATTACCGGGCGTGAACAGAAAGGTTCTGGACAGACTCATCGTGCGTGCTCCTTCTATCGGTCGGTTTCGTGTTCGAGTGATTCCAGGCTTTTGCCGCGCACGTTCGGGCCCAGCAGTGCGAGCAGGATCGCCATCAGCACGTAGGCGACGCCCACCGAAGTGACGACATACAGCGGGTTTTTCAGCGTAAGCAGGGCGCTCGCGACCGCGAACGGCGTGATTGCCGAAGCGAGCCGTCCGATCAGCGCGGCGGTGCCGAGCCCCCGCAGGCGCACGCCCGTCGGCAGGATCTCGGGGATGTACGTCGCGAACCCGACCGACGAGATGAAAAAGATCGCCGTGACGAGCAGCAGCCCGACGCCCATCAGCGCAGCCGGGGCCGTCTGTTCCGCGTAAGCGATGCCCGCGCCGGCGGCGACCAGTGCCGCCACGACAAGCGCCCAGCGCCGCTCGAAACGATCCGCGAGAAAGATCCCGAGCAGTGGCCCGATGAAGCCGCCCATGAAACTGACGGCGGCGAACGTGAAGGTCGAGCCGAGCGTGAGGCCGCGCGACATGAAGAGCGTCGGCAGCCAGCTGATCAGCACGAACAGCCCGCTCAGATGGCAGATGTTGAACACGATGGCGAGCGCGAAACGGCCGCGCACGCCTCGCGAGAAGAGCGCGTCCCAGCCGAGATTGCGCACCGGGCTCAGCGTCGGCTCCGGCGCTGGCAAGTTTCCGCCATGACGCGCCGCGATCCTCGCTTCGATCGCCGAGAGCACGTCGGCCGCTTCGCGGTCGCGCCCGACGGAGACGAGCCAGCGCGGCGATTCGGGCATCAGCCGCCGGTTCGCGAACACGAGCAGCGCGGGAATGACGGCGAGCAGAAACAGAATGCGCCAGCCGATGTCCTCGCCCGTATTCGGCATAACGACGCGCGCCGCGAGCGCACCGAACGGCAGGCCGCCGTTGAGCAACAGCGCGACGGCCGACTGGAAGCGTCCGCGAAACCGCCGCGGCGTGAACTCGTTGAGATACGTGTAGCCGGTGACGGTGACCACGCCGATCGCGAACAGATTGATGGTGCGGAACGTGAGCAGCGTGCCGTAGTTCGCGGCGAATCCGCACGCGAGGCTCGACAGGCTATAGACCAGCACGCTCGCCTGAAAGAGCCGCCGCCTGCCGAGCCGGTCGCCAATCACGCCCGCTGCTATCGAACCGAATGCGGCGGCGATCAGTGGCAGCGAAATGAACGCGGCCGTCGTCGATGCGGTAAGCCAGCCGTGCTTGTGCAGCGCGGGCACGACGAAGCCGGTGACGGTCAGGTCGTAGCCGTCGAAGAACATCGCGACACCGAGGATCGCGAAAAACGTCCAGTGGAACGAGGAGAGTGGCAGGCGCTCCATCCGTCCGGCGATGTTGAGCGCCGGCGCGTGCGTGTCGGCGAGCGCCTCTGCGTCGTCGATGCTGCCCAGTGTGGCCTGTCTCATGCCGACCTCCGCGCGTCGTATCCGGCGATTTCGATGACCCGGTGCATGCGCGGGACGAGATCGATCGCGACGAATTCGCCATCGACGATGGCGGTGCCTTCTCCGCTCGCCTTGACTTGCTCGAACGCATCGATGATGCGGCGCGCCCGGGCGACTTCGCCGGCATCCGGCGTGAACGCGCGATGAACCGGCTCGATCTGCGCGGGATGGAACACGACCTTGCCGGAGAAGCCCAGTTCGCGCGAACGCGCCGCGTCCTCGAAGGTGCCCTGCGGATCGCGCAGGCCCGCGAGATAGGGCGCGTCGATGGCGTCGATGCGCAGCGCGCCCGCCGCGGCGACGATGGTCGAGCGCGCCCACAGCAGCGCGGTCGGCGTGATGGCAGCGCCGGTTTCCATCGTGTAGTCGCCCGAGCCGAAGAAGAAGGCACAGCAGCGTGGCGATGCATCGCCGATCGCGAGCGCGTTGAGCACGCCGCGCGGCGTTTCGAGCGTCACGATCAGGCGGATGGGCGCGCCGCGCCCGCCTTCGCGCGCCGTCAGCAGAACATCGAGCGCGCGCATCTGTTCGGCGGATTCCACCTTCGGCACGAGCACGGCGTCGAGGTGTTCGAGCGGCAGCGCATCGAGATCGTGGAGGCAGTCGTCGGTGCCCGGCGCATTGATGCGCACGACGCGTTCGCGCTCGCCGGTTTCGAGCGTCGGCAACACTTGGGACAAGATTTCGCGCGCTTCGTCGCGGCGCCCCGGCGGCACGCCGTCTTCCAGATCGAACGCGAATGAATCGACGGGCAGGTTCATCGCACCGACCACCCGGTCGCGGCGATGAGCGGGCGTGAGCAACATGGAGCGCCGGATGCGGCGTGTCGAGAGAGCGTTCATCGGTCGCTCCTTCGCGGCTGTCGCGGCCGGACGGGCGAGCATCGTGATGGAACAACAAGCGCCGGCAGGCGCCGGGCATATGCGCAAGAAGCCATTCGTTCGTCTCCTGATGAACTCGCCCTGGTGCGTTGCCGAGGCTGTCGAGAGTCATGATGTCATACTGTCGACAGTCGAACGACCGGGGTTTACACGAGCAATTCACCGCCCGCCGATCTCACGCGATGGACCGCCACACGCCGTCGCGCACGAGCGCATCGGTCTCCTGCCGCACGATGCGGTAGAGCGCCTTCATCGCGAGCGTCGCCTCTTTTTTTGGCGAGAACGCGATGGAGAGCACGCCCGGCAGCGTCGGCGCGACGATCGGCCGGGCTTTCAGCGTGCCTCGTTCGATGCGGCTTCTCACGGCCGCGAACGGCGCCACGCTGAAGCCCTGACCCGACTCCACCAGATCGAAGATCGCCACCATCGCGTCGATCTCGAAGGCGATGTTGAGCGTGAGCGCGCGCGCGTTCGCGGCGTCTTCGGCGAGCGTGCGCAGGCCATGCGGACGCGCCGGCAAAATCCACGGCAGACGCACGGCGTCGTCGAAGCGGATCGGCTCCATGTGCGGCGTGAGAATCTCGGCGTCGGACGGACCGACGAGCAGCAGATCGTCGGACAGTAGCGGTTCGATGCGGATCGTGCCGTGCGGCGTCACGTTGTACAGCACGCCGATATCGAGTTGCCCGGCGAGCAGCCATTCGAGCATGTAGCCGCTGAGGCCCTCGCGAAGACGCAGCTTCACGTCGGGGAATTCCGCGCGAAAACGTCTGACGAGCGGAACCAGCAGCACGTCGCCGAGCATCGGCGGAATGCCCATCGTGACGGTGCCGCCCGGAATCTTGCGCAGCGTCTGCATGTGATTCACAGCGGCATCGCTGCGCTCGAGGATGTCGGTGGCATTAGCGAGGAACTTGCGCCCCGCGTCCGTGAGCGACATGCCGTGGCCGTTGCGATAGAGCAGCGGCGGACCGAGTTCCTGTTCGAGCATCTGCACCTGGCGGGTGAGCATCGACTGGCTCACGCCGAGTTTCGCGGAAGCGCGCGACAGGCTGCCCTCGTTCGCGATCACCTTGAAGTATCTGAGCTGCTTGAGCTCCATGTCGTTCGTCTCCTGATCTTTGTCGTGATTGTCGCTACGCGCGTTTCCCCGCATATGCATAACAGGTATGCATGCGCGGCGCGCGGCGTCTCGCTACGCTTCATCTCACAGGCTGAACAACGGAGACGAAAGCGCAAATGGAAGAACTCAGACTGCTTAGCACAACGGCCATTCTTGGCTACGGATTCGCGCAAAGCGCATTCGAAGCGGGGCTCGCACGCAATCCGCATCTCATCGGCGCGGATGGGGGCAGTTCCGATCCGGGGCCGTACTACCTCGCGTCCGGCGAATCGTTCACGTCGCGAATGGCGACCAAGCGCGACATGAAGATCATGCTGGAGGCGGCGGTGCCGCGCGGCATCCCCGTGATCGTCAGCACCTGCGGCGGCGCGGGCGGCACGCCGCATCTGCAGATGATGGTTGAGATCACGAAGGAGATCGCGCGGGAAGCGGGTCTCTCGTTCAAGCTGGCCGTGATCCATTCGGAATTGCCGAAGGACGTGCTGATCGAGCACGTGAACGCCGGCAAGACGCGTCCGCTCTATGGCTTGCAGGACATGACGGCCGAACTCGTCGATGAAGCCGTGCGCGTGGTGGGCGCAATGGGACCGGAGCCGTATATCGCCGCACTCGACGCCGGGGTGCAGGTGATTCTGTCGGGCCGCAGCACGGACCCCGCGCCGTGGGCCGCGATGGCGATCCGCGCGGGCTTCTCGCCGGAACTCGGCTGGTACGCGGGCAAGATGCTGGAATGCGGCGCCGAACCCGCGCTGCCCAAGCGCGAAGGCTGCCTGCTCGCGACGCTCAGAAAGGACCACGTCGAACTCGAACCGATGCACCCCGACCAGGCCTGCACGCCGCGCTCGGTCGCTTACTTCGCGCTGCACGAGAACAGCAGCCCGATTCATCATCACGAACCGGGCGGCATGCTCGACACCTCCGAGTGCAGCTTCGAAGCGGTCACAGAACGCGCGGTACGCGTCTCGGGCATGCGCTGGAAACCCGCGCCCTACACGATCAAATTGGAAGGCGTGGCCGCGCGCGGTCATCGCGTGATCACGCTGTGCGCGACGCGCGATCCGGTCCTGCAGGCGCAGATGGACCGCTATCTCGCGCGCTCGCGGGAGATCGTCGAAGAGAAGGCGAGCGCCTTCGGAGCGCCGCCTGACACCTATTCGCTCGACTTTCGCGTCTACGGCCAGAACGGCGTGATGGGCGTGCGCGAGCCGCTCTCGTCCGACGCGCGGCATCCGCATGAAACAGCCATCGTGGCCGAGGTCGTCGCCGAGGACCGCGAGACCGCGAAGGCCGTGCTCGCCATTGCGCGCACGACGATCCTGCACTCCGAATTCCCCGGGCGTCTTTGCAAGGAAGGCAACATGGCGATTCCGTTCTCGCCGTCCGATCTCGATCTCGGGCAGGTCTACCGCTTCTCGATCTGTCATCTGCTCGAACCCGAAAACGCGCTCGCGCTCTTTCCTATCGACTACGAAAACATCGGAGACCGCCATGCCAGCCATTAAGGAATTCGCGAGCGTGTGCCGCAGCAAGAACGCAGGGCCGTTCATGGTCACGCTCGACATCGTGTTCGCCACGGACGAGATCTTCGATCGCGTCGCCGCGACCGGCGTCCTCAAGCCCGAACTGTTCGCCACGTTGTATGGCGTGAAGCCCGAGCAGGTGCAGTTCACGCCGTATCGCGCGGCGCGGGCGTTCAAGGCCACCTTGCCGCGGCTCGTTTCGTCGGGCGATATCGGCGACACGGACGTGTACGGTTCGCAGCAGCACGCACCGATGCTCGACATCGACATCCCGATCAAGCTGGAGAACACGCGATGAGCGAAGCAGAACTGCAGACGCGACGCGAAGCCGAAACCGCCGTCGAGCTTCAGACCTCGTTCCGGCAAGCGATGCGCCGGCTGGCGGGCGGCGTCGCGCTGGTGTCGACCGTGCACGAAGGCGTGCGCCACGGCATGACGGTGACGGCGGTGTCCTCGCTCACGATGGACCCGCCCGCGCTCGTCGTCTCGGTGAACCGCTACGCCTCGGCATTCGACGCGCTCGCGGCGAGCGGCCGCTTCTGCGTGAACCTGCTCACGCAGTCGCACGCCGATCTCGCCAGCGCGTTCGCCCGCAAGCCCGCTGGCGATGCGCGCTTCGCCAACGGCACGTGGCGCACCGGCGCGTCCGGCCTGCCGATGCTCGATGGCGCGGTGGCGTCCATCGTCTGCCGTCTGCACGATACGGTCGAGTTCGGCACGCACGCGCTGCTCATCGGCCGGGTCGAAGAACTCGATGTCGAACAGCAGCCGCTCGCGCCGCTCATTTACCTGAGCGGACAGTTCGGCGCGTTCTGGCCGCTGTCGGCGTAAGGAGACGCGCACATGTTCGATTCGAAATACGAGCGCAACAACTTTCCTCGCGTGCGGCCCGAGTGGCTCGCGCTCGTCGCGGAGAAGGCGGTCGAGCCGGAACTGCCGGTGATCGATCCGCACCACCATCTTTGGGATGTCGATACCGCGTTCTATCAGGCGCCCGAGTTGGTGGGCGACGTGTCGTCCGGGCATAACGTGGTGGCGACGGTGTTCGTCGAATGCAAGGCGCATTTCGATCAGGACGTTCCTGCGCCGCTCGCGCCCGTCGGCGAAACGCGCTTCGCGGTGGCCGAGGCGAAGCGCGCGGCGCAGCTCGAAGGCGGACACGACGCGCTGGTCAAGGGCATCGTCGCTTATGGCGATCCGCTCGCGCCGCTTCCGGCGGACGTGCTCCAGGCGCATGGTGAAGCGGGGCAGGGCCGGCTGCGCGGCGTGCGCGTGCGTGCCGCGTGGCACGCCGATCCGGCGTTCGCCGCGCCCGCCGACGGTCCTGACGAAGCCACGATCCGCTCGCCGGAACTCGACCGCTATTGCGGCGTGCTGGCGGACCTTGGCCTCGTGCTCGACCTGTGGGTCTATCACACGCAACTCGACGATGCCGCCGCGCTCGCAAAGCGTCATCCGACGCTGCCGATCGTGCTCAACCACTGCGGCGGGCCGCTCGGCATCGGTCCGTACGCGGGACGGCGCGAGCAGGTGCTCGCTGCATGGCGCACGTCGCTCGCGCGCGTCGCCGACAACCCGAACACGGTGGTGAAGATCGGCGGTCTCGCCATGCCGCGCACGGGCCTGTCCTTTGCCGATGCCGTGAAGCCCGCCACCTCCGCCGAACTGGCCCAACGCTGGTCGCCTTACGTGCGTACCTGCGTCGATCTGTTCGGCGCCGAGCGCGGCATGTTCGAAAGCAATTTCCCGGTGGACAAGGGCAGTTGCAACTACGTCTCGGTGTGGAACGCGTTCAAGGAACTGAGCGCGGCTTATTCCGCCGACGAACGGCATGCGCTGCTCTGCGGCACGGCGAATCGCGTCTATGCACTCGAAGTCGACGCGCTGCCGGATCGCGCGATGCGTTAAGCGAATGCCCGCGACTCGTGGGCGCCCATTCCCCGGCAAAGCGCAATACATAGTGGATGAACCACGCGCGCCCGGACCCCAAGGAGGAGACAAGTGAAGAACCGACGCATCTTCGTGTATGTGTTTCTGTTTTCGCTCACGAGCATCAACTATATCGACCGCGTGGCACTCTCGGTCGCGGCGCAGCCCATCGCGCACGAGTTCGGCATCAGTCCCGTGCAGATGGGTTTCCTGCTGTCGTCGTTCATCTGGACGTACTTCGCGAGCCTGATCGTGTGGGGTCTCGCGCTCGATCGCTGGGGCACGCGTTACGTCAACGCGGCAGGCATGGCGATCTTCTCGCTGGCGACGGTGGCGACCGGCTTCGCGTGGAGCTATGCGTCGATTCTCGTGACGCGGCTCGTAATGGGCGCGGGCGAGGCGTCGTCGTATCCGGCGGGCGGCAAGGTGATCCGCGAATGGATGCCGGCGCGCGAACGCGGCATCGCGGCCGCGACGCTCAATAGCGGCTCGTATGCGGGACCGGCCATCGGCGCGCTGCTCGTCGCATTCGCCGTGCAGCTCTTCGGCTGGCGCACGGGCTTCATCATCGTCGGCAGCTCGGGCGCGATCTGGCTCGTCTTCTGGCTGCGCTATTTCAGGAAGCCGGAGCAGGCGAGTTTCATCGGCGAGGAAGAGCGTGCGTACATCCTGCGCGAGCGCAACGGCGGCGCGCCCGAGCACAACACCGGTCCGGTGCTGTCCATCGGCGACATGCTGAAGTCCGGCAGCATCTGGGGCCTGCTCATCACGCAGGGCTTCGGCTCTTATGCGCAGTTCCTCTTTCTCACCTGGCTGCCGAGCTACCTGCAGACCGAGCGCCATCTCGACATCGTGAAGAGCGGCTATTTCACGGCCTTGCCGTATGCGCTCTCCGTGCTGCTCGCGCTCGCCATCGGCAAGATGAGCGACCGGCTGCTCAGTCCCGATGCGTGCCGCAAGGGCGGGCGCCGCAACATGGTGGCGTTCTCGATGCTGCTCACGTCGATCGTGCTCGTCACGCCATTCGTCGACGACGTGTGGCTCATGGTGGCCGTGTTCACGCTTTCGCTGACCGGCGCGCAGGCGGCACTCGCCATGAACATCGCGCTGATCGGCGACCTGTTGCCGTCCTCGGCGGAAGCGGGACGCGGCACCGGGCTCCTGATCACGGGCGGCGCCTCGTTCGCGATGATCGCCCCCATTGCGACCGGTTATGTCGTCTCGATCACGCACAGCTACAACAACGCGTTCTATATCGCCGGGGTGCTCGCCATCGCGGGCGCGCTCGTCGCGGTGCTGATGACCCGCACGCCGATTCGCCGCGACACCGCGTCCGCGCCGGTGGGCGAAGTGTCGGTGAGCGCGTGACGAAACCATGATGCGCGTCTTTGCCGCGCGCATCGAAACAGGAGATTGCGCATGACCAGCAAGACAAACAAGCAAATGACCCTCATCGGCTTTCTGCAGGCGCAGAACTGCTCGACGTATCCCGGCTCGTGGCGTCACGAAGGCGCGATGCAGGACTTCATGACACCCGAGTACTACCAGCGCATCGCGCGTACGCTCGAAGAAGGCAAGTTCCATCTCGCCTTCTTCGACGACCGCCTCGCGATGCCCGACATCTACGGCAACGATCAGGCGCAGACGGTGGAGCACGGCGTGCGCGCGGTGAAGATGGACCTGGTCTCGATTCTCACGGCGATGGGCATGGCGACCTCGAAGCTCGGCCTCGGCGCGACTTATTCGACCACGTACTACGAGCCGTTCCATATCGCCCGGACCTTCGCGACGCTCGACCTGATGACCAAGGGCCGCGCCGCCTGGAACGTGGTGACCTCGCTCAACGATTCGGAAGCATTGAACTTCGGCCGCGACGAGCATCTCGAACACGACCTGCGCTACGAGCGCGCCGACGAGTTCGTCGAAACGGTGATGGGCCATTGGGACTCGTGGGAACACGACGCCCTGATCCTCGACAAGGCGACCGGCCGCTTCGCAGATCCGTCGAAAGTGCATCGGCTCGATCACGAAGGCAAGTTCTTCAAGTCGCGCGGACCGTTCACTGTGCCGCGTTCGCAGCAGGGACATCCGGTGCTGATTCAGGCGGGGCAGAGCGGACGCGGGCGGACCTTCGCGTCGCGCTGGGCGGATCTCATCTTCGTTGTGTATCCGAACCTCGCGGTCGGCAAGAAGCAGTACGCGGAGATGAAGCAGGCGCTCGCCGATGCGGGCCGCAATCCCGACGACGTGAAGATCTCGACGGCGTGCTACACGATCGTCGCCCAATCGGATGAAATCGCGCAGAAGCAGCGCGAGTACATCGACTCGCTTGCCAAGCCCATCGACTCGTTGGCGCTGTTGTGCGAAGTGCTCAACACGGACTTCTCGAAGCGCGGCTACGACGACCCGTTCAGCGACGCCGAGATGGCAGGCATCTCCGGCTGGACGGGCTTCCGCGATCGCGTGGTGACGCTCTCCGGGAAGAAGAACCCGTCCGTGCGCGACTTCGTCGACTTCTCCAAGCGCGCGCGGATCGACGAATTCCCGGTGTTCTGCGGCACGCCGAAAACCGTGGCCGATCAGATGGAACAATGGTTCGTGGAAGGCGGCGTCGACGGCTTCGTGATCGCGCCGACGCACGTGCCTGCCGCCTACGAGGATTTCGTGCGCATGGTGGTGCCCGAACTCCAGCGGCGCGGCCTCTTTCGCAAGGACTATACGGGCGGCACGCTGCGCGAGAACCTCGGCTTGCCGATTCCGAAGTCCGGCGACTGGCGCAAACAGGCTTTTGCGCATGAGACGAAGATCAAGGCGGCTTAAATAGCTTGAATGAATGGCATCCGGCGCGAAACCGGATGCCGTCATCTCACGCGACGAGCGCGAGGCTTCGCAGCGTCCCGAGACAGGCGTTCGCGACTTCGCGCCCCTTCACGTTCATATGCTCGCGAAAGAACGCGACGTGCTCTTCGCCCGCGTGAAAATGATGCGGCGTCAGCACGGCCGAGAACACGGGCGTGAGCGTATCGAGCTGAACACTCATCAGTCCGTCGATGACGGCGGCCGCAACGAACTCGTGACGGTAGATGCCGCCATCCACCACGAGCCCGGCCGCGACGATCGCGTCGTATTTTCCGCTCATGGCGAGGCGCTTCGCGTGCAGCGGCAATTCGAACGCGCCGGGCACTTCGAAGCGGTCGACGAGCGCGGTGTCCACGTCGAGTTCGGCGAGGCGAGTGAGAAACGCATCGCGGCATTGATCGACGATGTCCCGATGCCAGCACGACTGAACGAGGGCAATGCGCAGTGCTTTCATAAAGCCGCCCGGTAGATATCGAGCGCGAAGGCTTCGGTCATCTCGCGCGGGTTGTTGATCAGAAGGCGCTGCTGTTTCATCGCGTCGGCGGCGAGCATCGGCAGATGCGTCTCCTCGACGCCCACTTCACGCAGTGTGCGCGGAATACCGGTTTCGGCGACCAGCGTTTCCATCGCCCGCACGAAGGCTTCGGCCTTGACTGCGTCGGTGGCATCGGGCGCGACCGCGCAGCCGAGCGTATCGGCGAGTTCGGCATAGAGGCTGGACGCCGCCGGCGCGTTGAAGCGCAGCACGTGCATCAAGACGAGCGCATTCGAGAGGCCGTGCGGCACGTGGAAATGGCCGCCGAGCGGATACGCGAGCGCGTGCACCGCCGCGACCGGCGCGTTGGAAAACGCTTGTCCCGCGAGCGTCGCGCCGAGCAGCATGGCTTCGCGCGCGGCGCGATTGCTGCCGTCGCGGCAGGCCGTGAGCAGATTCGCCGAAAGAAGACGCAGCGCTTCCTTGGCCAGCATGTCGGAAAGCGGATTCTTCAGGCGCGCGGACGTATAGGCTTCGATCGCATGCACCATCGCGTCGATGCCGGTCGCGGCGGTCGCGGCGGCGGGCAGGCCGAGCGAGAGTTCGGCGTCGAGCAGCGCGATGTCGGGATAGAGGATCGGCGAGACGACGCCGCTCTTGGTCGTTTCGCCCGTGGTGACGATGGAGATGGCCGTCACTTCGGAGCCGGTGCCGGCGGTCGTCGGCATGAGGACGAGCGGCAGGCGCGGTCCTTCAACGTTGCCCACGCCGTACATGCCGGTCAGCGGCTGGTTGGACGCGCACAGCACGGCGATGAGCTTGGCGACGTCCATCGACGAACCGCCGCCGAGGCCGAGCAGGATTTCGGCGCCGCTGGCCTTCGCCCGCGCGGCGGCGTCGAGGACGACGTGATCGGGCGGATCGGCGACGACGTCGTCGATCACCGTGACTTGCCAGTCGTGTGCCGCCAGGCTCTCCAGCGCGGGCGCGAGCAGGCCGCTCGAATGCAGGAAGCGGTCGGTGACGAGCACGAGGCGGGTCGCGCGATAGCGTTCGCGAACGAGCGCGCCGAGACGCCGCGCGCCGCCGTAGTCGATCAGAAGGGAGGGGACGGTGTTAAAGCTGAAAGCGTTCATGCCGGCGCCCGGGAGTCAGGAAAGGGAATCGGCGGTTTCGAGTTCGAGACTGCGAAAGCCGCGATTGAAGTATACGAGCGGCGCGGATTCGCTGAGCTCAACGGCTTCGATTTCACCGATCAGGACAGTATGGTCGCCTGCTTCGTAGACGTCGCGCGCGATGCACACGAGCGATGCCCGCGAGCCCGGCAGCATCGGCGGAAGCGGATCGTCGCCGGTGCCGTAGCGGAATTCGTGCGGGCCGAACTTGTCGACGCCCTTGCGCGCGAAATGCATGGCGATGTCCTTCTGCTCCTGCGCGAGGATATTGATCGAATAGCGGCGCGCCGAAAGGAAGGCCGGATGCGAGTCCGCCGTGTTCGCGATGCAGACCAGCACGAGCGGCGGGTCCATCGAGACGGACGAGAAGGAACTGGCGGTAAACCCCCAATGGCGGCCTTTTTCGTCCGTGGTCGAGACGATGGTGACGCCGCTCGGGAAGGCGGAAAGGGCGTCGCGAAATGTTTGTTTGTCTTTGAGCGTCATGAAAAAGTCTCCAGAGTTCGGGGCCATGGGCCCGCATTCAGTTCATGAATTGAAGTCTAGTGGCCCGCACGGAGCCGGACAATTTCGATGTCGCGATGGATTGATTGGAAAAACGGATAGATGCGCGCAAGGGGCCGAACGTTAGTTGAGCGGCGCATCGCTCGTCATCGCCGCGCCGAAGTTGGTCTGCAAATGGCGCACGAAACTGAGCGCGGCCGCGCTCAGTTCGGCATCGCGCGATCGAAGAATGCCAAAGCTGCGCAGCAGATTCACGTCGGTGACCTGCAGCGTCGCGCGATGATCGCGGGCGTAGCGCTGGGCCATCGAGCGGGGCAGGAAGGTCGCGCCGAGCCCCGCGTCCACCATGCCGAGCAGCGTGCTGAGATTCGCCGCCTGGTGCATTGGGCGCAGCGACAGCCCGCGTTTGGCGAACTCGCCGGCGAGCGTGTCGCGCAGCATCGAATAGCGGTCGAGCAGCATGAGCGGCACCTGCGCGAGTTCCTCCAGCGTGACTTCGCCGGCCTCGGCGAGCACATGCGACTTCGGCACGATGACGAGCATGTCCTCCTCGGAGAGCGCCTGAAAGCTGAGCTTGCTCGAATCGTTGTCGAACGCGACGACGGCGAGGTCCGCCTCGTTGCCTTCGATCTTCGCGACGACATCCTCGTACTGGAGGTCGCGCAACTGGATCTGGACGTCGGGATAGCGCTGGCAGAAAGAATGGATCAGCGGCGGCAGCATGACCGCCGCGATCATCGGCGTGGCGGCGATCACCACGCGCAGGCGCGCGCCTTCGGCGTCGGTCTGGAATTCCTGCATCAGCTTGCGCAGGTCGCGCAGCGCGGCTTCCGCGCGCTCGCGCAAACGGTTGCCGGCGGGCGTGGGTTCGACACGACGCGTCGTGCGGATCAGGAGCCGGGTCTTGAGCGTCGATTCGAGGCGCTGCACGCGGCTCGTGACGGAAGGCTGGGAGATATGCAAACGTTTCGCCGCCGCGCTGAAGCTCCCCAACTCGACCACGGCCAGAAAGGTTTCGAGTTCGACGAGGTCGAAACGCAGTGTCGGCGGCAGGCCCGCGTGCGCGTTCTCGTCCGGCTTGTCAGCCGTCATAAACAGGTCTCCGGTGCTTTTATCAGGAATGTCTATGAGTCTATCTCACAAAGCAAATAGTGTGGTCGCGCAGGGCTCGCCATAATCGATTGCACCTCGAAGCAACGACGAGCGCCGCGCCAAATGCTACGAATGGCACGCATTGCACCGGTTCGCATCGTTTGAAAACGGGCACGGCGCCCTCGCACCGAAAGACCGCAAGGAGACTTCATGAAAGACGAGATCAAGATCCTGACGCCCAACGGCATTCTGGGCTACGGCATTCCGGCCGCCGATTTCTGGCGCGGCATGGACCGGCAACCCGACGCGATGATCGTGGACGGCGGTTCGACCGATCCGGGCCCCTATTTGCTCGGCCTGCCCAAGACGCTGGTGACGCGCGAAGCGTATCTCCGTGACCTCTCGCTGATGCTCGACGCCTGCGCGAATCGCAAGGTGCCGATCTGTATCAGCTCGGCGGGCGGCCCCGGCATTCGCGAGCATGTCGATTTCATGGTCGACGTGATTGGGGAAATCGCGCGTAAGGAAGGCTACCGTTTCAAGGTCGCGAAAATCTATTCCGACATCGACCCGTCGTATGTGCGCGATGCGCTTGGTTCGGGGCGGATCGCGCCGTGCGCCTCGGCGCCGGAAATGGAAGTCTCGGACGTGGGCGCCTCGTCGCACATCGTCGCGCAGATGGGCGCCGAACCGTTCGCGAAGGCGCTGCGCGAGCATCCGGACCTCGACATCATCGTCGCGGGCCGCGCCTACGATCCCGCGCCGTTCGCGGGCCTCTGCATGCTGCACGGCATCGAACCGGGCATCTATTGGCACATGGGCAAGATCGTCGAGTGCGGCGCGAACTGCGCGGAGCCGAAAGGCAAGGTGATTCTCGCCACCGTTCGCCGCGACAGCTTCGACCTCGAACCGATGAACCCGCTCGAACGCTGCACGCCCGCTTCGGTGGCGGCGCACACGCTCTACGAGAAAACCCGGCCCGACTTGCTGACCGGTCCCGGCGGCGTGCTCGACCTGCGCGAAGCCACTTACGAACAGATCACCGAGCGCGCCGTGCGCGTGCGCGGCAGCCGCTTCATTCCCGCCGACGACTACACCGTCAAGCTCGAAGGCGCAGGCGTGGTCGGCATGCGGACGATCTTCATCGGCGGCATCCGGGATCCGATTCTCGTCGAACAGATCGACGATTTTCTCGGCCGCATTACCGCTTATGCGCACGAAACCTACCCCGAACTGCGTTCGGGCGAAGCCACGCTCAACTTCCACGTCTACGGCAAGAACGGCGTGATGGGCAGCTTCGAACCGCTCGCGCAGAACGTGCCGCATGAGATCGGCCTGCTCGGCGAAGTGACCGCGGCCACGCAGGAACTCGCCAA
Source organism: Caballeronia telluris (assembly GCF_001544495.1). Taxonomy (GTDB): domain Bacteria; phylum Pseudomonadota; class Gammaproteobacteria; order Burkholderiales; family Burkholderiaceae; genus Caballeronia; species Caballeronia telluris. Next base: position 30,718 of record NZ_FCNZ02000028.1, read on the forward strand.
CGCGATCTGCAGCAGCGTGCGCATCGACGTGCTGCATACGCCGTATCCGGGGCAGGTGGCGACGGCCGGCAACTTCGCGATTCCGCTCAACCCGCCGGAAAACCCGATCGGCCCGGTCTGCAAATTCACGATCTATCACGTGATGAAGATGGACTCCGCCGAAGCGCTGTTTCCGATCCAAATCGTGGAGGTCTGAACATGGTCGCAATTCACACCGAAAACAGGACCCTGCGCGACCTGGCGAAAGTGGTGCGCAGCAAGAATTCCGGCCCGTTCGAAATCACCTTCGACGTGATTTTCGACGACGTGCCGCTTTACGAGCGCGTGAAGGCGAGCGGCGTGCTGACCGAAGCGCTCATCTGCGAGCTCTACAACGTCACGAAAGACGACATCGTCACGCTGATGTTCTTCGACCCGGCACGCGCGTTCAAGCTGACGCTCAAGCGCTCGTGGGCGCAGGGCAGCGTCGGCGAACGCGACACCTTCGGCGCGCAGCAGCATGCGCCGCTTCTGACCATCGAGATTCCCGGCGTCTGAACGCCGAACGAGGAGGCACATAACATGGCAAACAACAAGCAGCGGCAACTCACGCTCATCGGCTTCATGCAGGCCCAGAACTGCTCGACGTACCCCGGCTCCTGGCGCCACAGCGCGGCGATGCAGGACTTCATGACGCCCGAGTACTACCAGCGCATCGCGCGCACGCTCGAAGAAGGCAAGTTCCACCTCGCCTTCTTCGACGACCGCCTCGCGATGCCCGACCTCTACGGCAACGATCACGCCGAAACCGTGGAGCATGGCGTGCGCGCCGTGAAAATGGACCCGACGCCGATCCTCACCGCGATGGCGATGGCCACCACGCATCTGGGCCTCGGCGCCACCTATTCGACGACGTACTACGAGCCGTACCATATCGCGCGCCACTTCGCGACGCTCGACCTAATGGCGAAGGGCCGCGTCGCATGGAACGTCGTGACGTCGCTCAACGATTCGGAAGCCGCGAACTTCGGCCGCGACGAGCATCTCGAACACGACCTGCGCTACGATCGCGCCGACGAGTTTCTCGAAACTGTGATGGGCCACTGGGATTCGTGGGAAAACGACGCACTGATCATGGACAAGGAAAGCGGCCGCTTCGCCGACGCGTCCAAGGTGCATCGTCTCGATCACCGGGGCGACTATTTCAAGTCGCGCGGCCCGCTCACCGTGCCGCGTTCGCAGCAAGGTCATCCGGTGCTGATTCAGGCGGGGCAGAGCGGCCGCGGCCGGGCATTCGCGTCGCGCTGGGGCGAGTTGATCTTCGTGGTGTATCCGAATCTCGCGGCCGGCAAGAAGCAGTATGCCGAGTTGAAGCAGGCGGTCGTCGAAGCGGGCCGTGATCCCGAGCAGGTGAAGGTCTCGACGGCGTGCTATACGGTCGTCGCCGAATCCGAGGAAATCGCTCAGCAGCAGCGCGAATATATCGACGCGCTGGCTAAGCCGATCGATTCGCTCACGCTCCTGTGCGAAGTGCTGAACACGGACTTCTCTACGCGCGACTACGACGCGCCGTTCACCGATGCGGAGATGAAGGCCATTTCTGGCTGGACCGGTTTCCGCGATCGCGTGGTGATGCTCTCAGGCAAGCCGAATCCTTCGGTGCGCGACTTCGTGGACTTCTCGAATCGTGCGCGCCTGAACGAGTTTCCGGTCTTCGCGGGTACGGCCAAGACAGTGGCCGATCAGATGGAGCAATGGTTCGTCGAAGGTGGCTGCGACGGCTTCGTGATTTCGCCGACGCATATTCCCGGCGGCTACGAGGACTTCGTGCGCCAGGTCGTGCCGGAACTGCAGCGGCGCGGCATTTTCCGCAAGGAATACGAGGGCGCGACGCTGCGCGAAAACCTCGGCTTGCCGAAGCCCGATTCTGGCGACTGGCGCAAGCAAGCCTTCGCCGGCGTGAACGGCGAGCCGTTGCGCAAGGCGGGCTGAGCGCAGCCCAACGAGGCAGTGAGCGCGTGCGCGGCGACGATCGGAATCGCGCACGCCATCAACCATAAGATCAGGCAGTAAGGAGACAACATGGTCAACGACTCGGACATCCGGCGCGTTGGAATTGCGAGCGCGATCGGCACAACGCTCGAGTGGTACGATTTCTTCATCTTCGGATCGGCGGCCGCGCTGGTCTTTAGCAAGCTGTTCTTCCCCGCGTTCGATCCGGTCGCGGGCACCATTGCGTCGCTCGCGAGCTTCGCCGTCGGGTTCATCGCGCGGCCGCTGGGCGGCATGGTATTCGGGCACTTCGGCGACCGCATTGGGCGCAAGGCGATGCTTGTCCTCAGTCTCACGATGATGGGCGGGGTCACGTTCCTCATCGGCCTCCTGCCGACCTATCAAAGCATCGGCCTCGCCGCGCCTGTCCTGCTCACGCTGCTGCGTTTCCTGCAGGGCTTCGCGGTAGGCGGCGAGTGGGGCGGTGCAACGCTGATGGTGATCGAGCACGCGCCCGCCAAGAAGCGCGGTTTCTACGGAAGCTGGCCGCAGATGGGCATTCCCGCGGCGCTGATGCTGTCCACCGGCGTGATGGCCGCGACCAACGCGCTGACCACGCCCGAGCAGTTCGCCGCGTGGGGCTGGCGTATTCCGTTCCTGCTGAGCGGCGTGCTGGTCGTGGTCGGTATTCTGATTCGCAGGCGCGTGTCGGAGTCGCCGAGCTTCAAGCGTCTGCAACGCTCCGACGCCAAGGCGCGTCTGCCGATCGCCACGGTGTTCAAAACGCAGAAGAGACGCACCGCGCTGATCATCGCTTCGCAGGCGGCCGAGAATACGAGTTTCTATATCCTCGCGGTCTACTCGCTCGTCTATCTCACGCAGAATCTGCATATGGCGCGGCCGCTCGCATTGCGCGCGCTGATGATCGCCGCATTCTTCACGTTTCTCGCGCAACCGCTGTTCGGCGCGCTGTCGGACCGGATCGGACGCAAGAAGGTGTTCATGGGCGGCATGATCTTTCTCGGTCTCTTCATCTATCCGTTCTTCGCGATGCTCGATACCGGCAGCTATCCGATGATCGTCCTCGCGATGACCCTCGCGCTCACGATCGGCCAGGGCAGCACTCAGGCCGCGCAGCCGAGCCTCTTCGGCGAGCAGTATCACGCGGCCATTCGCTATAGCGGTGTCTCGGTGGCATATCAGTTCGCCACGGTGATCTGGAGCGGTCCGACACCCATTCTCGCGGCGCTGTTCGTGCTGTGGGCGGGCAGCTACTGGCCGCTCGTGGCCTACGTGGGTCTCGCGGCGGTGATCTCCGTCTGCGCGATCATTCCGCTGCGCGAGGCGGCGGGACAGGAACTCGGCACCCTCGAACCGCTGCCAGCCGAGGAAACGGACGCGCCTGATCACCGCGTTACCGCCTGATTCGCCCGACAAGAACGACGCCCGGATTGCACGCCGGGCGCAAGGCATCGAACGCAGCATCCAGGAGACAGACATGGCAGAGACCACCAACATCACCGATATCCGGCGAGTCGCGCTGGCGAGCACCATTGGCACCACGCTCGAATGGTACGACTTCTTTATTTTCGCGTCGGCAGCGGCGCTCGTGTTCAGCAAGCTGTTTTTCCCGACCTTCGATCCGGTCGCGGGCACCATCGCGTCGCTCGCGAGCTTCGCGGTCGGCTTCATCGCCCGGCCGGTCGGCGCCGCGGTCTTCGGTCACTTCGGCGACCGCATCGGACGCAAGGCCATGCTCGTGCTCAGCCTCACGATGATGGGCGGCGTCACGTTCCTGATCGGCCTGTTGCCGACTTACGCGAGCGTGGGCGTGGCCGCGCCGGTCATGCTGACCGTGCTGCGTTTCGTGCAGGGCTTCGCGGTCGGTGGCGAGTGGGGCGGCGCCACGCTGATGGTGATCGAGCATGCGCCCGCGAAGAAGCGCGGCTTCTACGGGAGCTGGCCACAGATGGGCATTCCGGGCGCGCTGATCCTTTCGACGGGCGCGATGGCGCTGACCACCGCGCTGACCACGCCCGAGCAGTTCGCGACCTGGGGATGGCGCGTGCCTTTCCTGTTGAGCGGCATTCTCGTCGTCGTGGGGATCGTGATTCGCCGGCGTCTCGCGGAATCGCCGAGCATGGAGCGCATGCGCCGGTCGCACGAGAAGGCCACGGTGCCGCTCGCGACGATCATGAAGCATCACAAGCGCACGACCTTCCTGCTCGTCGCATCGCAGGCGGTGCAGTGCGCCGCGTTTTACGTGGTGGCCGTGTACTCACTCGTGTATCTGACGCAGAACCTACATCTGCCGCGCAGCGACGCTTTGCGCGCACTGATGATCGCCGCGGCCTGTACGCTCGTCGCGCATCCGACCTTCGGCGCGCTGTCGGACCGGATCGGACGCAAGAAGGTGTTCATGGGCGGCATGATCTTTCTCGGCCTCTTCATCTACCCGTACTTCATGCTGCTCAACACCGGCAGCTATCCGCTGATCGTGCTGGCGATGAGTGTCGCGATGGCCATCGGCGAGGGAAGCGTGCAGGCCGCGCAGCCGAGCCTTTTCGCCGAGCAGTACCGGTCGGGTGTACGTTACAGCGGCGTGTCGCTCGCATATCAACTGGCCACCGTATCGTGGAGCGGACCGACGCCGATGATCGCCGCGATGCTCATCGCGTGGGCCGGCGGTTACATGCCGCTCGTCGGCTATATTGGCGTGCTGGCGGTGATTTCGGTGGTGTCCATCGTGCCGCTGCGCGAAGCCGCGGGCATCCCGCTCGCACAGCTCGACAAAGAATATGCCGAGGCCGACGACGACGCGCCGTTCGTATCCGGCACCGCAAGAGGAGACCAGACCGCATGATTCGTTTTCAGATCGGCAAGGTCAGCGCGACCCTCGTGGAGGAGATGGTCGATCGCATGTTCGACTTTCTCAAGTTCTTTCCGCTCGCCACCGAAGAAGCGCTCGCCGAAAATCTTTCCTGGATGGCGCCCGGTCACTACGATCCGTCGACGGGCCGCATGCTGCTCAGCATGCATTCATGGCTGCTCGATACGGGCCGCCACAAGATCCTGATCGACGGTTGCGTGGGCAACGGCAAGGACCGGCCGGGGCGGCCGGACTGGTGCGGCCTCGACACGCCGTTTCTCGACCGGCTGGCGGCGGCGGGCGCGACGCCCGACGACGTCGACTACGTGCTGTGCACGCACCTGCATGCGGACCACATCGGCTGGAACACGCGGCTGATTGGCGGCCGCTGGGTGCCGACCTTCCCGAACGCGAAGTACGTGTTTTCAAGGCGTGAAAACGACTTCTGGCAGGCGAAGCTCGCGGCGGACGCCAAGGGTCCGCACCTGATCGCGTATCAGGACAGCGTGCTGCCGGTGGTCGAGGCGGGTCAGGCGCTGATCGTCGACGACTATGCGGAGATCGCCGATTGTCTCGTGCTCGAACCCGCACCGGGACATACGCCCGGCCATGTCGCGATCTGGTTGAAGTCCGGCGATGCACGCGCCGTGCTGACCGGCGACATCCTGCACCATCCGATTCAGGTGAAATATCCGGAATGGAGCTGCTTCGGCTGTATCGACCAGAAGCAGTCGGCGGAGACACGCAAGCGTGTACTCGAAGCCACCTGCGAGCATGGTGCGCTGTTGCTGCCCGGGCATTTCATGCCACCGCATGCGGGCTACGTCGACGAAGGCGAGAATGGCGGCCTGAAGCTGCGATTTACCGAATGAACGAGCGATAAAACGATGACTCTGCAGACTCTCCTTAAAGACCCGACTCTCCTGCATCACGAAGCCTTTATCGACGGCGAATGGCAAGGCGCCGACAGCGGCGCGACCTTCGAAGTCGTCGATCCGTCGAACGGTGCGTCGCTCGGCCGGGTGCCGATGATGGGCGCGGCGGAAACGCGTCGCGCGATCGACGCCGCGAATGCCGCGTGGCCCGCCTGGCGCAAGAAGACACCGAAGGAACGCGCGGCTATCATGCGCCGCTGGTACGACCTGATGCTCGCCCACGCCGACGACCTCGCGCTCATCCTCACGACCGAGCAAGGCAAGCCGCTCGCCGAGGCGAAGGGCGAGATCGTGTACGCGGCGTCGTTTATCGAATGGTTCGCGGAGGAAGGCAAGCGCGTCGCGGGCGATACGCTCGCGACACCCGCCGCCGACAAGCGCATCGTCGTGACGAAAGAACCGATCGGCGTGTGCGCCGCGATCACGCCGTGGAACTTTCCGGCCGCGATGATCACGCGCAAGGTCGGGCCGGCGCTCGCAGCGGGCTGTCCGATCGTCGTGAAACCGGCTGAAGCGACGCCGTTCTCCGCGTTCGCGATGGCCGTGCTCGCCGAGCGCGCGGGCGTGCCGAAGGGCGTGCTCAACATCGTCACCGGCGACCCGAAAGCGATCGGCGGCGAGATGACGGGCAATCCGGTCGTGCGCAAGCTCTCGTTCACGGGATCGACGGCAGTCGGCCGGCTGCTCGCGGCCCAGAGCGCGCCGACGATCAAGAAAGTTTCGCTGGAACTGGGCGGCAACGCGCCGTTCATCGTGTTCGAAGACGCCGATATCGACGCCGCCGTGGAAGGCGCGATTGCGTCGAAGTATCGGAACAGCGGGCAGACTTGTGTGTGCACGAACCGGTTTTACGTGCACGAGCGCGTCTACGATGCTTTCGCGGCCAAGCTCGCCGAAGCAGTCGGCAAGCTCAAGGTCGGACGCGGCACGGAAAGCGGCGTCTCGCTGAGGCCGCTGATCAACGAGGCGGCGGTGCTGAAGGTGGAATCGCACATCGAGGACGCGCTGACCAAAGGCGCGTCGATCGTCACCGGCGGCAAGCGTCACGCGCTCGGCCACGGCTTTTTCGAGCCGACCGTGCTGACGGGCGTCACACCCGACATGAAAGTCGCGAAGGAAGAGACGTTCGGTCCGCTCGCACCGATCTTCCGGTTTTCGTCGGACGAAGAAGTCGTGCGCATGGCAAACGACACCGAATTCGGTCTCGCGGCGTATTTCTACAGCCGCGATATCGGGCGGGTGTGGCGCGTCGCGGAAGCGCTGGAATACGGCATGGTCGGCATCAATACGGGGCTGATTTCCAATGAGGTCGCGCCGTTCGGCGGCGTGAAGCAATCGGGACTCGGCCGCGAAGGCTCGCATTACGGCATCGACGATTATGTCGTGATCAAGTATCTGTGCATGGCGGTTTGATTCAGGCGCCGCTGCATGGGCCGGTCGTGTCGCGGCGCACGAGTTGTATCGGCAGGATGTCGTGCGTGGGCGCCTGCATGCCGCCCGCGCGAATGCGTTCGACCAGGCGGCGTGCGGCGGTGCGCGCCATCGCGTCCACGGGTTGTCGAATCGACGTGAGCGCGACGAGCGGCGAACCGGCCAGCGGCATGTCGTCGAAACCGATGATCGACAATTCCTCGGGTACGGCCACGCCTCGGCGCTTCGCCGCTTCCAGCACGCCGACCGCGATGGTGTCGTTGCCCGCGACGATGGCAGTAACGCGATCTTGCTCGTTCAGCATCGCGATCGTGCTCGAATAGGCCGCTTCGGACGTGTAGTCGCTCCACACGAGCGAGACCGATTCCGGGTTCATGCCCGCTTCGCGAAGCCAGACGAGCGCGCCTTTCGCGCGGTCACGACTCGTCGACGTGTTCTTCGGCCCCATCAGCAAGCCGATTCTTCGATGACCCAACCGGTACAAATGCTCCGCCGCCACCGCGCCCGCATGCACGTTGTCGATCTCGACCGTATCTACCGGCACGTTGTCCACCGAACGCACTACCAGAACGAGCGGAATGCCGCGCCTTTGCATCTCCGCGACGACGGGCGAATCCAGCGTGGCTGTCGCGAAGATGAGACCGTCGAGATAGCCGTCGATCAACGGGCGAAACGCGAGCAGATTGTCCGCGTCGTTCATCGAATCGATCAAGAGCGTTATCTGGTAGCCGTATTCGTCGAGCGCGTCGTGCAGGTGCGTGAGCAGGAGCGTCATGAAACGGTTGTGCAAAGCACCGACGACGACACCGATCAGACGCGTCGACTGTCTGCGCGTTTTCCTGCCTTGCGTCGGAAGGCGGTAGCCGAGTTGCGCGGCGAGTTCGCGCACCGCCTTGCGCGTATCGTCGCTGATCGCCGAATGCCCGGCCAGCGCGCGCGAAACCGTGGATGCGGAAACGCCCAGCCGTTTGGCGACGTCTTCAAGACGGACTTTTTTTGCATCGGTTTGCATGAGCGGAAGACTTTTAGTTCAGGGTAAGTGGCTACCGTTTGCACTGCGCTTGCATGAACATTTGCGTTAAATTTGCAGCTATCGTAGCGCAAGCCCCACGCAAAAGGAAACCCACCATGGCTATTCAGTATCTCAAGCACGGCCGCAGCGCCGAAGACTCCTCGCAGGATGCCGCGAAGGTGCGTGACGTCGTCACCGGCATCCTCGCGGACGTCGCCAAGCGCGGCGACGAAGCCGTCGCCGCGCTCTCGCAGAAGTTCGACAACTGGTCGCCGGAACGCTTCCGTCTCTCGGAAGAGGAGATCGGGGCATGCGTGCGCAGCCTGTCGCAAGGCCAACTGGACGACATCAAGTTCGCGCAGGCGCAAGTGCGCAACTTCGCGAAGGCACAGCGCGATTCGATCCACGACATCGAAGTGGAAACGATGCCCGGCGTCGTGCTCGGACACAAGAACATGCCGGTGGACAGCGTCGCGTGCTACGTGCCTGGCGGGAAATTTCCGCTCGTGGCATCGGCGCATATGGGCGTGGTGACGGCCAAGGTGGCGGGCGTCTCGCGCATTCTCGCCGCGTCGCCGCCGGTGCAGGGCAGGCCGAACCCGGCGGTCATCACGGCCATGCATCTCGGCGGCGCCGACGAGATCTATACCTTCGGCGGCGTGCAGGCGATCGCCGCGATGGCGCTCGGCACGCAGAGCATCGACTCCGTGTCGATGATCGTCGGCCCCGGCAACGCGTTCGTGGCCGAGGCCAAGCGGCAGTTGTTCGGGCGCATCGGCATCGATCTGATTGCGGGTCCGTCGGAGACTCTCGTGATCGCGGACGACAGCGTGGATGCGGAAATGTGCGCCACGGACCTGCTCGGTCAGGCCGAGCATGGCTTCAACACGCCGGCCATTCTGCTGACCAACTCGATGCAACTTGCACGCGACACCATCGCTGAAGTCGAACGGTTGCTCACGATCCTGCCGACGGCCAATACGGCCGGCGTCTCGTGGCGCGATTACGGCGCGGTGATCGTCACCGATACCATCGACGAGATGGTGGAAGAGGCCGACCGCATTGCTTCGGAACACGTTCAGGTCATGACGCGCGATCCGGATTACTTCCTCGCTAACATGAAGAATTATGGCGCGCTGTTCCTCGGTCCGCGTACCAACGTCGCATATGGCGACAAGGTGATCGGCACCAATCACACGTTGCCGACCGGCAAGTCGGCCCGTTATACGGGCGGCTTGTGGGTGGGCAAGTTCATCAAGACCTGCACATACCAAAAGGTACTGACGGACGAGGCGAGCGCGAAGATCGGCGCGTACTGCTCCCGGCTCTGCGCGATCGAGGGCATGATCGCGCACGGTGAACAGGCGAACATTCGCGTGCGCCGCTACGGTTATCAGGATGTGCCGTACGGTTCCGCCGTGCCGGGCTGACGCATGATGAACCTCCCCACGTTTGCGGGCTTCAAGCTCGACGGCAAGACCGCGCTCGTGACGGGCGCGGGACGGGGTATCGGCCTCGCGGCCGCGACCGCCCTCGCCCAGGCGGGCGCGCACGTCTTGCTCGCAGCGCGTTCCCGCGATCAACTGGACGTTGCCTGCGAGGCGATCCGTGCCAGCGGCGGTGCTTGCGATGCCGTTGAGCTCGACGTGACGCAGCCCGCCTGGGTGAAAGAAGTCGTTGCATCGCGCGGGCCGTTCAATATCCTCGTCAACAGCGCGGGCATGAACCGGCCGAAGCCGCTCGTCGACGTGAACGACGAGGACATCGACGCGATCATGGCGCTCAACGTCAAGGCGGCCTTCTATCTTTCGCGCGCAGTCGCCAAAGGGCTGCTGGAAGCGAAGCAGATCGGGTCCTTCATTCACGTTTCATCGCAGATGGGTCATGTCGGCAGTCCTGGGCGCACGGTGTACTGCGCGACCAAGCATGCGATCGAAGGCATGACCCGTGCGCTCGCCTGGGAACTGGGTCCGCATGGCATACGCATCAATACGGTGTGTCCCACGTTCATCGAAACCGCTTTCACTACGCAGATGTTCGAAGCGCCCGGCTTTAGAGACTGGGTGACATCCAAGATCGCGCTGGGTCGCGTCGGACGTATCGAGGACGTCATGGGAGCTATCGTCTTTCTGGCGGGCGATGCGTCGTCCCTGATGACGGGCAGTGCGCTGATGCTCGACGGCGGATGGACCGCCGCGTGACTTCCGGAACACGCTTTCAGGCAATACGAGGCTTACCATGAACAAGGGACATATCGATACGAGCAAACCCGTTGCGATCGTCGGAGCAGGGCTGGTGGGCGCGGGCTGGGCGATCGCCTTCGCGCGCGCGGGGCTCGCCGTGCGCGTGTACGACGCGAACGCGCGCATCGCGGAAGCGGCCATTCCCTGGGCGACCGGTCAGTTGCGCGCGCTTCACGCTCATGGACTGATTGACGAATCGCCTGAGACGGTCGCAGGCCGCCTTCAAATGGTGGATTCGCTCGAAGCTGCGATCAGCGACGCGGCCTACGTTCAGGAATCCGTCCTCGAGCGTCTGGACGTCAAGCGCAAACTGATGACGGATATCGATGCGGTCGCGGACGCCGATGTGATCATCGGCAGTTCGAGTTCGGGTATGCCGGCGTCGGCATTTTCCTGCGACCTGACGATTTCGCCGCGCGTGATCATCGCTCATCCGGTCAATCCGCCTTATCTCGTCCCGGTGGTCGAACTCGTGCCGTCCACGCAAACGGTCGCCGAGACCACGGCATTCGTGGAAAAGCTGATGGTCGGGATAGGGCAAAGCGTGGTTCGTGTGCGCAAGGAGATCGAGGGCTTCGTGCTCAACCGACTTCAGGCGGCGTTGCTCAGAGAGGCGTGGGCATTGCAGCGCGACGGGGTGGCGAGTTGCGAGGACATCGACAAGACCGTGAGAGACGGGCTCGGCTGGCGATGGTCGTTCATGGGACCGTTCGAAACGATCGATCTGAACGCGCCCGAAGGTGTTGCCGACTATGCGCGCCGGCTCGGCCCGCTTTATTACTCCATTGCGAAGTCCCGAGTGGATGACGGACCGTGGGATCCCGAGTTGATCGCGCGCGTCGAACATGACCGTCGGCAGCATTTGCCCGCGGACGAACTGGCTGCCCGGCGGAACTGGCGAGATGCAAAGCTGATGGAATTCGCGGCGCGGCAAGTCGAATCGGGCGAATCGTGATGGCGGTCGAGAAAGGCTTGCAAAGCGCGCGATCGTCCGCCTGCGAGTCGCGAGATCGCCACCGTTAGTATGCTCTCCGCTTTACTCCGGCGGTTTCTCAGGCGGATCAACATGAACGTGGGCGTGACGGCAAGCCGTTTGCTGCGGAGCACTCAGTTGCTAGCTGATTGCTTGGACGAAGACGCAGCCCGTCGCGCTCACGAAGCTTTTGACCGGCGGCTTGCCGTTGCGCCGGGAAGCCGACCCGCGGACACGGGAGTGCACAGGGGACTTTTCACTTGCAGCGGTGAGAGGTCAGCTTACGTAGTGACCCTAATCGAATCAGATACTTCGAATTGCAGTCCGCAGCGGCATCACAACGAAGAAGCGCTTTCACCTCAGGCGTCGGCCGCAAGCCGTTATGTGATCAATTCTAGGTGGCGCGCGCCGTCCGGCACCGCGTCGACGACGAGCCGGCGATCGAACGTCGCGAGCGTGCCACGGTGCGCGCGCGAGAGCGCGAGCAGGTAGGTATCGGTCACCTGATCGGTCGCAAGGATCCGGCTCGCATCGACGTGTTGTGCATCGAGCAGGCTCACGTCGTCAGCCCAAAACTGGTGGCTGGGATGCGCCCGCAACTGCGCGATGAGTGGTGCGACAGCTGCCGGCGTCTCGAGCGTGTTGGGGTAACGCGGATTGCCGATGATGCGCAGCACGCCGTTTTCGGTCAGCGGACAGGTTGCCCAAGCTGCGTGCCCGACCTGGCCAAACCATGCGTGCGCGGCCTCATGCTGCACATGGCCAGCGTCGAATAGTGCGATCAGTACGTTGACGTCAAGCAGATAGGCCATCAGGGCGTCTCGTCGCGCATCTGATTGACGAGATCGAGCGTTACCGGGCGCGCCGCGCGCGTGTTCGGCAGGACCGGCAGTCCATTGCGCATCGTTGGGGCGGCCCCTACCGGCTGCAGCGCCGCCCGCGCGAGCGTCGACAAAACGCGACCGATCGAGACGTGCTCGCGCTCGGCGCGGGCGCGTACGACGGCCATCACGTCGTCGTCGATATCAAGGGTTGTCCGCACGGGTCCTCCAGGTCATCACGCTGCAAACACCCAATTATAGTCAGACCGCATCAAACATCAAGCATCGCGCATCAAGTGCGGGCGTTCCCGAACCCAAGTTTTCCCAAAGGGCGCCGATGCTAAGCGGAACGCTGATTGTCGATGCGAGCTCGACCACGGGCGTCATTTGAGTTGACATACAGCGATTTTAGCGCACTTCCATTAGGATACCATAGTAAAAGATCAAATATTTTTAACCGCGTTGCGATCACGAACACGGACCCGCGTCCGCCGAAAACGACTTTAGCCTCGTCCGGACCGACGTCCTTCGACTTACGGTGAGGATGTAGCCAATGTTTCTAAGGCGCGTCGTCGCCGCGCTCATGTTGTAAGTTCAACAACAATAAGATGTCTTCTCAGACCTTGTGCGTCGGGATATTTGTAAACGGAGCTAAGGCTTGAGGTGTCGGCGCCGCCGTCGATATGAGCTGCGCGGTTTCCTGCATCATCGGGATGAGACGCGTCACCGCTCGTTTGAGCGTCCACTTGCCGGCAAGCACGGACATCTGCAATGCTGCGCCGACGCGATGTCCCGAATCGAAGATCGGCACAGCGAGTGCGAGATCGCCGCGAAAGTACTCCTCATTGCAATACGCGAAGCCGCGTTCGCGCGACTGGCGCAATTCGTCCATCAGGATATCGATATCCGTGATCGTGTTCGGCGTGTACTTGACGCGCTCGCACGCGAGCAGCTGTTCGCGCGCCTGATCTTCGTCGAGCGCGGATAAATACGCGCGCCCCGCTGACGAACAGTAGATCGGAATGCGTCGCCCGACCGGCATGTGCACGAGCAGTCGCATCAGACTGGGAAAGCGGCCGATATAAATCATGTCGGTGCCTGCCGGCTCCGCGAAGTTCACCGTTTCCCCCGAATTGCGGTTGAGTTCCAGCAGGAACGGATTCGCGCGGCTCAACAACGAATGCGATTCGAGATACCGGCAGCCGAGCTCCAGCGTGCGCGACGACAGCGAATAGCGCTTCGTCACCGGATCCTTGACGAGCAGGCCGAGCGCTTCGAGCGTGAAGGTGAAGCGTTGCGTCGCGCTCTTCGAAATGCCCGCGAGCGCCGCGATTTCCGGCAGATTCAGCGCGCGATTGTCCGGACCGAAGACGTTGAGCACGTTGATGCCGCTTGCGAGCGACTGCACGTAGAGCGTCGATTCCTCGGGCGATGAATCGGCCGGTCCTTGGCCTTGAATGGTGTTCGTCATGGGGAAGAATACATTGAAAGGCAATTCCAACGTATTGAAGCACAATATCCTCGCGAACGCGACGCCGCCGCCGCTACAGGCCGGCGAAGCGGGGCTTATTTTCGGGAAAACCCCTAAGCTCAAGGGATATCGTCGAGCGATTAGCTTGTTGACGCCGCAAAAATGGACGGTTATAACAAATATAAACGCGATACAGACGCATCGTTTAGCGATACAAGTTGAGGCAAAAACGAGGCGCGTCGCCCATCATCCAAAAGGGGGATTCCATGTTGAAAAAGCTGAATGTATTGATGGCGGGCGTCGTGTGTGCCGCCTCGTTGTCGGTGGCGCATGCGGAGCCCGCGCCGTTGCGCGTCGGCGCAACGCCTACAGCCGTGCCGTTCAACTTCCTCGATCCGAAGACCAACACGCTGCGCGGCGCGATGATCGACATCGCCGATGCCGTCGGCAAGGAAGCGGGCTACAAGACGAACGTCGCTCCGATTCCGTTCGCGTCGCTGGTGCCGTCGCTACAGACGGACAAGATCGACCTAATTTCGTCGGCATTCGCGAAGACGCCGCAGCGTGCGCAAGTCGTCGACTTCACGCAGATCGTCGTCGAATATGGCGAAGGGCTGATCGTGCCCGAAGGCGACAAGACCAACTACACGAACCTGTCCGAGCTGAAAGGCAAGACGGTCGGCGTGCAAATCGGCACGTTGTATGTCGATCCACTGAAGGCCACGCCCGGCGTCAAGGAAGTGAAGATGTACGACACCATGGCCGATCTCGTGCGCGACGTGAAGCTGCATCGTCTCGATGCCGCCATCGGCGACGGCCCTGTCATCGCGTATCAGGTGCGCACGCAAGGTGTGAGCGGAGTGCGCTATGTCGAGAGCTACAAGCCGTCGCTGCCCACGAACATCGCGCTGGCCGTGCGCAAGGGCGACGACGCGCATCGCACGCAGCTCGACGCCGCCATCACCAAGCTCAAGGCCGACGGCACCATCGACGCGATCCTGAAGAAGTGGAACGTCACTCACTAACCCGCAACGACTGATTGCGCAACGCAGGATACGCCGATGTTCGAATCATTCGCGAGCGATGCGATCGAATTCGCGCCCGTGCTCATGCAGGGCGTGCTGACGACCATCGCCATTACCGCCGCCGCGCTCGTGATCGCCACGCTGCTCGGCCTCTTCTGGGCGCTGTTGCGCGTGAGTGGCGTCGCACCGCTCGCGCATGCGAGCCGCGTGTTGACGAACGTGCTGCGCGGCGTGCCGATCATTGTCATCTTGTTCTACATGTACTTCGTCATGCCGGACATCGGCGTAGGTCTCACGGCGTTCCAAGCGGGCGCGCTGGGCCTGGGCATCGCGTATTCGTCGTATATGGCGGAGGTGTTTCGCGCGGGCATCGACGCCGTGGATTCCGGGCAGTACGAAGCGGCGCAAGCCATCGGCATGTCGCGGCTCAAGCTGATGCGCCGCGTGGTGTTGCCGCAGGCGTTTCGCATCGCGTTGCCGCCGTATGGCAACAACGCCGTGATGATGCTAAAGGACTCGTCGCAGACCGCGGTCATCACGGTCGTCGAGTTGTCGATGCAAAGCAAGCTGATCGCATCGGCGACGTTCAAGAGCGCCACGATTTTCACGCTCGTCGCACTCATCTATCTCGTGATGAGCTTGCCGATGATGTACGGCATCGGCCGGCTTGAACGGCGCTTCGGGAAAGGCAAATGATCAAGATCGAGAGTCTCCGTAAATCATACGGCGCGCATGTCGTGCTGCAGGACATCAACGCGGAAATCAGGAAGGGCGAAGTCGTGTGCCTGATCGGGCCGTCGGGCTCGGGCAAGTCAACGCTTCTGCGCTGCATCAACGGACTGGAGCAGCATGACGGCGGCCGCATCACGATCGATGGCGTTCCCGTCGATGCGAAAAGCCGTCAGATCAACGCGATCCGTCAGCGCGTCTCGATGGTGTTTCAGCGTTTCAATCTGTTCCCGCATCGCACGGCGCTCGAAAACGTGATGGAAGGTCCCGTTCACGTGAAGGGCGAGAGCGTCGCGCAAGCCACGGCGCGCGCGAAAGACCTGCTCGCGTCGGTGGGGCTCGCGGAAAAGACGCAGCATTATCCGCGGCAGTTGTCGGGGGGGCAGCAACAGCGCGTTGCGATCGCGCGGGCGCTCGCCATGGAGCCCGAAGCGATTCTCTTCGATGAGCCCACGTCCGCGCTCGATCCCGAACTCGTCGGCGAAGTGCTCTCGGTGATGCGCGCGCTCGCGAACAAAGGCATGACGATGGTCGTCGTCACGCACGAAATGGACTTCGCGCGCAGCGTGTCGGATCGCACGTTGTTTCTCGATGGCGGACGTATCGCCGAACAAGGGCCGTCGCGCGACGTGCTCACGCAGCCTAAGAACGAGCGCGTGCGCGACTTTCTCAAGCGCGTTACGCACGCGGAGTCGCTGACATCATGAAGCGCGACGCATTCGAACCGGCCAGCACGCTGTGGTCGCGCACGGCGGCGGCGCGCAGTCCCGCGAAGACGCTCGGCGAAGACATCGAGGTCGATGTCGCCGTGATCGGCGGCGGCTTCACGGGTTTGTCGGCGGCTTACCATCTCGCGGATTCCGGACGGCAGGTTGCGCTGTTCGAAGCGTTCGAAGTCGGGCATCGCGCCTCGGGGCGAAACGGCGGGCAAGTCGTGCCGGGCTTCAAGCCGACGCCGGCCGCGCTCATCGATCGCTTCGGCCGCGACGTCGCCGGGCGGATGACGCGCTTCGCATACGGCAACGCCGACTATCTGTTCGATCTCGTCTCCGCATTGCAGATCGATTGCGCCGCGACGCGCACCGGCTGGATTCAGGGCGCGTTCTCGCAGGCGTCGGTCGGCTATCTCGAGCGGCGCGCGCGCGAGATTAACGCGCACGGCGGCGATGTCGAATTCCTTTCCGCCGACGCCATGTTCGAGGCAACGGGCTCGCGCTTCTGGCCCGCCGGTCTCGTCGAACGGCGCGCGGGCGCGGTGCATCCGCTCGCGTACGCGCGCGGACTCGCGCGCGCGGCGTCCCAGAGCGGCGTCGCGTTCTACGAGCATTCGCCGGTCGATGACATCCGCGAGCATCGCGGCGGCGTCACGCTGCGCGTCAGCGGCCATACGGTGCGCGCGAGGCGGGTCGTCATCGCAACGGACGCTTATACCGGGCAGCTGTGGTCATCGGTGGCGCAATCGTATGTGACCGTCGCGAGCGCGCAGATCGCGACCGAGCCGCTGCCCGCGCCGCTGCAACAGGCGCTGATGCCGCGCCGCGCGGGCATCTCCGAAACGCGCAAGATCACCTACTACTGCCGCATAGATCCGGAAGGCCGCTTCGTGATCGGCGGACGCGGACGCGCGGCGGATCACATCGATCCCGCGACGGAGCAGCAGCTCCGCGCCGCGGCCATCGCGCGCTTTCCGCAGCTCGAAGGCATGCGCTGGGCGCATCGCTGGGCGTGCCGCGTCGGCATGACCGTCGATGATCTGCCGCGCGTGCACGAGCTCGCGCCGGGGATCTGGACCGCCTACGGTTATTGCGGACGCGGCGTCGCGATGGCGACCGCGCTGGGCCGCGTGCTCTCGGACGCGGTCAACGGCGTGCCCGCCGGCGAACTCGATTTTCCGATGACGCCGGTGAGCCGCATCCCGTTTTATCCCGCGCGCCAGCTCGGCGCCGCGCTCGCGATCAGCTGGTACAGGCTGCGCGATGCGCTCGGCCATCCCGCGTGAAGCGCGGCGTCCATCGCACTCAAAACAGGACATGAACACAATGGCAGAGGCGCTCGATCCGGTGGATGTGGCCATCGTCGGCGGCGGAATCATCGGCGTCAGCACGGCTTACTGGCTCGCGAAAGCGGGCGTGCGCACGGCGCTCTTCGAGAAGGGCACGCTCGCGTGCGAGCAGTCGTCGCGCAACTGGGGATGGGTGCGCACGCTGTCGCGCGACATGCCGGAAGTGCCGCTCGCGCTGCTCGCGAATCGCCGGTGGCGCGAGATTCAGGAACAGGTCGATGTCGGTTATCGGCAGAACGGCTTGCTGTATCTGCAGGAGAACGAGCGCGATGCGAGCGATCACGCGCGCTGGTTCGAAAGCGCGAAAATCTACGGCGCGGAGGCCGAATTCCTGACGAAGCGCGACGCGCAGCGGTTGCTGCCCCAAAGCGCGCGCGCATGGACGGGCGCGATGCACAGCGCAAGCTGCGGCGTCGCCGAACCGACGCAGGCGACGGCCGGCATCGCGGCGCTCGCGCGTCAGGCGGGCGCGACGATCGTCGAAAATTGCGCGGTGCGCGGCATCGAAAGCAGCGCGGGGCGCGTGAGCGCGGTCGTCACGGAGACGGGGCGCGTGCGTGCGCAGAACGTGCTGGTCGCGGCGGGCGCGTGGTCGCGTCTGTTTTGCGGCAACTTCGGCGTCGAGTTTCCGCAACTGAAAGTGCGCGGCTCGGTACTACGCACGGCGCCGTTCGACGCAGGCATGTCGGTGTCGATCAACGCCAAGGACTTCACGTGCCGCAAGCGCGCGGACGGCGGCTATACGGTGTCGCAGTTTTCCGCGTCGCTCGGCGAGCTCGTTCCGGACAGCTTCCGGTTGATGAACAAGTTCCTTCGTCCGTGGATCGCGAACCGGTCGATCGTGCGCGTGCGCCTGAATCAGCGTTTCCTCGAGGAATGGAAGATCCCGAGGCGCTTTCCGTCCGAGCGCGAATCGCCGTTCGAGCGCTGCCGGATGCTCGATCCGCTTCCGTACGCAAAGGGCATCGATCAGGCGTGGACGCGCTTGCGGGAAAGCTTTCCCGTGTTCAACGGCGCGCGCATCGCGCAATCGTGGGGCGGTTACATCGATGTGACGCCCGATGCCATGCCGGTCATCGGGCCGCTTCACGATGTGCCGGGGCTTTATCTGGCCTCGGGCTTTTCGGGGCACGGTTTCGGCATCGGACCGTCGGTCGGTGAGTGCGTTGCGGCGCTGATCCGCGGCGACAAACCGCCGGTCGATCTCGAGCCTTTCCGTCTTGCTCGATACGCTTAAGTGGTATTCAGGCGCGCCTCTTTTCAGCAGACTTCCCCCTTCCTCCCGCCCTGCACCATTTGCTCTTACGTCGCCGAACTCGGGGACCTGGTTGACTTGCGGCAACTCGACCAAGGAAATTGGGATGCGCTTTGGCACGACTGGCGCGAGGCTACACAAGCCGTTTATTGATCTACAATAATTCCTATTGGACCATTGACGGAGCCTAAACATGGTGGCAGAGACCAGGACGTTGACGGCACAAGTGCCCGTCGAACTTGCTCAGGAAGTAGATGCGTTGTCCGAGCGTCTTGAGCGGCCCCGCCAGTGGATCATCAAGAAGGCGCTGGTGCAGTTCCTTACTCGCGAGGCAGAGAAGCGACGCCTGATTCAGGAAGGTCTGGATGACGTCACCGCGGGCCGTCTGATCTCGATGGACGAAGCTCGTGCATGGGCAAATAGCCTGGGCGCGGACAACGAACTGCCGGCACCGAAGGCGTGAGCGTCAAAGTCCTCCCGACCAGCAAAGCGATGTCCGATTTGAGCGCGATCGCGGCGCATGTGAAGAAATACAACGACGCCGCCATCGGCAAGCTCGCCGCGATTGAAGCGGCACACGAGTCACTTCAGGAGCAGTTGAAGACGCTGCGCGGAACGACGCGCTCCCCGACGCGGCGCATGCCCGCCGCAGACTCCGCTCCGCCCGTCAGGCGAGCGGCCCGAAAGGCAGCCGTTGGCAAAACGTCGAGAGCGAAAGCTCGCACGTAGATAATGACCGCGTAGGCGCCAGAGAGTGGCGAGCAGTTCACGGCCGGCCGGTGCGTCTGTCGCGCCGACGGTCTAAAGAAGCAAACGGATGAGAAGATCAGCAGAGAACAAGTTGCGGGTCGTGGCGGTGCGCATCGACCCCGTCATCGAACAGCGGTTGCGCGTCCTGGCCGAGGCCACGGGGCGCAAGCAATCCTTCTTCTTGCAGCGGATGATCGAGGGAGGCCTCGACGCGATGGAAGAAATCTGGCTGTCGCCGGACACCCTGGCCAAGGTTCGAAAGGGCGATTTGCCCGAGCTGCTGTCCACACACAGCACGACCTCGGATCTGTTCGACCTGGATGCGGTCGATCTGCCTCATAGCAGCCGCGGTTCCGCGTCGTCGTAGCGGTTCGGTAAGATCGCGTTCGTTTTCAATAGAGAGGGAGAGACGCCAATGAACAAGCAGGAACTGATTGACGCGGTTGCGTCGCAGTCGGGGACGAGCAAGACCGCCGCCGAAGAGGCGATCAATGCGGTGTTTGAGACGATTTCGAAAACGGTGGCTGCAGGCGACACCGTTCAGCTGATCGGCTTTGGATCGTTCGGGACCGGCGAACGCGCCGCGCGGAACGGGCGCAATCCGCAGACCGGTGAGGCCATTGATATCGCCGCGGCCAAGACGGTAAAGTTCACCGCCGGGAAAGGCTTCAAAGACGCCGTCAATCAGGCGTGAGCGCAGCAACGATCGGGTGGCGCGCGACGGCCGCAGGCGGGTGGTTTGCCGTCGCATCACTCGTTCGACGGGTCCCGACCTAATCAGAAAAGCTGAGTCTCGAGCGGTATGAGGTTCACCCATTTCACCGCGGTGCGGCGCTCCTGTCCGTCCGGGTGAATGGAGCGAATCATGACGCGTTGCGCGCGGGCTTCGCCCAGAACTTCCGCGATCCGGCCTTCATAGCGCACCAGGGTGCCGCGCGCCGGCTTGCGTTTGAGTTTCGTGCGACGAGGCAGAGCGGACATTTCCTGACGGGCTGACATGCGATGATGCGATTATCGCCTGTCCTCACACCACGGCAGGTTTTTTCGTTCATTCCCATGCGAGAGTGTCAATCATGCGCCGCATAGCCGTCCGTCACTCGCCGATTCATGGTCGTGGTGTGTTCGCCGCGGCGACTATCTCCGTCGGTGATGCAATCCTCGAGTACAAAGGCGAGATCATCTCGGCGAAAGAGGCACAGCGCCGGTATGAGCGGTCCACCGCGGAAGACGGACACACCTTCTTCTTCGGGCTCGACGACGGGCGCATGATCGATGGCGCACAAGGCGGCAACTCCGCGCGCTGGATTAATCACAGTTGCGCGCCTAACTGTGAAGCCGAACAGGAGGGCGACCGGATCTTCATCCGGGCGACACGCAAGATTGAAGAGGGCGCAGAGGTCTTCATCGACTACGCGCTCGACGTCGAAGGGCGCCGAACGGCGGCGCTCAAGCGCCTTTACGCATGTCGGTGCGGCGCTCGCCGCTGTCGCGGCACGATGCTCGATGCGCGTCGGTAGCGCACTTATTGTGAGGCGCACCTGGCGCACGGTGATCCGTGAAATGACCGTCGAAACGGAACGGCAACTGCTTTCCCGGCGCACGGAAATGAATTAGCCTGATCGCTCTTCATCGACGACATTCCCGAGTGCGACGACGATGCAGCAAAGCATGCAACAACTCGATATATTTGCCGACAGCCGCGACGTGGTACTGCGCAACGACGTCGTGGAGCAATTGCAGCGTCGCCATGCGGGGGGCGCGCGCGCCTCACTGACGCAGCTCGCCAGTGAATACCCTGCAGACAGCGCGCTGCCTGCGATGACGGTGCTTGTTCGCGAACTCGAGAACGAGTCAAGCCTTCCACTGGCCGACCACACGGAGCTAACCGCAGTCCGCCGACACCTTGAGGATGAAGTGACGCCTGCCGCCCAACGGGTGATGCCTGCACAGGACGCTCATGCATGGTCGACACCGTGCTGGCGCTCGCTCGCCGAGCGCGCTGCACCGCTGGTCTTTTGCAGGAGCCACACCGAAAGTCACGCCGCGCCGCTATGGCTCCGCGCAGGGGACTGGGCGGCAGCCACTGACGCCGTCAACACGATCGAATCGTGGTGGCGCATCCCGTCGCCACTCGCCTGGATGACCGAAGCGCGCTATCGAGGGGCCGGTCTCGATGCGGCGTGGCCGCTGTTAGTGGAAATGGCGTGGCTGGCACCGTCACGATTCGCCGCATTGATTGCCAGGCTTCGGGACGCTTTGCTGGATGTGCTGCGTCGGCGCTTCGATGCTGAGTTTCCCGGCACAGGCGAAATCGAGGACTATGTTTGGTTTCCGGCCTGGCTACTCGTTGTCAAGCCAGCGCTCGCGGGTCGGCTGGGGGAGGCGCGCGTGCAGCGAGAGCTACCTGCGTCGCGTGCCACGGCCTTGCTCGGGGAGATTTTGCGTCGCGAACATGAAGGCGACCAGCACGAATTGGTGAGCTTACGCGAAGAACTCAGCTGGCTGCATACGGGCCTGTTTGACGCATACATGGCAACACGGAAAGTGCAGCATCGATGACCGCATCCGCTCGCTTCACCGGCATGACCTTCACTTGCGAGCCAGCGGCCTTCGTAACAGGTGAGTTCGCTGACTTTCGTACCGTGCTGCCTTCGGCTGGATCTCGAAGCGCCTCCGACGAACTGCCTTTGTCCGCCCGCCGAGCGACCATCACCCGCGCGGCGCGGACAGCGGGCGCTGCGCGTAAAATACGAGGTCAGCCGCACACATGGGAACGGACTTGAACCGGTGCCAGCCAGCGAA
Organism: Caballeronia telluris; assembly: GCF_001544495.1. Lineage (GTDB taxonomy): Bacteria > Pseudomonadota > Gammaproteobacteria > Burkholderiales > Burkholderiaceae > Caballeronia > Caballeronia telluris. The sequence goes on from NZ_FCNZ02000028.1 coordinate 53,067, forward strand.
CGGTTCGAGGTCCGCTAGGATAGGCAATAAATGGCGGTAGAAAATTAGAGAGACTCGGGTGTACGGGATGGCCGCGTGCGGCGAAGTGTAGCGAGAAAGAGGCGTGAGGTGTGCGACGGTCGTTCATCGCGTATGCTTTCCAGCTTTGTGCACACTCAACATTGACGACCGATTGGCTCGCTCCCCCTCCAAAGAGACGCGTGGAAACAAAAAAGATGACCGATGTGCTCGTGCCTGAAGGCGCCTACAGGGGCACGCTCAGCGATGTGGTCGCGCTCCTGGAAGACGGCCGGGGTGCCGCAGCGCGGAGCATCAATGCACTGATGACTGCGACCTATTGGTTGGTCGGCCGTCGGATTATCGAATCGGAGCAGGGCGGGCAGGGGCGAGCTGAGTATGGGCAGGCGCTCTTGCAACGCCTGTCAGCGGATCTGACGAAGCAGTTTGGAAGGGGCTTCGGCGCTGACAATCTGGAACTGATGCGCCTCTTCTACCAGAGCTATCCGCCGAGCGAGATTACCGAATCGGTGATTCGGAAATCTACGACCCGCGCCTCGCGAACAAAATCCGAATCACCGATTCGGAAATTCTCGCTCCAGCAGTTGGCTGAACGTTTTCCATTGTCCTGGACCCATTACGTGCGACTAATGCGACGGACGCGATCGCCGGAAGAGCGGTCGTTCTACGAAGGCGAAGCGCTGCGTGGTGGATGGAGCGTGAGACAGCTCGAACGCCAGATCGGCAGTCAGTTTTACACCCGCACGTTGATGTCCAACGATAAGCGCGCAATGCTCGCCAAGGGCGCCGTCGCAGCTCCGGGCGACACGATGAAGCCCGAAGAAGCGATCAAAGACCCTTACGTTCTCGAGTTCCTTGACTTGAAGGACGAGTATTCGGAAAGCGACCTTGAGGACGCCCTCATCCACCGGCTCGAGGACTTCTTGCTTGAGCTGGGCGGCGACTTCACGTTCGTAGGGCGGCAGCGGCGATTGCGCATCGGAGACAGCTGGTTTCGTGTAGATCTGCTCTTCTTCCATCGACGACTGCGCTGTCTCGTAATCATCGATCTCAAACTGACCGAGCTGAATCATGCGGATGTCGGGCAGATGCACATGTACTGTAATTACGCGAAGGAACACTGGACACTGCCGGGCGAAAACCCGCCAGTCGGCCTGATCCTTTGTGCAAGAACCAACGAAGCGATCGCACGCTATGCGCTCGACGGCCTGCCCAACAAGGTGCTTGCCGCCGAGTACCACACAGTGCTTCCCGACGAAAAATTGCTCGCGGAGGAGTTGGCGAAAACGCGTAGGGAATGGGAAGCGCAACATCCCGTTTTGCTCGACGGAGGCGATCGCTCTCCGGACTGACAGACCGATAGCAGAGTTGTCACCTGCTCGCTGCTCCCCAACGCATTAGTCGTTGGTCTCTTGGTCGGCCTAGCGCCACCGATCCGAAAACGCTCATCCGCGCGGCGCGCGATTACGAGGCGACGCAGGCGCAGTTTGCGATGGAGTGTGCCCTGTCCGCGCTGCATTGATGGAGGCCGGCTACGGCTACGAAATCCCGGTAATTGACGTCGTCGATGCCTAGATGCCCTCGTTGCCGCGGCGCTCGCGGGTCGGGTTCCGAAGGCAGCGGTGGACGATTGCGTGCGACGCCTGATTCGCAATGCGGATTCGCTGGTGGGGCGAGCGTTGCACACGCGCATGGAAGCCGCCGCCGGGCCCTGAAAAAGAGGAAGGGTATCGGCCGATGCAGCGCTTGCGCTGCTCACGCCTTCGCGTGAGTCCGGCATGGCCCCATCGTTCACAGCCAAGGCCCCAAGGCCGGTTACGCGCCCGCATCCTTCCTTGACTTCTCGAGAGCCTCGATACGCTGGTCTCAATGGATCAGGAGATGCACAGCGTATGAAGACAATCGCAGTTGACCGAAAACATCACGTCCCCGCTACTTCGCCTGGCGTGCTCAAGCGGACCTCCCTGGAAGCTGACCGTGAACTCGCTCATTTACGGGAAGTGGTGACGGCAGTACGTACAGCATCAGCTCCCTTGCCGATAAGCGTTCGTTACTGGCAGGCACGCCTCCATGAGCTTCGCATCGCCTACGCGTTGCTTCCCGTCCAAGTTGCCCGGCTGTCTGCACTTGAGCTTGACGTCGAAGAGCTCGCACAGAAACAGGTGGACGTCGGCGCGAGCGACGAACTCCGCGTGGCGTAGATTCGTGGCGCCCATTGCGTTACTACAAAAATCGATATGTAGTACATATGAGTACGATCGCTGGACTACCGAATGGACTCGCTCCGACGACGCTAGTCGCCAGTGGCAAGCCACCGCCATTAAATGCAAGCGTGATAATAGTAATTATCACGCTTGAAAGATTTGTAATATAAGTCTCGGGCACCGTGGAACTGACTCCCGAGGCCTCCACTGCCACCCTTGAGCGCCGCGCGCACAATCCACGTGTATCCAGCATCGCCGGAGGCGACGACCATGAAAGGAGCCGAGAACCAGAAGAGATCCCGGGGCGCAAGCGTCGGTGCATCCTGGAGGGCGGCGACACAGCAGTTTTCAACCTGCGGACTGTCGGGGGCCCGCGTCGACGCCATTGCCACGGCCGCGGATAGCAACGAGCGGATGCTCTATTACTACTTCCAAAGCAAGGAAGGCCTGTACGTCGCAGCCCTCGAGACGATGTATGCGGAATTCGCGCGTCATGAGGTGAGCCTTGACCTCGCGGGACTGCAGCCTGCCGCCGCGATACGAACGCTTGCGCTTTCATCTGGGATTACTTGCGGGCGAATCCGAGGTGGTTGAAGCTCATCAACGACGAAAATCTGCGTGAAGGGCGATAGCTCAAGCGGTCGCCGAAACTGACCGAGGCGATTTCGCCCGTGATCGACTTGGTGCCCGCGACTTTGGCGCGCGGGGCAGCCACTGGGGATTTGCGGGCCCGATGTGGACGCGCTGGGTTTCCACGTCACGCTGGCCGCAATGGGTTACTGCCGGTTTCCAATCGGTTCACCCTGAAAGCGTTTGTCGGACGGGACTACACCGAACCGTCGGTCATCGAGGCGGTGACTGAGTTGCAAGTCAAGAGATGCTGATTGCATATTTGCAGCCGGCGTCGCCAGGCGCATCGCCTTGCGCTTCGCGTCTTCCCCGGAAGTTATTGCCGCGCCGACGCGTGATCGACGGACGACCGACCGGTCCGATACTGCCGACGAGTTCGCGCGCTGCTTCGCGATCGCTTCGCGGGCCTTGACCGGCGAGGCTGTCGAGATCGGCGCCGCGATGACGGTCAAGTTCTCCACCGGTAAGGCCTTCACGGCGCGGTCAACGCGTCTTGACGTCTCGAGACTTCAGGCGTGGGCGAATGCACGCGGCCGGATCAAAACAACTGGCTCTCAAGCGGAAGCAGATTGGCCAGTTTGACGGCCGTCAGTCGCTCGCGCCCATCGGGATGAATCGAGCGGATCATGACGCGCTGACCGCGCGCTTCACCTAAAATCTCGACGATGCGATCGCGGTAATGCGCCAGCGTGCCGCGTGACGGTTTTCGCTTCGTGCGAAGGCGAGTCGATGAGGGCATAAGCGAGCGGTAGCATGTGTCGCTCCGATTATGCCAAGCTTTCGCCTGCCGCGCGTATCCGTCGACGCACACCGGCACACCGACAACTAGGCCTATGGTGAAGTCGCATGCCAGCACATAAATGGACTTTCGCGCCTCGCTTCAGACGCTCGGCGTTCGGGTGGAGATCGGCGCTGCCGATCCAGCGTATCAAAGAAGCGATATCTGAAATCCGTTCTGCCGCACGCGTCGCCCCAGTGCTGGGCGCAGAGGGCGCAGTCCTGCTGCTCGAAAAATTGTCGCCTGCACTCGAGCAGGTTGACAGTTCCTCGGGCGCTCTGGGCAGCGCCGTCAATCGCGCAATCGATGTGCTGGTGCCGGTGATCGCCGCGGCCGACGTGCCGCAAGCGGTGCGGGACCGCTGGTTAGAACGGCTGTTCAAAGCGTTACAAGAGGATCAGATGCCGTACATCGAGAGTCTGGGCGAACACTGGGGCACATTATGTGTCACGCCCGAGCTCGCTTCTCGATGGGCAGACCAATTATTGCCGCTTACCCGGCAAGTTGTGCAGGCGGACGAGTACGGATTTTTCGTCGGGACCATACCGTGTTTGAGCGCATTACACGCGGCCGGTCGCTTCGATGAGGTGCTGGAGCTTGTCAGTCATGTCAGTCATGACCGACTCAAACTCTGGTGGTATCGCCGGTGGGCGGTCGAGTCCCTCGTTTCGCTCGGCCGCCCCGGCGACGCGGTCAGTCTGGCGGAATCGAGCCGTGGACTCAACGCCCCGGAAGGCGACATCGCCCGGCGTTGCGAGGCGATTCTTCTTGACTGTGGGATGGCCGAGGAGGCTTATCAGCGCTACGCGCTCGCTGCCAATCGGGCAGGGACCTACCTTGCGACCTTTCGGGCAATCGCAAAGAAGTATCCCGATCGTGCGCCGCAAAGCATTCTTGCCGATCTCATTGAATCGGAGCCTGGCTCGCTAGGCAAATGGTTCGCCGCAGCGAAAGACGCGGGTTTGCTGGATATTGCGCTTTCGCTTGCGAAGAATCACCCGACAGACCCGAAAACGCTCACGCGCGCGGCGCGCGATTTTGCAGTGAAGCAGCCGTCATTCGCAATGGCCTGCGGACTGTTCGCTTTGCGATGGATGGATGCCGGCTACGGTTACGAGATAGCGCCTATCGATGTGCTCGACGCTTACGACGCGACGGTCAAGGCCGCGGCGGCAGCGGGCGTTCCGGCGCCGGACGTGCAGGCTCGTGTGCGACAACTCGTCGGAGCGCCTTCCTCGCTTATCGCGAAGGTGCTCGCAACAACACTGGCCTGACCTCCGCACTGCGGACGCGACGAACCGGGCGGCTGCATTGAAGCCGACGCGCGACCCAGTCAGAGCATTACTGCTTTGTGCAGTAGCTCGAGTGCCGTCAACTCGTCTAACCGACCGGTGCGCGCTTTGCCCGCCAGCGTCTTGAGCAGCGCTTCCGCTATTGGCGAGATACCATCCAGACTCTGCAGACTTGTTGCCGAGGCCGGTGGAAACTCAGCGTTCGCGAGTGCGCGTGCCGGTACGCGGTCACCGTCGTCTTCCACGGCGTGTGCATCGGTTGTCGCGGGTTGTTCAGTCTCGTTCGTCGCGAAGGCCCCCGCCATCTTTACACTACGGATCTGAGGCTCGGTTAGAATCGGGGCCTGTTCACTCTCCGGGGTAGCCGACGGCGTCTCGCTTGCCCGCGGAGTAGGAGCCGATACGTTCAGTGCGCCGGCGTCAACGGTGGCTGCGCGAGACGCTTGCTCTTGAGCGCTCGCGCGAGCGCGTGACGCGGGCGCGAGTAAAACTGAGACGGACTCGGGAATTTCCGCTTCGGAACGCGGCTGGTCCAACCAGCCAGTTGGCAAACCAAGCCGCTCCGTAAAGCGGTTCGCCTCTGCCTCGTCCATGCGCTTCTTGCCGTGCAGTCGATGCGCCATGTTGGATCCGGTCATACCCATGACGAGACCGAGCTTGGCTTTCGATCCGTTGCGCCCGGTGAGCACATGAAGATTCGCGCGTCGGATGCTCTCGACCGTGGCGCCATCGTGGAGGCTCAATTGTTGGGGCGATGCTGCTTCGATTGTTGCGCGTCGACCGGAAGCGGTTTTTGCAGCGGCTTTGCCGGTTGTCTGCTTGCCCAGTTGAGCTTGACCGGTCTTCGCATTGCTATGCGGGTTCTTCGCTTTCTGAGATGGCATTTTTGCATCCTCGGACGCACCGTCCGCAACAAACAACTGTTCTTGTGTGACTGGAACGGCCGGTGCCGATGCCGTCAGCGTCTTGGCGTCGTCGTCCACGTCGTCGTCCGTTCGAACAAACTCGAGGGGCGATTTCAAGCGAGCAATGAGTTCCGGCGAAAGGGCAGGGTAGGGCTGATCGAAAAACCCATGAGGCAGACCGAGCGCGGTCTCCATGTGGAAGGCAGTCTCGGGCGTGAATCTTTCGCCCTTCGTAAGCTCCGCGACACGCGATAGAGTGGAATCCAGCGCCAACGCGATATTCTCAGCGCCGACCGCATTGACCAAAAAGTGAAACGACCGCGTCTTGATGATGGAGGCCGTCGCAGCGGGCTCTTTAGAAGGCGGCTGAGAGGACGTACGGTTGCGGGAGGAGAAATTGGGTTTAGACAGGTGATGAGGCTGCCGGCTGTTCGCCTTTTCTCGGTACCCCGCATTTCGCCCGCGGGTCTGACTCATAGCTTTAGCTCCAGTGCGGCGCGTTGACTTTTCACTCCAGATTATAAGCGAGGGATGGTCAGCTGCCGCAATGCGAAAAGCTGCTGGAAACCCGTCTCGACAGCCGATAGCGCAGCGTCATGATGGTGGTCGCGTCCTCGGCCTTATGCGAAGCTTTCCATAAGGCCGATTATGCCAAGTCGTTGATTATGGAAAGTAGCAGGCCGGAACTCGCCCCGAGATCTGATGGAAAGCGGCAAG
>NZ_FCNZ02000029.1 GCF_001544495.1 Caballeronia telluris
GAACAGGACCGTGAAACGACTCCACGCCGATGATAGTGCGGATCTCCCGTGTGAAAGTAGGTAATCGTCAGGCTCCTCATGCGACAAGCAAATACCCCACCCCGCAAAGGTGGGGTTTTTTGCTTTGTGGATCGGTATTTCGGCGCACATACCGATCTGCCTTGGGCTAACGTGCTCGCCGAACGTGACCATGCTCGGGTCGTGCCTAAGGGCTCTCACCGAGATAACGTCCGGCCGAGACCTCGATGCCGAACGAATCCACAATCGAGCGCTCTCCCGCCTGCCTTCCGCTGCTCAAACGCCAAACGCATTAAAATCGGGCGCAGGTCGATTCTCCGCAGCCGCCGAATACAGGTTCTCATGCTACGTTTAAGCGAAGTCAAACTCCCGCTCGATCACGCCGAAGCTGATCTTGAAGCCGCGATTCGCTCGCGCCTGCAAGCGATCGGTGTTTCGGCCGGCGATCTCGTCCGCTACACCGTGTTTCGCCGCGCGCATGACGCGCGCAAGCGCTCGGACATCAAGCTCACCTATATCGTCGACGTCGAAGTGAAGGACGAAGCGGCCGCGATAAGACGGCTCGACGCGCATCCGCATTGCAGCGTGACGCCCGACATGGCGTACCACTTCGTCGCGAAGGCGCCGGAGAAGTCGGATTTGCCGCGGCCTGTCGTGATCGGCATGGGGCCGTGCGGGCTGTTCGCCGGCCTGATTCTCGCTCAGATGGGCTTTCGGCCGATCATCCTCGAGCGCGGAAAAGCCGTGCGCGAACGCACCAAGGACACTTGGGGCCTCTGGCGCAAGAACGTGCTGAATCCGGAATCGAATGTGCAGTTCGGCGAAGGCGGCGCCGGCACCTTCTCCGACGGCAAGCTCTACAGCCAGATCAAGGATCCGAAGCACTACGGCCGCAAGGTACTCGACGAATTCGTCAAGGCCGGCGCGCCCGAGGACATCCTGTATCTCAGCCGTCCGCACATTGGCACTTTCAGGCTCGTGAGCATGGTCGAGAAGATGCGCGCGACCATCCATCAACTCGGCGGCGAAGTGCGCTTCGAAAGTCGTGTCGAGGATATCGAGATCGGGCAGGGCAAAGTGCGCGGGCTCCGCCTTGCAAACGGCGAAACGCTGCGCTGCGACCATGTGGTGCTCGCGGTCGGCCATAGCGCGCGCGATACGTTTCAGATGCTGCACGATCGCGGCGTCTATATGGAAGCCAAGCCGTTTTCGCTCGGGTTTCGGATCGAGCACCCGCAGGGCATCATTGATCGCGCCCGTTTCGGCAAGTTCGCCGGACACGAACTGCTAGGCGCCGCCGACTACAAGGTCGTGCATCACTGCAGCAACGGCCGCGCGGTCTACAGCTTCTGCATGTGCCCCGGCGGCACCGTCGTCGCGGCGACCTCGGAGCCGGGCCGCGTCGTGACCAATGGTATGAGCCAATACTCGCGTAACGAACGCAATGCGAACGCGGGCATCGTCGTCGGCATCACGCCGGACGATTTTCCCGGCGGCCCGTTGGCGGGCATCGCGTTTCAGCGCAAGTGGGAAGAGCGCGCGTTCGAACTGGGCGGCGGCGATTACTGCGCGCCCGGGCAACTGGTCGGTGACTTTATCGCGGGAAGGCCGTCGACGTCGCTCGGTTCGGTCGAGCCATCCTATAAGCCCGGCGTGCGTCCGACCGATCTAAGCACCGCGCTGCCGGACTACGTGATCGAAGCGATTCGCGAAGCGCTGCCGCAGCTCGACCGCAAAATTCCGGGTTTCGCGATGCACGACGCGGTGCTCACGGGCGTCGAAACGCGCACGTCGTCGCCGATCCGGGTGCGTCGCAAGGACGATTATCAGAGCGTCAACGTGGATGGGCTGTATCCGGCGGGCGAGGGCGCGGGCTATGCCGGCGGGATCTACTCGGCGGCGATCGATGGCATCGAGGTGGCCGAAGCGCTCGCGCTGAACATGGTCGCGCAGCAGACGGCCGTTTGAAAAGCCCACGAGAAGCGCAGCCCCGGCCTCATTCAACAATAAAAAAACGCGCGGACCCAAACCTGTCCGCGCGTTCTCACGATCGACATCACGTCGATCAGGTCACCACGCCCACCTGCCAGGGCACGAACTCGTTCTGTCCATATCCATGCACCTCGCTCTTGGAAGGCACGCCTGAAGCGCAATCCAGGATCATCCGGAAAATCGCTTCGCCGAGTTCATCGATGGAAGCCGTCCCGTCGATCACGCCGCCGCAGTTGATGTCGATGTCGTCTTCCTGACGATCCCAGAGCGCCGTGTTTGTCGCGAGTTTCAACGACGGCGACGGCGCGCAGCCGTAAGCCGATCCGCGCCCCGTCGTGAAGCAGATCACATTCGCACCGGACGCCACCTGCCCGGTCGCGGACATCGGATCGTAGCCGGGCGAATCCATGAAGACGAAGCCCTTCGCGTCAATGCGCTGCGCGTACTCGTACACCTCGACGAGATTCGTCGTGCCGCCTTTCGCCACCGCGCCGAGCGATTTTTCGAGGATCGTCGTGAGCCCGCCGACCTTGTTCCCTGCCGACGGATTGTTGTCCATCGCCGCGCCGTTGCGCGCGCAATAGTCTTCCCACCACGCGATGCGCGCGAGCAGTTTCTCGCCGACTTCGCGGCTCACCGCGCGACGCGTCAGCAGATGCTCGGCGCCGTAGACTTCCGGCGTCTCGGAGAGAATCGCCGTGCCGCCATGCCGCACGAGCCGGTCGACCGCCGCGCCCAGCGCCGGATTCGCCGAAATGCCGGAATACCCATCGGACCCGCCGCACTGCAACCCGACGACGATATGCGACGCCGGCAACGGCTCACGCGCGACGCGATTCGCATCGGCGAGCATCTCCTTGACCATCGCGATGCCGCGCTCGACCGTCTTCTTCGACCCGCCGCTGTCCTGGATCGTGAAGCTCTTCAGGCGCTCGCCCTCCTTGAGCCCGCTCGATTCGAGCACGCCGGCAATCTGGTTCGTCTCGCAGCCGAGCCCGACGAACAGCACCGAATGGAAGTTCGGATGCACTGCGTAGCCGGCGAGCGTGCGCCGCAGGATCGCGAGGCCTTCGCCCAGCGTGTCGATGCCGCAGCCGAGTCCGTGCGTCAGCGCGATCACGCCGTCGACGTTCGGATAATCGGCGAGCACTTCCGGGTGCACGTCGCGCCGGAAATGATCGGCGATGGCACGTGCGACGGTCGCCGAGCAATTCACGCTCGTCAGCACGCCGATGAAGTTGCGCGTCGCGACGCGCCCATCGTCGCGCCGGATGCCCATGAACGTCGCGGGCGTTTCGACGAAGTCCGTCGGATGACGGTCCACGCCGAACTCGTGCTCGCGCGCAAAGTCGGCCATGCCGAGGTTCTGCACGTGCACATGCTGGCCGCGCGCAATCGCCTCGCGCGCCACGCCGATGATCTGGTTGTAGCGCTTGACCGGCTCGCCCTTCGCGATGTCGCGCGTCGCGATCTTGTGGCCCGGCGGAATCAGCCCGGTCACGACGAGGTCTTCGGACGCAATGCGCGCGCCGGATATCAACTGGCGCGTCGCGATCACGACGTCGTCGTTGGGATGAAGCCGAATGACGGCATGATCGGTGGCAGTGGTGGACATGGTGTTTAGACGGTGGAGGGCGTGCGGCGCCCGGTGACGGACGTCGAATCGTCGTCGTCCTTGATGAGCGGTTCGATCTTGCCGACGATCACGAGGTAGCTGAACGCGCCGAGGAAGCAGAAGCCGCCCGCGACACACAGCGGAATCGTGAACGAGCCTTTCGTCATCTCGACCATGAAGCCGGTGAACGTCGTGATGACGATGCCCGCGAGGTTCGACGCGAAGTTCTGGATGCCGCCGATCGATGCGACGTGATCGGGCGTCGGCGCGACGTCGCCGGGCAGCGACCAGATGCTGGCGGCCGCGAATGCGAGGCTGCCGTACGCGATGCCGAAGAACGCGAGCATCAGATAGATGTTGGTCGTGAACGCGGAGAGCGTGATGATCGACGAAAGCAGCATGCCGCCGACCATGCAGGTCTTGCGCGCAGCGGTGAGGCTCCAGCCGCGGCGATACAGCGAGTCGGACACTAAGCCGCCGAGCCAGCCGCCGGGAATCGAGATGAGCGCCGGAATCATGCCGAGCGTGCCGAGCGATTTCAGCGAGAAACCGTGCGTCTGCACGAGATAGCTCGGGAACCAGGTGATGAAGAAGTAGATCACGAAGTTCAGGCAGAAGAAGCCGAGCATCATGCCCCACAGCGTGCGGTACTTGAAGAGCGAGCCCCACGTGACCTTGGTCTTCGGCGCGGCCTTGACTTGCGGCACGGCGTCGGCGTCGCCTGTGAGGTCGCCGCGCGACGGATTCCGGTAGATCAGGAACCAGCCGAGAATCCACACGGCGCCGAGGGCGCCCGTGATGATGAACGACGCTTCCCAGCCGAACGAGCTGATGATGAGCGCGACGACCGGAATCGAGAGCGCCGAGCCGACGCGCGAGCCGCTATCGAAGATGCTGGTCGCGAGCGCGCGCTGCTGCGGCTTGAACCATTGGGAGACGAGCTTCGCGCACGACGGATACGCGCCCGCTTCGCCGACGCCGAGCATCAGCCGGCAGCCGAACATGCCGGCGACGCTCGTCGCGGAGGCGGTGAGCGCGGTGAAGAGCGACCACCAGCCGACCGCGAGCGGCAGCGCGATACGCGCGCCGACGCGATCCACGAACCAGCCGAAGGGCATTTGCATGAGCGCATAGGTCCAGAAGAAACCGCTCATCACGAGGCCCATTTCAGCCGGGCCGATGCCGAGCGCCTTTTCGATCTGCGGCGCCGCGACCGCGAGATTCGCGCGGTCGATGTAATTCACGGCAATCGCCAGAAAACATAGAAATATCACTACCCAACGCATCTTGCGCATCGTCAGTCTCCTCCAAGGGGCTCAATGCCATGTAGTCGGACCTGCACCGCGATGACGATGTCGCGGGCCGGATCGTTTGCAGCGTGCGCGGCCCGCTTCTCGCGGCGAGCCTTCGCACTGTCACGCGAGCGCTGCTCGCAGCCTCGGCTGCTCGAGCGCCAGGTTTAGTTCACGCGCGAGTTCGATGACCGGACGCAGGCGCCGTTCCTTCTTCTCGTCGTGATTGCGGGCGATGTCCGCGAGACGGTGCACGAGGAACGGATTCTCGAAGCGGTCGCGCACATCGGCGAGATAGGCGCGCGCGGTATCGTGCTGACCGAGCGCGTCGAAGACGGGCAGCACCTCGTGCTCCCACACGGTTTCGAGCGCGTCGCGATACGCCGCGTCGCGCATGGCGTCGAGCACGATCATGTCGGGCGCGCCGCCTTGTTTCTTCCACATCTCGACGAGCATCGTGTGGCCGAGGTTCAGCAGCAGCAGCTTGAGGCGCTCGAAATGCGCGAGATCGTCGGTGACGACGATGTCGTCGTGCTCGCACGGCAGCGTCATGCCCGGCTTGCGCTCGATGGCCCAAAGCGCATACGGCTCCGCGATTGCGCCAACGGGATGGATCGCCTCCGACACGATGCGGTCCACCAGCGAATTCACCCAGACACAGCGCTCAGTGAGGTAATCGATGAACGCGTCGTCGGCGTGCCAGCCGCGCGCGACGCCCGCGACCAGGTCGCGCAAGGTGTCGCCGTTATGCGAAATCAGTTCGCACGGCAGCAGCGTGATCGGCTCGCCGCCCGCGCGATAGCGCTCGTGCAGCAGCACCGCGAGCTTCGCCGCGAAGCCGCGCGGCGTGCGCTGACCGTCGAGCAGGTCGGCGGTGTCGTCGTCGAAAAGGGCGTAGCCGGTGTCGGCGGTATTGGAGACGATCGTCTGCACGTCGCGCGCGACGCGCTCGCGCAGGATCTGCCAGTCGTCGTTTGCGTGCAGCGCCTCGCTGATCGCGTCGCACTGGACCGTCATGTCGACCGTTTCGCCGCGACGCCGGCCGCGAATGCGCACTGGATAGCGACCGTTGGCGCGCAACGCGTCGATGCGTGCGCGGCTTTCGGCGCTCGCCGTCGTCTGCACGACGGTGATCTTGCCGAGCGCGCGTGACGGCTCGCGCCGCGCGGCCTGCGCGACGAAGAAATCGACGTGTGCCTGCAGAAACCGGCTCGTGCCGAATTGGAGAATGGGATTGCTCATCGCTGATCCGATGGTTCGTATCGTGGGGCTAGAATGAAGCTGTGTTTTGGCCTTACCGGAACGCATGTTAGTGTCTGCAAAACGAACTGGTCAAGCCACTTGTAAGCGGTCAGCGAGGGCCGATTGCGGCCCGTACCGCCCGTCAACGCTTCCGCTGATTACAATCCACGTTTTCCCGAGCCTTCCGAGGAGCCGCCACGTGAGCGTGAAACCCGTCGAGACGCGCCGTCTCTATCTGCAGATCGCGGACAAGTTGCGCGACCTGATCGAGCAGCAGGGATTTGCGCCGAACGGCCGGCTGCCGTCCGAGCGCGAGCTTGCGCAGACGCTCGGCGTGTCGCGGCCGTCGGTGCGGGAAGCGCTGGTTGCGCTGGAACTGGAAGGGCGCGTCGAGATCCGCATGGGATCGGGCGTGTACATTTGCGCGACGCCGGGCGCGGCCGCCGCGCCGAAGGCCGACGCCGAACTCGGGGAAAGTCCGCAGGAGATCATGACGGCGCGCCTCGTCATCGAGGGTGCGATTGCCGCGAGCGTGGCGCCGTTCGCGAAGCCCAAGGCGCTCAAGATGCTGCGAGCGCTTTACGAAACCATGGCGCGGGAAGTGGCGAACGGCCAGGTGCCGATGACCGCCGACCGCGCGTTTCATCTGGCGATCGCGCACCTTTCCGGCAACGACGTGCTGGTGAGAACGGTCGCGAGTCTGTTCGACGAGCGGCACAGTCCGCTGTCATCGAAGCTAAGAGGGCATTTCGAGGGAGAAGATACGTGGGCCGCGGCACTCGCGGAGCATCGGGAGATTCTGGAAGCGCTGGAAGAACATGACGCCGTTCAGGCCCAGGCGGCAATGCAACGGCATATGAAAGCCTCGTGCGCGCGCTTGATGACGCGCCGCAAGGGGTAAGCGGCCCGCTCGGAAACGGGCCGCCAGATCGAGCCGGTTCGGTTCGATTTTGTCTTGGTCAGCCGGGATAGGCTTCGTCGACCTTCAGGCCCGCGAGCTTGAAGATCACGCGCAGGGTCTGCGGCGCAATCTCGCGCCGCGAGGCAAGCGTGGTCAAAACAAAGTCCATCACCTTGGCGTACTTGAGCATCGTGAGGCACGATTCGATGTCGGTGCTGCCGTCGCGCATCGATTCCGCGAGACGCAACATCTCCACCGATATCTCTCGGGCCATCTCGAGTTCTAGTTGCTGCTTTTCTGTCCAAGCAGGCATCGCGGTCAGTGCCGCGAGCATTTCCTGAAACTGCTTTTCGGCTTTCTTGTCCGGGATCGCGTCCATCGCCGTCCTCTCATGTTCATGGCGCCGCACGAGTCGCATCGTCGCGCTATGCGTTAGGTATTACGTAACAAACCTCCCGCGGATGACGACGTCGATATCGTCGAGCAGCGCGGTTTGCCACCAGCTTGTGGGTCTTTCATACTCAGGGCGCCTTGCCGCACGCCACGCCCCTTATCGTCGTTCCAACTGGCCTCAATTGTCCGACGATGCACAAAGTGTTCCATCCCACAGTCCGGATCGGCACCGGCGGACGAAACAAGAGCGTCTGCGCGCTTTTAGGTAAACTTCCTCTTTTGCAGCCACCGAACGAGCGGTTAGCGCACATAGCCGCCAACTTGTTCCGCTTTATCCAGCGTTGCGTGCTGCACATTGCGGCTCGCTGCGGGTTATCCCGCCCACTCACCTTCCGAGTTCACATCGGCGTTCATACGTAAGGCAACATCACGATGGTCAAGAAGTCCTCCGCGTCCGCAACCGGTTCAGCCGACGCATCCACCAAACACGACATCCGTCCCGGCCAGTCGATCGAACTGCTGAAGGAACTGCACATCCTCACGCGCGACGGCAAGATGAATCAGGACAGCCGACGCAAACTGAAGCAGGTCTACCACCTGTTCCAGTTCATCGAACCGCTGCTCGCCGATGTGCACGCCCGCGAGGGCGCGGTCACTCTTGCCGACCACGGCGCCGGCAAGTCTTATCTGGGCTTCATTCTCTACGATCTGTTCTTCAAGACTCTGCGGGATCGGTCACATATCTACGGCATTGAGACGCGTGAAGATCTTGTGACAAAATCGCAGGAATTGGCTAAAACACTGGCTTTTGAGGGAATGTCTTTCCTGAATCTGTCGGTGGCCGAATCGATTACGTCTGACCAGTTGCCTGAATCGATCGATATCGTCACGGCGCTCCACGCCTGCAACACGGCCACCGACGACGCAATCCATTTCGCGCTACAGAAGAAAGCGAAGTACATCGTGGTCGTGCCGTGCTGCCAGGCGGAGGTGGCGACGGTGCTTCGCAAGCACAAGGGACACGCGTTGTCGAAAAATGTGCTCACCGAAATGTGGCGTCATCCGCTGCACACGCGCGAGTTCGGCAGCCAGATCACGAACGTGCTGCGCTGCCTGCAACTCGAATCGCATGGCTATCAGGTGAGCGTGACGGAGCTCGTCGGCTGGGAGCATTCGATGAAGAACGAGTTGATCATCGCCCAGTTCAAGGACCTGCCGCGCGGCAGGCCCGCGGAGCGGCTGTCGGATGTGCTCGAAATGCTCGGTCTCGAAGAATTGCGCGAGCGTTTCTTCACGCACTGAAGTCCTCAGGACTGCTGGTTCATCCAGTTTTTCCAGCCTTCGTGGCCGAGCCGGCGGAGGGTTTCCATGTTGCGTTCGTAGATGTCCGCGGCGTCGGGGAAGGCGTCGGCGGCGCGCTCGATGCTCGCTTCGCGCAGTAAATGGAAGATCGGATAGGGTGCGCGGTTTGTATAGTTTTCAATGTCGTCGGCACTGCTACCTTCGAACCGATAATCCGGATGAAAGCTTGCGATCTGCAGGACGCCTGCCAATCCCATTTGCTTCAGCAAGCGGTCGGCGAAGAAAAGTGCATCGTTGTACTCGATGAAATCGGCCAGCGCGTGGGGCACGATCAGGAGCGTCGTGTCGATGCGTTGCGGGTCGCTTTCTTCGAGCATGCGCAGTTCGTTCGACACGTCGACGATCGCGTCCTCCAGCGTGCGCGCTTCGCTCACGACATAGCGGATCTGGTCCTTCACATGCACGCTCTTTGCGAACGGACAGAGGTTCAGGCCGATCACGGCGCGTGTCAGCCAGTGCTGCGTGGCCGCGACGACGTCGTCGCGGGTACTGCGTTCAATCATGGCGATTCCTTGCGATAGGTCGGGCATGCGGCCTCGACGATAAGGGCCGCAACACGCGGCGCCGCGAGCATCGGCCCGCTGCCGGGGCCATAAGTCTGGCTCGTCGCGTAGACGCCGTCCACTACGAGCGCGAGCGAATCGGCGAGTTCGACGGCATTCGACGCCCCCGCGGCCGTCGCGATTTCGACGAGGCGCTGCATCAGATACTGCTTGTTGCGCGTGACGGCCTGTCGCGCCGGATGCGCCGGATCGGAAAATTCGCACGCCACGTTCACGAACGGACAGCCGCGATAAGCCGGCGCCGAGGCGCGTCTGACGAGATCTTCGACCGCCTGCACGAGTTGCTTCGCCGGTTCGTCCGGATGTTCCGCGAAGCTCGCCTCGATGCGCCGCCGGAATCCCTCGTCCATCCGGTTCAGATACGCGACGACCAGTTCTTCTTTCGACGAGAATTGCCGGTACAGGCTCATCTTGTTGACGCCCGCGCGCTCGACCACCGCGTCCACGCCGATTGCGCGGACGCCCTCGCGGTAGAAAAGGTCCTGCGCGGCGTCGAGCAATTGTTCCTGCGCGGTCGCGCCGTCCGTGCGGGCGGTCTTTCCGGCGGCCCGCTTGCCCGCTTCAACCGATGCGCGTGTCAAAGTCATCTCCTCGAATGGCAACAGCGTGCTTGACATGTTACCGATCGGTAACTAAGCTCGCAACACTATTGTGACCGGTTGGTAACGACAAATTGCCGCACGGTACGATATCGATCAGAAAACGGGAGCAGCGATGAATTGGGTAGCGAGACGGTTCGAGGGCCGGATGCATTACGGCTGGGTGGTGGTCGGCGTGGTGTTTTTCGTGCTGCTCGCCGCGGCGGGCACGCGCGCGACGCCGAGTGTGATGATGCTGCCGCTCGAACACCAGTTCGGCTGGAGCCGGGGCACGATCTCGCTCGCCATCTCGATCAATCTCGCGCTGTACGGCCTGGCCGGGCCGTTCGCGGCGGCAGCCATGCAGCGCTTCGGCGTGCGTCCGACGCTGCTCGCCGCGCTCGCCACGCTGGCGGCGGGCGTCGGATTGTCGTCGATGATGACGTCGCCCTGGCAGATGGTCGCGATCTGGGGCGTGCTAGTCGGCGGGGCGACAGGCGTCGCGGCGCTGACGCTCTCGGCGACCGTGGTCAACCGCTGGTTCACGACGCATCGCGGCCTCGCGATGGGCATTCTCACCGCGAGTTCGGCCACCGGCCAGCTTGTATTCCTGCCGGTGCTGGCCGCGATTTCCGAGCGCTTCGGCTGGCAGCCGGTCGTGCTGATCGTGGCCGGCGCGGCGGTGCTCGTCATTCCGCTCGTGGCGTGGTTGCTGCCCGAACGGCCCGCGAGTCTCGCGCTGCGTCCGATCGGCGAAACGGCGGAGCAGCCGCCGGCCTCGACCACGCCGCCTAAAAATCCGATCAAGGTCGCGTTCAGCACGCTCGGCTCGGCCAGCAAGACGCGGGATTTCTGGCTGCTGTTCTTCAGCTTCTTCATCTGCGGCGCGAGCACCAACGGTTATGTCGGCACGCACCTGATCGCGATGTGCGCCGACTACGGCATGACGCAGGTGCAGGGCGCGTCGCTGCTCGC
Source organism: Caballeronia telluris (assembly GCF_001544495.1). Lineage (GTDB taxonomy): Bacteria > Pseudomonadota > Gammaproteobacteria > Burkholderiales > Burkholderiaceae > Caballeronia > Caballeronia telluris. Next base: position 10,932 of record NZ_FCNZ02000029.1, read on the forward strand.
GGCGATGGGCATCTTCGACCTGTTCGGCACGACGCTCTCCGGCTGGCTTTCCGACCGCTTCAACGCGCGCTATCTGCTCTTCTGGTACTACGGCCTGCGCGGACTGTCGCTGATTTACCTGCCGTATGCGTTCGGGATCGACTTCTTCGGCCTGCCGATCTTTGCGGTGTTCTACGGACTCGACTGGATCGCGACCGTGCCGCCGACCGTGCGTCTCGCCACGGACGTGTACGGCAAGGAATCGGCGCCGATCGTGTTCGGCTGGGTCGTCGCGGGCCATCAGCTGGGCGCGGCATTCGCGGCGCTCGGCGGCGGCATGCTGCGTTCGAGCCTCGGCACCTACACCGTCGCGACGATGATCTCCGGCGGACTCTGCCTGATCGCGTCGATTCTCGTGCTGCGCATCAACCGGCCGGCGCAGCGCGTGGGCGTCGCGGCGACCTGAACGCCGTTGCCACGCCGCCGCGCGGGAGCGTCCGGCGCGCGGCGCGATCCTTGGTTATCCTTGGTCTTCGTCAAACGAACAGGGATTCATCCATGACCGCAAAGAAAGCTCCGACCGAAGTCGACATCCACGAATTGATCGCCGGCCGCTGGAGCCCACGCGCGTACTCGGACCAGCCGGTGACGCGCGAACAGTTGCATCAGGTGCTGGAGGCCGCGCGGTGGGCGCCGTCGTCGAGCAATCTGCAGCCGTGGCGCTTCGTCACGTTCGACCGCAACCGCGACGAAGCCGCGTTCAAGCAGGCATTCGACACCCTCGTGCCGTTCAACCAGGGCTGGAACGCGAACGTGCCGGTGCTGATCTGCGTCGCGGCGCAGACGGTCACGGCGAAGGGCGACGTGAACCGCAGTGCGCTCTACGACGCGGGCGCGGCCGCGATGGCGCTCGTCCTGCAGGCGCACGCGCTCGGGCTCGCGGCGCACCAGATGGGCGGCTTCGACGGCGCCGCGTTTCGCGAGAAGTTCGCGGTTCCGGAGGACGTTCAGGTGATCGCGATGATTTCGATCGGCCACTATGGCGATGCCAGCACGCTCGACGACAAGCTGCGCGAACGCGAAGCGGCCCCGCGCTCGCGCGTGCCGCTTGGCGAGATCGCGTTCGACGGCGCGTGGGGCCGAGCGTTCTCTTGATATGGCGCCGGGCGGACGCAGCGCCGGGGTGTCGGCGTTGCGTCCGCCCGCGCGCTCAGTCCTCGTTGAATACGGCGGGCCGCTTGTCGAGAAACGCCTGCATGCCCCGTTTCTGGTCGGCGGTCCCGAAGAGCGCCTGAAACGCGCGTCGTTCGAACAGGATGCCTTCGCGCAGCCCGAGTTCCAGCGAGCGATCGACGGCTTCGCGCGCAGCCAACGCCGCAGTCTTGCCGAACGACGCCACGCGATGCGCGGCGTCCAGCGTCTCGCGCATCAGCCGGTCGTCGGCAATGACGCGCGCGACGAGCCCCGCGTGAAGCGCCTCCGTGGCATCGATCGCGCGTCCGGTCAGGATCATGTCCATCGCGAGGCTCTTGCCGACAAGCTTCGTCAGCCGCTGTGTCCCGCCCATGCCAGGCATCACACCGAGCTCGATCTCCGGCTGGCCGAACCGGGCGCTCTGCGCGCAATAGACGATATCGCACATCATCGCCAGTTCGCAGCCGCCGCCGTATGCGTAGCCTGACACAGCCGCGATTTTCGGCGTGCGCAGCGCCGCGAACTCGTCCCAGCCGGCGAAAAAATCGTCGTGGTACATCTGCAAAGCAGTCTTCGCGTGCATCTCCGCGATGTCGGCGCCCGCCGAGAAATAACGCTCTGCGCCGGCAATCACGAAACATCCGATGGCGGGATCGCAGTCGAGCGGCCGCATTGCGGCCAGCATCTCCTGCCTCAGTTTCGAACTGAGCGCGTTGCGTGCCTTCGGGCGATTGAGGCGCACGACGGCCACGCGCCCGTGCCGTTCCAGATCAATATACATGTGAGTTTTCCTTGACAAGAAATTGGGCCGGTTGGGTTTCAGGAATCCCAGATCGCGCCGTAAGCCGCAAATCCCCGGCTTTCCATGCCCGTGACGACCCGTTGGGTGAGCTTGCGGTTCGCGATGCAGATCACGGCCTCGGCATCGAACGACTCGCGCATCGCGTAGGCGAGCTGCAGCAGATCGGGTTTGCCGTGTGCGTCGGTGTCCCAGATCAGCGCGTCCGGCTGCGTCGCGAGAATCTCGTCGACGAGGGCGTCGCCGTAGGTCCCACGCGGATTCTTCGTCGCCCAGATAAGTCGGATCGGCACTTTCTTCGCAAGCAGATGCGGCAGCACCGGGCCAATGCCGCTGCCCGTCGCGACATACACCACGCGCCTGAAAAGCGTCTCGATATTGGCGACGCCGGCCGTCGTGATTCCCTTGACCCAGACGTGTTCGGGCATGTCGTCGATGAAGCGACCGGTCCAGTCGCCGGCGCGCGAGATAATCAGCCGGAAGCCGGGCTCGCCGGGCGCCGGGATGTTCGCGAACGCATGCCATTCGGTCAGCGGACTGCGGCTGATGCTCGTCGACGATCCGGCAAAGGGGCGCGGGCCGTGATCGAAACGTGCGATCGCCGCGTGTTGCGATGGTCGTTCGATCCGGATCCGCACCCTGCGCAGGCGCAGCCACGGCAGCATGACGCTCGCGGTGACGGCGGCGAGGCAACAATATGGCGCGGCGAAAAGAAGATAGTCGGAGAGCGTCTGCGCGACTTTTTCATCGTCGAGAAACATGAGCGACTGCACCCAGAACAGGAGGAGCGCCGCCCAGCCGCCGAAGCGGTGCGTGCGTTCGAACGCGTCGTGATAGCGCGAGCGGATGGCGGGCAGCGCCATGACAACGAGCAACGCGAGCAGCAGCAGGATCGCACCGTTCACGGCGAGATGCGCGGGCGACGGACCAGACACGCCACGGACCGCCAGATGGACCGCCGATGCAAACAAAATCAGGTACCAGAACGTTGCCGCGACCGCGCAGCCGCTGTGCAACCCGCCGAAGTGATAGACCTTGCCGAGCATGCGGCGCACCGGCAGCGGCCAGCTCACCGGCGCGCGCGTCGCGATCCAGAAGAGCAGGTTGATCACGTACTGCTGTCGAATCAGGATCGCCACGGTGAGATTGGCGATGACCGCGTTCTGCAATGGGCCGAGCGCGGCGCCGTGCTCGCGCCACCATTCGCCGGTGGTCGCCGCGTGGGCGAACAGCAGCAGATTGAGCACGACGACGAGCGCGAAAAGCCGGTGGTAATGCGAAAGCGCAGGTGACGCGAAGAGGCGCCGCCACCAGCCATGCGGGGGCGGCAACTCGCGTCGCGAGAGCGCGAGTATGTCCGGACAGAGGGGCGTTTCGCGGGCGGGAGGAGTCGGCGCGACGTCGGCAGCGAGGAGCGCGCGCTTGTCGATTTTTCCGCGCGTCGTCAGCGGAAAAGCGTCCATCGCCACGATGCGCGCCGGCACGCAGTAGTACGGCAGACTTTCGCGCACATGTTGCAGCGCCTGGTCGGTGTCGACGCCGCCCGGTGTCACGAACGCAATCAGATCACGCGTATTCAGCGGCAGCGTGGCTGCACGAGTCACACCCGGTGCGGCCTCGAGCACCGTCGAAATCGCGTCGAGCTCCACGCGAAAGCCGCGGACCTTCACCTGATCGTCGGTGCGCCCGAGGTGTTCCAGTTCGCCGTCCGTCGTCCATCGTCCGAGGTCGCGCGTGCGGAACATCAGACGGCCGCCGCCGAGAAAGGGGTCCGGCACGTAGCGCTCGCGGTTGAGTGCATCGTTGCCGACATAGCCGGCCGTCACACAGTCACCGCCCGCCCACATTTCTCCCGTCTCGCCGATCGCACACGGCGCAAGCGCGGCGTCGAGCACGTAGACGGTGTTGTTCGGCGTCGGCTTGCCGATGGTGAGGCACGCCGCTCGTCCGCCTTCGTAATGCTGCATCGTGTTGACGATGGTCGTTTCCGTCGGGCCGCAGGCATTGTAGAAGGTGCGGCCGGCCGCCCAGCGTTGCGCGAGCGACGTTGGACACGGCTCGCCCGCCACCGCGACGACGGCGGTTCGACAGGCGCGCTGCGGATCGAGCGTCGCGAGGATCGACGGAGTGGCGATCAGCACGTCCGCCTGTTCCGCGGTCTCACTGATGTTCTTGCCGCGGATCAGCAGCGTTGCGCCATTTGCAAGACAGCCGAGTATCTCCCACGCGGCCATGTCGAATGCGATGCTCAGGATTTGCGCGACCGTCACGCCAGGCCGCATGCCGAGTCGCCCGGGGTCCGTCAGCAGGATGTTGCACAGGTTCCGATGCGTGACCCTCACGCCATTCGGCTTGCCCGTGGTGCCCGAGGTGAAGAGCACGAAACAGACGGTGTCCGGTCCGATAGCGACGGCGTCCGGGCCGACCAGACGCAACCGGCCAACGGGCTCGTGTTGGGGCGCATCGCGAAGAAATTCGTCAATGGCGATGGAGGTGTGTCCCGCCGGCACCGGCACCACGTCGCGCAGTGTCGAGAGCGTCAGAATGACCCGCGTCCGGGCCGTTTCCACGATGTGCAGAAGTTGTGATTCCGGCGCCGCGTCTGCGTGCTGCGGCACGTAGGCCGCACCGAGTTTCAGCGCGGCGAGCATTCCGACGAGCATCGGTATCGACCGGTGGACGAAGAGGGCGACGCAATCTCCCGCGACGACACCCTCCGACGCGAGCCGCGCGGCAAGCCGACGCGCGGCGCGATCGAGTTCGCCGTAGGTGATCGACTCGCCGGCGCATCGGACGGCGATCGCGTCGGGCCGGGCGGCTGCATGTGCTTCGAATGCGAGATGGATGAGGGCAAAGTCCGGCGTCGCAGACGGGCCTCGGCCGAATCGTTCGAACAGTTGCCGGTCCACGCGGGAAAGCCGGGCAAGCGCGTCTTGCGAGAAGCGCTGGGGCGTGGGCCGGGGCTCCGGATTAGCCGATGCGGCGGTGTACTGGTAGGAAGTAAGTGTCATTAGGCCTCGCTGCCGAAACTGTCGGTTGACCGCCATGCGGCAGTGCCGCGACGCAAGCGATTCTTCCGATTAGTCAGAGCGAAGCCGTCTCGTTTACCTTCACATATCTAGATGTTGCAATTTTTAACTGATTTTCATCAGGCTTCTTGATCCTCGGCCACGGACGAAAGCGGCCGCGCCACGTCCTCCAGCGATTTGCGCTCGGCCGCGACACCCCAGATTCCCGCCACGACCGCGGCCAGGATCATCAGCGCCGAGCCGATCAGGTAGCCGATGAAAACCGCGCTGCGCTCGTGCGTGTCGATGAGATGCCCGAACAGCGTCGGTCCGATGATGCCACCGAGCGCCGTGCCGAACGCATAGAACACGGCGATCGCGAGGGCGCGAATTTCGAGCGGAAAAGTCTCGCTGACGGTGAGATACGCCGAACTCGCCGCCGACGACGCGAAGAAAAAGATCACCATCCACGAGGCGGTTTGCGTCGTGACCGTCAGCATGCCGTGCGCGAACAGATAGCCGGAGATCGTCAGCAGCACGCCCGACATTGCGTAGGTGAAGGCGATCATGCGACGCCGGCCGAGCACGTCGAATAGTTTGCCGAGCACGATCGGCCCGAGAAAATTGCCCGCCGCGAACGGCAGCACGTACCAGCCGATATGATCGCCGGGCACGCCGTAGAAGTCGGTCAAGACGAGCGCGTAGGTGAAGAAGATCGCGTTGTAGAAGAACGCCTGCGCCGTCATCAGCGTCAGGCCGACGAGCGAACGCTGCCGGTGCGCGCGAAACAGCGTATCGACGACTTCGCTGATCTTCGTGTGGTCGCGCGCGTGCAGTCGCAGCGGTTTGACCGGCGTATCCGGCAAGCTCACGCCGTGTTCGCGAAAGCGCGCCTCGATCCCTTCGACGATTTCCTTCGCCTCGTCCGCCCGATTGTGCGTGATCAGCCAGCGCGGACTTTCGGGCACCCACATGCGCATCAGCAGAATGCCGAGCCCCAGCACCGCGCCGATCAGAAAGCACGCGCGCCAACCCCAGTCGGGCGGCAGGAGGGCGGGATCGAGCAGCACGAGCGATCCGGCCGCACCGATACCCGCGCCGATCCAGAACGTGCCGTTGATCGCGAGATCGGTCCAGCCGCGCACGCGCGCGGGCGTGAATTCCTGGATCGTCGAATTGATCGCCGTGTATTCGCCGCCGATGCCCGCGCCCGTCAGGAAGCGAAACAGCACGAACGAGGCGAGATTCCAAGACAACGCGGTCGCCGCCGTCGCCGCGACGTACAGAAAGAGCGTGATGAAGAAGAGCTTGCGCCGCCCGAGGCGGTCGGTCAGCCAGCCGAAGCCGAGCGCGCCCAGCACCGCGCCCGCGATATACGCGCTGCCCGCAATGCCGACGTCGGCGTTCGAGAACCGCAGCACGTGGCTCGTCTTCAGCGCGCTCGCGACCGCGCCCGCGAGCGTCACTTCGAGCCCGTCGAGCAGCCACGTGATGCCGAGCGCGAGTACGATCAGCGTGTGGAAGCGGCCCCACGGCAGCCGGTCGAGCCGCCCGGGCAAGTCGGTTTCGATGATCCGGGACGGTTCGGCTTTTTCCCGCTGGATCGAATCATGCTCCGTTGGAATCTGCTTCATTGCGTGGAGGCCGCCGTCTCGATGTCGTAGGAAGAAAGTCGCCGGCATGCACGACCGCGCGAGCACAAATTACCGGCCCTTCGAGCAAGTTCTGTTCCGCCGGCGTGGATTTATGCGCATCGGTTGATGGCTTCGCCGGATCGTGATAAAAACGCGCTCCACTTTTTGTTTGCGACGACGGCTTTTGCCGCGCCGCTACGTCCATGACCTATTGCGCGATCGATTTCGGCACGTCGAACTCCGCCGTCGCACTGCCCGCTGGCGAATCGATCCGGCTGGCGCCGGTCGAAGGCGAGGCGCTGACGCTGCCCACCGCCGTCTTCTTCAACACCGACGAGGATAACCAGTCCTACGGGCGCGCGGCGCTCGAAGCGTACATCGACGGGTTCGACGGCCGCCTGATGCGCTCGATGAAGAGCATTCTCGGTTCGCCGCTCGCCGACCAGAGCACGGATCTCGGCGACGGTTCGGCGATCAAGTACACCGACGTCATCACGCTCTTCCTCCAGCATCTGAAGCAGAAGGCGCAGGTGCTCGCCGCCGAGCCGCTTTCGCGCGCGGTGCTGGGCCGCCCGGTCTTCTTCGTCGACGACGACCCGCGCGCCGACCATCTCGCGCAAAAGCAGCTCGAAGCGTGCGCGCACGCGGTCGGCCTGCGCGAAATCCACTTCCAGTACGAGCCGATCGCGGCCGCCTTCGACTACGAGGCGCGGCTCGCGCGCGAGGAACTCGTGCTGGTGGCGGACATCGGCGGCGGTACGTCGGACTTCTCGCTCGTGCGCGTCGGGCCCGAGCGCGCGAAGCGCCTGGATCGCAAGAGCGACGTGCTCGCGCATCACGGCGTGCACGTCGCGGGCACGGACTTCGACCGGCGCGTCGAACTCTCGACGATCCTGCGCGAACTCGGCTACCAGTCGCTCGATCCGGAAGGGCGCGAAGTGCCGAACCGCGTCTACTTCGACCTCGCGACGTGGCATCTGATCAACACCGTGTACGCGCCGAAACGCGTCGGCGAGATGCAGCTGATGCGGCATCTATACACGGAGCCGCGTCACCATCAGCGGCTGATGCGCGTCGTGGACCGACGGCTCGGCCACGCGCTGACCGCGCATGCGGAAGAAGCGAAGATCGACGTCGCGGCGGGCGGCGTGACCGAAATCGACATGGAAGAGGTGGAAGAAGCGCTGCGCATCGCCTTCGACGAACCGCAACTGATCGAAGCGGGACGCGACGAGATGCGTCGTATCGTCGAGGCGGCCGAGGAGACCGTGCGCCGCGCAGGCGTCGATGCGAGCGGCGTCGGCGCTGTCTATTTCACGGGCGGCTCGACGGGGCTCAAGTTTCTGTCGGATTCGCTGGCGGCGGCGTTCCCGGACGCACAGCCGGTTTTCGGCGACCGGCTTGCAAGCGTGGCGACGGGACTCGGCATTTATGCGCAACGCGTTTTTGCCTGACGATTCACTTCGCGACTTCGCGCCCGCGAGTTAATCCGTGGGCCAACAAAAAACCCCGCCGAGGCGGGGTTTTTCTTCTGCAATTTGGGCGAATCCAGCAGGCTTAAGCCGGCTTGATGTTCGCAGCTTGCTTGCCCTTCGGGCCGGTCTTCACTTCGAAGGTAACCTTTTGGTTTTCCTGAAGCGTCTTGAAGCCTTCGACGCGGATTTCCGAGAAGTGCGCGAACAGATCTTCGCCGCCGCCGTCCGGCGTGATGAAGCCAAAGCCCTTTGCGTCATTGAACCACTTGACGGTACCGGTTTCCATGTTACTTGTTCCTGAAGAAGTTGAATAAGGCCGAAGCCCGGGTGTGCATGAAAATCAAGGAAGGGGCAATGGGACCAACCGGAGTACCGTGATGGCGAACTACGAAAGACCAATTCACTCGCCACTTGAAATCCTGCAAGAAGCTTTATACGGCGAAACAATCGGAAGGTCAATAAATCCGACAACGCCGAAGGGGCTTTTTTGAGATTTGTGAGGAGTAGGCTTACGAATCTTGCATTTTCGGTCAACTTTGAATCCGCTTGCGCATTTTTTTGCGAATTCATCAAGTTCCTCCTCTGCATTGTGCGGGTGCAACCGTTAAACTACGCGACTTTCGACGGGTTGCACCAGTCGCCGAATGGCTTGCCGGACGCCCGGCTGGTGAGGCTTTCAGCCGGATAACACATTCCGGCGAAAGCTTTACGAGATGAGGAGGAGTAAGTGACGAGTTCTATTCAACGGAACATTGGCCCGGTCGCGCTGCTGCTGACGGGGCTCGGTTCCATCATCGGCTCGGGCTGGCTTTTTGGCGCCTGGCGCGCTGCCGGCATCGCCGGTCCTGCCGCGATCGCCGCGTGGGTGATCGGCGCCGTCGTCATTCTGGCGATTGCGCTGACCTACGCCGAACTGGGCGCGATGTTTCCCGAATCCGGCGGCATGGTGCGCTATGCGCGCTATTCACACGGCGCACTAGTCGGTTTCGTCAGCGCGTGGGCGAACTGGATCGCGATCGTCTCGGTGATTCCGATCGAAGCCGAAGCGTCCATTCAATATATGAGCACGTGGCCTTATGAATGGGCGCATTCGCTCTTCGTGAACGGATCGCTGACGACGCTTGGCCTGATTCTGTCGGCGCTTCTGGTCATCGTGTATTTCATGCTGAACTACTGGGGCGTCAAGGTCTTCGCGCGCGCCAATTCCGCGATTACCGTCTTCAAGTTCCTTATTCCCGGCGCGACGATCGCCGGCCTGATGTTCGCCGGCTTCCATTCGGAGAATTTCGGCACGGCGTCGACGTTCGCGCCCTTCGGCTGGTCGTCGGTGCTGACGGCGGTCGCGACGAGCGGCATCGTGTTCAGCTTCAACGGCTTTCAAAGCCCCGTGAACCTGGCGGGCGAAGCGCGCAATCCGACGAAGAGCGTGCCGTTCGCGGTCATCGGCTCGATCCTGCTCGCGCTCGTGATCTATGTGCTGCTGCAGGTGGCGTATATCGGCGCGGTTTCCCCGGCCGACGTGGCGAAGGGCTGGCACCATTTCAATTTCGCGTCGCCGTTCGCCGAATTGGCGCTCGCGCTGAACCTCAACTGGCTCGCAATCCTGCTCTACATCGACGCGTTCGTCAGCCCGAGCGGCACCGGCACGACCTACATGGCGACCACTACGCGCATGATCTACGCGATGGAGCGCAACAACACGATGCCGAAGGTTTTCGGCATCGTGCATCCGTTCTACGGCGTGCCGCGTCCGGCGATGTGGTTCAACCTGGGCGTCGCGTTCGTCTTCCTGTTCTTTTTCCGCGGCTGGAGTTCGCTCGCCGCCGTGATTTCGGTGGCGACGGTGATTTCCTACCTGACGGGGCCGGTGAGCCTGATGGCGCTGCGCCGTTCCGCGACCGACCTCGACCGGCCGCTGAAGATTCCCGGCATGCGCGTGATCGCGCCGTTCGCGTTCGTGTGCGCGTCGCTCGTGCTGTACTGGGCGAAGTGGCCGCTGACGGGCGAAATCATCCTGTTGATGGTCGTCGCGTTGCCGATGTATTTCTACTTTCAGCGCAAGACCGGTTTCGACGGCTGGGGGCGCGACCTGAAGGCAGCGTGGTGGCTGATCGCGTACCTGCCGGCGATGGCGGTGATGTCGCTGATCGGCAGCAAGGAATTCGGCGGACGCGGCCTGTTGCCGTACGGCTGGGACATGGCGGCGGTCGCGCTGCTCGCGCTGGTTTTCTACTACTGGGGCGTGCACACCGGCTATCGCAGCGACTATCTCGACGAACGCGAAAGCCGCGACGACATTCTTCACGAAGTCGGCGCCTGAAGTATCAAGCGCGCTTTCAACGAAAAAACCCGCCTGAGCGGGTTTTTTCGTTTCTTCGAGTTGCGTTCAAGCGTCGCCGAACACGTAATTCGTCATCGCGAGCGTCTTCTGGAACGTGCCGAGCGACTGGATGTCGAGCGAAAAATCGTCGCTTGCGGCGCCCAGCGCGCTGAAGACCGGCAGCAAATGCTCGTCCGTCGGATGCATCAGCACCGCGTGCGGCGCGCGGCGGCGGTAGTCGAGAAGCGCGTCGATGTCGCGCGCGGCGAGACGTGCCTCGAACCAGTCGGTGAATTCCGTCACGCGCGGGTCCGCATCTTCCGGACGCGCCCCGAAATCGGCCGCGCGCAGATTGTGCGTGATCTGCCCCGAGCCGACGATCATCACGCCCTCGTCGCGCAACCCGCGCAGCGCACGGCCCACGCGATAGTGATGCGCGGCGTCGAGGCGCGGCTGGATCGACAACTGCGCGACCGGCACGGCGGCATCCGGGAACATCAGCAGAAGCGGGACCCAGGCGCCGTGGTCGAGCCCGTGGTCCGCCGTCGCGGCGGGAATGCCGTTCGCCGTCAGCAGCCCGGCCGCGCGCGTACCGAGTTCCGGCGCGCCCGGCGCCGGATAACGCAGTTCGTACAGCGCGCGCGGAAAGCCGTAAAAGTCGTGGATGGTCTCGGGCCGCGTCGCGATGCTCGCGACCGGCTGCGCCGTGCCCCAATGCGCCGACAGCATCAGAATCGCGCGCGGGCGCGGCAGCCGGTCGGCGAGCGAAGCAAACTCGGCGGAGGGCATCGACGGATCGATCGGCAGCGACGGTGCGCCGTGGGAGATGAAAACGCCAGGAAGTCGGTCCATTGCAGCAAACCTCAAAAGGGAATGCTTGCACTATAGGCTTTGCGTACGAGTGGATAAACGCCGGCAGGAGCAACGAATTGTGTCGCCGACGTTGTCAATCCGCCTCGCCGCGCATGCCGCGCCATGCGGTGGAAAGCGGCGCCCGCAGCGCGAACATATCGATGACGCGCTCCACCGTGTGATCGACCATGTCGTCGATCGACTGAGGCCGGTGATAAAACGCGGGCAGCGGCGGGAATATGACGCCGCCCATTTCGGTGACGGCGGTCATGTTGCGCAGATGCGCGAGGTTGAACGGCGTTTCGCGCACGAGCAGCACCAGCCGACGACGTTCCTTCAGAACGACGTCCGCGGCACGCGTGATGAGATTGTCCGACAGGCCATGCGCGATGCTGGCGAGCGTCTTCATCGAGCAGGGCGCGACGATCATGCCGTCAGTGGAAAACGAACCGGACGCAATGCTCGCGCCGACGTCGCGAACGCTGTGCACGACATCGGCGAGCGCGTGGACCTCGGCTTTATCGAGTTGCAGTTCGTGCTGGATGTTGAGCCAGCCGGCGGTGGAAACGAGCAGATGCGTTTCCACCGCCCCGAGACGCCGCAGCGCTTCGAGCGTACGAATGCCGTAGATGGCGCCCGTTGCCCCGGTAATGGCGACGATCAGGCGTCGCGGCACGGCAGCGGGCGCGTTCACTGGGGAGCGGGACTCAGGCAGCGGCGAACAGTTGCTGCAATTCTCCCGACTGGTACATCTCCATCATGATGTCCGAGCCGCCGATGAACTCGCCGTTCACGTAGAGCTGCGGGATGGTCGGCCAGTTCGAGAATTCCTTGATCCCCTGGCGGATGCCTTCATCATCGAGCACGTTGACGGTCGTTATGTTGTCGGCGCCGCATGCTTTCAGCACCTGAATCGCGCGGCCGGAAAAGCCGCACATCGGAAACTGCGCCGTGCCTTTCATGAAAAGGACGACCGGGTTTTGATCGACGATCTGCTTGATGCGTTCTTGCGTTTCCATGGCGTTCCTGCGGGACGTTTTGTACTGAGGGTTTATCGTGCGAATCTGCTTATTGACATTGAAATGATAGCGGATTTCGTTCAGACGGGTTCAGGTGGCGGGCCGCGCGTCAGGCGGTGAAAATCCCGCCGCTGATGCGCTCGATGCCGGCGATGTCGGTTTTCGACTGCACGCCGGTGAAGCCGCGCGCGGCAAGCAGCGCGCGGACGTCCGCCGCCTGGTCGTAGCCGTGTTCGAGCCAGAGCGCGCCGTTCTGCACGAGCAGGAACGGCGCGCTTTCGATGATCGCGCGGATCGCGGCAAGGCCGTCGGCTTCGTCGGTGAGCGCGCCGCGCGGCTCGAACCGCAGGTCGCCCTGTTCGAGATGCGGATCGTCGTCGGCGATGTAGGGCGGGTTGCTCACGATCGCGTGAAAGCGCAGCGACGGATCGAGCGCCTGCGTCCAGTCGCTGTGGACGAACGTGAGCGCGCCGCCCGCGCGCGCCGCATCGAGCAGCTTCGCGGCGTTGCGTTGCGCGACGTCCAGCGCCGCTTGCGACCGGTCCACCGCCCACACGTGCGCGTCGTCGCGCGCGGACGCGATCGCGATGGCAATCGCGCCGCTGCCCGTGCCGAGATCGAGCACGCGCGGCGCGGCAATCGTCTCGATGTGCGCGAGCGCGGTTTCAACCAGCAATTCGGTTTCGGGACGCGGAATCAGCACGTCCGGCGTCACCTCGAATTCGAGGCCGAAGAATTCGCGCACGCCGACAAGTTGGGCGATCGGTTCGCCATCCGCGCGACGCGCTTCGAGCGTCCGATACCGCTCGACCGCGGCGGTATCGAGCGGTTCGGAATCGCGTGTGATCAGTTCCGTGCGCCGCCACCCGAGCACGTGCGTGAGCAGAATGCGCGTTTCCAACGACGGCAGCGGCGAGCCGCGCAGCAATTCGGCGACCGTCGTCACTCCGCGTCACCCAGCGCCGCGAGCAACTCCGCCTGATGTTCGCTCACGAGCGCGCCGATCAGTTCGTCGAGATCGCCGTCCATGATGGCGTCGAGCTTGTAGAGCGTCAGATTGATCCGGTGGTCGGTCATCCGGCCCTGTGGAAAGTTGTACGTGCGAATCCGCTCCGAACGGTCGCCCGAGCCGATCAAACTCTTGCGCGTCGCGGCTTCCTTCGCGTGCTGCTCGTGCGCCTGCTTGTCCATGATGCGCGCGGCGAGCACCTTCAGCGCGCGATCCTTGTTCTTGTGCTGCGAGCGGTCGTCCTGACACTCGACGACGATCCCCGTCGGCAAGTGCGTCACGCGCACGGCGGAATCGGTCTTGTTGATGTGCTGGCCGCCCGCGCCGGACGCGCGGAACGTGTCGATGCGCAAATCGGCCGGATTGATCACGACTTCGCTGAGTTCATCGGCTTCCGGCATCACCGCGACCGTACACGCCGACGTGTGGATGCGCCCCTGCGTTTCGGTCGCGGGCACGCGCTGCACGCGATGTCCGCCGGACTCGAACTTGAGCCGCGAATACGCGCCCTGGCCCGCGATCCGCACGATCACTTCCTTGTAGCCGCCGAGATCGGATTCGCTTTCCGACATCGTTTCGACCGACCAGCGATTGCGCTCCGCGAAGCGCAGATACATGCGCAGCAGGTCGCCCGCGAACAGCGCGGACTCGTCGCCGCCCGTGCCCGCGCGGATTTCGATGAAGATGTTGCGCTCGTCGTTCGGGTCTTTCGGCAAGAGCATCGTCTGCAAATCGGCTTCGATTTGCGTCATCCGCGTGCGCGCCTCGCCGATTTCATCTTCGGCGAAATCGCGCATCGACGGATCGGCGAGCAGTTCCTGCGCGGTCGCTTCGTCGTTGAGCGCCTGGCGCCAGAGCGCGTACTGCTCGACGATCGGACCAATCTCCGCGTGCTCGCGCGTGAGCTTGCGGTACTGGTCCATGTCGGACGTCGCGTCTTCGTGGCTCAACAGGCCATTGAGATCGGCCAGCCGTCGTGTGAGCTGGTCGAGCTTGCTTTGCATGCTCGTTTTCATCGGGCGGGAGTGGAGCGAAGCTCCGCAGAATTGATGCTGGAAAGGAAGCGTCCGTGCGTGAGCGCCACGGAGCAGCAGGGAATGCGGGAAAAAGGCCGCTAAAGGCCGGAGTTGCCCGAAGAACCGGAGCCGGAGGACGGATCGGGGAGCGTGCCGCCGTGCTTGTAGAAACCGCCCATCAGGTCGATGAGCTGGTCGCGGTCCTCGCGGCTCGCGCGATTGAGCGCGTGCGTCGGGCCGTGAATCAGCTTGTTGGTCAGCGACTGCGACAGCGCTTCGAGCACCGCCGCCGGATCGTCGCCGCGCGCGAGCATCTTGCGCGCGCGTTCGACTTCGGCGCGACGCAGCGCGTCGGCCTGCGTGTGCATGTGGCGGATCACGGGCACGATGCTGCGCGCGTCGAGCCACTGCATGAAATTCTGTACGCGCGTCTCGATGATCGCCTCGGCCTGCGCGACCGCCGCCTGACGCGACGCGTTGCCTTCACGCACGATCGAGCCGAGATCGTCGACGGTGTAGAGGAACACGTCGTTCAGCATGCCGACTTCGGGTTCGATGTCACGCGGCACGGCCAGATCGACCATGAAGATCGGGCGATGGCGGCGCGCGCGGACGGCGCGTTCGACCGCGCCCAGGCCGATGATCGGCAGCGTCGACGCCGTGCAGGACACGATGATGTCGAATTCGTGCATCCGCGCGGGGAGGTCGGCGAGCGGGATCGCGCGGCCGTTGTAGCGGCCCGCGAGCTTTTCGCCGCGCTCGGCGGTGCGGTTCGCGACCACCAGTTCACGCGGATTCTGCGCGGCGAAGTGCGTCGCGCAGAGTTCGATCATTTCGCCCGCGCCGATGAACAGCACGCGCTGGCTGGAAATGTTCTCGAAGATGCGCTGCGCGAGCCGCACGGCGGCCGCGGCCATCGAAACGGATTGCGCCCCGATTTCGGTGGTCGTGCGCACTTCCTTCGCGACCGCGAACGTGCGCTGGAACAGCTGGTTCAGATACGTGCCGAGCGCGCCCGCTTCCGACGCGGTGCGTACGGCGTCCTTCATCTGGCCGACGATCTGCGTTTCGCCGAGCACCATCGAATCGAGCCCCGACGCCACGCGAAACGCGTGTCGCACGGCTTCCGACTGCGGCAGCGCGTAGACGTGCGGCGCGAGTTCCGAAACCGGGAGATTGTGATATTTCGACAGCCAGTGAACCGCCGCGTCGCGGGCGGCCTGGTCGTTGGTGGCGCAGTACAGCTCCGTGCGGTTGCACGTCGAGAGGATCGCCGCCTCGGGCGACCCCTTCGCGCGCGGCCCCAGCCAGATCTCCTTCAGGGCGCCTAGCGCCGGTTTGATCTGCTCGAGCGGAAACGCCACGCGTTCGCGCAAGGCGACTGGCGCAGTGTGGTGGTTGATTCCGATCGTGAGGAGCTGCATGTATTGGGCCTAATCTGATGGCCTTGGGGATAGCCTAATATTATAGCGTTTCCCGGATTTGTTCATTTATAGGCGCCATAAGCGCTGGGGCAGTACGCGCGGACCGTTCCGGCGCCGCTATTTCGGCGGTCTCGACGCGGTCCAGCTGGTAGCCGTAGGCGTAGAGCGGCGTCAGCCGGTATCCGTGTTCCGGGCGCAGCTTGAGCTTCGTGCGCAGGCGGCAGGCGTGGGTGTCGAGCGTGCGCGACTGAATGTCGCTGCCGCGCGTCCAGACGATCTCCAGGATATGGCCGCGCGAGATCGGCCGGCCGAGATTCGAAAACAGCAGATGCGCGAATCGGTATTCCTTCGGTGTGAGCATCACGCGTTCGTCGCCGAAACTCACGCTCAGCTCCGACACGTTGAACAGATAGTCGCCGAAACGCTGCGGCGTGCTCGGCCGCACGGTGTTGCGGCGCGTGAGCGCGTCGATGCGGGCAGCCAGTTCGCCGCACCGCACCGGTTTCGCCATGCAATCGTCCGCGCCGGCGCGCAGGCAATCGACGATATCCGCCTCGCCCGGCTTCGCCGCCATCAAAATGACCGGGATGTGCGCCACGATCGCGCGCACCCGCGCGATGATCTCGGCGCCGCTCATGTCGCGCGTGGCGGCCGCTGAAATCAGCAGATCGTACGTTTCGCGCTTGAGCCGCGTCAGGAACACGAGCGGGCTGCGGAAGAAATGGCAGAAGTGACCGCCGGCCGACAAAGCTGCGCCGATGAGGTCGGCGTGTTGTTCGTCCGGGTCGATAATGGCGATTCGCATGGATTGGACGCCGCGCGCAGGGTCGAGTGACCGGGAGCCGGAACGCGCGAGAGGCCGCGAGCTTGCCATCACCAACCTGGCCCCCTTAAACTCATCCGCTGCGCCCGAGCGCATTGCTACCTATAGTTGACGAGACCGAAAATGCTAGTAGAACGACGATTGGCAACCCATACGGTTTCTCTGAATTCAACGGGAACATTGCGCTGATGGGCTGGATTGGCACTGTTTTCTTGGGCGCGGTGATCGGTCTCGCGGGCTGGTGGCTGCATCCGCTGCGGCGCGCGGGGCGCGGACGGTCGCTGGCGGCGCGCGCAGGAACGGCGCTCGGCGCGGGCATTCTCGCGGCGGTCGTCGCGCGCATGTTCGGCAATGTCGTCGGCGCCTATCATGACGGCGATACACTCGAGTGGCTCGCGTGTTCCCTCTTTGCATTCGTCGTCGTGACCGTGACGGTGGGTCTGGCCGCGCGGCGCTGAATTCCCCTTCCGATGCGCCGTCACGAGCGGCCCGCCGGTATCCCGGCCGTCGATCGGCGGCCCATTCAAGCTTTCACGCTTTCAAGGCATCAGGCAGGTGACTCCATGAACGATCGATTCGATTCCCCCGACGCAGCCACGTTCTCCCAGCGCATTGAACTGCTGCGCGGCGCGATGGCGCGCGAAAACCTCGCCGCGGTGCTGATTCCCTCGGCGGACCCGCATTTGTCGGAGTATCTGCCCGAGCGCTGGCAAGGGCGGCAGTGGCTGTCGGGCTTCACGGGCTCGGTCGGCACGCTCGTCGTGACGGCGGATTTCGCGGGCGTCTGGGTCGACAGCCGCTACTGGACGCAGGCCGAAGCGCAACTCGCCGGCACGGGCATCCAGTTGATGAAGATGATGGGCGGTCAGCAGACCGCGCCGCACGTCGACTGGCTCGCGGCTAACGTGCCGTCGGGCGCGACGGTGGCGGTCGACGGCACCGTGCTCGGCGTCGCGGCGGCGCGCGCGCTCGGCGAGGCGCTGACCGCGCGCGGCGTCGTGCTGCGCACCGATCTCGATCTGCTCGACGCGGTGTGGCCCGCGCGGCCGGGTCTGCCCGACGGCGGCGTGTACGAGCACGTGGCGCCGCACGCGAGCGTCGCGCGCCCGGAAAAGCTGGCCGACGTGCGCCGCGCGATGCGGGAAAAGGGCGCGCAGTGGCATTTCGTCTCGACGCTCGACGATCTCGCCTGGCTCTTCAACCTGCGCGGCGCCGACGTCAGCTACAACCCGGTGTTCGTCGCGCACGCGCTGATCGGTCTCGACGACGCCGTGCTTTTCGTCGCCGATGGCAAGGTGCCCGCCGCGCTCGCTGCGTCGCTCGCGCGCGAGAACGTGCGCGTCGAGCCCTATGCACGCGCAGCCGATGCGCTCGCCGCGTTGCCCGCCGGATCGACGCTTCTGATCGACCCTCGCCGCATCACGTTCGGCCTGCTGGAGAAGGTGCCGTCGACGGTCAAGACCGTCGAGTCGGTGAATCCGTCGACGTTCGCGAAGTCGCGCAAGACGGCCGCCGAGGCCGCGCACATCCGCGCGACGATGGAGCAGGACGGCGCCGCGCTCGCCGAATTCTTCGCCTGGTTCGAAGACGCGCTCGGCCGCGAACGCATCACGGAGCTGACCATCGACGAGAAACTGACGGCGGCGCGCGCGCGTCGCCCGGGTTTCGTCACGCTGAGTTTCGCGACGATCGCCGGCTTCAACGCGAACGGCGCGATGCCGCATTACCGCGCGACCGAGGCGTCGCATTCGGTCATCGAAGGCAACGGGCTGTTGTTGATCGATTCGGGCGGCCAGTACCTGAGCGGCACGACCGACATCACGCGCGTCGTGCCCGTTGGCACGATCAGCGCGGAGCACAAGCGCGATTTCACGATCGTGCTGAAGGGCACGATGGCGCTCTCGCGCGCGAAGTTCCCGCGCGGCATCCGCTCGCCGATGCTCGATTCGATCGCGCGCGCGCCGATCTGGGAAGCGGGCGCCGACTACGGCCACGGCACCGGACACGGCGTCGGCTATTTCCTGAACGTGCACGAGGGCCCGCAGGTCATCTCGCACTACGCGCCCGCCGAGCCGTGGACCGCGATGGAAGAAGGCATGATCACGTCGATCGAGCCGGGCATCTACCGGCCGGGCAAGTGGGGCATCCGCATCGAAAACCTGGTGCTGAATCAGCCTGCCGGCAAGACCGAATTCGGCGATTTCCTCGAATTCGAGACGCTCACGCTGTGCCCGATCGACACGCGCTGCATCGACTTGTCGCTGCTGCGCGACGACGAGCGCGCGTGGCTCAACGCGTATCACGCGACGGTGCGCGAACGCGTGTCGCCGCATGTGTCCGGCGCGGCGAAGGCGTGGCTCGACGCCCGCACCCAGCCGCTCTGAACGAGGCGCTGCGACGCATGGCGATCAAGGCAGTGGTGTTCGACTTCGGCGGCGTGCTGATCGACTGGAAACGCGAGTACGTCTACAGCCGTCTGATTCCCGACGAAACCGAGCGGCAATGGTTTCTCGATCATGTCTGCAAGATGGAATGGGTCGTGCAGCAGGACGGCGGTCAGACGATCGCCGAGGGCACCGCCGAACTGATCGCGAAGTTTCCGGAGCACGAAGCGCTGATCCGCGCGTTCTATGAGCGCTGGCCCGAGATGCTGGGCGGCGTGCTGACGGACGGCGTCGCGCTCGTCGATACGCTCGATGCGGCGCACGTCCCGCTCTTCGGCCTGACCAACTGGTCGGCTGAGACGTTTCCGTATGCGTGGGAGAACTATCCCGTGCTGCGGCGGTTTCGCGAAGTGATCGTGTCGGGGCGCGTGGGCGTCGTGAAACCCGCACCGGCGATCTTCGCGTTGATGCGCGCGGACATCGAGCGGCATCTTCCGGGCGTCGAGCCGCACGAACTCGTCTTTATCGACGACAACCTTCACAACGCCGAGGCCGCGACCGCGCTCGGCTGGCACGGTGTGCATCACACGAGCGCCGCACGCACGGCGACGAAACTGCGCGAACTGGGCCTGCCGGTTTAACGTTTATTTCGCTTCGAGCAGATTCTTCAGCGCGTTGCCGATGCCCTTGACCGTATCGCCGGCGCCTTTCGCCACGCCTTCCGCGCTCACGCCGAGCGCCTTCGCGAAGCCGGCCGCGAGTTTCTTCGACAGGCTCTCGTTGAGCGAAAACTTCGGGTCGCGCAGATTGCCGTCGAGCACGAAGTCGAGCTTGATCTGATCGCGGCGGTCTTTCAGCGCGGCGATCGCGGCCTTGGTCGGAATCGACATGAACGTGTCGAGCGGATTGCCGCCTTCGCTCAGTTGCAGATGGTTCAGCACCAGGCTTCCCGGCGCGTGGATGCGGTAGTCCTTCACGCTGGCATCGAGCGTGATATCGATCGTGCCGCCCGTCACCGTCGATTTCGCGCCGGCCTTCTTCAGCAGATATGGATCGAGCGTCGCGATATCGACGCTGCGCAGTGTCGAGCGCGTCTCTGAATCCTTCGTCGCGATCACCATCCAGCCATTGAAACTCACCGCGCCCGTATGCGACGGGCCCTTGATCGACCCCGTCATCGCGAGCGTCGTGCGGTCGGTGAGCGCGGGAAGATGAATGTGATCGATGCTGGCGCGCGCATCGCTGATCAGCACGCGATACGGCGGCATCTGCACCGAAGCATCGAAGAACTCCATTGATCCGCGTTCGAACGAGACGTGATCGATCAGCTTTTCTTCGTTCGCGTGCTTCGTTGCTTCGTCGTTCGACTTGGCGTCGGCTTTGCTCGCCGTTTCCCTCAGGTTCGGCAGCAGGCGCACGCGGCCGTCGGCGGCGCGATAGATCGAGAGATAGTAGTTGTCGACGCTCACATTGCGCAGATGCACGCGGTTGTGCAGCACGTCGCGCATGTCGAGGTCGAGCACGATGCGCTCGGCGCGCAGCGCGTCGGGCGTGGGCCAGTCCGACGGGCCGCGCAGGCGCACGCGCGAGAGCGTGATATGCGAGAAGCCGACGTCGATTTCTTCGACCGAGCCCTGCGGGCCGAGCGTCTCGATGATGCGCTGTTTCATCTCGTGGACGACGAAGAACCATCCGCCCACCGCGACGACCACGAGCGCGACGAGAATGCCGGCCACCCAGATTCCCGCCCGTCGCGCCTTCGATCCCGCCATCACCCATGTCTCCTTATGTGCGCTGCGAGACGCGGCGCCTTTCTCGGAAGGTCGCGATTTTCGTGCCTGTTGTCGGTGCGCGCGCCCGCATTGGGCGCGCGTTTTTGCTCAGACAAAACAAGAGGTTAGCGCGTGATCGGCTTGTAGCGCAGACGCTTCGGCTTGGCCGCTTCTTCGCCCAGACGATTGCGCTTGTCGGCTTCGTATTCCTGGTAGTTGCCGTCGAAGAACGTCACTTGCGAGTCGCCTTCGAACGCGATGATGTGCGTCGCGATACGGTCGAGGAACCAGCGATCGTGCGAGATCACCATTACCGAGCCGGCGAATTCGAGCAGCGCGTCTTCGAGCGCGCGCAGCGTTTCGACGTCGAGATCGTTCGACGGCTCGTCGAGGAGCAGCACGTTGCCGCCCGCGATCAGCGTCTTCGCCAGATGTAGACGGCCGCGTTCGCCGCCCGAGAGGCTGCCGACGTTCTTCTGCTGGTCGCCGCCCTTGAAGTTGAAGCGGCCGATATACGCACGCGACGGCGTTTCGTACTTGCCGACCGTGAGCACGTCGGCGCCGCCGGAGATTTCCTCGAACACGGTCTTGCTGCCGTCGAGCGCGTCGCGGCTCTGGTCGACGTAGGCGAGCTTGACGGTCGGGCCCTTCACGATTTCGCCCGAATCCGGCTGTTCGCGGCCGGTCAGCATGCGAAAGAGCGTGGATTTACCCGCGCCGTTCGGCCCGATGATGCCGACGATCGCGCCCGCCGGAATCTTCATGCTGAGGTTGTCGATCAGGAGGCGGTCGCCGTATGCCTTGCTGACGTTCTTGAACTCGATGACCTCGTTGCCCAGGCGGTCGCCGACCGGGATGAAGATTTCCTGCGTCTCGTTGCGCTTCTGGTATTCCTGGCTGTTGAGTTCCTCGAAGCGCGCGATCCGCGCCTTCGATTTCGCCTGACGTCCCTTCGGGTTCTGGCGCACCCATTCCAGTTCCTTCTTGAGCGCCTTCTGACGCGCCGATTCCGACGATTCTTCCTGCTTCAGCCGGTCCTGTTTCTGATCGAGCCAACTGCTGTAGTTGCCCTTCCACGGAATGCCGTGGCCGCGGTCGAGTTCGAGAATCCATTCGGCGGCGTTATCGAGGAAGTAGCGATCGTGCGTCACCGCGACGACCGTGCCCGGATAGCGCGTGAGGAACTGTTCGAGCCAGTCGACGGATTCGGCGTCGAGGTGGTTGGTTGGTTCGTCGAGGAGCAGCATGTCGGGCTTTTGCAGCAACAGCTTGCACAGCGCGACACGGCGCTTCTCGCCGCCTGACAGGTGTTCGATCTGCGCGTCCCATGCGGGCAGGCGCAGCGCGTCGGCGGCGATTTCGAGCTGCTGTTCGGGCGAACCGCCGTCGCTCGTCGCGAGGATCGCTTCGTACTTGGCCTGCTCGGCGGCGAGGGCGTCGAAGTCGGCGTCGGGTTCGGCGTAGGCGGCGTAGATTTCATCGAGCTTTTTCTGCGCGCTGAAGACGTCGCCGAGACCTTCTTCGACGGCTTCGCGCACGGTCTTTTGCGGATCGAGCTGCGGTTCCTGCGGCAGATAGCCGATGTTGAGATTGGGCATCGGCGTGGCTTCGCCTTCGATGTCTTTATCGACGCCGGCCATGATGCGGATCAGCGTCGATTTGCCCGAGCCGTTCAGGCCGAGCAGACCGATCTTCGCGCCGGGAAAGAACGAGAGCGAGATGTCCTTCAGGATCTGACGCTTCGGCGGCACGATCTTGCCGACGCGGTTCATGGTGAAGACGTATTGGGCCATGGGTGTGTGTTCGGTGGGTGAGAAAACGCGAAGACTCTTGATGTGATTGTACTTCGCGGGCGTGACTATCTTTTCGACATGTTGCGCCCCACCAATCGGTTGGCTACCTCAGCGTCGCGATTTAAACAATAGGCGCTTTCGTATGGCCTGCAACTTGTTGGCCTTCTAGGATTGGTCGCGCGCTCAGATCGGGCGTGACAATCATTAACGGCAGAACATGTCTATCCCGTCACTGACTTATAGATGTACCGCTTGCGATTTATTGGGCTCTGATTTGGCTTTGCATCGTCCGAGATTTTATTTGCATTTCGAATCAGAGGTATTGATGCGCGCTACCATGGGTTGGTGTTATACATGCGCAAAACCCACTGTAGTAGAGCGTTTTTTCGACGTTTTTGAAGTGAGGGAGCTACAAGAGAAGATATTAAGGGCTCGCACCAGACTCGCAGATGAAGCGCTAAATGCTTCCGCCAAATCGAATTGGTGGCAGCGAGAACAACGCGCGACGGATGCAATCACGTTGCTCGAAACGGAAATCGAGAATGCCACGAATACGTTGCGGCGCCTCCGGCACTTGGCTGCGATCTTCAACGAAAGAATCGCTGGTCCTCACTGTATTGAGTGCTTTTCTGAAGACTGGACCCCGCTTCCGCCCTCGTCAATCGACGCGGAATATTGTCCAGAAAGCGCCTCACCGGTAAAGCTTGGATTTCAGCATCCGGGTTGCGGAGGCGAAATCACGGTAGAAAACGACGTCAGATTCTTCATGAAGTGGAAACCCCAATACTTCGACTTTGAGGGATTTCCGTTGAACACTCCGGTGACAAAAGAACAGTAACGCTTGGCTCGCGGGCGAGGCATCGACTTGCGTCGCCCTGGTCGAGCACTAGCGCCGAGTCTGCTCTCCTGCTTCACACATTAAACAAAAAGTTCATGACATCCCCGTCATGAACGACATATTCCTTCCCTTCAGCCCGCATTTTCCCTGCTTCCTTCGCGCCTTGTTCGCCCTTGAAAGCGATGTAGTCATCGAACGCGATCGTCTGCGCGCGAATAAACCCGCGTTCGAAGTCGGTGTGGATCGCGCCGGCCGCCTGAGGCGCCGTATCGCCGATATGAATCGTCCAGGCGCGCACTTCCTTCACGCCCGCCGTGAAATACGTGTGCAAACCGAGCAGCTTGAAACCCGCCCGAATCACGCGATTCAAACCCGGCTCTTCCATGCCGATATCGGCGAGAAATTCCTGCTTGTCGGCGTCGTCGAGATCGGCGATTTCCGCTTCGATCGCCGCGCACACCGCGACCACCGGCGCATTTTCCGATTCGGCATGCTTGCGCACCGCGTCCAGATACGGATTGTTCTCGAATCCGTCTTCCTTCACGTTGGCGACGTACATCGTCGGCTTCGACGTGATCAGGCAGAACGGCTTGAGGAGCGCACGTTCGTCGTCCGAGAAATCGAGCGCGCGGACGGGCTTCGCCTGTTCCAGCTGCACGCGCACCTTCTCCAGCACGGCGACGAGCTTGGCCGCTTCCTTGTCGTTGCCCGATTTCGCGGCCTTCGAATAGCGCGTCAGCGACTTTTCGACCGTCGCCAGGTCGGCGAGCGCGAGTTCGGTGTTGATGACTTCGATGTCGTCGAGCGGATCGATCTTGTTCGCGACGTGGATCACGTTCTCGTCTTCGAAACAGCGCACGACGTGCGTGATCGCGTCCGTCTCGCGGATGTTCGCGAGGAACTGGTTGCCGAGGCCTTCGCCCTTGCTCGCGCCGGCGACGAGGCCCGCGATATCGACGAATTCGACCACTGCCGGCAGGATGCGCTCCGGCTTGACGGTCTCGGCGAGCTTTTGCAGCCGCGCGTCCGGCACTTCGACCACGCCGACATTCGGCTCGATCGTGCAGAACGGATAGTTTTCGGCGGCGATGCCCGCCTTGGTCAAAGCATTGAAAAGTGTGGACTTGCCGACGTTGGGCAAGCCGACGATGCCGCATTGGAGGCTCATGGGATCCTTCGAACTGGTGAAACGGCGCGGGCCGCGTGGGTTTCGCTGGGCTTTGCGGCTGCTCGGGCGGCCCGGCGGCCGCGAGCAAGTGCGCAAAACGGGCGGCCACGTCGCGCGGCCGGACAAACCGCTATTGTACCGCCGCGCCCCGCCAGGCTGGGCGGCGCGCACCGCGCGCTCCCGACGCACCGCCAATCCTCCGCAACCCCCACGGCTATAATGCCCGGATGACTTCCCATCCCAAGACTTTCCACGCGGTGGTCGTCGGCGGCGGGCTCGTCGGCAAGACGGCGGCGCTCGCGCTGACCCAGTCCGGCCTGCGCACCGCGCTCGTCGCCGCTCCCGCCGCGCCGCTGCCAGCCGGCGCGGCGTTCGATTCGCGCATCTACGCGCTGTCGTCGAGTTCGGAGACGCTGCTCGAACGGCTGCGCGTCTGGCAGGCGCTCGACCGCTCGCGTTTGGGTCCCGTATTCGACATGCGCGTCTTCGGCGACGCCCACGCCGAACTGCATTTCTCCGCGTTCCAGGCGTCGGTGCCGCAGCTTGCGTGGATCGTGGAATCGTCGTTGATCGAAACCGCGCTCGATACCGCGTTGCGCTTCCAGCCGAATCTCTCGTGGTTCGAGTCGCGTGGGCAGGGCATGACCGTCCACGACGACGCCGCTCACGTCACGCTGTCGAGCGGCGAAACGCTTGCGACGGACCTGATCGTCGGCGCGGACGGCGCGCATTCGTGGGTCCGCGCGCAAATGGGTTCGAAGGCGACGCGGCGCGATTACCGGCAGACGGGCGTCGTCGCGAACTTCAAGGCCGAAAAGCCGCATGGCGAAACCGCCTACCAGTGGTTCAGGGAGTCGGAAATCATCGCGCTCCTGCCGCTGCCGGGCGATCACGTTTCGCTCGTCTGGTCGGCGCGCACCGAACACGCCGACGAACTCCTGAAGCTCGATCCGGCGCAGCTTGCGGCGGAAGTCGAGCGTGTCACGCAGAACACGCTCGGCACGCTCGAATGCGTCACGCCCGCGCAGGGCTTTCCGCTCGCGCTGCAATCCGTCGACCGGTTGGTGGCGCCGCGCGTGGCGCTCGTCGGCGACGCCGCGCATCTGATTCACCCGCTCTGCGGGCAGGGCATGAACCTCGGTCTGCGGGATGTCGCGGCGCTCGCGGAAGTTATCGCGAACAAGGAGCCGTTCCGCGATCTCGGCGATCCGGTGCTGTTGCGCCGTTACGAACGCGCGCGTCGCGAGGACATTCAAAAGCTCGTGATCGCCACCGACGGCCTGCATAAACTCTTCTCCGTACCCGGCACGTTCGCGCGGGCGGTGCGCAATACGGGCATGGCGCTCGTCGGCGCGCAGCCGTTCGTGAAGCGCTGGCTGGTGTCGGCGGCACTCGGATAATCACCGGCGCGAGCCCGCCGCTCGCCCGAACTACGCGGGAATCACAGGAATTCGCATGAAAAACACTCTTCGTTCGGCCGTCGCCGCAGCCGCCATGCTCGGCGCGATCTTCGGGATCGGCTGCTCGGCGCAGGCCGACCAGACCACCGACAAGCTCAAGTCCACGCTGCAAGAGCGCATGGGGGACGCCACGATCAAGAGCATCGAGAAATCGCCGATTCCGGGGCTCTACGAGGTGAACCTCGGCTCGCAGATCATCTATTCCGATGCGACCGGCAATTACGTGCTGCTCGGCGATCTCGTCGATACGCGCTCGCGCGCGAATCTGACCGACGCGCGTCTCGCGGAAACCAACAAGATCGACTTCGCGAAGCTGCCGTTCGAGAACGCGGTGAAAGTGGTGAAGGGCAACGGCAGCCGCAAGATCGCCGTGTTCTCCGACCCGAACTGCCCGTATTGCAAGCAGCTCGAAACCACGCTGAAGGGCTTCGACAACGTGACGGTCTATACCTTCCTCTATCCGGTGCTGTCGCCGGATTCGACGACGAAGTCGAAGTCGATCTGGTGCGCGAAGGACCGCGCGGTGGCGTGGGAAAGCTGGATGCTCGACCACAAGACGCCGGCGCTCGCGAGCTGCGACACTGCCGCGATCGACAAGAACCTGAAGCTCGGTCAGTCGATGAACGTCACCGGCACGCCGACCGTCTTCCTCGCCGACGGCCGCCGCCTGCCGGGCGCCGTGCCGGCCGACCGGCTGGAAAAGGAACTGTCGGCGGTTCGCTGAGTTCCGCCAGCACGTAGACGAGAGGCGCGACGAGCGCCTCTTCTGATTTCTGGCCGATGACAAGGCCCGGCGTCATCTGAAGCGCGCCGCAAGAAAAACAAGGACAGCACCATGAATCCGATTCAGTACACCATCGTTCCGAAGAATCCCGGCGCGCATCTGTTCGAAGTGACGCTGACCGTCGCCGTTCCCGACCCCGCCGGGCAGCGCTTCATGCTGCCGGTGTGGATTCCGGGCAGCTACATGATCCGCGAGTTCGCGCGCAACATCGTGACCTTGCAGGCGTTCAACGCGGCGGGCCGCAAGATCGCGATCGAGAAAATAGACAAGCACGCGTGGCAAGCCGCGCCGCACGACGGCCCGATGACGCTGCGCTATGAGGTGTACGGCTGGGACATGTCGGTGCGCGCGGCGCATCTCGACGACACCGTCGGCTTCTTCAACGGCACGAGCGTGTTTCTGGCGGTCGAAGGTCAGGCCGATGCGCCGTGTATCGTCGATATTCAGGCGCCGCAGGGCGCGGCGTATCGCAACTGGCGCGTCGCAACCGCGCTGCCGGAAGCGCGCGGCACGAAGCGCTACGGCTTCGGCGCGTATCAGGCGCAAAACTACGACGAGCTGATCGACCATCCGGTGACGCTCGGTGAATTCGCGCTCGGCAGCTTCAGCGCGCATGGCGTCAAGCACGACATCGTGATTTCGGGCCGCGTCGTCGGTCTCGACATGAACCGGCTCGCCGTGGACCTGAAGCGCGTCTGCGAGGCGCAGATCGCGCTCTTCGAGCCGCGCACGAAGAAGGCGCCGGTCGATCGCTATGTGTTCATGACGGTCGCCGTCAGCGATGGTTACGGCGGGCTGGAGCATCGCGCTTCCACCGCGCTCATCTGCAATCGCGGTGATCTGCCGGTGCTCGGCCGCGCGGAAATGACCGACGGTTATCGCACGTATCTTGGCCTCTGCAGCCACGAGTATTTCCACACCTGGAACGTAAAGCGCATCAAGCCGGCGGCGTTCGCGCCGTACGATTTGTCGCAGGAGAATTACACGTCGCTGCTGTGGCTCTTCGAGGGCTTCACGTCCTACTACGACGACCTGATGCTCGTGCGCAGCGGCCTCATCAGCGCGAGCGACTACTTCTCGCTAGTCGGCAAGACGATCGGCGGCGTGCTGCGCGGCAGCGGCCGTCTCAAGCAGACGGTCGCGCAAAGCTCGTTCGACGCCTGGATCAAGTACTACCGCGCCGACGAAAATTCGCCGAACGCCATCGTCAGCTATTACCAGAAAGGCTCGCTCGTCGCGCTCGCGTTCGATCTGTCGATCCGCGCGCAAACGGGCAACCGCAAATCACTCGACGACGTCATGCGCCTGCTCTGGCAACGCTACGGGCGCGACTTCTATCACGGCAAGCTGCGCGGCGTCGAGGAATCGGAGGTCGAGGCACTCTTTGCCGAAGCGACCGGCGCCGATCTGCGCAAGCTCTTCCGCGAAGGCGTCCACGGCACGCGCGATTTGCCGCTCGAAGGGCTCTTCGAGCCGTTCGGCATCGCGCTCGCGCCTGAGCCCGCGACCAACGGCACGGCCGGCAAGCCGTCGCTCGGCGCGCGCGTGCGCGGCGGCGCGGACTGCGTGCTGGCGGTCGTCCACGACGGCGGCGCGGCGCAGAAAGCGGGTTTGTCGGCGGGCGACGTGCTGGTGGCAATCGACGGCCTGCGCGTCACCGGCTCCAACCTCGACGCGTTGCTCGCGCGCTATCTGCCCGGCGCGAAGGTCGAAGTGCACGCGTTCCGCCGCGACGAACTGCGCCGCACGGAGCTGAAACTCGACGCGCCCGAAGTCACGCGCTACACGCTGACCGCGAGCGACGGCCGCGGCCCGGGCAAGCAATGGCGGGAGCGCTGGATGAAAGGCTGAGCCGGAGACCGCGCGAAGGCGGATTGTTCCACCACTGCAACAATCCGTCATGAGCGCGCAGCTTGTTCCGGTCGTCTGAAAAAAGAAGAATGCATCCTGTCCGAGCGCAAACGGCGCCCGAAACCCAAACGTAGGACCAGGAGCCATCATGACGACCATTCTGCAAATCAATTCCGCCGCCCGTTCGCAAGGCGCCCAATCGACGCTGCTCGCCGACGAACTGACCGCAAAACTGCAACAAGCGAATCCGGGCTCGAAGACGGTTGTGCGCAACCTGCTCGCCGACAACCTGCCGCATCTCGACGACGCCACGCTCGGCGCGTTCTTCACGCCCGCCGACAAGCGCACCGCCGAGCAAGCCGCGATCAACGCGAAAAGCGAAGCGCTGATCGCTGAACTGCAAGCGGCGGATGTCGTCGTGATCGCGGCGCCGCTCTACAACTTCGGCATTTCGTCGCAACTGAAGACGTACTTCGACTGGATCGCGCGCGCTGGCATCACGTTCCAGTACACGGCGAACGGTCCGGAAGGTCTGGTCAAGGGCAAGAAGGTATTCGTCGTGTCGGCTCGCGGCGGCAAGTACGCCGGCACGCCGCACGATTCGCAGACGCCGTATCTCAAGTCGTTCCTCGGCTTCCTCGGCATGACCGACGTGAGCTTCATCTACGCCGAAGGCCTGGCGATGGGCCCGGAAGTCGCGGGCGCCGCGCTCGCGAGCGCGCGTGAGGCGATCGCCGCGGTGTGAGTGTTTCGCGCGATGTGATGCGATGTGATGTGAAAAACCCGCCGGGTCTTCGACCTCGGCGGGTTTTTTTACGTCTGAGCGGACCGTTGCGGATCGTCGGGGAGACGCCAGTCGATCGGCTTGCGGCCGTGTTTCGCGAGATAGTCGTTCGCCATCGCGAAGTGCCCGCAGCCGAGAAATCCGCGATGCGCCGACAGCGGCGAAGGATGCGGCGCTTCCAGCACGCAATGCGCCTTGCCTGTCCCCGCGATCAGCGCGCGCTTCGCCTGCGCGTGCGCGCCCCACAGCATGAAGACGAGGCCGTCGTGACGCATCGCGAGTTCGTGGATCAGCGTGTCGGTGCATTGCTCCCAGCCGCGCTTGGCATGGCTGCCCGCTTTGTCGCGCTCGACGGTCAGCGACGTGTTGAGCAGCAGCACGCCTTGCTTCGCCCACGAATCGAGACAGCCGTGCTTCGGCGCGTCGAAACCGAGGCTCGCGTTGATTTCCTTGAAGATATTGCGCAGCGACGGCGGCGGCCGCACCGGCGACGGCACCGAAAACGCGAGTCCGTGAGCCTGCGGCGCGCCGCGATCTTCACCGTGATACGGGTCTTGGCCGAGAATCACGACCTTCACGTCTTCCGGATTCGTGAGACGCAATGCGCGAAACACGTCGGCGGGATAGACGGTCTTGCCGGCGGCGCGCTCCGCATCGACGAACGCGCAGAGCGCCGCGTAACGACTGCTTTCGATGAACGGTTTCAGATGCCGGCGCCAGTCGGCGGGCAAGGCGTCGAACTGGCTTTCCAGCGTGGCCGTGGTTTGAGGGACGTCGAAGAGCGCGGTCTGGTTCATTTCGCGGCGCCCGTCGAGTCGTCCCGAGTCTGCGCGCGCAGTCGATAGCCGCGTTCGGCCTTGCTGACGTCGTCCGGATCCAGATCGGGGAACGCGCCGCGCAGCTCCGCCGAAAGTGTCGAAAGCGCGCTTTCGTCGCCGGATTTCAGTTCCAGCTCGACTTCGCTGATCGCGGTCTTGCGCGTTTCGCCGTCGACTTCCGCGCTGACCTCGCCGAGATCCAGCGCGGCTTCGATCATCGCGCCGTCGTGCTCGATGTCCCAGTAGACGCGCGTAAAGTCCGTCCGGAACACGGCGATCAGTTCCGGCGCCGCCTGGCGCAACGCGTCGCGCGCGTGCTCGTCGCCGCATGCGTTAAGGATCGCATCGACGTCGAGCGCTTCGCCCGCGACCGGCATTTCCCACTCGAAGCGGCTGTGCAATCCCGCCTTTGACTGACCGACGGTCTTGTACGTCTGCAACCACTGTTGCGGCGTGCGCCGCAGCCGCAGCGCGCTTTTCGCCTTCGCGAGCATGAGCTCGGGCGTGTCGAAATAGACGTTCGCCAGCGCGATGCTCGTACCTTCGCGCCCGGTGCGTTCGGTGAAGAAGCGCGCGGCGTCGTTGTGCTGCGACGCCGGCAACGCCAGCTTGATCTCTCGTTCGATGCCCAAAGTGACGTCCGCGAAAGTTAGAAGAACATGCGCGCGAGTTCGGTGCCCGGCTCGTCGGCGCGCATGAACGCCTCGCCGACGAGGAACGTATGCACGTCCATCGCGCGCAGCCGCTCGACATCGACGCGGCTCATGATGCCCGATTCCGTCACGACGATCCGGTCGTCGGGAATCGCTTCGAGCATGCCGATGGTCGTTTCGATCGACGTCTCGAACGTGCGCAGGTTGCGGTTGTTGATGCCGATCAGCGGCGTCTTGAGCGTGAGCGCCTGGCGCAGTTCCTCGGCGTCGTGGACTTCGACGAGCACCGCGAGCCCGAGCGAGTGCGCGTAGGCTTCGAGGTCCTGCATCTTCGGGAGTTCGAGCGCCGCCGCGATCAGCAGGATGCAGTCGGCGCCCATCGCGCGCGCTTCCATGATCTGATACGGATCGATGATGAAGTCCTTGCGCAGCACGGGCAGGCTGCAGGCGGCGCGCGCTTCTTCCAGATACGCGACGCTGCCTTTGAAAAACTGCACGTCGGTCAGCACGGAAAGGCACGCGGCGCCGCCTTTTTCGTATGAGCGGGCGATGTCGGCGGGCACGAAGTCCTCGCGCAGCACGCCCTTCGACGGGCTCGCTTTCTTCACCTCGGCGATGATCGCGGGCTTGCCTTCGGCGTGCTTTGCCCGCAACGCGCCGACGAAATCGCGATGGTCGCGCGCGCTCGCTTCGAGACGCAATTCCTCGAGCGGCGCGCTCGCGAGCGCTGCGAGAATTTCTTCGCGTTTGACCGCGATGATGCGGTCGAGAATGTCGCTCATGGTTTATCCCGTTACTTTTTGAATTGCTGCGTGAAGCGCACGAGTTCGTCGACTTTCTCGCGCGCGGCGCCGCTCGCGATCGCCTCGCGCGCAACCTGCATGCCGTCGGCGATCGATTCCACGACGTTCGCCGAATAGAGCGCCGTGCCCGCGTTCAGCGTGACGATCTCGCGCGCGACGCCCGGCTTGTCGTTCAGCGCGCCGAG
This sequence comes from Caballeronia telluris, assembly GCF_001544495.1. Classification (GTDB taxonomy): domain Bacteria; phylum Pseudomonadota; class Gammaproteobacteria; order Burkholderiales; family Burkholderiaceae; genus Caballeronia; species Caballeronia telluris. Next base: position 42,777 of record NZ_FCNZ02000029.1, read on the forward strand.
CAGCATCGTCTTCGATTCCTGCGCGTCTTCCACTTTCAGCGTGCGGTTCGACACCATCTGCAAGCCGAAGTCCTCCGGATGAATCTCGTACTCGCGCACTTCGCCGTCGCGCAACTCCCCGACCTTCGTCGCCGCGCCGAGCGACACTTCGTCCATGCCGTCCTTGCCGTAGACAACCAGCACGTGTTTCGCGCCGAGCCGCTGCATCACGCGCACCTGGATGCCGACGAGATCCTCGTGGAACACGCCCTGCAACTGGTTCGGCGCGCCGGCGGGATTGGTCAGCGGCCCGAGGATGTTGAAGATCGTCCGCACGCCGAGTTCGCGGCGCACCGGCGCGATGTTCTTCATCGCCGGATGATGGTTCGGCGCGAACATGAAGCCCATGTTCGTTTCGGCAATCGACGCGGCCACTTGTTCCGGGCTCAGGTCGATATTGACGCCGAGCGCTTCGAGCACGTCCGCGCTGCCCGACTTGCTCGACACGCCGCGGTTGCCGTGCTTCGCGACCTTAGCGCCAGCCGCCGCAGTGACGAACATCGTCGCGGTGGAGATGTTGAAGGTGTGCGAGCCGTCGCCGCCCGTGCCGACGATGTCGACGAAGTTCGAGTTGTCCTCGACTTCGACGTGATTCGCGAACTCGCGCATCACGGTGGCGGCGGCGGCGATTTCGCCGATCGTTTCCTTCTTCACGCGCAAGCCGGTGATGATCGCGGCGGCCATGACGGGCGACATCTCCCCGCGCATGATCATGCGCATCAGGTGCAGCATTTCGTCGTGGAAAATCTCGCGATGCTCGATCGTGCGTTGCAGCGCTTCTTGCGGAGTAATGGTCATGTTCGATTCGCTCATCGCGCGCGCTTGCCTTGCGCCGGGCTCTTCACGAAGTTTTCGAGCAGCGCGTGGCCGTGCTCGGACAGGATCGACTCGGGGTGGAACTGCACGCCTTCCACCGCCAGTTCCTTGTGGCGCACGCCCATGATCTCGCCGTCGGGCGTCCACGCCGACACTTCGAGGCAATCCGGCAGCGATTCGCGCTCGATCGCGAGCGAGTGATAGCGCGTCACCTTGAAATGCTTCGGCAGGTCGGCGAACACGCCCTTGCAGTCGGTTTCGATCTCGCTCACCTTGCCGTGCATGATGGTCTGCGCGCGCACGACGCGTCCGCCGAACACCTCGCCGATCGCCTGATGGCCGAGGCAGACGCCGAGAATCGGCAGCTTGCCGGAAAATTCGCGCAGCACGTCGAGCGTGATGCCGGCGTGTTGCGGATTGCTCGGCCCCGGCGACAGGCAGATGCGTTCCGGATCGAGCTTCGCGATGCCGTCGAGGGTGATTTCGTCGTTGCGGTAGGTCTGTACGTCTTCGCCGAGTTCGCCGAAGTACTGGACCAGGTTGTAGGTGAACGAGTCGTAGTTGTCGATCATCAAAAGCATGGTCGTTTCTCCGGTCAGAAGTCGCTGTCGAGGCCGTCCTGCACCTGCTCGGCGGCGCGCAGCACGGCGCGCGCCTTGTTTTCGGTCTCTTGCCATTCGGATTCGGGCACCGAATCGGCGACGACACCCGCCGCCGCCTGCACATACAGATTGCCCTTGTGGATGAGGCCGGTTCGGATCGCGATCGCCAGATCCATTTCGCCGCTGAACGACAGATAGCCGACGGCGCCGCCATACAGCCCGCGCTTGACCGGCTCCAGTTCGTCGATGAGTTCCATCGCCCGCACTTTCGGCGCGCCCGAGAGCGTGCCCGCGGGGAAGGTCGCGCGCAGCACGTCGTAGTTCGTCATGCCGGGCTTGAGCTTGCCTTCGACCGAACTGACGATGTGCTGAACGTGCGAATATTTTTCGATCACCATTTTGTCCGTCACCGCGACGGAACCCGTCTGCGCGATGCGGCCGACGTCGTTGCGCGCGAGGTCGATCAGCATGACGTGTTCGGCGACTTCCTTCGGATCGTTCAGCAGTTCGGTCGCGAGTTCGGCGTCGCGCTCGGGCGTATTGCCGCGCGAACGCGTGCCCGCGAGCGGACGGATCGTGACGATCTGATCGTCGGCGCGCTTTTCCTGGCGCACGAGAATTTCCGGCGACGCCCCCACGACGTGAAACTCGCCGCCGAAGTTGTAGTAGTACATGTACGGCGACGGATTCAGCGAGCGCAGCGCGCGATAGAGCGAGAGCGGATTATCGCGAAACGGCTTGATAAGCCGCTGTCCGACCTGCACCTGCATCAGTTCGCCAGCGGCGATGTATTCCTTCGCGCGGCGCACGGCGTTCAGATAATCCTCTTTCGCGAACTCGCGATACGTTTCCGTGCGCACGCTCGCCGACGTCACCGGCGGCTGCACCGTCGTCCTGAGCCGCGCGCGCAACTCGCGCAGACGCTGCTTCGCTTTCGGGTAGGCCTCGGGCACGGCGGGATCGGCGTAGACGATCAGGTAGAGCTTGCCCGCGAGGTTGTCGATGACGGCGACTTCTTCCGTTAGCAGCAATTGGATATCGGGCAGGCCGAGGTCGTCGGGCGGCGCGCTGTTCGCGAGCTTCTTCTCGATGTAGCGCACCGCGTCATAGCCGAAATAACCCGCGAGACCGCCGCAAAAACGCGGCAAACCGGGACGTTGCGCCACTTTGAAGCGCTTCTGGAATTGCTCGATGAACGCGAGCGGGTCGCCTTCGTCGGTCTCGATCACTTTGCCGTCGCGCACCACTTCCGACACGCCGTTGCCCGCGCGGACCATCGTGCGCGCTGGCAGGCCGATGAACGAGTAGCGCCCGAAGCGCTCGCCGCCCACCACCGATTCCAGCAGGAACGAGTTGGCGCCGCTGCGTTCGGCCTGCGCGAGCTTGAGGTAGAGGGAGAGCGGCGTTTCGAGGTCGGCGAGCGCTTCGGCGATGAGCGGAATGCGGTTGAAACCTTCGTTCGCCAGCGATTGGAATTCGAGTTCGGTCATTTTGCGATCCTTGTCGTGTCGCGCTTTCTGGAGTTATACGCGGCATCGGGCACAAACTGGGGCGCTGCGGGAGGATTTTCCGCGCGTCGTCGAACTCGCTGCCGCCCCATGCGCCGGCGTTCGCCCGGGTAGCGCAGCGCGTCGACGAGCGGCGCGCCTGACACGAGGCGTTCGACAAACGAATGATGCGACTTGGGGCAGTCCTCGATCAAACTCGAGGCACGGCAATTCAGCGGGATCGGCGCGCGGAATGCGCAGCGAAACAAAAAACGGATGCTGAAGTGAAAGCTTCAGCGTACCTCAGGCGAGGTCAGCGCGACCAGCGACGCCAGGGCCAGGCTCCCCGGTCGATGCTGCTCAGACTCCGTTTTTTGTTCAGAAACATGAGGGTGGACTATTCAGTCGGTGTGGGTGCGGACGGCGCCAGGGTGGCGGCGATCGCCTGCGCTGCGGCATGCAGCGTGGAAACTATACCATCGGATTTTACTGTTTGCACAGCCTTGCCGTGGTTGTAGCCGTAGGGCACGGTGAGCGTTGCCATGCCGGCCGCGCGGCCCGCGAGCGCGTCGTTCTCCGAATCACCGACCGCGACCGTTTCGCGCGGCAGCACGTCGAGCCGCTCGCACGCGGTGAGCATCGGCAGCGGGTCGGGCTTCTTCTGCGCGAGCGAGTCGCCGCCGAGCACCACCTTGAAATAGCCGACGAGCCCGAAGTGCGTCAGCAATTCGACCGCGAAGCGGTGCGGCTTGTTGGTCACGCAAGCGAGCGCGATGCCGAGCTCGCGCATCGCTTCGAGGCCTTCCTTGACCTGCGGGAAGAGCGTCGAATGGCGGCCGTTGATCTTCGCGTATTCGCTCTGATAGATGGCGATCGCGTCGTCGAATTGCGCGGCTGCCTGCGACGGCGAGAAGCGCACCGCGAGCACGCTGCGGATGAGGTTTTCCGAACCCTTGCCGACATAGCCGACGACTTCCTCGCGCTTCGTGTGCGGCGCGCCGATGCGGTCGAGCATCGCGTTCAGGGCCGCGACGAAGTCGTCGGCGGTGTCGACCATCGTGCCGTCGAGATCGATGATCGCGGCGCGAATCGGCTTGTTGGTGAACGCGGGCACAGCGGCTGTGGCGATGTCGCTCATTGTTTTACTCCTGCTTTCGCGAGTTCTGCCCGCATTTCGTCGATCACTTTCCGGTAGTCGCCCTTGCCGAAGATCGCCGAGCCTGCGACGAACGTGTCGGCGCCTGCCGCCGCGATGTCGGCGATGTTGTCGACCTTCACGCCACCGTCGATTTCCAGATGAATCTCGCGGCCGGTGCGCTCGCGGTACGCGTCGATGCGCGCGCGCGCTTCGCGCAGCTTGACGAGCGCCTCGGGGATGAACGACTGCCCGCCGAAGCCCGGATTCACCGACATGATGAGCACCAGATCCAGGCGATCCATCACGTGATCGAGATAATTGAGCGACGTGGCCGGGTTGAAGACGAGGCCGGCCTTGCAGCCGTGATCGCGGATCAGCGAAAGTGAACGGTCGATGTGATCCGAACCTTCCGGGTGAAAACTGATCACATTGGCTCCGGCTTTCGCGAAGTCCGGAATGATCCGGTCCACCGGGCGCACCATCAGATGCACGTCGATCGGCACGTCGACATGCGGGCGGATCGCCTCGCATATCAGCGGCCCGATCGTCAGGTTCGGCACGTAATGGTTATCCATCACGTCGAAGTGGATCCAGTCGGCGCCCGCCGCGACGACATTGCGGACTTCCTCGCCGAGCCTGGCGAAGTCGGCGGAGAGGATGCTCGGGGCGATGCGAAATTGCGTCATGGCATGGGCCGGTGGCAAGCTAAAAGGCGTCATTTTACCGCGACACCGCGTGTTGGGCGCCTGTCCGATCGGCCATGGCGGCGGTAAATCTGGCGGCCGCTGCGTGTTGCGGCCACAGGCGGCATCAAGCAGAATGCGTCACCAAGCGGTGCAAGCTGTGTTTTCGCCGTCCCGCGCCGGGCGCCCGTATCGAATCTCGAATTGGAAAAACGATGGCCCAGTATGAATTCAGCGTGTCCGTCGCGACGCGCTATCTGCCCGAACAATCCGATCCGGACAGCCACCAGTACGCTTTCGCCTACACGCTGACGATCCGCAACACGGGCGAAGTGACGGCGCAATTGATCGCGCGTCACTGGATCATCACCGATAGCGACGACCGCGTGCAGGAAGTGAAGGGGCTCGGCGTGGTCGGGCATCAGCCGCTGTTGCCGCCCGGCGAGCAGTTCGAGTACACGAGCTGGGCAGTGATCGCGACGCCCGTCGGCACGATGCGCGGCGAGTATTTCTGCGTGGCGGAAGATGGCGAGCGCTTCGAGGCGCCGGTCGCGGAATTCGCGCTGCACATGCCTCGCACGCTGCACTAGAACTGAATCAGCGGTTATTCGCCGAATCGTTCGCCCGGTTTTTCTTCTTGCCCGACGCCGTCCACGCGACGATAAAGATCAGCAGGAACAGCGCTGCGAGCGACTCGAGCGCAAAAATCAGCATTGGATATTCGTCGAACAGATCAGACATGGCGGTTCCCATCAAGAACGAACATTGTATGCGTTTCATGCGGCCGGACACCGGCGTGACGGTCCGGGCGGCTTCGTGGGTGGCTTCGATAGCAGCGGCGGTGATGCTCGCGTCGTGCGGCGGCGGCGGAGCGATCAAGACGGGTAAAGGCGTGTCGCCGACAGGCACGCCGATCGTGACGGGGCAGCGCGCGGCGTCGCGCCTGACCGCGGTGAGCTGGCAGCAGGTGCCCGGCTGGCAGGACGATTCGCTGATCGGCGCGACGGCCGCGCTGCGCCAGAACTGCAACCGTCTCGCTCAGCAGGCGTCGTGGCGTAAGGCGTGCGCGGCGGCCCAGCGGCTCGACGACCTCGACATGTCGGCCGCCCGCGACTTCTTCGAAACCTATTTCACGCCCTTCCAGTTGGCGAACACGGACGGAACGCTCGACGGTCTCGTGACCGGATACTACGAGCCGCTCCTGCGCGGCGCGCGCACGCGTCGCGGGCCGTACCAATACGCGCTGTATCGCTGGCCGTATCGCTACAAGCCCGGCGCGCAGCTTCCGGCGCGCGCGCAGCTCGAAGCGTCGGGCGTGCTGAACGGCAATGAACTCGTCTGGGTCGACGACCCGATCGAGGCGTTCTTCCTGCAGGTGCAGGGCTCGGGACGCGTGGTGATGGAAGACGGCAGCGTGATGCGCGTCGGCTTCGGCGGGACGAACAATCAGCCATACCGGTCGATCGGTCGCGAGTTGCTCGATCGCCGCGAGCTGACGCCCGCGCAGGCGACGATGCAAGGCATCAAGGCGTGGGCGAAGGCAAATCCGGCGCGAGTCGATGCGCTGCTCGACGTCAACCCGCGCTTCGTGTTCTTCCGCGAGATGCCGTCGAACGACGCGCTCGCGGCGCAGACGGGCGACGGGCCGGTCGGCGCGCTCGGCGTGCCGCTCACGCCCGAACGTTCGATCGCGGTCGATCCTTCGGCCATCCCGCTCGGCACGCCGGTCTTCCTTCAGACGACGCGGCCGCTCAGCAATTCGCCGATGAATCGCCTCGTGTTCGCGCAGGACACGGGCAGCGCGATCAAGGGCGGCGTGCGTGCCGACTACTTCTGGGGACTCGGCGACGACGCCGGCGATCTCGCCGGGAGAATGAAGCAAGGCGGCCGGATGTGGCTTTTGTTGCCTAATTCCTAAAGCGCACGCAATTCCTGAAGCGCTCGTGGCCGATCAGCGCCGCGAGCGCAGAGCCTTGACACTCAAACGACGTTCCGGCGATCCACTACGCGCCGCGCCTTGCCGACCGACCGTTCGATTCCGTTCAGCCCCAGCACGTTCACGATCGCGGTGACGCCGATCAGCGCCTTGATGTCGTAGGCGAGCGCGACCTTCGCGCTATCGAGCGCGGCGTGATCGGGCGCCGATTCCGGACACGGCTCGACATTGAGCGTCATCACGTCGAGCGGACCCTCCCTCGTCAGGATGATCTGGTAGTGCGGTGCGAGTGCGGCGCGCTTCAACAGCAACTCTTCGATCTGCGTCGGGAAGACGTTCACGCCGCGGATGATCATCATGTCGTCGGAGCGGCCGGTGATCTTTTCCATGCGACGCATCGTGCGCGCGGTGCCGGGCAACAGGCGCGTGAGATCGCGCGTGCGATAGCGGATGATCGGCAGCGCTTCCTTGGTCAGCGAAGTGAACACGAGTTCGCCGAATTCGCCATCGGGCAGCACTTCGCCCGTCTCCGGATCGATGATCTCGGGATAGAAGTGGTCCTCCCAGATTGTCGGGCCGTCCTGCGTTTCCGCGCATTCCGACGCGACGCCCGGACCCATCACTTCGGATAGACCATAGATGTCGACCGCGCGGATGCCCATGCGTTTCTGGATCGCCGAACGCATGTCGTTGGTCCACGGTTCCGCGCCGAAGATGCCGATGCGCAGCGACGAGTTCGCCGGATCGATGCCCTGGCGTTCCATTTCGTCCGCGATCGACAGCATGTAGCTCGGCGTGACCATGATGATGTCCGGCCGGAAATCCTGGATCAGTTGAACCTGCTTCTCGGTCTGCCCGCCGCCAAACGGGATCACGGTCAGGCCGGCCCGCTCCGCGCCGTAGTGCGCGCCGAGACCGCCGGTAAAGAGGCCATAGCCGTAGCTCACGTGCACTTTGTCGCCGCGCCGGGCGCCGGCCGCGCGGATCGAGCGGGCAACGAGATTCGCCCAGGTGTCGATGTCTTTTGCCGTGTAGCCGACGACGGTCGGCTTGCCCGTCGTTCCCGACGACGCGTGGATGCGCGAAACCTGCTCCTGCGGCACGGCGAACATGCCGAACGGATAGTTGTCGCGCAGGTCCTTCTTCGTGGTGAACGGGAAGCGCGCCAGATCGGCGAGCGATTTCACGTCGTCCGGATGCACGCCTGCTTCGTCGAACTTGCGCCGGTACACGGGCGAATTCTCATAGGCATGCTTGAGGGACCATTTCAGGCGGTCGAGTTGCAGCGCGGCGAGTTCGTCGCGGCTCGCCTTTTCAATAGGCTCGAGCGGCAGCGGGGTGGTCATCGGGTGTCTCCTTCATGTCGATGTGTATCACGGTCGGTCTTTCGGCGGCGTCGCGCGGGAGGATGGCGCGTTCAGACTGGAATTACGGTGCCCTTGATCTGCGCAGACTTGCCGCGGAACATCGCAACGGTTTCGCCTTCGCGGTTCGTCACGCGAATGTCGTAGATTCCGGTGCGACCGTTGAGCGTTTGCTCGACGCCTTCTGCCGTCAGGCGGTCGCCGCCCTTGACGGCCCGCAGGAATTCGATCGAGCAGCCGGCCGCGACCGTGCTGATGTTGTACGAATTGCAGGCGAACGCGAACGTCGAATCCGCGAGGGTGAAGATGAGGCCGCCGTGACAGATGTCGTGGCCGTTCAGGAAGTCCGGGCGCACATTCATTTGCAGGCGCGCGTAGCCCGGACGTACTTCGAGAATCTCGATGCCGAGTGCGCGGGTGCACGCGTCGGCTTCGTACATGGATTGGGCGGTTGCTTCGGCGAGTTGTTGCGGCGTCACAGGTATCTCCCGGAATTCACAGACCTTCGAAGCGCGGAGCGCGCTTTTCCTTGAATGCAGCGACGCCCTCGGCATAGTCGTGCGACGCGCCGAGGTCGCGCTGCCAGTCGCGTTCGAGATCGAGTTGCTGGTCGAGCGTGTTGTTCGCGCTCGCGCGGATTGCACGCTTGATCGCCGCGACCGCGCTTGCCGGCTGCTGGGCGAGTTGCGCCGCGAGTTGCCCGGCGGCGGCCTGCAGTTCCTGATCGTCCACCACTTTCCAGACGATGCCCCAGGCCTCGGCCTTTTCCGCGCCGAGCTTCTCGCCGGTGAGCGCGAGCCCGAGCGCGCGCGCCTCGCCGACGCGTCGCGGCAGTAACCAGGTGCCGCCCGAATCCGGCACGAGGCCGATCTTCACGAAGGCCTGAATGAAGCTCGCCGAGCGCGCAGCGATCACCAGGTCGCACGCCATCGCGAGGTTTGCTCCTGCGCCGGCCGCCGTACCGTTGACCGCGGCGATGATGGGCAGCGACATGGCTTGCAGACGGCGCACGAGCGGATTGAAGTACTCGTCGATCAGGTCGCCGAGGTCGGTCATGGAATTCTGCGTGAAGTCGAGATCCGCGAGATCCTGACCGGCACAAAAGCCGCGTCCCGCGCCGGTGATGACGAGCGCGCGAGCGTTGCTCGCCTCGATTTCCGTGAGCGCGTGGCTCAGTTCCGCGTGCATCGCCCGGGTGAAGCTGTTCAGCTTGTCCGGGCGGTTGAGCGTGAGCGTGGCGACGCGCGAATCGCCGTCGATGTGATGCAGAATCGATTTTTCGGACATGGTGTCTCCTCCAGGCTCCGCACCCAACATGCCAGTTCCAGCGCCGATACTAGCCGCCGGCACGGGCATTTTCCATTCGGCCGAACGGCGTAGGCCATCGGCACTGCATTTCGGCTTACGCCTTCTGGCCGACTTCCGCGGGCGCGGCTTTCGGTGCAACATGCACTCGACTCTGAACGACCCGGAAGCGGTTTGCGACGAACGCGGCGTCCGCGAGCGCGGCGTTCGCTGCGGGGTTCGCGCCCGTGCCGTGGAAGTCCGAGAACGCAGCCGACTGGTTGACGAAGACACCGCCCGTCAGGTTGATCGACAGCGCGACGCCGCCCTCAATGGCGGCTTCCTGCGCGGCATCGATGGTCGCGTCGTCCGTGCTGTAGACGGAAAGCGTGAGCGCGCCGTGCTCGGCCGCGATGGAACCCGCCAGTTCGAGCGATTGCGCCGTGGAATCCGTCGCGATCACGAACGAGATCGGTCCGAACCATTCCTTGGTGAACTGAGCGGCGTCGGTGCGGGCGTCGAGCGTCAGCATCAGCGGGGAGCGGACGCGGGCGTCGGGGAAAGCGGGATGCGCGAGCGACTGGCTGTCGGTCAGCACGACGCCCAGCTTGCGCGCTTCCTCGATGCGCTGGACCACACCGTCGTTCTGGATCGCGCCCGTAAGTTCGACGGCGCGAGCCGGATCGGAGACGAGTTTTTCGACTGCGCCCGCGAGCGATTTCGCGACGTCGTCGAAGGAAAGCGTGCCTTCGTTCGTGCGAATGCCGTCGCGCGGCACATAGATGTTTTGCGGCGCCGTGCACATCTGGCCTGAGTAAAGAGCCAGCGAGAACGCGATATTGCGTGCGACCGCCTTCATGTCGTCGACGGAATCGATCACGATCTGATTGACGCCGGCCTTTTCGGTGTAAACCTGCGCCTGATGCGCGTTGCGCTCGAGCCAGGTGCCGTTTTGCGTGCTGCCAGTGAAGTCGATCAACTTGATCTGCGGGCGCACGGCGAGGTCCTGCACGAGCGAACCGTCGTTCGGTTCGGTCGCGAGGAGGGTCACGACGTTCGGATCGAAGCCGGCTTCGCGCAGCACCTCGCGGGCAATGCGCACCGTGACGGCGAGCGGCAGAATCGCGCCCGGGTGCGGCTTGACGATCACCGCGTTGCCCGTCGCGAGATCGGCAAAGAGGCCCGGATAGCCGTTCCAGGTCGGGAAGGTGCAGCAGCCGAGCACGAGGCCGGTGCCGCGCGGAACGATATTGAAGCGCTTTTGCATCGCGAGCGGCGGGTTCTTGCCCTGCGGCTTCTCCCAATGTGCTTCTGCGGGAATGCGGCGAAGCTGATCCCACGCGTAGACGACAGCTTCGAGCGCGCGGTCCTGCGCGTGCGGGCCGCCCGCCTGGAACGCCATCATGAAGGCTTGGCCGGTCGTATGCATCACGCTGTAACCGATTTCGAAGCTCGCGCGGTTCAGGCGCGACAGGATTTCGAGGCTCACGCCGACCCACGCTTGCGGACCCGCTGCGCGCCAGTCCTTCTGCGCGATGGCGGAAGCAGCGAGGAGCGCGTCGGGATCGGCCTTCGGGTAGCGGATATCGAGCGCAATGCCGAACGGCGACCGCTCGCTGCCTACCGTGTCGCCTGTGGACGGCTGGTCGAGTTCGAAGGTGCGGCTCAGGTGGCTTTTGAACGCTGCCTCGCCATCCGCGTTAGCGGTTTCCCCGTACACTTTGGGGCTCGGCATCTCGGCGAACGGGCTCCAGTAGCCGCGCGTTTCGATGGCTGCGAGCGCCTTGTCGAGCGTCGCCTGGTGCTTCGTGAATAGCGGATGTGTCATGGTGGCAGGGGGATAGAAAAACGTGGATGGCGGCAAGTCGATTAATTAACCGACCGGTTGGTTTGCCAATGTTAGCATTATTGAGATGCACGCGAAAAGCGTTTTCGCGACTGACCGAACATGGACACTGATAGGAGGAATGGATGGCTTACGAGAATATCTTGACCGAGACGCGGGGACGGGTTGGCGTCATCACCCTCAACCGGCCGAAGGCGCTCAATGCACTGAACGACGCCTTGATGGACGAACTCGGCGCCGCGCTGAAGCAGTTCGACACGGACGACGACATCGGCGCGATCGTCCTGACCGGTAGCGAGAAGGCGTTTGCCGCCGGCGCGGACATCGGCATGATGGCCAGCTATTCCTATATGGACGTCTACAAGGGCGACTACATCACGCGCAACTGGGAGGCCATCCGCTCGATTCGCAAGCCGATCGTCGCCGCCGTGTCGGGCTTTGCGCTGGGCGGCGGATGTGAACTCGCGATGATGTGCGACATCGTCATCGCCGCTGACACCGCGAAGTTCGGACAGCCGGAGATCAAGCTGGGCGTCATTCCGGGCGCTGGCGGCACGCAGCGGTTGCCGCGGGCGGTATCGAAGGCCAAGGCGATGGACTTGTGCCTGACCGCGCGCTTTATGGATGCCGACGAGGCTGAGCGGGCGGGTCTCGTGTCGCGCGTCGTGGCGGCGGATCGTTGTCTCGAGGAGGCCGTCGATGCTGCGACGGTTATCGCAAGCTTCTCGTTGCCCGCGGTGATGATGGCAAAGGAATCGGTCAATCGCGCTTATGAAACGACACTTGCAGAGGGCGTCCATTTTGAACGCCGCCTGTTCCATTCCCTGTTCGCGACCGACGATCAAAAGGAAGGAATGGCTGCGTTCGTCGAGAAGCGTAAGCCGGTATTCAATCATCGCTAAAATTCTTTGAGAAAGCGCTTGCGCAACGCGCGGGTGGGCACTAGAATTCCGTTCCTTCGCTGCTCGATGAGTGGCGAAGGAAGCGGGAAGTGAGTGCGGCACGCGAGCCGCAAAGCCTTGTGGGACGGGGCGATGCGGCGAAGTTAGCGGATTCGGTAGTGAAAAAAATCTGTTGACGAAAAGCGAAACGTTGTTCATAATCTCGTTTCTCTGCTGCTGATGCAGCGACGCAGAACGGAAGGGGTGGCGGCGGTAGTTAAGCGGCTGAACTTCAAAGGCGACT